>NZ_CP027194.1:0-1224534 GCF_002970935.1 Lactobacillus sp. CBA3606 | reverse complement strand
AGCTAAATTTGGGAAACGAGGGGCAGCTTATGCGACGACAGACAATGCTTTGGTGGGGGCTTTTAGCTGGGTTAATGGTCGGCATCATGACGTTGAATTGGCAACCCATCCATGCACTGGCCGACTATCGGATCAGTCATTATGACACGCAGGTGGACATTCAAAAAGATGGTAGCGCGGAAGTGACACAAGCGATGACTTATGATTTCGACGATGATTATCATGGGGTCTTTAATGTGCAGGATTTACGTGGGATTCAAGGTGCCCAGTTTCAAGGAGTGACGACGCAACTTAATGGTAGGATGACGCAAACGGTACAAGCCGCGCAGACTGGCGCGGATAATACGTATCAATTAACCCAAACTAACCAACAATTGCGGGTGAAATTGTATCGAACCGTTAAAGCCGATGATCAGTTGCGAGTGGTTTATCGGTACCGTTTATTAGGTGTTGTGACGAACTATCAAGATACCGCCGAACTAAACTGGAAGATTATCGGTACTGGTTGGGATGAACCGTTGCGGCAAGTCCGGCTAACCATTCAGTTACCAGCCAAGTCAGTCACTGCGTTGCAAGGGTGGACGCATGGACCGCTCAGCGGTAAGACGGTTGTTAATCAGGCTGATGGGCGAGTCTTGATCACCTTAGCGTATAATCCGGCGAACACGTTTGTGGAGACTCATCTGGTCTTTCCAACTAGTGTGACGCCAACTAATCAGCGGACAAGTACGAAAAAACGGTTAGCAGCGGTCCAAAAACAAGAAGCACAGTTGGCACAGGCAGCCAATGCCAAGCGACAACGCCAACAGCGACTTTACTGGGGGCTATACGGGCTAGCCATCGGGGTCTTAGTAGTCACGATTGGTGGTTATAGTTGGTGGTTCTGGCGTCATCGGGCGACACCACATGTCCGGCCAGTGCCAATCCCACATGCTTTCGATGTACCGGCCGTTCCACCAGCTGTGGCGCAGTCATTATGGCGAACGGCATCACCGAATACGGATGCGTTGTCAGCCGAAATTTTACAAGCGGCTGCAGCTAAAGAAATCAAGCTCACAACGTTACCCGGTAAACGCCAACCGCAAGTGCAGCTGACGCGTTTACGACCGATAACTAATTCGTTTTTAGCCCACTGTTTTGATCAATTGGCGCCGGCCGAAACGTTTGATTTGGCGCAACTGAAAGCTTTTGGTAAACGGGATAAAAAAGGACGTCTTAGCCGATGGTTCAGTCAATGGCAACAGACAATTGATACGCAAGTTGCGGTGTACCAAGATGCGCCTAATTATGCATTACGGCATCGTTGGTTAGGCTTTGCCACGGTAGTCACGATTTTAAGCGTCGTGACTACCGGAGCTGGCTGGTTGATTAGCCCACAAGTGATGGGATTAACTGGCCTTGTGACCGCAGTAGTGACGTTAGGCAGTTGGCTTGTGGCGATTGTTAATTACCGAAAAATTATTATTAATACGGATACTGGCTTAGAATTAGTCAATCAAATCACTGGTTTTCGACAAATGTTAAAAGATATCGGTCATTTTAACACGGCCGATATTGGTGATCTCATCTTATGGGAACAGATTTTGCCGTATGCTGCGGCCTTTGGCTTGGCAAAGCAAGTCGCTGCTAAGTTGGAATTAGACTTTGGCACACCAGCATTGGCAACTGGATTAGGGGGCTATTACCCACTCTTCTTTGTTGGGGACGGTTTCGATTTTGATTTATCTGGAACTTTAGGCGCTAGCTTCTCAAGTGCTTTAGATGCGTCGAGCAACGCAAGCTCCCCTAGTGGTGGCTCTGGCGGCTTCTCCGGCGGTAGCTCCGGTGGTTTCGGTGGCGGTTCTGGCGGTGGCGCTTTTTAGCGACGACAGTCAAGGAAGTTGATCTTGAGCTTGGGCGAAAACCCAAGCTTTTTGGGCCGCTAATGGAAGCGAATACAACATCATGGCTGAAAAGGGTTGCACTGTATCCGGAATAACTGTACGCTGTGAGGGTAACTGAGGCGATAAATCGTAACGAATGGATGCGACGAGATGACAGTAAAATTAATTGCAACGGATATGGATGGGACGTTTCTGAATAATCAGGGTGATTATAATCGGCCACGCTTTGCGCGTGACTATGCCGCCTTACAACAGCAAGGTATTCAGTTCGTGATTGCGAGTGGTCACCAAGCAGTCGAACTGGCGACTTTTTTTGAAGACTATCCGGCCCTTTGGCTGATTGGTGGTAATGGCGCCGAACTCATGCAATCGCAAGCGGGGTTAACTGCGGCGACTTTTAGTCCAGCTGTCACGCAGCAAATTCTACAAGTGTTGGCGGCTTATCCGGAAGTCCAGCTGGCGTTATGTGGGACTCGCACCGTCCACGTGCTAAAAAATGCTGATGTTGATTTTGTGGCGGCAATGGCCGCATATTATGTTGACTTAGAGCGGGTAGCTGATTTGCGGACGGTCACTGATCCGGTCGTTAAGTTCGATATAATTTGTCCCCCACAGCGAACCGACCAGTTAGTGTATGAGTTGACGCCAAAATTGTCCGGTCTGGCAGTCCCCGCTTCCGGTGGGCAAGGGAGTTTGGATTTAATTCAGCCCGGATTACATAAAGGATGGGCCTTACGGTTATTAGGTGAACAGTTAGGTATTGCGCCGGCTGAGATGGTGGCGTTTGGTGATGGTACGAATGATTTAGAGATGTTGCAATATGTGCATACCGGTGTCGTGATGGGCAATGCCCCGGTCGAACTGCAACTTAAAGGGGATGCAATTACGACCGGTAATACCGAAGATGGCGTTTTAACTTATATTGAAAATGAGATTTTACGAAAATGATGACTAATTTTCAGAAAAGTACTCGCCTTTTGATTGCCAAAAGGGCGGTTAACATGCTACACTTCAACTAGATGGCAACGACTGGAGGCTGGGATTTAAGTCCTGACCTCTTTTATATTGTTGTACTGGATGTTTGAAATTAGTTCGTTAAAATAGGTCAATGGCGGCCAAGGTAGCCCTTGGCGCTGGGCATCAATTCGTTGGTAGGACTGCCAACAGTCAAAAAAGAGAGGTATTTTAATGTTAACCGTAAACAATGTGAGCATGCAATTTTCAACGCGTAAACTTTATGATGATGTTAATCTAAAATTCACCCCTGGGAACTGTTATGGGGTTATTGGCGCTAATGGTGCTGGTAAATCAACATTCTTAAAGATTTTGGAAGGTAAGTTACAACCAAGTAGTGGGACCGTTTCGATGGGACCTAACGAACGGATGTCGAGCTTAAACCAAAATCACTTTGCTTTTGATGATGAAGAAGTCTTGGCAACGGTGATTCGCGGGCACGAAAAGTTATATCAAATCATGGTTGAAAAAGATGCACTCTATGCCAAAGCTGATTTTACGGATGCGGATGGCTTACGAGCTGCTGAACTTGAAGGTGAATTTGCTGAAATGGACGGCTGGAATGCTGAATCCGAAGCTGACCAGATGCTACAAGACTTAGGCATTGATGAAGCAATGCAACACTTGAAGATGAGTGAATTAACGGAACCACAAAAGGTGAAAGTCCTCTTAGGCCAAGCCTTATTCGGCAATCCGGATGTTCTGTTATTGGATGAACCGACCAATGGGTTAGATGTGCAGTCAATCAGTTGGTTAGAAAACTTTTTAGCCGATTATAACAAGACCGTCATTGTCGTTTCTCATGACCGCCATTTCTTGAATCAAGTTTGTACCCATATGTGTGACGTTGATTTTGGTAAAATTACGTTATTCATGGGAAACTATGACTTTTGGATGGAATCTAGTCAATTGGCTTCCAAGTTACAAGCGAATGCTAATGCCAAAAAGGCGGACCAGATTAAAGAATTACAAGAATTCGTGGCGCGGTTTAGTGCGAATGCCTCGAAATCTAAGCAAGCAACTTCACGGAAGAAGCAATTGGAAAAGATTACGTTAGATGATATTAAGCCATCATCACGTAAATACCCCTTCATCAAATTTACCCCAGAACGTGAGATTGGGAATGATTTGTTGAAAGTTGAAAATGTCTCGAAAACAATCGACGGCGTTAAGATTCTTGATAATATCAGTTTCACGTTGCGGCCCAATGAAAAGACGGCTTTAATTAGCCGCAGTGATGTGGCAACGACGACGTTAATGCAAATTATCGGCGGCGCCATGACCCCCGATGCTGGGACTGTAACTTGGGGGCAAACGACTTCACGGACGTATTTACCTCGTGATATCAATGATGAATTTACCAATTCAGATTTGATGATTATTGATTGGTTACGACAATATGCGCCTAAAGAAGAGAGTGATGACACATTCTTGCGGGGATTCTTAGGGAAGATGCTCTTCTCTGGTGAAGACGTGCAACGTAAAGTGAATGTGTTATCTGGGGGCGAAAAAGTCCGGGGAATGTTATCTAAGATGATGCTTAGCCGCGCGAATGTCTTATTGTTAGACGATCCTACAAACCATTTGGACTTGGAATCAATCACGGCATTAAATGACAGTTTGATTGAGTTTACTGGCGCGTTGATTTTTACCTCGCATGACCACGAATTTATTCAAACGATTGCGGACCATATTGTGGAAGTGAGTGCTAAAGGGGTAGTTGACCGCGGTGATACCACGTATGATGAATACCTTAATCATGAAGCTATCCAAGGTCAAGTGAGTGATCTGTACTAAGATTAGGTTGGCCTAACCGAATAATAAACAAAATATGAACTTTCGAATCGCTCAGTCTGGTATGATTAATTCATTACGAGATTGGGGGATTCTTTTTTTATGACACCATATGTGGAACGGTCATTACGCCGCTGGTATCTGTGGCAATTGATTGGATTAGTTGGGGCAGTATTTGTGAATTTATTTATGGTCGGTGGGAATTCTTTTGATGTGGGTGGGATGTTACTTATCATGTTAGTATTGGGCGCCGTTTTGCCAACTTTTGAGACCCAGCCGTTAGCAACGCATTGGCGTCGTTTTCGCCGCTTCAATCACTATTTTCAAACGATTGTGCAATTTTTGAGCTTACCGCTGTTAGTGGCGAATTTAATACTGATGTTAAGCAAAGTATCGTTTTTAGATCAACAAGGATTAGTAGCGGTGGGGTTCGCGTTGCTGATGGTGTTGTTTGTGCCGGTCGCGTACGTGGTCACTCGGCCGATTGAATCCGTGTTAGGGCGGATTTTAATGTTGATTTCGGTTATTTTTTCTGGTGTTTTGAGTGCGCAGATGACGATGCTAGAATTACCGGGATTAACTGCGCCCGCAGTGTTTAAGCTAGTGGGGAATAGTGGCATCTTAGGGGCTTTAGGGTTTGTGGTGACCGTTGGGGTTTTAATGCGGTCGTGGCAATTTAACTGGCCAACGTGGCGGTTACAACCCCGGGTGAACTGGGGGCAGTTAGCTTTCATTGGCATTTTGGCTGGCTTTTTTGTTATCTGGAATGCCTATGGGGTGGGTAGTTCGTGGGCAACCGCGTTTACCACTTTTGATTTTCACATGAAGTCAGTTTCATGGCAGTTGTTTTTAGGTGGTTTGGAACCTGGCATTGCTGAAGAATGGCTTTACCGTTTTGCCGTGTTAGCTTTATTATTACGGGCATTTAAAGCGCGAAAACATCAGCTAGAATGGGCCATCTTTTTGAGCAGTGGTTTGTTTGGCGCCTGGCATTTGACGAATATATTAAGTGGTCAGGCCCTTTCAGCAACGCTGGAACAAATGATTTTTGCGGCGGCATTAGGCTGCTTTTTAGCAGTTAGTTATTTATATTCGGGTAGCTTACTGGTACCCATCGTGATTCATGCGCTGACCGATATTTTAAGTATGATGGCTTCGGGCTCACAAACGATGACTAAGCCAGACCTGTTCGAATGGGAAACTTTAGCGTTTTTGGTGCTAGTGTTTGGGCTAGTGACCGGTTATTTACTAACCGGCTCACGCCGCCGTTTAATGCAATCACAAGTCGATAATCGCTTGCATTTAAAGGCCTAATTAAAAATTTTTAGGGTTATTTTGACTGGCTGTAATGTTTTTGTAATCTTAGTGTTACCAATTCGCAACGCATTCTCGGTATACTAGGATTACGCAACAGTACGGCTTTACATATTATTTTCAAAACTGTTCGCAATAACAGTTTTGAATGCAGCTTAAAACATCGCTCGGAATGGCAGGGTCATAACGGGGCACATAGGGGTACGACATGAATTGGGTCGGTGAGAACCGGTAATGAGAGACTTGGGCTAATTGGCTTAAGTCTTTTTTGTTGGCCGTAAAAAAAATTGGGTTAGTTATCAGCATTAAGGGCTTAGATGGTGTTGGATTGTCGCAAAGTGGTGCTCAGCTTAATTCGGCGTACAAATTGTGACTGTTTAATGCGGGTAATGGTGAGTTGTGGCAATTGACTTGTTCACAACCGAAGTCCCTAAACCTTTGCAAATCACGTATACTATGACTATTGGATTTTGACACAAGGACTGGTGGTCAGTTGTTAAAGACTAACTAGATAGAGTAGTTATCGACGGGTAACCAGTTAGAAATGGGGAAACTGAATGTCCACTTTAGTGATTAAGGATTTAAAGGTAACTGTGACAGAAAATGATCAGGAACGCTTGATTTTGACCGGCGTTAATCTAACGATGACTACTGGTGAAACGCATGCAATTATGGGCCCTAATGGGACTGGTAAATCAACTTTGGCAGCGACGATTATGGGGGATCCGGCTTATCACGTGGTGAGCGGACAAGTGCAATTAGATGGTCAAGACTTATTAACGCAAACGGTGGATCAACGGGCGCGGGCAGGCCTTTTTTTAGCGATGCAATATCCTGCGGCAATTAAAGGAATCACAAATATGGCCTTTTTACAGGCGGCCATCAATGCGCGGCGACCCAAAAATCAGCCATTGGCGGTAACGGCCTTTTTGGCGCAATTAGAGTCGAACTTAGCTTTGCTTAATATGCCGTCAGCAATGGCCGAACGCTACTTGAACGCCGGTTTTTCGGGCGGTGAGAAGAAGCGCAATGAAATTTTACAGTTATTAATGATTCAACCTAAATTTGCTATTTTAGATGAGATTGATTCCGGCTTGGATATTGATGCATTGCAAGTAGTTGCAAAAGGGGTTAATTCCATGCGAAGTCCAGATTTTGGGACGTTAATGATTACCCATTATCAGCGGTTGTTGGATTATATCGTTCCAGATTTTGTTCATGTGATGATGGGCGGCAAAATCGTTAAAACCGGTGATGCCACGTTAGCCAAAACTTTAGAGGCTGAGGGCTATGCCGGTTTGCGTGATGACTTAGGCTTAACGGTGACGCTAACGGATGATGAAAACTAATGGCAAAATCTAATTTACTTAGCCGTGTCCAACAATATTCACGTGCACAACTAGAACCAGCTTGGTTATTGGCCCTAAGAACTCAGGCCGTTACCGCCGCGCTAAAATTACCAGCGCCGCGTTTTGAAAAAATCGCATATGCCGACTGGTCATTATTTGAGTCGGCGGCTCCGAGCCAGACCGAGGTTGCCGCTCCCATGGGGCCCTTGGCAACTTTAGGGCGGACGCAACAATTTTATGCTGTTGGGGCAACCACAATCCAGCTCACCTTGCCAATCGCAGCCCTGCGCCAAGGGGTGATTCTGTCAGATTTAAGGTCGGCCATTCGAACCCATGGTGATTTAGTCAAGCCGTATTTAGCACGGACGATGGCGGTTGATGAGGATAAGTTTGGCGCTTGGAATACGGCACTCATGACCAACGGCTTTTTTCTTTACATTCCTGCCAACGTTCAACTTGAGGAACCGATTGAAATTCTGCAACTCGTTGATCAGCGGCAGCCAGCTCACGTGGTGCAACGGAGCTTACTGATTACTAGTTCGGGTGCTCACGTTAAAGTTGTGCAGCGTTTGCAGTCGCTTGGAACCCAGCCCACGACGGTTCACCATTTAGTGGAGGTTGTAGCGGCTGCCAATAGCCAGGTGGAATTTGCCGGTTTGGATGAGTTGAATACGGCTGCGACAGCGTATATCAGTCGGCGCGGTGTCGTGGCGCCAGATGCGCAATTAGATTGGGAGCTGGCCGAAATGAATGCCGGTCGCATCATTGGTGATTTTAAGACAACTTTGAACGGCCAAGGTGCACAGGCGACGGTCAAAACGATTGCTGTTGCCAATGGTCAGCAAACCCAAGGCTTAAATACGCGGGTCACTAATGTTGGCCCACAAACTGTCGCCCAAATTGTGCAGCGCGGGGTTATTTTAGCGCAAGCCACGTTAATCTTTAATGGGATTGGTCATATTGTTAAGGGGGCGCATGGTGCCCAAGCGAATCAAGAAAATCGACTCTTGATGTTGACCTCAACTGCGCGTGGTGATGCCAATCCAATTTTATTAATTGATGAAAATGATGTCGAAGCGGGGCATGCGGCCAGTGTCGGTCGGGTCGATGAACAACAGTTGTATTACTTAATGAGTCGTGGCCTACCACGCGCCGTCGCCGAACGATTGGTGATACGCGGCTTTTTAGCCGGGGTCATTACAGGGTTGCAGTCGTCACAGTTACAAACGGCGCTCATGGCGTTAATTGAAAGGCGGCTAACTGATGAAACTTAATTATCGTGCTGATTTTCCTATTTTGGCGACCCAACTCAACGGTGCTCCCTTAACGTATCTTGATAATGCGGCCACGTCGCAAAAGCCCCAAGCGGTTATTCAGGCAATAACGGCTTACTATACAACAAGTAATGCTAATGTTCATCGGGGAAATTACACGTTAGCGGCGACGGCGACCGCCCAATATGAAGCTGTGCGTGACCAAGTGGCAGCGTTGATTGGCGCCCCACAACGTGAAACGGTCTTTTTTACCCGGTCAACCACGGAAAGTCTAAATTGGGTGGCCCAAACCTACGGCGAGCAAGTCATCAAAGCGGGGGATGAAATCGTCGTGACCATGATGGAACATCACAGTAATTTGGTGCCTTGGCAGCAATTGGCCCAGCGGCATGGTGCCTGTCTTAAAGTGATCGGTTTGACGACGACGGGCGAACTGGATTGGAATGATGCCGTTAAAAAAATCACAACACGGACGAAAATTGTGGCTGTCGCGCATGTCTCAAATGTCCTCGGGGTCACTAATCCGATTCAACAATTAGCAACTTTAGCACATCAAAATGGGGCTATCATTGTGGTTGATGGGGCGCAAGCCGTCGCCCATCAACCGGTGAATGTTCAAGCACTAGATGTGGACTTCTATGCGTTTTCGGGTCATAAAGTATTGGGTCCAACCGGGGTAGGCGTGTTATACGGCAAGCTCGCCTTACTCACTCAATTAACGCCGGTTCAATTTGGTGGTGAAATGATTGACCAAGTGACTTGGGCGCAAACCACGTGGGCTGAAATACCGCAGCGTTTTGAAGCGGGGACCCCGAATATTAGTGGGGTGATTGGATTAGGTGCAGCGGTGACCTATTTACAGCAGGTTGGCTTTACGGCAATTCAAGCGCAAGAACGGCAATTGACGGCCCACTTACTGGCGGGCTTAGCGGCCCTGCCTGCGACAGTCTATGGTCCAACGACGGTGGCTAAGCATGGCCCGGTCGTGGCTTTTAATCTGCCGGGGGTCCATCCACACGATGTGGCGACTGGCTTGGATTTGGCTGGCATTGAAGTCCGAGCTGGTCAACACTGTGCGCAGCCGTTGATGCAAGCGTTGCATACCACTGCAACCGTGCGAGCTAGCATGATGTTTTACAATACATTAGCTGAAGTTGACCGTTTATTAGCAACCTTAGTCACGGTGAAGGAGTTTTTCGAAAAATGACGGTTTTAAAATTAGCAGATTTATATCAAACGGTGGTCTTAGCGCATGCTCAGTCTCCCCGCCACCGAGCAATCTTACCGGCAGCGCCAGCCGTAACGTTACGCAACATGACTTGTGGCGACGTATTGACGGTCCAGTTAGTCGTTAAAGCGGATCAGATTCAGGCTATTAGCTTTACTGGCAGTGGCTGTACCATCTCACAAGCCTCCGCCAGTATGTTAACGGTGTGTTTGGATCAACAGTCGGTGGCCCAAGCGCAAGCAAGGCTCGCCGCCTTTTCACAAGTGATTACGGGGACGCCAATCACCGCAACCATGCGACAGGCCCTGGGTGATGCCGCAATTCTGGGCACCGTCGCCGCCTTTCCAACTCGGATTCGGTGTGCCACTTTAGCTTGGCACGCCGCGGACCAATTATTGACGCAGTTAGTGGGTGCAACTCATGACTGATAAGTTAACGGCGGACCATTATGACTATGGCTTCCATGATGACGTGACCCCGGTCTTTTCAACGGGCGTGGGCTTAAATCCGACGGTTATTCGGCAGCTTTCAGCCGAGAAGCATGAACCGGCCTGGATGCTGGCGGAACGGTTAGCGGCGTATGAAATTTATCTAAAAATGCCACAACCCGCATTTGGCCCAGATTTGTCTGGGCTAGATATGGCCCACTTACATTACTTTCAAAAAGCCACAGATCAGTCATACCGGGATTGGGCGGATGTCCCACCTAAGATTAAAGCCACCTTTGATCGCTTAGGTGTGCCGGCTGCTGAACGCGCTTATTTGGCCGGTTCTAGTGCGCAGTATGAGTCGGAAGTTGTCTATCACCGGATGCAAGCTGAGTTTGAAAAAGCGGGCATTATTTTTACGGATACTGATACGGCCTTACAGCAATATCCCGCGTTATTTAAGCAATGGTTTGGCAAATTAGTTAAACCAACGGCTAATAAATATGCGGCGCTCAATGCGGCCGTCTGGTCAGGGGGGGCTTTTATTTATGTGCCCAAAGGGGTCAAAGTAACGACGCCCATTCAGGCTTATTTTCGGCTCAATGCGGCCAATACTGGTCAATTTGAACGCACCCTCATTATTGTCGACGAAGGCGCAAGTTTGAATTATGTGGAAGGCTGCACCGCACCGAACTATGATGCCAATAGCCTCCATGCCGCAGTGGTGGAAGTTAATGTCTTGGCGCGGGCCACTTGTCGTTATACGACGATTCAAAATTGGTCTAACAATGTGTATAGTCTTGAAACCAAGCGTGCGCAAGCTTTAGAACAAGCAACGATGGAATGGGTCGATGGTAATCTAGGGTCGAAACTCACCATGAAATATCCCGCTGTTTATTTGAATGGTCGCGGTGCGCATGGCACGATGCTTTCGATTGCGGTCGCAGGGCATCAGGTGGATCAAGATACGGGGGCCCGGATGCTACATAATGCGCCAGAGACCACTTCTTCGATTGTTTCCAAGTCGATTGCGAAAGATGGTGGGGCGGTCGATTATCGGGGGACCGTTCGCTTTGGACGTGACTCGGATGGGTCCTTTGCGCATGTTGAATGCGATACGATTATTATGGATGACCAGTCGTCGAGTGATACGATTCCATATAATGAAATTCTCAATGGCAACGTTTCGATGGAACATGAGGCCAAGGTGTCCAAGGTTTCCGAAGCCCAACTTTATTATTTAATGAGTCGGGGTATCTCAGAAGCCAAAGCCACAGAAATGATTATTATGGGCTTTGTTGAGCCGTTTACCAAACAGTTACCGATGGAATATGCGGTTGAATTGAATCGGTTGATTAGTTTTGAAATGGAAGGGTCGATTGGATAGATGTTAGCAGAAAGCTTTGAAACGATCGGATTAGCCAAGTTAGCGACCGTTATTGATCCTGAATTAGGGGTTGATTTGGTGAGCCTCGGATTGATTTATGGGGTGACCACAGATACGCAAGGCCATTGTGTGGTGACCATGACGTTAACGATGATGGGCTGTCCATTAACGGCCGTTTTATCGGAGCGGATTACTGCGGCGATGATTACAATCGCTGGCGTAACGACCGTGACGATTGACCTTGTTTGGGAACCTGCTTGGTCGATTGCCCGGATGTCTAGAGTCGCGCGCTTAACTTTAGGGGTTTGAACCGTTAATTTGGCTTGACCTGAAACGCGTTCCATGCGTTATAGTAAGTCTTGTTCAGAGTTAAACACGCTTAGTCGTTTAAGTCACTGTCCCTTCAGCCGGGATGGTGACTTTTTTTACGCTTAGTTTTCAGAAAACGTGATGGCTCCTGACGCTAAAATAGTGTAACCTAAAAGCAATGGGTTATTTTAGAATTATTTTTAATTTATTTTGGGAGGCAGTTCGGTGTCAAAAAGGGTAGTTATGATTGTGACGATTGCATTACTGCTGTCCAATGCGATGAATGGCTTGGACAGTACCATTATTAGTACAGCGTTACCGGCAATTATTAGTGATTTACATGGGATTCAGCTCATGGGGTGGATTGTTGCGGTGTTTTTATTAGGGGGTGCCGTAACCACGCCACTTTGGAGTAAGTTTGGCGAGCGGGTAGGTAATAAACGGGCGTATCAGATTTCAACATTGATTTTTGTTTTGGGGGCTTTGCTGGAAGGCTTAGCGCCTAATATTATCTTTCTGATTATTGCCCGGACCGTAATGGGGGTCGGCAGTGGGGGGATGACTGCGATTCCGTATATTATTTATGCGGAAATTTATCAAGATCCGGTCAAACGCGGTAAGGTATTTGGGTATGTTACTGCCAGTTTTAGTACCGCTGCAATTATTGGACCCTTAGTGGGTGGCTTTATTGTGGATAACTTTGGTTGGCACTGGGTCTTCTATATTAATGTGCCAATTGGTCTCGCTTCGATTGCAATCATTCATTGGTTGTACCAAGCGCCTAAGCTCACGGCAACACATTTGAAAGTCGATTATTTAGGTGCCATGTGTTTAACGAGTGGGTTAGTGAGTCTACTGGTTGGTATTGAAATGATCGGTAAAATTGCCCCTTTGGGGGTGGGCTTGATTCTAGTCCTGGCGGTTGGCCTATTAGGGGCCTTATTGGTGGTTGAACGGCGGGCCAGTGATCCGATTATTCCGAGTCGTTTATTTAAAAACCGGTATTTAGTGGCAGCTTTTGGGATGTTCTTTTTAATTTATGGTTTCTTTGTGGGCTTCAACGTTTACGTGCCAATGTGGGCGCAAGGGTTATTAGGTACCACTGCAGTGATCGGTGGTGTGACCCAGATTCCGGGATCAATTACGAACTTTATGGGTGCACAATGGAGTTCCAACTTAGATCGTAACTGGTCGACACGGCGGATTGTCATGATTGGCTTTACCAGTTTGCTAATCTCATGTGGGCTGTTGGTGGTAGCAAGTGCGCACACGAGTTATGGGTGGTTGTTGCTAGCCGGTGCCTTTCAAGGGGCCGGAATTGGGATTTGTTTTACAGTTTTGCAAGTGAGCGTGCAACAACAGGCGGCACACCGCGATGTGCCGATTGCGACGTCGTTTAGTCTGTTGGTGCGGATGCTAGGGCAGACTTTTATGGCGTCGATCTATAGTGTCGTCTTAAACCAAGCATTAACGACGGGGGTCCGGCAAGCACATGGCAACATCACCATGACGATGTTGAATCAGTTGAGTGATGCGACCAGTGCGCGAACGTTACCGGTACAGTTGATACCTGCGATGCGGGCAATCTTATATACAGGCTTGCATCACATTATGGGGTTGGCTTTCGGGTTACTGGTGTTAGGTTTAGTCATCAATGTATTCGGTTTTCGGCAGTCCCGCGTTGGCCGCCGACGCCAACATAGCTTGAATATAAAGCATCATCTGAACTAAATAAGTGAATTAAAGTGTGTTGGACTTGCGTCTGGCGCACTTTTCGTTATAATTAATGTAACTAAAATAGTTACAAGTGGAGGTAGTCATATGAAAGCAGTTGTTGTGACCCAGCCAGGTGGGCCGGAAGTTTTAACTTATACTGAAGTATCCAAGCCAACTTTAAAGGCTGGTTGGTCCCTATTGCAGGTCAAAGGTTTTGGGATTAATCATTCTGAGATATTTACGCGTCAAGGCAAGTCGCCATCGGTTAAGTTCCCACGTATCTTGGGGATTGAAGCGGTCGGGGTGATTGCTGAAACCACGGATGCAACGCGCCTGCCAATCGGGCAAACTGCAATCTCGATAATGGGCGAAATGGGCCGGGCCTTTGATGGCAGTTATGCCGACTATGTGTTGGTACCGAATGCGCAACTTTATCCGGTAACGACGACGTTAAGTTGGGCTGAACTGGCAGCGATTCCCGAAACTTTTTATACCGCTTATGGAGCGTTGCTAGGACTAAGATTAGCGCCGCAACAATCGTTACTCATTCGGGGTGGGACTAGTGGTGTCGGCGTGAGTGCTGCTAAGCTAGCCCATGGCATGCAACCGGACTTAAAAGTGGTCGGTAGCAGTCGGAGCTTGGCTAAAAAGGCGTTGATGTTGGCACATGGGTTTGATGAAGTCGTTATCGAAACCGACGGCAAGCTAGCGACGGACCAACGTTTCGACCGTGTTTTAGATTTAATTGGCCCAGCGACGGTACCTGATTCGTTGCAACATTTGCAATCAGGTGGAATTGTGAGCTCGACCGGTCAACTAGGTGGTGTTTGGACGTTAGATCAATTCGATCCAATCACACGCATCCCCAATGGGGCTTATTTAACGAGTTTTTATTCGGGCGATGTGGATCAACCACGGTTAGATGCCTTGTTACAAGTCATTGCCCAGAAAAAGATTGACGTGCGCCCCGTCAAAACGTTTAAATTAGCTGAGATTCAAGCGGCACATACTTATTTAGCGAGCCAACATAGTTTTGGTAAAGTCGTCGTCCTACCTTAATTAAGGAGGGGTAAAAATGACGGGGGTACAGATTCGTCCTGTTAAAATGACGGAACTAAGTGAGTTGTGGCATCGCGGCTTCAGTAATCCACAAGCTGAATGGTTAAAGTGGAATGGGCCGTACTTTCATGATAAATTGCCACAGCAAACTGATTTTGAAACAATCATTGGGCCGAGAGATTGGGTGATAACCCCGCGCAATTGGATTATTACCGTCGACGGAACACTGGTCGGTGGGGTTAATTATCATTTCGTCGATGGTGACTTGCAACATTGGCTAGAGGTAGGAATTATTATTTATGATAATCAGGTCTGGGGACACCAGGTCGGCCGGCAAGCGTTGACCTTATGGTTAGACCATTTGTTTGCAACCATGACCGTGCCACATCTGGGGTTAACCACTTGGTCTGGCAATCAGCGAATGATGCAATTGGCAGTTGCGGTGGGGCTCAACTTAGAAGCTCGGATGCCGCAAGTGCGTTACTGGCAGGGGCATTATTATGATTCAGTGAAGTACGGTATTTTACGCACAGATTGGAAAAAATTACGTCAGTCAGAATAATTAATAAAACATTTGTTCCCCTATCTAAAATACGGTATCATAGATACAGTAGTTAAAAAAGATGGGGCGGGAATGTATAATGAGAAAAAGAAGCCAGCGATGGTGGCAATTACTGGGCGTTTTAGGGCTAATGTTAGTGCTCAGCGGATGTCGGGCAATCGATACCTTAACAAGTGATACCAGTTCGACGCACTCGACAACCGCAAGTGCGCCGGCGAATTCGACCGTGGCGGGAACCTATGCCAGCTTAGCAAAGCAAACCTATCAGTCCGGTGGTGCGGCAGCAATAAAAGTTAATAGCGGTAAAAGCACCTTGCAAGCAAGTTTATGGAAAAAGTCAAAGATTGATTATGGTAATCTCGATCAATTGAACCGGACAACGACCGATACCGCTTATTTAAGTCAGGCTAATCTAGGCAAGTCTGCTGGCCGTACCGCACAAACCTGGAGCCCAACAGGTTGGCATAATCAACCAATTACGGTTAATGGTAAACGGGTTTACCCGCAAAATCGGGGCCATTTAATTGCCTATACTATTTCATTTAATTTGACGAATGATGGGCAATATCAGGCTGGTGAAGCGGGGAGCTTGGATAATCCTAAGAACTTAGCGACCCAAACGGCCTATTCTAATCAGCAAACCATGCAGATTTATGAGAACCAAGTTCGAACGGCTTTAGAACAAGGTAAGAAAGTCATCTATCGGGTGACTACGGTTTTTCGTGGGAATGAATTAATGCCACGTGGTTACTGGTCACAAGCGATTTCAACGGATGGCAGTGTCAATTTCAATGTTTATATTTGGAATGTTGAGCCCGGTGTGAGTTTCGACTATGCCACCGGACGCGGTAAAGCGGATGCGACGATGCAGGTGGCTGGTGCTGACCGAATTAACAGTAGCACCAATACTGCTGCTAATCGGTCAACCAGTCAGACGACAACGTCTAAACAAGTTGAAAAAGAGTTATATAAGTACGGGTATAAATTTGTCAAAAAAGCGGTACAGTAAGTAATCAGTGTACACAAGGACCAAAAAGTTGGCTCGTTTGTGCGTATTAACCTGAGATTGGCGGTCATTCTGGTTTTGAGAATGAGTGCCAATCTTTTTTACGACACAAACTGACTTTTGTTCACGGGCCAGGATTTAGTGACTAAAAACGCCTCTGGCTGTTAGCCAAAAGCGTTACTAAAAGTGTCTATGAGGGTTGATGGTCAGCGGCAATTGACCAAGGCGATGTGTGTAACATCCAAGTAATGCCAAAAGCATCCGTGAATTGGCCCATTTTACCACCCCAGAACTGCGTTTCAAATGGCATGGTGATGGTGACTTCACCGGAATCAACGAGCCGTTGATAAAAGGCAGTCGCTGCTTGGGCACTAGCCGCATCTTCACTATTAATATCCAACATGAGCGTAATTTGTGCGGACGGTTTAGGCGTTCCTTGAAAGGCATCCGCACATTCAAATTTAGTCCCTAGAATTGAAAAGCCAGCGTGCATGGTGAGATTATTGAGGTCGGCGTCAGCGGGCAGGCCAAATTGTTGCGCTTGTTCAGGCTTAGGACTAAGGCGATAAATGTCAGTGGCACCAAAGACCCGTTGATAGTAAGCAATGGCTGTCTTGGCGTTTTCAAAAGTGAGATAAGGGTAAAGTTGTGATTGCATCAAGTCATCTCCAAGATAGATTAATGGTAACAAATTGATTGTAGCATTAACCGCTGCCATTGGCGATAAAACAGCAATCCTCAATTGCGTTGGAAAGACAATTTATGAAAATTGTCGTATTCCGCGACAGACTGGTTGAATCGATGCTGGTCAAGTTTTAAAATGCGTTTATACTATTAGACATAGCGTTGCTTACCGCCGTTAATAGCAATTTATTCGTTTTATTTTATATTGACAAGTAGCGCTTAACAATCTAAATCTCAATCACTAGTTAATCCTTCCCAGAACGACTAGTGGCTTTTCCATAGCAATCAGTGGTCTCCCAACCAGTGATTGTGATACGATCGTGTGATTGTACGATCCCCTTGGAACGTCTGACTAATTGGTTAGGCGTTTTTTTGTTGGTCAAATTAGTGATCTGTAAGGGTAAGTAAAAAAAGTTCTAGGTTATCCTAATGATGCTCACATAATGAGGTCTGCTGAAAATTTGTAGGTACCAATTACTTGTGCGGAATTTGGTCTACGTTAGTCTAACGATAGGTATAGGTTTATCACGAAATGTAAGGGTTTACAGTAGCCGGTGAGACCCTTACGCTTAAGCCATTATAGAGGAGGGATTCAGATGCAACATTTTATGGATTGGCTTCAAAATACGTTGATGCCACCGATGGCTAAAGTGGGGAATAATAAATATTTAGTGTCGGTCCGGAATGGGTTAGTACTCACTTTACCGGCCATTATTAGTGGGAGTGTTTTCCTAATTATTGGAAATATTCCAATTGCGGCGTGGACTAATTTTATTAAGCCATATACTAATATGATTGGAGTTGCGGTTAATGGCTCATTTGGCATTATTTCGTTGTTAGCTGTCATTGGTATTGGTTATGAACTTTCTAAAGCGCTTGAAATAGACCCGTTATCAGGTGCTGGCTTGGCAACTATGGCGTTTATTATCAGTTCCTTTAATGATAAGTTTACCTTAGATACAGCCAACTTCGCTTCATCGGGTTTATTTACTGCCATTATTACGGCATTTATTGCCGTATCTATTTTTAATTTCTTTGTTAAACGCAACATTGTCATCAAATTGCCAGCCGGAGTTCCCACGGCAGTTTCTAATTCATTCGTTGCCCTTTTCCCAGGATTTGTTATTTTAGTATTATTCTGGGTTGTACGGATGCCGCTACACATTGATATTAATCAGATTGTCCAGACAATTTTTCATCCATTACTATTCGCTATGAATACGTTACCAGGAATTCTGGTTTATACCTTACTGGTTAGTCTATTGTGGGTTTGCGGGATTCATGGTGATATGACACTAGAAGGGATTGCCGACCCGATTTTCTTACAATTTTTAGCGGCCAACGGTACTGCTTTGGCACATCATCAGCCCTTACCATATGTGACCGCTGCTGGTTTTTCAAGCCTTTATGTTAATGTTGGCGGGACCGGTGCAACGATTACCTTAGTCGCTTTAATGCTGTTTTCGCGGAGCAAAACTTATCGGGACCTAGGTAAAGTCGCTTTTCCAAGTGCCTTATTTGAAATTAATGAACCCGTTATATTCGGGTTCCCGATTGTGATGAATGCCATCACGATGATTCCATTTATCGTTGTGCCGTTAGTATTGGCTACTTTGTCGTATCTCTTGATTGCCATTGGCTGGATTTCAGCCCCAGTTGCGATGGTTCCTTGGACAATGCCCCCAATTATCGGACCGCTAATGGCCACTGGTTGGGATTGGCGGGCCGCTGTTTGGTCAGCGATTGAACTGGTCATCGCCGGTGCGGCTTATTATCCATTCTTCAAAGTCGCTGAACAACAGATGTTAACTAAAGAAGTCACGGCAACTAAAGTAGAATAGGTCAGTAAAAAAGTCCGCTAACCTTAAGTGATTAGCGGGCTTTTAGTCATAAAAAGGATTTGAATTTCCTGCCAAATCGGCTGATTGGACGAGGTCACCATAATAGTAAGCTCGCGATGACGATTAAAAGTAGCAGATCAATGCCAGCAAAGGCCCAGTTCAGGCGTTGTTTCCAAGCACGATAACTATCGAACCCTAAAATACCGACCATAATGGCGAGTAATGCAAAGCTGGAAAAAAGTAATACGGTATCATTTTGATGCAAGGTATAAGGGAGTAGGATGAGTTGTACAATCAGCCAAACCCCGGTGACGAGTAATAAACGTTGAATAATAGCATCTTGACGTAATGGTTTCATGAGGTGACACCTCCTAATTAATTACTTTTGATTGTAATCGCTATCATTGCTAATAAACAGCGCAATTATCAGGAGTTGTTTTAGAATCAGACAATTTAAATGAAGTGTTGCAAAAATGATTGATTCGGGTTAACATTGATACATTCTAATATTTGAATAGAAGAATGAAAGGGGCCTTTAACATGGACCGAAACGAGGCGGCACTGAAAGAGTTCCGCGAGACAATTCCGATTTTTGAAGTGCTGGCGGACGAACGCCGACAGCAGATCATGATTGAGTTAACGCAGCATGCTAAGGGATTAACAGTTGGTGAGTTGACTAAAATTATGCAAATTTCACAACCAGCCGTTTCCCATCAACTTAAGGCGTTAAAAGATCATCATTTTGTCAGTGTTGAACGGCAGGGGACACGTAATTATTATCACGTGACTTTTGACGGTCCACTAACTAAAGTCGAACATTTAATTCATACGTTACGGGAAGATTTGAAGCAAAAGCCATATTTACAGTAAGATTAGTCCAGGCGTTGCCGTGGGAGCAGCGTTGCTTTCGGTCTATTGCATTCTAATATTCGAATATAAGAATTAAAAAATGGGGTGGTTACAATTTCTATTCGTACGGAGTTGGATTTGCAACGTGCGATGTATCAATTATTAGAACAGCGATCAATATCACAAATTACGGTTGAGCAGATTTGTACGCAGGCTTTGATTCATCGGAGTAGTTTTTATCGGTATTATACGGATAAATTCAACCTGTTAGCACAAATGGTCATGCATACGCTGGCCGAATTACTGGCAGCGGAACAATCAAATGCCGTTGGTTCCGCTGTGATGGCGCAATTTATTGGGACCCATACGCAAGTGTTACGTCATTTATTGGTGACAAATACCGAAGGCGATAATAATCGCTCGCAGCGGGTCATTAATGATTGTTTTTTAACAATTGCGCAAACCGGGGCTACTGATCGGGTTCTCATGATGATGCGGACCGCAGCAGAACCAGATTTAACGGCATATCTGGTTAGTGGTGCCATTACGAGTATCGTGCAATGGCTCAGTAGTGAGGGAATTGATGGGGCGTCCGTGCAAACGCAATTAGCGATTGAACACACCTTGGCAACTTTCTTCTCACTAGAACAACAATCAATTTAATTACTTTGAAGGAAGGCTCGATGTTTTGAAAATGATTAGCGGGGAATGGCGATCAATTCGTCATAACAAGATTCTATGGATTTCAGTTGCAGTCATGATTTTAATTCCATTTTTATACAGTGTGTTTTTTTTAACTTCAGTTTGGGATCCTTATGGGGATACTAAGAAGTTACCAGTGGCAGTGGTTAATCAAGATAAAGCTGTTAACTACCAAGGCAAGCGTTTTGCGGTTGGTGAGCAGTTAGTGACTAATCTAAAGAAAAATGACCAACTTGGTTGGCACTTTGTTTCAGCCAAAAAGGCGAAAAACGGGTTAGCAACGCACAAATATTATACGGTCGTGACCATTCCGGCTAATTTTTCACAACATGCAACGACGGTAACTAGTAAGCAGCCCCAAACCATGAAGCTGCATTATGCGACTAACGCGTCGTTGAATTACATTGCTAAAGTGATTAGTGATGCTGGGGCCACCCAACTGAATCAAAATGTCCGTGCGGCCGTGACAAAAGCTTATGCCTTAGCAATGTTTAAACAAGTGAAAACGGCCGGTGAGGGTTTCAGCCAAGCAGCCGATGGGGCGACGCAACTAAAGAACGGTGGGGTCGAACTCCAATCCGGGCTGACGACGTATACCACCGGTGTGCATACTTTAAAGGATGGCACGACGGAACTTAACACCAAGGTGCAGCAATTACCGGCTGGCATTGCCAAGTTAGCCAATGGTGGCAGTGCCTTACAAACGGGCCTCGATACGTTAAATGATAGTACCGGTGCCTTAGCGAGTGGTGTAACCAAGTTAGCGGATGGTTCTGGACAAGTCACGACGGGGTTACAAACGTTAAATGGTAAGACGGGGACTTTAGCGAGTGGCGTTACCAAGCTAGCGAGTGGTTCCAGTCAAGTCACGAGTGGGTCTAAACAAGTGACTGACGGTCTCCAGACGTTAAATAGTAAGACGGGGACGTTGGCGGATGGCGTTGTGACCTTAGCCGATGGGTCACAGGCGCTAGCCGTTAACTTGGTTAGTTATACGGATGGTGTCTATCAAGTGTCATCAGGTCTCCGGACGTTAAATAGCCAAACCGGGGAACTATCGACGACCGTGAAAACATTAAATGATGGTTCGAAAACCTTAGCAAATGGCTTAACGACCTATACTAACGGGGTATCGGATGCTAGTGATGGTGCCAAACAAGTCAGTGATGGGTTAGCTAGCTTACAAACAAAAACAAGTAGTTTACCCACCCAGGCTAAAACGCTGGCTAAGGGGACAGCTGGTATAAGTTCGGGTATCGGTGGTATTAAGGATATTAGTAACGGGTTGAATCAGCTCTATGCTACCAGTACTAGTACAAGTGAGATAAACAAGCAAAAAATTCAGGATTTACAGACTAGCATGAGTCAGATGGCTAAAGCCTTGGCGCAAGTCGAGCAACAATCAGCGGCCGGTTCACAACCTACGAATTCGACGGCGATGGCGACGGTTATGCATGATATGCAAGCCAATGTCGATCAATTAACAGCCACGACGATTACTAGTCAGGATAATGATGTGACCCAACAAATTAATGCCAAGATTGAAGCATTGAAAACGTCACAACATTTAACTGATGACCAAGTTAAAGCACTAGAAACCAGCTTAGCAAGTGTGAAATCAACGACGACAACAACTAAATCAGCGACAAATACACAAGCAGCGCAGGCTTTGACGGCCAATATGACTAAATTACAACAGACTGCGTCTAGTCAATCAGCTAGTTTAGTGACTGAGTTTAAAACGCTCGAAGATGGGGTTAATACGTTAGTCTCAGAATTAGATGGTGTGACGAAAACAGTCGATACCTTAGGCCAAGGCTCTAGTCAAATTACAAGTTACCTAACCGTGCTTCAGCAGAGTGCCGATAAGTTAAATGCCGGCATGACGGAATTGAGCAGTCAAGTTCCCGCATTAACGAGCGGGATTGATGGCTTAGCAAGTGGCGCCAATAAGGTAACGGTGGGCACCCAAACTTTGACGGCCCAAAATGCAGCACTTAACACGGGTGCCGGTCGATTGAACTATGGCTTGACAGCCGTTAATGGGGCTGTTCCTGCCTTGACTGGCGCAATTAGTCAGTTAAGCACAGGTGCCCAGACGGTGGCGTCTAATTCAGCTGCCTTGAACAGCGGTGCCAGCCAAATTGCTGCTGGTAATGCGCAACTTAATACCCAAGTGCCAACGTTAGTTGCGGGTGTTGCACAATTATTTGCCGGCTCTAATCAAGTCACTGCTGGTTCTGATCAAGTCACGGGTGGGCTAACCACTTTGAACAGTCAAGTTCCGGTGTTAGTGAGTGGTGTTGCGCAATTGTTTGGCGGGTCTAGTCAGGTGACGGCCGGCTTAAACACGCTCAATACCCAAGTTCCAACTTTAGTTTCTGGCGTCCAACAATTGGATACTGGGGCAAGTCAATTAAATACTGGGCTACAGACTTTACAAGGGAGTACCGGCCAATTGACTGACGGCGTGCAACAATTAGCTGATGGTGCTGATCAATTGGATACGAATTCACCTAAATTATTAAGCGGCACTAAAAAGATTAAAAAGGGTAATGCGACCTTGGCGGAATCCTTACAAAGTGGCGCCGATACGGTTAATGCAACACCGTTGAAGAGTGCAAACGCGCAAATGTTTGCGACGCCATCGAAATTGACGCATTCTAATTATAGTTATGTCCCTAATTATGGTCATGCCTTAGCACCATATGTCTTGTCATTAGCGCTTTATGTTGGTGCGATTGTCTTTAATTTTGCTTATCCAATTCGACGGATTGCGGATGATGATGGGACTGCGACGCAATGGTTCTTTAGTAAAATTGCAGTCGGCGCACCAGTGGCCGTCTTAATGGCGATTATCGAATGTATTGCGTTGTTAATTGTGGGGTTAAAACCAATTAGTATGGTGGGTTACTTTACCACGGCAATTATGATTGCGTTAGCCTCAATGTTTATCGTCATGTTCTTGTCGATGCTGTTGGATAATCCTGGGCGTTTCTTAGCGATGGTCTTGCTAATGTTGCAACTAGGTGGTTCTGGTGGGACGTTCCCAATGGAAATCACGAACTCGTTCTTCAATGCGATTCATCCATATCTTCCATTGACTTATTCCATCTTAGCATTCCGGCAATCAATTACCGGTGGTTGGGGCAGCAGTACCTATGTCTCCTCAATTATCATGTTACTAAGCTTTACAATTGGTGCCTTGGTCCTTCTTTGGGGGTCAATGGTCCTACTTAAAAAGCGCAATCTCCAAGAACCAACAACGGCACCAATCCAGATGAAAGCTGGTAAATAGGTGTCAGAAAATTAAAAAGCGGCGATAATCAACAGGTTAAGGTTGGTTATCGCCGCTTTTTCTGTTTAATCGACTTGAGCCAATCCCCGCAAGTTCGAACAACATTAGGTCGTCTAATCACCGAATGTGGTAATATTAATGATTGTTTCATTAAATTTTAATTTCATTAGTTGGAGGTGCAAAATTGAGTATTTTTCTAAAATTAGGGTGGTATTTTCGGCGTGAATGGAAGCTTTATCTCGCAGGCGTCATTGGTCTGATTTTAACTGCTATTATTGGGGTCGTCCCCCACGAATTATTGGGAATGTGGTGGATGGGATTAATCAGCATACGTTAACCGCTCGCTCACTAACCAGCTATTTAGCGATTATTGCCGTCGCAGCGGTTGGCCAGTATTTAACACGTTATTTATGGCGCAACGCAATTTGGGGTGGTGCCGCTGGCTTAGAGCGTACTTTGCGAGAACGGTTGTTTAGTCATTTTATGAAGATGGACGCGACCTTTTATCAACAGTATCGAACGGGAGACTTGATGGCGCACGCCACCAATGATTTAACGGCGGTTGAACGAGTCGCCGGTGGTGGTATTTTGCAGTTCGCAGATTCCATTATTACCGGTGGGACCACTTTAATCGCAATGATGACCTTGATTGATTGGCGATTGACCGTGATTGCGGTGGTTCCATTCCCATTGTTGGCGGTGGTCTCACGGTACTTGGGTCGTAAGATTCATGTGGCGTTTCGTGATTCCCAGGCGGCTTTTTCACGCTTAAACAATAAAGCCCAAGAAAGTATTAGTGGGATTAAAGTGATTAAGGCGTTGGGCCAAGAAAAAGCGGACGTGGCAGACTTTGATCAGCAGGTTGATCGAACCATTAAAATTAATCGACACGTGAACTTTTTAGATTCCTTATTTGATCCGGCGATTACGTTAATTATTGCGGTGTCATATGCAGCCACGATTGTTCTAGGCGGCTTGTATGTGACTAATCAGGTGATTACGATTGGTAATTTGGTGTCATTTATCACGTATTTAGGGATGATGGTATGGCCGATGTTTGCAGTTGGCATGCTGTTTAATACGATGGAGCGTGGCAATGCTTCTTATGATCGGGTCATGGAATTGTTAAATCAGACTAGTGCAATTGTGGACCGTCAAGACGGGCTGCAGCAACGGCCAAGTGGTGATTTACATTATCAAATTAATCAATTTAATTATCCTAATGATGATGGGACTAGCTTAAAAGAAGTTCATTTTGATTTAAAAGCGGGCCAAACCTTAGGGATTGTTGGCCGTGTTGGTGCCGGTAAATCAACGATTATGCGCTTGATTTTGCGTGAATTTGATAATTATGCCGGTCAGATTAGTTATGGTGGTCATGACATTAAAGACTATGCTTTGGATAGCTATTTGCCAGCGATTGGCTACGTGCCACAAGATAGCTTTCTATTTTCGAATACGATTCGGGAAAATATTCGGTTCGCTGATCCTAAAGTGAGTCAAGCGACTGTTGAAGCGGTCGCGGCTAAAAGTGATTTAAGTGGTCAGATTGCCGGGATGGCCGCTGGTTATGACACGCAAGTTGGTGAAGAAGGTATTTCACTATCTGGTGGTCAACGGCAACGATTGGCAATTGCGCGAGCGTTATTGATTAATCCAGAATTATTGATTTTAGATGATGCGTTATCGGCCGTGGACGCTGAAACTGAAGCCGAAATTTTAGCGAATTTAAAAGCCGAACGGGCGGATAAAACGACAATTATTGCAGCGCACCGCTTAAGCTCCGTCATGAATGCCGACGAAATTATCGTCATGTCAGCTGGTCAAGTTACGGAACGTGGTACGCATGCCGAGCTTATGGCGCAGCATGGATGGTATCGTGCGATGTTTGATCGCCAACAGCTTGAAACAAAAGTGGAAGGGGCGGTGCAATAATGTCACAACATCAATCAGTTTGGGCACGTAGTATGCCGGTTAAAGAACAATTGACGGTGATTCGGCGACTCTTTGCGTATGCCAAACCATTTAAGTGGTATTTCGTCATTACGATTGTGATGTCCGGGTTAATTAGTTTAGTTAATATCTACTTGCCAAAAGTGTTACAACTGTTTATTGACCGCTACCTGCGGGTCGGACACGCTACCTTACCAATCATGTGGTATTTTGCCGGGTTATACTTCTTTGGGATGTTGATGCGAGCCATCATGCAATTTTTCCAGAATTATACGAGTACGATGGGTGCGGAATACATGCTGGAAAATGTTCGGCGGCAGATGTTTAAGAAACTGCACCGCATGGGTATGCGGTATTTTGATCAAGTTCCCGGCGGCTCAATTCTGTCCCGCTTAACGAATGATACGATGTCTTTTTCCAATTTCTGGGCGTTGTTTAATACGTTATTTACCGCTTTTTTTGCCGTGATTTCATCATTTTTAGCCATGTATTTTACGGACCATGAAATTGCGTTATGGTTACTCGTCTTTATGCCGTTTTTGGCAGTAACCATCTGGTATTATCAACGGTATAGTTCACGGGTGTATCGGCGCATGCGGGAACGATTAAGCGAATTAAATACTAAGCTAAGTGAAGCCATTACTGGCGTCAGTGTGATTCAACAATTTCGGCAAGAACACCGCATTAACGGTGAATTTGATCAGACAAATGATGCGTACTTTAAGACGCGGCAAGCGATGATTCGTACCAATTCATTGTTACTTAGTCCGATTATTAACCTATTTTACGCGCTTGGTACGGTCATGATTTTAGGCTTCTTTGGGGTCCGTGGCTTGAATGGTTACGTGGCCGCCGGGGTCGTGTATGCGTTTATTACGTATTTAGATAACTTCTATAATCCAATGACGCAAATGATGGATAATCTATCTGACTTTCAAGATGGGGTTGTCGCTGGGTCACGTGTTTTACGGGTGATGGATGATCCGACCGTTGCCCCGGCCCAACAAGCCGACCCGACCGCAAAAATCACGCAGGGTAAGATTGAATTTCGACACGTGACTTTTGCCTATGATGGCGTTAATCCAGTCTTAAACGATGTTTCTTTTGTTGCCGAACCAGGCCAAACTGTTGCGTTAGTTGGACAGACCGGGAGTGGCAAAACATCGACGATTAATGTCTTGATGCGTTTTTATGAGTTTCAAGCCGGTGAAGTCTTAATTGATGACCGTGATATTCGTGAGTATCCCGCCCAAGAATTACGGCAAAAAATGGGGCTTGTTTTACAGGAACCCTTTATGTTTTATGGCGATATTAACTCTAATATCCGGATGTTTGACGAACAGATTTCGGATGAGCAGGTTCAGGCGGCGGCTAAGTTTGTTAAAGCCGATGACTTTATTGATGAGTTACCCAAGACCTACCAGTCGCGGGTGATTGAACGTGGCGCCAGTTATTCTTCTGGTCAGCGACAATTAATTTCATTTGCACGGACAATCGTGACGGATCCAAAAATCTTGATTCTGGATGAGGCGACCGCCAACGTGGATACCGAGACAGAAGCGATGATTCAAACTGGTCTCAATCGGATTCAAGCAAATCGGACCACGATTGCCATTGCGCACCGATTATCGACGATTCAAAAGGCCGACTTAATTCTGGTATTGAATCAGGGTAAAATCGTAGAACGTGGGACGAATGACGACTTGTTGGCGCAACACGGGTATTATTACGATATGATTCAATTACAAAATTCAGCGCATACGGATTAAAACCATGTTAAGCTAGAGACAAAATTAACTGGGGTGAAATGGATGCAACGAAAACTAACAATTGTGACGGCCGGTTTAATGCTAGTTTTGAGTGGCTTTAATTTAGGACTGGCGCTCTTACGGTCATTTGACACAACGGTGCCACATAAAATTAAGCTGAAAGTGAAAATTAAGTAAAGTATCTTGCTTAATTCGATGATTACGTCTGTAATCGTTAAATGAAGCGGTTGAAGCTGCGATGAAAATCTCAGTTTCAACCGCTTTTTAATTTTTTTTAGACAAACCCCTTGCCTTAGTCCCACTGTAAGCTAGTAGACTAATCAATAGACATAACCAAATGTCGATTGGAAAAGGGGCATTTTTAATAAAATGAAAACAATCAAACAACAACGATTAACGGGTGAACGCGCATTGTTCAAGGCGCATGATTTACACATTGAAAACAGTACTTTTGCAGCGGGCGAATCGCCACTCAAAGAAAGTCAACGGATCGAGTTAGTGCAGTCAATCTTTGAATGGAAATATCCATTGTGGTACAGCCAGCATGTCAAGGTGGATAACTCGATTTTTAAAGAAATGGGACGTTCTGGGATTTGGTATACCGATGACATTACGGTGACTAACAGTACCTTACAAGCACCCAAATTATTCCGGCGTGCTAGTCAAATTAAGTTAGATCACGTCCATTTTTCACACGCGGAGGAAACTTTATGGAACTGTCGTGATATTGAGATGACTTCAGTTCAGGCCGCCGGTGATTATTTTGGGATGAATAGTGAAAACATCAAAATAGACGGGCTCGACTTAGTTGGCAACTACGCCTTTGATGGCGCCAAAAATTTAGAAATTCATCACGCCACTTTGATGACGAAAGATGCTTTGTGGAATTGTGAAAATGTTACTGTTTATGATTCTAAAATCATTGGTGAGTATCTTGGGTGGAATTCTAAAAACGTGCGCTTGGTTAATTGTACGATTGAAAGTGACCAAGGCCTCTGTTACATTGATGGGCTTAAAATGGAAAACTGTACATTATTAAATACGGATTTAGCCTTTGAATACTGTCGTCAGATTGATGCTGAGATTGTCTCAACGATTGATAGTGTTAAAAATCCAATCAGTGGCCGGATTCAGGCGCCAGCTATCACAAAAATCATTATGGATGATCCCGCGATTGATCCCCATCAAACGGTGATTAGCGTGACAACGGAAAGTCGTGATCCCCATGCCATTTGACTTTGAAACGGTGATTGATCGCCGGCAGACTAATTCGGCTAAGTGGCACGTTAAGCCCAATGAATTACCGATGTGGATTGCGGATATGGACTTTAAAACTGCGCCGGCCATTACGGCGGCATTGAAAAAAAGAGCAGCATTTGGCATTTTTGGTTATGAAGAGATTCCAGCAGCGTATTATACGGCAGTCGCCAATTGGTGGGGGCAAGAACATCACTTTCAGTTGCCAACCGCTTGGCTATTATTTTGTACTGGTGTTGTGCCAGCGATTTCATCAATTGTGCGGAAAATGACGGCGGTTGGCGATAACATTCTGGTACAAGCGCCCGTATATAATATTTTTTATCATTCGATTGAAAATAACGGTCGTCATTCGGTTTCTAGTGATTTACAAAATCGCGCTGGGCAGTATCAAATTGACTTTGACGACTTAGCCCAAAAACTTGCCGATCCTTTGACAACGATGATGATTGTGTGCAACCCACATAATCCGATTGGTATTGTCTGGTCACGGGCGACACTGCAACGCATTGGCGAACTCTGTTTAAAGTATCATGTTTTATTATTGGCGGATGAAATTCATTGTGACTTAACCTTGAATGGCGCCCAATATACGCCGGTAGCGTCACTAACGGCACCGGTTGCGGCCAATAGTATCAGTTGTATTTCACCTAGCAAGACGTTCAATGTGGCGGCCTTGCATGCGGCGACCTTGGTGATTCCAGATGAGACGATCCGGGACCGTGTGAGCCGAGGCATCAACAATGATGAACTCGCTGAGCCCAATTCATTTGCGATTCCGGGTAGCATAGCTGCTTATCAAGAGGGGCATGCTTGGCTGGCCGCATTGCGGACCAAGATAGCGGCTAATCAACGGACGTTACAGACTTTTATTGCAGCGAATATCCCAACAATTACGGTTATTGAGGCGCAGGCCACTTACTTAATTTGGTTGGATATTAGTCAGCTAGCGACCGATGCCACCGAGTTAGCGACGTTTATTCGCCAACAGACGGGGTTATTTTTATCGGCCGGGGATGTGTATCGTGGCGATGGCAACCACTTTTTACGGTTGAATTTAGCCTGTCCGACGAGTGAATTAATGGATGGCTTACAGCGCTTGCAAGCAGGGATTATGGCGTATCAAGCTAAATAATTAGGTCGTACGTGGGACAAGTTAACTGTTGTCCCACGTTTTTTTGTGTCCAAAATGAAGCATGAAACTTCCATAAAAATCAACCTTCCACTAAAATGAAATTAAACGATGAAAACGGTGGGTGATGATAATGGAAATTGGGATTATTGGGGCTGGCACAGTCGGTACGGTGTTAGCACAAACTTTTGCACAACAGGCGCATCAAATTAAGTTAAGTCGGCGGCAAGGACCGGCAAGCTTGGCAGCTCGGCGCAAGGACTTCCCAGCCAATGTGCAATTTGTCACTGTCGCAACCGCTTTGCAGGCGCCGCTAGTCATTATTGCGGTGCCATTTGAACAAGCACCAGGGGTCTTAGCACAAGTGGCGGATTATCACCAACGGATCGTGGTCGATGTGACGAATCAATTCACGGCTGACTTCAAAAGAATTAAGACGGCACCGTTAACCGGCAGCGAAGTATTGGCGGCGGCCGCTAACAATGCCCGGGTGATTAAGGCATTCAACACGTTACCGCCTGAATTTATGACAGGTCAGGTAGCAGCGGGCGGTCGCCGCGTGCTATTCTATGCCGGGGACGATGTTGCAGCTAAAAAAGAATTTGCGGCCTTAGTGCGGCCATTGAATTTTCGGCCAGTTAATTTGGGCAAACTCCGTCATGGTGGCAGTGTCATGCAGGTTGGTGGCGGTTTAGGCAATACGCATTTTGTTCAGGTAGATGAATAGGGAGGACGATTATTTGCAAGCATGGGTGGTCACAATTTCAAATGAAAAAAAGTTAACTGATTTAAAGATAGCAACCGTCGCAAAGCCAATGCCAGCACCTGATGAGCTACAGGTTAAAGTGCACGCCGTTGGATTAAATCCAGTCGATTATAAAGTCGTCACCGGTGGTGGTGCCAATTGGCAGTATCCCCATGTGATTGGGATTGACGTGGCTGGAGACGTTAGCGCAGTTGGGTCAGCGGTAACGGGTTTTGCAGTCGGTGACCGGGTCTTTTATCATGGCGATTTACGGCGAAATGGGAGTTTGGCCGCGTATACGGTGACGCTCAGTACAAGTGTGGCGCATTTGCCAGCGGAGTTAAGCTATGTTCAAGGTGCGGCCATTTTATGTGCCAACTTAACGGCCTATCAAGCGTTATATCGAAAAGTGAACTTAAAGACGGCACACAGCGTCTTGATTCATGCGGGCGGAGGTGCCGTTGGCTTGGCGGCGTTACAATTGGCAAAGCTATTAGGCTTACAAACCATTACAACGGTTTCAGCGCGAAAACGAGCACTAGTTGACCAAATCGGTGCGGATACGGTGATTGATTATCAGCAAACGTCCGTCACGGCGGCTGTTTTAGAAGCAACGCAAGGCCGTGGTGTGGATATCAGTCTGAATACAATCGGTGGTGCTGAACTCGCTGCGGATACTGAACGGATGGCTTATAATGGTCAGATTGTTGCTATTGGTGACGGGTATCCAGAACAGGTTGAGCTAGATGACCGGGCGCTGTCATTAATTCGGTCCAGCTTAGGTGGGGTTTACCGGTCAAAAGATGGGTTACAAATTCATGATTTGGCGGTGATGGCGCATGATGTTGGTCAGCTCGTTGTGGCCGGTAAGTTAGCCCCCATGATTGATACGGTACAACCATTTTCAGCGGCTGCGACGGCATTACAACAATTGCAAGCTGGAGAAAATGTTGGTAAGTTGGTTATTAATCTTGATTAGCCGGGGTCAAATGAGCGAAGTCTGCGGGTTAACATACAGCAAGTTCGGTCAGTGTGGTATGCTTAATGTATCTTAATATTAAAGGAAGTTCAGCATGGAAATCGATAATGATCCAGCGTATCAAAAAATGATCAACGGTGAACTGTATCTAGAATCACCACTCTTATTAGCCCGACGGAATTTTGTTCGGACCCAAATTATGACCTATAACCAGCTTGCTGATAATGACCAACGCAATGATGGAATGCGCAAGCTTTTACGTTCAGTGGGAGATCGCTTTTTCGTTGAACCCACATTTGAATTTAGTTACGGTGTGAACATCACAATTGGAAACCATTTTTATGCGAACCATGGTGTGACGATTTGTGATGAAGGGGTCGTTAAGATTGGGAATGATTGTAAGTTTGGACCGAAAGTCGGGTTGTATACCCCAGTTCATCCGTTAGATCCAACGGTACGTCGGACCGAAGCTGAACGAACCGCACCAATTACCATTGGTAATGATGTGTGGATCGGTGGTAGTGCCATGGTCTTGCCAGGTGTAACGTTAGGCAATAACGTGGTTGTTGGTGCAGGCGCAGTGGTTACCCATTCATTTCCAGATAACGTGGTTGTCGTGGGGAACCCAGCCCGTATTTTAAAAGAAAATAAACCAGCGGCTAAGTAAGCTTACAAAATGGGGGATTACCATGTCAGAAATGAGTCCTAAAGAATTTAAACATATTTTAGTGGGCGTTGATGATTCAGATGATGCCCAATTAGCCTTTCGCTATGCGATTAATCGGGCTAAAACAGATGGTGCAAAGTTAACCATTGTTTCAATTTTGGAACAAGATAACATGAATGTTTATGAAGCGATGAGTAAAGATTTTATTCATGGTCAGCGGGCCGACTTGGAGCACCATGTGTTACAGTACGAGAAGTTAGCCCGTCAATTTGGGGTGGCCGATGTTAACACGGTCGTTGATGAAGGTGATCCTGGCGAAACCATCGTCAAGGATATTATTCCAGCCCTTAAACCAGATTTGTTGGTGATTGGCTCAATCTCAAAACAGGGTGTGCGTAAATATTTCGGTTCGCAAGCGGCCTATATGGCGAAGCATGCGCCGATTTCAGTACTAGTTGTCCGATAGTCAACTTTAAAACTAGGTTTAAAAAAGCGGGGAAGCCAGCCAGGCGCCCCGTTTTTATGCTATTATTGAGAAATATAAAACTAACGGAAGAGGTCCGCATATGAAAAATATCACTTTATACCTGGTCGTCACCGGCACCACTTATTTTAACCAACTTGATCGTTTTCAAGGTTGGAGCGGGACGCCGTTAACTACCGCTGGGCAACAAACCAGTCAGACCGTTGGGCAACATTTAAAAACGGTAAAATTTGATACCGCGTTTGCAAGTGATACGAGCCGTGGCGCCCAAACTGGTCAAGCTATCTTGGCTGCGCAGTCAGCTGCCCCTAAGTTACAATTAAAAGCGGCGTTACGATCGCCATTTTATGGTGGCTTTGAAGGGTTTGAACAATCTGCCGTGTGGTCTGGCTTTGCGACTAAGTTAGGTTATCCTAGTGTGGAAGCTTTTGAGGCTGACCAGACGCCAACTGAAATTCAGAATTTGATTCATGACCATGATGCCGATGGGTTAGCCGAAAACGGCTTAGAATTCTGGCAACGTTATAAAGCCGGCTTGGATCAAGTGACCGCCGCTACCCCCAACCACGGCAGTGCATTAGTGATCATTGATAGTTTTGCGTTACGGACGTTCTTAGCGCAAACAACAGAAGTTCAGCCAACTGCGCAACGGTTGGCCAATAGTGCGGTGACAATCTTGTCACAAGTTGGGGATCAATTCACATTAGCCGCTAATTAGTTATCCCCAGTGGATAACTTTGGCGAGTTGAGTCGCCTGTGGATAAGTATTAAAGTTAAAAGTAACCCATTAAATTTATTAAAATAGGAGTCTTTAAAGATGCAAGTATATGTTGTAACGAGTGTAGTTGCCGGTCAAACGACGGTGGCTCCAAAGGCGATGCAAGCCTTTATTACCGCTTTAAGTGAACAATTAGGATCGAAGTATACGGTGACCTTGGATACTGATTATGGGCAGACCTTTCAAGCCCCAACCCCAGCAGTCTATCTGGTTTATTTTGGGTCACAAGCCAATTTAACGGCGGAACAACGTCAAAAAATGATTATTTACTATGCGGATGACGATGTGGATAACTGTCAGACTGGGCGTTTTGTGGATATGTTACAACAACTCAATAAATAAGTTATCAACAGGTGGAGGTCAGCGTCTTGAACTTATTAACCTTAGGTGGCATTGCCATTGTGTTAGTTATTTTAGAAGAATTCGTATTTTCAGCAAGTCGTTATTTTTGGGTTGGCGGGATTGCCCCCGTGTTGTGGACCATCTTCTTAGCATATGTCGTAATTGTGGCGGCAGCGAACTTAACAGTGGTGGACTATACGTTAGTGATTATTGCGGTGATTGCACCGTATGTGTGTTGGGGAAATGGTTTCCAGCGGCGAGCGAACCGCCGGCAATCGTAGCTTGCATGCAAAAAGTTATCAACGGGCGGGCACACTTGTGCTGTGGATAACCCACAAAATTTATTTCTTGCGGGTATCACCGTGGCAAAGTGTGTCGTAACTGATTAAGAAAGTAGGCGTTAGCAATGTGGCGAGCCGGTAATTTAATAAGTAGTTGGTTTTTAGGCGCCATTGCCGTTTTCATCATCATGGTGGGGACCGCACGTCAAGAAGTCAGTCGAATTGTGCTGGAATTTAATCCATTAGTGATTTATAGCATTATTTGTGCGTTAATCTTATTTCCAATTGTAAAGTATCGTTGGGTGAAGGTCTTTAAAGTGTGGCGGAAGACCCCTAAAGCGATGCCGGAAACGCGGCCTGATGAGGATCAAATCATTCAGGATTCAGGGCGGCCGTGGTCAATTACCACTAAGCGGACGAAACCTAAGCCGGTACCGACCGCACTAACGCCTCAAGTTGAGGCTAAGAGCGACTTTATGGATGATTTCATTAATTTTTTTAAGAACATTTTGATGGCCTTAATCCTAGTGCCACTTAGTCCGATTGTGTGTGGCTATTTCTGGGTGAAAGACCGGCGTACCAACTGATAATAATGGTGTGAAGCGTTTGGGCGACTGCCAAACGCTTTTTTTATGCATAAGTAATAACAGCATAAATAATGATTTAACTGATAGGAGTCGATTAGGTTGAAATGGATTAATCTAAAGCCTATACTTTAGTCTGATATGAATTGTTGGCAGGCTTAACTACTAATGATTAGTAACCGATAGGGACTGATGAAATGGCATTAGCGCGACTAGAACAATATTTGTTATGGATCACGCTAATGATGGCGATTATTTTTGTGGTGACTATCATTGTTTACTATTGGTATTCACGTAAGAGTTCTAATAATTATCTAGAAAATGATGAGATTGAGTTGCGCTATTTCATTCAAAAACAAGTCGATTATCATGGAAATGTTTCTGGTTATGAATGTTTGTTACGGCAACATGATCCAGATGGGTCGTGGTCGTTACCGAAAAAATTAGATTCATTACCCTTACAACGGGTCATTTTTTTATTAGATGATACCTTTCAGGCGTTGCCGACGGAACCAATCACGCTGTCCATTAATTTAGAATACGATCAGATTATAAGTCCAGAATTTCATTATTTTGTCCGCTGGGCGATTTCTAAGATTGATCCGATGAAGTTAGCGATTGAATATACACCGCAATTTCAACCACAACGGATTAATAAGTCCTTGCTGCGCCGGCGGGTTCATGAAGCTCGGCAGTACGGGATGTCATTTGGCATTGATAACGTGGGGTCCAGTCTGAGTAACTTGAAAAGTATTGAGTGGTTATTAAAAGATGTGGATTCGTTGAAGTGTTCGATGCGTAGTTTTCGAAAAGACGATCCCTCGGTCTGGCTGGACCTTAACTTACAGTTTTGGAACAAATTATCTAAAGATAATCAAATCGATCTCATCTTAATGGGGATTGAAGATGAAGCGGACGAAAAGTTAGCGGAGCAATTAAAGATTGATATCCGGCAAGGGTATTTGTTCGGCCGACCGATTAATCCGAAGGCCACTAAAACGTCATCGTGAGGTAGATGTATCTGATGCAACAAACAAAATCAACGAAGCAGACCGAAGCTGCCCGCCAACAACTATATACCGATGCTTATTTTGAAAAGGGCCATTGGGGCCTAAAAATTTGGCAAACCTTGGTTGCTTTAATCGGCTGGGCGGCGGTCATTATTCCCATCACCATTACGATTATTTCATTTTGGTCGACATATGACCGGCGGATTCCCCAAATCTGGTCCTACCAAGAGGGTATTTTTGAGATCAAGTTTATTGGGATTTTATTGCTATTCTCGTTTGTATTAACCGCGTTGTTTGCCGTTAGTATGACGATTATTCAAAATCGGAAGCGTAATCGGGTGGTTGAACAATGGCCTACCTTTAATCCAATTAATCAAAACAAGCGAAAAAAAGCCTTGGCCGCTTTTATGGATGAGCGTTTTGGTGACGCTGAATCACGTGAAAAAACACGTTATTATCAAGTTAAACCGGAACAAAATCTGGATACCAATCAGATTCAGGCTTTGTATGATGACCAAGATATTAATGATTTAGATTAAGGGAGGTCGGTCCGGCATGTTCAATCTATTTATTGATCATATTTTTGAAGCCTCCCTGGGTCAAACTATTTTAAATATTTGTTTATTGATTTTATGCTTATATCCCGTAGTGGGGTCTTTTTTTTGGTTTGCAGGGGCGTTGTCGTACCGATATCTAAAGACGAATAAACGGGATGATAATTGGACGCCGATTCCAGTAGCGGTACAACCGATGATTACGATTATGATTCCGGCGCACAATGAAGAAGTCATGATTGAAGAAACTATTACTTATTTATTTGAAGAATTGAACTATCAAAATTTTGAAGTTTTAGTGATGAATGATGGTTCAACTGACCAAACGGGCGCCATTATTCAACGCCTCCAAGCTAAATATACCCGGTTACGAACCGTTGAAATCGTTAAGAATAAAGGGAAGGCCCATGCTTTTAATATTGGCATGTATTTTGCCAAGGGCGATTATATTTTAAGTAATGATGCGGATACGATTCCTGAAAAGGATGCGCTCATGAAGTATATGAACTTCTTTGTGCATGACCGTGATATGAATACGTCGGCCGTAACGGCCAATATGGATGTTCAAAATCGAACAAAATTATTAGGAAAATCGCAAACGGTGGAATTTTCGAGTATTGTGGGCGTTATTAAGCGTAGCCAAACATCGGTGAACGATTCCATGTATGCCTACAGTGGTGCTAATACGTTGTATAAAAAGAGTTTTTTGATTGATGTTGGGGGCTTTCGGCAAAACCGTGCGACTGAAGATATTAGTATTGCTTGGGACCATCAGATGGTCGGCGCCGTGCCGCGCTTTGCCCCAAACATTGTCTTCCATATGAACGTTCCAGAAACGATTCATGATCTCTATAAACAACGTAAACGCTGGGCGCAGGGGGGCACTGAAGTCTGGTTAACGAACATTAAAAAGTTTTTGTTTCATCCAATTCAACGGCGGTATCAGATTTCAATGTTTGTTGATTCAACTTTGTCGATTGTCTGGTCATTTTTCTTTTTGATCACCACCGTCCTATTTATTCTGCTAATGGGGTATTTCTTAGTTACGGGCAATTTTGAACGGGTGTTTCATGGAATCATGATGTCGTTTATTTTCGTGACGTTTGAACTGTTTGCGGGTTTTATGCAGTTGATTGCGGCATTATTATTAGATCATCGTGGCGCTAAATTGAAATATTTGATTTTTGCGCCCCTCTACATGCTGTTCTACTGGGCGATTAATCCGATTACGGTTGTGACGACCTTTATTCCAGCCCTAAAAACGATTCTAGGCTTTGGTTCGGGAACTTGGGTTAGTCCGGAACGTAAATCTTTACAAAATAAACCAAAAAAATAATCGCAGCAAGAAGTCATAACATCAACTTCTTGTTGCGATTATTTGGTAGTGGGCATCAAAGTTGCCCCACGTTTATTCTTTACGGTTGATAACTATTAATATATTGACGCCGATTCTGCCAAGGCCAAGCCTTGACGACCCCAATCATCTTGTTCTTAGGAACGAGCCCCCAGTAACGACTGTCACTAGAGACGCTGCGGTGATCGCCTAAGACGAAATAATAACCTTTGGGGACTTTATTGGTCGTGACAGGCTTCTGCCAGCCTTGATCATGGCTCAAGCTAGTTAAGGTCCAGCCGGTCACTTGGCTGTGTTTGTTAGCCATAAAGGAGCCTGTGGTTTGTTGATAGGTATTCTTTAAATAGGTTTGTTTGACCAACTTGTTATTGACATAAAGTTTCCCCGTACTGGAATAACGAATAGTATCGCCAGGCATCCCAATGACCCGCTTGACGTAAACAGTGTTTTTAGTGGCATCATCCCCGAGTCCGTAGGCATTGAAGACGACGACAGCGCCAGCCTTAACTTGGCTCGTTTTAAAGGCAATCACCCGTTCGTTGTTTTGCAGATTAGGTTGCATGGAACTCCCGTCGACGCGAACCATCGTGAACCAAAATTGTCGAATCAGCAGTGCTAAGCCCAACCCAATTAGGACTGGTAACACCCAACTCATAATATTCTTAACTGATTTCATAGTATTTGACTCCCTTAAGTGTGTGTATAAGTCTTATTATATACGAAGTGGTGGTTTTTTTAGCATAAAAAAACTTAAAAGTTAAGTGAATTAGGCATGTGATGAACCGGATTGAAGTTGTAATCGCTGTCATTATCTGGTTAACTTTAGATAGTCAGGACTTTAAGTAATGGAGGACTAATAAAAATGAAATCACAAAAAGCACGAATGTTAGCGGGCGAGTTATATATTGCGCAAGACCCGCAACTTAGTCAGGAAAGCCGTCATGGTAAGCGGTTGGCCCGTATCTATAGTCAAACAACGGAAGCCGAAGGGGCCTACCGCCAAGAATTATTAACTGCCTTATTCAAAAAGATTGGTCCCAATGGCTATATTGAACCGCCGTTCCATACGGATTACGGGACCAATACCACGATTGGTAAGAACTTTTATGCTAATTACGATGCCATTTTTGTTGATTGTGGCCCAATTACGATTGGTGATAATGTCTTCATGGGGCCGCGGGTCGGGTTATACACTGCGGGGCATCCAATTGATCCAGTGATTCGGCGTGAACAGTATGAATACGGGCGAGCAATTACGATTGGTCATGATGTTTGGATTGGCGGCAATGTCGTGATTAATCCGGGCGTCACGATTGGTGATAATGTGGTGATTGGGTCTGGTTCGATTGTCACCAAATCGATTCCGGATAATGTGGTCGCCGTGGGCAATCCTTGTCGGGTTCTCCGCCCAATTACTGCCGCTGACCAAAGCGCTTGGCAACAACAAAAAGCCGCTTATTTAGCCGATCAAGATTAAATCGATTCAATTTACGTTGACACAACTCGTTTTAGCGAAAAAAGTAATGGCAAAAAATTGAATTTTTTATAATGACTGAGATGCGACGTAAGGTTGATATAGCAGCGATGCCAGCGTTTGAACGGTGGCTAACTAAACGTAGGGACTTGCACGGTAGTAAAAAAAGTGCTGTAATCAAACTAATGAGTAAGTTGTGGGTGTCAGTTTATCGACAACTAAAATTTAGATAGGGTGGAATCAACATGAATGAAGCAGTCGAAGCCTTAAGCGCAATCGTTAAAATGAACACGGTTAATGGCAATGAAAAACAAGTTGCGGACTATTTAGCGCAACTTTTAAATCAACATGGAATTGCAACAAAATTAATTGACTATGGGCCGAAGCGGACGAGTTTAGTTGCAGAAATTGGTGACGGCCATGGTCCGGTAGTTGGATTTGATGGTCACGAAGATACGGTTGCCTTAGGGGACACGTCGAAGTGGACGGGGAGTCCTTTGTCGGCGGTTGTTAAAGATAATAAGTTGTTTGGCCGGGGCGTAACGGATATGAAAGCTGGTCTCATGGCGGGGGTCTTAGCCATGATTAACTTAAAAGAAGCTAATGTGCCATTGCATGGGACTTTGCGGCTGATGGCGACGGTTGGTGAAGAAAACGGGCATTTAGGCGCTGAACAATTAGTTGAACAAGGGTATGCAGATGACTTGCAGACCTTAATTGTGGGCGAACCAAGTGGCGCTGATAAACGACTTTTAAGTCAAAAACCGATTCAGGCCATGCTCGGTGTTGATGCAGCGACAGCGGCAAAAATGGCGGCGGCTAATCCAACCACGGAACAACATTTTATTGAATTAGCCCACAAAGGGTCACTTACTTATACCGTGCATGCTAAAGGGGTAGCTGCCCATAGCTCGATGCCAACGATTGGTAAGAATGCGATTGAGATGTTAATGACGTTCTATCAAGAACAACAGGCTTATTTTGATCGCTTTAAGACGGTGGTTAATCCGGTCTTAGGTGCGACGATTCCAGTGGTTACCTTAATTAAGGGTGGCGAGCAGATCAACACGGTGCCCGCCAGTGCTGAGTTATCAATGAAAGTCCGGACGATTCCAGAGTTGCGTAACGATAAGATTATTGCGAAGTTGGAACAAATTATTGCGGATTGTAATCAACACGGGGCGGCGTTAACCTTAGAGATTCAAAGCAGTTTCTATCCAGTGCATACGCCTGAAAATGCGACCCTAGTTCAGGTTGCTAAACAAATTGGTGAAGCCGTCTTGACCCAAGCGTTACCTTACTTCGGCGCGCCCGGTGGTACGGATGCTTCGTCATATATTGTTAAAAACCCTGCAATGGAAATCATCGTCTTTGGACCTGGTAACATTACTGCGCATCAAGTGAATGAATATGTTGATTTAGATATGTATCAACGGTTCATTAAGTTATACGAACAATTAATCACGAAACTATTACAGTAATGAGAGGTAGAATCAGCGATGGCAGATAAAGATTTAAAACACGCACCTCATACCGAAGCCGAGTTTGAAGAGGAACTCGAAGCTGTTGAAGAAAAAGCTAATAATGAGCTACAACTCTATGCGCTCTGGGGCGTTATTACAGTTGTCTTTAACGTGGTGTTATTCTACGTGCTCTATCATATGTTTGGGATTGAATACCAACTTGCGAACTTAATTGATTGGTTTTTGAGTGTTTTATTCTCATTCATCGTGAATAAAATGTTTGTGTTCCAACACAAAACGGTTAGTTTGACTAAGGAAGTGGCAACCTTTTATGGTACCCGGGTGGCGACTTACTTCATTGAAGCCTTGATTTTATGGATCGGGATTTCACTGATGGGTGTCAATGGCACCATGACTAAAATTATCGGCCATGGGATTGCCCTTGTCGCTAATTATTTCTTGTCTAAATGGTTAGTCTTCAAAAAGGATTAAATCAAGTAAACACAAAAAGTTAGGGGCAGTGGTGACAAGCCATTGTGCCTAACTTTTTTGTATTTGTAAGTGGATGAGCAAATCGGTTGAAACTAAAATAGCTTATGGTTATCATAATGTTATTCAGAAAGTGTTAACTTTCAAAAAGAAAGGGTGAGTGCGATGTTTGGTTGGTTATGGTCATTAATTGTTGGTGGTATCATTGGCGCATTAGCGGGTGCAATTACGAGTCGCGACGTTCCGGCGGGGATTTTTGGGAATATTGTTGCTGGATTAGTTGGGGCTTGGATTGGCCAAGCATTGTTAGGCACCTGGGGACCATCATTAGCAGGGATGGCGTTAGTGCCGTCAATCTTAGGTGCCGTGATTTTAGTCTTGATTGTTTCAGCGGTGTTCGGTATGCGCAAAAAACGGTAAGGATGGTGGCTAGCGATGAGTCGTACGACCAAAGCATTAGTGTTCATAGTCGGGTTGGTTCTCTTACTCATGGCCCTGTTTGAGATTGGTCAGAGCTATCCAATCCCAATCGTTACCGCATGGTTTTCACTCATGACCTTGGATTATCCGGTTATATTTGGATTGATCACGGTCATTGCTGCGGCCATTGTCGGGCTTGTTGGCGGGAGTATGGTGCTGGTTAGCGTTTTTAGAAAGCCACGATAAACGGTCAGGATAGCCGCTTAATACGGCAGTCTTAGTAAAATGCAGTGAATTAATTAAAAAAGTGCTGACTAAGCCTAATTCAGAGGTCTTAGTTAGCACTTTAATTTTTGGTATTCAATTATTCTTGATGACCGAACCGGTTGAGATAAGTTTCAAAGCTTTCGTGATCGGTCGTCACCCCAGCTTCTTTCTCTTCGTACCAATTAATCTTATCATTTAGAATCTGTAAGTGATGTTGGACTTCATTAAACTGAACTAGAAAGTCATTTTTTACTTTTTGCAGTAATGCCCGCCGTTGTGGAATTGTCGCATCGCCTTGTGCCCGCCAAATCACGTATTGCTTTAGTTCACTAATACTCATACCGGTACCTTTTAGATGTAATAAGAATTTGACCCAGTTAATATCTGCCGGTTCATAATAACGCCGCCCGTTGGCTAAACGGTGCGGTTCAATTAAGCCCTCATTTTCGTAATATCGTAAAGTTGGTGCGGTTAAGCCAACTTTTTTGGCAAAATCACCAATTGAATAGTGGAGGAGCATTTCAGTTGCCATAATTAGCCTGCTTTCTTCAAGTTACTTTAAGCATGATGATACCACGAAAAATTAATTTAACAAGTTTAGACTTTGTGGTTGACTTAAAGTGTACTTTAAGTTCTATACTGATGACATTGTAAAAGTTAAGCAACTATTCAGGAGGAAATTAAAAATGACAACAACGGATAAGAGCGGTGTATTTGGACTAGGTGAAAAGAACGACGCCTATCAACAATACTTTATTGGGCAAAGTTACTTACAAGGATTAGCAGTTGCCGATGATAATGTGGATGTGACCGTCGCTAATGTGACTTTTGAACCAGGGTGTCGCAATGACTGGCATATTCATCATGATGGATTCCAGATTTTGTTGGTCACGAGTGGTGAAGGCTGGTATCAAGAAGCTGGTAAGCCCGCTCAATTATTACATGCTGGTGATGCCGTTACGATTCATGAAGGGGTTAAGCATTGGCATGGCGCCACTAAAGACAGCTGGTTTGCCCACGTTGCAATTACAAAGGGGACTAGCGAATGGTTAGAAAAAGTTGACGATGCGACGTACAACCAATTAGGTTAAGGAGGAAATAACGATGGCGAAAAAACAAACAGCAGGTCGCGATAACTTAGGAGAATTTGCCCCTAAGTTCGCTGCTTTAAATGATGATGTTTTATTTGGTGAAGTTTGGTCCCGGGAATCCGAATTAAGTTTGCACAATCGGAGTATGATTACGATTGCGAGCTTAATGACTAGTGGGAGTTTTCCACAATTAAAAGCACATTTACAGATGGGCAAACAAAATGGTTTGACGAAGGATGAAGTTGTGGAAGAAATCACCCATTTGGCTTTTTATGCCGGTTGGGCTAAAGCGTGGTCAGCAATGGGGTTAGCACAAGAAGTTTTTGGTGAAGACTAAGGAGGTCAATTAATGGCAATTAAAGATAAAGTGGTCGTAATTACGGGGGCATCATCGGGTATCGGTGAAGCAACTGCCAAGTTATTAGCGCAACATGGCGCGAAAGTCGTCTTGGGCGCACGACGTGAAGCCCGGTTACAAGCAATTGTTCAAGCAATTGAAGCTGCGGGTGGGCAAGCGGTCTATCAGGTGACCGATGTGACTGATAAAGCGGCAGTTCAGGCTTTAGTTGACTTAGCGCAAACTAAGTTCGGTGGCCTAGATGTGATTTTTAATAATGCTGGTATTATGCCGTCATCGCCAATTAGTGCCTTGCATACGGATGAATGGGATGCCATGATTGACATTAATATTAAGGGTGTCTTGAATGGGGTGGCCGCTGTAATGCCAATTTTTACAGCCCAAAAGCATGGTCAAATTATTACGACCTCATCAGTTGCGGGGATTAAAAACTTTGCTGGCGCTGGTGTCTATGGGGCGACAAAGTATGCGGTACGTAACTTAATGGAAGTTATCCGCATGGAAAGTGCCCAAGAAGGCACCAATATTCGAACGGCAACCTTGTATCCAGCTGCGATTAATACGGAGTTATTGGATACGATTACGGATGCAGAAACGAAGCAAGGGATGACAGCCTTTTACCAACAAGTTGGAATTAGTCCGCAAGCCATTGCCAACGTGGTCAATTTTGCGGTTGATCAACCTGCTGAAGTGAACGTCAGTGAATTTACAATCTATCCAACCAAGCAAGCCTAAGTAATAGCTAAAACCGAGTCTGGAAAAATTCCAGGCTCGGTTTTTTGTTTATTTTAAATGTAAGCCCCGTTTTAGATTGCCCCAAAAGCCGAGTTCATCCGTTTGTAGCATCAAGCCACCGTAGACTTTACCGATATACCACATACTGCCAATCACGGTTAGCAATAGCAGGGCTAAGGATAAGCTAGCAGCTGGTAATGTTGCCGTCGCATTAATGAGCCGTAACGGCATGAGGTAAGATGAGAAAAAGGGAACGTATGAAAAGATGGTGACAAATGGGTTGGTCGGATTGTTTTGAAAAGCCATCGCAGTGAAAAAAGTGAGTAGATTCAGATAGATCACAGGTTGCGAGGCTTTACCGGCATCTTCAACACGGGTCACTAAAGCGCCGCAAAAAGCTGAAACTACAGTATATAAGAGCACCGCAGCGAGTGCAAAAATCAAGTTGATGGAGAGTAGATTATGCAGGACTTGCGTGATAATTGGCGCATATTGTGTCCACCAAGTGGCGAGCAGTGGGCTGTGGGGCACAAGTTGTAAGATGACAGCCCCACCAATGAGATAGACCAGTAGTTGCGTCAAAATCATCAATAAAACGCCATAGACTTTGCCATTAAAGTAGCGTCGGGGGGTGGTACTTGAAAAAATGACTTCCATGATTTTAGTGCCTTTTTCAGCCGCAATTTCTTGAGCCGTAATTGACGAATAGGTTGTCAAAATTAAGTAAACAAAGAACACTAAGAGATAAAATGAAATTGTTTTGGCGGTCTTGTCAGCGGCCGTCTTTTTTTGAAGATGCTGTTTCAATTGTGGTTGCAGTGCTAAAGCTCGCCTTTGTTGGGTGGTTAAGTGCGCCTGTTGTTGATTCAAAAGGGCTTGTTGCCTGCTTAACCAACGTTGCAGTTGCGCCTGATTGGAACTGGCTAAGGCGCTCGGACCGTGAAAAGTGGCGACTAATTGGTGTTGAGCAGTTTGTTGCAATACGAGATAACCACTGATGTCATTTTTATAAGTGGCCGTTTGAGCGGCTTTAATGGTGGCGTAATGGGCCGTTGTCGTGACTTGATTAGTTTTTAAAAGAGCCGTCCGAAGCGTTGGATTTGAACTGATGACGGCAATTTCGTGACTACCACGATTAGGTGCCGAAACGTAGGTAATCCCAAAGGTTAGGCCCATAAATAAGAACGGCATCAAAATTAACATTAAAAAACTCCACGATTTGGTTTGGCGGAGAAAAGTTTCACTGGTGACAATCCAAGTTTTATTCATGAGTGACCTCGCCTGCTTCTGTTCGGAAAATTTCATCTAGTGTTGGTGGTTGCTGACTGAATTCCGGCATATAATGGCCGGCAGTCAGGGCGTCAAAAATAGCCGGTCCAGCGGCTGCGCTTGCTAATTGTAGCCGGTAACGCCCAGGCGTTAAGGGAGTAACAGTGTCAACACCAGTTAGGGTGGCTAATTGGGTTGCGGACCAATCTGTGGTGACAAATAACCGCGTCCGACCGAATTGATTGCGGATTGCAGCAACCGAGCCCTTTAAAACGACTTGTCCGTCACGCAACATGACTAAGGTATCACAGATTTCCTCGACGTTGGTCATGTCATGACTGGAGAAAATAATAGTGGCGCCGTTTTGCTTGGCCGTAATGATGGCTTGTTTTAATAAGTCGGCATTAACTGGATCTAAGCCACTAAAGGGTTCATCGAGAATAATTAACTGGGGATTATGAATCAAGGTACTGATTAATTGGACTTTCTGTTGATTACCTTTGGAGAGCCGACTAATTTTATCAGTTGGCTGCCCTTTAACGGCAAACCGGGTCATCCAAGGGGCAATTTGGGCTTTGGTCACTTTAGCAGGTTGGCTTTTTAAGCGTGCCAAATAAACCAGTTGCTGAGTAATTGTTAGCTTGGGCATCAGACTCCGTTCTTCTGGTAAATAACCGATGTGATCATAGTCACTGGTATTTAACGGCCGTCCATTCCAAGTAATTTGACCGTCAAATTTGAGAAAGTTTAAGATACTATGAAAAGTAGTTGATTTACCAGCGCCATTTTGTCCAATTAAGCCCATGATTTCCCCGTCATGAACTGTAAATGAAACGTCGGTTAAGGCCTTAACGGTACCGAACTGCTTACTAATATGTGCGACCGATAGCATGCTGTTGCCCCCAATAAGTTTGAATACATTAATCATGGCATAGTTTATAACGGGTTGCAATTAGAATCAAGACGGTCTTTTTTCTAAGGCTAATAAGGCGCGTTTCATGGGTAAGCCACCACGGTAACCACCAAGTTGACCGTCTTGGCGAATGACTCGGTGACAAGGCACAAAGATTAGCAACGGGTTACGCCCAACCGCTGAGGCAATGGCCCGGACGGCGGTGGGGCGGTTTAAGCTATGTGCAAGTTGGGTGTAGCTCCAAGTCTGACCATAAGGAATGGTGCGCAGCGCTTGCCAGACTTGCTGTTGAAAAGGGGTGCCGTAGCTAACATCTAAGGGACAAGTAAAGGTGGTCTGTTTACCAGTTAAGTAAGCCGTTAGGGCCCGGATTGCTGCTTGATTGGCGGTTGGCACAACTCGGGCTGTGGCAGCCGGAAAGAAAGTTTGCCATTCATTGGCAGGACCATCGGCGCGACCGATGAAGGCAACGCCAATGGGGGTACTGCCAACTAGGTAGTGGTGTGACGTAATGGTTGCGACAGTTAGCGTTAATTGCATGGTAGAGCCTCCTGATTTTGATAACGTAGCGTCAGTATAGCAGAAGTCACGCCAAAAAAGTTTCGTTATCTTGCTTTTTAATCTGCCTAAACGTGATTATTTGGCCGGATAACCGGTATAATTAAGGCCTAAGGGAGTTGATTAAAATGCTACGGTTAACAGCAGCTCGATGGCAGGCGATTCAAACTAACGATGTCACTAAAGACGGCGACTTTTACTATGGTGTCACGAGTACGGGCATCTTTTGTCGACCAAGTTGTCCCTCACGCTTACCGAAACGGGAACATGTACAAGTGTTTAAAACGACGGCAGCGGCCAGTCAAGCCGGCTTTCGACCCTGTAAGCGTTGTCGACCAACCGGGCGCGTGGTTTCGGCGGCCGACTGGGTGATCACCATTAATCGAATTATGGCGCACCATTATGCGGAACCGCTGACCTTAACTGAATTAGCCAAACGCGCACATGGGGCGCCCGATTATTTGCATCATGTCTATCGGCAACAAACTGGGCAGACGCCGCTGGCTTACTTGCAGCAAATCCGGCTACAACAGGCGCGCCGCTTATTGATGACCTCGCCGTTACCCATTAGTGCTGTGGCCCAAGCCTGTGGGTTTCAATCCGCTGCGTATTTTAGTACGACGTTCAAAAAGGCATTTCAGCAAACACCGCGCCAATTTCGGTTGCAAACAAAAACAGGTCCGCAACCGAAGTTGTGAACCTGTTACTTTAATCATTAAAGTGAATTTTGGTTTAGTAGTAACCGTTAGATAACCAGAATGTCTTAGCAGCACTCCATGACCCATAACGTGAGCTAACATAAGCATTAGCAACGGATTCTTGGTTAGCAGCAGATAAGTCGCCGTTTAATAATGACTTACTTAATTGATACTTACCATAGTAGTTACCGTTAGAAGCGGTGTATGAACCACCAGATTCTTTGTTGGCAATCCAAGCTTTGGCAGCTGAATCAGAAGTCGTTGCTGTGGTGGTGCTAACGTTAGTCGTTGAAGCAGAAGTTGCCGTTGCGGTGGTGCTAGTTGTTGTACTTTGACTAGCAGCTGAGCTAGCAGTAGTTCTTAAAGTCGTTGAAGCTTGACTGGCACTGCTTTGCGCCGCACTTGAAGTTGCAACTGAACTGGCACTAGTGGCCGTTGAAGATGAAGCTGAGCTGGCACTAGTTTGACTAGCTGAGCTTGAGCTAGTACTTGAAGCAACTGAAGCTTGACTTGAGCTAGCTGAACTAGCGGTGCTGGTGCTTTGACTAGCCGCACTAGTGGCCGTTGAAGTTGCAACTGAGCTGGCACTAGTTGCGCTACTTTGGCTAGCTGAACTAGCGGTGCTGGTACTTTGACTAGCCGCACTGGTTGCAGGAACCGTGGCATGGACCGTCATTGCTGTACCGTTAACTTCTAATTTATCACCAATAAAAATTAAATTAACATTTTTTAAATCGTTAGCTTTTTTAATCGCTGCGATGGTCGTTTTGTGTGAAGCAGCAATGGCGCTGACCGTGTCACCGGATTTAACTGTGACAGTATCGGCGTTAGCGATGGTCGTTCCAATGGCAAACAAACCAGTGGCAGCAACGGATGATAATAATAGACTTTTGATTTTCATTAAATTAATTCACTCCTGTATTTGGTTGATTGGATAACTAATCATTCTCGATAGATAACTGAGCTTTGTGAAGCGCTCGTTAATTAACAACAGTGCCTAGTATAGCCGGTGAGTGTTGCAGCACAATAAATGGCAAGTTACAGTTTGGCCGGTTTTTGTAATATAGGCTGCTAATTGTAACGTATTGTAATATCTTAACAATTTCGTCAAACTTTGATAACATTTTCGTCTAGAATGATTATCAACTGCTGGTTAAAAGGCTTAACTTAGTTAATAGTCAGTGATGAAAGCTAGAAAAAGGTTAAATCAGTTCGTTAGCGGCTAAAAAACGAGTGAAGTTTGCTATAATCGACAACGCTAACGATTATGTTTCAATGAGGGAGCGAACATATGTATTATTTTGTGAATACCAGTATTAATCCTAAAAAATCCGGCATTGAACATGCTGAAATGAAGCGGCTAGCACTATTTAATCAACATCAAGTTCCAGCGCAACTGGTCACGCGATTCTTTGCCTTAAATTTACATCAGACGTTAAAACGTGCTGGCATTGCGGAAAAGAATCAAATTAATTTGTTTGATTTTATCCAAAAGTCAACAGCGTTTAAACCAGTTAAATTGACGATTGATGATTTACATCTGGCCGCCACCTTGCGAGTGCAACCAGATGGGCACCATTATCAAGTCTATCAACAGAATCAACTATTAATGCGTGTCCACACCTTTGCTCCAGATTATCAACAAGTTAATAATGTGCAATTTTTTGATGTCAATGGAAAGCTCGTGAAAACTGATTGGTATGATACCCGCGGGTTTAAGGGATTAGAACAGTTTTATACGTTTGACGGTCAGGTGGCTAGTGAACAGGTTTTTGATCCAACCGGGCAGGTCGTTTATCAGACGTTCCATTTACCTAATCGACAAAATGAAACGCAGAATTCGTTATATCGCTTCATTAACTATCACGGTCAAGATTGGTCTTTTACGGGTGAGCAGGCGATGACCCGGTTCTTTTTAGATGAACTCAATCGGCAAAACCCCAAGTCCGTCTTTATTATTGATCGGACGTATGAGCTCGCCTATTCGGCCCTCCGGATGCGGACTAAGGCGTTTAAAGTCATGCATTTACACAGTAATCATTTGAATGATCCAGCCCATCCCAAAACAGCGACACTGAATTATAACTATGCCTATGCCTTAAATAACTTAGCGGCTTGGAATGGGGTCATTGCGGCCACCCCCCAGCAAACCGAAGATTTTACAGCGCGATATGGGACCCAGCCGCCAGTTTATACGATTCCAGTTGGCATTGTGTCACCGAAAACTTTGGCTGCACCGCAGCCTAAGTGGGCGAGTCGAATTCCTGGTAAAGTTATTTTTGTGGCGCGGCTATCCGAAGAAAAACAACAGCGCCATGTTATTGAAGCTTTTAAAACAGTGCATGCAGCACTACCCGAAGCAACTCTTGATTTTTGGGGCTATGCCAACGGCGATACTGGGAAGCAACTGCGACAATTAGTAGCGAAGTTAAAGTTGACAGCGGTCGTTAAGTTTAATGATTACACGGCTAATCTAGCGGCGGTGTACGATCAAGCGCAATTGGCGATGTTAACCTCACGCGCGGAAGGGTTCGCCTTGGCTTTATTGGAAGGGCAATCCCACGGTCTACCGCAGATTGCGTATGACGTGAAGTATGGTCCCCGCGATATTATTCGTGATGGGGTTGATGGCCAGTTGGTGCCGGTTAATGATATTGAGGCTTTGGCGACGGCGATGATCAAGCTTTTGCAAGATCCCGCTAAAATGCAGGCGTTTAGTCAGCAAGCTTATATTGATGCGAAGCGTTATAGTCCGGATGTGGTTTGGCAACAATGGCAACCACTGATGCAAGCAGCGCAGGCTTTCTATCAACCGAATCAGGAGGCGTCAAAATGATCTTTTTTGTCAATCAATATTTGATGGCGTTAAATTCTGGGGTTGAACATGCCGAATTTAAACGCTTGCAATTATTCAAACAACATCAGATGCCAGCTAAATTAGTGACCCGCCACTTTGATGGGTTATTACATCAAAATATGCGGCGCTTTAAGCTCGCTGATGATCAAATGGTTAACTTATTTGATTTCTTTCGACAGACCACCACGTATCCAGCCCAAGTACTTAAGCTAGAAGATTTAGATTTTCCACGGGATTATAATGTGCAACCAAGTCCGAATGTTAGTCAGGTCGTTGATGGTGATCGCTTAGTTGCGAAAGTCCATTTTGTACCGGGCACGGTTGGTCACGTTTATTTTGTCGAACTCTTTGATACTTTTGGCAATTTGGCTCAGCGGACTGATTATGATGAACGGGGATTTAAAGCGTGCGATACTTTTTACGCGCCGAATCAAGAACCGGTGACCGCGATTTTTTATCGACCCGATCAAACACGTTTTGCGGAACAATATTATGCGCATAATGCGGCTGGTGTGAATGAGGTCTCATTGTGTAAGCTGATCGACTACCAAGGTCAAGATTATTATTTTAATGGTGAGCAGGCTTGGTATCGGTTCTTTTTAGATGAACTTAATCGGCAAAATGGGACCAATAATACCTTTATTGCCGATCGACCACTGGCAGCACAATGGCCGGTGATCAATATGCAAACCCCCGCTCGTAAGTATTTATGGCTACCGACACCGCATACTGTTGATCCTAAAGATCAAGTCTTCGCTAACTTAAATAATGCCTATGTTTATGGAATTCATGAGCATTTAACGGCGTTAGATGGCTTGATTACGAGTACTGATCAGCAACGAGCTGACTTAACGCGGTGGTTAGGCGGGCAACCTAGTCGACCGATTTATACGATTTCAGCAGCAGTGGTTTCGGTGGAACAAGCCACGCGCCCGGCCATTACAATGGCCGCACGCCAAGCACATCAGCTGGTTTATACAGGTCGCCTAGATCCAGAACGGCAGGTTGATCAGTTAATAACGGCCTTTGCCCGGGTGCACCAAGTGCTGGCGGATGCGACCTTGGTTATTCATGGTTACGGCAGTGCCTTGGCGGACTTGAAAGTGCAAGTCGAGCAACAACAGCTCGCTCAGGTCGTCACTTTTGCGGGCTATCAGCCCGACTTAACGGCGGTGTATGATCAGGCGGGAGCCGCCGTGTATACGGGGGCTAGCGATACACAGCCACTATCAATAGTTGAAGCGTTGAGCCATGGCTTGCCCGTGGTTGCCTATGATATTAACTATGGTCCGCGAGATATTATCAAAGCCGGTAAAAATGGTTATTTAGTTGAAGACGGTGATGTTGCGCAATTAGCGTCGGCGCTTATTAAAACGTTAGAGAACCCCAAGCGGCAGCAACGTTTAAGTAAAGGCGCTTATCACAGTAGTCAGCAGTATAGCGATGCGACGGTTTGGGCGCAGTGGCAGGCGTTACTCAAATAAGGCCATGTTTAAGTCAGCCACAAAGTGAGTTAGTTTCACGTGAACTACTCGGCCATGAATGACCGCGCTTCTGAGAACACTGCCAACTTACACAATAGTGCGAGCACTATGCACAGCGGTTACAGCTATTTATCACGGCTCGTTCCGAGCCTAGTTAGTCTTTTCTTTTCTTTAAGCATTCAATATGTTCTTAGCGGCGTTAATGTCACGATCATGGTTAACGCCACATTTTGGACATGTCCATTGCCGGATAGCTAGCCCATGCTTACCGTCATCGTAACCACAGTCAGCACAAATTTGGCTAGTTTTTCTAGGGTTCACAGTGACCAGCTGTTTACCATACCAAGCACATTTATATTCAAGCTGAGTGCGTAGTTCCCGCCAAGCTTGATTGGCAATTGCTCGAGCGAGCCGATGATTGCTGAGAAGATTTTTGGTTTTCAAATCTTCAATTTTAATCACATCGTACAATGTTACTAGTCTCTTGGTAAGCTGATGCAAATAGTTATTTCGCTGGTTAGCGATTTTTTCGTTATATTTGGCAACCATGAGACGCGCCTTACGATAATTACTGAAGTCATTCAGTTCACGTGGTTCTAAGACTTGATTATGTTTATCCCACGCAACTTCTTTTTGAGCTTGTAGTCTTCGACGGGCTAACCGTTTTTCCCAATAGTGTTTTTTCTGCGATAAGGCCTTATCAAAGCGAATAGTCGGATATTTGACACCATCACTGGTAATCATTAAATCCGCCACCCCCATATCAATTCCCACCGCTTGCTTAGTTTTAGGAAGTTTTTGCACGTCATTATCGACTAACACAATGGCGTAATATTTGCCGGTAGCGGATAGTCGGATTGTGACATTCTTGATTTTACCAGTGAGTTGTCGGCCGGATTTAAAGGCGATACGGCCTAATTTTGGCAATTTGATTTGATATTGATTGATCTGAATAACGTTGTGATTTACGGCATTAGATTGATAGCTCTGTTTGGGGAACTTACGTGATTTGAACTTCGGAAAACCGACATGCTCCTTAAATAACTTCTGAAAAGCATGATGTAAATCACGGCTAACGTGTAAAAGACTGGTTGATTCCGCTTGCTTGAGAAACGGGTATTCCTGTTTGAGACACTTGATCAGATAATTCATGCCAAATTCATTGACGTAGGATCCACCGTTGTTATGCCGCTCAAGCTGCATACTTAATAACTGGTTCCAGACGAAACGACAGCAGCCAAAGTTGTTAATAATTTTGGCTTGTTGGTCAATTTGGGGATAGATCCTGGTTTTAATCGCCCGCAGCGTCATCTATAAGCACCTCTTCTATTCGTTGGTCATCGCTATATTTAGCAGCGGCTCGCTGGTTAGTGATACCAATAACTTTGGCGGTACCCTAACTAATAAGTGGCTATAATCGTCGTGACTAATTTCCATCTGTTCAATACTAAATCCGCATTTTGAACCGATTTCTATTAAATAGACGCTACTTACAAACTAAAAAGCGATTCATCACGTCCTTAAAAGAACGTGTTTCCTCGCCTAATTTCAAAAATTGAAAACGGCAGTCATTCTAAATTTGAGAATGACTGCCGTTTTCAGGTTAAGACCACTGCTGCAAGCAAGTCGTAATGACTGACTGGGCGGGCTTTAGTTGGGGCCGGATTGCGGCCGGGGTCAAGAGATAGAATCGCCGTTGATAGTTTTGGCTTAACGGGCGTAACGGGACGTTGGCCGCTAGCACTTGTTGCGAAATAATCGACTGACCAACGCCTTGTGCCAGCAAATCAGCGATTAACTGGTTACTATGAATAATCATGGTTTGCGCAGGTTGGATATTCTGCGCCTTTAAAAAGGCGTTCGTGTAATGGCGGACACCAGAATTAGGCTCGCGTAAGAGCCATATTGGACTGTCAAAGTGCCCCGCATGGACGAGCTTGTCTTGACCAAAGGCCAGCCGATTGAGTTGATCGGTTACCAGCGGTTTTTCAACGAGACCAAAGTCTAATTGATGTTGTGACATTTGCGTTAAAATTTCGGCGGAGTTAGCTAAGGTGACTTCAAAATCGAATTGGTCACTTAATGGTGCAAGTGCTTGCAGTAAGCTGGGCATGACTAAGCTAGCCGTGGTATGAGAAGCCCCAATCCGGGCCGTGATCTTGGTTAGCGGCCCGGTGGCTTGAACGGCAGTTTTTGTAGCTGACCAGGTCTCTAATAATTTCTGGGCTTGGCGGTAAAGCAAGCTGCCACTAGTGGTTGGACTGATTTCTTGGCGACCGTTGCGCGTGAATAGGACGGTGTCTAATTCAGTTTCTAACTGTTTGATCTGTGTTGAGACGGTGGGTTGTGAAATGAATAATTGAGCGGCTGCTTGAGAAAAGTTACGGGTTTCAAAAACGGTTTTGAAGGTCTGTAGTTGTTTTAACATTGCCGCGCTCCTTATTATTAATAATCTTAATAGTAACTATCATAATAATTTATTTCTCAAATGTAAATCAATTCCGTATACTTAGACTTATTAAAAGGGACAGGGGTTGAAAGGATTGAGAATTAAAGCTATTTTGCCGGGATTGGTGACCAGTTTAGGAATTGCCATTATTAGTCAGTTATTAGCACAAGTCGTACCGGCATTAGGGGCCGCTACGATTGCGATTTTATTAGGGATTGTTGGTGGGAATACCTTTTTACGGCAGCCACAATTAGCACCAGGAACTAAGTTTTCAGAAAGTAAATTACTCGAATATTCAGTGATGTTGTTGGGCGCAACGATGACGGTGCAAACTATCGGGCGAGTGGGTGGTTGGGGTGTCGGTTTCATTGTGTTACAAATGACGATTACGATTATCGGGGCGTTATGGTTAGGCCAAAAGCTAGGGTTTAATCAATCCATCCGACTATTGATGGCTGGTGGGAATGCCGTTTGTGGGTCATCAGCGATTGCGTCGATTGCACCAGTAATTGAGGCGGATGATGAGGCAAAAGGGACTGTAATTACGTTAGTTAACTTGATGGGAACGGTCCTAATGCTAACGTTGCCATGGTTGGGACTGAGTGTTTTTGGTAGCCAAGTGATTCTAAAAGGGGCCCTGATCGGGGGAACTTTACAATCGGTAGGACAAGTCGTGGCTTCAGCTAGTATGATTAATCAAGCGACTGTGCAGTTTGCAACGATTTTTAAGATTATGCGGATTATGATGCTGGTTGTGGTCGTCTTGATTTTTGGTCGGCTACATCAGCGTTCATTAGCCAAGACCGTTGCGACGGATGCGGTGGTGAGTGGAAATGGTAACGGGCATTGGCTGCCATGGTATGTTGCTGGTTTCCTGATTCTGTGTGGTATTAACAGTTTGATAACGTTACCTACTGTTATTGCAGTAACGGCGCATACGATTAGTAGTTGGTTTGAAATCATTGCGCTAGCTGCGATTGGTTTACGCTTGAACTTGATGAATTTCTTGAAGGCGGGTAAACGATTAGCACTTTATGGACTAGGGGTTGGAACATTACAGGTTGTGAGTGCTTTGATTTTAATTAGCTTATTATTGCGACACTAAGGTTTAGTGCTAAATGAGCGCAACAAGCACAACAAAAAAGCCGCCCTGCTTAACTTTGAAGGTTGCAGGGCGACAATAATATCGTTTTGTAAATAGGCCATCGCCTTTGAAACGGTTGGCATCGGACTAGTGTTATAGCACTAGTCTTTTTTGTGTCTTAAGGATACTACGGTTATGACCCAGTATGCCAATAATGCCGTTGTTCAAGCTGATTTTGACGACTGAACTTATCTGCCGTACTACCAATTGATAGCCTAAGCTTGATTAAAGCGTAGGTTATTTAAATGAGCCGGCACAAAGTTATGTTGGTTTTTTAATGAAATTAAGCCTCTAGTTTAGTCTTTAGTGCATTTGTTAAGACCTGAGAAAGGTCTAGCTTTTGACTTTTAGCCATGTCATTTAGATACACAGGAATAGAAATGCTCTTCTGAACGGTCTGTGAAAATTCTCTACGAAAAGCATTTAAATCCACAGTAATGTAAACTAATTTCTCATCGGTTTTTAGAGATGCCGGATCAATATCTGATGGTTCTGGATAACTTGTTTGATTTTCTAGTAAATTTCCAATTAAGTCTTCACTCATAGTAACCGCATCAATGATATTGTTTCCTTGAGTAAAGCCATTTTTTAAATCTGGAACACGTACAAAGATATTGTCACCGTCTTTACTAAAAATTGTTGGATAAATTACCACGTCTTTTTTCACAACTAACCCTCCGTCTAAGTCTGAAAATTGAATTTTAAGAAGTTTTCAATCAAGCCATTTCACTGCAGCAACTTAGTAGCCTGTTCAGGTTTAATCGGTAGCTGAGTCACCATGCGACTAAGTCAATAGTAAGCATACATAATTGAAAGTGTGTTGGTCAATTAAAAGTGTGCGGCCACCGAGATTTTTTTGATAATTCATCCAGCATCAAAAAAGAGATTGAGACAAAATGACTAATCTCAATCTGCTTAGCTTAAAATCGGCGGTCATTCCCAAGAACAGAATGACCGCCGATTTTAGATTAATGTTCACAAATGCCCCAACTTTTGGGATCTGGTTCTTAGTTATTTAGTGTTAGTCAAGGTAAATGAGTGCCAATTGGTCGGCAAGTTAAACGTATACTGCTTGCTGGCTAATGGCTGTTTTGATTTACCAAGTTCAAATAAATGACGTGTCCAAGCGTTACGATACTGCCAACGCGTTGTGGCAATTTGAACGTGCGGCGTGGCCCCGGTTGTTAGCGTGGTCGTCGCATTAGTGGTGGTGGTTTGAATTTGGTTGGGCTTTAACGTGGTCCGATAAACTAGGACACGTTCGGAACCATGGCCGAGCTGGTGAATGCCAACCGCAAGACGCTTAGTACGGAGCGGTTTTAAAGTAACAGTTTGAGTTGTTTTGACTTTAACCATGCCCCAGTGGTAATTGTCATTTAGGATTAAGGCAATCAAACTACCGGCAATAATCAGAAAGCTGAGGGTAATCCCAATTGTACGACCCAGACTATTGGGCCTAAAAATCATCAAGCCGGAAAAGATAAAGACAAATAAAATTAAGCCAATGATAATCATGCCGCTTGATCCTCCTTTTTAACTGATACGGAATGATGGCCGGACTTTAAGAAGAAGGTGAGGCCAAAGCCAAGGGCACAAAAGACTAATGAAACAACGAAAGCCATATGATAGCCAGATAAGGTGGCGGTGACGGCCGCTGATTTGTATTTTAACGGTGCCGTTGTGAGTAAGTGTTGGCTTGGCATTTGCCACTTGGCCACACTTGAATAGACACTAATTAAAACGGCGGTTCCCATTGAAGCAGCGACTTGCCGTAACGTATTGTTGGCGGCTGTTCCATGGGCAATCAGATTAAATGGTAGGGCGTTAATCCCAGTTGTAGTGACTGGCATTGTGACCATCGTCAAGCCAAACATCCGGATGGCGTAGACCACAATAATCCAGAGAATGGGCGTCGTTGCACTAATCGATAAGAAGAAGGCCGTCCCAATCGTTAAAAGTAACATCCCGGTCATTGCAAGGCGGCGAGCACCAATATGATCGAAGATTCGACCAGTGATGGGGCTCATAATGCCATCATAATGGCGCCTGGCAACAAAATTAGTCCGGAATCCATTGGTGAACGGCCTAAAACAGTTTGAATATACAACGGTAAAATCATTTCAACCCCCATCATTGCCATGTAAGACAAGGCCGTTAAAACGGCAGAAAGGGTAAAGGCGGGGATTTTAAACACGCGCAGTTCCAATAATGGCTGATCCATATGTAATTGGCGCCAAACAAATAAAATGATAAAAATAATCCCGATGATTAAGGTCACTAATACGACTGGATCGCCCCAGCCACTTTCACCAACGGAAGAAAATCCATATAGCATGCTCCCGAAACCGATGGTAGAAATCAAAACGGACCACCAATCAATGGGTTGCTTAGAGGTCGGTAAAACTTTGCGTAAAGTAAATAATGAAATAACAATGACGGCTAAGTTAATGGGCATGATGAACAAAAACAAGGCCCGCCAAGAGTGGTTATCAATAATCCAACCAGATAAGGTGGGACCGATGGCCGGGGCTAGCCCAATGACGATGCCGGCAGTTCCCATAGCAGCGCCACGTTTTTCCGGTGGGTAGACGGAAGACATAATGGTTTGGAAGACCGGGGCTGAAATTCCGACCCCCATTGCTTGAATCATGCGGGCAACGAGTAACATCTGAAAGTTAACTGAAAAATAAGCGAGTAAGGTACCTAAACCGAAGATAATCATGGCCGCTAAGTAGAGAATCTTCGAATTAATTCGAGTTAACATCCAGGCACTGACGGGAATCATGATTCCCATAATTAACATGAAACCAGTGGTTAACCATTGAACGGCATTGGCTGAAATATGAAAATAAGCCATTAAAGTTGGAAAAGCCGTTGTGAGTAAGGTCTGGGTAATAAAAGTACTAAAAGTGCCGACAAGCAAAGTTAATACGAGCCAAGTACGGTGATAGGGGCGGCCGTTGGCATCTAATGGCAAATCTGAATTGGCGGTTGACATGAGTTAAAAACAGTCCTTTCAAAATAATATATTTAATAACACACATAACTAATAAGTATAGCACTTTAGGTAAAGGCCTCCCATTGTTGGGCTTAGGTCGACGGTTTGTCACCAGAGAACGTAAAAAAGTATGGCAAAAAAACTCGCCGTCAGCAGTAAAACACTGACAGCGAGTTTGAGTCGACGCAAAATTTAGAGTTGAACTAGACTGAATACCAGCGGAATGCTGACGACACTTAATAAAGTTGAGAGACTCATTAACGTGACAGCTGGTCCTGGTTGTCCATGGACTTTTAAGGTAAATAAGACCACGATGCCGGCAACGGGACAAGCGGCCATTAAGACGGTTGTGTAGAGTGGAACGCCAGTAATCCCCATGAGTTCCAAAACGACCATCGTGAGATAGGGAAAGATAAAGTTGCGTAACAATAAAACCCAACCTAAGCGTTTATCAAGGGTTTGCCGATTGAAACGGACGGCCGCCAGACTATTACCAATCACAATCATGGACAGCGGGGTATTAACCGAACTGACAGTGGTAATCGTCCGGTTAATCAAATTCGGTAAGGGAACCGCAGTCACGAATAAAATCAAGCCGAGCATAATGGCAATAATATTTGGATTCAAAATAATTTGTTTAAAGTTGTCGCGCCGGTTGCCCTGTTTACCGGTGAATAAGGTAATCCCGTGAGTCCAACTAAAGATATTAAAAGCGGCTAATGAAGCGACGGCAAAAAAGACGCCAGTACTCCCAAAAAGGGCGCTGGTTAAGGGAATCCCCATAAAACCAGCGTTTGAATAAACGGCGCCGTAACGCATGGTACGCTGTAAATTGAGGTCCTTAACAGGTTTAAAAACCAGTTGCGTAATCAGAATCATTAACCCGTAAATCAGGATAATGCCCACAATTACGCGGCCTAGCGTTTGGAGACGATTCACCGAAAATGGTTGTTCAAAGGCCTTGATAATCAGACAAGGTGAAACGATGTACAGTAAGATATTGGTTAAATCGGTCGATGTTTGACCGTGCATAAAACCTAGCTTGTTAGCCATTAAGCCAATCAACATCAAAATAAACATTAAGCCGATTTGACTTGTTAGTTGTGTAAGATTCATATAATTGCCATCCAATAATTAAGAATAAATCCATTATCCCGGTTAACGGCTAATTTTGTCAATGTTAGGCGGGATGATGGGGCGTTGCCGTGGGAACGTCCACATGGTGTTTGAGACCGGGGAAGACGTGCGTATCAGACCAGCCCATGATAGCGCCCTGAGCGGTTAGGGCAAAGAGCGTCCCAATGCCGATTGCGCGTAATTGACCAGTGGCTAAAAAGGCTACCACTGTAATCGTCAATGGCGGCAAATAACTGGTCCATTGGGCAATAATTGCGGAGCCATGTAAGAAACGAAACCGTAAAATATAAGAAAGGTCATCATTGGGATGTTGGATGAGGTTGCAGCGTTGATAGATAGAGACGGCCATGGCAACGCCTAATAAGCCACAGAGATTAAGGACTAGGCGCAGTGGCCAAGCGAAACTTGGCACCCCTAACCAACGCCAAAAGTAACCAATGAATTCAACTAGATAACTAAACGGTAGAATATAAAGTAGATTAGAAATAAACCGGCGCTGATCAAAATGACCAAGCATGAGTTGGTTTAAAAGGGTGACGGCGAGCCCGTATAAGAGCAAGGTGGTGCCCAATGAAATGTGAATCCAGTCAGACAGATTCACACTTGAACCGGTCCAAACGGCGCTGCCCAAGTTAGTCGCAATCGTTAACGCATTAGCGGCCGAGTTTAATAAAATGGAAAAAACGAGAAAAATAAAGCGTTGTCGAAAATCAACAATGTGTGACACATGATCATCCCTTTACCGAGGTATAGTGCTATTATAGCGTCTTTTTGGTGAGCTTAGGATAAAATATTTAGCGTTGTGGTCGTCGCGAGGTGATTAACTTGAAGCCGGCTTGCTTGAAAGCTAAGTTGCCCATCTAAACTGACTAATTAGGAAATGGTCGCCACGATGGTCATGAAAATATGCTATACTTAGTTTCATTGAATAGTTACATTCGGTTGAAGAACACTTCAAGAATTCGAACTGCTTTTGGGTTGGGCAGTTGTTTCTTGGTGTGTTCTTTTTTTTAGGAGGCACTATGGGCTATATTGGAACATTAAGTTTAATTTTAATTGTGACCGCGATTGCCGGTCATTTGAGTGTACGGATGGGGTTACCCGCCGTTATTGGACAACTATTAAGTGGTATTGTGTTAGGGCCAGCGTTACTTGGCTGGGTTTCAGCAACCAGTTTCATCACGGATTTTGCCGAACTTGGGGTCATTATTTTGATGTTTATGGCCGGACTGGAGAGTGATCTCGGGTTACTGAAAAAGTATTGGAAGCCAAGTTTATTAGTGGCCGTATTGGGCGTGATTTTGCCAGTGGGCGTGATTGACTGGTGTAGTCAGTTATTCCACTTAGGCAGTGTTGAAAGTTTGTTTCTTGGCGTAACTTTTGCGGCAACTTCAGTGTCAATTTCGGTCGCAGTTTTAAAGGAACTCAATGCTTTAGATGGCAAGGAAGGGACGACGATTTTAGGCGCCGCGGTAGTTGATGACGTTTTGGCTGTTTTGATTTTAAGCCTGATGGTGAGTCTATTCGGTAGTGAAGTGGGCTCTAGCGGTAGTAGTTCGACGAACTTAGGATTGTCGTTAGGTATTCAAGCCGCCTTCTTTGTGGGGTTATATGTGGTGGTGAAGTGGATTGTGCCACGGCTGATGAAGATTGGCGATGCGTTGTTAGTGCCAACTTCGGTTACTTTAATGTCATTAGTGATTTGCTTTGGGTTAGCTTATTTTGCTGATTTTATTGGCTTGAGTGCGGTTATTGGCGCATTCTTTGCTGGTATTGCGGTTGGACAGACCGACTATCACACGGTGATTGATGAACATATTCAGCCCATTGGAAATGCCGTATTTATTCCCGTATTCTTTGTTAGTATCGGGTTGAACATGTCCTTTAAAGGATTCGCAAATGATTTTTGGTTCATCGTTGTCATTACAGTCGCTGCGGTGGTCACGAAGTTACTTGGGGCTGGTATTGGTGCTAAAATAGCGGGCTTTAGTTGGACCAGTGGCTATGAGATTGGCGCCGGGATGGTTTCACGTGGTGAAATGGCCCTAATCATTGCTCAAATTGGGTATCAAGGTAAGTTATTATCAGCCGATCGTTATTCGGCGGTAATCACGGCCATTATTTTAACGACGCTGATTGCACCGTTATTATTGCGACAATCAATTCATCATCAAGCCCAGTTAGATAAAGTATAGGTTATAAAAAATTGCGCCAAGAATTCATAAAATTCTTGGCGCAATTTTTTTTGTTGTCCATTAAGATAAGCGGCGATAATGAACTTCTGCTAATTGACCATATTGATTAGTCGCAACAAGTTCAAATCGTTGGTGATAGTCGCTAGTTGGTGTGAATAGTGTAATTCCTGTCCCTAGTAAAACGGGCGCAATTTGGATGAATAGATCGTCAACTAAATTGGCGGTCAATAAAGGCATCAAGACGCCCGCACCACCGACAATCCAAATATTGGCGCCATCGGCTTGTCGTAATTGGTCGACTAAAGTCGTGACATCGGTATTGGTGAACGTGGTCCGGTCATCGCCCGGATGTGGGTTTGACGTCATGACAATGTTTTGAGTTAACGGATTGTAAGGATTAATGAGCTGATCGGTGGTCTGTTCCATCGTATAATCATAAGTGTGCCGCCCCATGATAGCGGTATCGACTTGTTGCATGAACTCAGCGGTGGGCGCGTCCTCGGCGCCAGTAGTCTTGAACAACCAATCGAGCCGGTTGTCTTTGGTGGCTAGATAACCATCCATCGAAACGGCGCCATAAAATTGAACTTTGCGCATAAATTGGACACCTACTTTTAGTTTTGTAACCATATTGTAACATGTTTTATCTGCTAACTAAGCAACAAATCCGGAAAAACGTGGGGTGATGGTGGCAGAACAGGCAAATCGCCGAAAAAAAGCGTTAATTAGTTAACCATGAATGTTGGAATGGCGAACTAATTAACGCTTTTTTTACCAAAATAATCCAAGAAACCCCAATTAAGTTTAAAGATTGACTTGAATTGACGGTTCAGCAGTCCAAGTTAATTAGTTAAGTTTAAAATGGGTTAATTTTTTTGAATTCCAGCAACTGGTGTCAAAATTAAGCCCAATGTCGGTGGTAGTCGTGAAAAGTGATTCTTTTTTCAGTCCGTATCCCGTATACTTAGAAGTGCATTTATGCAATCAGTGGTGCCTAACATGGCGGCCACTGGCCTGGTTCGTAAACTTCCCAGGATAAAAAACCAAGAACTTCATGTTAATCGGAGGTAGGAAAATGGATGCAATAAAATCAGTAATCATCGACTGTGATCCCGGCATTGATGATAGTTTGGCCTTGTTATTGGCGTTAAAATCGCCAGAACTAAAGGTGGTTGGAATTACTACTGTCAGTGGGAATGTCCCCGCTGAGTTGGGCGCACAAAATGTATTAAAAGTCTTAGCATTAGCGGGACGCTTGGATATTCCTGTCCACGTTGGTGCGAAAGCCCCGTTGCGGGTGCCTTATACGAGTGCTCAAGATACGCATGGGGATGATGGGTTAGGTAATAGTCAATTGCCAGCGATTACAACGGTGACGGTGGGTACTGATGCGGTGGCATTTATCATCGCAACGTTAACTGCGGCGCCGACGACGTCAATCTTGGCATTGGGACCACTGACCAACATCGCTCAAGTCTTACAACAGCAACCAGCGGTCTTTAAGCAGGTTGCCCAGTTTACGTTAATGGGTGGTAATTACCGTAGTCATGGGAATTGTTCGCCGGTGGCCGAGTATAACTTCTGGTGTGATCCGGATGCAGCTCAACTGGTTTTTGACCAGTTACCAGTCCCAATTCAGATGGTTGGTTTAGATGTGACGCGCCAGATTGTGTTGACGCCGAGCTTGCTAGAATATATCCAAGCGATTAATCCAGTGATGGGACAGTTTATTAAAAAAATTACGCGTTTTTATTTTGATTTTCATTGGCAACAAGAACGGGTCATCGGGTGTGTCATTAATGATCCGCTAGCGGTGGCTGTAATGCTTGAGCCGACAATCTTAACCGGTTTTTCAGCATATACGGCGGTGGTTGCCACCGATGACGTGGCCCGGGGGCAATCAATTGTCGATGACCATGAATTTTGGCAGCGACCACATAACAGCTTGGTTGAGACACACGTCGATGTCGCTGCTTTTTGGCGTTTATTCTTAACACGAGTTGCTGGCGCAACGGAACCGGACTTATCAGCGACCTTGCACCAATTAAAGGTGGTGGGCGCATGAAAAAGTTAAAGCCCAAGACCCTAGCTTTATTAGCGTTACTGATTGCCTTAAATATTGTCGGCAGTAACCTGGCATTAATGTTGAAATTACCGATTTATTTAGATTCGATTGGGACCGTCTTAGCGGCAGCTGTTTTTGGCCCACTCGGTGGGATGCTAGTAGGGGGCGCAACTGGCGTGATTGTTGGCACCACGACGGATTTATATGCGTTGTTCTTTCTGCCGGTACAATTGTTAACGGGTTTGGTTGCCGGTGCCCTTTATCGGCGGATTAAACCCAATCAGTTTCGGCATAATTGGTGGTTAGCGTTAGCGATTTCATTACCAGGAACGTTGCTCAGTACTGGTATCACGGTGATTCTATTTCATGGAATTACATCGTCCGGTTCAAGTTTGTTGGTGCAACTATTGTTAGGAACCGGACTAAGTAAACCATTGGCGGTCTTTTTAATACAAATTAGTACTGATTATTTAGATCGTTTTTTAACGGTTTACATCGTAGCACTCGTCTATCAAGCACTACATTATCGGTTACCACAGGCAAATTAAGCACTTCGTTTTGGTCATTTGATGATCGATGCAAAAAAGTCACCGCAACGACTTGCAGTGACTTTTTTTGGTCTCTCGTTTTGTTATTGACGGGTCATCAAACCATCTTCGATTTTATAGACGACGTCGCAATCCTTAATCAGGCGTTGGTCATGAGTTACCATGACAATCGCTTTTTGATGCTGATGGGCTTCTTTGGCTAATCGTTGGACCACATCAATTGACCGTGGTGTATCTAAGCTGGCCGTGGGTTCATCGGCTAAGATAACACTGGGATCATTATAAAGAGCCCGGACAATGGCGACCCGTTGTCGTTCACCACCGGATAATTCATTGGGGTAGGCTTTGGCGACCTCGCTTAATGCTAATTCTGCTAATAGGGCAGTGGCCCGTTGTTTTTGGAACGGTCGCTTAGCCATTTTGTCGACGAGTTTTAGTTGTTCAGTGACAGTTAAAAAAGGAATCAAATTGGAACTTTGCAAAATGAAGCCAATCTCGTCAAAACGATAAGCTAACCGTTGTTTTTCAGATTGGGAGGCCAGTTCGGTGCCATTTAAGATAACATGGCCGTTAGTCGGGGTTTGGAGTCCGGCGGCAATGGTTAAAAAGGTGCTTTTGCCAGAACCAGATGGGCCGATAATGGCAACGAATTGACCGGCATTAACTTCAAAATTAGCGTCTTTGAGCGCTGTAATGGCGGTATGACCCTGACCAAATTGTTTAGTGATTTGTTGTAATTGTAAAATGGGTTGTGACATGGTTCGTTCCTCCTATCCAATGGCGACGGCTGGGTCAATTTTAGCAACGGTTCGCCATGATAATAGCGCACCAATGATGGCGGCGGCGAGTAAGGCTAAGCTATAACCACTAAATTGTAACCAGTTAATCACAAAGGGTAATCCAGCCGGCATAATTTGAGCCAGGCCAACGGTAATCCCGAGGCCAACGACAATCCCGATTAGCGCCATGACGATACTTTGCGTTAATAAGGTTGCTAAAATATGTTTGGAGCCGATTCCTTGAATCTTTAAAACCCCAAAGAGGGCTTGCTTTTGTAGGGTTAGGACAAACATAAAGATGCCGATAATGGCTAAGGCAATCACAAATAAGAAGTAAATCATGGTATTTAACGTCAACTGTTCGGCACTATAACCAGGTAATTTATTAATAAAAGTGGCCATCGTAAGATGTTGGAGATTGCCGTGCGTCGTCGTTTTAAAGTTGCCCTTTTTAGCGATGAAGCCATTCACGGTCTGTTGGTTACCGCTAGTGATGGGCGCTTTTTGTAAATAGTTCAAGGTGGCAATATCGGTATATACTGTGGGAGCAATCATATAGGTGCTAGGGGCGTAAGTCCCGACAATGGTGACGGTGCGTTTAGTTGTCCCCAAGCGCACTTTTTGTCCGAGTTTAAAGCCAGCTGTTTTTAGATCTGCTGAAATCAATAGTTGACGTTTGCCAGTAATATGATGACCACTAACTAATTTTGGCATTAAAAAGCTGTGTCGATTAGTGGCTAAGACACTGGTGGTTGTTTTTAGCTGATTATTGGTTGTTCGTAAAGTGCCCGATAATGTCGCTAATGGCGCCACTGATTTTCCTTGCACGTGTTTTTGATCCGCCAGTGTGAGTTGTGAGGCAGACAGTGTCTGATTGGCATTCTTATTTAAGTAAACATCCGTCGCTTGCCAAGTATCAATAGCTTGGCGGTTCCCGTTAGAAAGGCCATTTGCTAAGCCGGCTAACATGAAAACAACGAGTGCGATTAATAAGAGCACGCCACTGAGTAACGCATAACGTAATTTGTCGTGCTGCATTTCTTTTAGACCTAAATACATTTCATAATGCCCTCCTTTTTGTTTATCAAGTGATAAGCGAATAACCAAATATTAGCATTGATTGCGAATTAGCGCAAGATTTTTGCTGATTGAAATTAGATAAATAAGTACGATTCTCGTTAAAAGGCTGGTATGATGAAACTATTCAATAGAGAGGTAGGTTCTTGAAATGACAAAAAAAGGTTTTAATCACCAAGCAGCGATGGTTGCTGGAATTACTGGTGGTGTGATTTCTGGATTAGTAAAGTTGGGTTGGGAAAATGTGTTACCACCCCGAACTGCGGCGCGTGATCAAACCAATCCACCGCAACGGTTATTACAACAAGTAGGGGTACCCGCCAGCATCACGCATGCGACTTATACGTATGCTGGTCACCAATTACCTGGTGTCAGTTATGTCATGCATTTTGGGTTTTCGACAACATTTGCAGTGGCATACAGTCTGTGGGCGCGGCAACATCCTAAGGCCCAAGCTGGTAGTAGTGCCCTGTATGGTTTAGGGGTTTGGACCGCTTTTCACCATTTGATTTTACCAGCTTTAGGAACAGTACCAGCCGCAAAAGACCAGCCAGTTGAAGAGCACTTGTCAGAAGCGATTGGCCATGTTTTGTGGATGTGGACGGCTGATTGGGTGAGTGCGACGGTCTATGATCGCTTAACGAAGCGGTCATAATTTTGTTAAAAAACAACCTTGGAGTGAATCGTCATGATTGGAACCATTTTTAATGTTAGTATGATTCTCATTGGTTGTTTGGTGGGAAGTCTTTTCAAACGTGGGATTAAGCCGGCGTATCATGATATTTTGATGCAAGCGCTGGGCTTAGCGGCCATGTTGATTGGGATTAATGCGGTTGTGCAACGGATGCCACAAAGTAAGTACCCGGTTTTATTCATTGTGAGTTTAGCTGTTGGGGGCTTAGTTGGTCAGGCACTCGATTTACAAGGGCACTTTAACCGGTTAGTGGGACGCTTTTCTGGCGGTAACTTAGCGGAGGGCCTGGCGACAGCCATTTTACTTTATTGTATTGGGTCGTTATCAATTCTTGGTCCGATTGAAGCCGCTTTGAAACATGACTATACGTTTTTGTTTACGAACGGGATTTTAGATGGCATTACCTCAATTGTGTTGGCTTCGACTTTTGGTTTTGGCATTGCCATTGCGGCGGGCGTGTTATTTGCCTGGCAAGGCTCATTGTATGTACTGGCGTTGGTGTTAAAAGGCGCGTTGAGTACGGTCATGCTGAATGAAATTACAATTGTCGGGGGAATTTTAATTTTGGGGTCAGGATTAGGGTTGTTAAATATTAAAAAAATTAATACGCTGAATCTGCTACCAGCACTGATTGTGCCACCAATTGTGATTGGCTTATTGAATTTATTTTAAAAGGGCTTGTTTCAGTTAGTCGCTTATGATGGTTGCTAGCAGGCGGCTGATTGAATTTTAGATTATTGTGAAACGACCGCCTTCCGGTAATGTTACTGGAAGGCGGTCGTTTTGTGTTTTATTGTGGCGACTTGAAATGCGATGAGGTTAATTTTGGCGTAACTTTGTAAAAGCCTAGCGTTAAACGAAGCGTTGTTGTAGCACGCTAACTAGTTTAAATGATGTTTCTGACGCAAAATTTGACGATTATGAGCTAAGTGTTGGTGGATGCGATTGAACAATACTTGTTTTGGCACAGTTGCTGCTGGGGCAGTGGCTAACGGAAACCGAATATCAATATCAATTGTTTCAGGATTAATGGCAGTTGGCGCCGCTAGTGCGATAGCCAGACTGTCTGGTGTATGTTGATAAAGCAAATCGTTGCGAATAGCGAACTTGACATTTGCTTGATTCACCAAGTGAATGTAGTGGTCTAAAATGTCTTGATCCAATAAGCCGTGCAAGAGCAGTTGATAATCTGGATGTGCTTGGAGCTCTGTTTGTAGGGCGGCGGTATAGTCGCGGGTTAATGCCTGAGTAAAGGTGATTCCTAAGTCAAGGCGTTCATGAAAAGTCCCTAAGTTACGGTGCTGTTCATCCGGATGAAGGACTGGTGTGCCAAAAATGGCTGACTGAAGATGTTTATCAAGTTGCGTTTCCGATTGTGACATAGCGGTTAGGTCCTTTCTGAGGTGAACTGAACTGACAGGTTTTAGTATAGAATTAACGGCATGCAAACGACTAGGGTTAAGTCTTTAAGATTTTCTTAAGGCCGTGGCCGGCTGAACGGTGAGTTGTGCTAAAAAATGAGCATCGTTAATTTGATAGGTAACGTTGACCTGTTTACCAGCAAGTTGTTCGATACTGCTAAGGCCATAACCGAGATGACCTGGTTTGGTTGTAAAGCGACTTTTCTTAATCCGATGCAAGTTAATCGTATCACCAGCTGGAATTTTATTTTGAATATTGAACTGAAGGTCACCTTGAGTTGTGCGTTCAATAGTGACTTGCACTTGACCATCAACGTGGGTAGCAGCGTCAATGGCATTATCTAGCAAGTTACCAAGGATACGAACCAAGCGAACTTGTTCGAATTCAGGTGCTTGGATGGTTTGTAATATCGTGAGTTGCAAGGTCACGTGGCGACTAGCCGCCAGTTCATATTTGGCATAAATTAAGCCACTGAGTGCTGGAATATGCAGGCGTCGTAATTGTTCAGGGCCACCATCGACGGGGAGACTCTGATCACCATGTAAAACTTCAGCTTCAAAATAAGTTTTTAACCCAGTCATGTCGTCACTTTGAATATATTGCGATAGGCTCAGCAGGATGTTTTGATAATCGTGTTTGAATAAATGTAATTGTTGATTGCGATTGCTTAATAATTGATTATAGTTAGACACTTCACTTAGGAGCTGTGCATCAGTTAAACGACTATTTTTACTGCTAACTAGATAAAAACTAATAATGCCGAAAATAATGCTGGAGGCCACGGCCACATAGGTTTGCAAGACAACGGAAAGATTTAAAGCATAGTCATACGCTAGGATATAGAGGGCGTAGAATAATAAGACCAAGAGATAATCATTTCGATCGATCTGCGCATGTTGGAAAAAGTCAGTTGCCGCCATTTTGATGACCCAGTGGTGAGCAATGAAGCCGATAATAATCACGATAGGTAGCCCGATGAGCATGGCGCCGAAAATATTTAAATTGGCGGTTAAGTTTAAATCAACAATTTGCCGGAGTCGCATTTGAACATCGGATGACGTTAGCCATTTCAAAAAGCTACCGGATAAGCCACCGATTAAGCGCTTGAAAGCATTTAAAAATAAGACAATCGGTAACATTAAAATCCATTTCGTGTAGAGTAGGCGGGCACTCATAATCATATTGGCAAGTGTGATTGGTAAAATCCAAAAGAAGACTAAGGGGACTTGCGGCCACTGGGCAGTCGCAACTTGACCGAACAAATTGCAAAGGGTAATTAACCCAGCCCAAGTCAGTCCCAGTTTCCAGGTGAAATATTCACGAAAAGTCAGTGATAAAATAATCATTTCGTAATAACCAGAAATTAAAGATAGGGAATAAAACAACAACGCCATGGCGACACCTCATTAATTAGTTTTAAAACGAGTCTGAAAGTTAGTTGACATTATTATCATAAATCAAATTGCAACCGATGCCACCAAAATTTTATAAAAAATGACGTAACGGGCTTGCCTTCGACCTACTAGAAGCTAGTAAACTCATAACATTAACTTAATGAGAGGAAGTTGGCAGATGCAATCTATTTTAGCAGTGGGGGCTTTGGATGCCCAGCAAGCCCAAGCCATTTTGACGACGGTTCGTCACTTATCAATGGCACAGTTGACCGTCTATGCACCAGCAACGACGCGGTCAAATTGGCCTAGCACGACGCACTTTATCGCAGGAGAATTAACGGATGTGGCCAGTTTGAGCCAAGCGATGGCGGGGCAACCGTTAGTCTTAGCCCAATTAACGCCGCAACAATTAGTGCCACAAACCCGGGCATTAATCACGGCAATGCACGCACGGGGAATTAAACAAATTGTTTTGACTAGTCCGCAGAGTGTCTTATCCTTAGTGCAACAACCCATTAAATGGTATCAGACGCATCAGCAACGCCAACAACTACGGGCCTTGCACTTAGTCGAACAACTATTACAGCAAAGTCAGCTGGATTTTACTTTGGTCGAAGGTACGCAGGCGATGGATACCGCAATCTATACACAGCAGATGAGTGCTAGCTGGGCAACCGCGATGCCAACCCGGCGATCACTGCCATTGAAGGATTATTTAACGACGGGGGCAACTTGGTCACTAACCGCTTAAATAATTACTGGTTAATTTAATTCTTTTCTCAATTATTTAATGGTATCATGGCTAAGGATAAGCAAGTTAAATGACAGAAATGGATGAAAATAAAATGCCAAGACATATGAATCGACGTCGAAGTTGGTCGGTTGGGGTTATTGTGGTGTTAGTAGTGGGGGTTGTTGGTTTTTCCGTGACTCAAGCTTCTGATTGGATTGATGCCTCTTTCACGACTAGTCAAACGACGAAGTCTAAAACTAAGCCGGCTACTAAGGCACCCAAAACGGTTAATCAAGTGAAACTCAATGTGCCTTTGATTAATCAAATGACGGCGCCCCGGTTATATAATGGTTGTGAAGTCACATCATTGACTATGATGTTGAATTATAATCATCTCAATATCACTAAAAACCAATTGGCGGCACAACTACCGAGTGTGCCGTTGACTTATGATAATGGTGATCACGGTAATCCGAATGCGGGTTTTGTCGGCGATATTTCTGGCGATAATCCGGGATTAGGGGTTTACCATGGCCCTATCTATAAGCTAGCGAAGACGCAGACAAGTAAAGTTAAAGATTTGACTGGCTCAAGTTTTGCGGCCATCATTCAACAGCTTGAAGCTGGACGCCCGGTTTGGACGATTACAACGGTGACTTTTGCGCCGGTGACTAGCATGCAAACGTGGCAAACCCCACAGGGGCCAGTAAAGATCACTTATGACATGCATAGTGTTGTGATTGTGGGCTTTAATCGGACAAAAAAATTAATTTATATTAATAATCCATATGGACAGAAACAACAAGCCGTTAGTTGGACTGATTTTGCAGCGGCGTATAAGCAAATGGGTAAACAAGCCGTTGTATTAACGTCAACCCATTAATTTAATAGTAACTATTGCGCAAAAAACGCCCGGGAAAAAAGATTTCTGGGTGTTTTTTTAGTTGTAATCACAAATTACTGTGATTTTTCACAGTTATATATTGATGAAAGCGATAAAATGGTGTAATATCCCTATATGGGGGAAATAAAGGAGGAGTTCAAATGAAACCCGACAATGATGTCTTATTATTGGCTTACTTTAAGCAGAACCATATTACGCAACAAGATTTAGCCGACTCGATTGATCGTAGTGTCAATACGGTTTGGAATAAATTACATGGGCGTTCAAATTGGAGCATTGTGGAAGTTCAAAAATTACATGATGATTTTAAAGTGCCCACGCAGTATTTCTTCCATGATTAAGCGCTAAACGTCTAACGGCATGCGACTGACTACCGGATGCTAGTAATTGGACGACCAAGTAAATCAAGCACCATCAAAAGGAGAGTTCGCGACTGACTATCGTGGACTTTTTTAATTTCTTGAAATATCTGTAACTTAAATGAAAACTAAATGACGCCTTTTTAAAGAAAAATAGGCCTATGATAGGGAAAGTTAAAAAAATTATTATTTTAGAATATAAAAATGGTAAAATAAACGTTAAGTGTTTCGGCCTATGGTGATTAAGTTAAAAGGTTGCTTAGGACGGAGACAGTTAGCGAGTGGGAACAAAACAAGGAGGAAGTTTCTTCATGGATTTTAAGCAAAAAGTTAAATCAGGAATTTTTACGGCCACCGGGGCGTTAGTCATTGGATTAGTGGCCGCACCATCCGTTGACCATGTGTTACATGCAGCTTCAAATAATGTGACGACGGTTAGTGACACAACAGCGCCAACGACTGTTAAGGCGACTGACCAAACCGTTAAAGCCACCGCAGCAAGCGGAACCAAATCTAACTATAGCGTTAGCTATGTTAAAGCGGGGACGAGTTCTAAAACGGCTACATATAAGCAAACTGACTACGATAATAGTAGTGTTGCGCAAAATAAAGTAGATTATTTAGCAAATACGCAAGGTGATACGGTTAAGTTGAATTCTGGAACGACAGCGACGGTGCAAGGCACAATGGGCCGGTTATATGTGCACTGGAATACCGGCAATTGGTCCGTCACCACGGTTGCTAATACCCAAGATGTCGTACAAAACCCAACTAAATTTGCGAATAAAGTTAATTCGCAAATTAAACAACAAAGTTTAACGACTCAAGGTGCTACTTCTGGTTCCGTGACTGTTTATAACCAACCACAATCTGGTGAAGCCAATAGTGTTAAATGGCAGAACTCAGATCAAGTTTCACAAGTTCAGGGCCAACAAGCTAATACGGTTCTAAAAATCGCCGCAACAGCTCAAAAATAGGATTAGACCAAAAAGATTGCAACCAGAATTTTGTGAATTCTGGTTGCAATCTTTTTGGTCTAAAGCGATGATCTACGGATGTCAAACTAGCTAACGGTTGGCTCATGTGTTTGTTGGGGGCCTTTTTTTGGCGTTGGGGCAGTGGTAAAAGCCTGGCTAAGCTTAGTTAAATCAGTGTAGGTTGTCGCGGTACTAGCGCCCAATAAGGTCTTAATGCGCTGTTCACTTTCAGCAAAAAAAGCAGCGATAACTGTGGCTAACTGACGGGCTTTGGGCGTTAGGAGCAAGCGCTTGTATCGGGCATCTTCGGTAGCCGGTACGCGAATCAATAATTCGTTAGCGACCATGGTGGTGACCAGACTGGAGGCGGTTGCTTTACGGATATTGAATTCGTGTTCTAAATCTTGTTGGAAAATATCTTGGGTGTTTTCGTGGTCGGCAATATAGTTGATGGTACTGATTTGCATACCGGTCAGGCCTATTTTTTTTGCAAAATGGTCTGAATCACGGGCTAGTGCGTTATTGGCTTTTTTGATTGCAATCCCGATTGAATGTTGCATGCGGTCATCTCCATTGGTAGTTCGATTACGTACTAATTGGCATTGTAAGGCAGTAAAATCCAGAAGTCAATTGTTAATTAATGCTGGTTTTATCGCTTAATTGTGCTAAAATAAACAATTAGTTCGAACACGAACTACTATTAAGTGGAGTTGATAAGATGACTAAAAAATGTGATGCAAGATTGATTATGGCCGTGATTGCGGCTGGGTTATTGTCGTTTTGTGGGGTCGTGGTGGAAACGGCGATGAATATTACGTTCCCAGTTTTAATGCGCGAGTTTTCGATTAATACCGCAACGGTTCAATGGTTAACGACGGCTTATTTATTAGTGGTTGCCATTATTGTGCCGATTTCGTCGTTTTTAAAACGACGCTTTAAAACTAAGACGTTATTTGTAACGGCCAACTTACTTTTTATGGCGGGACTAGTGATTGATGCGCTGGCGCCGAACTTTGGCGTCTTGGTCAGCGGTCGACTTGTACAAGGCCTTGGGACTGGGATTGCATTACCACTGATGTTTAATATTATTTTGGATTGGGTGCCGGATGAACAACGTGGGACTTTGATGGGAATTGGGACGTTAATTACTGCGATTGCGCCGGCGTTAGGACCGACTTTTGGTGGGCTGGTCGTTAGCAGTTTGAATTGGCACTGGATTTTTATTTTATTGTTGCCATTGCTAGTGTTGTCACTCATCTTAGGGTTAGGGTCTATTCGCCAAGCCCAGCCGACTACCAAGGCCAGCTTTGATGGCTTAGCTTGGGGATTGGTGATGGTCATTTTTGTTGGATTCACGTTAGCTTTTAGTAATTTACAGAATTTTAGTGAGCAACCATTGATGGTCAGTGGTCTCTTATTAGTCGGGATTTTAGGCGTAGTTGGGTTTATCAAGCGGACTAAGCAGTCGGCCCAGCCGCTAATTAGGTTGCAGATTTTTAAAGTGACCGCTTTTAATTGGCACTTATTAGGGTTCTTTTTAGTGCAGATGAATGCGCTCGGATTAGCCTTTATCTTACCGAACTATATCCAGTTGGTTAATGGGAAGAGTGCTTTGTTGGCCGGGTTGTTTGTGTTACCCGGTGCCGCGATTGGGGCCGGTTTTGCCCCTTTAGGCGGTCGGTTGTTGGATCGGTTTGGGGCGGCTAAACCCATCTTAACGGGGGCGACGATTTTAGTAATTGCTGTGGCGTTGTTTACTGGGCTAGGGTTACAACTTAACGGTCCCTTAATTGCTGTACTTTATATTTTATTAATGATTGGCATGGGATTAACCATGGGTAATACAATGACGAGTGGGTTAGGGCAATTGAGTTTCGATTTACAAGCGGATGGGAATGCGATGTTTAATACCTTACAACAATTTGCCGGCGCCACGGGAACGTCAGTCGTTTCGGCGATTATCACGTTAGTTCAAACTCAGACTAGTGGGTCGCTAGCTCGGCGGACAGCTTTGGGGTCTACGGTGGCCTTAGTTTTCTTATTAGTTTTGATTATTGTGAATTTAGGGGCACTGAGCCTCGCCATGCGGCAACGTCACCATGATTGACATTTGGTAACGGAGTGCTTATGATATGAGTAATATAAAAAGCGGTGATCTCTAATAAGTAGTCATTGATCCAACAGTTAAGCGACTCGGTGGGTGGTGTGAACCGAGCTGTGGTTAATGATGAATTACATAGAGTGAGTTGCCAATCGGCCGGATTATTTCGTTATCAATAAATGAGCGATCACTTTTTAGTGATAACTTGGGTGGTAACGCGGAAAAACTCGTCCCTGTTTAATAACAGGACGAGTTTTTTTGTTTTTCGGACCATACTTTAGGAGGAATACAAATGAATATTATTGATGATTTAAAATGGCGTGGTGCGATTAATCAGCAAACGGATGAAGCTGGATTAAAAGAACTCGCAACTAATGAAGCTGTGGCGTTATATTGTGGGATTGATCCAACTGGTGATAGCATGCATATCGGCCATTTGATTCCGTTTATGATTTTGAAACGGTTCCAGTTAGCTGGTCATCATCCTTATGTGTTAGTTGGTGGTGGGACGGGTGCCATTGGGGACCCATCCGGTAAGAATTCAGAACGGGTTTTACAAACGATGGCGCAAGTTAACCATAATGAAGCGGCTTTGAGTGCGCAAATGCACAAGTTGTTTGGTAATGATGATAACTTTACGATTGTAAATAATTATGACTGGTTATCTAAAATCTCATTGCTCGACTTTTTGCGGGATTACGGCAAGTTATTTAGTGTGAATACGATGCTGAATAAAGAAGTCGTTGCTAGTCGGCTAGAAGTTGGAATTTCGTATACCGAATTTACCTACCAAATCCTACAATCGGTTGATTTCTTACATTTATACCGTGAAGCCCACGTCCAATTACAAATTGGTGGTGCTGATCAATGGGGGAATATCACGGCCGGAACGGATCTGATTCATCGGTTAGAAGGCAATGAAACCAAAGTCTATGGCTTGACGATTCCACTATTGCTCAAAGCAGATGGGACAAAATTCGGTAAGACTGCGGGTGGGGCCGTTTGGCTAGATCCAGAACGCACGTCACCTTATGAATTTTACCAATTTTGGATTAACCAAGATGACCGGGATGTCGTTAAATATTTGAAGTATTTCACATTCTTAAGTCATGCTGAAATTGATGATTTAGCTGAAAAGGTCAAGTTGGCACCTGGTAAGCGGGAAGCCCAACGGCGGTTAGCAGAATGTGTCACTGAATTTGTGCATGGGAAAGCGGCCGTTGCAGAAGCACAAAATATCACCAACGCCTTATTCACTGGTGATGTTCAAAACTTGAATGTGGCTGAGATTGAACAAGGATTTAAAGGCGTACCTTCAGCTGAAGTGTCAGTCGAAAAGCAGAATATTGTGCTATGGCTAGTTGATGCAACCAAGTTTGAACCTTCGCGACGTCAAGCTCGTGAAGATTTAAAAAATGGCGCAATTCGCATTAATGGTGAGAAAATTACGGATGTTGATGCTGTGATTGATCCAGCGACTGCTTTTGATGGCAAATTCGTGATTGTACGTCGAGGGAAGAAGCGGTACTTCTTAGCACGCGTTAAATAATAATAGTAAGACTGATGAAAATCTGACGCCACTAGTTGGTAGCCAGATTTTTGTTTGTCAGTCGCACCCGTAGTAGCATTTTCAAATAATTGTAGTAAAATGAGAGCTAGATTAGAGAATACACATTGTTAGGTTAAGTACGGCTACTAGAGGGGATGGTTTAGAGATGTCAGGGAAGAAGCAAACTAAGTTTTCGACACGTTTAGTTGCAATGTTGGGCTTGCTGATTGCGGTAACAGTTGTCATTTCGATGTGGTTTATTATTCCAGTACCAATGACGCATGGTAACATCAACTTATGTGATGCTGGAATTTTCATTGCGGCCTTATTGTTCGGTCGTCGCGGCGGTGCAATTGTTGGCGGTGCCAGCGGGTTCTTATTAGACTTGTTGTCTGGTTATTCGCAATACATGCTATTTTCGCTCATCGTGCATGGGTTAGAGGGCTTTTTAGTTGGTCAGTTTGGGGCTGATCAATCCAAGGGGCGTCAATTCATGGCGATTGCGATTGGTGGTGTCGTCATGGTCATCGGGTATTTTATTTCCGATACTATTTTATATGCGTTGCCAACCGGTTTAGCCGGCGTGCCGACCAATGCGATTCAAGCGGTGGTTGGTGGTGCAATTGCCTATCCGATTGTGTTACGGCTTAAGGACCGCGTTAAAACGCAATTTAATTAAAGTCATCAGAGCGGGTCACGACTATCAGTTAAATGGTAGTCGTTTTTTATGTCTTTATATAGAAGCTTTAGCGATTAGTTGGTGAACGGCAGCGTGAAAAAAGGCGATGACGCTGGCCAATGTCATGAAAATAGATGACCATGTTGTCTGCTTTTTTCACCTTTTTGAAAAAAGAAGTAAAAAGTTGTTGACAGTTTCAGCTGTGGTTGGTATATTAGTACACGTTGCTGCTACGGCGACAAGGAATACAAAAAAATATTGAAATTAGTTGTTGACAACTGCTTCAGTAATTGATATGATTATTCCTGTTGTCACAACGGCAACAAACAGCTTGAGATTGTTAATTCTATTAAAAAAAGAAGTTGACAAAAAGAAATCAAGATGTTAAGATAATTAAGTTGCGTTGAGGTAATCAACCAACAAATTAGACCTTTGAAAACTGAACAAAGTTTCGACAAATCAAATGTGTAGGGTCTATCAATTCTTGAATTGGTAGCAAACATTTGCGAAGTCAATTCGTAAACAAACAATTTTTAAATCAAGTACTAAATGAGCTTTTTTAGAACTCATCATTAATTTGAGAGTTTGATCCTGGCTCAGGATGAACGCTGGCGGCGTGCCTAATACATGCAAGTCGAACGAACTCTGGCTATTGAATGACGGTGCTTGCACCTGAGTGATGTAGCATTTGAGTGAGTGGCGAACTGGTGAGTAACACGTGGGAAACCTGCCCAGAAGTGGGGGATAACACCTGGAAACAGATGCTAATACCGCATAACAACTCGGACCGCATGGTCTGAGTTTGAAAGATGGCTTCGGCTATCACTTTTGGATGGTCCCGCGGCGTATTAGCTAGATGGTGGGGTAACGGCTCACCATGGCAATGATACGTAGCCGACCTGAGAGGGTAATCGGCCACATTGGGACTGAGACACGGCCCAAACTCCTACGGGAGGCAGCAGTAGGGAATCTTCCACAATGGACGAAAGTCTGATGGAGCAACGCCGCGTGAGTGAAGAAGGGTTTCGGCTCGTAAAACTCTGTTGTTAAAGAAGAACATATCTGAGAGTAACTGTTCAGGTATTGACGGTATTTAACCAGAAAGCCACGGCTAACTACGTGCCAGCAGCCGCGGTAATACGTAGGTGGCAAGCGTTATCCGGATTTATTGGGCGTAAAGCGAGCGCAGGCGGTTTTTTAAGTCTGATGTGAAAGCCTTCGGCTCAACCGAAGAAGTGCATCGGAAACTGGGAAACTTGAGTGCAGAAGAGGACAGTGGAACTCCATGTGTAGCGGTGAAATGCGTAGATATATGGAAGAACACCAGTGGCGAAGGCGGCTGTCTGGTCTGTAACTGACGCTGAGGCTCGAAAGTATGGGTAGCAAACAGGATTAGATACCCTGGTAGTCCATACCGTAAACGATGAATGCTAAGTGTTGGAGGGTTTCCGCCCTTCAGTGCTGCAGCTAACGCATTAAGCATTCCGCCTGGGGAGTACGGTCGCAAGACTGAAACTCAAAGGAATTGACGGGGGCCCGCACAAGCGGTGGAGCATGTGGTTTAATTCGAAGCTACGCGAAGAACCTTACCAGGTCTTGACATACTATGCAAATCTAAGAGATTAGACGTTCCCTTCGGGGACATGGATACAGGTGGTGCATGGTTGTCGTCAGCTCGTGTCGTGAGATGTTGGGTTAAGTCCCGCAACGAGCGCAACCCTTATTATCAGTTGCCAGCATTAAGTTGGGCACTCTGGTGAGACTGCCGGTGACAAACCGGAGGAAGGTGGGGATGACGTCAAATCATCATGCCCCTTATGACCTGGGCTACACACGTGCTACAATGGATGGTACAACGAGTTGCGAACTCGCGAGAGCAAGCTAATCTCTTAAAGCCATTCTCAGTTCGGATTGTAGGCTGCAACTCGCCTACATGAAGTCGGAATCGCTAGTAATCGCGGATCAGCATGCCGCGGTGAATACGTTCCCGGGCCTTGTACACACCGCCCGTCACACCATGAGAGTTTGTAACACCCAAAGTCGGTGGGGTAACCTTCGGGAGCCAACCGCCTAAGGTGGGACAGATGATTAGGGTGAAGTCGTAACAAGGTAGCCGTAGGAGAACCTGCGGCTGGATCACCTCCTTTCTAAGGAATATTACGGAAACCTTACACATGATTGTTGAAACTTTGTTTAGTTTTGAGAGGTCTAACTCTCAAACTTGTTCTTTGAAAACTAGATAATATCAAATATAATTTTTCATAATTAAACCGAGAACACCGCGTTTTTTGAGTTTTTTAAAGAAGTTTTAAATCGCTAAACTCATTAATCGCATTTTCCGTTAGGAAAATGAGGTTAAGTTAACAAGGGCGCATGGTGAATGCCTTGGCACTAGGAGCCGATGAAGGACGGGACTAACACCGATATGCTTCGGGGAGCTGTACGTAAGCTATGATCCGGAGATTTCCGAATGGGGCAACCCAGCAGTTTTAATCAACTGTTACCGCTAGATGAATATATAGTCTAGTCGGAGGTAAACGCTGTGAACTGAAACATCTCATTAGCAGCAGGAATATAAAGAAATTTCGATTCCCTAAGTAGCGGCGAGCGAACGGGGAACAGCCCAAACCAGAGAGCTTGCTCTTTGGGGTTGTAGGACTGAACATTTGAGTTACCAAAACGTTTGATAGTCGAAGGATTTGGGAAAATCCGCCATAGATGGTGATAGCCCAGTAGATTAAATTAAACGTTCTCAGTTCAGGATCCTGAGTACGGCGGAACACGTGAAATTCCGTCGGAATCCGGGAGGACCATCTCCCAAGGCTAAATACTCCCTAGTGACCGATAGTGAACCAGTACCGTGAGGGAAAGGTGAAAAGCACCCCGGAAGGGGAGTGAAATAGTTCCTGAAACCATGTGCCTACAATAAGTCAGAGCGCGTTAATGCGTGATGGCGTGCCTTTTGTAGAATGAACCGGCGAGTTACGATCCCGTGCAAGGTTAAGACTTAAAAGTCGGAGCCGTAGCGAAAGCGAGTCTGAAATGGGCGTTTTTAGTACGAGGTTGTAGACCCGAAACCAGGTGACCTATCCATGTCCAGGTTGAAGGTGCGGTAAAACGCACTGGAGGACCGAACCCGTGTAAGTTGAAAATTGCTGGGATGAGGTGTGGATAGCGGTGAAATTCCAAACGAACTTGGAGATAGCTGGTTCTCTCCGAAATAGCTTTAGGGCTAGCCTCGGATGAAGGATCATGGAGGTAGAGCACTATTTGGACTAGGGGCCCGTCTTGGGTTACTGAATTCAGATAAACTCCGAATGCCATTGATTCATATCCGGGAGTCAGACGATGAGTGATAAGATCCACCGTCGAAAGGGGAACAGCCCAGATCACCAGTTAAGGTCCCTAAATGTATACTAAGTGGAAAAGGATGTGGAGTTGCACAGACAACTAGGATGTTGGCTCAGAAGCAGCCACCATTTAAAGAGTGCGTAATAGCTCACTAGTCGAGTGATTCTGCGCCGAAAATGTACCGGGGCTAAGTATACTACCGAAACTGTGGATGTGACCATTAGGTCACGTGATAGGAGAGCGTTCTAAGGGCGGTGAAGCAAGATCGTGAGGACTTGTGGAGCGCTTAGAAGTGAGAATGCCGGTATGAGTAGCGAAAGATGGGTGAGAATCCCATCCACCGAATGACTAAGGTTTCCTGGGGAAGGCTCGTCCTCCCAGGGTTAGTCGGGACCTAAGTCGAGGCCGAGAGGCGTAGACGATGGATAACAGATTGATATTTCTGTACTAGTTAAATGCGTTTGAACGATGGAGGGACGCAGTAGGCTAAGATGTGCATCCTGTTGGATTAGGATGTCCAAGCAACAAGTCTTTTGATGAGTCAAATGCTTATCAATTTAAGGACAAGTTGTGATGGGGAGCGAAATTTAGTAGCGAAGCGTCTGATGTCACACTGCCGAGAAAAGCTTCTAGTGAGTATTTAACTACCCGTACCGCAAACCAACACAGGTAGTCGAGGAGAGAATCCTAAGGTGAGCGAGTGAACTCTCGTTAAGGAACTCGGCAAAATGACCCCGTAACTTCGGGAGAAGGGGTGCTGATCGCAAGATCAGCCGCAGTGAATAGGCCCAGGCGACTGTTTATCAAAAACACAGGTCTCTGCAAAATCGTAAGATGACGTATAGGGGCTGACGCCTGCCCGGTGCTGGAAGGTTAAAAGGATGGGTTAGCTTCGGCGAAGCTCAGAATTGAAGCCCCAGTAAACGGCGGCCGTAACTATAACGGTCCTAAGGTAGCGAAATTCCTTGTCGGGTAAGTTCCGACCCGCACGAAAGGCGTAACGATCTGGGCACTGTCTCAACGAGAGACTCGGTGAAATTATATTGTCCGTGAAGATGCGGACTACCCGCGACAGGACGGAAAGACCCCATGGAGCTTTACTGTAGCTTGATATTGAGTGTTTGTACAGCTTGTACAGGATAGGTAGGAGCCATAGAAACCGGAACGCTAGTTTCGGTGGAGGCGTTGGTGGGATACTACCCTCGCTGTATGACCACTCTAACCCACACCACTTAGCGTGGTGGGAGACAGTGTCAGGTGGGCAGTTTGACTGGGGCGGTCGCCTCCTAAAGAGTAACGGAGGCGCCCAAAGGTTCCCTCAGAATGGTTGGAAATCATTCGCAGAGTGTAAAGGCACAAGGGAGCTTGACTGCGAGACAGACAGGTCGAGCAGGGACGAAAGTCGGGCTTAGTGATCCGGTGGTACCGTATGGAAGGGCCATCGCTCAACGGATAAAAGCTACCCTGGGGATAACAGGCTTATCTCCCCCAAGAGTCCACATCGACGGGGAGGTTTGGCACCTCGATGTCGGCTCATCGCATCCTGGGGCTGTAGTCGGTCCCAAGGGTTGGGCTGTTCGCCCATTAAAGCGGTACGCGAGCTGGGTTCAGAACGTCGTGAGACAGTTCGGTCCCTATCCGTCGCGGGCGTAGGAAATTTGAGAGGATCTGTCCTTAGTACGAGAGGACCGGGATGGACATACCTCTGGTGTACCAGTTGTGCCGCCAGGCGCATCGCTGGGTAGCTACGTATGGATGTGATAAACGCTGAAAGCATCTAAGTGTGAAACACACCTCGAGATGAGATTTCCCATTCCTTTATGGAAGTAAGACCCCTGAAAGATGATCAGGTAGATAGGTTAGAAGTGGCAGCACGGTGACGTGTGAAGCGGACTAATACTAATCGGTCGAGGACTTAACCAAGTAATTGGTGTTCCGGTAAGATGAAAAATACAATTTGATATTAGCTAGTTTTGAGAGCACAAGTTTCTCAATAGTGTGGCGACGATGGCAAGAAGGATACACCTGTTCCCATGTCGAACACAGAAGTTAAGCTTCTTAGCGCCGAGAGTAGTTGGGGGATCGCTCCCTGCGAGGGTAGGACGTTGCCATGCAAACGAAGGAATCGATTAATTCGGTTCCTTTTTTTATGCTTAGGATTACAATTGAATTTAAGCTTTGGTATACTATTCAAGAGGGATTTTGCCGTTTTAGCTCAGCAGGTAGAGCACTTCCATGGTAAGGAAGAGGTCGGCAGTTCAAATCTGCTAAACGGCTGTTAATGGCGCCATTGCCAACGAGACAATAAAATAAGCGGGTCTTAATCGTGACTTGTACGGTATCCTAGCCAGTAACATCAGGAAAGGATTACTGGCGGTGTTCACGATTGTGACTCGCTTATTTTTTTGAAAGTGTTAGCGTCAACGACAATGGGCAGTTAGCACGTTGTCCTAACGTTTGTGTTGTGGCTGAATAACTTCTTGATTAAAGTCGTGTAGGAGCGCCAGCATTGAAACAACGCGCTCAGCACCTAACCGATTGACCCAGACATCAAAGATATCTTGGAGATCATCAATCAGCTGCTGATCAATACGCTGGCCTTGTTCAGTTAGTAATAAAATCTTTTTACGACGGTCAGTTGGTTTAGCAACCTGATAAACATAGTTGTATTTCAATAGAATGCTAATTTGACGTGAAATGGCACTACGAGAGACGTGGTGGCTTTCCGCAATGTCCATGAGTAATAAGGGCGTTGTGCTAGTGCCTATTTCATGCATAATTAAAAAAGCGTCAAACGTGAGATGATAGCGATTGATTGGTTCAGCGATGTAGTCATCCATATAATTGAAGACGGTAGCATAATATTTTAGAAAATCATCTAGCATTTTAGGCGATCCGTTCATTCTGTATCCTCCCTATAGTCGAAGTCCTTGGTTAAGTAATTAATTGTATGAAATTAATTATAGCATTAGTCAATCTATATCTACATAAAGATAATAAACCTAAATCGAATTAAAGTATAAAAATTGAACTTTTAATCGTCTTTGACCACTATTGAGGAGTAATAAAGGGATAAAAAAAGGCTGAGCCAGTTAATGACTCAGTCTTTTGGGTGCTCGATATTAAGCAGTCCGATGACGACGGGCAATCATTGGGAGAATCATGCCTAAGGCGACAAAGATAATCGGAGTTGCAATGTTTAAGGATAATTGGAACCACCAGCTACTAGGATTGTCAGCTAGTGAGGTTGTCTTAGGCACCATCCCTAAGATACAAGCGAAGGCGGTGAATAAGAAGCACCAAGCCCCAACTAGCTTACCAACCATTGGATTCTTTAAGAACATGTAATCACTCTTAAACTCTTTTAAATGTTGATTTAATAAGATATAAGCTAAGAAGACCCAGAGGTAACGCATTGGCATGACGACGGAATTTAGGTTTAGTAACCAGTTATATAACTCATTCATATTACCAATCCCTAAAGCAGGAATGATAATTAAAATACTAACTAAAACACCAGTCATGATGTAGCCGTTTACCGGCACATCTTTCTTATTCATTTTACTTAATTTTTTCGGAATGAATTCAGGATCAGCGTCACCTAATAAAATCTTTAAAGGCGCATCAATTGAGAAGGCTAACGCCGAAACTTGAGCCAAGACATTGGCAATGGCATATAGAATCATAAAGAGATTGCCAACATGGTAGAAGGAACCAAGCCGTTGGAACGCGTAGTAAGCACCATTGGCCATCAAATCTGAAGGAATATGTTTAGCGTTGAAGAGAATCCCCATCGCAAATGATCCTAGTAGGGCACAAACGGCAACCATTCCAGCTAGCACTAACATGCCAAGTGGAAATTCGCGGCCTGGATTTTTAGTCTTATTAACGTATGGCGAAATTTTTTCGGAACCACCAACCGCAAAGACTAACATTGAGACAGTTGTGAAATAAGCAAAATCAAATTTCGGTAGATAAGACTTGAAAGATAACATGTCCGGTGTTTGAACTGTTGACTTAGTCATCAATGGTGCTGAGACCGCAAGAATAATGAACAAGATTGACATGATGAACATCCCAGTCCCAGCCACACTACCAATGCGTTTAAGGGTTGTTAAACCGAGGGAGGCAATCCAAAGGAAGAATAAGAATAGCACTAAACAAATACTTTGGACGACAATCGCCGGGGTGCTGTTAACAAAATTACCGTTTCCTCTGAATAACCAACTAAAGGCAATCAAAATCCCCTGTGGTTTTTGGGCCAAATAAGGAATGTGAACGATCCAATAGGTCCAAGCTGCGTAGTAAGCAAGGCGCTTAGTACTAGTTGCTCGAATCCAGGAGGACACCCCACCTTCGGCTTCTTTAAAAGTTGATCCTAATTGACCAACGATTAAGGTGTAGGGAACGAAGTAAATAATCATAATTAAAATCCAAGATGTGACGACCGATAAGCCTTGTAACGCAAAGTTATTAACTACGTTACCTAAGCCCCATACGGCCACGAATGCAATTAGTGCAATATTGGACCAGCGCAGTTGTTTCTCTGTTTTCATAGTTGGGCTCCTTTTTTAGTCTGAATACGACTAATTATATGATGGAAATGGAAGCGTTGACAACTTTATTTTTTTAATATTAAAAGTAGTTGATAATTTGATTTTAAAAATGAAGATTAGCTGTTAGCTTAGCGAAATTTTGCTATTATTAAGCGGGACGGTTGGACCTAAATGGAAAGTGTATAATAATTAGTGATAGAGCCATTTGAACTGACGATGGCGAAGGTGGGGTAAAGGGATTGAAGAATGTAGCGATTGGTAGTGTAGTGTTAGCGCCAGGCATGCCCAAGATTGGTGTGACACTGACGGGGGCAAAGCGGCAAACGTTATTGGGTCAAGCTGCGCAGGTCTTAAGTTCAGCAGCGCAAATCGTTGAATGGCGCTTAGATACCTATCAGGAATTAGATAATCGAGCTGAACTAATTAATACAGCGGTGCAGTTGCAGCAACTATTGGGTACAATTCCAGTAATTGCCACTTTACGAGGGTCGGCACTAACGCCGACTGCGTATTATCAGCTTTATCAGACTTTAGTTAATAACCGAGCAGTCGCGGCAATTGACGTTGAAAGCCGCTATTTGCAAGCGCCACAATTTGGGCCATTAGTTACCCAAATGCGGACACATCAGATTCGGTTGATTTTAAGTCAAACGATCACTGGTCCGCTACCATCACTAGCTGAACTAGTGGCTAGTTATCAGACCATGGCGGTGGCGGGTGCTGATGTCATTCGATTGGTGATCCAACCAACGCAGGCGCTCGATGTGGTGACCTTAATGGCAGCGACGACGCAAGCCAATCAACTCCTAGACGTGCCTTTAATTGCAACGGCTAGCGGTAGCTTAGGTCGTTATAGTGGCGTCTGTGGTCAATTGATGGGGTCAGCGGTTACTTTTGGACGCGTGGGTCATGTGGGTGAACATGGTCAATTATCAGTCAGTCAGTTAAAGCAAACTTTACAAACATTAGCGACCGTTTAAGGAGGGCAAACGATGAAATGGCAGTCAATCTGGCGACATACCAGTTATATTATTCAAACTTTAGCAATTTACTTCTTATTAATTCAAGGTCCCTATGACGTCTGGGGAGCTAAGCTCGGCTACCAGCTTGGCGAGTATCTAATTAATATTGTAGGCATTACTGGGTTATTCTTCTTAGTCGAAGTTGGTTATAACTATTTTCGACAACGGTTGTTAAAACGGCATAAAAAAAACTAGGCCAGTGGTCTAGTTTTTTTGTTGCGTTTGGACGAGCTGTTCAACAAAGGCGTCTAAATGAGTTAAATCTTCGCCCGCCGGTGCTAGATTGACGAAAACGTCAGCGGCGCCTTGAGTTGCCCCAGTTGACTTAAAGGCATGACTAAAGTCAGTGACAGCCCGGCAATAGTCGTCTTCATAAAAAGTATCTCCAGAACCCGCACAACCGTAGATTTTGCCAGTTAGGTCTAGGGCTTGCAGGTCATCGTAAAAATCAAGTCCTTCTTCAGGAAGTGCGCCCTCATCATAGGTGTAAGGTACAACTACGGCAATATCAACGGACTCAAATTCACTGGCATCGGCCTGTGAGATTTCTTCTTTCGTGACCGTGACGCCTAAGTTTTCGAACTTTTCAGTAATGACGTCGGCAACATCTTCATTGTTACCGGTAATCGTTGCAAAAATGACTTTAGCAGTTGCCATCGGAATCCCTCGCTTTCAAAATGTTAATAAGGCGATTATAACAGAATTTTAATCTAAAATTAAGTCACGGCTGGATTATTCTCAAAACCGTTGCGAGAGCGGTTTCTCGCAAGCTAATTCCATGCTATAATTTAATTATTAAACGGCGGTTGATTCCAATCAACACGTATTAATCAGAATTTTAATCATAAACTAAAAATGAAGCAAGCTAGGGGTAATTAAATGGCAAAGAAAGAAAATAAAGGTCGACTTGGGAAACGACTATGGAACTCAATTACAGAGCCACTACCAGATGATGATAGTCAGGCTAATGAACAAATTCCGTTGGCTTATGATTTAAAGGATAGTGCAGCGGCGAAATCTGCGACTGCCAAGTCGGCAGCAACTATTGATGTCGATCAAGCGCAGCCTGAAACTTCAACGGCGGCAGCGCCCGTCTCCAAATCAGTTATTGATCCTGACTTGGATCGGCAGCCACAATCAGCTACGGCCGTTGATGACACGACGCCAAGTTCAGCCACGACTACAGTGACGAGTGCTACGGCGCAACAACCGCAATCAACGGCAACTAGCGCAGCCACACCGCATGACCAACCAGTTATTTCGGTTCAAGCGATTGAAAAGGCGCGGACGAATAACGACGCCCAGCCTGAGTTGCCATTGTCACGTGAAGCGTTATATGGTGATCAACAGCCAAATGCCGGCAGTGCTGCCCCACGCACGGACCGCACGACTGATGATTCAGAAACGATGTCACGGATGGCCCGCCATGGTGAAACGCCAGTTAGTGCGGCGGCAACTAATGATGAAAATCCGCATTTGAAGAAGAAGGCCAAGCCTAACTCGAACAGGCCCCATCAAAAACCACAACGGCGGCGACGTAATCGGCGCTTGATGTTGTTAGGGGTCGTTATTTTAATTGTGGCCGCAGTGGGGTCTATGTATATGTGGACCAATGCTAAAACCATGCAATCGCAAGCTAAAAGTAATGCTGAAGCGCAGGTCAAAAAGATTTATACGGCTGATCAAAGTGATTTACGCGCCAGCGCATCAACGACGAAGTTGGCACAACTTCAAACAGCGATTGATGATCTGAAAGCGTCAAGTGAAAAAACTAGTCTGCAAAAGCAACATGATACGGCAGTTAAGATGTTAAAAGTGCGGACCACGTATCAAGGGTTGTATAATGAAGCTAAGCTCATTAAAGTTGGTGTTACGACAGCAACAATCACGACAGCTAACAATCAACTGAAGGCGACTGATTTAGCGACTAGTAAAGCTGATTTTACGACTAAGTATCAAGAGAAGTTATCAGCGACAGGCAAAACGGTCAAGGCAGTTCAAGGTTATCATCGCGATTTTAAAGCCTTGTATAATAAGAAAGATAAGTTAAAGGCTTCAGTTTCAACGAGTCGCGCTGATAAAGTTATGAAACACTTGAAAGCTTATCAGTCGAAAGCGCAATTAGCACGTAACGACTATGCACGGTTGAAGACTGATCGCAAGAAGTTAGCGAAGTCAGAAGCTGCCGCAGCCGCTGCTGAAAGCTCACGCCAAACATCGATTGCGAATGAAAGTAGTTCATCAAGTTATAGTGAACCATCCTCAAGCTCATCAAGTGAGGAATCAAGTTCAGAATCGTCAAGCTCATCAGATACGAGTTCGAGTTATTCGACGTATTCAAGTACCACGGATAACACCACGACGAGTGATAATGATACGGCGACGAGTTCTGCGGATAGCAGCAGTTACTACAGTGCTGACAGCAGTAGCAGCAATGCATCTAGCGATAATTCAAGTAGTAGTGATACCACTAGTACCACCACGGATGGCTATAGTTACTCAACCACTTATTAATTAAAGTTAAGTCAATTAGCGCAACGTCATTATCGACGTTGTGCTTTTCTAAAACTTAGAAATGGGGGCCTTAGAGATGCCAATTGCATTAATGGTACAAGCAACTAAAACAGCACAACTGGAACAGTTACAGCAGGCTTATCCGGCTTGGCAATTTAAAACAGTCACGACGTTAAAGCCAACCGAATATGCGCAAGTTGAAGTGATGTATGGCAATCATCCGATTTTGCAACAGTTATTGGCTCAAACACCAGTCCATTTGAAATTTTTACAGGTGATTTCAGCGGGGGTTGATTATTTACCACTCGCACAGCTAAAAGCGGCGGAGGTACTGGTTGCTAATACAAGTGGGATTCATGCGGATGCAATCAGTGAATCGGCGCTAGCAGCGATGCTCACGGTGGTCCGTGGCTATCACGCTGCTTGGCAAAATCAAATTGGCGCACACCAGTGGGACTTACCAACAACGACGAGTACGCTGACGGGACAACAGCTGTTGATTTATGGGACCGGTCAGATTGGTCAGTCTTTAGCGGTTAAAGCAGCTGCTTTAGGGCTACAAGTTGTTGGGGTCAATACAACTGGGCATCCTGCACCGCATTTCGCACAAACGGTCGCATTGCCGGCTACGGCGGCGGTTTTAGCAACGGCTAACTTTATTGTTAACGCCCTGCCATTAACGCCAACGACAGCCCACTTTTTTAATGCCCAGTGGTTTCAACAATTAGGCCAGCACCCAATGTTCATTAACATTGGTCGTGGCCCATCCGTGGTTACGGCGGATTTAATGGCTGCGTTAGACCAGCAGCAATTGAGTTGGGCGGCCTTAGACGTGACTGATCCAGAACCATTACCAGCGGCCCATCCATTGTGGCAACGCCCCGATGTTTTGATTACGCCACATATTTCAGGCCAGATTGCACATTTTAGGGCAGTCGTTTTTCCAATCTTTAAAGCTAATTTTGATCAATTCAACGCTCAAGGCACGTTGTGTCGTAATCAAGTTGATTTAGCACGTGGTTATTAGTCGAAAGCTGGCCCTTAATTTTCAACCTTGAAAATTAAGGGCCAGCTTTTTAGACCAACCGAGTTTGCGGTCGCTGAATGGATTGATTAAAGGTCATCTTCACGTTGCCCTTGGTGAAAATTCACTGCGGCGACGTCATTGTGGCGTTGACCAAGTGCCAAGACAAAGACGGTACTGATAATTAAAAGACTACCCAAGATATCTAGCCATTGAAAGCTGACCCCTAGTAAGACGACTGCGATAATCGTGGCAGATAATGGTTCGAAGGCATCCAGTAGGCTAACGACAGTCGGCCGAATATAATTGAGGCTTTGCAAAAAGAAGAGAAAGGCTAACAATGTCCCAAAAATAATAACGAAGCCCAGCTTGCTAATGTTGGCGAGGGTCAATGGAATTTGAATCTGCCAAACAGGTTGAACTAGGTTGAATAAAAGTCCACCTAGTAACATTGACCAAGTATTAACGATCATTGGACTGTATTTAGTGAGTAAGCGGGTCGGCAGTAAGGTGTTGGTTGCCGAAGTGACACCTGAAAGTAACCCCCAACCAAGGGCCGCCACTGAAATAACTAACGTTGCAGGATTGCCATGCGTGACCAGTAAAAATGACCCAATCAGGGCGAGGCCAATGGCGAGACCTTCTGGTCGGGTTGGCAGTTGATGATGGGCTAAGACCAGCCAGATTGCGATAAATACAGGACCCATAAATTGCAAAATCGTGGCCGTTGCGGCATTACTTGCCTCAACTGCGAGAAAATAAGTGAATTGAACGGGCATTAGCCCTAATAGGGTGTAGGCCGCCACTTGCAATAAATCTTGTGGCTGGTGCCAGATTGACCACAAGTCAACTTTAGTTATCAAGCTAATGATGAGCAGACCGATGCCAGCTCCTAGCATCCGAATGCCCGTTAACCAGAGTGAGTTAATATTGGTGGTATCAAATAAAGTTTGGGCAATCGCACCCGAAACACCCCAAAAGGTGGCACTGATACTGGCTAAAAAGAGACCTTTGAGTTCATGATTGGTTTGCATGCGGACGTCCTCCCGGTTAATAAACATTACTATCTATTGTAACTTAGTTTGCTGAGTAGTGGCAGCATCGTTGTTTTGAAAATTTGCCCCCTTTTTGAAAGCGATTTCCATTATTGGTGAGAATAGCGTACAATTGTAAGTGTAAAAATGTAGGAGGGGTAGCGCATGCCAAAATATCTAGTCTTTATGGACATTGATGGCACCTTGTTAACCGATCATCAGTACATTTCTGATCATACCAAGGCCACCATCGAACGATTACAAAAACAGGATGTCATGTTTTATATTGCCACTGGCCGGATGTATGAATTAGCTAAGATTGTCCGTGGAAAGTTGAATCCAGACGTTCGCTTAGTCACGTCAAATGGGGCCGTCTTTGATGGTGCCCAGGGTCGTGAAATTACGAAGTTAGGTGGCGCCGCAGTCGAATTAGCTTATTTAATTGCGCGGCGTGATAATTTACCAATGATGTTATTTACACCCACCATGGCTTATTATACGGAACAGATTCCGCGCTTTGTGGCACGGAATGCGGCTAACTTTGATGCGGATGAAACGTCAATTGGCTATGCTGAAGTTAAGAGCTTCTCACAGTTAGCTGCAATTGAGGACCAAATTACGAATGGCGTTATTTTAAGTCGTGAGGATATGTCACGCTTAGACTCAGCCCGTGAAAAGTTAACCAGTAGCAAATTATTACGGTTATCGTCATCTAATCCGAATAATATTGAAATGATTCCATTGCATACGGATAAAGGAACTGCTGTCAAACAGATTCAACAAGAACAAAATGTTGATGCAGCTCATACCTTTGTTTTTGGTGATGGCTTGAATGATGTTGGCATGATGGCCGCAGCTGATCTCTCGGTTGCGATGGGGAATGCGTTGCCCCAAGTTAAGACAGCGGCTAATTATGAAACCGATACAAATTATAATGATGGTCTAGCGCTCTTCTTAGATCAGTATTTTGAAAAGAAACCACGATAACGCCAGGTGTACCGGGCAGTTATGGTGATTATGGCGAGTTTGAGGTGATTATCTCGAACTCTTTTTTAGTTAAACAACCTAACTTGGTTAACCTTAGTAACTAACTGGATTAGGCCCCAACGAGTAGCTTTGATTATTAAAATTTTGGTATTAGCTGCGATGAATAATTGACTTTTTCGTCAAATTTGGCACACTTAAAGAGGAAATGGGTTTTAGGAAGTGATTTGGTTGAAAATAGAAATTTTACCGGCCACGACGGCGGTGCCCCTAGCAATCCTATCAATGACGGGGTTAGATAATCGAGAATTGAATCCGGCCATCGAAAAACAACTGGCGATGCGCCAAATTCAGCCGGCGCAACCGCAAAATGCGTTAGCGGATTTATTGCAATTGATTGGGCAACGGCATTGCGTGGTCATGCAGGCTTGGGATATGGCAATGTTACCGGCAGTGACGGGGCAATTGGTCACGACTGATTCAGCGGTGCACCTACAAGCTGCAGATGAGCCACCGGTTGCGGTTAATCTGACAACTAAGAGTAGTCAGGTCCTAATTGTTATCGGTGATCCAACAGCTAGCAGTGAAACGGTTCATGCCACTGGTCAAGAATTACAACGAAAACTGAAGGCTTTTTTTGGCATCCAAGCGCGCTTGCAATTTCGAACTAGTTCGGCCACGGTACAGCTTTTAGATACGGTTAAGAGCGCGTCTTCGGCGTAACGTTAATATCGATTAAGTCAAATTGACGATCGGTATAGTCGACACGGGTGACACTGGTATTCTTTAATAACCGGGTTGGCAATTTGTGGGGGCTAAGTTGATAGAGGAAAGCGCTTAAAACTAAGCCGTGTGAGACAATCAAGATATTGCGATCTTGGGTAGCTGTTTGGGATTCAAACAGACTGATACGCCGCAAAGTTCGGTTAATTCGGTCAGTAACGCCAACTAGTGTTTCAGCGGTGCGCGTCTGGTCTAAGGAGTTGAAGACCCATAAAAGGGTTGCAAAGCGTTCTTTACTTAGCATCAATTTCAAGAAGGTCCCAATCCCTAATTGTTTGCGGACCTGTTGAACCACCCAAGTGTTTTTAGTGCCTTCAAGGCCGCCAAAGTTAAATTCTCGTAAACCGACGTCAATCGTCGGTTTTTTTAGTTCAGGATGTAAAGCGGTGATAATCCGAGTCGTCTGTTGGGCGCGACCTAGGTCACTGGTATAAGCCGCATCAAAAGGCACACTAGCCAACATTCGGGCCAATTGTTGTGCTGAACGGACGCCATTTGCGGTTAACTTTGAGTCATAAATGCCCTGTAAACGGTTAGCGGCATTTAAGTTGGTCTGACCATGTCGAACCAGATAAAGATGAATTGTTGCCATTTAAAGGCCTCCTCAGATGAATTAACATACTTTAATTGTACGGCGTGGCCTAGGATAGAACAAGCTTTTTAATCAGACCATGAAAAATAAAAACTTAGCCACGGATCAGGTACATCTAAGGTCAAAATAGGTTGACCATAATTTTAATAATACCGATATTAGTGATTGGACTAGTTAAAATAATCATAAGTTTCCGTGTATGATTATCATAAGAAAAAGGTTTGACAGTGGACCTAAAACTTGCTAGGATATTACTTGGATAAATTGCGCGCAGTAAATAACTATCCACCAGTTAGGAGTAACATTATGAAAAAAGTCACACAACAACTTGCATTGATGAGCACAATTTTGGGTTTGGGTAGTTTGTTAAGTACAATCCCGGCAATGGCGGGTAGCGTCGATAAAACGGCTGCTGAAACAACGGCGGATGTTAATTTAAAACAATCAGCCACCGATAACAGTATCACATTGGATCAAGCCCCAACATATCAGTTTAAGGATTTAGAATTATCGGCTAGTCGACGGGATTACACGGCGACCGCAGTTAATGATCACTTGGTTGTTCGCAATCCAGGGGTTGAAAGTGGTTGGCAAGTCACTGCTAAGATTTCAGATTTTAAACGGCTTAGCAATCGGCAGCCAGACGGTGCCAATCAGTTAGTTGGGGCCCAGTTGACCTTGATGAGTGGGATGGTAGCGCCAACTGAGGATGATAATCCGTCAGTTCGCCCGGTGACAACCAATAACATTGTTTTAAGTGATCAAGACCAAGCCATTATGACTGCGGCCAAAGGGGCGGGGTTAGGAACTTATCAATTGGAACATGTTAACTCACAAATTAAGTTAAGCGTTCCTGGTGGTAATCGCACCGGTGCCTACCAAGCAAAGATTACTTGGACGTTAGGTAATGCGCCAACGGGTGCTTAATGTTAATCGTTGAAACAGCAGGTTGTGGGGCGGTCCAACTGATCGCCCCATATACATAGCAGGTCATTAAGAAAGGATTGAAATAATGCGGGGATGGCAATTGATAATGATAGTGGCACTATGGGGTAGTTTGGGGAGTCCCCGTGTTCAAGCGGAACCGGTGTCGGCTGAAGTGGATGCTAATCAGCCAGTGACACTGGAGCCAGCTGATGCCAGTAGTGCGGTTACTGAGCCGCCAAGTGAGCAGCAGCCCCCAGCGACGGTGGCACCAGTAATTGAGCCGGTAGTCCCCACAGCACCTAAGCCCCCAGCAGTTAGTCAAGTGGATCATAGTCTCACGGTGACAGATGCCCATGGTGCCCCCGTCGATAAAGACACCCAGGTGGCGAGTGGTGACCAAGTCACTTACCAATTTCGACTGATGTATCGACCGGGAACGCCCAGCAATGAGCAACTACACTTTGCCTTTAACCGCCCGAAAAATATGACCTTTAAGTCGGCAACGGTGACGACCGCTACCGGTAAAACAACGGCGGCCCATGCGAGTAGTAGCAAGGTGCGCACGACGATTATGACCCCACTTAATGCCGATAATCCGTGGATTGAAATCACGGTGGTGGCCGCGGCTAGTTGGGTCAAACATTTATCCTCAGTTGAAGGTGGGAGTGCATTTACGACCATTGATACTGCTAGAACGACGTTTGAGCTGCCGAACTATCAGATTTTACCGGTGCCACCCTTAATCCTAAGCTTGGATGAGAGCCAGTTTGACGTTGTTAAAAATGGTAAGGTGCAGCTTAGTGGTCAACTTCATCGTCAAGGCGGATTTAAGAATGAAGACATCACGATTTACATTCAAAAGGGTGACCAAACCTTAGCCCAATTCAAATTGGACCCAGCGGCAGCGCCCGGTGCTTTTACCTATGAGTTGGCGGCGACTGAATTGACAACGGGGACCAATGACCTGGAAATCTATGCGGTTGATGAACATGAGTTACGATCAGATTCGGTATTGTGGACCGTGAATGTCCGCGGTGATTTGAGCTTTAAAGCCGTGCCTGAGCATGCCGCATTTACGGATGTGACCTTAACTGGTCGGTCACAAGTCGTTGGTCGTGCTGATGATTGGCACTTGCAGATTAGTGATGAACGGCCCGCTGGTGCCCACTGGCGCTTAATTGCTGCGGCGACCGCTTTTAAAACGGATCAAGGCCGCGACTTAGCGGGGTGGGTCGTGTATCAAGCAGCGGGTCAAAACCGGGTGATGCTGACAACGACTGGTACTGTGGTCGCCCAAGGCACAACGACGGCAACGAACACGTCATTTGACACGGCGACGACTTGGTCGGATCGAACGGGGGTCTTGATGGAAGTACGGGGCGATGCCCTTCCTGGTAAGTATACTGGGACCATTACGTGGACTTTAGAAGATGCGCCCGGTTAAGTTAAACGATAAAAAATGACTTCAACTACCCTTAAGTGGGCGGTTGAAGCCATTTTTGATTAGCTTGAGTATTATTGGTTATTCCAATCTTCACTCAAAGCTTGCTTACTTTCTTGCTTTAAAATCTTGATCATTTTGCGCCGTGCTGCAAAGAAAGGTAGGCCTAAATGGGCTAGATTGCTCCGGAAGCGCCAACGATAATGATAAGTTTTGGCGGGGAGATATTCGGCTGATTGCACATAATCCGCATAACGGAATGCAAACAGTTGGTCTTCGAGAAAATTGATCTCTTCGTTGAACTTTAAGTGGTGGGTCGTAATAATTGTGCGTAGGAAACATTTATTCCACGAAAAACCACCCACGGTGCCAAAGTTGATATTAGCCACTAGTTCTTTTTTAGCATAGGTCTTGGCCGGACTAGGCACCGCTAAATAGCCAAAATGCCCACAAACGACTAACTGACTTTGGGGTGCAGCTTGATAGGCGGCCAAAAAGGTTGCTAAAAAGTTTGGTTCTACCCAGTCGTCCCCATCGACGAAACACAAGTATTGACCTTGAGCAACGGCCATCCCGGAATTACGTGCGGCAGAAACCCCGCGATTCTGAGCATGGGTAACGACTTTAAAGCGGTCGTCCGTTTCGATCACTGCTTGAATCTGTTGGGCCGTATCATCGGTTGAACAATCATTCACCACAATGACTTCAAAGTCTGTCATTGTCTGATGCCGGAGACTGGTTAAGCAACTATTGATAAATTTATGTTGATTGTACGCTGGTACAACCACTGAAAAAAGGGGTGCAGACACGCTAATTCCTCCATCATAATTTCGTATACTATCTTCTATTATAGCCGTAAATTGTGATGAAAATGTAGTGATTTGCCTTAAATTGTCGATAATTTAAGGATTTGATAAGTTAGTCGTATGAAAATACAAGGCTAAGTCGGGATAAGCGAAGACCGTATGCGAAAAATCCAATAAGCTATTATTTTTATAATAGTTGCAAGAATCTAAGGCTAAGTAGGTATCACCATGCCCTAATTGCATTAATTGGGCCTCTTCTTCGGTTAGGTTAGTGAGTGATAAGTAATCATCACTATTGGCAACGCCAATCCCGTAAGCTTCGTAAATGAAGTCCCAAATCGATTGATTAATAGCTTCAGTTGAGAGATAGGGGACGACTGACCGGAGATAATAAGCTTTTTCCAGGCAATAGAGCTGATTATGCCAATACCTAAGTCGAATGACCCGATAGAGTTCCTGATCAACTGGAATTCCCATCTGTTTGGCCAGTTCCGGATCGCTATGAATCGTATCAAAGGTTAGAATTTTAGAAACTAATTCACGGGGGTGTAAATTACTGCTAGGCATTGCGCGCGCCGAGAGGTTGACCACTGTTTTGTGTTGTAATTGAATAGTTGTAATGAAATAACCGCTACCTTGAACCCGCCGTAATAGCCCTTGTTGGTAAACGAGGTCGATGGCCTTGCGGATGGTATTACGGCTGGCATGATAATGGGCCATTAACTGTGCTTCAGTTGGCAGTTTAACTTCAAATTGCCCGTCTTGAATGGCGTTAACGAGTTTAGTCGCAATATCACGATACATTGGAACCACTTCTTTCAATTTTTAGATTAAGTAATAATTTGTAGGTACCAATTTAATAAATTCCCGTTTTTTAATGATTAGGACTTGTTAAATTTGTACCCATGACTTATAATTCTAATTGTAATGAAAGCGGTTTACTAAAGCAACCGCTGAAGAAAATTAATTTATAAACTATACTAGGAGCGTGTTTATTATGGCTGAAAAAACAATTATGTTGGTATGTGCTGCAGGAATGTCAACGTCACTATTAGTTTCAAAAATGCAAAAGGCTGCTGAAGCTGATGGTATTGACGCAGAAATTTTTGCAACCGCTGCCAGTGATGCGGATGCTAAGTTAAGCGAAAAGAATCCAGATATTTTAATGCTTGGACCACAAGTTCGTTATATGTTAAGTGACTTCCAAAAACGGGTTGATATTCCGGTTGAAGTCATCAACATGCAAGACTACGGCATGATGAATGGCGAAAAAGTATTACGCGAAGCTGAATCATCAATGGCTAAAAAGTAGGTTAAAAGAGTTGAGATACTGCCTAACAACGTGTGTCGGTGGGCAGTATTTTAGTGGCATGCGGATGATGAAAAATAAGTTAAAAAGGATGAGGGTCAATGGCAGAAGAAAAGCAAGCAACACCTGAAACAGAAGCAAGTCTAGAAACAATTATGGGGTTAATTGTGAATGGTGGTAACGCCAAAAGTTCCGCTTTTGAAGCAATTAGAGCCGCTAAAGAGAACGATTTTACAACAGCGGATGCTAAGTTAAAGGAAGCTGATAACTTCTTAACTGAAGCACACAATTCACAAACTTCAATGTTAACTGATGAAGCTAATGGGGAACATACCCACGTTTCATTGTTGTTGGTTCATTCACAAGATCATATTATGAATGCCATTACCTTCCGCGATTTAGCAGGAGAAATTGTTGATTTATATCGGCGGTTAGCTGCTGAAGCAAAATAGGTCATAGTGGGGGACCCAGACGAATGCCTTAAGGGTATTGGTCGGGTCCCTTATTTATCAAAATACGTTAAAAATATAGAAACAAGCTGGAGGATTAGATATGGCAACTGGATATAAAATGCCGAAAGATTTCTTATGGGGTGGTGCTGTGGCGGCCCATCAACTAGAAGGCGCTTGGCAAGTTGATGGTAAGGGCGTTAGTATTGCGGACGTGATGACGGCTGGTCAAAACGGGGTCCCACGGGAAGTTACCGATGGCGTGGAAGCTGGCAAAAGTTATCCGAATCATTGGGGTGATGATTTTTATCACCGGTACCATGAAGATGTGCAATTATTTGAAGAAATGGGCTTTAAATGTTTCCGAACATCGATTGCTTGGACTCGGATTTTTCCTAATGGTGATGAAGCTGAACCCAATGAAGCGGGGCTAAAATTCTATGATGATTTATTTGATGATTTATTAGCACATGGGATTCAGCCCGTGATTACGTTGTCACATTTTGAGATGCCTTATCATCTGGTCAAGGCCTACGGTGGTTTTGGCAATCGGAAGATGATCGACTTCTTCTTACACTTTGCGAAGACGGTCTTCAAACGTTATAAAAATAAGGTTAAGTATTGGATGACCTTTAATGAAATCAATAATCAAACGGCTTGGCAAGATCCCCATCCGTTATTACAAAATTCTGGGCTCCAATTAGGTAAGCATGATAACTGGGAACAAGCGATGTATCAAGCGGCGCATTACGAGCTTGTTGCTAGCGCCTTAGCTGTTCAAGCTGGTCATGCCATTAATCCTGATTTTCAGATTGGGTGCATGATTGCCATGTGTCCAATCTATCCTTTAACCGCCAAACCTGAAGATGTGATGATGGCTGAACGGGCGATGCAAAAACGGTATTGGTTTGGCGATGTGCATTGTCGTGGCGAGTATCCTAAGTGGCTACCAAAGTACTTTGAACGCAAGGGCTTTGATATTGATATTACTGCCGCCGATTTGGCTGCTTTAAAGGCCGGCACTGTCGATTACGTTGGGTTTAGTTATTATATGTCCTTTGTAACGCAGGGCCGCAAAAATGATAGCGATTACGATTTTAAAGAACCCGATGATTTTGTGGAAAATCCTTACGTTGAAAAGTCCGACTGGGGCTGGCAAATTGATCCTACCGGGTTACGATACGCCATGAACTGGATGCAAGACCGGTGGCATTTACCACAATTCATCGTTGAAAATGGTTTTGGCGCTTATGATAAAAAAACAGCTGATGGCAGTGTCCATGATGATTATCGGATTAGTTATTTCCGTGACCATATTAAAGCGATGGAAGCGGCGGTCGCTTTAGATGGGGTTGATTTGATTGGTTATACCCCATGGGGCTGTATCGACTTGGTCTCTGCCAGCACTGGTGAAATGGCCAAACGCTACGGCTTTATCTACGTGGACGCTGACGATAACGGGCAAGGGAGTTTTGATCGTTCGAAGAAGGACTCGTTTGATTGGTATCAAAAGGTGATTGCCAGTGACGGCGAAAGTTTATAGTGAAAGGATGATGGCTTAATGACAACAACTAAAAGTGGCTTACGTTCAGATTTTCTATGGGGTGGTGCCGTTGCGGCCCATCAACTAGAAGGTGGCTGGCAGGCCGGTGGTAAAGGTGTTAGCATGGCGGATGTTATGACCGCTGGTGCGAATGGCGTGCCCCGTGAGATTACTGATGGGGTCTTACCAGGTAAGAACTATCCCAATCATGATGGCATTGATTTTTACGGCCATTATCAAGCAGATATTAAATTATTTGCCGAAATGGGTTTTAAATGTTTCCGGACGTCGATTGCTTGGACCCGGATTTTTCCCAATGGGGATGAAGCCGAACCAAATGAAGCGGGCTTAAAGTTTTATGATGAGATGTTTGAGACTTGTTTGAAGTATGGCATCGAACCAGTGATTACGTTGGCACATTTTGAAATGCCATATCATTTAGTTGAAAAGTATGGCGGTTGGCGTAATCGGAAAGTGATTGATTACTTTGTCCATTATGCGGAAGTTGTCTTCAAACGGTATCGCAATAAGGTTAAGTATTGGATGACTTTTAACGAAATCAATAACCAAACGACTTATACGAACCAATTCTTAATGGCAACTGATTCAGGGTTGGTGTTAAAACCAGATGATCCAAAGGCCGAGGCATTGATGTATCAAGCGGCGCATTATGAAGTCGTCGCCAGTGCCTTAGCAGTTAAGTTGGGGCATCAGATCAATCCCGACTTTAAGATTGGGAATATGATTAACATGACGCCAATCTACCCGTTAACCGCCAAACCAGGCGATATTATGCAAGCTGAAAAGGCCATGCAACGGCGGTATTGGTTTGCAGATGTGCAATCGTGGGGGTACTACCCACGTAACATGGAAGCCTTCTTCAAACGGACGGGGTTCCGGCCAGATATTACCGCTGAAGATCGGGCCGTTTTAGCGGACGGTACCGTGGACTATATTGGATTTAGTTATTACAATTCTAATACGGTTGAAGCGCAAGCTGATAATCCAAGTTACCACTTTGTGGGGACCGAAGCCGTTGACAATCCCTATTTACAGACGAGTGAATGGGATTGGCCAATTGACCCAGTGGGCTTACGATATGCCTTGAACTGGTTACAAGACCGGTATAACAAGCCGATGATGATTGTTGAAAATGGTTTAGGTGCGCGTGACAAGGTGGAAGCCGATGGGGCAATTCATGATCCCTATCGGATTGATTACTTGCGGGCACATATCAATGAAATGATCAAAGCAGTCAATGAAGATGGCGTCGACTTGATTGGTTATACGCCATGGGGCTGTATTGATTTGGTTTCTGCTGGGACCGGTCAAATGTCCAAACGTTATGGCTTTATCTATGTGGATAAAGATGACGAGGGGCAAGGGACACTAGCTCGATCTAAGAAAGATTCCTTCTACTGGTATCAGAAAGTAATTCAAACTAACGGTGCTGATTTGAAATAATTGGCCTAAATTAGCGTAATACAAAAAAGTTGTTTAGCTGAACCGGATTATCCGGTTACCAGGCTAAACAACTTTTTAGGTTAGAAATAATCAATTAGGGCGGGCTTAGTGGTAACCAAACTGGCATCTAAGCGTTTAATCGCCGCCATGTCCCCGGTAACTTGTCCGTGCTGCCAAGCTTGAGTTAAGGTGCGGGTGCCAAAGAGTGCTTGGGTTAGCCGTTGAATAGATAAGCGCACCGCAGCGGCACCGTCAAGCGTTGGTGTCACCCGATTCAAGGTGACGGTTCCAGCGGTGATGCTGAGCGTCCAGATACCTTGGTTTTGGGTTAAGACTGGATCAGTTATCGCCAAGCGAAGTGGCGCTAAGTCGGTTGTTGTAAAGGGATACCGTTTTAAAAAGGCCGGCAAATCGACAATTCTTGCCATCATATAGGGCGTTGTTTGGATTTTTAAGGCTTCAGGTGCGGCTAAGTCGGCCAAATTATTATCATCACTAGGGGCCGTATAACTAAAGGTATCAAATGTTGTCCCATGCTTGGTGATGAAAGCCGCCAACCGCTCAAAGGCGACTGGTGTACTGGTCGTCCATTCCTGAATGGCGAAGTTGGTCGCTTGGCGCTCGTAGATGAGATAACCTTCGATCTGATTGGTGGCATTCCGATAAATCGCAACGGACCAGTCGTGCTTTAAGGTGAGATAATGACACCACCAGGTTGACCGAATCAAGCCACCACGTTGATTAATCGGCTGGGCCGCATAAAAGTCGTTAATGCGTGCAATACCATCGTTGCCATACCGAGTAATTGTCCCTGAAAGATCCGTGGGTTTAAGCCGCGGCAAGTTGGCGGCGGGTAACACTTGTTCGGTATGAGTAAAAGTCTGTTCATAACCAAATTGGCGATAGTAGCCATACGAAAACGGGGCCAGATAGGACAACGGCACTTGTTGCGCGGCCATGTCATGTAACGCCGCCGTTAATAATTTGCCAGCGCCACCACGGCCAGAATACTCGGGGGCACTCATCACATCGCCAATCCCATGCATCGGATAGGTGACACCGTGAAAGTTGACTTGCATTGGCAGACTATATAAGCCGCTCACTAATTGTTGCTGCTCATGGCGACCGTAAATCCAACCATGTTGGTAACGTGCCATGAAGAATTGGCGGCGTTGCGGACTGTCATGATTGTTAAAAGCGTATTGATATAACTGATAAAAGGCTTCGCGGTCCGCATCAGTTGTTAACCGTAAATTTTCAGTCATCGTTTAGCTCCTTTATTTCGCAGCGACTAACTTAAAGTCCATCCATGGGACTAATAAAGCTAGAATTTGGTGATCGGCGGCGACGAGTTTACCGACGACGTTAATGCGCCCAGTATTCTTAAAGTCCCGTAATGCAATTTGCAGTTCACCTTTGTATTGACCATATTGATCGTTATCAATTAAGACGTCACCAACGTGGATATCATCCGTATGCTTGGCTGGGAAAGCATCATCTTTATAGATGACCCGGGTTTGTGATGACCGCAAAACATAGTCGGAACAGTCGCCACGATAAGTTTGCGCTTGATTAAAGAGCACCGCTTTTTCAGCAGTGGACAAGTCGTTGGGCGTTGTGAGGTGTAATAAAGGATATGGGCTGAAGAAGATGTCAGCGGTCGCCTTTAATTCCGCTTCACTGGCGTAAGCATTCCCGATTAAGACATCATCGATTAAGCCGGTCATCTTAAGATGTTGCACTTGGGTCGCAATGGGGAGCCCACGATGTTGTTCTAACGTGCAAAGGCCATCTTGCATCGGCCAAGGACCATAAGTTGCGTCATTAGATGAGACGAAGGCGGCAGTATTAATGCCGTATTGCCGGTATTGCTTTGAAGTAGCGACAAAATAGTCGTAACCTAAGCCGGTGTATTCTTGTGGATAGAAGTTATGTGATCCCAATAGGTTATCTTTTTCAGGATAATAATCCATGATGGTGTCAACGTAATGGGTCCCTTTGGACATGTTGACTTCAATTTTGATGCCATATTCATTGTGAGTCATGCGTGCTTCTTCTTGCCCGGTAAAGCCGAGGTCTAGGCGGACGCCCCAAGCGCCCAACTTGTGGAAGAATGAGAGGTCGTCATAGGAAACACCGAGTTGTTTGAATAACCCAGGATTCACATCGACCATCACCTGTAAGCCAAGCTGGTTGGCATAAGTGATGACTTTTTTAAAGTTAGCGACGACTTCATCTTGGTTACCTTTGATTTCAAGTAGGGACGTGAAAACCCGTTGATAGCCGTATTTTGCTGCTAAATCTAAATAAGCCGCATCTTTTTCAAACGTTGACCGTTCTGGATAGACGGACACACCAAGTTTACTCATTATAATTAATTCCTCCATAATTGGTAGTTGTATTCGCTTTCATTGTAGCATGATTAATTGGTCCATACCAGCAAAAGCCTAAATTTGTTGGTACAAATTTAGGCGCTGTTTTTATCAGGACGATTATGCTACGATTTGAGTATGACTTAATTAATGGAGGATTTATGATGACATTTGAAGCAATTTTACCGGCCTTAAAGGCTGGCAAGCGCGCCGTTCGGACTGGTTGGGAAGGGACCGAACTCTTTGTAGTGCTACAACCGACGTCAACTTTTCAAGGTGATGTGTTGAACCCTTACTTTTTGATTAAAACTGCTGATGAAGCCTATAGTTTATGGTCACCAACGGATTGTGATATTTTGGCTGAAGACTGGCAACTGGTCGCCTAATGCAATTCAGTGAATTTGCTGGGCAGACAGTATTAGTGACGGGGGCGGCCTCTGGGATTGGTCAGGCCCAAACGCAGGCTTTTTTAGCCCAACACGCCCAAGTGATTGCGATTGACCGGCAACCGCAACCAGCTAGTCTCTTGCCGCAGGCGCAACTAAGCTATCAGCGCGCCGATGTTTGTGATGCCACAGCGTTAACGCAAGCAATTAAGGCTGGCAGTGCGGTGCTGGGACAGCCCCAAATTGTGTGTAATACGGCTGGCAAGCTCGATGGCTATCAACCGACTTTGGCGCTTGGCTTAGACCAATGGCAACAGATCTTAGCGACTGACCTAACTAGTCAGTTCATCGTAACGAATGCGGTTTTGCCGGCCATGTTAGCCCAGCAACATGGGGTTTTCGTTAACATGGCCTCAATCGCGGGCTTAGTCGCCGGTGGTGGTGGGGCAGCTTACACGGCGGCCAAACATGCCGTAATTGGTTATACCAAGCAAGTCGACTTAGACTATGCAAGCCAGGGGATTCGGGCTAATTGTCTGGCTCCTGGTGCAATTGACACACCAATGAATGCGGCTGATTTTGCCGGGGCCGGTAAGATGGCGCAATGGGTTGCCCAAGAGACCCCTGCTAAACGCTGGGCGCAACCACAAGAGGTGGCTGATTTAACGTTATTTTTGGCGAGTCGCCATGCTGACTATATTCATGGCACGGTGGTTCCGATTGATGGTGGTTGGTTAGAGAAGTAAGAAGGGAATAACGCAATGGCAGTAATGGATAATGTTGGGCGTCCCGGCCAAGTGCTGCGTAAGCAACAGGTCTATACGGGACCGATTTTTAATTTGTTAAAAGAAACGATTCAAACTCCCGATGGGTTAACCGTTGAACGTGATTTGATTGATCATGGTGATGCCGTGACAATCTTAGCACTGACGGCGGATGACCAAGTCGTATTAGGTTCAGAATATCGGGTGGGTCGCAATGCCGAAACGATTAGTTTACCGGCGGGATTGATCAACCCTGGTGAGGCGCCTTTAACGGCGGCTGTTCGTGAACTGCAAGAAGAAGCGGGCTACGTTGCCCATGACAGTCAAGTGATGACGACGATTAGCTCATCGGAGGGATTCACGAATGAAACGGTGAGCTTGATTTTGACGCATATTGATCCTAGTGAACGTGTTGAACGGCATTTTGATGCGGACGAATACGTGAATACGCAGTTAGTCCCATTGGCTAAAGTGATTGAGTTGTTACGAACTGGTCAATTACATTCAGCGCAAGCGGTTTGTGCATTGACGTGGTATTTGACTTTTATACGCTAAGTTGGTTTTTTTAACGCCTAATCATACAAAAACAGCTAACGCATGATTGAAGTGCGTTAGCTGTTTTTGCGGTTAACTAAAATAATTTTCTAAGAAAACGGCAACGCCATCATCATCATTACTGAGCGTTGTTGCCGTTGCCACGGCTTTAACGGCGGGAATGGCATTGTCCATGGCGACGCCCACCTGAGCAAGCTTGAGCATGCCTAAATCATTTTCTTCATCACCGAAGGCCATTAAATTAGTGGCCTGTTCGTTAAAGTGGGCGAGTAGTTGGGTAAGTCCGCTCGCTTTATCCGTGTGGTTCGGTAAAAATTCTAATAGGTTTCGCCGTGAGGGCACGACGTGAAAGTTGGCGGCGATGGTTGCCGGTAAGTTGGCCTGAATAGCCGGTACTTGGTCGGAAGCACTGACGACTTTACCGAATAAATCATCGGCTGGTAAGGTCGCAAAAGTTAAGTCCGTAAATGGCATGAGTCCTTGTAGAAAGTCTTCATAGGGTGATTTGCCAAGCTCGATGAGCGAATACACCTGAGTAAGGTCAATCACGTCTAACGGAAAGCCGAACTTTTTTGCAAAAGCGTATAGCGGTTCTAAATCTGCCTTGGTTAAGCTGGTCCGTGCCAAAATTGCGGCCGTCGTATTTTGTTGCACTAACCCCCCATTAAAAGTAATCGAGTAATCAGTTGGTTGGGTTAACGCCAGTTGCTTGAGTAACGGCTGAATGGCTTTAATGGGACGACCAGTACAGAGCACGATGCGTTTACCCGCAGTGTGTAGCTGTTTTAGGACCCGTTCCGTCCGGGGTGAAATCGTCTTTGCGGAAGTTAACAAAGTATTATCCAAGTCGAGTGCAATCGTTGTAATCATGTGATAAGTCCTTTCCAAATTACGTTAAATGCAAAATTTGACGAATCGTTGTGGCCATTTGTTCGGGGTCGCTGACACGGTCATGCTTGACGGTGGCGGTCCGTAGCTGAGTCACCGTCGCTGGAATTGGCGTTTTGATGCGATCATGGAGTTGATCGACCGCACTCAAGCCATCAACCGTTACGGGCGCCCCCGTAATTGCGGTTAAGACCGCTTGTGGAAACTTATACGGACTAGCAGTGGCAACGATTACCATGGGGCGTTGATCTTTAGTGGCGGCACAATATTGTTTCGCAACCGCGGAAGCGACGGCAGTATGAGGATCAATCGTGTAGTGATGATGCACATACAGATGATTAATTTCGTGTTGGTCTTGGTCCTCAGTCACAAACCCTGCCCAAAAATCGGTAATGGCTTGGCGCATGGTTGGGGTCAACTGGTAAGCGCCCTTAGTTTGTAAGTCTTGCATTAAGCCAGCGGTTTTCACAGGATTGGCACCGGTCAGATAAAAGACCAAGCGTTCTAGATTGCTAGAAACTAGGATATCCATTGATGGCGAGCTGGTTAAGAAAAAGTCCCGTTGTTTATTGTAAATGCCAGTATTGAAAAAGTCGGTCAAGACATTGTTACGATTCGACGCACAAATTAATTTATGAATGGGGGTGCCCAATTGCTTGGCGTAGTATCCTGCTAAAATATCACCGAAGTTACCCGTTGGGACACTAAAGTTTATTTCATCGCCATTTTTAATGCGCCCTTGTTTAATTAATTGGGCATAAGTATAGACGTAATAGGCGACTTGGGGAAAGAGCCGACCAATATTAATTGAATTGGCACTCGAAAATTGTAAGTTATTTTGAGCCAGTTCGGCGTGCAATTGGGGGTCATTAAGTAGCGCCTTGACCTTAGTCTGAGCATCATCAAAATTCCCATTAAGCGCGACCACGTAGGTATTGGCCCCGGCTTGCGTCACCATCTGTTGTTTTTGAATGGCGCTAACGCCGTCTTTAGGATAAAAGACGATGATTTTAGTTTGATTGACATCAGCAAAACCAGCCATGGCCGCTTTACCAGTATCACCAGAGGTAGCGGTTAGAATAACCACCTCGGATTCTAAGTGATTCTTTTTAGCCGCTGTCAGCATTAGCTGGGGCAATAGTTGGAGCGCGAGGTCCTTGAAGGCAATCGTTGGTCCATGAAAGAGTTCCAAGTAGTATTGTTGCCCATGTTTCGTGACGGGGGCGATTGCTGGATCATCAAACTGGTCACCATAAGCTGCTTTGAGACAGGCTTTGAGTTCGGCTTCAGTGTAATCGGTAAAGAAGAGCTTCAAAACCTCATAAGCGACTGCTTGATAAGATAAAGTTGCCAAGTAATCAAAGTCAAAGTTGGCGGTCGGTAGTTGAACGGGGACAAATAAGCCGCCGTCGGGGGTCAGTCCCTGTAAAACGGCTTGTGAGCTGGTCATTGTCTGACTTGCAGTTTCGCGGGTACTGCGATAAAGTGTTTCCATGGATGCACGTCCTTTCAGTTGATTTGGTATAAATGATACACTAAATTACGTTTGTGTGGGGGGATTTACACAAAAATCAACGGTTAATACTGCTGATAAAAAATTTAAAGCCGGTTAAAATGTAACCGGTTACTAAAAAGAGGATGACTAGGCATGCAATTAGCAGGAATTTTGCACCGACCGGAGAGTGAAGATACGGCGATTCTAGCCGATCACCACTTATTATTACGGTTAAAGACAGCGCGGCAAGATATTCAAAAAGTTGAAGTCGTGTTTGCCGATATGTATTTATGGCAAGCGGGGGCGCCTTTCCAGCAGACGGTGCTCCAGCCAGGACTGGTTACTGCAGCCCAGCAAGTCTGGACTTGTCCGTTGACGTTGCCGACGAACCGGTTGATTTATGCGTTTAAATTGACAGATTTAACCGGGCAGACGTTAGGCTACGGTGATGATGGCTTTTTTGCGGATACCGCGACTAATTGGCAAACGACGAGTCACTATTTTCATCTGCCTTATCTACACGTTAGTGACGCCCAATTACCACCAGCCTGGGTAAAAAAGACGGTCTGGTATCAGATTTTTCCGGAACGGTTTGCCAATGGCGATGCCACTAATGATCCACAAAACGTGACACCGTGGGGCGTTGATCCGGTTAAAAGAACGTCTTTTTATGGCGGTGATTTGCAAGGAATTATTGATCATTTAGATGATTTGGCTGATTTGGGCATTAATGGGTTATATCTATGTCCGCTCTTTACTGCACCGTCAAATCATAAATATGATACGATTGATCATTTCGAAATTGACCCCCACTTTGGCACTAAAAAAGACTTTCAAGCCTTAGTGGATGCCGTCCATGCGCGTGGCATGAAAGTTATGTTAGACGCTGTCTTCAATCACTTTGGCGATCAAGCACCGCAATGGCTGGATGTGGTTAAAAATGGGCCGGCCTCACGGTTTGCCGATTGGTTCCACATTCACGGCTGGCCGGTTGGACGTGATACGCGTACGGGGACCTTAAACTATGAAACTTTTGCAACTGGAGCCGCAATGCCTAAATTAAATACCCAGAATCCAGCGGTACAGGATTACTTGATTGCCGTTACCAAATATTGGGTCGAACAATTTAACATTGATGCATGGCGATTTGATGTGGCGGATGAAGTTGACCATGGGTTTTGGCGCCGTCTATGTACGGCGTTGCGTCAGGTTAAGCCCGATATTTATTTGTTGGGTGAAGCGTGGCACAGTAGCCAAGCGTTAGTGAATCAGGGGCAATTTGATGCGGTGATGAATTATCCATTAACGCAACCGATTTTGGCGTTGTTCAAGCGTGAGCTAAGCTTAAAAGACTATATCTACAAGACTAACTTGCAGTTGTTACAGTATCCACAGCCAAATCAGCAGGTGATGTTTAATGCGATTGATACGCATGATACGCCGCGATTATTGACGGTCTTGCAAGGCAATCAACGGCGGGTACAAGCTGCATTGACTCTACTCATGTTATTACCCGGCACGCCCTGTCTTTATTATGGGACGGAAGTCAGCTTGGCTGGTGGGGCTGATCCGGATAATCGGCGGTGCATGAATTGGCACCCCACGGTAGCTGAACAACAAGTGCGCACCTTTGTTAAGCAACTGATTCGGTGGCGGTTAGCCCAGGCTGAATTTTTAGCCACGAGTCAGCTGAGTTGGCACGTTGAGGACGATTGTCTCGAGTTAATCCGCCAGTCAGCCACGCAAACGGTCACCGGACGGTTCAACCTTGGTTCGACGACCGTGTCGCTACCAACGACGGCTACAGTCATTATGGCAATGGGATTGACTGCTGGTGAAATTGCGAGGGATGGCTTTGCCTTAACGGTGTCTAAGACGCGCTAAAGGATATTGGTCATAAAATAACGATGCATAAGGGTTATGAATTAGGTTAGTCAGTTGATGAAACCGTTCTCATTAAGACGATAAAAAAACGTTTGGGACTAACCCAAACGTTTTTTATTAAGCCTTTTCAGGTTTAATGCCGCGACCTTGAATGAATTCAATCACGATTAGAACCACGTAACAAATTAGGATCAGGCCTAGTAAGTTTGACGTGTTGACGGTACTAGATAACCAGTAGTATTGCCAGTTTTGATGATTGAAGACCCACCAAACTAATAGTCCAGCTAGTAAGCCTAATGTATTCATAATTGCAATAAAGAATAAATTGCCGTTTTGTTGATGACGGGCCCAATAGGCCGACAAAATTGCCATCCAAACACCCCAGACAATTAATCCTACGACAACAACCCAGTAAATAAGTGATGCGATCATCGGTATGCCTTCTTTCTACAAGTTGATAGTATTATTTTACCATGAATTCGATTACATTGGGAGGTTTCAGTGATATTTTTCACAATCTGAGTTTCTTAGAACTTGGGTTAATTTAGAGAGCATCACTTGTTATTTGGCGGTGAATTATTTACAATTAGAACATAATAATAAGGAAATCGGGAAAGGGTTGGCCTATCAATGACTTCTGCATGGAATTGGATTGGAATCATTGCTTGGATTATTGTCTTGGCGTTAATCGTGTGGGTATTTCATAATATCCGCGTTCGTCGCATTAAAATGATTGTGGCGCGTCAGCATACGTTTGAGTGGAATAATTTATTGATTACGATTGGTGAATTGATTGTCAGTTTTGGCTTACTAATCGGGATGGGCTATGCATCTTTTAGCAATCATGTTAGTTTAAATGATCAAAAGACGGTTAAAGTAACTTATCGTTATGAACCATTGGTTTTACGTGTCGGGACTAAAGGCTCATATTATGTGGCCGTTGACCGGGGCACGACGAAGAAACCCGTGCATATTTATAACTACTGGGTTAAGAATGCGAAATATACCGTCTCTAGTAACAAAGCAACGGTGATTAGTAGTTTAAAACAAGTTAAAATTGCGGATGCTGGTATTCCGTGGTCGCATCAAGCCTTGGTTAAGCAAGACCAACGGCATGAAAAGGCGTACGTGGTGAAGATGACAGCCACGTATCAACCCACTTTTTGGAATGGGTTAGGCGTCCGAGTTGGGCATCAAGCGATGAGTCGCTGGTTAATTCGTGTACCCGCACAGTCCTTTATTAATACGACCGATATTCAAGCTGAATAAGCAGTTGTTTGACGTTAGCCTTTTTAAGGTTAGCGTCTTTTTTTGTCGATTAGCGATGTAGCCGGGTTGAAAATTGGTTGTTTTGGGGATGAAATAATAAAAGTTATTAAATATTTGGATTTAAGCCAGTTTTTAGTTTGAGTTAGCCCAGGAAAGCGTTAAAATAAAAATGTCACAATTTTTTGGATATTTAAAGAGTAATTAATAGTATCAGATAATAAAATTAATAGGTTAACCTGTAAAGGAAGCGAACCGATGATAGTCGAACAAATTAATCCGTTAGTCGTTTGTGGCGTCATTGGTGATGAGACCACTTTAGTCGTAACCAAATGTCTAACGGGACCATTTACCAATCGTTATGATTTACCGACAGCGGCCATTACACCCCATGCCACTTTGAATGAAACAGTTAATCAAATTACCGTGATGGAAACGGGCTTACGTACCACAATTGAGCGTCAATTAGGGACGGTTCAGTTTATAATACCGGATTCAGATCCCACAACTGCCCAGCGCCAACGCCATATTATTAGTACATTTTACTTGTTGGAACCCGTTGGGGGCACGTTAATGACGAAACGGCCCGCTTTTACGGCTGCTTTATCGGCCGGGGCTGCGCGAATGCCCTTAACGCAATTAAATTGGGCGAATAGTTCACCGATGGTGATGCAAGCAAAGCGTTTTTTGGTGGCCGGGGCATTTCCGGTTACTGACCAGCAAATTGCCAAGTATGACATCCCGGCCACGCCGCAGTTCAGCGTGGAGTAAGGATTGACATTTAGTTAAGTCCGTTGTAAATTAGATTTAACTTAAAAGATGATATATTAATGAGAAAAGTGACACGATGAAGGTGAGACGTCGTTCTTGTAATGAGGACGAGGTCTTTTCTTTTAGGTGTCGGTTGGAAGGAGTTTTTGATATGGATCAGGCAGCTTTTATTGCACAATACGCAACGAATCGGCTGAATACCAATTCGTTAAAATGGGACGCATTAGCGGAACGTTATGGAGACAAGGATTTAATTGCAATGTGGGTGGCAGATATGGAGTTTAAAGTGCCCACGGCAGTCACGGATGCGTTAACTGCGCGGGTGGCGCACGGTATCTATGGCTATTCATATACGCCAGATAGTTATTACGAGGCATTTTTCAATTGGGAACAAGACCGGCATGGCTTGACGTTACAAAAGGATTGGCTACGGTTTGGAACCGGGGTTGTGAATTCCTTATATGCGTTGGTGAACACCTATACTCAACCGGGTGACGGCGTCCTAATCTTGACGCCAGTGTATTATCCGTTCTTTAATGCGATTCAAGATAACCATCGGCAGTTAGTGACGTCAGAGTTAACGAATACGGCGGGACATTACACGATTGATTTTGATGATGTCGAACGTAAAATTAAAGCAAATGAAGTGCGCCTATTTATTCAATGTTCGCCGCATAATCCAGTTGGCCGCATTTGGACAGTGGCGGAAGAGACCCGGTTATTGGCGTTATGTGAACAATATCATGTCCTGGTTATTTCTGATGAAATTCACCAAGATATTGAGATTGATCCGGATGATCATCCGTTTGTGTCAGCTTTAACGGTTGCGGATGGTCGGTTTGCTGACCGGGTGATTGTTGTGAACTCGCCATCTAAGACCTTTAATGTGGCTTGTTTGCTCAATTCACACGTGATTATTCCTAATGACGTTTTGCGGCAACAATATGATGCCTTTAATACCCGCAACAATCAAACCGAAGTTAATGTCTTAGGCCAAACGGCGGGAGAGGCAGCTTATCGGTCTGGGGCAGCCTGGCTGGATCAAATCTTAGCCATTGTGCGCGCTAACTATCATTACTTACGAACTGAGCTAGCGGCGCATGCGCCTAAAATCGTCGTGGCCGAGTTGCAAGGGACTTATCTCACCTGGTTGGATATTCGGGGCTACATTGCGCCGGAATACACGCGGGAATTCATTCAAGCCAAGTGTGGCCTTGCAGTTGATTTTGGTGAGTGGTTCAGTGCCAATGATCAAGGCTTTGTGCGGTTAAACTTGGCGACTGATCCGAAATATGTTCAGCGAGCGGTCCAAAATATCATCACCTGTTTAGATCAATTAACGAAATAAACGGTCCTTGTTGGGATTAATAGTATATCCATTTTTTAAAAAAGTATATTATTAGTGTCTCTGAAGAATATGCTTCAAAAGTGGATTCTCCAGTCTGGTTAAATTTCTCGAAATTAATTGACAATTATACAGAGGTGAGATAATTGGAGCGTTCAGTCCTAATATTTCCTGATTTTGATAATATTAATCAAGTACAAAGAATTAGGCAAAAGTATGATTCGTTATATGCACATGTCAGACCACATATTTCTTTAATTTTCCCGTTTGAGAGTGAATCGGAGAATGGGTTAATATTTGATTCCCTTTGTGAAGTGAGCCATGATGTGCCAGCTTTTTCAATAGATATCTCTAAAGTGTCTGGTGATTATGAAAATGGATATGTTTGGTTAGAAATCGGAAAAAGTAAGAATAAAATTAGCAGCCTACATCGAAGTCTATATGATTGTTCTATATTTTCGGCTCACGAACTTAGATATAAAAAATATGTACCACATATCACAATTGCACAGGGATTAACTCCAGAAAAAGCAGTCGAATTGGCGGATGAATTGAATAAGCAGATAGGTAATGTTTCTGCAGATGTTAAGAGCATCTCGGTTGAAAAAATACGATCTAATGGAGATTCTATTGAGATTTTCACAAAGAAATTGCTTGGTAAATGACAGTCTTACAATCCTAGTAAATCAGAGTTTCGTGTGCCTTAAATATCCCAAATTGTCAAATTAAGTTAGAAATTTGCTAGTTGTTCATCTGTGATTTGATTTAGGAACGCCGCCAGTGGGGGGGAGTTAAGCCTTTTTCGTGGAATATGATTTCGCCAATCGGTGAACTCTTTACCATTCTCAAATGTCATCGACTTGAATAAATGGCGTGGTAATTTTGACAGCAATGCTGCTAAACTACGATTAACATCTTTTGACGACTTGGTATCATTGAGCACACAAAAGACGAGTTTGGGACAAAAGTCCTAGATTCTAAAAAATAGTTCTGAGAAATCGATTTTTGATTTCTCAGAACTATTTTTTCATTCTTTATGTACGCAGAGAAAGTTCTCTGGTATTCTTATTGCGACCAAACAAAAAAGAAAATAGAGGTGCTTTCTATGCAAATGAATTATATCAATGATCAAACTATTTTAAAACTAGAATTGGACTGGCAACTCAAAAGTAATCACATTGTTTGGGCAATCGATACTTTAGTTGAATCAATTTCAATGGCTGATTTGGACGCCGAGTCTGCTTGGACCGGCCGTCCTGAGTATCCCGCTAGATTATTACTTAAAATGTTGTTATTTGGATATTAAAGAAAAAATGAGGTAGTAAATTCTCGAATTTTGAGAATTTAGGTTCTCTGTCAACTGTTGTTGGTAATCTTTTTATTGGTGCTTAGCCGCGCAACAGCTAAGCACCTTTTTTTAATGCGAACATTAAATGTATACGCAATCTGAAATTATTGAAATTTCCAAAACCATAGGCGGTATGTTTTAAAACTTTGATTTTGTTATTTGTCCCTTCCAAAGGACCATTTGAATATTGATATCTAAGTGCGTTCTCAATCGACTCTTGGCTATCTCGTAGTTTCAAAAAATGTTTCTCCATTTCCTCTGGAAATTGATTACTAGCATCGAGAACCTGTCTTAAACGGGGTAAATCTCGATATTTGACGGCGCTTCTGAGTGTATGCAAGGCGTCATAGGCTCGTTTTAAATCTGGATCAAATTCCAGCATCTCTTCAACAATTTGATTTTGGGTATGGCGTCCGGCAATAAAGGAATAGTGCCTATAGTTCTTGATATCAAGTTTCTCGTTAGGTTTTAAGAGTAGTTTCCAATATCTCTTTAGTGCTTTATATTTAATATTTGATTTAGCAAATTGTTTCATGACGCGAATACGAGTTTGATTAAAGCCTACCACCGCCGATTTCACGATGTGAAACCGGTCAGTAACGATTATGGCCTCTGGAAATACTGACACTAGCTCAGGGTACGTATAATTCATATCCGTTACAATAACTTTGACACCCATTCGGGCTGCTTTCGTATAACGGTTAAAGTATTTTTCAAGACTAGCAAGTGTTCTCGATTCTAAGATATCTATAAATTGATGAGTTTCTCCATCCATAAAGACGAAACTCATCGAACCATTGGCATCTTTGGTTGACTTGATTTCATCCATACAAATGACACTTGGCAACCAATCATAATGGGTCAATAAATCACGTTCGTAGGTCTTTAACATTGAGACAACTGTACTACTTGAAATATTCAATTCGTGAGCAATGTGTGTCATGGTCACCGGTTCACTCAGCTTCTCTAAGCAAGCGATACGAACATTATTAGAGATTGTATGATTCCGTTGCGTTAAACTGGTTGCTGCTAAAAAATAGCTGTTGCACACTTTACACTTAAAGTTCCGTTTCTTTAGATGCAGTAAAACGTCTCGCTCACTGCTCCTAAGTAGCTTAACTTTTACTTGCCGCCAGCCATAACGAATGATGCTTTTTCTGTTGAGCACGCCGCACTTTGGACACGCTTTTGGACGATAGTCCAAAACTGCTTGAACCTCGATTGGTCCTTTTTCTTGAATGTTATTGATAATAGTTACTTTTTTGATGTTTTGGTCTTTAATTCCCAATAAAAATTTAGTATCCTTACTCATAGGGGTATAGTCGCTTCTTTCTCTTGAAATGTGGTAGTGGATAGATATATAAGTCTGCCGACTATATCTCTTTTTCTGCACTTTTTTAATATACTACAAATAAAATACATACAAAAATATCCGCTGCCAGTAATCAAGTTTTCACTCAATTACCAACAACAGATATTTTAGAACCAGAATTTACTACCTCATTTTCTTATGGAATCCGAGTTGTGTCCCAGACTCGTCATTTTTAGGTGTCGTTGTTTTAGCCACGACTTTTATTAGTAGGATGTTGTTTTAAGAACCGGCGATGTTCGATTTGGCGTCGAATGAAGGAGTAGCCAAGTAAAGCCAGTGTTAAAAGACCGATGACGGTGGCGACTGTTGTGAAGCCGAACATCCAGAAGAAGACTGCAATCGCTAATGCACAATAGACTATTAGAAACATGTTGACCCTCCCGCTTTCTCGTCGAAGTTCTGCAAGCTTATAAAGTCATTGTACTGGGTAAAAATAGCTATCTCGTGATTGAAATTTGAATTTTTTGTTAAGAGTTCGAGCAAAATTGAAAATTAGTGTCGATGTCGATTGAGTCGCCGTTCATTAGCTTGGCTTAATTGAGCCAGTGTGAGTTGGTAAGTTGTTGCTTGCGCGAGCTTTTGGAGACCAAGCTGCAAGGCCTTGAATTGGGCTTGATCACCGCTAGTTGGGGCCAATTTTTGAGCCAATTGTTGGAGCATGGTCAAGTTAGGTTGCAAGATTTCACTAACTTGGTTGTCATATTGTTGTTGTGAGAGGCTGTGCGTTTGCCAGCGGGTTACCCGAGTTAAAAGGGTGAATAGTTGGGTCGTTAATAGGTCAATTAAATAATCAGTTTCAGTGGTTGAAAAGGTCATGGTCACGGCTCCTTGAGGTTAGCTGATGGGCAGGAATTATTGCAGTAGTAAAAAAGCGTTTGAGTGTTAGCCCAAACGCCAAATTGTCGTTACTTACCGCGATCTTTAAAAATAAAGAGTTTGCTAAAGAACCAATTCATGACGACGATGATGACCTGGTCAAGTAATTTGACGATTAACGGATTACCATGTAACAAGGTAATCCCCACAAACATAATGCCTTGGTCAACGAAGTAACTCAAAAGGCGAAAGCCAAAAAACGACGTTGCTTCTTTAAGCACTGCTTGTAAGGTGGGTGTTTTAGAATCAAAAACCCAGATTTTATTAGTGACGTAGGCAAAAAGGACGGAAAGAATCCAAGCCATGGTGTTGCTGACGAGGACGGGCCAATGGACAAAATCATTGAAAACCCAAAAAACGACAAAGTTAACGACCGTCGTTAGACCGCCAAAAATTAAGTACGACAACACACTCCGATAGCGTTGCCAAAGTTGCATAATAGATTTCAAATTTTCCCCGCTCCAACTAGTTAATTAATAGCTATTATCCTAGCATAAAAAAGCTAATCGTGCGCGAGTTATTGATTATTTATGCGTTAAATTAGCAAAATAATGTTGAAAAACAAGTTTTGCGGGACTTAGTTCGGTGAATGACTGGTGACTAATACTTGTTTGTCCCAGTAAGGTGCAGGCAGTGACGCTAACGGTGTATGGCGCTGCTTGCCGAGTGTCAAAGGTCAATTTGATTTGATAAGTCAACGCACCAGCCCCAATGATGGTACGCTTAACAATGACTGCTTTTTTAGCTTTTAAAGTGGTTAACATGGCAACACCCCCCCAAGGTTTCAACTTAAGTATAGGCGGTGGATGTAAAGTAACCATTTTGTTTATGTAAAAATTATGTAAAAGTCACGGCTAAAAGCGGTAATTGGGAACGCATTCATTAATGATAAATGGTAAAATAACCTTAGGTGATGGAAAGGGTGTGGCGCAAATGTTACAAGAATATAAAAATATTTTAGTTCCTTTAGATGGTTCCAAGCAAGCGGAAGTTGCTTTAGATAAAGCGGTTGCGGTTGCCAAGCGTAATGAAGCGCATGTTGATGTTTTAGCGGTGATTGATCCCGGTCAGTTTGGGTATAACTTGGCAGGTTTAGCGGATGGCGATATCACGTATCAACTGGTTCAAGATTCAGAAACTTATTTAAAAGCAGCTGTCGACAAGATTAAAAAGGCTGGTTTTACAGATATTGAATTCCATATTCGGATGGGCAGTCCTAAACCAATCATCTCGCAAGACTTTGTACGAGATCACCATAATGATCTCATTATGATGGGGGCGACTGGGTTGAACGCGGTTGAACGGGTCTTAGAAGGTTCCGTCACCACATTCGTGCAACGTAATGCCTTAACCGACGTGATTGTTGTTAAAACGGATTTGAATAATACCCAAGTAAAAAAATAAAATCGGGTAAAAAGGGCATCAGTGGCTGAGTTAACCTCGGCTGCTGATGCCCTTTACTGTTATTCAAGCGGCCTAATCAGTCGGTGTGGTAATGATTAGATTAGCGATATCAACGTGTGCCGCCAATAAGGTTTCAAATGGCAGTTTAGTCGCAAATAGTTGACGTAAGAGGTTAATCATGGTCATTGCTAGCGCCTGAGCGGGAGCCGCCGCATAACCAATTGATTCAAAATAACCGGTTAATTGTTGTTCGTCTTGTGCCCACATTTTAAGTAAGCGCCCTGTTAAGACGTCGCTGGCCTGAATGATTTGTGGGAGTTGCAATGCTTCTGGAATAAGGGCTTGCTGTTGCGGCGCAGGCGTCATGATTGCTTGGCGAACAAAACCGACAAAAGCGTGCCAGACGTTGCTTTCAGTGCTCAATGCAATAATTAAGGCGTCAATAAGATCAGTTTCATGATCAAAAATAATATTTTCTTTCGAAGAAAAATATTGAAATAACGTTTTTTTAGCGATATGCGCCTGAGCGGCAATTTCAGCCGTCGTGACGTTGTCATAGCCAAATTGAATAAAGAGTTTCGTTGCAACATTAAATATTTCAAGCCGTTTAGCGGCTTTTTTAGCTTCTCGTTTTCCCATGAGTTAAGTATATCATAATTTCGTTAAAAAGTAACCGAGTAACATTTTGTTGACAAGTCTAACTAAGCTTTATATAATAGCCTCTGTTTTATAAAATAAAAAAGTAACTCGGTTACTTAATTGGAGATGCAAGCGAGATGCAATCAGAAAAACAGCTCATTAGTCGGCGTTACTGGCTCTTCTTATCTTTAGGGTTGGTTTTATTTATGGCGACCTTAGATCAAACGATTACTACTACGGCTCTGAATGGGATTGTGCAAGAGTTAGGTCATTTGAATCAGTCGGTGTGGGTGATTACGAGTTTTCTCTTGACGAGTGCAGTTATGACGCTTATTTTTGGAAAATTAGGTGATATTTTTGGACGCAAACGGATTTTACAGCTGGCATTAGGATTATTTATGGTTGGCTCGTTATTAAGTGGTTTGTCGCCGTCGATGCTCACGTTAATTTTAGCGCGGGGCTTTCAAGGTATTGGTGCCGGGGGCTTGAATTCATTGGTTCAGGCCGTATTGGCGGATTTGGTGCCGGCGCGTCAACGTGGAAAGTATCAAGCTTTATTCGGCTTAATTAGCATGGTTGCGTTGATTGCTGGGCCTGTGTTAGGCGGTTATTTTGTGCAGTATTTGACATGGCGGTGGATTTTCTTTATCAATTTACCAATTGGTATTGTCGCGATGGCCATTTTAGGCTTTAAGTTGACGTTGCCGCAATCACAGCAACCAAAGACGATGGCGATTGACTATTTCGGCGGCGGTTTGGCGACTGGCATTACGACGCTAACGTTACTCATGGTCACGTTAGGTGGCACGACAGTTGCTTGGATGTCACCAACCATGTTAGGGATGCTACTAGGTGATTTGGCGTTAATCGTTGTGTATTTGGTGGTCGAGCAGCGGGCTAAGGCAAGTGCATTAACGCCATTAACCTTATTTCGTAACGGGACGTTTAACATAGCCAGTCTGATGTTTGCGTTATCAACGGCTGCCTTATTTGTCGCGATGATCTATGTTCCGATGGTGGCGCAACAAGTTTATCGGGTGACGACCAGTCGGGCGGGTTTTGATATTATCCCAACTTTAGTTGCGTTAATTATTGGAACGATGATTGCAGGCATGGTGATTGAGCGCACGGGCAAGTATAAGGCATTGCCAATTATTGGGGCGTTACTGATGTTAGGTGGGTTTTACGGCCTATCACAATTAGCTAACAGTTGGTCGTTGATGATTTGGCAAATTCCAGTTGGCTTGGGCATTGGTATTTTTACGCAGATTTCATTATTAGTTGGGCAAAATACAGTAGCCGTGCAGGATTTAGGTACGGCGACGGGCGTCTTGAACTTCTTTAAAACGTTAGGTGGGGCGTTTGGTTCGGCTATTTTCGGCGTTATTTTGACAGCGCAATTAACTAGACCAGCGCTTAGTCACTTGCAGGCTTTTCAAACTGTCTTTGGCTGGGGACTGCCATTAGCTGGGTTACTATTAGTGCTTAGTTTATTTTTAAAAGCGGAACCTTTATCTGATGAAGTTTTAGCGTATGAAGAATAGTGGCATCTATAATCATCTCTTTTATTCGTTGGTCATCAATATATTTAGCAACTGCTTGCTGGTTAGTAGTGCCGATAACTTTTGCGGTACATTAACTAATAAGTGGCTATAATCGTCGTGACCAATTTCCATCTGTTCAATACTAAATCCGTATTTTGAACCGATTTCTATTAAATAGACGCTACTTACAAAACAAAAGGCGAGGAAACACGTCCTTAAAAGAACGCGTTTCCTCGCCTAATTTAAAAAAAGTTTGGGTCGTTTGACTCAAACTTTTTTGCGTTAGTTTTTAATTTTTAACTGCTGATTGAAACAGTAAGCAATGGCAGCCGTAATGACACTCCCAATGATCATCGTGGCCATTGGCATCCAAGGATTGAAGTAGCCATTTTTGGCATGATAACCAACGAGAAATTTAACAAAATTGGCAAAGCCATCGAAAGCATAGCGGTCATTTAGGTGTGTCACCGTGACTGATGAGATGAACCCCAGCAAGAAGACCCCAAGGATTGGAATGACAACGAAACAAAGTCGGCGAACGAACTTCGTTAGTAAGGCAAAGATGCTCCCAATTGCCATGCCAAAAGTTCCTAAGGCAATGAAGAAAATCCATGTAAACAGCGTATTACCGAGAAGATTCCAAAGCAGTTGTGTCCCGAAAAAATGGCTGTAGGGTTGATAATAAGTGCTATTTAATTTGCTTTGTAAAGTGGTATTCAGTAATGGGGCAGCGATACCATAGTTGTAAATAAAAGCAATTAACGTGCCAAACAAACTAAAGATGGTTAGGCTACTGAGGCGTGCTTGCCAATATGTTTTGCGCGAAATTCCATTTTGAATGAGTAATTTGAAATTATCATAGGTCAGCGCATAAAGAATGAAGACCACAAAGCCAAAAATCATCCCAACGTTTAAATTGGCAAAATTACTGGCAAAATCATATTTGCTGATTTCACCAGTCAATAATGAAAATAAAACCGGCAAGACGACGAGGACAATCAAGACGATGGCATATGACCAGCCCAAGGTTTGTGTGTATTCTTTTAGTAAGTGACGAGTCACGGCCCGGGTTTTAGTTGACATGTGCTTCCTCCTTGGTATTCGTCAAGTTAACGAACAATTTTTGTAGGTCAGCATGTTCCAGCTGAACCGTATCTGGAAGTGGTCGATCGTCTTCCAACGGGCCATAAACATAATGGGCGGTAATACCCCCAAGGTGGTCTTCACCGATGATGTTCAACCCTTGTGTGTATTGTTGCACCTCTTTTTGTGGCCCAGTGATGGTATAGGCCCGGTCCAAAATATCGGAAATGTCGCCATTAACGACAATTTGGTGGTCGTTTAAGATGAAAACGTGCTCGATTAAATTCGTAATTTCTTCGATCAAGTGGGTCGAAATCACAAACGTCCGTGGTCGCTCTGCATAGGTTTCAAGCAATTCTTGGTAAAATAATTCACGGTGATTAGCATCTAATCCAAGTACTGGTTCATCTAAGAAAATATAATCGGCGGGGACGCACAGGGCCACAATTAATTTGAAAATAGAGCGATACCCAGTTGATAATTTACCAAACCGGGAAGTTAAATCTAAGCCAAATTTATCAGCTAGTTCTGTCGCATAAGCCAAATCAAAGCTACCGTAGAAAAGGGCGGTCGTTTTGAAGAGCTTATTGAGCCGGGCTCGTTCATTGTATAGATTAACTTCACTCATCAAATAGATATTATTTAACACGTGATCATTATCGGGCAGTGATTCCTCATCTAAAGTGAGGGTACCACTGTCGGCAAAAATCCGATTGCTAATAATGTTGAGTAACGTACTTTTACCGGCGCCGTTACGACCTAAGAGCCCATAAATCTTATTAGGCTCGATAGTCAAATTAATATTATCTAGAATTTGTTGGTGATGGAAGCGCTTGTTGAGCGCTTGAATTTGAATCCCCATTATGCTGAAAACCCCCGTTCAATTAGTTGTGCCAGTTCTTGTTTAGTGATATGAAGTTTACGTGCCTCACTCACGAGATTTTTAACGTAGTCATCATAAAATTGATCACGGCGTTTTGCGACAATCCGACTTTGAGCGCCGGCAATCACGAACATGCCGACCCCGCGTCGCTTTTCGATGAGGCTGGCATCGACTAAGATATTCATGCCCTTTAAAACAGTGGCCGGATTAATATGAAACTCTTTTGAAATTTCAGTGGTTGAAGGAATCTGTTCCCCCTCGGCAAAGGTTTGCGCGAAGATGGCTTCTTCGATTTGATCAGCGACTTGCAAGTAGATTGGTTCAGTACTATTAAAGTTGAACTGCATATTTTTCACCTCATTGCAGTGGGTTAATCGTTATTTGGCCGCAACCTTGTGGTGGTGAATTAAGGGTAATTGGTGTTCCGTTCGGTCAATCCGAGCGGCAACCCAGCTTGAACCGAGTAAGAGGGTACCAAGCACTGCCAAGAGCATATCTTGATGCGCATACAATGTGATATTGGCGATGATGCCATTCACAACGAGCCACAGGATTGGCATGAGCCCGCCTAGCCAAAAGGTCTGGCGATTGGCCAGACCGAAACGGTGGATGGGTGTAATAACGATTAACAAAGTGACTAATCCAAAGTATACCATGATTTATTTCCTCCTCCAAAAGCTTAATGCAAAACAATGCGCCGATAAATGTGGACTGTAATCAAGTAGTAGCTCAGATAGAGGACGGCAAAAATGACGAATGGTAACCAGATGCCGACATAAGGTGAGCCAACCATCAAGAACTTGAACATTTGTAGGCCGAATAAAACATGCACGACCCCGACAATACCAGGTAAAGCAAAGAGAATCCCAATTTCTTTAGCCAAAGCCTGATTCTGGTAGGCTGAACGGGTACCAATCTTGGTTAACATCTGATAACGTTGCCGGTCAGCTGCGGCCCCCGACAAGATTTTGAACATTAGACAACTGGCTAACATTGCTAAGAAGGCGACCCCTAAGAAAAAGCCCATGAATTCTAAGCCTGAGTACATCCCGTTAAGCAGCTGGTAGTAGCCATAACGGCCACCTAAGTTTTCAGCCTTTAGGCCAGTATCACGTTGTTGTTGGTGCTGCGCTAACTGTTTTAGAGCTGGTAACTGAGCGGTCACATCTTTGGTTGCAAAGATTAATAATTGTTTTGAAGGTTGTGGTAATTGGGCAAATGTCTTAGCTGAAACTAAAATTGCTGGCAATTGTTGATTAGCACTACCTTGAAGTTGGGCCAGCTGATAACTAAAAGTTGATTTTTTAAACTGCTGGGCATTATTCGTTTGCGACTTGAAAGTTAATTGATCTTTACCATGGCTTTCAACTGTCGTGAATGGCTGTTGATTAAAATCAGTGGCTTGATAATAGATCGCTTTTTTACCAACTTTAAAGTGATAAGTTGCTTGACGCGTTGGGTGTAGCTTAGTGACTTGTTGCTTTTCGGCAGTAGTCGCATTAACGAGCCCCATATCGTAGGCGTTACTAGCGGCAGCCATTAACGGGGCCTGACGATGAAAGCCCATCCCAGTTGTGATTGCGCCTAATGCCAAAGCAAATAACATGGCAACAATTGCTAAAATTTTGGTGTAATTCCGAATTCGAAAACCGAGTTGTGATAACGTAAAGCCATTTAAACCGCGTTGCGCGAATGGTAGCCGCTTTAATAAAACCACTAGCCAAACAAAGACCGCGTTGAACAACAAGTAAGTGCCGACAACAATTGTCACTAACGCAATGCCAATACCAGCCAGTTGTAGGTCGCCTAAATGGGCCATTGACCAGTAGCCGACGCCAATTGAGATGAGGCCAATGATGACTTCGATCAGTTGCCGAATTGGTTTTAGTTGTGGCCGATTGGGTTGGTCATTACTGTGTAATAGTTTCAAAGCCGGGGTCTTGGTTAAGGTAATTAAGTTGAATAGACCGGCTAATAAGAATAACCCTAAATAGAGTAGTAAGGTTGTGACGGCCGCTGGTAAATACCACGCGGACAAATGGTGTAAGGTCAGTCCTAAGCTGGTAATTAATAATTGACTGATTCCAGCTGTTAACAACAGTCCGACCAAGATACCGATGATGGTCGCAGTGATGCCGACTAGTAAGGTTTCTAGCCAAATTAATTGGCCGATTTTACCTTTGCGGGCGCCGACTAACATGAAGAGGCCATAGTCACGTTTGCGCATACTCAGCAAAAATGAATTGGCGTAACCGATATAGACCAAGGTAATGATGGTCAGGAGGACCGAACCAAATTGGAAAATAAAGCCGACCATACTGATGCTGGTATTTTGTTTGAGAAAAGTTTGATTAGTTGCCAAGGCTTCGAACATATAGAAGATGGCACTGGACATAATTAAACCGGAGAATAGGACGAGATAATCACGCCAACGATGTTTAAAACCGGTCATAGCAAGTTTGGTTAACATTGAGAAGTTCCTTTCTATTGTTCGAATGTGCCAAGGGTATCGAGTACTTGTTGATAAAAGGCTTGTCTAGTTTGGGTCCCACGTTTTAATTCTTGTTCGATCTGCCCATCCTTGATGAATAAAATACGTTGACAGTAACTGGCAGAAAAAGGATCATGGGTGACTAACAAGATTGAAACGGCTTGTGCGGCGTTGATGGTGGTAAATAGCTCTAATAATTCGCGCGCTGATTTTGAATCCAATGCCCCAGTGGGTTCATCACCAAATAGAATGGCAGGTTCGTTGATGAGCGCCCGCGCGGCGGCCACCCGTTGCTTTTGACCACCCGACAGTTCATTAGGATAGTTCGTTAAGAAGTCGTTGATGCCTAAATGGGTAGCAACGGCAGCCACTGCCGGTTTAATTTTTTTCGCCGGTGTATTTTGAAGCGTTAATGGTAAGGCGATATTTTCATAAGCGGTCATCGTTTCTAACAAGTTGAAGTCTTGGAAAATAAACCCAATTTCTTTTGCCCGGAAATCAGCTAATTGATTGCCCTTTAAATGGGTAATTGGTTGTTGATTAATGGTGACCTGCCCGCTAGTTGGTTTGTCCAAGGTGGCTAACATGTTGAGTAACGTCGTCTTCCCAGAACCAGAAGCGCCCATGATGCCGACGAATTCACCAGCGTTAACGTTGAAGTTGATACCCTTTAAAGCTTCGTATTGTTTACTACCGGCTTTGCCGTAAGTTTTGTGAAGGTCGGTGACTGTCATGATTGGATTGCTTGTCATAATTGAATAACTCCTTTTTTTAGTTGCTCGTTTGTTATGCGGTTAATTACTTATGTAACTAACTATAAGGGTGATGGACTAATCTGTCAATGCTTTTTTTTAAATTGGGCGAGGAAACACGTTCTTTTAAAGACGTGATGAATCGTTTCTTGTTTTGATGATTAATTGTGGCATTCTGCTGATGGACCAGTAACATTATTAGAAGAGACGTGGTTTTGTGATTGCAATCAACGCTAGCCTGGCCTAAAATTATGCTTACTAAGATTTGGTCGTACGGCTAGGAGGAAATGAACAAGTGAAGAAGATATTAGTGTTACATACAGGTGGTACAATTGCGATGTCAGCTGATGCTGCAGGTAATATGGCACCGGGGGCGCAAAATCCGTTGGATAGTTATGAAAATCCATTTAGTGGTGAAATCCAATTGGAAACGGAAGATATTTTTAATTTGCCGTCACCACATATGACGCCAATCCAGATGTTGGCACTAAAACAACGCATTGCCCAGGCGGCGCATGAGGGCATTGACGGGGTGGTGGTAACCCACGGGACTGATACCTTAGAAGAAACCGCCTACTTTTTAGATTTAACGTTACCAAACGAGTTGCCAGTCGTGGTCACTGGCGCCATGCGGTCGGCCAATGAGATTGGTTCCGACGGCCTGCACAATTTAGAAACTGCAATTCAAACGGCCAGTACCCCTGATGCTGCTGATAAAGGGGTCTTGGTCGTGATGAATGATGAAATTCATTCGGCCCGGTATGTGACCAAGACGCATACCACGAATGTCGCCACATTTCGGACGCCGACTTTTGGCCCGATTGGCTTAGTAGCTAAGCATGGCATTGTGTTTTTTGAATCCTTATTACGTTCGACCGTCTGTCCGATTGAAACGGTGGCGGATCATGTTTTCTTGATTAAAGCGTATGCCGGTATGGGGCCAGAATTATTTGAAGCTATTGCGCAACCAACAACTAATGGCGTCGTGATTGAAGCGTTAGGTGCTGGTAATCTACCACCAGTAACCTTACCTGCTGTCCAAGCGTTACTTGATCAGGGCATTCCAGTCGTCTTGGTCTCACGTTGCTTTAATGGTATCGCCCAAGATGTTTATGATTACGAAGGTGGGGGTGTCCAGTTGAAAAAGATGGGCGTGATTTTCTGTCAGGGGTTGAATGGGCAAAAGGCGCGGATTAAATTATTAGTCGGGGTCAGTGCAGGCATGGCTGGCGCTAAGCTGGCACACTTTGTTGCTACGGCTAATTCATAAATTGAAAAAACAAGCGTGACATCGGCAGAATAACCGGATTTTGGTCGCACGTTTTAATCGTCTTGCCGATAAAAAATAGCCGCTTTAAGAATTTCGTGAATTCTTAAAGCGGCTATTTTATTGTGTCAACCTACTTTTTTGAAATTAGGCAAGGAAGGCACGTTCTTTTAAGGACGTGATGAATCGTTTTTTGGTTTGTAAGTAGCGTCTATTTAATAGAAATTGTTTCAAAATGCGTATTTAGTATTGAATAGATGAAAATTGGTCACGATTGGCTTGCTGGATTATTGGTTTAAGATATTTTGGCGCACCAGCCGAGCCAAATAATGATCTTGAATCAAATTCGTGTGACTAATTTCTTTTTTGGTGATGGTCATGGCAGTGTAACGCTTAGCTTCGTTCATAAAGAGCTGTCCACCCGCCGTCACGCTACTGAGTGGGACGACCTGATCGTCACCGTTACCGGTATCACCAGCAATATTAATGACCGCATGTAAAGTTTTAAAGCGTTTTTTATGGGTCAATAATGGCGCGAATAGCGTGCGATCCGGTTGTTTGGCGTCTGTGCCCAAGAAGGGGGTTCCCAGCAACATGAGGTCGTGAAGCGGGACCGTTTGACTGGCAGTAGTGCCAGCAACGTAGCGACTGAGAATTAAGCCACCGTTAGAGTAACCGAGGGCATTTGCCGTTTTGACGTGATAATGATCGGCTAAGTACCGCATGGCTTTGACCAGGCCCTGAGTTTGGACGATGATGTTTGCATTGGTATCAGCACTGTTTTCAAAATAAATGACGATTAAAGTATCATCAATTTTGGTGTTTTCAACGCGGGTTGCCGTCGCTGAAATGTGCTGTTGCCGATCAACTGTCACCATAATGGTTGGGTGCGGATGTTGGGCGTTGAGGGCCATGGTTAATGACTTAAAGTCGGTCTTGGTGCTGTTACTGCCGCCCACCATGATTAAGGGTCGGCGTTGATCAGTGATAACGTGACTCGTCTTATCAGTATGCAACTGTGTAGCCAGTCCAAGCCCAATAATGGATAATAGAAACACACCACAAATAATTAAACCCCATTTAACTTTTTTGGGCATAAACACACCTCATTTATTTAAAATCGTTCGGCAATGATTGGTCGCTCGTTCAAGGGTTGGACGGGTCGTTGGTTAGTGGCAAATTGTGCTTGGTAGGCGGCTAATTGGTCGACGCCCAACATCACAGCATCGCTACAGACATACCATTCAACGGTTTCGGTGAATGGCGGCGTTGTTAATGAGCCTAGATAATGATAGACGGTGCCAGTATCAGGTAATAATTCAGTTAAATCAATTGGGGTGGCAAAGTCAGCATCGCCAGTTGTCGTGGCTTGATCTAACAGGGCTTGAAAGCTGGCATTGGGTTTGCCAAGCCGGCCAAAGATGGCAACAACGGCCAACTGACCAGTGGCGCTTTGATGAACGAGATGCCATTCAATTGGTGCAGCTTGACCATCGATTAAATGTTCAGCTGGAATATGAAAATGTAATTGTTGAAAAGCAAAATCGCGGTCGTTTAAATAGGCTGCACCGCTGCCAGCAACTTTCAGGGTGGTTGTATCGGCTAGCCGCGATTTGGCTTGATACAAGCGGCGCCAACTAATTGCTGAAAGCTGTGAGCTGACCGCATTGGTCGTGACTAAATCGAGTGGTGATTGATGGTTACCAGCGACCGGTTGCCAGCTGGTTGGTTGGATATTTGATGTCATGTGAAAAACCTCCGTATTTTAGTTGCTTAGTCTTATTTTCCCACCGTCGGCAACTTTGTCAATTAATGATGAACATTATCTCGGCGAAAGCGCTTAGCAATGTTAAACTAGAAGCGTGATAACTTATAGAATAGGTGGATTGTGCAATGGAAAAACAGCGGGTATTACCAATACAGCAAGGATTTAATTTCCGAGAATTAGGCGGTTATCAGACTAAAGATGGGCATACCGTGAAGTGGCAAAAATTACTGCGAAGCGGTGGCCTAGATAGCTTGACGCAAACTGACTTAGCTTACTTAGATCAATATGGTGTCCGTTATGATATTGATTTTCGGTCACCGAAAGAAGTTTTGGATAGTCCCGACCGGGTCCCTGGTCAGGCCAAGTATCAGTATGCGCCAGTTTTTAATGTAGATGAAACTAAAAATTCGGATGGCACGGATAAAATGACTGCTGATTTGGAAACTCATCCGGATAGTGGCTATCGGCACATGCTGAAGGTCTATCGGATGATTGCCAATGAAGCGCATGCGAAATATGAATATCGGCGTTTCTTTGATAGTTTATTAGCCAATGACCAGCCCGACGATGTTTTATTATTCCATTGTACAGCTGGTAAGGATCGTACCGGGATGGGGGCAGTTTATTTGTTAAGTGCCCTGGGTGTGGACCAAGCAACGATTCGGCAGGATTATTTATTAACTAATACGGCTTCGGCGGATCGCATTACGAGTGCTGTACAAGCGGCCACCAATCAAGGCGCTTCGGCAGCAACAATTGCCAGCATTAAGGCGCTCTGGTCTGTGAATGAAGATTATTTAGATACGGCATTAGCAGAAATCAAACGGCAATCGGGTAATATTGAACATTATTTACGGACTGAATTGAACTTAACCAAACAAGAAGTGTCAGATTTAAGAAAAATCTATTTAAATTAAGTCGGAAATGCACGACGGCGTTATTTAACTAGTCCAAGTCACGATACTTGAGCCGATTGGTGATTAATCAGCACCAGCAACTGAATATTGACTGATTAGGTGGGGGCTACCGTGGAGAAGCCCCTTTTTTAGAATTAGCAAAATATCACTTTGATTTAAATTGTGAAATCGTTTACAATATAGACAACGATTCCTAAATTATATAAGGAGCTGAATTAAATGCAAAAATTTATCGCAATCGCTGGCACGAATTCGGATCAATCGACTAATCGCCAGCTATTACAGTTTATGCAGACTCATTTTGCAGACCAAGCGCAGATCGACTTGGTTGAGATTAAGGCATTACCGATGTTCAACAAACCGGCGGATAAACAGGTCCCGGCAGCAGTTAAGACCATTGCTGCCCAGATTGATCAAGCCGATGGCGTTATCATTAGTACGCCTGAATATGATCATGCGGCGCCGGCCGTTTTAATGAACGCTTTGGAATGGTTATCCTATCATATCCATCCTTTTGTCGACAAACCAGTCATGATTATTGGGGCCTCTTACGGGTCATTAGGGACTTCCAGAGCCCAAGCCCACTTGCGACAAATTCTGGATTCACCTGAGTTACGAGCACGTATTATGCCCAGTTCAGAATTTTTATTGGGGCATTCACTACAAGCCTTTGATGACCAGGGGCAATTAATTGATCAACAAAAGTTAGCTAAGTTAGCCGGATTATTTGCTGATTTTCAAACTTTTGTGACAATCACGACCCAATTAAAGCATGCCAATGCGGCAAACCAGCAAGAAGTTCGTGATTTTGATTGGGATAATTTATAGATAGGAGTCTTTTAAATGAAGTTAGTTGGAATTGCGGGTTCGGTAGCCGACCAATCTTATAATCGAACACTTTTAAAATTTATGGCCAATCATTTTAGTGATACGATTGATTTAGAGTTGTTAGATATTCAAGACATTCCGATGTTTAATCAGAGCGATGACCAAACAAATAGTGAAGCGATTCAATATTTAAGTCGAAAAATCAGACAGGCTGATGGCGTGATTATCGCCACACCAGAACATAATCATACGATTACGGCGAGCTTGAAAAGTGTGATTGAATGGCTTTCGTTTAAGATTCATCCTTTGTCTGGCAAGCCAGTAATGATTGTCGGCGCATCATACTATGATCAAGGGTCATCACGAGCACAACTCAATCTACGACAAATCTTAGAAGCACCAGGGGTTGACGCAACGGTCATGCCTGGCAATGAATTTTTGTTAGGTGAAGTTAAGACGGCATTTGATGATCAAAATAACTTAAAAGATCCTAAGACAGTCGGGTTCTTGAAAACAACCCTAACTAAGTTCGTGACGTTTGTCGGTGTGATTAATCAAATGAATGCCAAAGCTGCCGCTGATGACTGGCAGTCAGAAGACTTGAATGCGACGGGGCATGTGGCGACCACGATTGATGGGGTGGATATGCACGCTGCTGATTGGGTTGAACAAGCTGCTAAAAAGACGGGCGCGGCTGAGGGTCAAGATTATGTGAAGTTAGATCGTGGTGTTTTAACCGTTGATCAACTGAATTACTTCTTGAATTCCATGCCGATGGAACTGACATTTGCGGATGCGAATAACCAATTCATTTACTATAATCACAATGCGGATGCGGCCGATATGTTGGCTGCCCGGACACCAGCCCAGGCGGGGAATCCGATGGCCGATTGTCATCCTAAACGTGCTATTCCCCATGTTCAACAAGTGATTCATATGTTACGGACTGGGCAGACTAAGTTATTCAAGTTGCCAGTGCCCGGCAATGGTCCCGAAAAATACATTATGCATTATTATCAGGCGATGCACGATCAGCAAGGTGACTATCAAGGAATTAATGAATATGTGCTTGATTTAATGCCAATTGTTAAGTATTATCTCGAACATACCGGGCAAGTCTTAGCCAAGGATCCAACGGCCAAGGCCGATGCCGTCACCGGTGCTTCAGCTAAAGCGGCGACACCTGAACCAGATAGTGTGACGGGAGCTTCCGCTGATTCAGAACCAAAACCAGCGCCAACGACACCAGCAGTGGACAGTATTTCAGGTGCTTCAGCGAATGAGTAAGTGAAACAGCACGTCCGCTTGCAATTAAAATTAAAAGGTAAAAAAACGAGCTTGGGTGCATCCCAGGCTCGTTTTTTGATTGTTTAATATAAATATTATGATGACCGAGGCTGCTTAAAGGGGAGCAAACCCGCTTAATCAAGCAGTTAAAGGCCGAACATCTTAGAAATATATTAATATTTCTAAGATGTTTATCTTTAAAACACGAACATTAAAACGACTATTTATTGATAAAGTTAAGAAATTCGTTGACAGTTGGCCACTGAGTTGCTAAACTAATGGTGAAAACAAAGAAAGAGGGATTGAAATGGCGAAGGTTGGTTTAGTAATGGGGTCGATTTCGGATTGGCCGGTCATGCAGTTGACGGCTAATCAGTTAACAGCGTTGGGGATTTCCTACGAACGACATATTATTTCAGCACATCGGATGCCGGCAACACTGCAAACTTATGGTGAACAGGCTGCTGATCGCGGGTTACAGGTCATTATTGCGGGCGCGGGTGGTGCCGCTCACTTACCGGGCATGCTCGCGGCTAATACCGTTTTGCCAGTGATTGGGGTGCCGATTAAGACGCGCGCTTTGAATGGCGTGGACTCGTTACTGTCAATTGTGCAAATGCCGGCGGGGGTCCCGGTCGCCACGATGGCGATTGGCGAAGCCGGTGCGAAAAATGCTGCACTAATGGCGGCCCAGATTCTAGGCTTAACGACACCAACAGTGCAACAAGCAGTTATCGCCTTTCGCCAGCGACAACGTCAGGAGGCAGAAGCTAGTGAACAGCAATTCTAAACAACCAATTTTACCGCCAGCAACAATCGGCATCATTGGCGGCGGCCAGCTTGGTCAGATGATGGCATTGAGTGCTAAAGCAATGGGCTATCATGTCGGCGTATTAGATCCGACGCCGCAAGCGCCAGCTGCCCAAGTGGCTGATTTTCAAATCACGGCCGCCTATGATGATCAGACTGCTTTGTTAGCTTTAGCTAAACGTAGTGCTGTTTTAACTTATGAATTTGAAAATGTTGATGAAACGGCTTTAAAAGCTGCCCAACAGTATGCCGCCTTACCACAAGGGACACAACTCCTACACATTACTGGGAATCGGTTAAATGAAAAACAATTCTTACATGATCACGGTATTCCTGTGACCCCTTTTGCACCCGTAACGGATCAAAAAACGTTGACTTATGCGCGTCAACGGGTCGGGATGCCCGCTATTTTGAAGACTGTGACAGGTGGTTATGATGGTCATGGTCAAGTTGATTTAAATCAGGCTGATTTAACGCCCGCCGGCTTAGCGTTATTAAAACAGCCTTGTATTCTAGAAGCCCGGCAAGTCTTTCGATTAGAGGTTTCGATGATGGTCACGCGCAGTGCAGCCGGGGTTGTAACGACTTTTCCTTTAGTTGAAAACCGCCATCAACACCATATTTTGCATACGACGATTGCGCCCGCTAATGTGGGTGAAAAGGTGCATGCTAGTGCCCGTAAAATTGCGGTTTCAATTGCACAAGCCTTGCAGCTACGTGGTGTTTTAGGTATCGAATTCTTTGTCTTGCCCGATGACACCTTACTGGTGAATGAATTAGCGCCACGCCCGCATAATTCTGGACATTACACGATTGAAGCTTGTAATATTTCACAATTTGAAGCACATATTCGTAGTATTTGTGGGTTGCCTATTCCGGCTATTCAGCAAACCCAGGCGGCCGTTATGCGCAACTTATTAGGGGCAGACTTAACGATTGCGCGTGAGAACTTAATGGCCCATCCGGAATGGCATTTTCACGATTATGGGAAGGCGGTTATTCGCCCACAACGCAAACTGGGCCATATTACCGTCTTAAATAATGATATTGATCAAGCGTTAGCGTCGTTGCAACTATTGAAGGGAGCACAATAAATTATGGCAGAACTTGTAAAAGGTGCGTTGTTATATACCGGTAAAGCGAAAGAAATGTATGCGACCAATGATCCAGAAATCTTATGGGTGGAATACTTGGATCAGGCGACTGCTTTAAATGGCAAACGGAAAGTAGCTGTGACTGAAAAAGGGCTGTTGAATAATCGGATTGCTAGCTTGATTTTTACGGATTTGAAGCAGCATGGTATTGAGAATCATTTTATTGAACAATTATCAGACCGGGTGCAATTAGTCCGGCGCGTCCAAATGATTCCTTTGGAAACAGTCGTTCGCAATGCCGCATCTGGTAGTTTTGAACGTAAATTTGCGGTGCCCCATCTTACTAAATTTGCAACGCCCGTTTTAGAGTTCTTCTATAAAAGTGATCAGTTAGATGATCCCTTTATTAATGAGTCACAAGTCGCGGCTTTAGATGTCGCTAGTGCGGCAGTTGTCGCTGAAATGAAGCGGCAAGCGTTGTTGGTTAATACGCGTTTGCAGGCTATTTTTAAGGCTATGGGGATTCAACTCGTTGATTTTAAACTTGAATTTGGTCTTACTGATCAAGGTAAAGTTTTGTTGGCGGATGAAATCTCACCAGACAGCTGTCGATTAGTCGATCAGCAGACACAGGCTTCCTTAGATAAAGATGTTTTTCGCAAGAATACCGGTGATTTAACCACGGTGTATCAAGAAGTGTTACAACGCCTAACCGCTGTTGAAGGGAGCCAAGCTTAATGTACTTAGTTAAAGTCTATGTGACCTATAAAGCGTCAATTCTTGATCCTAAGGGTGAAGCAATTAACGATGCGCTCCATCGTCTTGGTTATACTAATGTGACTGAAGTGGCCTTAGGAAAATATTTTGAAATCAAGTTACAGGCGGGGCACCGACCAGTTGAAACCGAAGTGGATGCGATGTGTGATCAGTTATTAGCGAACGTTAATATGGAGACTTATCGTTATGAAATCACCGAGATGGAGGCTGAGTAGTTATGAAATTTGCCGTACCAGTTTTTCCGGGATCCAATTGTGATCAGGATATGGTTAATGCTTTACGGGATAGTTTGTCGGCGGAAGCGGAGCTGGTAGCAGCGACAACGACGGATTTAACCGCTTATGACGCGGTCGTCTTACCCGGGGGCTTTTCTTATGGTGATTACTTACGTGGCGGTGCAATTGCACGGTTTGCGCCAGTGATGCAGGCTGTAAAAAAGCTAGCAGCGGCCGGCAAACCGGTTTTAGGCGTTTGCAATGGGTTTCAGATTTTGACGGAAGCGGGCTTATTGCCTGGAGTCTTGCAGGCGAATCGGTCGGCTAAGTTCATTTGTCGAACGAGTGAGCTCATCATTCGCAATCCCGATACACAATTTACAACGGCTTATGACACCACTACGATTCAATTACCAATTGCACACGGTGAGGGTAATTATTATTGTGATGCGGCGACGTTAGCGTCGTTACGAGCGCACCATCAGATTGTTTTTGAATATGCAGATAACCCGAATGGGAGTGTGGCTAATATTGCGGGAATCATGAATCGGCAAGGCAATGTTTTGGGCTTGATGCCACATCCTGAACGGGCCGTGGAAGCCTTACTTGGTTCGACGGATGGATTAGGACTCTTTAAGTCATTACTTGAACATTATCAGGAGGCACAACATGCTTAAAACGACTGAATTGACGCCGGAAGCCTTGCGTGATACGCAAGCTTATCGGGATTGGGGCCTTACCGATGCGGAATATCAGCTCATTAGTAAAGAAGTGTTGGGCCGGTTACCCAATTATACTGAAGCCGGCTTATTCTCTGGAATGTGGAGTGAACACTGTTCCTATAAGAATTCCAAACCGGTCTTAAAAAAGTTTTGGACCCAAGGTGAACAAGTGTTAGAAGGACCCGGCGAAGGTGCTGGCATTATTGATATTGGTGATGGTCAGGCGGTCGTTTTTAAAGCCGAAAGTCATAATCATCCGTCCGCTGTTGAGCCTTATGAGGGTGCGGCGACCGGAGTTGGTGGTATTATTCGCGATATCTTCTCGATGGGCGCCAAACCAATTGCTTTACTGGATAGTTTACGGTTTGGGGAACCAACTGATGCACACACTAAATATTTGATTTCACAAGTCGTTGCCGGAATCGGTGGCTATGGTAATTGTATTGGTATTCCCACAATTGGTGGTGACACTGCTTTTGACGCATGTTACCAAAAGAATCCATTGGTGAATGCGATGTGTGTTGGTCTTTTGAATCAAGCAGATATTCAAAAGGGACAAGCTACTGGTATTGGCAATAGTGTGATTTACGTGGGTGCTAAAACGGGTCGTGATGGCATTAATGGGGCATCTTTTGCCTCCGCTGAATTTAACGATGCGCAAGCAACACAACGGTCGGCCGTTCAAGTTGGCGATCCATTTATGGAAAAGCTGTTAATGGATGCTTGTCTAGAGGTTATCCATGACCATGCTGCGGTCCTAATCGGGATTCAAGATATGGGCGCTGCAGGTCTGGTTTCGTCATCGGCCGAAATGGCGTCAAAAGCGGGCAGTGGTTTGGAATTGAATCTGGACTTAGTCCCACAACGTGAAAGTGAGATGACACCATATGAGTTGATGTTGTCTGAATCGCAAGAACGAATGCTATTGTGTGTCAAAGCCGGTGCTGAAGCGGAGATCTATCGCGTTTTTGAAAAATATGGTTTGGCGGCCGTTACGATTGGTCATGTAACCGCAGGCCATCAGTATCAACTATTCCATCATGGTCAATTAGTGGCGGATGTTCCGGTAGATGCCTTGGCGACGCAAGCACCAGTTTATCAACGGGATAAAAAACGCCCAAGTCGTCTCAGTCAGGCTAGCCATCATCAATTTATGCCACGAATTGTCGACGCTACCGGCGCCTTAAAGAAGCTGCTACAACAACCCACAATTGCCTCCAAAAAAGCGATTTATGAAACATATGATTCACAAGTTCAAACGAATACAGTGGTTAAACCCGGGTCGGATGCGGGCGTTATTCGCATTCGGCATACGGATAAAGCTTTAGCTGTCACGACCGATGTGAATGGGCGTTACCTGTATTTGAATCCACGTGTTGGGGGCGAAATTGCCGTTGCTGAAGCTGCCCGCAATATTGTGGCTTCTGGTGGTCAGCCGCTGGGGATTACGGATTGTTTGAATTACGGTGATCCAACAAAACCCGAACAATTTTATGATTTAGATGAATCGGCGCTGGGGATTGCCCGAGCTTGTCAGTTGTTTAATACGCCAGTGATTTCTGGTAATGTCTCGTTAAATAATGAATCGAATGGCGCTGCTATCTACCCAACGCCCATGATTGGGATGGTTGGGTTGATTAAGCACCAACGTGATATTACGACACAGGCTTTTAAGCAAGCTGGTGATGCGGTTTATGTTTTAGGTCAAACCGGGGCTGATTTTAATGGGAGCGAGTTACAAAAAATGTTAACCGGTAAGATTGCGGGTGACCTCTTTGATTTTGACTTGGTTACAGAACACCAGAATCAACGCTTGATGTTACGGGCCATTCAAAAAGGATTGGTTGCTAGTGCCCATGACGTTTCCGAAGGGGGGCTAATTACTGCCATTGCGGAGGCTTGCTTCGATAATGAGTTAGGCGTGCAACTGACGAGTACCCTACCTGCCGCCCACTTCTTTGCAGAAACGCAATCCCGGTTTGTGATTTCAGTAGCCGCTGATAAACGGGCTGAATTCGACAATTTAATGGGAACTTATGCCACTTATTTAGGGCAGACCACGACAGCGGATCGGTTAGTCGTTGCCACCGCTGATCAGACGTTTGATTTACCCGTTAGTTTTGCTAAGCGGTTATGGGAAGGAGCCTTACCGTGCCTACTGAAGTAAAAGGATTAAATGAAGAATGCGGATTATTTGGCGTCTGGGGGTCACCGGATGCTGCCCAACTCACGTATTTTGGGTTACATGCGTTGCAACATCGTGGTCAAGAAGGCGCCGGCATTACAGCCAATGACCATGGGGTACTTCAATCAGAACGTGGTTTAGGATTGTTAGCGGATGTCTTCCGTGATCCAGCGAAATTGGCACGCTTGACTGGTACTGCGGCAGTTGGTCATGTGCGTTATGCGACTGCTGGTAATCATGGCGTAGAAAATATTCAACCACTAGAATTTAATTTTAGTGATGCCCAGTTTGCCTTAGCACATAACGGCAATTTAACGAATGCGGTGACATTACGCCGAAACCTGGAGGCGGATGGGGCAATTTTTCATGCCAGTTCTGATAGTGAAATTTTAATGCACTTGATTCGACGTAGTTCGGCACTGACCTTGACGGGTCAATTAAAGGCCGGCTTACAACAAGTGCATGGTGGGTTTGCCTACTTATTGTTGACTAATGATCGCTTATTTGCGGCCCTTGATCCAAATGGGTTTCGACCGTTAGTTGTGGGGCAGTTACCCACTGGGGGCTACGTGGTTTGTAGTGAAACCTGTGCGCTAGATGCGGTTGGTGCAACCTTTATGCAAGATGTACATCCGGGTGAGCTCTTAACGATTGATCAAAATGGTATCAAAATTGACCATTATACGACGCAGACACAACTCGCTATTTGTTCGATGGAATTTATTTATTTTGCCCGCCCAGACTCGGATATTTATGGCGTGAATGTGCATTCAGCACGGAAACGAATGGGTGCTCGGTTGGCGCAAGAACAACCCGTGGCGGCGGATATTGTGGTTGGTGTGCCCAATTCATCGTTGTCAGCGGCGACCGGATATGCGGAAGCCAGCGGATTGCCATACGAAATGGGACTGATTAAGAACCAGTATTCATCCCGGACATTTATTCAACCAACCCAGGCATTAAGGGAACAAGGGGTTCGCATGAAGTTATCCGCTGTCAAAGGAGTCGTCGCGGGTAAACGGGTGGTCTTGATTGATGACTCGATCGTGCGTGGGACAACTAGTCGGCGAATCGTTGCCTTATTAAAGGCTGCTGGCGCGAAAGAAGTTCATTTACGGATTGCGTCGCCGCCGTTACGTTATCCTTGTTTTTATGGCATTGATATTCAAACGACGAAGGAGTTAATTGCAGCGCAACAAACAATTCCTGAGATGTGTCACACATTTGGGGCGGATTCTTTGGGCTTCCTGAGTGAAGCGGGTGTGATTGAGTCGGTAGGGTTGCCAGTCACCGCACCATACGGCGGGCTTTGCATGGCGTATTTTAATGGTGACTATCCCACCCCGCTATATGATTATCAAGCCGAATATGATGAAGAAATTCGCCAGTTGCAAAAAAGCCAATCAAGGAGTGATTAGTTGAGTGATGCGTATAAAGCCGCGGGGGTCGATTTGAACGCGGGTTATGAAGTCTTAAAAGCCGTACAACAACTTAGTGGTAATGCCCAGATTGGTGGTTTTGGCGGGGCGTTTCCGTTATCGGACGCAGCAGTTGCCAACGAACCAGTTCTAGTGGCGGGGACTGATGGTGTCGGGACCAAGCTTTTAATTGCCATTGCGGCTAACCAGCACACCACCATTGGTATTGATTTAGTCGCAATGTGTGTCAATGATATTTTGGCGCAAGGCGCGCGACCACAGTTCTTCTTGGATTACCTAGGCTTGGGTCATACGAATCCGCAGCAGGTTAAAGCAATCTTACAAGGGGTTGTGCAGGGCTGTGAGCAGGCTGGCGTGCAACTAATCGGTGGTGAGACAGCTGAAATGCCGGATATGTATGGCGCAAAGCATTATGATTTAGCTGGTTTTGCGGTCGGAATTGCCAACCGGGCTGACCTGTTGGCGCCAACGGCAGTTCAAGCGGGGGATATTTTAATTGGCCTACCGTCGAACGGTCTCCATGCGAATGGGTTTAGTTTAGTTCGCGATATCTTGTTCAAGCAACATGCTTTTAAATTAGACCAAGTTTTTGAAGTCTTAGGGCATGACCTGCAAACAGAATTACTCCGGCCAACGCAAATCTATGTTAATCAGGTGTTGCCACTACTGCAACAAAACCTGATTGCTAGCATGGCTCATATCACAGGTGGTGGGCTAATTGAAAATGTCGCCCGTGCTTTGCCACCGAAATTAAGCGCAGTCTTTGAAATGGGGAGCTGGCCGGTGCCACCGATTATGCCATTATTGGCTGAGTTGGGGCAACTCACGCCCACGGATGTGCGGTCAACTTTCAACCTTGGTTTAGGACTAGTGCTCATTGTTCATCCGGCCCAATTAGCGGCGGTGCAAACAATCTTAACGCACCAGAATCAGCCTTATTATCAAGTTGGGCAAGTGACCGTTGCTGATCAACCGGTCCAATTTCAGGAGGCATCCCATGTTTAAACAATTGGCGATTTTTGCCTCTGGGGAAGGAACCAACTTTGTCGCATTGCAACAAGCAATTCAAACGCGAGCTATTCCGGCTACGATTGGCTTGTTGGTCTGTGACCAGGCCGCCGCACCCGTGATTAAAAAAGCGCAAGCTGCCAAGATCCCTGTTGCGGTGATTGATTTTAAAGCGTATGCCAGTAAGCGTGCAGCCGAAGCTGAAATTTTGACTGCGTTACAAGCGCATCATATTGAAGCAATTTTACTGGCGGGGTATATGCGAATTATTGGCAATACGTTGCTCACAGCTTATCCCCATAAGATTATTAATTTACATCCAGCATTATTGCCACATTTTCCGGGTCGGCATGGCATTGAAGATGCATTGGCTGCGGGGGTTGCAACAACCGGGGTCACGATTCATTTTATCGATGCTGGGATTGATACCGGTCAAATTATTGCACAGCGATCGGTTCCCATTAAACCAGACGATACCCTGACGACTTTAGCCACCCGGATTCATGCGACGGAACATCAATTTTATCCAGACGTCTTACAAGCACTCATCAAAGAAGGAGCAATCTAATGACAAAACGGGCATTATTAAGTGTATCTGATAAACAGGGGTTAACAGAGTTTGCTAGCGGGTTAGTGGCTTTAGACTATGAGTTAGTTTCAACCGGTGGCACCAAAAAAGCTTTGGAAGCGGCTGGAATTCCAGTCATTGGCATTGAAACCGTGACTGGCTTTCCTGAGATGTTAGATGGTCGTGTGAAAACCTTACACCCTAAAGTCCATGCTGGCTTGTTAGCCCGTCGTGATTTGCCGGACCATATGGCACAACTAAAGGCGGCTGGAATTACGCCGATTGATATGGTGGTCGTTAATCTGTATCCCTTCAAAGCGACCATTCAACAGCCAGATGTCACGCAAGCGGCTGCAATCGAACAAATTGATATTGGTGGTCCTTCAATGTTACGTTCGGCAGCTAAAAATTTTGCAGCTGTTTTACCAATCGTTGATCCAGCTGATTATCAACTAATTTTGACTGCGCTTCAAACTGACGCAGTGACCCCAACTTTACGGCAACGGTTAGCAGCAAAAGTTTTCCAACATACCGCTGCTTATGACGCACTAATTGCCCAATACTTAACAACTGATGAATTTCCAGCGAAATTAACGTTGACCTACGATAAAAAACAAGCGTTACGTTACGGTGAGAATAGTCATCAGCAGGCGGCCTTTTATGAGAATGCGTTACCAACACCATTCTCAATTACCGCTGCGCACCAATTACATGGTAAAGAATTGTCTTACAACAATATCAAAGATGCGGATGCCGCATTACGGATGGTCAGTGAATATCAACGGCCAGCCGTCGTTGCCATGAAACATATGAATCCTTGTGGGGTCGGGTTAGGTGATACCTTGGAATCAGCTTGGGATAAGGCTTATGCAGCTGATAATATTTCAATTTTTGGTGGCATTATTGCCTTAAATCGGCCCGTTGACTTAGCCACTGCTGAAAAAATGCATCAATTATTCTTGGAAATTATCATTGCACCCAGTTTTGCTGACGATGCTTATGCGGTTTTAGCTAAGAAGAAGAACTTACGACTATTGACAGTTGATTTTGATCAAGCCCATACGGCGGATCAGTTTGAAACAATTTCGGTTGGTGGTGGTCTCTTGCGGCAAGAAGTTGATCAAGCTTTTGAACAACCAGCTGATTTTACGGTAGTGACGAAACAACAACCGACGCCAGCCCAATTAGCGGCCCTCGCATTTGGACAACAAGTGGTTAAACATATCAAGAGTAACGCAATGGTAGTGACAACTGCGGATCGGACTTTAGGTGTTGGTTCTGGTCAAATGAACCGCATTGATTCGACGAAGATTGCGATTGAAAAGGCGATGTCGAAGCCCGGCTATGAAAATGCCATTTTGGCTTCAGATGCCTTCTTCCCAATGGATGATTGTGTAGCCTTTGCGGCGCAACATGGCATTCGGGCGATTATTCAACCGGGTGGTAGTATTAAAGATCAAGCGTCGATTGCAATGGCAGACCGTTATGGGATTGCAATGGTGACAACTGGTGTCCGGCACTTCCGACACTAAAAAGGGGGACTAAGCATGGCTAAAGTTCTAGTTGTTGGTGGCGGTGGCCGCGAGCATGCCATTGCCAAAGCAATGCTCGCAAGTCCACAAGTGACGACGGTCTATTGTGCACCTGGAAATCCAGGGATGCAGTTGGATCTGATTCAGACCGTTGCAATTGAGGAGCTGGATTTTGCGGCTTTAGTGGCCTTTGCTCACGAAAAGGCGATTGACTTAACGTTCATTGGTCCGGAAGTTCCATTAGCTGCTGGGATTGTCGATGCTTTTCAGGCAGCCGGTTTAACCGTCTTTGGCCCGCAACAAGCAGCAGCTCGCTTAGAAAGTTCGAAAGTTTTTGCCAAACAATTTATGCAACGACATCAGATTCCAACTGCGGATTATCAGTTGTTTCATGACTTAGCGACGGCCTTAACAGCCAGTCGTCAGGGACCATTGCCTCAAGTGATTAAAGTTGATGGCTTAGCGGCGGGCAAGGGCGTCACCGTAGCCACGACATATGACCAAGCAGCGGCAGCCTTAACCCAAGCATTTGCAACGACTGATACGGTCTTAATCGAAGCTTATGTCGCCGGTTTTGAATTTTCACAAATGGTCTTAGTCGGTGGTGAACACTATGTAATGTTGCCAACGGCGCAAGACCATAAACGATTACGTGATCATGATCGGGGGCCCAATACTGGTGGGATGGGCGCTTATTCCCCAGTGCCACAAGTGACACCGGCAATCACTCAAGCCACCATTGATCAGATTGTGGTACCGACGTTGGCCGGCTTAAAAGCGGAGCACTTAAGTTTTGAAGGGGTTATTTATGTCGGTGGGGTGATTACCCCGACTGGGCCGCAAGTGATTGAATATAATTTACGGTTGGGTGATCCGGAAACGCAAATTTTATTACCACAGTTGCAAAGTGATTTTTATCAAGTGATTTTAGCTTTGATCCATCATCAGCAACCTGCAGTGCATTGGCAAACCACGGCGACTTATTTGGGGGTAGTCTTGGCGGCACCCGGCTATCCTGGACCGACTAAAAAGGGGGTTGCGGTGCCAACCTTAGCCGGTGCGGATTACGCTAGTGTCGCTGGAACACCGCAACAGTTGGTTAGTGCAGGCGGCCGGGTGATGATGGTGACGGCACATGCGGCTAATTTAAAGGCCGCGCAAATGGCTGCCTATGCACAACTTGATCAGTTGAACGTCGGGCCCTTAATTTATCGGACCGATATTGGTCAGCAAGGGTTAGCTGAAAAATAAAAAACTGTCGTCACCTTGACAAGCTGGTCAAAACGACTTATAGTTTAATCAACATTTAATCGTAATCTAATATTTGCGTTGAAGAGAAGAGTAAATTTCAAACTTAAGTCGCAGTGACCCCGGCTAGTGCAAACGGGGCTTATAGTTGAAATTGAAGATGAGCTCTGAGCATGTCAGATGGTTCACGCTGTCTGGCCGGTTACAACCGTTAACTTGTCAGGTATCCGCTATTTTGGGTACTGTTGAGGCTAGTTGTGTCAGCAACTGGCGAAGTTAGGGTGGTAACACGCAAAAAATCGTCCCTTTTAATCACAATTGTGGTTAGAAGGGGCGATTTTTTTGATTATTAACATTAAATTAAATTTTAAACGGAGGATTTATTTATGACGACAACAACAGCTTTTACTAAACAAACAACATCCCCATTTCGGTATGACACGGTTGGAAGCTTTTTACGCCCACAAGCTTTAAAGACGGCCCGGGCACAATTTGCCCAAGGCACCATTACCGCTGAACAATTGACGGCGGTGGAAGATCAAGCCATTGTGACCCTGATCAAACAACAAGAGGCAGCGGGCTTAAAGGCTGTGACTGATGGTGAATTCCGGCGTAGTTGGTGGCATTTAGATTTTTTCTGGGGCTTACAAGGAATTGCTAAGAAGACGCTCGATCAAGGGTACGTTTTCCATGATGAAGAAACGCGGGCCGAATCAGCGACGGTTACTGGCAAGTTGGGTGGTGCTAACCATCCGTTTGTTGACCATTTTAAATTTGTCCAAGCACATGTCAGTGCGGGTATTCAAGTCAAGCAGACCTTACCTGCACCGGCGCAATGTTTAGCTGAATTACAACGTCCTGAAAATATAGCGGCTTTACGCCGGGTTTATGCGACTGATGAAGCGGTGGTGGCCGATTTGGCAGCGGCTTATCATCAAGTTCTGTTAGCCTTATATGCAGCTGGTGCACGCACGATTCAACTGGATGATTGTACTTGGGGAATGTTGGCAGGGAACCATGCCAAAGGTGCAGAAACCGGTGCAGTTTCGCAGCGTAACGATGCGGTGTTGACTGAAAATAAACAACTCTACTTAGCGGTTAATAATGCGGCTATTCAAGATTTACCAGCGGATTTAACGATTAATACGCATATTTGTCGCGGTAATTATCATTCAACTTGGGCATCAGCTGGGGGTTACGATACGGTGGCTGACCCATTGTTCAACCATGAGAAGGTGCACGCGTATTACTTGGAATATGACAGTGATCGGGCCGGTGGTTTTGACCCATTACAGTTGGTGAGTGCTGATAAATTGGTGGTGCTCGGTTTAATTACCTCAAAGTCGGGTGAACTGGAAGTACGTCAAACGATTATTGATCGCATTTATGAAGCTGCCAAATACATTCCTTTGGACCGGTTATGTTTAAGCACACAGTGTGGCTTTGCTTCGACCGAAGAAGGCAATGTCTTGACTGAAGCCCAACAATGGGCAAAAATCGCGCTCGTTAAGTCAATTGCGACCGAGGTTTGGGGCGCTTAATTAAGCAAAGTAAGTTAAAAAAGTTGTTGCCAGAATTCAGAACTGCTGGCAGCAACTTTTCGTAGTCGTTCGCAAAAATCAATTTGGCTTGGGTGCTTAATGAGTTAAGCGACAAAAGTAAAATATAAGATGAAGACAACCATCATGGTCCACATTAAGGCATTGACTTCACGCCAACGACCTTTAACTGTCATGGTAATTGGGTAGAAGATAAAGCCAACCGCGAGACCTTCTGAAATACTGTAGGTCAATAACATCATGATCATCGTGAAAAAGGCCGGCACAGCAATTTCAAACTTAGTCCAATCAATATATTGAACATTTGATAGCATTAAAATCCCGACGATAATCAAGGCTGAAGCAGTTACGGCTGAGGTAATTACTGTTAAAACCGGTGAGAAAAAGGCGGCAACAACGAATAAGGCCGCGGCAACGACTGAGGATAGTCCGGTGCGAGCACCGACAGCCACGCCGGAGGTTGATTCAACATAAGCGGTAGTAGGAGAAGTCCCAAAGATAGCACCGATTGTTGTGGCTAAAGCCCCACTAAACAAGGCCTTACCAACGCCTTTAACTTCGCCGGTGTCATGGTTGACCATGCCAGCTTCAGTGGCAACCCCGACTAGTGTTCCTGAAGTATCAAAGAGTCCGATAATGAAGAATGTGAGAATCACGATAATCATTTGAAACGAGTTGATATCGGTTAAATGGGTCAGTGCTTGACCGAAAATCGGTTGTACACTAGGAATACCACTAACAATCCCGGTTGGTAACGGGATGATCTGGAAGATCATGCCCACCGCAGCGGTAATAAACATGCCCCAGAAAATGCCACCAGTCACGTTCGCTGTAACTAACATCACCCCAACGACAATCCCGAAAATGGCCAATAAAACAGTCGGATTATGCAAGTTACCCAAAGCGACCGCATTGGACTTGTTAGCAACAATAATGCCGGAAGTTTGCAACCCAGAAAAGGCGATGAATAAGCCGATGCCGGCAGAAACCGCATATTTCAACGCACTTGGAATCAAGTTGATTAGTTGGTCGCGTAATTTAGAAAGGGTTAATAAAATGAATAAAATCCCAGCGACAAATACCCCCGCTAAGGCAGTTTGCCATGGAATATGCCATTCTTGGACGACGGTATAAGTGAAGAAGGCATTTAAGCCCATTCCAGGTGCTAACGCAACGGGGAAATTTGCGACTAACCCCATCAATAAGCAACCGACAATTGCGGCCAAGACGGTAGCTGTGAAGACGGCGGACTTGTTCATGCCGGCACTTCCCAATAGTTCGGGGTTTACGGCAAGGATGTAAGACATGGCTAAGAAGGTCGTCAGCCCACCGACCAATTCGGCCCGGACAGTTGTGCGACGTTGCTTCAAATGAAATAATTGCTCTAAAATAGTGGTCCACTCCTAACGTAGTAAAAACTTAACAATTCAACAATTATCCAGTATAACATAGTGGTTTCAGGTTAAGCAGCACAAACTGATTTTTGGCAACCATGATAACAAAAAAATTGCGATCAGAAGTCATGAAATTCTGATCGCAATTTTTTCAGTTGTCTAAAGCTTGTTAGTGCACCATTAGTGATCAGTTTCATTTAGTCCAACCGCTTCGTCATCGATCTTTTTTTCAGCAGCATGCCGATTAAAGAGGAGATTGAGTAAGACGGCTGCTAAGCTACCAACGACGACCCCGTTGCTTAACATGATTTGCAAGGCATTGGGTAAAAATTGGAAAATGTTTGTTTGGACGGTAACGCCTAACCCTAATCCAATTGAAACGGCAGAAACCAATAAGTTATTGTTGTTTTGAAAATCAACTTGCGCCAACATCCGAATACCTTGAATACCGACAATCCCGAACATGACGACCATGGCACCCCCTAAAACTGGCGCCGGAATGACCGTTGCTAAAGCACCGACTTTTGGTAATAAGCCGAGTAAAACTAGGAAAGCGGCAGAAAAGTAAATTGGTTTACGTGTTTTGACGCCGGATAATTGAACGACGCCGACATTTTCAGAGAAAGTAGAGTAAGGGAAGGTGTTGAACAAACCACCCAAGATAACGGCTAAGCCCTCGGCACGATAACCACGTTTTAAGTCATCGCCCTCAATTTTACGCCCGGTGATATCGCCTAATGCGAAGAAGACACCGGTTGATTCAACCATAGTGGTTAAGGAAACTAAAATCATGGTCAAAATTGACGACCATTCAAAGTGTGGCGTGCCGAAGTAGAATAAAGTTGGCAAGTGGAACCAACTGGCAGCGGCAACGGGCTTTAAAGACACCATCCCGAAGGCTCCGGCCAGTAAAGTTCCAGCCAGAATCCCGATTAGGATGGCGACGGACTTCATAAACCCTTTAGCAAAGACACTGATGAGTAAAATAATCGCAATCGTTAAGAATCCAATTCCTAAGGCTGGCAAGCTACCAAAGTTTTTAGCACTGGTATCACCGCCACCCAAGTTTTCAAAGGCGACTGGGATTAAAGTAAACCCGATAATCGTAATTAATGATCCGGTGACGACCGGAGGAAATAAGCTTTTAATTTTAGAGAATAGGCCCGCAATTAAGAAGATGAAGATTCCGGCGCCAATAATTGAGCCGTACATTGTCCCCAAACCATAAGTTTTACCAATCTGGATTAAGGGATTGACCGCTTGGACGGCACAGCCTAAAACGACTGGTAGTCCAATCCCGGTTAATGGTGTGCGCTTTAATTGTAAGAAAGTTGCAATACCACACATAAAAATATCAATTGAAACTAAATAAGTCATTTGTTGCGCGCTAAAATGCAGGGCGGCACCAATCAATAAGGGCACTAAAACGTCACCAGAATACATCGCTAATAAATGTTGAAAACCTAAAATCGCCGCTTTGACATTGGAGATTTTAGGGGTTGCAATGGTCTCTTTCAAAAAATCTTCCTCCTCAATTCTGCGAATATGCCCGAAAAAAAGGACACCCCGGCAAACGGGATGTCCTCGTTTGCTTATAGTCCAGTGTTTACGGCACTGGGTAGAAACTCGTCATCCATATCATGACATTATATAGGCAATTACTCGTATTAGAATGGGATAAGTTTAGCATAGATGAAAACCGAATACAAACGGAATCGAACAAATTAATGTTCGTGAAATCGTCACAAGCACTCCCGGCAAAAATGAAAACGTTCACTTTTTTACCTGTTGATGGTGCCAAAGTAAAACAGCCATTTCAAGCGTCTGCGTTTGTTCAGGGTCATCCAAGGTCAGCATCAGCATTTTTTCAATTTTCTTTAAGCGATAAATAACGGTGTTACGGTGAATCGACAGATGACCGGCAACTTCGGCAATATTTTGATGATAGTAAAAGAAGCCGTATAACGTATTTAATAGGTTCAGTTGTTCGCTGGCACTCACGCCCCCAACTAACCCACCTAAAACGCGCTCGACAAAAGATTTTGCTTCATTATGTGGAATCAATGAAATCAGTTCTTTGACGTATTTCGGACGATAAATCGTGACCGCTTGTTGACTTTGTCGGCTTAAAGCCAACGCTTCAGCGGCTTCATTATAAATGGTGGCTAGTTCAGTTAACGGTAAGGTGGAGTAGCTATAACCGGCTATCAGGCGCGCGGGTTTTGTCAGCCGTGGTTGAATGAAGTTGACTAGTGCTAATAAAAAGTGTTGGGCATTTTGGCGCTCATTAATCAGTAGTACCAGTTGTTGTTTGAGTGAAAAAGCAATGACTGGTGTCTGATATTCTTTAATAAACCACAATGTTAGCTGCTGAACTTGTTCCAACAAGGCATTGCTCAAGAGTGTTTGGTGCGGTGTCGTCACTAGAATGGTTGCACAGTGGAACTTCGTGCTTGGGTCAATCTCGCGACTCTTCAAAGTTTTATGAATCAAGTCATTAGAAATGCCGCCGTCCATAACATTCAAATAGAAGCCACTTTGGTTACGAAATGCAGATTCGTTTAACATATCAGTACGGCTATTCACGAAGCTGAGGGTATTTAAGACGATTTGGGCTAACATCTGGTCAGTGGAGTTAGTGGCATCGAAATTTAAAATACCGATGAACGCTTTATTTTCTTTATAAGCAGAAAATAAAGGGTGAATCGTAATGGATTGACCTTGATAGTCTAAAGTTAATCGGGTATGTAAATTTAAATAATCGATATTGGTTTCGGTGCGTAAATAATGTGTTAATGTGTGACGTGTCATGGGTAAGTCTTCTGAAGCACTGACCACGCGAAAATGACTGTCCATTAAAAATAGTGGATGCGTAATTAAGTCACTGCATTTATTCAAGACCGTGGCATACGACGGATCTTTCAATAATAAGTCCGCTAAGGTTTGATTGACTTGAACGATGCGACTCAACTCATCTGTTTGGGAGCTGAGAATAATGGTGAGCATTTTACGCATCGTTGTTGAGATTAATTCGGTAGCGGGAGTCACAATAATGGGAAAATCAAGGGTGTTAGCTAATGCCATCACAGCAGCTGGCAGGTGGTCCAAAAAGCGTTGATCCTTTACCCCTAGGCCGGCACAATTGGCGTGGTGCATTGCTTGAATTAGCGTTGCCGGGTCAGTCGTGGCATTAGTAAAGGGATAACCATTAGTAATGAGAAACTGATGGGCTTTTAAATAGTTAGCAACGTCGGGTGATTCAATCATCCCAATACTGTGAATTTCTCGGTTGAGTCCCTGAGTACCTGCAATGACCCGCATCTGATGCATGGATGGGGTTTGTAATAAAGTTTGTAAACGCATGCAATCCCCCTAAAATTGGTTATCTTTCACAAGTAGTATACCGATAATTTGGCAGTTTGACTATATTTAAATGAAAATAAGATTAAAAAATGATGAATTGTTTTAGCTGAAAGTTAGTTGGGTTAATGATGCGACGGCTGTTAGCGCTAAAAAAACTAATCACGGCAAGAATTTACAAAATTCCGGTCGTGATTAGTTTTTTAAGTGGCTAATGCTTCCATTGCCGTTGTTGTTGCCGCTGATGACGCCATAGAATTAAGCCCAATAGGCCGACTACCGGACCAAGCAAGGTATAATCTTTAAGCAGTGGTGCTAATAGGCCAATCAGGACGGCCCCAAGACCGAAACTTCCCATAGTAAGGAGCATATCTAAAGCTTGGACCCGTGCTGCTTGGTCATGATGGCGGATGCCCGCATCTAAGGCAGTTGCTAGCGTGCGAAAACGGTCAGTTAAAAGACTGCTCGTTAAGGTTGTCGCTTTTAGGGTCTGGAAAGTGTGAACTTGAACGGCCGCCGCTAACGCTAATAAACCGACCAAGACCACTTCTGGTAACCACGTCATGAAAAGCGTTGTTAGCACTAAAATAAGCAATTCTGACCAGAGTAAGCCAGTAGTTGGTTGATAATGCTTACGAACTTGATAGGTGTGTAAGCGCCGAACTAAGACCGTTCCGAGCATAAAAGCGAGCATCGCTACCATGTAATTGCCTAACCGAGTGAAGTTTAGTTGGCCGAGCTGTAAACCGAGTAACATTAAGTTTCCCGTTTGGAAGCCAGCAAAGACGGCGCCGTGCTCCAAGTAAGTGTAAGCTTCTAAAGCTCCCGCTACTAGCATTAAGCCGCTACCGAACAAGAGCTGCTCGCGGGCGGGATTAGTGCGCTGTTTCAATTTAGTCACCTCAGTAAATTTGTTGTTCATTTAGTATAGCGTAAGCCGAGCGATTTAAGCTGACGACATCCAGATAATACTGGGTGCAACTGGGATGAAAGTCAGTAACGACGGGCATTAGGCCGCTAATTAAAAGTCTTTAAAGAAATGCGTAATCGGAAATTTTGACCGAACCGGTAGGCCGAAATTCGGGTTGATAGTGGTGATAATGATAGTAGGACTTGGTCTTGCCAACTTGGAATCTTTCCTTGACAGGCTACTGACATTTAGTTACACTTAGTGAAATTAAAGAGCACCTTTAAATTAGTCCTGTGAGGCTAACAAGGGGAACGGTAACTAGGAGTCTCCCACGCTTTTCGCAGGAAAAACGGGGGGACTTTTTTCTTTTCCCCGCACCGCCCAATAAAATGAATGGAGCTGACTATTATGGCACGAGAAGTCGTTGATGCAATGACGATGCGCCGCGCGTTAACGCGGATTACGTACGAAATTATTGAACAAAATAAAGGCGTTGGTAATTTGGTCTTTATCGGGATTAAAACCCGGGGGATTTTTTTGGCGCAACGGTTGGCGCAACGTCTAAAGCAATTAGAAGGCGTCGACGTGCCAGTTGGTTCATTAGATATTACCTTATACCGCGACGATCATCATGCGATTGATGTTCAGGGACAAGCCCGCTTAAATGGCGCTGAAATTCCAGTTGATATTAATGGCAAGCATATTATTTTAGTCGATGATGTGTTATTTACCGGGCGGACGGTGCGTGCCGCATTAGATGCCTTGATGGATCAAGGTCGGCCAGCCAAAATTTCACTAGCTGTCTTAGTTGATCGTGGTCATCGGGAATTGCCAATTCGGCCAGACTTTATTGGTAAGAACATTCCGACGGCGTTAGATGAACAAGTGAGCGTCGCCTTAGAAGAACATGATGGTCATGACGGTATCGCTATCGAAAAATTAGAATAATGAATTGAATAATTAACCATTTAATTGTTTCCAGAGAGGAACGAAACGGTTGACCATGCGTGGTCATTTTAATCGGAGTCTAACCTCTTTGCAAACAAATTTGCAACGGGGTTAGACTTTTTTCTTAGGCTAAAAATAATGAGGAGACGGCAAAAGAGCATGCAAACAACGACTAATTTAGTAAGTGTTGATCAATTTAGTAACACCGATGTGATGACCTATATTCATTTGGCGCAAGCGTTCAAACGGGGGTTAACGGTATCGTTAAAGCAACCGGTCTACGCCATGAATTTGTTTTTTGAGAACAGTACGCGGACCCATACCAGTTTTGAGATGGCCGAACGCCGCTTAGGGGTACAGGTTATTCCGTTTGACCCGCAAACGAGTTCCGTCACTAAGGGTGAAAGTTTATTAGATACGCTTAAAACGGTGGCCGCAATCGGGGTTAATTTAGTCGCCATTCGCCACCCTAAAGATCACTATTATGATGCTATCGTGGCGGCAAAGTTATCGTTGAGCTTGATTAATGCTGGCGATGGCAGTGGTCAACATCCATCGCAATCCTTATTAGATATGTTAACGATTTATGAAGCCTTTGGTCATTTTAAAGGATTGAAAATTGCCATTGTGGGTGATTTACAGCACTCACGGGTAGCCCGCTCAAACATGATGTTATTAACCCAGCTAGGGGCAGAAGTGTACTTTAGTGGACCCAAAGCATGGTATAACAGTGATTTTGCTACCTATGGGACGTATCGGCCGCTTGATGACTTAGTTGGTCAGATGGATGTCATGATGTTATTACGGGTGCAACACGAACGTTTAACTCAAGTGAATAATGCCGCTTTTGATGCGACGACTTATCATCAACAGTATGGGTTAACGGTGGCGCGAGCGGCTAAGATGCCGGCGCAGGCAATTATCATGCATCCAGCACCGGTTAATCGGGGCGTCGAATTAGCCAGTGAGTTGGTTGAAGCGCCACAATCCCGTATTTTTCAACAGATGACTAACGGGGTTTATGTTCGGATGGCAATGGTTGCTAAGTTGTTAGGTCAGCAAGGGTTGCTCGATGCGACCCAATTAGAAAAGGAGTCCGTCGATGTCAACCTTAATTAAAAATGCACAAATTTTAGTAGCTGGTCAACTAACGACCCAAGATATTTTAATTCAAGCCGGTCGGATTAAAGCCATCGGCCAACAGTTGAATCAGCAATATGGGGCTGCTGACCAATTGATTGATGCGACTGGTCAGCTCGTTATTCCCGGGTTGGTGGATGTTCATGTACACTTACGCGACCCAGGCTTGACGGCTAAAGAGACCATTGCCACGGGAACGATGGCGGCAGCTCACGGTGGCTTTACAACCATTGGTGCCATGCCGAATGTGGCGCCGGTTCCGGATACACCGGCAAAAGTAGCCGCAATGGTGACCGCTAATGCTGAAAAAGGGCATATCCATGTGGCCCAATATGCCAGCATTACCACTGAGCGGACCGGCGATAAATTAGTTGACTTTGCTGGCGTTAAACAAGCCGGTGCGTTCGCGGTAAGTAACGATGGGTCCGGCGTTCAAACCGCGGGAACCATGTATCAAGCCATGTGTGGCGCTGCTAAAGCGGGCTTAACGTTAGCGGCCCATGTTGAAGATGATTCCTTAACTTATGGTGGTGTGATGAACGCCGGTCCGGTGGCTGATCGGTTAGGGTTACCGGGAATTATGGGGATTTCAGAATCTGCCCAAATTGCACGCGATGTCTTGTTAGCGGAAGCCAGTGGGGTGCATTATCACGTGTGTCATGTTTCTACAGCAGCTAGTGTGCGGGTGATTCGTGACGCCAAACGAGCTGGGATTAATGTGACGTGTGAAGTTTCGCCCCATCACTTATTATTAACGGATACGGACATTACGGCCGATAATCCGATGTTGAAGATGAATCCGCCATTACGGTCACCGCAAGATCGCGCCGCTTTAATTGCGGGGTTGCTCGATGGGACCATTGATATGATTGCGACGGATCATGCGCCACATACGGATGCGCAAAAAGCGGGTTCAATGCGGACCGCGGCTTTTGGCATTACAGGTCTCGAAACGGCATTTGCCACGTTGTACACCGCTTTAGTTAGGACCCGTTTGTTAACACTAGGTCAATTAGTGGCCTTGATGAGCACCCGGCCCGCCCAATTATTTGGGTTAAAACAAGCTGGTCGACTAGCTCCCGGGGTTCCTGCGGATATTGCCATTATTAATTTGGATCAAGCCTATGAGATTAAAGCCGATCAAATGCAATCGAAGGGCCATAATTCACCCTTCATTGGTTGGCAAGTTTATGGTCAAGTATTAATGACCTTGGTGGACGGTCAGGTAGTTTATGGAAAGGAACGGCAAGCATGAAACGATATTTAGTCTTAGCGGATGGGACAATTTATCCCGGTACCGCTTTTGGGGCGCCAACGGTTGCACTCGGTGAGTTAGTTTTTAATACCGGAATGAGTGGTTACCAAGAATCGATTACTGATCAATCTTACAATGGTGAAATTTTGATGTTTACCTATCCTTTAATTGGTAATTATGGGATTAATCGTGATGACCATGAATCAATAACGCCAACTTGTAAAGGGGTGGTTGTGCATGAACTTGCCCGCCGTGCCAGCAATTGGCGTAGTGAAATGTCGTTGGATGATTACTTGAAAATGACCGGAATTCCTGGGATTACGGGGATTGATACGCGGGCAGTGACAAAACATATTCGAACGATGGGGGCAATGAAGGCGACCATTGTGGATACGGTTAAACCAGATACTGTGACGCGACTACAAGCCACGGTCTTAAACGCGGCAGTTGTGGCTGAAAGTTCTACCACTAATGCCTATCCAAATCCAGCGACTGGACCAAATGTGGTCGTGGTTGATTTCGGTTTGAAACATTCTATTTTGCGAGAATTAGCTAAACGGCAATGTAACGTGACCGTATTACCGTACAATACGACGGCCAGTCAAATTTTAGCTTTAAATCCAGATGGGGTCATGTTAACGAATGGCCCAGGTGATCCTAAAGCGGTACCTGCCGCGTTGACGATGATTCGGGAAGTGGAAAAGCACGTGCCACTCTTTGGAATCTGTTTAGGCCACCAGTTATTTGCTTTAGCAAATGGTGCCGATACGTTCAAAATGAAATTTGGACATCGAGGCTTCAATCATCCGGTGCGAGAAATTGCGACGGGGCGAATTGACTTTACGTCTCAAAATCATGGTTATGCGGTGGATCGCGCTTCTTTAGCCCAAACCGACTTGATGATCACGCACGAAGAAATTAATGATGGCACCGTTGAGGGCGTTAGACATCGGCATTATCCGGCCTTTTCAGTGCAATATCATCCGGATGCTGCCCCAGGTCCGCATGATGCTGACCATATCTTTGATGAATTTATTGATTTAATGGCAGCCCAACCAAAGACACAGAAAGGAAGCAATTTCAATGCCTAAACGCACAGATATTCATAAAATTATGGTCATCGGTTCGGGGCCCATTATTATTGGGCAGGCGGCTGAATTTGATTATTCTGGGACGCAAGCTTGCTTAGCTTTAAAAGAACTTGGCTATGAAGTCGTCTTAGTTAATTCAAATCCCGCGACTATTATGACGGACAAAGAAATTGCCGATCAGGTTTACTTAGAACCCATTACCTTAGAGTTTGTTTCACAAATTCTGCGTAAGGAACATCCGGATGCCATTCTCCCAACTTTAGGTGGGCAACAAGGTTTAAATATGGCGATGGAATTAGCAGATTCCGGTATTTTAACGGCACTAAAAATTGAATTATTAGGCACTAAATTAAGTGCGATTGACCAAGCAGAAGATCGTGAGAAATTCAAAGAGTTGATGGAAACTTTGGGTGAACCGGTCCCAGCTTCGGGGATTGCTTATACGGTTGAAGACGCCGTGTCTTTCGCAACAACGACCGGCTATCCGGTCATCGTGCGCCCGGCCTTTACTATGGGTGGCACTGGTGGTGGGATTGCTGAAAATGAAGCTGATTTACGGACGATCGCTGAAAATGGGTTGGCATTGTCGCCAGTGACTCAAGTCTTGATTGAACAAAGCATTGCCGGGTATAAGGAAATTGAATTTGAAGTCATGCGAGATGCGGCCGATAATGCGATGGTGGTTTGCAACATGGAAAATTTCGATCCCGTGGGAATTCATACGGGGGATTCGATTGTGTATGCGCCCGTCCAAACCTTATCTGATCGTGAAGTGCAACGATTACGGGATGCGTCGTTAAAGATTATCCGAGCGTTAAAAATTGAAGGGGGCTGTAATGTTCAACTTGCCTTAGACCCCAACAGTTTCAACTATTATATTATCGAAGTGAACCCCCGGGTGAGTCGGTCATCAGCCTTAGCTTCTAAGGCGACTGGGTATCCCATTGCGAAAATGGCCGCCAAAATTGCGGTTGGGTTGCACTTGGATGAAATTAAAAATCCGGTTACTGGTACCACGTATGCGGAGTTTGAACCGGCATTGGATTATGTGGTTTGCAAGATTCCACGGTGGCCGTTTGATAAGTTTACCCATGCTGACCGCCGGCTGGGAACCCAAATGAAAGCCACTGGCGAAGTGATGGCCATTGGCCGCAATATTGAAGAAGCGACGTTAAAAGCGGTGCGCTCCTTAGAAATTGGTCATACTTATATTGATGACCCGGCATTAGCAACGGTCGACGACGATACACTTAGTGATAAGTTGATTCATGCACAAGACGATCGGTTATTTTACTTAGCCGCCGCGATTCGCCGGGGATATCAGATTGAAGATTTAGCAGAGCTAACTAAGATTAATGTGTTCTTCTTGGATAAATTATTACATTTGATTGAACTTGAACGCGCGTTAACCGCGCAGCCGGATAATCTGGAAATTCTGACGACAGCTAAACAAAATGGGTTTGCGGATGCGACAGTGGCCGACTTATGGCATGAAACGGTCGATACAGTTCGGCATTTCCGGCAAGCCAATCAGTTAACGCCAGTTTATAAGATGGTGGATACTTGTGCGGGCGAATTCGCTTCTACAACACCATACTACTATGGCACGTATGAGACTGAGAATGAAAGTCAGGTTAGTGCCCGCCAATCGGTCTTAGTTCTCGGTTCTGGACCGATTCGGATTGGTCAAGGTGTGGAATTTGATTATGCCACGGTTCATTCAGTCAAAGCGATTCAACAGGCTGGTTATGAAGCGATTATTATGAATAGTAATCCAGAAACAGTTTCAACCGATTTCTCGATTTCCGATAAACTATATTTTGAACCTTTGACCTTAGAAGATGTCTTGAATGTGATTGATTTGGAACAGCCCTTAGGGGTTATCGTGCAATTTGGTGGTCAGACTGCGATTAACTTAGCCGCGCCGTTAGCAAAACGTGGTGTTAAAATCCTTGGGACTAGCGTGGCGGATGTGAACCGTGCTGAAGACCGGGATGAATTTGATCGGGTAATTAAACAATTACAGATTCCACAACCAGCTGGCGATACAGCTAGTGATGAGGCGACGGCATTGGCGATTGCGGACCGCTTAGGCTATCCGGTCTTGGTCCGGCCAAGTTATGTATTAGGCGGTCGTGCCATGGAAATCGTTAAAAAGCGGGCGGATTTGGATTATTACATGCACAATGCGGTCCAAGTCTCGCATGACCATCCGGTATTGGTGGACCGCTATTTAGTCGGTAAAGAATGTGAAGTGGATGCCATCTGTGACGGTGAAACGGTCTTAATTCCAGGCATTATGGAACATATCGAACGAGCGGGTGTCCATTCAGGCGATTCGATGGCTGTTTATCCACCACAATCACTTTCAGCGGCGGTCCAGCACCAAATTGTGACTTATACGAAACAATTGGCTTTGACGTTAAATTGCATCGGTATGATGAATATCCAATTTGTCATTCACGATGAGCAAGTGTATGTGATTGAAGTCAATCCCCGGGCTAGTCGGACAGTGCCATTTTTAAGTAAGGTGACCGGCATTCCAATGGCTCGAGTGGCAACGCGCGTTATCTTGGGACAAACGTTGCAAGCACAAGGCTATGCCTCAGGTTTAGTCCAACCGGGGCCACTTGTGCACGTTAAAGCGCCAGTATTCTCATTTTCCAAGTTGAACCGTGTTGACAGTCTGTTAGGACCAGAGATGAAGTCTACTGGTGAAGTGATGGGGAGTGATCAGACGATGGCAAAAGCGCTATATAAAGCTTTTGAAGCGGCGAAACTGCATGTCCCAAGTCATGGCAATGTCTTGATTACGGTGCGTGATGATGATAAACCCGAAGCGCGGCAATTAGCACAACGTTTCCACGAACTGGGATTCCAATTAATGGCGACCACTGGGACCGCCACGGACCTAATGGCCGCCGGTTTGCCCGTCAAAGTGGTCAATAAAATTGCGACCGGTGAGCATGACTTACGCCATCAAATGGAGGCGGGCCAAGTTCAAGTGGTGATTAATACCGTTTCAGATGAAGAACAAGCGGAAAATGATGGCACGTTGATTCGTAATACGGCGATTGCCCATGGTATTCCGTTGTTTACCGCCTTAGATACAGTTGCCGCAATTTTGCAAGTCTTAGAATCACAATCATTTGTGACGCAAGCCTTATAAATAGGAAAAGGGGATCAACATGGAACGATTAGCAGTTAATTTAGCAGGGGTACCGTTTAAAAATCCAGTGATGCCTGCCAGTGGGACGGCCGCTTATGGTCAAACGATGGCGCAACAATTAGCACTGGGCGATTTGGGTGGATTCGTGATAAAATCCACGACCGCGCAACCTCGCGTGGGTAATCCACGGCCAACAACTGCCGTGACGTCGGCTGGTTGGTTGAATGCGATTGGGTTGAAAAATCCAGGTATCGAAAATGTGCTGGCGGAAAAGTTACCATGGCTAGCGGCGCATTACCCAGACTTACCAGTCGTGGGAAGTGTGGCCGGTAACACGTTTGACGAATACGTGACGGTAGCGCAACAAATGGCAATGGCGCCGAACGTTAAATTACTGGAAATTAATATTTCATGTCCCAATGTTGATCACGGTGGCTTGGCATTTGGGACTGACCCAGCCGTGGTGGAAGCTTTAACACGCCAAATTGTGACGGCTGTCGATAAACCTGTTTTTATGAAGCTAACGCCAAATGTAACGGCAATTGTCCCAATTGCGCAAGCCGCTGAAGCTGGCGGGGCTGCCGGATTAACCATGATTAATACGCTAACGGGGATGGGAATCGATTTGCAGACCCGACAACCCATCTTAGCGCATGGCACTGGTGGCTTATCTGGCAAAGCCATTCATCCATTAGCTGTGCGGATGATTCATGAAGTTCGGCAACATACCAAGTTACCAATTATCGGTGTCGGGGGTGTCTTTACGCCAGCTGATGTATTGGAATTTTACTTAGCCGGTGCCAACGCAGTTCAAGTTGGCGCAGCGACGTATGGGCAACCGACCGCCTGTACGGCTATTATTGCGGGCTTGCCCGCAGCAATGGATCAATATGGGATTACGAGCTTAACCCAATTGATTTCGGAGGTGCAAGGATGAGGCGACCAGTTATAATTGCTTTGGATTTTCCAACTGCAACGCAGGCGTTAGCTTTTTTAGACCGTTTTCCAGCGCAGTTATCATTAACGGTCAAAGTGGGTATGGAACTCTTTTACGCTGCCGGACCACAGATTGTAACAGCCATTGAGGCCCGGGGACATGCGGTGTTTTTAGATTTAAAGCTTCATGATATTCCGCATACGGTGGGGGCGGCGATGCAAGTCATTGGCCGGTTAGGCGTTCGTTATACGACGGTGCATGCCGCCGGCGGAGCAGCTATGTTGACGGCAGCCAAACAGGGCTTGGTCGCGGGAGCCGCTGAACGTGGGTTACCAGCACCGCAGTTATTGGCGATTACCCAACTGACATCGACCAGTCAAACTATGTTGAATCAAGACCAACGAATTCCAGGGACGGTTGCTGCTAGCGTGGTGCACTATGCACAATTAGCTCAGACGAGTGGGTGCGACGGGGTCATTTGTTCCGCTCAAGAAGTGGCCGCAATTCATGCCGCCGTTGGTTCGGATTTTATCGGTATTACGCCAGGAATTCGGCCGCAAACAGCAGCGACTGATGATCAACAACGGGTGATGACACCAGCAGCAGCGGCACAAGCCGGTAGTGATGGCTTAGTTATTGGCCGGCCGATTACGCAAACCGCTGACCCCTATCAAGCGTATCAACAAATTTTAACTGAATGGAGTGCTAGCAATGACTGAAATAGCAGCAACAATTGCCACAGATTTATTAACAATTAAGGCGGTCACGTTACGTCCTAATGACCCATTTACTTGGGCTAGTGGGATTCACAGCCCCATTTACACCGATAATCGCTTAACGATTTCGTATCCTCAGGTACGCCAACATATTGCTGCTGGGATTGCTGCGGTGATTCGCGCGCAATATCCTGAAGCCCAAGTGATTGCGGGTGTCGCTACTGCCGGTATTCCACATGCGGCTTGGGTGGCACAACTCCTGGATTTACCATTGATTTATGTCCGTTCTAAGCCTAAGGATCATGGCGCTGGCCGTCAGATTGAAGGGGTCCTTAAACCTGGGGCTAAAGTTGTCATGTTGGATGATTTAATCTCTACCGGTGGGAGCGTGCTCCAAGCAGCTAAAGCGGTTCAAGCCGCTGGGGGCGAAGTTTTAGCGGTCGGTGCCGTTTTTAGTTATGAACTGGCTGCCGCCACGCAAAATTTTGCCGCTGCCAACTTGCCATTGTTTAGCTTGTCGAACTATACCACGTTAATTAAAGTTGCCCGGGCTGCCAATTATATTGATGACCAAGAGTTAGCTTCATTACATGCCTGGCGGGAAGATCCGGCCGCTTGGGCCTAATGATTTAAACTAAAAAAGTTAGTAAGCCCCCAAGCTTGGCTCAATAGCCAAATTTGGGGGCTTTATTGTCGGCAAATGGCCCGTTTTTTGCTGGTGAAAAACTGCTGGTAACGTCCTTTTTTTGTCGGCGTAACTATGCGATAATTAGACTTAATTAGTAGAACGTTTGTTCAGATTGAGGGAGGTTATTCTAGTGAGTTTACAATTCGTTTTAGGCCCAGCCAAGCAGGATCACCGGACAACGATGGTGGCTCAGTTAGTGGCCGCATTAAAGGCCCGACCGACTGATCAGTTCTTTTATTTGGTTCCCAATCATATCAAGTTTGAGACTGAAGTTGATGTTTTAAATCGCTTATCGCAAGCTTTTGCGCAGCCTGATTTATATGCGCAGACCCAAGTCCAAGTGTTTTCGTTTACCCGGTTAGCTTGGTATTTAATGAAAAATGAAGCGGCTTATCAGGTCCCACGGTTATCAGCTGCTGGAGTTAATATGCTGCTCTTTAAAATTTTGCGGGCGCATGCAACGGAATTGCAACTTTTCGGTGGGGAAAGTAACCAGACTGGTTTTGTGACCCAATTGGCAAAAGAAATTAATGAATTGCAGACGGCTAATTTAACACCTGAAGCAGTGGTTCAACTAGCTGAACAAGCACCGGCCGGAGATTTAAAAGCGAAGCTACATGATTTAGCCTTGATTTATGCTGACTTTACCACAGCTACTGCGGGTAAATATCTAAAAGCGGCGGATGTCTTAGCACAGCTGAATCACTACTTGCAACAACAGGATTTGACTGGAATGCATGTGTATGTCGAATTGGCCGGCTTTGCGCAATTACCGGCGCAGGAACAAGGTGTTATCACCACAATGCTGGATCGCGGTGCCGACGTGACTATCAGTCTAATGTTAGATCATGCACGAACCGATCAAGCCCCTGAAAATGGGCAATTGTTCTACCAAACTGGTCGGTTGTATTATCGACTATACCAGTATGCACGGATTCGGAAAATTCCGGTTTTGATGGATATTCAAGCCAAAACATGCCGAGTTAGTGCTGGGTTAGCTGCATTGGATGATTACTGGCGTGGTCAGCCGCAACCCATTACGCCACAAACCGCTAACAATTCAAACATTCACTTATTTCGGACGGATAGTCGGCAAACTGAATTAGCCCAGGTGGCCCGTCAGATTCGCCAATTAGTGGCGACTAAAGGTTATCATTATCGTGATTTTTTGGTATTGACTCGTCATTTGGATCGGTATCAGACGATGTTAGCACCGATTTTTCAAACGATGGCGATTCCATTTTTCGTAGATCTACAACGGTCAATGGCAGATCATCCCTTGGTCGAATTAATTGGGGCCTTATTTGATTTGGATGCCAAACATTATCAATATCAAGATGTCATGCGGATTTTGAAAACTGAATTACTTTTACCGATGGTGGACGGTCAACCGATGGACCGGCAAGCTTATCGGCAAGCTGTTGATTTGACGGAAAATTTTATTTTGAAGAGCGGGTATGCGGGCAATCGCTGGTTACAAAGCCAGGATTGGGAGTATTTCCAACTCACCGCTGGCGATGCTGGTGTTGAGACTGATAAGAATGCGGCAATTACAGCGCAAATTAATTTAATTCATCATTTTGTGGCCGAAATCTTCCCGCCATTCTTTAAAGCAATGGCGCAGGCCGTTGACGGGCGCGCAGCAGCAACGACCTTATTTAACTTTTTAAACCAACATGGGGTCGCCCAACAATTGATGGCGTGGCGTGATCAAGCGTTAGCACAACAAGCCGTAGCGACGGCCGCTGAACCTGAACAAACGTGGCAGACTTTTTGCCAGATGTTAGATGAGTTTGTGACAACGCTAGGGGCGGAACCTTTTGATAGCACGGACTTTTTAGCGTTATTGCAAGCCGGCTTTGAAGGGGCGAGTTACAGTCAAATCCCAGCGACCTTGGATCAAGTGCTGATTTCTGAAAGTGGAATGGTTCAAAGTCAACAACGACAGATCGTCTTTATGATTGGGGCCACTGACCTAGTGATGCCTGATCGTATTATGAGTAATGACCTGTTGAGTGATGTTGATAAATCAGCATTACAGCCAACTTTGGTCACAATTCCCGGTGAGCATTATTTAAGTGATACTGCCGTTATTCAATTAGGTGATGAACGATGCTTGAATTATTTAGCCTTTATGAATGCCCAACAAACACTATTCTTAAGTGCACCGTTAAAAGATGATCAGGAAACTGATTTGAATTTGTCTAATTATGTCAAACAGTTACAGCAACATTTTAAATTACCAGTGGTAACTTACTTGAGTGCGCCAGATCCAACGCAAACTAAAGTTGCCCCATTTATTGGGACCAAGCGGCGGACGTTAACGCACGTGATTCAAGTTTATCGAGAAGTTCTGACGGCGAATACTGATCGAAATCGAGTAGGCGCGCCCTTGCGACCAGCCCCCATTTGGGTCTGGTTACGGCGGCGCTTAACGCAAGATTCTCAGTTTGGGGCCTTGGCGCAGCAATTGCTGACGGGATTGAGTTATCATAATGTCCCCACACCATTGACGGCGGCCAGTGTCCAAGCGCTGTACGGTAATCAAATTTATACGTCAATTTCAAAGTTAGAAGAATTTTATCGCAATCAATATGCGTACTTTTTAAAGTATGGCTTAAAGTTGCGAGAACGTGATGTGTTTGAACTTTCAGCGGCTAGTACCGGTGAGTTCTTCCATGCGGTTTTGGATGGCTTCATTAAGGCGATTCGTGCGGATCACCTTGCATTAGCCAACGTTACCGATGGTCGTTTGGATCATTATTTAAATCAGGTTACCGCAACGGTATTAGCGCAACCGCAGTTTATGATTTTGGCAAGCTCGCAACGGATGGGCTATGTGCAACAACAGCTGATTAATACAGTACGACAAATGGCGGTGGCGATTCGTAATCAGAGCACATTTTCTGCCGCCCAACCGCAACAAACGGAGTTGTTGTTTGGCAATGTGGGCCAAACTAAAGGACTACGTGCCTTGGATTTTCAAGTGGATGCGACGCACAGTGTGCATGTCCGTGGCAAAATTGACCGTTTGGATCGGATTCAAGTGGCGGATCAAAGCTATTTAGGTATTGTGGACTATAAGTCTTCGACCCATCGCTTTGATTTTCAACAAGCTTATTATGGGTTAGCGATGCAAATGCTGACGTATTTAGATGCAGTCTTGGCTAATGAACAAGCGATTGTGGGTACCGATACGCCGGCGCCAGCTAAAGTGAAGTTGGCTGGTGCATTATATATGCATATTCAAAATCCGACGCTCAAACCTAGTGATGTGCAGTCGGGGTTTGAGGCCGCCGTACTAAAAGCGAACAAATATAAAGGCATTTTATTGGATGACCCGGACTTGTTAACGCAGTTGGATAGTGATTTACAACAGCAAAGTGGGGTCTCCAAAATTTATCCGTTTCGGCGTAAGACTTCTGGGGCTTATAATCACGCTAATACGCGGACGCCATCCTTAGTGACAGAAACGCAGTTAACGCAATTACTGGCGCATAATCAAGCATTGATTGTCGCTGCCGCACAAGCTATTTTTGCAGGTGCAGTTGCGTTGAATCCAGTACGATTGACCGATAAGACGACGGCATTACAATATTCGCCGTATTTATCAATCATGCAATTTGATGCGATGTTAGCTGAGAATAATTATCGAGACATGCCACCGTTGACTGCAGCTGAGGTGTTGCAACGGTTAGCGGACGAACAAGGAGGTCAGTCAAAATGACAGCATTTACAGCCAGTCAACAAGCGGCAATTACGCAACATGGCAACAACTTGTTGGTTTCAGCATCAGCGGGGTCTGGGAAGACGACTGTGCTAATTGAACGCATTATGCGCAAATTAGCCGCCGGGACGAATCTGGACCAATTATTAGTGGTCACATTTACGAATTTAGCTGCTAAACATATGAAACAAAAATTAGAACAACAATTGAATGCCCAAATCTCCAAGTTGTTAAAAACTGAAGCTGGTCAAGCGCAGACCTCCACGGCTGTACAACAATTACGGCAACAGTTGAATTTACTTGGTGTTGCTAATATTAGTACCCTAGATGCCTTTTGTTTGCGGCTGATTCAACGGTATTATTACGTCATTGATTTGGACCCAGTGTTCCGATTATTAACAGACAATACGGAAGGCCTCTTGATTCGTGACCAAGTTTGGGGCGCCGTCCGTGAAAAGTTATACGGCGATGATGGTGCCTTATTTGCCTTATTAACGGCCAATTTTTCGAATGATCGTAATGATGATGGCCTCAGTGCACTAATCATGCGGTTATTTGATTTTGCCCAATCAACGCCAGACCCGAATGCCTGGTTAACGGCATTGCCAGCCCGCTATAACTTGAATGCAGCCACAGTAACGACGGCTGATTATTATCAGACACAGTTGTTACCATTATTACAGACTGAAGTTCAGACGATGTTAACGACTAGTCAACAAGCCATTACGGTCGCTAAAGATGCAGCTTTGGAAGCCAAAACGATGACTGTTTTGCAACTAGTTCAGACACAATTAACGACTTTACAGGCAGCTTTAACCACGGCCAGTTGGAATGAGTTACGCGATCAATGTCAAACGTTAAAGGTCGGTCGTTTGAAGAAAACTTATAAAGACGATGAGCTAAGAACTACGGCGGCTGCCACTGTCGGGACTTTAGTTGATGGTATTAAGAAGCAATTGAAACAACTTAGTGACCGCTACTTTGCGGCGGATGAACAGCAGGTCTTGGATATTATGACCGGGGCAGCGGCGATTGTGACAGAACTCGTGCAGGCGACCCAACAATTTAAAACAGCCTTTGCAGCAGAAAAACGGCGGCGCCATGTGTTAGATTTTAGTGACTTAGAACATCTGGCACTCCAAATTTTAACGCAGGATAGCGACAGTGGGCGGGGCGCTTTAGCCCAACTACGGGCACAGTTTGAAGAAGTGATGGTGGATGAGTATCAAGATATTAATAGTCTGCAGGAGACGATTCTCCAGTTGATATCGCGACAAACACCAGGCAATATGTTTATGGTAGGGGATGTTAAGCAATCAATCTATCAATTTCGACTAGCCGATCCGTTACTATTTTTATCGAAATATCGCGACTATGGACAGCAACCGGCACATGGTGATCGCATTGTGTTAGCTGAGAATTTTCGGTCGGTTGAAAATGTGGATAACTTAACGAATCTTATTTTTAGTCAATTAATGGATGCACCGGTTGGCCAGATTGAATATGATGAAGCGGCTTATCTCAAGTATGGTCCGGAAGATTACCCTGCCGATTTACCACAGACGACGCATTTATTGCTCTATCAAACGGGGCAAGCCACGCCGGCAGTCACGCCGGATGTGGAGGCGGATTTTGCGATTGATGATCCTGCTGAAGGTAGTATTCGGATGGTGGCCCAAAAAATATTAGCGTTAAAAGCGATGGATCGCCCGATTTATGATCGAGCGACCAAAACGTATCGCCCATTTCGCTACAGTGACGCAGCGTTGCTAGTGCCAACCCGTAATCATAACTTAACGATTATTGATATTTTTAAGCAATTACAAGTCCCAATTGTGGTTAATGATGCGCAAAACTATTTTCAAACGACTGAAATTCGAATTATGATGGCTTTACTAAGTATTATTGATAATCCGTATCAGGATATTCCATTAGTGGCCGTTTTACGCTCACCTATCGTTGGCTTTGACGAAAATCAATTGGTTTATTTACGGATTCAAGATAAAACCAGCGATTATTTTCAGGCGTTACAAACGTTTTACACCGAGTATCCGCAACGTGACCATACGCAATACGGTGATGTGGTGTTTGCCAAGCTTGACCAGTTTATGACCCAATTGACTGAATTTCGCGATTTAGCTCGGCGGAATCAACTCGTTACGCTGATTTGGCGGATCTATGAACGGACCGGTTTTTTGGATTATGTTGGTGGTATGCCCGCCGGTAAACAACGACAAGCAAACTTAAATGCCTTGTATGAACGCGCGCATGCGTATGAAGCCGGGAGTTTTAAGGGCTTATTCCAGTTTGTGCGGTTCATCAAACGGATGCAAGCTAAGGATCAAGACTTGGCGTCAGCGGTGGCTGACACGGATACCGAAGCTGTTAGTGTAATGACGATTCATGGAAGTAAGGGCTTGGAATATCCAGTGGTCTTCATTATGGATCTCGATAAACAATTTAATCAGACTGATACACGGCAATCCGCTTTATTAGATCGGCAAGCGGGGATTGGGATTACTTATTTGGACCCTGAAACACGGGTCAAATATCCCACGCTACCAAGATTGGTCACACAACAAGTGGTTAGTCAGAAATTACGGGCTGAAGAGATGCGGAAATTATACGTGGCGATTACACGGGCCGAACAACAATTGTATCTGGTAGGAACCATTGACACAATTGAGGCTGCCACCAAGCAATGGCGGCGGGTTTTAGAGACACCTCAACGGGTATTAAATGCGCAAGCACGCATCACAGCAAAGAGTGACTTAGACTGGCTGGGAATGACACTAATTCGCCATCCAGATTTAAAAGATTATTGGGATGGGATGCAACCGGTTTATTCATTTGCGGATAATGAGACCCACGTCGCAATTGAATTGGCGGATTCGAAGACGTTTGCGACGACCGATACGCCGGCTGCAGTGGCGCAAGACACTAGTAGCGTAGATTTAGTAGAGGCGCAAGTCATGGACACGGTTCCGGCTGCCACGCAAACCGCTGTGGCTCAGCTCTTGGATTATCATTATCCAGATCAAGTTGCGACGGCGACGACGGCCTATCAGTCCGTTTCAGAAATTAAGCGGGTCTTCGAAGATCCGGATACCCCGCTGATGCAAGCCAATCCATTAGTCACGGCCCAGCCAATCACTAGTCGGTATGTGACGGATGATTTAGGGCAACCCGAGTTCTTACAAACGGCCCAGGCTCCGACTAGTGCTGAAGTGGGGAGTGCCACTCATTTGGTCTTGGAACAGTTACCGTTGACGCAACCGATAACTTTGACTGTGGTTACGACGACTATTGCTGATTTAGTGGCAAAGCAGGTCTTAACAGCGGCGGTGGCCGCCTTGGTATCACCAGCTGAAATTGTGGGCTTTTATGCCAGTTCGTTGGGCCAACAGATTTTAGCGGCACCGAAGAACGTACATCGCGAAGTGCCATTTTCATTATTGATGCCGACTTGGCGCTTATTTGATGAGTTTGAACAAACCGATGAGAATAAAATTCTGATTCATGGGATTATTGATGGGTATTTAGAAACGCCGGCTGGCTTGATTCTGTTTGATTACAAAACGGATCATGTGAAGCAACCAGCCGACTTAAGCAAACGCTATGCCGGGCAGGTTAACTTATATGCCAAGGCGTTAGAATCCATGTATCAACGGCCAGTGGTCCAAAAAGTCTTGTACGCATTGGCTAGTCAAACCATTGTGACGGTTCCAAATTAACTTAAAAAGGGATTTGGCAGCATTCATCATAGATATCAAAAATCAGCGGTCATTCAAAAAAGAATGACCGCTGATTTCAGGTTAATCGGTGCAAACAAATTGATTTTAGGTGGTTAAAGGTTAAGCTGATAAGCATTACGTTGATCGGTGACATCACCATCCATGACGACGACGCCTTGATACGTAAAGCCAGCTTTGAGAATCACGTGTTGCATCCGTTGATTTAAAGCGTGCGTGTCGACGCGTAATTGGCGAAAGCCAAGTTGGTGGCTCAAGGTGATGAGATTACTGAAATAAAAATCAGCCAAGTGTTGACCATGATAGGCGCCGGCAATCGCAATCCGATGAATTGATGTGTAAGGGGTCGTCGCTGCAAGCCATTGACCAGCTTGCATGTCCCGATAATTAGGGTCTGGGGTAGTAAGTAAGGCAGCGGTTCCTGCAATTTGACCATCAACGACTAGAAGCCAAGCCCGTTTAGCCGTAATATCCGCCTGAATATCAGCAGCAACGGGATAGCCATCCTGCCATTGTGGAATCTGATCGTTAGCGAGAACAGTCCGAGCTTGTTCAATAATGGCTAACATGGCGGGTAAATCCGCAATAGTGGCGGCACGAACGTATTTAAGCATCGCAGATAACTTCCTTCTTAATTGAGATGGCTTCTATTATAAGACTAATCTGAGACTGGAACAAATCCTGAAACATATTGATACCAAGTTAGTGATGATTAGCTTTATAATAAGAACTATTAATAATTGGGAGTGACGAATATGAAAGTATTTATAATTGGGGCTCATGGCCAAATTGGTAAGAAAATTGTTTCCAAGTTAGTGGCTCAGGGCGATCAAGTCTTTGCTGGGATTCGTAATCCTGATCAGGCTGAAGCTTTTGAAGATGCTGGTGCGCAACCAGTTAAGTTCGATTTATTAGCACAACCAGCCGAATTAGCGACCGCTTTTGCAGGGATGGATGCCGTGGTATTCGCAGCTGGTTCGGGTGGTAAAACTGGATATGATATGACCTTGATGATTGATTTAGATGGGGCCGTTAAGTCGATGCAAGCAGCCGAATTGGCTGGCGTGCAACGCTATCTGATTATTAGTGCTGAATTTGCAGCGGATCGTGAAAAATGGACTGCTAATTTGAAACCATATTACGTTGCTAAATACTATGCGGATGATTGGTTGAAAAATCGGACACAGCTTGATTATACGATTCTACAACCTGGGGGCTTAGTTAATGATGCTGGGACTGGTAAAGTGACGGTTAACCCTGGTGTCGGTGGCGAAATCACTCGCGATTATGTGGCGACATTTGCCGTTAAAGCCTTGGCAACGCCGGCGACGATTGGTCAAACAATTACGTTGATTAATGGTGATACCGAAATTACAACAGCTGTTAAAATGGCTTAAACCACCGGCTAAAACTAAATTTAAATCGAAAAAAAGCTTGGCATTTTCATGATGCCAGGCTTTTTTCGTACTGATTGCGTTACTGTTTGTGTTTCGAATGAGTCACAACTAACATTGTGCCCAACACACTAATCATGACTATGGCTATTAAACCTAAGGTGCCTCCTAGCCACATGAAGGGGAAGCCACCGAAATACCAACCGCCACACATGTTCTTCACCACTTTCTACGAACCATATTTAAGGCCATTATAACCGGTTTTTAAGTATTAAAGAATTATTCTGCCTTGCAGGTCAGTTGACTGGTCAAGGTTGCTTGCTGGCTAGGTGTTAGGGGCAGGATGGGTAACCGTGGCTGCCCAACGTCGCAGTGGCGGTGATTTAAAGCTGCTTTGACCGGTGCCGGTGAGGGAAAGCTGAACAGTGCCGCCATTTTAGGGAATAGCTGGCGTTGGCGTTGACCTGCCAGAGCAATCTGACCAGCATCTAAGGCCGAGAGCATTGCTGCCATTTCATCGCCAAACAGATGACTGGCGACGGAAATAACGCCATGGGCGCCGAGCAATTTAGCTGTAAGGGTCTGAGCGTCTTCGCCAGTATAAACGTAAAAATCACGTGGCGCTTGTTCAACGACGGTGGCCAATTCTTCTAAGGAAGTGCACTGCTTAACGCCAATAATATTTGGATGTTGTGCCAGCGTTAAGATGGTGTCAACTTGCATTTTAACGCCAACGCGACTGGGAATATTGTAAATCATCAGTGGCAACCCGCCACGGTCAGCGATAGCAGTGAAGTGGGCTAGCATTCCGGCTTGATCGGGTTTGTTATACGGTGGCACCACGACTAATGCTGCATCGATACCAACAATTTGGCTGGCTTGGCGCGTTAGCGCGATTGTGGCGGCGGTGTCATTTGATCCGGTGTTCGCCATTACTGGGACCCGCCCAGCGACGATTTGAGCGGTCGTTCGAAACAGGGTTAACTTTTCAGAATGAGTTAAGGTTGGCCCCTCACCAGTCGTGCCGCCAACGAGCAACCCATTGGTATGGTGAGCAAGCAAGGTCTCAATTAAGCGCTTTAAACGTGCATAGTCAAGCTGATTCTGGTCATCGAAGGGCGTGACCATCGCTGTCATTAAAGTTGCGGTTGTGAAATCCATGGTAAAAGCCTCCGTTTATAAATTTTGACGTTGGGCACACCAAGTTGCGAGCTGATTCATCTCTTGACGCAAGGCCGCTTCGCTAGCCGCATAGCTGATTCGAAACCAACCTTCGCCAGCGGCGCCGAAAGCGGATCCCGGAATAACAGCTACCTGTGCTTGTTCAGCTAACTGGGTCGCAAAGTCCCAGCTAGTTCCGTTATAGTCAGCGGGAATCTGCGCAAAAAGGTAAAAGGCACCAGCCGGATGGAGATAGTTAAGGCCAATTTCGTTTAGTCGCTGCATTAAGTAATCCCGCCGGTGCTGATAACTGGCCCGCATCTTGGGGCCATCGGCTAGGCCATTAGTGAGGGCCTCAATCCCTGCCATTTGCGTAATGGAACTTGCAGAAGTCACTAAGTATTGATGGGTCTTTTTCATTTCAGTCATGAGGGGCTGGGGGCCATAATGAAGCCTAGACGCCACCCGGTCATGGCATGTGATTTGGACAGGCCATTGATAGTAATGGTGCGTTCTGGGTATAGGGTTGCCAAAGCCACATGGGGTTGGTCGTAGGTGATTTCACTGTAAATCTCATCACTAATGACGAGTAAGCCAGCTTGACGAATAACCTTGACTAGCGCGGCTAATTCCGAGCGGGTGTAGGTGACCCCGGTCGGATTGGTCGGGTAGTTTAAAATAATGGCTTTCAAATGGTCTGAGTGATGGGCCTGAATGGTGGCGGCTAAGCCAGTTGGCGTCAACTTATAATTACTGGCAGTCGTGTCAATGGGAACGACGTGAGCTTGTGCCATTGCTAACAGGGGTTCATAGCTAGTATAGCAAGGCATCGGTAGTAAGACGCCATCACCAGGATTGAGCAGGGTCAGTAAACTCGTTGCCACCGCTTCAGTTGCGCCGACGGTTGCTAGAATTTCATTTGGTTGATAAATTAAGCCGTATTTTTCGTGAAAATAATGGCTAGCTGCCACTTGTAATGCTGGAAATCCCATTAATGGTGAATAATGGCTGCAGTCAGCTTGGATAGCACGGGTAGCTGCTTTTTTGATGTGGTCAGGCGTTGGTAAATTTGGTTCACCAACGGTTAATTTGATAATGTTTGGAATGGCGCTGATGGCCTCGTCGAAACGGCGGATACCAGAAACTTGGATGGTTTTTATAATGTGATTAGTCAATTAAATCAGCTTCCTCTCCTCAGGATTAATGCTTATAATAGAGAAAAATTGTATTGATTAAAATAGACACTTTTGACAAAAATGAAAGGACAGTTAGCTTATGCCACTAGATCGTCACTCAGCGACACCGTTGTATTTACAGCTCTATCACCAATTGCGGGCGAGTTACGTGCCCCAACAATCAGCCCATCAAAAGTTATGGTCGATTCGAAAACAAGCGCAAAATCTTGGTGTCTCAAAGACCACGGTCGAACAAGCCTATGACCAATTACTGGCAGAGGGGTATGTGTATACGGTACCTGGTAGTGGCTATTATTTTAATGATATTCGTCATTGGCCGACGACTGTTAAGCCGGTCGTGCCGACCCCGCCACGGCAAATTGCGCCACAACCCATTCAATTTGATTTTCGTTATGGGGTTACTGAAGTTTTAAAACCCAGTTGGAATAGCTGGAAACGAGCCGTCCGCTTGGCACTACAACAAACGGAACAGGCGCCCACCGAACTGTATCCAGATGCGCAGGGGTTATTAGCGTTACGCGAACAACTGGTGGTTTTTTTACGGCAAACGCGGGGGGTTCAATGTCAGGCTGATCAGATTGTCATTACTAATGGGCCTAAAACTGGACTTAGCTTATTGTTGAGTTTATTACCAGCCGGGACGGTGGGCATTGAAAATCCCGGTTATCGTGGTTTAGCAACCTTGATTGCTGGGGTTGGTCACCAAGCAGTACGCTTACCGGTCACCACTGCTGGTGTGGACTTAACCGCAATTAAAAAACAACAGCCACAGGTCGTCTATACAACGCCGTCCCACCAATTTCCCTTAGGCTATGCGTTACCGATTGCGCAACGTTTAGCTTTATTGCAATGGGCTGCCGCGCATCAGCGTTTAATTGTGGAGGACGATTATGATAATGAATATCGGTATGATGCCCAACCTTTGCCTGCCCTGCAATCATTAGCTACAGCAGATCAAGTGGCCTATTTAGGAACCTTTGCCAAAGGGATTGATCCGACTTCCCGTATGGGTTACGTAGTCTTACCAACGGCGTTGATGGCGACTTATCATCACCAGTATCAATACCGTTCCGCCATGGTTGCGGGATTATTACAACAAACGATGGTGAATTATTTTGAAAGTGGGGCCTACTATCGTCATTTGAGCCGTAGTCGGGCCTTGAATCGCCAAAAATATCAGCGGGTGTGTCAATTGTTAGCGGCCACTGCCTTAATTGTGCCGATTGAAACAGGGGCTGGCCTACACTTAGTTGTTCAGATTCCAAATTTAGACCAAGCACAACTCTTAACCGCCTTAGCCACCGCTGGTATTCGGATTTATCCGTTGGATTCGAATTGGGTTGATATGCCTAGTCACGACTATTATTTATTAGGTTTTACGGCGTTGACGTTAGCGGAATTGACCGTCGCAATTCCGAAGTTGATTGCAGTTTGCCAGCAGTTGATGGCTGTCAAGACGACCAAATAAAAAAGTCCCGCTGAGAATTTTTCTCAGTGGGACTTTGATTTTTAGTGATTAACCTTTATAAATCCAGTCGTTACCGTCGCGCTTTAATAAGTCATCTGAAGCGGCTGGTCCCATAGTTCCAGGTTGGTAGTTCGGAAAGTCAGGGGTATGTTCATCCCAGTATTTCTGAATAACATCGACGAATTTCCAAGAATAGGCTACTTCTTGCCAGTGGGTAAAGTTAGTTGCATCGCCATTTAAAGCATCATGCAATAACCGTTCATACGCTTCAGGACTATTAGCTGTAGCTTCAGAATCGTGGTCGAAGTCGAGCTTAACTGGAGTCGTCGCAAAGCCTTGACCAACACATTTAGCGTTCATCCGTAATTCAAAGCCTTCAGTTGGTTCAACGTTGATGGTTAAAACATTTGGTTCTAAGCCATTATCAGGCGTTTGATCAGGATTATCGTCGTGATTGAAGATATTCACAACGGGGCGTTTGAAGACCACATCAATCCGAGTAAACTTGTCAGCTAAGCGCTTCCCAGTCCGCACATAAAATGGCACTCCCGACCAGCGGAAGTTATCGATCATCACTTTACCAGCGACAAAAGTATCCGTATTGGACTCAGGTGAAATCTTATCTTCTTGCCGATACCCTTTAGCTTCGTCAGTAGGGGCATATTGTCCCCGAACAAAGTTAGTCGCAATTTCAGCGGGCTTATATGGTCGCAAGCTACGTAAAGCTTTGACTTTTTCGACATCAATATCATTTTCGGTGAATTCAACGGGTTGATCCATCGTGAGTAAGCTTAAAATCTGCAGAATGTGATTTTGAACCATATCACGTAAAGCTCCGCTGTTATCATAATAAACGGCCCGTTCTTCAACGCCTAATTTTTCACTTAACGTGATTTGAACGTTAGAGATGTACCGGTTATTCCAAAGTGATTCCCAAATGTTATTGCCAAACCGAATGGCCGAAATGTTTTGAATCATTTCTTTACCTAAGTAATGGTCAATCCGATAAATTTGGTTTTCATTGAATGTTGCCGTCAATTGATCGTTTAATTCCTTGGCACTAGCGTAGTCATGACCGAATGGTTTTTCGATAATAACCCGGTTGAAGCCATTTGGCGTCAAGATGTTTTCAGACTTCAAATGTTGCGCAATCGTGCCAAAGAAGTTAGGCGCCATCGCTAAGTAGAAAATCCGATTACCTTGTAAGCCATATTGTTGATCTAATTTTTCAGACAATTGCTTTAAGGTGACATAATGTTGCGCATCCGTAACATCATGAGATTGGTAATAAAAATGGCTCGCAAATTTAGTGACCGTGGCTGGATCAGCATGTAAGCTGGCCAACGAATCCGCAATAATTTGATGATAATGATCATCCGTCCATGGCCGTCGGGCAGTCCCGATTACGGCAAAGTGTTCCTGTAAATACCCTTTTTGATAGAGTTTAAACAATGAAGGGTAGAGTTTACGTTGGGCTAAGTCACCGGTACCACCAAAAATGGTGAACAGGGCGATTTTTTCTTCAGTCATCAATTTCACTTCTTTACTAGAAATATTAATTAAAGTACATTTAATTGGAATTAAGTTTTTAAAACTGTAAAAGTTACCATTACTAATATTAAGCAATTAATAGTCACGGTCAATTATAAAGCACTGGTTATGCCTTGGGTTGTGGATCATCTGGAAATTCATGCCGTAATTCACGTTCCGTGGCAATATTTTGCAAAATTAGACCAGCCCCTAAAGCGATCGCTTGTAAGTTTACACTTTGTAAGCCCGCGATATTAAAAAGCCCACCTAAAACGGCACCAATGAAAAGTAGGCCGAAAATTTCAATGCCCAACATGGCATAGAAATGTTGAGCAAATTTCCAAGTTTGCTCATTCTTAATAGCGCGTCGTGACATGTAGCCAGCTAACGAATGCATTTTGGGCATCCGAATCCGCTGGTAAACCCAAATGAGCAAAATGACCAAAAAGCCAGTCGCTAAACCAAAATTATTACTCGACATCTCGTTACCCCGCCAGTTCATAGATTAACGCCAAAACTACGTTTAATAACATTATAACAATCATCGACCGAAGCCGTCGACTTTCAGGTCGAAAAAGTGTTGATTTCTCGTTTTTTTAAAATAAAATCAATAATATCAGCGCAGATGATGGTTGGGTTAGGGGTCACTTTTTCAAAAAAGTGTTTAACGCTCGCTTACCCCAAATATGAGTGATGGTATTGGGCATTAGCTTCAATAGTTGACGTAAGACTCGCGTGAAGCCAACATCGACTTGTAACCGATCTTTCGTCATCCCCTTAATGCCGGCATCAACTAATTTTGATAGTGGTGAACTCACGAGGGTTGTTAAACGGTCATGATCATACTGTGACGTTAAGTTAGTTTCGGTAACTAATGGCGGGAGTAATTCCAACACATGGATATTAGCGCCATGAGCGCGAATTTGTTCACGTAAGGCATCGGTATACATATGGATGCCCGCTTTTGAGGCGGAGTAGAGCGGTGAATCCGCAACGGTCATCAATGAGAGGAGCGAACTAACCGTGACAATCATGGCTTCTGGTTGTTTTTGCAAAAGGGGTAATAAGGATTTAGTGACATAAACCGTGCCATATAAATTAGTTTGGCCTTCAGCCATTAAATCGGTCAGTGCCACCTGTGAATCGAATAGATCGTATTGCCGCATCACACCGGCCGAATTAAAAATAAGCGTTAATTTTGGAAAATCATGAGTTAAAGTGGCGGTTAAGGCTTGAACTTCTGTCGGCTGACTAACATCAGCGGCAATGCCATGGAGTTTGGGATATTTAGCCAGTAGGGTGTCCAACTTAGCTTGTGAGCGCCCGACAATAATGACGGTATTGCCCATGGTCATGAAGCGAAGGGCAAAGGCTAAGCCGATACCCGAGGTACCACCAGTTACTAGGATTGTTTCATTTTTTAATTTCATCAGTTGCTCCTGTCAATGACGTTATTTAGATAATGTTAGGTATTATAGCGTCATTGGTTACAAAAATCAAAAAAAGTTACTTAGAGTCATCATCATTAGGATAGGCTGTGCTAAAATAAAGCCTTGAGGAGTTGATAACGATGAAAAAAGTGACAAATGAGTTAATCATTCAAACGGCGGAGCAACTATTAGCAACCGATGACGATGTGACATTAGCCAAAATAAGTCATGATTTAAATATTACACATGCCGCATTGTATAAGCATTTTAAAAATAAAGACGATTTATGGACCGCCGTTTTGAAGCAATGGTTTAGTCGAGAAATCATTGCTAAAATCACGCCACCAGCAACGGCGACTCCGGCAAAAGTGGCGTTGAAAGCTTGGCTATGGCAACTGGTCAATGCGAAGAAAACGACCTACAATACGAATCCAAGGATGTTCGCGCTGAATACACGGTATATTGATGATCGACCGGCTGTCTTGCGGGAAGTCCTCCAACCGGCGTATCTTGAAATCAATCAAATCATGGGTTATGAAATGGCGGAAACTGCTAAAGCCGAGACGATTCTGGCTACTTTGGCCGTATTCATGCTACCGACGTTTAAAGAAACTTGGAATTGGCCTGATTATAAAGACCGCTTTGAGGCGTTATGGGCGTTAATTGAACCAGGACTGTGAGTGGGCTGGTTAATTTGATGAGAAAATCCTTAGGTCTCGTCTCGAGGAGGGCGTATACTTAGGGATAATTATTTGACTGAGGAGGATTTTTTAAATGGAAGAATATCGTGAAGAAACCGATACGTTGGGGCCGGTTAAGATTCCCGCCACCGCTTTATGGGGGCCACAAACGGAACGTAGTCGCCATAATTTTCCGCATGGAGCGGTTATGCCGGTGCAAGTCATTCGGGCCTTATTACAAATCAAGCGAGCGGCGGCACGGGTGAATCAACAAGTGGGAACGTTGACTGCTGCCAAAGCAACTGTGATTGAACAAGCGGCCAAACAGCTTTTAGCCCTAGACGATGCCGCTTTAATGGCGGATTTTCCGTTGCATGTTTATCAGACCGGGTCGGGGACGCAAACGAATATGAATGTGAATGAGGTATTAGCCCATGTCGCGGCGCAACTTGATCCGGCCACACCGTTGATGCCCAATGATGATATTAATCAATCACAAAGTTCGAATGACACCTTTCCAACCGCAATGAATATTGCGGCAACTTTGGCATTAGCACCAGTTGTCACGCAATTACAAGCGCTAATCACGGCGTTAACAGCGAAGCAGCAACAGTATTGGCACACAGTTAAGATTGGTCGGACCCATTTACAAGATGCGACGCCCTTAACTTTTGGTCAAGAAGTCAGTGGTTGGGTTAGTATGTTAAACCATGACTTAGGTTATGTGAATCAGTTAAAAACGGCATTGTTAGCGTTGCCAATCGGTGGCACCGCCGTTGGGACGGGCTTAAATACGCCACCAGCCTTTGCGGCCAAAATGACAGCTAACCTGGCCGTGACTTATCAGATTGCTTTTCGACCTGCGGATAATAATTTTGCGGGGTTAGCGGCACATTCGGAATTAACCGTGGTTCACGGCGCATTACGGACCTTGGCAGCGGATTTAGTTAAAATTGGTAACGACTTGCGGTTCTTAGCTAGTGGGCCACGGGCCGGTTATGGCGAATTAACCATTCCGGCCAATGAACCCGGCTCGTCAATTATGCCAGGGAAAGTCAATCCCACGCAGATTGAAGCGTTGACGATGGCGGCGGCCCGCGTGATGGGCAATGATACCACTATCACTTTTGCGGCTAGTCAAGGGAATTTTGAAATGAATGTTTACAAACCAGTGATTATTGCAGCCTTTTTGGAATCGGCTGATTTATTGAGTGGCACGATTGATGGTTTAACCACGAAATTAGTCGCAGGCTTGACGGTGAATGCTGAACGGATGCGAGCGTTAGTTGATGAGTCATTAATGACGGTCACAGCGTTGTCGCCTAAAATTGGGTATCATCATGCGGCTGAAATCGCCCAACTAGCTGAACAATCTGGGTCAACGTTGCGAGAAGCAGCCTTGAAGAGTGGCTATGTCACTGGCCCCGACTTTGACCAATGGGTTGACCCCTTAAAAATGACGAATATTGATCGTTCAAAATAGAAAAACTTAGGTGAAAGTAATGCAAAAAGAAGTTCGGTTACGGTGGCTGTTTATTGCCAATTTGCTTAATAATGCGGGAGCAGCTTTTATGTGGCCGTTGACCACGGTTTACATGCACAATTATTTGCATCAAACGTTAACATTTTCAGGCATTATTCTGTTTTGCATGTCGTTGGCGATGATTTTAGGGAACTTCGTTGGCGGCCGGTTATTTGACCGTTGGCGCCCGTATTGGACGGCTATTTTAGGCGTGACCATTTCGACTGCAGCGTTAATAATATTGGTCTTTTGGCACAGCCTGTGGCCCTATGCTGGTGGCTTGATTTTAGTTGGTTTTGGTGACGGTATTAGTATGACGGTCGTCAATGCTTACGCGGCTACGGTTACGACTAAGTCGAATCGCGTGGTCTTTAACTTATTATATATGGCTTTAAATGTGGGCGTTGTCATCGGGACGTTGCTTGTGGGCTATTTGTTGGATCTGGGGATTAACGTGGTTTTCATGGTGGCAACTTTATGCTATCTCGGGTTGTTCGCGATTGTGTTGACGACCTTTAATGTTGCTCCCGTTGCGATGAAGCAACCACAAACTGTGACTAAAGTAGCGACTGATCAGACCCCTAGTCGCAAGCGTCACTTAATTTGGCTGATTTGCTTGATGATTTTTACCATCTATCTGAGTTATGCGCTTTGGGAGAGTCTCTTATCGGTTCACATGACGAACTTAGGGATTCCATTCCGGCAATACAGTGAAGTCTGGACCATTAATGGGGTGCTGATTATTGCGAGTCAGCCAGTGGTGACGCTGTTTAACGAGCGTTTTAAGATTGGCACGCAAATCGGTTTTGGCATCACGCTGTTTGCGTTATCTTTCTTAGGTCTAGTCTTCGCCCGGCAATATGTTGATTTTATTATTATTATGGTGGTGCTAACGGTGGGGGAAGTGATTGGTCTGCCAATCGTGCCTGCGTGGATTGATGATATGGCCGCAGCTAATCAACGTGGCAAATATCAAGGTCGTTTCAATATGGCTTTGTCGTTGGGGCGGGCAGTGGGCCCCTTATTTGGTGGGATGATGGTGGCCCAGTTCTCGTACGCCGTGTTGTTTATCACGGTGACCGCAGCCATGCTGATGACTTTAGGTATTGTGTTAGTTAAGGCGCGGCAAGCTCATTTGTTGAATGGCTAACTCATTTTTCAAGTGAGGATCGAGTCATTAATCGCTTAAAAGCAAACGGTCCGCTAGCAAATTTTTAGTTTGCTAGCGGACCGTTTATAATTTGTCGGACTTATTCCGTTAAAGCTTGTAGCCGTTCTTTCATAACGTTATAAATACGTTCAGTATCCACTGAGGTGCCGCGTAATTCATAATCGGCAATGAAGTCGGTGTCTAATTGTTCGGCGTAACGGCGTGCGGTTAGGCAATATTGATCATTAAAGTTACGGTTACCACTACCGACCACGCCGAGGCATTGGTTAGCATTTTGATCGTAGTTGAGGTATTCACCTAAAACATTGGTCATTAACTCTTTGACCCCGTTATCAATACCGTTACCGCCATCTAAGTAGGTTGGAACAAAGGCGAAGTAAGGTTTTGTTTCAATTGCAAAGTCAGATTGTTCTGTAATCTCTTTTAGTGTAATTACCGGATTACTTTCATCCGCGGCATGTTGGGTCTTAGCATAGTCCTGCATCCGCGTTACAAATGAACGGGTATTACCTTCAATGGAAAGATAAATGATATTAATGGTTGTTTCGCTCACGGTCATTTCCTCATTTCTGTCTTAAACTTGTAGCCTAATTTTACGCTGTGGGGGGTAGTTTTGCAAACTAATTGTAAGCGATAACGTTATTATTATCAGCTAATCGTAAGGGCAAGCTTAGTGTTCATGATGGATTTATGAGGTTACAAGATGTTTTTGAGTCGGGCGTTAAAAAAACGATTAAAGTAATAAGTGTTCAAGTTAAGAGTTGTTTTGACGATTAGGAGGTCAAAAGTATGAGTAATGAGACAAAGAACCGCGATATGGCTAAGGCTTATATTCAGGTATTACTAACAAGTTTTAAAAATCATGCGCAGCAACCTGCCGAACTTTTAGATATAATGGATGTTTTGGCTCAGGTATATAAAAAGCTTGATAAGGCGAAGGATTCGGCCGCATTAGTGAATCGATTAGTTAATTATATTCGTAGTATGGCCATCAAGGGGCGGCTTCATTTTCCAGCAGAGGAAGAGGATTTGATGATTAAGCTCAGTGCAATTGGGAAAAAGGCTGGCTTAAACGGGTTATATATGGCTGATTTTTCTGATAAATCACAATTTTATGGCTTTTTAGAAAAATTTCCACGGCACAGTTAGTCCCCAATTTTGGTGATGACGGCCGTGACTTAATGTGTGTCTGGCCGAATTTGTTTTAACTATTTGAGGCAAGCTAAGCCAGAAAACGGTATTTATCTATTGGATATTGATCTAAATGCTGATATTAATGGTATTGAGTTGGCTGAAAAAATTCGAGCGGTTGATGTTCAGGATAAACTGATTTTCATTACGACTCATGATGAAATGGCCCCAATTACGTTGAAACGACAGTTAGAAGCGCTAGGATTCATCAGTAAGGATCAGCCGGTTGACAGCATTCGGGCGGAAATTATTGATAACTTAGCTTTAGCGCAACAGCGTTCATTGGCAGCCGCAACGACGCGACAACAAAATTTTGCGTTCACAGTTGGCAGTCGAATTTTCAATCTTAAGTTACAAGAAATCTTATTCGTAACCCCGGCTGATATACCACATCGACTTAAGTGCTATGCGCAAACGGGTGAATACGAATTTTATGGGAAGTTATCAGCGCTTGAAAAGCAGTATCAGCAGTTGTTTCGCTGTTCAAAATCGGCCTTAATCAATGTGGATAATGTGATTGAATATGATGTTAAAACTAAACTAATTTATTTTGGTGCTGACTTGAGCTGCAAGTGTTCAATAACTAAAGTTAAAGCCTTGAAGAAGCAACTTAAAGTTAATGGTATCGTTGGCTAACTAAAAGCACGACCCGAAAAATCATTGATTTTTCGGGTCGTGTTTTTAGTTATTTTTTATCATCATTAGCGGTGTCATCAACCGTTGAAGCAGTCGTTGAAGTGGTTCGACGACTAACTTCAAACCAGTTAATATACGCATTTTCAAAATCTAACGCTTTAAAATCAAAGTCAGCAATTGTAATCGTATCGCCAGCCTGAATCTTAGGGAAATTATCTAAGATATAGCCCGTTAAGGTGACCACATCCGAATCCTCGAATTCTTGCAAGTCAGTCTTGAAGAACCGTTCGAAATCATAAAGGGTCATTTTACCGCTAATCTGATAAATACCATCGGCTTGTTTTTCAATGTATTCAGTTGAAACATTGTCGATTTCATCATTAACGGTACCAAAGAGTTCTTCATAAATATCTTTATCAGTAACAATCCCACTCGTTCCCCCATATTCGTCGACAACGACGACGATGGGGGTCTGCTTATCAATCATCTTTTGCAAGATAGCTTGAATTGGCGTTGTTTCGGGAATGGTGATGATATTTCGGAGCACTTTGTTAACCCGAATTTCGTCATCAACTTCACCTTGGCGGATTAAATCATAGTTGTAAACATAACCTAAGATTTTATCCTTATCGTTATTAGCGACAACGGGTAACCGACTGAAACGTTTTTGTAAGTAAACGCGAATCGCTTGTTTAACCGTATCGTTAATATCAATCACGACTAGTTGCGTTCGGTCGATCATAATATCCTTAGCAATCTTGTCGTTAAATTCAAAGGCCCGTTCCATGTAGAGATAATCGTCACGGTCCAGTTGACCGCCTGAAACGGCGTTACGTGACAAGTTCAGGATTTCAGCTTGTGAATAGACATCGTTATCTTCATTAGCCACAGGAATACCGAGCAGCTTGACTACGCCGGTTGACGAGGTGTTCAACAGCCAAACGAATGGGTAGAAGATGACATGGAACCACCGTAGCGGTGTTGTGATGACTGCCATGACTTTTAAAGGCATATCAATCGCAATGTTTTTCGGGACGATTTCAGTTAGGACAACTTCTAAGTAAGTTAGGATGAAGACCCCTAAAATAATGCTAATAACACGCAAAATAGAGGTGCTGATGGATAAGTTGAACAAGTCCAATAATTGTAGGACAAAGTGTTCAGTTGTTTGTTCACCAATCCAGCCGAGGATAATCCCAGCTAATGAGACCCCCACCTGCGTGGTTGAAAGATATTCGTTAAGGTTTTGTACCATATGCAGTGATGTTGCGATCCGTTTAGATGGCTTATCACGTTTTTTCTGTTCTTCTTCGAGCGCACTTGGTCGGGTCTGAACTAAAGCAAATTCACAGGCAACGAAGAAAGCGGCGACGAAGAACGTAATGACAATAATGACTAAATTTGAAATTATCTGGCCACTGTCCAAAGAAACATTCCTCATTTCATTTAATTAAGTTACATCAATTATAACGCGAAGTAGCTACTATTATAAGGATAGTTACGATATTTTGCAATCGAAGAAAGATGTTTAACGTTTAGCGGTAATGGTGCTAGACTAAGGGTAGATTAAAAAAGGAGATCTTTTAAGATGCCAGTAGAAACGAAAACTAAGGTTCACGAGGATTCGAAGAAATTGGTTTATCAAGCTAGCGACGTGCAAAAGGCGATGGCTTTAATTCGGGCGCAAGGTTATGTGACCCGTAACGACTTCAGTCAAATGGCCGATGCTGACTGGGCTGAAGGTTTTAATGAAAAGATTGAAGCGGCTTTTGCAAAGGTCGAAGGCGAAGACCCTTATATTTATTTTGAACAATTTGACTTTAAGGGCGGCGACATTGATTCAGTCATCTTTGATATGGATCGTGTCAAGACCCGGGAACATGCGTTAACGTTATTAGCTGACGCCATTCATCAGACGGCTTATTAAAAAATAATTTTATTTGGGATGGGAGCATGAACGATGCATCAACAACTACGGCGTCATTTGAATGACTTACAACCAATCAACGTGTTAAAGCGACTGCATCGAGCGGTTCACACCGTGGTGACTGCACCATTAGTGATGAAAACGGATGTGGTTGAACATGATGATGATTACACAGTAACCGCTGAATTACCCGGTTTTGATAAAGAAGCGATTACCGTCACGTATGTTGACGACTGGTTAACCATTCGAGCGCGACAAGGAACGATGCGTAGCCAAGCGGATGACGGTCGCCGCTTACGACAGGAACGACCGCTGAAGGATTTGATGCGGCGCTTCTATTTTAAGAACGTGTTGAAAGACCAGATTCAGGCGCATTATAGCGATGGCTTGTTGATGGTGACTTTGACTAAAAAGGTGACTACACCAGCCGGTAAAATTACGATTCAATAATTAAAAGCATTAAGGGAAGCCCCTAGACGGACTAACCTTAATGCTTTTTTCGGCTTTAATTAAGTTTAAATCTACTAACCAGCTTAGCGATGAGCGCCACAAAGCGGCCGGTTAAGAGGGCGGCTAACACGGTACCTTCACGAACGCCAATCAGGCCATGCAAAAAGATGAGCGCAATGATAACAGCGATGAGTACCATTGCAATATCACAATCAACTTTTAATTTAGCGAATGGTTGGTGGGTTACCAAGACAATTGCCACGACAATCCCTTCACCGGGCATGACGATTAGGCCAGCGTTGACTTCTAGGTAAACACCCAAAGCTAAGATGAGGATACTGATAAAGCTGACGATGAGCTGGCGCGGGTAAGTTGTAATGGGTAAGCCACCAAAAATCCGCACAAAATAATCAATTAGGGCACTAAAGAAGGCGGCTGGCAGTAGTTGTAATAAATTTGTCCAGGCAAATTGGTGCCGTAAAATGACTGCTTCTAATATGATGGTGATAATCATGATAACGACGGTCATTTGGCCAATCGAGTAATGGCTAACTAAGCTTAAAACGTTGGGAATACTTGAAATTGGTGAGGTACCGATGCCCGCTAATTTTGAGAGGGCGACACCCATTGCCATGAAGAATAGGCCAAACAACAACATAATCAAGTGCAAAATGAATTGGTAGGGGGTCCGCAGCGCGTTATTGGTCATCAGAATGCACCAAAGAATCAAAGACTAGCCCTAGTTGCGTGGTAAATGTGGCGGCGTCAATTTCAGGATGTTGATTGAATAGATCAGTCCACCAAGTTGTCATCGCTGTTCGAAGCTCGGCAGCTAAAGCTTTTCCGGTGGTCGTCAAAATAATCTGATGGGCACGGAGGTCGTCGGGATTGGGCTGGCGACTGACCAGTGCTTGCTGTTCAAGCGTCTTTAGATTACGCGCTAATAAGCTTGGATCTAAACTCATTGCAGTAGCGATTTCTTTTTGGGATAGTCCATGGTGGTCGTTAATAAATAAGATGACGTCACTAGTCGTGGCCCGCATATCGAGACCAGCGATTTGCTGATTAAACTCATTCTTCGAGCGGCGATAGATGCCCGCAATCAGTTGACTTAAATTATAGGTTTCCAAAGTAAATAGCCTCTTTCAATGAAATGATGGATAAGTCCATTAAATGCTCAAAAGGCCAGTTTGTCAATTGAATTGCAGGAAGCAAAAAGGAGCTTGGCTTTTATACCAAACTCCATAGTGCGCGATACCAATTATTCAGCTTTAGTTTCGGTATCAGTTGGTTGTGCTTTATTTGCATCTGAGATGCCCATGTGAATCGTCCGTGGCCGATCTTTGATAATAACGATTGTCCCTTGGCCGAGAAAGTTCTTGGGGCCATCGTAAGCCATTTCGTATTCATTCGCGAATGAGCCAGATTTCTGCAAGGTCATGAAGAAAATCTTGTCATCTTCATAGTCATCACTAAACATGACAGCCATGGTGCTATCAATTAGGAGCTTTTCTTGGCGCATTGCTTTTAGGCGTTCCCATAAGCCAGTGATTACTGGCGCAGGAATTACGGCCTTAACATCGTCGCCAACGCGGTGTTTCTTAGTCATTTCATACATATATGGAACCACTTTTCTTTAAAATTTAAATCAACTCATAAATCATACCACAATCCATTATTAATGCTATTAATAAGGAAATCTAGTTTACATGACTAGTTAATCTGTATATAATGAGGGTAAGCAATCAAGGAGGGGATATTTAATGGCAACTACCGAAACTTATACTGATTGGCGTCAACGGATGAGTAAAGTCATCCTGCCTAAGTGGACTGAATTACCGAATTTTGATTTATATATGGATCAAGTTTTACTATTAATTAATGAAACTTTGCAGCCGTTGGGGGTCGATCCGGTCACGGCGGCAATGATTAACAATTACGTGAAGCATAAGGTGATTTTGTCGCCCGTTAAAAAGAAGTATCAGATTATGCAATTGGCAGACATCATCGTGATTAGTTTGCTTAAACCCAGCTATCCGTTAGATATGATTCGACAAGGGATTGATCAAGTAACGGCAACCGGCTATCCTAAACGAGCTTACGATAGTTTTATCACCACCTTAGTCGATCGGTTACATCATTTAGACGAGCCGGCCCGGGTATCTGATCGCGACTTAAGTGGTAGTTTGACCACCGCTGCGGCCCAATTGATTGTGGATAAATTACGGACTGATGAATTATTACGCTTGAATCAGGCGCAAATTCAACCGACACAAATTGAAAAATAAAGTGAATCCAATGAGATTTATTGACTGATAAGTTAAATTTAGTCAATGGTCTCATTTTTAGTTGCTGTCAGGCGTGGGATTTAGTATGCTTAAGAAGACCTTTGATAGGTTGTAAACAATTGAATTGAATCAACTAGCAGTGTGAGTGAGTTTCATGAAGGCACGTTAATTAGTGAAGCTTATTTACCATGAGAAAGAGTGATTGATATGAAGGTGTTCATCAGTGACGATCAGGAACAACACCGTCTCTGGTTAACCGACATTATTACGGCGCAACTAAATGACTTAAAGTTTGATTATGAGTTAGCGTCGGTTTGGCAACCGGCGGATGTGTTGCGGGCGGTAGCGATGAGTACGGGACCTAATTTGTATTTTTTAGATATTGTTTTAAAGCGGGAAACGAATGGCATCGAACTTGCGTCGCAGATTCGTGACTATGATCCCGATGGATTTGTGGTGTATGTGAGTGCCCGCGACGATATGGTCCCCGCAACGTTAACTGCGATGACGGCGCCGACTGGCTTTATTTCGAAAGCTGATTTATTTGATAAAGCTAAGTTTGTCCCCCGGATTCGGCGCGTGTTACAAGTCATTCAAAAACGATTAGAAACGATGCAGCAGGCGCCGGCACCGACTTTGAATTTGCAGAGTGGCGCGTTATTATTGAAGTTGAAGCTCGAAGATATTGTGTACTGTGAAAAGGTACACGGGTTGAGAACTGCGCGGATTGTGACGGACAATCAAGCTTATGTGGTGCGTAAAACCCTAAGTACGATTAAAGGCCAATTGTCCCAACCGCGCTTCTTTAACGATTTTCAGAGTTATGCACTGAACTTGGATAAAATTGTGACGGTAGATTTCAATAAGGGTGTGATTACGATGAGTAATGGCGACCACTTATCGTTTAGTCGCGGCACAATTAAAAAGTTACGGGCTTATTATCAAACTGAAGATTAAGGATGATGATTAGATGATAACGGCGTCTCAATTAGTAGCAATTAAAATGTATGCCTTACAGCGATTAGCCAATGATCATAGTGGTCATGGTACGGATCATTTAGAGCGGGTCGTTAAGTTAGCTCACCGGTTAGCCGTGGCAGAACAGGCGGATGTCATGTTGACCATGGCGGCGGCTTGGTTACATGATGTGATTGATGATAAATTAATGGCTGATCCTAAACAGGCCCATCAAGCGTTAGCGGCGCAATTAACGACGATTGGCGTGACCACTGAAGCGCAAACGACCATTTTTGAGATTATTGACCATATGTCCTTTAGTAAGTCTTTGAATGGCCCGCAAAAATTAAGTTTAGCAGGCCAAATTGTGCAAGACGCTGACCGACTAGACGCCATTGGGGCAATTGGAATTGCCCGAGCGTTATATTATTCTGGGCACGTTGGTGAAAAAATCTATGATCCGCAGATTGCACCCCGTGAACACCTGACTAAAGCGCAATATCGAAAAGAACCGGGAACGGCAATTAATCATTTTTACGAAAAGCTGTTCAAGTTAGCGGATTTGATGAATACTGCGGCGGCGAAGCAATTAGCCCAGCGACGAACGGCGGTCATGCGCCAGTTCGTCACCCAATTTAAAGCTGAATGGGTTGCGGATGATGACTAAAGTGCGTTGACCTAAAAGTTACAAAAAGTGGGACTACCGGTAGCGAAATGCCGGGAGTCCCACTTTTTAGTTAAGTTAAAAGCCAAGTTAATCCGCGATTAGGCGGGTAATGATTAAAACAATTAGGGAAACGACTAGTGCATAACTCAAGATAATGGCAATGGTAAAGCCAAAAGTGATGATGCTGGTGAAGATTGCGGTCGCCTGACCATCAAGTAAGGTGATGATCGTTGTAAAAACGATGATTAAAATGACCGTACTCATCAATCCGAGCGCACTATTTTGATAGTCAGCGGGACTAAGATCAAACCCACCAATCACAATTAAGATCGTTAAAATCAATAACAATCCGAGCTGCCACCAACTGGTCTCCGCCGTGGTTAAAGCGGTCCAACTGCCGTGCCAATTAGGATTTTTAGGGGTCGCTGCTAACGTTAAGATTGCCCGTGATAGCCCTGGAAAAAGCCACGCATCAAGCCCTAATAAACTGGCCGTGCAGCCAAAGATCGGTGCGACGCCGATAAACAAATTACCAATCATTTGATAGTAATTACCTTGTCGCCAGGTATGATTCACGTAACCTAGGGCCAAGTCATCTGGGTTACCCGTCGTTTGATGCAAGTGGGGGCGCTTAATCAGCCGGATGGACTGAATGCCATGGCGGAAGATTACGGCCATAATTAAGTGGCTAAGTTCATGAATAATAATCCCTAAACAGCCTAGATAGACCTGGCTATTAATGCCGAAACGACTGACTAAGTGTGCCTTAGTCTGCCGATTGATTAAGGTCAACACCCAAGCGAATAGGGCGGGAATTCCTAACAGGGTCGCTAATAAGAGTAAATTATTCCAAATAAGTTGTTTCACACAATCACTCCGTTATTTCGCCGAAAGTCCCATGGACCAAGCGGCGTAAATCCTCGGCGTTAATTTCAATCGAACGGCCGATTTTGCCAGATGAGACCAAGATATTGCCTTGCTTTTTGGCGCTCTCATTAATAAAAATTGGAAACTTTTTAGTTTCCCAAATGCCAACGGGTGTATTAGCACCGTGCTGATACCCGGTGGTGCGCTCCAAGTCTTTTAATGGAATCATGCCTACTTTTTTATTGCCAGAAAGTTTGGCAAGCTTCTTATAGCTGAGATGTTCATCAAGTGGTAAAACCCCGACTAAGGGACCGGTTTTGTTGCCAATTAAAGCGAGGGTTTTATAGATGTGATGTTCATCAACACCTAAGTGATCGACTTGTAATTGGGCGACATCCCCCTCGGTTTCAGTTGGAAATTCGTATTGTTGATAGCTTAGATTAGCCTTATCAAGAATCTTTTCGACCAAAGTTTTTCCTAATTTCGCGTCTTTTTTACTTTTTTTTGACATATTGTTTCATCCTCACAATTATAAATGTACGTTCCAATTTTAAAAATGGACCGGTGCAATTAACCCTCGGCGGTCAAAGTCTGCTATACTTTAACTAAACAAGTTAAGTAAAGGAGGGACCGATATGGCAGATTTAGTCTATCAACAAGTGATTACCGACCTAAACAAACGGATTATGGCCAATGAATTTGTCGATAAGAAGTTGCCAGATGAACGGAGCCTCAGTGAGCAATATCAAGTGAGCCGGAGTTCAATTAAGCGAGCACTGAATGTGTTAGCTAATCAAGGGTTAATTTTTAAAAAACGCGGTTCAGGAACGTTTATCAATCCATTATATCTTAAAAATCAATCTTCGTTTAAATATGAAGGCACCAATTTGGGCATTACGGATAGTTTAAATACGGAAGGCGCCCAACCTAGTATCCAATTATTAGACTTTCAGGTGATTCCTGCAAGTCAAGAGTTGCAGCAGGACTTATTTTTATCGGCAGATGAGTTTGTATATGAAATTAAGCGGTTACGTCTATTAGATGACCAGCCCTTTATGATTGAAACCGGGTATATTCCAATTAAGTTGGTACCGGAGTTAAATCGGCAAGTGGTGAGTGGCTCGATTTTTAACTATGTTCAAGCAACGTTGCATGATGCGGTGACAAAATCGTTTTTGTCGATTTCAGCGGATGTGTCGCAAGCAAATGATCAAAAATTATTAGGATTGAAGCCAACGGAACCGGTCGGCGTGATGAGTGGTATTTTCTTTTTGGATGATGGGACGCCATTTGAAGTGTCAAACATGCGCTTACATTATCAGTATATGAAATATACGACGTTTGTTTCGACGGATTAATGTAGCGGGTGCGAGCCAGCGTTTAGCGGTTGGACCTAGCCTAGCCAGTCCTATGATGCGGGTTAGGCATCGTAGAACTGGCATAGCTAAGTCGTGACCATTGCTGGCTCGCACCCGTTGCGGCAAGTTTCGGTCGTCGCAGTCATTTGAACTGGCGATTGGTGATGCGGCTGGTTTGAAACCAATTATTGAAAGCGTTTGAATGGTTACTGCTAGCAAGTAAAACGGCAGGTTTAAATTCGCGACAGATTAAGTGAAACTCGCTAAACTAGGTTTGAGCAGTGGCTCAAGCCTTTTTAGTTGTGCAAGTGAAGGTTAATTTATATAATTGGACCGTTCCAATTAACAAAAAGGTTGATTTTTAAAATGAACCTGTTAAGATAGAACTTGTAAACGATGTCAGCTAGTAACTCAAATGATAAATGCAAGCAAATTAAGGAGTGTTTTGAATGGCTACAGATTACTCATCACCAGCATATTTGCAAGAAGTTGACAAGTATTGGCGTGCCGCCAACTACTTATCAGTTGGTCAACTTTATTTAAAAGATAATCCATTATTACAACGGCCTTTAAAGGCGAGTGACGTTAAAGTTCATCCCATCGGTCATTGGGGAACCATTGCCGGTCAAAACTTTATTTATGCCCATTTAAACCGGGTCATTAATAAATATAATTTGAAAATGTTTTACGTTGAAGGTCCCGGTCATGGTGGTCAAGTGATGGTTTCTAACTCATACTTGGACGGTACCTATACCGATATTTATCCTGAAATTACGCAAGACAAAACTGGGATGCAAAAATTATTCAAGCAGTTCTCATTCCCAGGGGGCGTGGCATCACATGCGGCTCCTGAAACGCCTGGTTCAATCCATGAAGGTGGCGAACTTGGTTACTCAATCTCACATGGTACTGGTGCGATTTTAGATAATCCTGACGAAATTGCAGCGGTTGTCGTTGGCGACGGTGAATCCGAAACGGGTCCATTAGCAACTTCTTGGCAATCAACGAAGTTTATCAACCCAATTAATGATGGGGCAGTTCTGCCAATTTTAAATCTTAATGGATTTAAGATTTCCAACCCAACGTTATTCGGTCGGACTTCAGATGCCAAAATCAAACAATACTTTGAAAGTATGAACTGGGAACCAATCTTTGTAACGGGCGATGATCCTGAAAAAGTGCATCCGTTATTGGCTAAAGCCATGGATGAAGCAATTGAAAAGATTAAAGCTATTCAAAAGAATGCGCGTGAAAATAACGACCCAAGTTTACCAGTTTGGCCAATGATTGTCTTCCGTGCACCTAAAGGCTGGACGGGGCCTAAGTCATGGGATGGCGAAAAGATTGAAGGGTCATTCCGGGCACATCAAATTCCAATTCCAGTTGATCAACTTGATATGGAACATGCTGATGCCTTAGTCGATTGGCTCGAATCATACAAGCCAACGGAACTTTTCAATGACGATGGGACTTTGAAAGCTGATATTGCAGCAATTATGCCTACCGGTCAAAGTCGGATGGCTGCTAACCCAATCACCAATGGTGGGGTTGATCCAAAAGCCTTGAACTTACCAAGCTTCCGAGATTACGCCGTTGATACGACGCAACGCGGTGCTAACGTTAAGCAAGATATGATTGTCTGGTCAGATTACTTGCGTGATGTTATCAAACAAAATCCAGATAATTTCCGATTGTTTGGACCAGACGAGACGATGTCCAATCGTTTATATGGTATTTTTGAAGCGACTAATCGGCAATGGCTTGAAGATATTCATCCAGATAGTGATCAATATGAAGCGCCAGCTGGCCGAATCCTAGATGCACAGTTATCTGAACATCAAGCTGAAGGTTGGCTCGAAGGTTATGTCCTAACCGGTCGCCATGGCTTGTTTGCAAGTTATGAAGCCTTCTTACGCGTTGTGGATTCAATGTTGACGCAACACTTCAAGTGGTTACGGAAAGCCAATGAACTTGATTGGCGCAAAAAATATCCTTCACTGAATATTATTGCTGCTTCAACGGTATTCCAACAAGATCATAATGGGTATACCCATCAAGATCCAGGTGCTTTGACGCATTTAGCTGAAAAGAAACCTGAATATATTCGGGAATATTTACCAGCTGATGCCAATACTTTATTAGCTGTTGGTGATGTGGTCTTACGAAGCCAAGAAAAGATTAACTACGTGGTCACGTCTAAGCATCCACGGCAACAATGGTTTAGTATTGAAGAAGCTAAACAATTGGTTGACAATGGTCTAGGAATTGTTGATTGGGCAAGCACCGATCAAGGCAGCGAACCAGATATTGTGTTTGCAACGGCTGGTACGGAACCAACCTTGGAAGCCTTAGCTGCGGTACAACTCTTACACACGAGTTTCCCAGCCATGAAGATTCGGTTTGTTAACGTGGTTGACCTGTTGAAGTTGCGGAGTCCTAAGCGTGATCCACGGGGCTTATCTGATGAAGAATTTGATCATTACTTTACGAAGAACAAACCAGTTGTCTTTGCGTTCCATGGCTATGAAGACTTGATTCGTGATATCTTCTTTGACCGTCATAATCATAACCTATACGTGCATGGTTACCGTGAAAATGGTGATATTACAACGCCATTCGATGTACGGGTCATGAACCAAATGGACCGTTTCGACTTGGCTAAAACCGCAATTGCGGCGCAACCAGCGATGGAAGATCAAGGGGCGGCCTTTGTTCAGAGTATGGATAACATGCTGGCTAAGCACAATGCTTACATTCGCGATGCCGGTACTGATTTACCAGAAGTTAATGATTGGCAATGGAAAGGCCTGAAATAACAGGTTACTATTGAATTGATGATAAAATAAACGACGTTTCAACTTGGTGACTACTCACCAAGTTGAAACGTCGTTTTAGGGTTTAAAAATGGTCTAGTTGAGTTAAATCATCAAAACTGGCCGGTAACGGCGCGGTAACGGTCACTGCCGTTGTAGTAAATGGTAACGTGAGCTGTAGCTGCCAAGCATGTAATAATAAACGGGGCGCCATTTGATAAGTGGTATCGTAAAGCGGATCACCGATGATAGGATGACCGTTAGCTGCGAGATGAACCCGTAATTGATGGGTGCGACCAGTCTGCAGGTCAAGTTTAACCAAGGTTTGTTGCTGGGTGGTCTGAATAACTTGGTAGTTGGTCAGCGCACGCTGAGCGTCAGGAGTATTGATCCAACGTTTACGCTGATCAGTCAAATCATGACCAATGGGGTCAGTGAACTGACCAGTGGGATGGTCAAAATGGCCGCGGACCCAAGCATAATAGGTCCGGTGAATTTGCTTGGTGCTAATCAAACGATCAAGGATTGGCACGACTATCGGGTTTAAGGCGACTAGCATGGCGCCAGAGGTCATCTGGTCGAGTCGATGGACCATGTACGGGGCCTGTCCCGTTGCTTGAAGGTCCGCCGCTAAATGGTTTAAAACCGAGCCTTGTTCGCCGGGTTGATTTGGGTGCGCCTTTAAGCCGGCGGGTTTGTTAATGACGAGCAGATCTGCGTTCTGATAGAGGATGGGGACGGCCCCGGCAACATCCGGTTGATAACTAGAAACTGGGGTCCGAAAATCAGTTGGTAAAAATTGTAAAGTTAAACGGTCATTCGTATGAACAATGGTTGCGACGGAAGCTGGGCAATCGTTGACCCAGATACGACGCCCTTGTCGTAATTGTCCTTGGATGCGTTTGGGAAGCAACCATGTTTTTAAGCAGGTGCGCACGGTCTGTTGATTGAGAGCTGCTGGGAGCTTAACTTGTTTGGTCCATTGCACGATAGTAGCACCTTTCTTAACGTAAAAAGTGAGTTCTAAGGGCCTGGTTAGGTGCCTCAAAACTCACTTTTAACGTGTCATTATTTGACTGGTTTGACGATTAGCACATCACAAACTGCATTACGACTAACATAGGTTGTGACTGAGCCGACCATTAACCGTTCAACGGCGGACAAGCCGGTTGACCCAATCATAATCAATTCATTATGATGATCAGCAGGAAATTCCCGTGCAATGACCGTCTTCGGATTGCCAAAACGAACATGCACGTCAACTTTCTTAACGCCAGCGTCAATGACTTCTTGTTTGAGTTCAGCTAAGCGTTGTTGGACGTCTTCGGATAGCTTATAAATCACATCACCACTGACAGCCCCACCGTACGTATCACTGAATTGGTTAACTTCCAAAACGTTTAAAATGTCTAAATGGGTGTCGTTGCGCTTGGCAACTTCAATGCCGCGTTTTAAAACTTCTTCGGTGACTTTGGAACCATCAACTGGTACCAAGATATTTTGATATTGTTGTAACATAATAGTTACCCCCGTTTTTAATAGCTAATTAATATGTTTATTTTAGCATTAATTTCGGCGGCTGTAAGCCTTTTAGCTTAGAAGTTGCAGTCTGATGACTTTTTTTACAGTTTGTAAAATTTAATATTGATATATTAATTATTGAAAAAAGTTAATTTTTTTATTAAGCTCCTTTGAGCGGTGATTTTACGAGTTGGTAAATTAAAATTAATTACTTGATATTGGTTAAAAGATAGGTCTAAACAATATTAATTGTCATAAGATTTAAGAATTACCCTGTTTTATGCTCGTGAAAGCGGGGTGCTAAAAAGAACAATAATTAGCTAGCGAGGTTAATTATTGTCACTATGAATAAAAACCTAGCACGTAAAATTTAATTAGTTTAAAAATAACGAAGTAACAGTAAAATTATATTACAATATTCGAATTGAATGTAACACGGGGTGGTGCTAGTATTAAGGCCGTAGCAGTAATCCTGAGATAATAAGTTTAAATATATCGTTGTCCGTTAGTCAGCTTTAACAAGAGATTTGGGGAATTTTAATTGAAAATCGGAATGACAAAAATAATTGCATCATTAATGTTGAGTACCGCTTTATTACCAGTGGCAGTTAGCAAAGCAGCATCAACCGTCGATAAGGCGACTAACGATACCGATACGGCTGCGACCATGGTTGCCACTGATCAAGCCGTCAATGGTCAAAATAATTATGTACAGTCCGGAAAAACACCAGCTGCGACGCCGGCGACGACGAGCCAAGCGACCACGTCAACGGCTAGTGCGAGTGTGACTAGTGGCAGTCAAGCCAGTTCAACGGTTAGTCGTCAGGATGCCGACGCCAGCGCCGCTAATACGACTAGTACGGTTGCCCCAGCCCGTTCAGTCGCTAGTCGGCCGGTTGCTAGTTCGGCAGCGCCTACGAGCACCCCAGTTTCGGCTGCTAGTCAGGCGACATCTGTCGGTTCAACTGCTGTTAGTCAGGCAACGGTGACCCCAACATCAGCGGCAACCGTCACGACTAGTGCAACCAGTAGCGCAACTAATTCAGCAACGGCTAGTGAAGCGCCAGTAAGTGCCACACCAACTGCTGATCAAGCCTTGTCGGCCGTTGATGAAGCCACGGCGGTTGCCAGTCAGGAGTCAATCAAACAACCAGTGGCGGCAACGAGCATAGTGACGCATACCGTGACTAGTGCGGCGCCGGTTCGAGCTGAATCCGTTGCGAACTCGGCAGCCATGGCAATTGAACCAGAGGATATGACAGTTGGCAGTGCAGCGGATGAAGCCGTGGCACCAGCCATGAATGATTATCAACAGACGTTTTTTAATCAGATTAAAGCCGGTGCTTTAGAGGGCTGGCGTAAATATGGCGTCTTGCCATCTATCACAGCAGCACAAGCCATTATTGAAAGTGACTGGGGCCGTTCAGCTTTATCGACACAAGGGAATAACTTGTTCGGAATCAAAGGTGCCTATCAAGGTCAATCCATCTATTTTGAAACCAATGAATGGGTGAATGGCCAGTATATCACCGTCCGAGCAGCTTTCAGACAGTACCCGAACTGGTCTGCTAGTGTAGAAGATCATGGGGCCTTTTTAGTTGATAATTCACGTTACCATAACTTGTTAGGGGTCACTGATTATCAAACAGTTGCCCGATTATTGCAAAGTGATGGCTATGCGACCGATCCAAATTACGCAACGACGTTAATTAATACCATCAATAGTTATCGGTTACAGGATTGGGACCATGAAGTTACCGGGACGACACCTGAAAAGCCAGCCGAAAATGAGACTGCCGGTACTTATAAGTTTACTAAAACCGTTGATATTCATACGGCTGCTAGCATGCAGTCAGCAGTGGTCGGCACTTATGATGCCGGTGAATCCGTTCATTACAATGGTAAGGTCGTGGCGGATGGTTATACTTGGTTACGCTATCAATCATATTCAGGCGCAACGCACTATATTGCGATTAGTGGCGATGACAGTGTGACGGTGACTCCCGCCACTGGCACTTTCAAATTTACGACGACAACTAATATTCGTGATGGCGCCAGTCGTTCAGCTAAAATCGTCGGCACTTATGATACCGGTGAAACTGTCCATTATAATGGGAAGATTGAAGCCGAGGGCATTACTTGGTTACGGTATCAATCCTATTCCGGCGCGACCCATTATGTTGCGATTGGTGATGATGTTGCTGTCACGGCACCTAGCGTTGAAGCCGCCACTGGTGCGTATCGCTTTACTGCTGATACCGCAATTAAAAGTGCACCACGTTCGACAGCGACCACGGTTGGCACCTATCGCACTGGGGAAACTGTTTATTATAATGGTAAAGTGACGATTGATGGGCAAACTTGGTTACGTTACCGGTCATATTCCGGAGCGGATCATTATGTCGCAATTAATGGCAATCTGACTGAAAATAAACCAGTTGTGACGGCCACAAGTGGTACGTATCGTTTCCAGACGACGACGGCTATTAAGGGGACACCGGCGACGAATGCGGCCACAGTCGGCACCTATTATGCTGGCGATACCGTTCGCTATAATGCTAAAGTCACCGTCAATGGTCAAACCTGGTTACGTTACCAATCGTATTCAGGAGCGACCCATTATGTGGCAGTCGATGGCAGTCATACTAATGCGGCCACGACCACGGCTAAGGCCGGGAGTTTTACCTTTACAACGACGACTAATATTCGGACCGCTCCTAGCACGCGAGCTAGCATTGCTGGGGAATACTACCCCGGTGATCGTGTTTATTACAGTGGCACCGTAGTAGCGGATGGCTATACTTGGTTGAAGTATCTGAGCCGTTCTGGAGCAACGCATTATGTCGCAGTCGTCCATTAAGAGCATGCAAAAAAATTGTTTTATTAATAGCTTCGTTCTATACTAACTGTATTAAGATAAATAGCGATTACGACCGCTATTAACTTCAGGCAATCTGGTCGGCTACCGCTGACTGGATTGTTTTTTTATCGCCATTGCAATCGCTTACATTATGTGGTATATTAAGTTCATCGGAAGAATCATCGGTCAGTAGCAACGTTACCCAATTGTTGTAACAAACCCGTCAAGTGATAGCTAGTACAGTACCCAGTGTTTCCGCTAATCTCGGATAACCAACTGACCATCCATCTATTGATGGCACGCTAATGCCACGGAGAACAAATTGCCGCCAATTAAATTGTTCAAGGATGTGGCTTGTGGATCAACGATTTTGGGGAATGACGAATTCCACACTCAATTTTATTGGTTCTTCCAAAATGGGGACTCACAGTGTGGGTCCTTTTTGATTCGGAGCAGTATAATGAAAGTAGCTTAAAGCTGAGGAGCTGATATCGAATGTATTATGTCTCAATGAAAGATCATGAAATTGGTCGTAATCTTGCGACTGAACAGTATCTAATGAATAATGTTGAGTTTGATGAACCGTTGGTTTTGTTTTACTATGAGGAACCATGTATCATCGTCGGGCGTAATCAGAATACGTTGGAAGAAATCAACGCTGATTATGTGCGGGAACATAACATTACTGTGACGCGTCGGTTATCCGGGGGCGGAGCAGTTTATCAAGATTTAGGTAACTTATGCTTTAGCTTTGTTGTGGATAGTGATAGTCAAGAATTCGGTGACTTTAAGACGTTCACGCAACCCATTATTGATGTCTTACACGATATGGGCGCCACAACCGCAACGGTCAGTGGCCGTAATGACTTGTTGGTCGATGGCAAGAAGTTCTCAGGCAATGCGATGTATTCTCGCAATGGTAAGACGTTCTCACATGGTACGTTGATGTTAAATGTGGATTTAAACGTGGTACCAAATGCCTTGACAGTTCCAACTGATAAGATTGCTTCGAAGGGAATTAAGTCGGTTCGAAGTCGCGTGACCAATCTACGTCCATTCTTAGCCCCAGAGTATCAAAATATCTCAGTACCAGAGTTCCGGGATAAATTGTTAACTGAACTATTTAAAGTGGATTCTTTGGCCGAAATTGCGGATAAAGAATATAAAGTTTCACCAGAACAGCAAAAAGCCATTGATAAAATTTATGAAGACTATTATGCTAATTGGGATTGGGTTTATGGCAAATCACCTGAATTCTCGGTTAAGCGGCGTCAACATTTCGATATGGGGACCATTGATGCGAGATTATTGGTGACGGATGGTCATATTCAAACTATCAAATTCTTCGGTGATTTCTTCGGTAGTGGTAACGTGGCTGATATTGAAAAAGCCTTAACGGGCGTGCGTTACGATCATGATGAATTGACGAACAAGTTAGCTGATGTTGATTTGAATCGTTACTTTACTGGAATTCCACGGGAAGCTATTATTGATTTAATCGCCGAATAACAGGAGTGGTTAGTTGAAACTTACACGGGTAGTTGCATTTGCGTTTGTTTCCTTTTTTTGTTACGGTATCGTCAATTGGATGATGTCGACCAGTCACTTTCAGTTACAAACGGCACGATTGTCAGCTAGCCAAATGTGGCAGGGCTTATTAATCGCCTTAGTCTTATATTTTTTAGGCGTATTGGCTGTTTATGTGAATCGGATGCTCGGGTTTTACGTCTTGGGTCTAGTCTTGGTGATTTATTCATTAGGGTTGATTAGCGCTTTGATGTCCGGTTATCAGAGCACTGCCGGCATGGAAATCAAGCTGATACTAGAGGTCATGGCGGTGATTGGTCTTGGCGTGAACTTTTATACGCTGGTCTTATTGACCCGTTGGCGTCACAAAACTAACTAAATGAGGGATAGTTATGCAACGAAATGTACAGACTTTTATAGATGAAATCACTGCTGAAAAGATCGCACAACCGACTTTTAGTGGTCGTTACGATCAGTTAACTGACCAATTAGATGCTTGGTTGACTGGCTTTTTAGACCAAGTGGCTGCTGATCAGTTGACGCAAGCAATCTTAACCACTGAACATGATCCAGCGATTAGTTTTCGTTTGGAGACTAGTGTGATTAACTTGCCATGGAATGCCTTAACTGAAATCGGTAAGGTGACGATGGCGGAGGATACGATGCCAATTAAGCTTTATATGATTGCGGAATCGGAAGCCTTCCAATCTGGGTTACGAATTGATGAACTCGGAACGGCAACGGATGTTCTCGCTGATCGGGCTAATGCTAAAATGGTTTTGACCAGTTGGTTTGAAGCTCAAATTGATCATTTGAATCAAATTACTGAAGCAGAGGCTTAATTAAGATGGGGTTTGCTGCGTTGAATTTTGATGGTACTTGCTATCGGAATCTAACCAGCGAACTCTTTTTTATTTGGGCTTGCCTTAAAGTGTACATTAAGGGATATGCTAAGGTCAATTTAGCAGCTAATGGTGGTTACTAAGCCGCCATTAAGTAAAAAGGAGTGCAACTGATATGAACATAAAAGAAGCTAGTGAACAGACCGGCGTTTCGGCGGCGGCAATTCGGTATTATGAAAAAGAAGGGTTGATTCCAACGATTGATCGAACCGAAGTAGGCAATCGCGATATTGATGCCCGGATTATTCGACGAATTCGGTTTGCAACCCAAATGCGAGCGGCCGGTATGAGTATTGAAAATCTCCGTCACTATATTGAATTATTTGATGCTGAGGAGGACAATACCAAGGAACAAAAGGCGTTATTGAGGTCTCAGCTGGCTGTTATGGAAGAAAAGCGTGATGATTTACAAGCCGCAATTGACCATTTGAACTATAAGCTCAATCATTTTTATGATCATATGGAGACAACTGAGGCGGAGTTACGGGAATTAGAGCGGCAACATCAAAAGCAAACAGCCCACAAGTCAGGGTTGACTGCGGATGAATTCGATTATTAAGTTGTGCGAGTGGCGTTTGGGAATTGAACCCAACGCCTTTTTTGTTGAAACTAACCATTCAGCCTATGATTTTGAAAAAGTTTTGATTATAGCTTGCCTTAAAGTGTAGATGAAGGTCTAAACTACCTTTTATTCACTTAAAGACAGGGAGTAATCACATGGACAATAAAAGAAGAGTCGATTGGATTTTATTAATTATTTTGTTTAGTTATTTTATGATTTTGCTAGATAATTCGATTATTTTCACAGGAACAGTAAAAATTGCACAGGAGTTACAGTTAAATCAGCAGACGCTTTCTTGGGTTAGTAGTGCTTATTCATTAACCTTTGGCGGCTTTCTATTGTTGGGTGGTCGTGCGGGTGATCTATTTGGCCGACGCCGGGTCTTCAAAGTTGGCTTAATTATTTTTGGAATTGGTTCGTTAGTTGTGGGCTTATCAGTGAATGCCACGATGATAATTGCCGCTCGAGCTTTCCAAGGAATCGGATCAGCGATTTTGGCCCCAACTACCTTGGCAATTTTGATGGATACGTATACTGGACCAGCTCGAGTTCGCGCGATTGCTTATTACGGTGCAATGGCTGGGATTGGTGCTAGTGTGAGCTTAGTCATTGGTGGCGTGTTTGCGAGTCTCCTAACTTGGCGCATCGGCTTTTTCATTAATGTACCAATCAGTATTTGGATGTATGTCTTAGCAAATCGTGATTTGAAGGTGGATCATGGACAAAATGGCACCTTAGACTGGTTGGGGACGTTGACGTCTTTAATCGGGATGAGCGCCCTGGTTTATAGTATTGTTGGTGATTGGGCTCAGGGACCAGCATTACTTATTGCCATCGTCGCTTTAGCCGGGTTTGTTATCCAAGAACGACGGACGGCACAACCAATCATGCCGTTACATCTGTTTGTGGATCGTGAACGGATTGGCGCCTATCTGGGTCGCTTTCTCTATATGGGCGCGATGCTAGGGTTTTGGTTCATTACGCCGCAATTAATGCAACAACAATTAGGGTTCAATGCATTAATGGCAGGGGTCGCATTTTTTCCGCTAACAATTGTGAACTTTATCGTTGCCTTACAAGTGGCCCGGTTGACGGTTAAGTGGGGCAATGGGGGGCTACTGGTGATTGGGATTATGCTCACTTTAATCGGGATGTTTTGGATGAGTTTCTTTACCAAATCAGTTGGTTATTGGTGGGGGATTGCGGCGCCAATGGTGGTGATTGGTATCGGTCAAGGGTTATCCTTAAGTCCCTTTACGGCGGCGGGGGTTGCGCATACCCAAGGTGCTGATGCCGGGGCAGCTTCAGGCGTTGTCAATGTGATGCATCAAATTGGGGGTTCCGTCGGGCTATCAATTTTAGTGACCACCCAAAGTTTAGCCCAGACGCAAATGGTTGGTTTTCAGCAAGCCGTTTTGGTAGGCGCTGGCCTATTACTATTGGCACTACTGGCGGCTATTTTCTTAATTGTGCCAGGCGAACGCCAATAAAAAATAAGCGTGACAAGAATTTTATAAATTCTTGTCACGCTTATTTGGTAGCGGTCATCAAGACCGTCATGCGCCAAAAGTAAATTCTTTAGTTAGCTTTACTAAGTAATAGGTGATGTTTGCGTTTCAAATAGTGATAACCATAACGGCCTAAGATTGGTAGGATGATTAGCACTAACATAATCCAAGTGAAATTTTTTTCGACAAATGGCCAGTCACCAAAGTAATAGCCACAAAAACAACAGCTGCCCACCCAAACTAAGACGCCTAAAAAATTCCAGATTTCAAAGTGACGCCAGTCCATTTGGGTCGTACCAGCAATGACTGGGATGAACAGGCCGACAAAGGGGATAAAGCGGCCCCAAAGTAAGGATGGTCGCTCATGGCGATCAAAAAGGGCCTTGGTCGTATCAAGCTTGCTGGAATTCAAGCCTTTTTCTAAACGGCTGTGCTGATCTAAGTGTCGCGTCGCGCGGTATTTGAGCATGGCACCACTAGTAGCGGCAGTAATAAAGATAGCCAATAAAAGCCAAATGTTTAATTTGGAATGCGTACTAGCGGCGATGGAGCTACTTAAGAATAAGAGCGACTGTCCGGGTAAAAAAGCGAAGGCCAGGTACGCCGATTCCAAGAAAATCACTAGGAATAAGACGACATAAGACCAACCGCCGATTTGATTCGTTAACGTGACTAAAAAACCTAAAGGTCGTATCAGAATAGCTAAAAATGAAATGAGCCAAGTCATGGAAATTCCTCCTATAACACCGACTAAATATACCATGTTTGCGGGGTGACGCCAACTATTGTGGTGAGGTAAACTTGCATCCTGTGGTGAAAGATGGTAGTCTTACTAATGCGATGAGTCGATAAAGTCAGATTTCCAGCAATGGAAGTTCCGCGCGAGCGGCTAGTGACTAATTATTGATAGCGGGGCACGTTTTTCCGACGTATTCGGAGTGCTTGGGTCACTGACGTTGTGGAGCGGCATCCCTACTGGTTTTACCAGTACCGCGATTAATGGATTAACAGTATTTATACTGTTAGTCCATTTTTTTCTGCAACCGTCGTTTTTTCAGTTTAATGCTGGAAAAAGATGGTAAATCTAACAAACTTAGCGTATGGTTAAGGCAAGCATAAAGCTAAAATTTTGGGGAGTTGATGAGTGATGAGAAAAATGATTATGGGGACTTCAGTGTTAGTTGGCGTAGCAGTTTTGGGTGGTGGTTATTTGTTGTGGCCGGAATCCAGTCAGACAACGACGCAACCAGTCCATCAAGCGGTCAGTTCTTCAGTCAAATCAACTAAATCAACCAAATCAGCTACTAAGCAACAATCAACGTCGCAAGCTAAGCAAGGGACCACGGCGACATCAGCGTCCCAGTCGAACGCAACCACTAGTCAAAAAGCGGCTACCAGTACGATGACTGCGACAAGCGCTGCTACCACTGAATCTAAAGGGAGTACCAGTGCCAGTTCAACGACAAATAGCAGTCACGTCACAGACAATCAAAGCACTAGTCAGTCAGCAGTGACGGCCACACAGCTAACTACGGCACAACTCAATGATTGGGTTTGGCAACAGGTGGCGCAACAGTACACGACAATCAGTGTCACGAAAGCTGATTTTTTGTTTAACCAGTACCGAGCGGCGGGACTAGTTTATGTCGCGGTTTATGAGAATACAAATGATCGTGTGTCACATTTGGTCGGAAATTATCGGGTAAATGCCAAGGGACAATTGGAACGACAAGCAACGATGGCAACTACTTGGACCGTTGTATCCGCAACTTATAACAATTAAAATAATAAAAGCGCTTGACTTAAAGTCGACTTGAAGGGTTAAGCTAAACTAGTAAAAGTTACTAAGTTAATCACTTAGTGGAATTAAGTTGGATCTCCGGGTGGAAGCGGCGGTCCTTTTTTGGTATAAGTAAGCGCCTTCTTGCACAGTTGACTAAAATACGGCATACTAGATAAGTTGGTACAATTAAGTGTCGTTAAAAATAAGAGACTAAGGTAGGCCTGGCGGATGGCAAAAGAAAAGTATGATGAAAAGGATAAGCAGGTTGGACGGGTAATCTTAGTGGCAGCGAAATGGCTGGCAATTATCGGTGGTTTACTCGGACCATTTGTAATGATGATGAATCATAGCGTGGGCTTGGACTTAGGTAGTCTCAGTGTCATTTGTGGTGGTACGGCGATTTGCTTTGGTAAGACCGGCCGCACACCGGGTGGCCAATGGTTAGCGCTATTATATACATTAGGATTAGGGGTGTTGGTCTTACTCTACTTTGTGTTGATTGCTAAATTCATCTAAAATGATCAAAAAGAGACGATTGCAGGGATTAACTTGCAATCGTCTTTTAAGATTTTAAGGTTGATTTTCTTGATAAACGTCGTGTTCGACAGCTTCTGCCGTGTTAGAAGGCACGAAGCTATCCACTTTATGATTAATCAACACATCAGCATAATGGTCGACTTTCATATTAATGGTCTTTAAATGATTTTGAAGGTCGTTAATCTCGCCTAACGTGCGATCTTGTTGCGTCTTCATCATCTCATAGCGTTCAGGAACGGTGGTTTCACCTTGTTGGACGAGCTGGAGATAATGCTGAATGCGTTCAACCGGCATCCCAGTCGAGCGGAGGCAAATAATGATTTTGAGCCATTCCAAATCAATATCATCAAAAACTCGATTATTATTTTCATCACGTTTGACGAACGGCAACATGCCGTGGTCATGGTAGTAGCGGATACTATAGGTTGAGACGTTCATTTTTTTAGCAACTGCTTGGATAGTATAGGACAACTGTAACCCTCCTAAAGATTGACATTAGTTTCGACTAGTATCATACGGCGAATTGACGCCAATAGCAAGCAAAAGGATCAATCTTAAACAGGGCTGACCTTACAGTAAGTGTAATCCGTGACGCTAGCGGTGCAAATCAAATCAGAATCACAGAACATTGGGTCATGACGCTAAAATAAATTGAACGTTCGGCTTGCCTTAGTGTTGGTCGAAGCTGTTAAAGTTAAGCTATAAAATAATTAAAAGCGGGCTTCGAAAATGCAAAAAGTCTTAATTTTAGGTGCGACTGGTTCAGTTAGGGCGACGACCCGGGATGACTTATGAGCTCATAGGGATGATCAATTGACGTTGTTCTCACGGGCGTGCCAACCAACTGGTTACCGATGATGGTCGTGATGATTATGAAGGTCCACAAAAAGGGGCCCCATTTGGTGGTCAGTTAGTTTCACGACGCGCTATTGCTGATTTAGTCATGCATGCGGCTGATGATCAGGCGTATCTTAAGGTAAGTGTCGGGATTAATCGACCGGAATAATATGAATGAGTGGTGCGGTCGGCATGATAAAAGGGGGCGCTGAAGATGCGGCAATATGCGATTCAATTAACTAACCATGATTTTGAACCAGTCGGCGCTTGGTCCAGCAATCCACAGGCAGCCATCGCGCAGGTAAAAACTCAGGCCGATGTCGATTTATTAGTTTGGAATCCGGCGACGGATGAGAGTCAAATTATGGTTCAGTATCCCTTGGAAACGTTGGTCACCAAAATTGATCACACCCCATATGCCCGGTTGATTGAAAAAATGACGCTTGTGCTGGCTGCACTGAAACAGCCGGTGGCCCCCAGATTGCAACGGCAGTGGTATTTGGTTGGCTACCAAGCCTGCTTAGATCATCAAGCCTTGCTTAATACGGCTGCCGCCTTACTTAGCTTAACCGTGGCTTATTTGAAAAAATCACCGCAGGCTTTGCCGAGGCTAAAACCGCCGTTACGCAACTTAGCAGATCAAGCACGTTGCTGGTTATTAGCGGCCCGTGTTTCAGATTTACAGTTATTGGCAACCAATGAACCCCTAACTGTGTTGTTGCAATATTTAGTAACGCAACCATTGGCGCTAGATGCCTGCCAAATAGCCGGTCGATCGGTGGCGTGGGAGTTAGCGGCCAATGCGGCGATGTTAAGCCAAGTTGAGACTGATCAATTTCAATTGACGCAGTTAAAAAGTAAGACCGCTTACCGATTGATCCGAGCCGCCTATTTAGAACGTATCATGCGATAACTGTTAGGTAAAAATTAATGGTGAGCTTAGGACAAAAGTCAGCTTTTTTGATGAAAACGGTTGCCTTACAGTTGGACGAGGGGACTATACTAAGGGTATTGAAACTAAGGAGGATGGGGCGATGACAGATCAAGTCATTGAGTTGCTACCTAGGGGTGCCGATGCGGCTCGAGTTGTAGCAGCGGTGAATCGAACTGGGCGGCAAACTTACTTGTTAGCGCAACGACAACTTTTAACTTTAAAATTACAGCAACTGACCGAACCAACTCAAGCATCCTGCTTGAGACAAGCGTTACAACGCGAATTAGCTGGATTAAATCAACAGCTGGGATTAGTCGGCTAACTTTATGAAACAACAACTTGACAAAAATAGTGTGATTAAAGTATGATTAAAATACAATTAAAAATTGCGTAGTGATGAGACGAGTAATTAACGAGACGTTCTACAGGAAGCCGTCCAGACTGTAAAGCGGTGAATGTTGAGCTAATGAAGATGAACTCGGAACGCCTAATGATGGTCACTTGGCTGTCTTAGCGGTAACTAACCGATATTTTAGTGAGTTATGAAGTCCATAACTCGATAAGTTTAGCGCGGGTGACCAGCTAATAAACTTGGGTGGTAACACGATAAACGTCCCTAGTCCTTCATTGGATTAGGGCTTTTTTGATGCTAAAAAGTGAAAGGGAGTTTGATGGGATGAAGAAATTAACGCAACAGTTACAAGTTGAAACGCAGTTAGCACAGGCTGGAAATCGGACGGATGACGCAAAAACCGGGGCAATTTCAGCGCCAATCTATTTAGCCACCGCCTATCGCCATGCGGGGTTAGGTCAATCGACGGGGTTTGATTATCCGCGAGAAGCACAACCAACGCGGTGTATTTTGGAACAGACGATGGCAACGTTAGAGCATGGGATGGCAGCTTGGGCGTTATCTTCTGGCATGGCAGCTATTCAGCTGGTCTTTACACTTTTTAAAACTGGCGATCGGCTCATTATTTCGGATGATTTGTATGGTGGGTCCTATCGTTTCTTTGATTTGCTACATGACCACTACCAGTTGGACTTTGCAGTATGGCATGGCAAAAGTCAATCTGAATTGGCTACTTTGATTGATGAGCGCACGGTTGCTGTATGGTTAGAGACACCATCTAACCCTATGATGCACGTCATTGATATTGCAGCGACGGCCCAGACAACGAAGGCACATGGCATAAAATTAATTGTGGATAACACGTTTTATACCCCTTTAATTCAACGGCCATTGGATTTAGGTGCTGATATTGTGGTCCATTCTGCGACCAAATATTTGGCAGGACATAATGATATATTGGCGGGAATTGTGATTGCGAAAGCTCCCGCGGATGTGGATAAATTAACGTTTAACTTGGTGACGACCGGGGCCGTTTTAGATCCGTTTGACGCTTGGCTATTATTGCGCAGTTTGAAGACGTTGCCACTGCGGTTGCGGCAACATGAGGCGAATGCGCAGGCCTTGGTTAAGGCTCTGACGGCTAATCCGCAAATTGAACGTGTCTTATATCCTGGTCGAGGCGGGATGATTAGCTTTTATTTAGCTGAATCGGTTGAAGTTGATGCCTTTTTACAAGCCTTGAAAGTAATCTCATTTGCTGAAAGCTTGGGCGGTGTGGAGAGTCTAATCACGGTACCGGCCGTACAAACACACAAAGACTTAACCCCAGCACAACGGCAGGCCAAGGGCATCACGCCGAATTTGTTGCGCTTATCCACTGGGATTGAGAATGTGATTGATTTAAAGGCAGACTTAGCACAGGCGATTATTGCAGGCACAAAATAGGACAAAAGGCTTTACTTACTTTTTGTACGTGGTAAACTTGAATTATTGAAATAAATAGATATTTGGAGGCATTCAGATGGCAACAGCAACTTTAAGTGATGAAGAAATTCGGGAACGCATCAAAACTGGCAAGCATATGTTATTCTTTACGGCGGATTGGTGCCCTGATTGTGCTTTTATTAAGCCCGTCATGCCCCAAATCGAAGCTAAATATGATCAATATGATTGGATTACGGTTGACCGGGATGCTAACATTGAGATTGCGCAAGAAATGGGCGTTATGGGGATTCCAAGCTTCGTTGGGATTGAAGACGGTGAAGAAACGGGTCGCTATGTGGATAAGTTCCGTAAAACCCAAAAACAAGTTGAAGATTTCTTAGATACTTTAGAAAAATAAGCGGTAACTAACGTTAACTGTGGATAACTCCGGAGTTAGCGTTTTTTTGTGCGTGGTTTGAAGGGGGTGCGAGGGCCTTATTGATTGGTTTGTGGATAATTCTCTGCTAAACTGAGACTTATTAATTTGAGAAATGGTGATAATAATGACAACGACTGTCTTTGAAGATGTGATTGTCCGGACGACGAAGCTGGATGAATTACCTGTATTACATGTGTTTGCGGCGAGTCAAGCCCAGACCAAACAACCGACTATCATTGATTATCATGGTTGGACCACCCCTACGTCAGCTGAATTAGTGGCTAGCTATCAATTGGTCCAAGCGGGTTTTCGCGTGATTTTACCGACTGCTTATTTGCACGGTAGTCGGGCAACCGAAGTTGACTTGGATCAACATCCGGAACATTTTTGGGAAATTGTGGGGCATTCGGTTGCTGAATTTCCACGGTTAGTTGCGGCGCTAGTGGCACAAGGTATTAGTGATCCTGACCAGCTGGGGGTAATGGGGACGTCGATGGGAGGCATTACGGCGGCTGCAATTATGGCAACTCAACCAGCTGTCGTTGCTGGGGCCTCCTTAATTGGTGCGCCAGCCCCAACGGCATTTGCTAAGGCCCAAGTTGCGCAATTACCAGCTGCCATCCAAGCCAAGTTACCGAGTGCTTGGTTGCAGACTACTTACGACCAGCTTGGTCAATTTGATTTGTCACAACATGCTGACCGGTTAGCTGGGCGGCCAATGTTTTTCTTTAATGGTACGGCAGATACGATGGTTCCATACCAATACGTCGCTGATTTTAAGCAGAAATTTGCAGATACGCCAGCTTTAGCTCAAACGGTTTTTAAAACGGCTGAAGGTGGTGGGCATCATGTACCACATAAGATGCATGCGGCAGCAGTCGACTTTTTAAAAACCGCAATTTTGGCTTAAAGTTATCCCCTGTGGATAACTTGAGCAGCGAGTTAGACAAAAAAACAATCGTAACCGGAATTCGCAAAATTCTGGTTACGATTGTTTTTTGTCGGTCATCAAGAGCATCAAAATGCTATGAAATGACATAGACTTGATCATGAATTAAATCAAAGGGACGATAATGCGCATTTAATTGGGTAACTGCGTCATCGTCGCGATAATGGGCGTGATCCCAGAACTGCTTGGAACCGGTGGCCCCATACTTTTCACCAATACAAATTAATGGGACTGGTGTCTCACTGGCACGAATAGCTTGCAGCAGGTCCCAATCTAAAGTGAGCTTATCTGGTGACCATGCCATGATAACGTAGTCGATGTCAGCGGCGTAGCGTTTAAAAGCAGTGACCGCATCCAATGCTTCAATGGCAGTGACTGGTTGGCGGCCGGTCTGATTATCAGTTTCTTTAGTCCAAGCTTTCGAGTCAGTGGTGATGACCGTTTGATTGGGGTGTAGTCGCTTGAGGCCTTTTGAGATGTAGCCATTACCTGCCATGACCTCTAAGACGGGGGCGTCACCAACGAAATCGGCCAAGTCTTTTAAAAAGGGCGCACTGATATAGGCCCACATGCCATACTGATCTTCGAGATAATCCCGGAAATCACGAAGAAGTTGGTCAACTTTTGGTAACGCAGCTGAAAGCTGATTCCAGGCGGCGTCACCGGCCGGATCTCCCATGGCATACTGAGTATTAAGGCGTTGAAAAAGTTGATCTTGAAAGTCATCAGGCAATTGTAATACCGGTAATTGTTGGGGGGTAACCCGGCGGCTAGCAACCGATCACTTTCCAAGGCGTTATTAATGAGTACTAACACTTGCGGGTCATCTTGGAACAACTCACGATAATGGGTGAGTTGTTCAATATATGGTTTAGTGGTTGGTTGTTTTTTGGCCCGTTTCTTTAATTGCTTTAATTTTTTCGGATTCATGGTGTACTCCTAATTGTCAAAGTGTAAATCAAGTTCTTCTTGACCAGCAGCGTCGGGCGTTAACCGTTGTTGGCGACCGTGTAGATAGCCATTCATTAATTGAAATAATTCGTAACGATCTTCACTGGAGAGATGCTCTTGATTAAAGGTGAGCGGTTTGCCAGATAAGAAAATCCGGCCTAAATCATATTCTTCTTGGTCAGCACGTCCCGATAAATAATCGGTTGTCACGTTGAAAAATTCAGCCAATTTACGGACTTCTAAATAAGAAGGGGTTCGTAAATTGCGTTCCCAATTTCCAATTTGGGCAGCGGTATTTTGGCGATGAGTTAAATCAGCGTCAGCTAAGTTATTTAAGGCCGTGGCAAGTTCACCGAGGGTCATTTTTTGACCGCGACGTAAAGCTCTTAAGCGTTCTGGAAACATGTTGTCACTTCCATTTCGTTATAGTAGGGGTTCCGAAAGCGTCATAAATTCATCAATATCTTGTTTGATTAAAGCGACCCCAGCCTGCCAGAAATCTGGCTTAGTGAGGTCAACGCCGAGATGCTTTTGGGCTAAAGCTTCCGTTGACATCGCCGCAGTATCCCGTAAAAGTGCGATATAGCGGTCTTCGAAGTGGTCATTCGTTTGCGCTTGCGCATAAATTCCCAGACTGAACAGATAGCCAAAAGTATACGGGAAATTATAGAAAGGGACATCCGCAATGTAGAAATGCAACTTGCTGGCCCAAAAAGTTGGATGATAAGTTGTTAAGGCCTGACCGTAAGCTTCTTTTTGGGCGGCTAGCATTAAGCTTGATAACTCATCAGGGGTCACAATATGCTGTTGACGAGCTTGATAGAAGCTGGTTTCGAATAAGTACCGGGCTCGAATATTCAAGAACATGGCTAATGGATTTTGCATTTTAGCATCCAATAGATTCAGCTTAGTTTTGGGGTCGGTAGCCGTCTTGACATTGGCATCCGCAACAATTAGTTCCGCAAAAGTTGAAGCGGTCTCGGCCACGTTCATGGCATAGTCCTGCCGCCAAAGCGGTAAGTCTTTGATGACATCAGCATGAAAGGCATGGCCCAGTTCATGGGCTAAGGTGGCGGTATCATTGGGTGACCCCGTGAAAGTCATAAAAATTCGCGATTCTTGGGTCTCAGGTAGGGTATCCATATAACCACCGGGCCGTTTATTTGGCCGATTTTCGGCTTCAATCCAGCGATTTTCAAAGGCATGCTGGGCTAATTTAGCCATTTTCGGACTGAATTTTTGAAAGTTGGCGATGACAAAAGCTGCCGCTTGATCGTAGGTTTGACTATTGGTCGCGTGTCCCAGTGTTAATGGTGCTTCGACATCCTGCCAATCAAGTTGGGTTTTACCCATGAGGGCAATTTTGCGATTCAAATAGCTGAGCAGTAAGGCTTGGTTGTCGGCGACCACTTGATACATGGTATCTAAGGTGGCGCGGCTCATCCGATTAAGCGCTAATGGCCGACGTAAAAAGTCGGTGGTGCCGTGTGCTTGGTAGTTCTGTAAGCGAAAACCCGCCAGATGGTTGAGCGTATCTGCAAAGGGGGCTGCTTGTGCTTGCCAAGCTTGTTCCCAGCTAGCCATTAATGCCGTTCGTTGCGCATTTGGCATGGCAGCGGCCAATTTATTTTGAGCCTGACCGGCTGATAGTGTCTGTCGCTGACCGTGTTCGTCAGTATATTTGATCTTAAGTTGACTCACTAAGGTGTCGTAGTGGTCACTCCAACCTTGAAAACCATCAACGGCGAAATCGTTAATCAAAGCCTCGGTTCGGTCATCCAGTAAGGTTAAGCCTTGTTGGCGAAATTCTGTTAGGTTAAAGGCTAATGATTGTAATTTTGGCTGAGCCAATAGGTGATTAAAGGTCGTCGTCGATAGTTGGACTAACCGTTTTTTGAATTGCGTCATTAAATTTTCGAATTGATTATCTAATTGATACAGTTGGTTAAGTTGCGTGCCCGCCTTAGTATCACTAGCATCCGCCGACTGGATTGCCACAACGAAGACTTGGCTCTGCGCGATGCCAGCTTGAATGGTTTGCAAGTCACTGACTAATTGTTGAAACCAATCATAAGTGGGGGTGTCAGCGTCGACCCGCCAGTTCGTTAAAGCCGTTTGTGTCGTTTGGAGTTGCTGTTTAATGGTGGCCAGCTTAGTGGTTAAAGCTGGTGAATCAATCCCACCGGGAAAAATCCGATCGAGGTCCCAAGTTTCTGAATAATGCATCACATACCCTCCAAATATAGTCTAGTTATCTCTAATTATAAACGTTATGATGGTGGTAGTGGCGAAAATTCACCCAATATTTAAGTAAGGTTGGCGGAATGGATGAAAAAGTGGTTAATTACAGGCGGCGTCATCGTTATTTTGTTAGCGGGCGCCTTAATTGGGGCGGGAACGTACTTCTATCAAGTTGCGATTGCGCGGGGCGATAAAGCGTTTGTGACCCAGAGTACGAAACTATCGAAAAAGAGTGCAGTCTATCGTGAAAAAAAGTGGTATTTAACCGCCAAGAAGCAAACTTGGACGATGACGTCTAAGGATCATTTAAAATTAGTTGCTTGGTATTTACCGAAAAATAAGTCAAAGAAAACAGTCGTGTTAGCCCATGGTTTTGCGGGTAATAAAGCTTTGATGGGCGCTTGGGCTGGCATGTATCATGAACTTGGGTATAACGTATTGGTCCCAGACGCTCGGGCCGCCGGTGCTAGTCAAGGTCAGGCGGTCGGCTATGGCTGGCTGGAACGTAAAGATGATTTGCAATGGGCGCAGGCCGTGGTTAAGCGAACCGCAACCACCCAAATTGTCATGAGCGGGATTAGCATGGGTGCGGCTGGCATGACCATGGCGAGTGGTGAAACGCAAATTCCGGCTATCAAGGCCTACGTGGTAGATAGTCCATTTACAAGTGCCAAAGCGATTATTAGTTATCAAGCAGGGCAGTTGTACCATTTACCAGCCTTTCCATTAGTCGATGTGACGAGTGCGATTACGAAACTACGTGCGGGGTATACGTTTGGTGCGGCGGATGCTGTTAAACAAATCAAAAAGAATCGGTTACCGATTATGATTATTAGTGGGACTAAAGATGATTTTGTGCCGACTAAGATGGGAAAAACATTGTATCAACAGGCTAATCAACCTAAAAAGTTATGGTTGGTCAAAGGGGCTGGACATACGACGGCGATTACGCAAGATTATGCGACATATAAGCGACAAGTTGCTACCTTTTTAGCCCAATATGTGCAATAAAAATGACCTTACCCATGCCAAAATCAACAGTTAGCTTGGTTAAGGATAAATGGTAAGCCCAGTTTGTTTACTGGTAATAATTAAATATAATTGGCAATTATTTACGGCCTAGTCCACGTTTATTAGGGACTAGGCATTTTTTGTGTCGCGATTCAACCAATTGCGGTTGCAAAAAATGCAAGTGGTTTTAGCTGTTGTTTGAGTAGGGGCATCGGTTATATTTAACTTGTGCAAAAGGTATTGCATGGAATAAAAGATGGAAGGAAGCCAAGTTAAATGAAATTAATCCTAACTTTGGTCCCCGCAATCGCCTGGGGAGCCTTACCATTGGCGGTTTCACGGATTAAAAGTAATCCGCGTAATCAAATTTTTGGGACTGCGGTGGGGGCCTTGTTAGTTGGCCTATTGACTGTGCTGGTGGTTCGGCCTGCAGTCACCACGACTGATTTTATGTTAGGAATGGTTGCTGGTGCTTTCTGGGTCTTAAGCCAAGTTGGTCAATATAATGCTTATCAAGCAATCGGGGTCGCCCGGACAATGCCACTTTCAACGGGGTTGCAATTAATTGGGACGACTTTGATTGGAGTCATTATTTTTGGTGAATGGCACAGTGCAGCCGCTAAGTTACTGGGCTTTATGGGTATCTTATTACTTGTGCTCGGCATTGTGCTAACGTCGGTGCAGCAGTCGACGCAAACAACGGGGCGTGGGCATCAGGCGGTGGTGACATTAGTGCTCACGACGATTGGGTATTGGGTGTACAGCGCTATTCCCAAGGTTGCTAGCACATCTGGGATTGCATTATTTTTACCAGAAGCTGTGGGCATGGTCTTGGCTGTGCTGATCTATTTGCTAGTAACGCATAATTTTAAGGTGATTAAGGAACCAGCCAGTTGGCAAACGATGATTGCTGGCGTGTTTTTCTCAATTGGGGCGATTGCTTATATCTATTCAGTTAGCCTGAATGGGGTAAATATTGCCTTTGTTGTTTCACAATTGTCCGTGGTTATTTCGACACTCGGCGGTTTATTGTTTTTACACGAGGCTCGTCATGGTCGGGCCTTAGTGCTAACGTTGTTAGGTTTAGGCCTGATTGTAGTCGGCGCGGTGCTAACGACCGTAATCAAATAAATGGAGGAATGCTAAGATGTATCAAGATTTAAAAGGTAAAGTTGCCGTCGTTACAGGTGGCTCCAAAGGAATCGGGAATGCGATTGCCGAACGGTTTGGTGCTGAAAAAATGAACGTGGTTATTAATTATCATCGTGATCGGGCTGGTGCTGAAACGGCCGCTGCCGCTGTGGTTAAAAGTGGTGGTCAAGCTGAAATTGTTCAAGCGGATATTAGTACGGCAGCCGGCGCTGAAAAGTTGTGTCAAACAGCCTTAGATCATTTTGGCAAACTCGATATTTGGGTGAATAATGCCGGGATGGAGATTAAGGCGGCAACCCATGAATTATCCCTAGCGGATTGGAATAAAGTGACCGCAGTTGACCAAACGGGGGTCTTTTTGGGCGCACGGATGGCGTTGAAGTATTTTAAAGCTAATCACGTCAAAGGAACCATTATTAACATGTCTTCGGTTCATGAACAGATTCCATGGCCGACCTTTGCCAGTTATGCGGCGGCTAAGGGCAGCGTTAAGTTATTTACGAAAACAATTGCGATGGAATATGCGAAAGATGGGATTCGCGTGAACGCCATTGGCCCGGGTGCCATTAATACACCGATTAATGCGAAAAAGTTTGCGAATCAAGCACAATACGACCAAACCGTTTCGATGGTACCGATGAATCGGATTGGGTCGCCCGCCGAAGTCGCCGCTGGAGCAGCCTGGTTAGCATCGTCGGAGTCAAGCTATGTGACCGGAATAACGCTATTTATTGATGGTGGGATGACGTTATATCCTGCTTTCAAGGATGGTCAAGGCTAAATTTAGATAAATAGGACCCCTTAAAATGATCCGCTTGTAATGGTTTAACCCTACAAGTGGATCATTTTAGTGTCAACTTGTGGTTTAAAAGTAGTTGTGTTATAGTGTTATAGATGAATAGAACACTAGGGAGGCGTTACAAAGTGCAATTTGACGACAAGATCCCAATTTATAAACAGATTAAAACGCATATTTACCATGAAATAATGATGAATCAACTAAAGCCAGGCGACCAGTTACCGGCAGTGCGGCAGTTAGCCGTGGATTTGACGGTTAATGTGAACACGGTGCAGCGGGCTTTGAGCGAGATGATTGCGGAAGGTACCTTGACGTCGCAACGGGGAAAAGGTAACTTTGTCACAACGGATACCGCACGAATTGCCCAATTAAAAGAGCAATTAGTCATGGCTCAGTTGGCGACGGTTTATGAACAACTCCATGCGCTAAATTTAGACGATTCAGAAATTATGGCTAGTTTACAACGGTATATTGAGCAGAGAGGGGCACAACATGAGTAATGTATTAGCAGTTAAAGATTTAAATTATCGCCATAATCGTAAAACAATCCTATCAACGGTTAACTTAACGATTCAAGCTGGCAAAATTGTCGGTTTATTAGGTGAGAACGGTGCCGGCAAAACGACATTGATGCGGTTAATCACGGGTAGTGCTAAAGGCAGTGGCACGATTACCGTCAGTGATGAAACCGATGAGGCGAAGCGGAAGCGTCATTTGAGCTTTTCTGAACAACTCCATGGCTTTTCCAGTGCCGTTAAAGTTGATCGGGTCGTTAGTTATTACGAGACGGTTTATCCAGATTTCGACCAAGCTCGTTATCAAGAAATTGCCGGGTTCCTTGAAATTGACGGCACTAAGAAATTAAGTGCATTGTCAAAAGGGATGAAAGAAAAAGTTGTGATTGCTTTAACGCTGGCTCGACAAGTTGACTTGTATTTACTCGATGAACCTTTCAGTGGGATTGATAGTATGAGTCGTAAACGCATCATTAGTAGTATTTTAAAGTGGAAACCCGCCACGGCGACGATTCTAATCAGTGATCACTATGTCGCAGAAATTGCCGCTATTTTAGATGAAGTCGTAATTGTGAAGGATCAAGGGATTGCAGTGCATAAGCGTGCGGACGAAATTCGTAACGATGCGGGCATGGATATTGAGACTTACTATGAAAGCTTATATGAAGGAGGCGTCAGTGATGACTAGTTTTTGGGCGATTTTTAAAGAAATGAGTCGGACTAAATTCCGAGGCATGAATCAATTACTGTTACTAGAACTGGCCGCCACTGCGGTCTCAGCAATTTGGATTGCGATTAAGGGTAACTTTACGAGTGCGACTTTATTTTACTCGGTTGCCGGTTGGTCGGTATTACCTTATTTCATTGCATTCGTGATGTTGTCAGTTAGTAATGAACGGGCGTTTCGACAAGATACGTTCCGCTTAGTGCCAATCAGTAATCTTAAGTTTTACGCGGTTAATATTTTATCGACGCTAGCTAATTTTATCTACCTTTTACTAGCGCAAGTCGTTTTAAGCGTTGTAACGGCGTTAATTGGCTGGTCACATTTATCAACGTATTATGATACGCTCTTAGTTTATCAAAGTGCAGCTAATCTACTTTGGTATGGCTTGGGGACGCTGGTCACGGTGCTGGTATTGTACTTGTTAGCTTGGAGTACAATTAGTTTAGTTCATCTGATTACGAGTGCTGCTAGCAACTTCTTACCAAGCGCTCGGCAACGGTTAGTGAATGTGATTGTGTACATCGTGGTCATCTTCCTAACATTCCGCATCGTCAGTTTCGTGATGCATCAAGTTGCGACCGTGTCACAGACGTTGTTAGGCTCAAGTGGTAGTAGTCAGTGGTTGGTGGGGCTATTAGTGATGGTTATTATTATTGCACTAGAAACGGCCGCTAACATTTTCTTATTACACAAATGGGTTGAAACCGCCGCTAATTAAGCAATGATAGTGTTCAACCGGATAATTAAATGACGTAGCAGCAACTTGATTGATGAGTTGCTGCTACGTCATTTTTTGGGACTAAATATAGGTACTTTTTTATGTGACTAAATTAAGCACTATAGAAGAACTACAACTATTATATGAAGATTAAAAGAGAGTAGATGAATCGAATTAACTTATTACATAAAAGTTAATTTGACTTAAAAAAGTCAATTGTAACGAACTAATATTTGTATCCAAGATAGGATTATATGATTTGTCATCTACAAAACTAGCATCTGTATAACCCTGTTCTTGTACCAATTTAGTTTGAAATCTATATAATAATTCAGGCATCATTTCAAAAGTTGTATGTTGTGAGAAACCAGCACTTAGTATTGAAAATCCTGAGCTTATATCTGGCGATACATTATGATAATAACGATTATTTCCAAGCATATATTCTTATCTACCTTTCTGAATGACTGGTAAAGCCATTATTTATTTGAAACAACAACTTTTCCAATCATATGTCCTTTTTCAACTAGTTTATGGGCTTCGCGCAAATTTTTAGCAGACAAGCCTTTAATTTCCTGAGTTAACGTTGTTCTTAGTAAGTTACAATCCAATAAGCCACTTATCTTGTTTAATATTTCGTGTTGCGAAATCATATCAGCAGTTTGAAAAAATGATTTAGAATACATCCACTCCCAAGCAAATTTGGCTCTCTTAGCTTTTAAATCGATTAATTTAATTGGTTGATTATTACCGGTCGTTGAGACAATAACTCCCGAGGGATTAATTAATTTAGTGATTTCTTTCCAGTGTTTTGAAAGATTATTTAATTCTAAAATATAATCGACGCCGTCATAACCTAGTTCATGGACCTGTTGCACGAGATCTTGATGGTGATTAATAATATCATCGGCTCCAAGCGCTTTGACCCATTTGATTGCAGCTGTACGTGAGGCAGTTGCAATAGTGTGCAACCCGGCCATATGTGCCAATTGGATAGCGATTGAACCGACACCACCAGCACCATTGATGATTAATAGACTTTTTTGGTGATTAGATGCAGTTGCGCTAGGATCAATAGCCATTTGTTCAAATAGGCTTTCCCAAGCGGTTAAACTTGTTAATGGCATTGCTGCTATTTCAGCCGGATTTAGACTGGTGGGAGCTTTTCCTACGAGTCGTTCGTCAACGACGTGGTACTCACTATCACATCCCGGACGATCAAATGCACCTGCATAAAATACACGATCACCTGGACGAAATAAGGTGACTGCTTTGCCAATACTGGCTACAGTGCCATAAGCATCCCAACCGATTACTTTTGGATTTTTAAGCGGTGTACCACGGGTACTACGGACGTAGACATCAACTGGATTAACCGAGACCGCCTTAATCTTGACTAAAATATCATGTGTTTTTGCTATTGGTATGGGTGCGGTAAACTCATAAATACTGTTCTTGTTATTAATGTCTAAATATTCTTTAAATCCAAATGATTTCATGTTGAGACCCCCTTTATCAACCACAACTATAGACCTGTTAACAAAAACGACAATCCTGTAATTTTTGTTAGTTAGTTACAAGTTGGTAACTGCACTATAGTTACCAATTAGAACTAATTTAATTTAGGGCGTGGATGGTGTAAGATATGGTCTTAAAAGGTGGTGTTTATATGAAACGATACACCTATAATTGTGAGCAGGGCTGTCCGGTTGATAGTACGCTGCAAGTCATCTCCGGCAAATGGAAAGCGGTATTGCTGTATTATCTGTTTGAAAATAAAAAATGTAGATTTGGAGATTTTCAGAGATTTTTACCCAGGTTGTCTGCACGAATGTTGGCGTTGCAATTAAATGAATTAGAACAAGATAACATCATTGCAAAAAAAGTATTTCCAGTTATGCCACCCAAAACGGAATATAAGCTCACCAAATTTGGGCAGACGTTACAGCCATTAATTGACGAAATGGTGCGATGGGGTGAGTATTACAACACTGTTCATAGTGAACAAACTGAGGGCTGATTTGTTCATCATAAAATACACCACTGCGGATAGAAAAATCTAACCGTGGCGGTGTATTTTTTTGAAGCTATTTAATGTGATTAAGCTAACTTGTAAGTCTAAACAATTGTCGCACCTAAGCTATTTTTAAAATGGTCCAAAGCCCAAGCGTGACCGGTGGGATTAAAGCTGGCAACGCCAGCTTGATGGATCACTAATTGGTACCCGAGATTATAGGCATCAATCGCAGTATGCAAGATACAAATGTCGGTACAGACGCCCACTAAATGGAGCGTATCCACGTGACGTTCTCGTAACCGTAAATCAAGGTCGGTACCTGCAAAGGCACTGTAACGGGTTTTGTCGAACAACCAAACTTGGTCTTCTTGCTGATGCTTGGCATACCAAGCATTCAAAGGGCCATATAACTCGCGCCCCCAAGTCCCACGGACATTATGGGGTGGAAATAGCTTACTTTCTGGATGATAAGGGTCATTCGGCGTATGCACATCGGTAGGTAACAGAATCCAATCGCCTTGCGTAGCCATCTGATCAGCTAGGGCAACAATCGTTGGCGCTAAGGCCTGTCCCGGTTGTCCACAGGTTAAGGCACCGTTGTCCGCGACAAAGTCATTCGTATAATCAATGATGAGTAATGCTTGTTTCGTTGCCATAAAAAGCCTCCTTAAACTAACTTGGTTCTAGTATGTCGAGTGGGGCGATGACTGTCAACTGATTGCAAAGTTAATCGGTATTGACGGATTGAAGATAGACTAATTGATCGGTCGAAATTTGTTCATATAATTCATTGCTTAACGCCTTGGAATATTTTTTAGCGGCCGTTTGTGCTTGAATAAAGTTATATTCTTGTTGAAAGGCTTCAATTAATAATTCGTTTTGGACCGCACGGAAATTACGTTGACCAGAAAAACGGCGATGGCGTTCATCGTAGGCCCGCCGAACTAGTTCGGTTTCTTGGCGATTGTCAGCAGTTAGATGGTCATCGAGATAAGCGATAATGGCGGTGTAAGGTTGTTTTTCCACCGCCTGCATTTGTGCCCAAAATTCTTGTCCTTGAGCGATAACTTGTTCACGGGTCAGGTGGGCTTTTTTGATCTGACGGAAGTATTGGCGGCGTCGGCGAGCCCCTTTACCAAAGGATAGTTTTTTTATGAACAAGAATTTGATAAAGATGAGCACTCGGCGACCGGCACTTTGCTGATATTGTAAGCGGGTCTGCGCCGCTACCCGAATGTAGCGTTCAGCAGTCTCAACGTCTGTATCGCCATTAGCAACCATTGTTTCAATGGTTTGGCGTTCAAGCATAAAGACCTTGTCAAAGAGGGCAGCTAACTTTGTGCGATTCGGGCGACCATCAACGGTCCGTTGGCCTTCTAAAGTCATGATGACTTGACTGGCATTCGGTGTATCACCGTAGCGAGACTGAATCATATGAATCGCATCCGCCACCATTTCTGACTTGGCAGTTGCAAGTTCGGCGGCCGTAATCTTGACTTTTTTTTGTGGCAAGATTAAGGGCAATAAGAGCGTCGGCACTAGTAAACTGGTTAGAATGACCACGGCTGCAATAAAGATAATATCGTTACGATAGGTGAAAGCGTGATTTCCTAAAGTTAATGGCAACGAGAAAGCCATGGCTAATGTAATTGTCCCATGCACGCCACTCAGGGCTAGGACGAGACTATTGATGTTTTTGCCATGGGTATCCCACGCTCGAAGCTTAGCGAAATCGAGCCGGGTCCATAAGAAACGAATCAGGGTCATGACCACATAAAGGACGAGACCAATACCGACCAGTATCGTGACTGACCGGGTATCACGTTGTTGCAGATGGACGATTACTTCAGGCAGTGAGACCCCTAATAAGACAAAGACAATCCCATTTAAAATACTGGCGACAATCGACCAAGTCGTGGACATGACAATCTGTAAGCGGGAGGTGGTGAGGCGCAAGTGTTCTTGCTGGACCCCGTGCATTAAGCCGGTGGTAACGACAGCCAAAATCCCTGAAACCCCGACCGCTTCGGCTAATAAATAAACGATGAATGGGGTGAGTAAAGTATAAGGGACAATGACTGACGGGGTATCGACGTGAATACGGATGAGCATTAAGCGGCCAGCCACAATGATGTAACCTAAGACTAACCCGACCATAATTCCGCCGGCAAAGACGTAGAGAAAGCTACTGATACCATGCCAGATTGAAAATTCTCCGGTGACTAAGGCCGCAATGGCTAAGTTGAAGGCCACAATTCCGGAAGCATCATTGAATAAGGATTCATTTTCCAGGGTATCCATAACTTCACCGGGGACGGAAACCTTCGTCGTGATTGACGAAACGGCGACCGCATCGGTTGGCGTGATAATGGCCCCTAGCGCAAAAGCCAAAGCTAATGAAAATGCTGGGACGAGTAAGTGGGTCACAACCCCCACGACTAAGATCGTGATGATGGCTAAGACGACCGCTAACGAGAGGGTCGTCCCTAGTCGATGAGTCAATTTGCGAATACTTGTATTCTGACCATCATTGAACATGAGAACGGAAATGATGACCAATAAGAAGAGTTCTGGTTCCAATTCAAAATGTCGATATAATGGGATAAACGACAAAATAAGCCCAGCAGCAATTTGTAAAAAAGCCACGGGGATATGATTAAAGCGTGCATAGACCGCGTTGGCTGCGACGACAGCCGCGATTAATAAAAGCACTAAGAAGACAGTTTGCACCCGGTGTTTCCTCCTTGAGTTAGTTAATTGACTTAATTTTAACGCAAGTTAGCACATGATTGAAAGCAAGTCCCAATGGATTGAACCTGACGTTTGAATTGGCGCAGTTAACGGCATGAATTTTGAACATGGTGACCTGTTTAAGTGAAAACGCTTGGATACCTGGCATAACCCGGTATAATGAAAGCATCAAATCAACTTGGAGGCACTTAATCATGTTAACAATTGCGTATATCGGTAATGGGAAGAGTACGAATCGCTATCACTTACCCTTTGCTTTGAAACTCGATCAGCAGATTAAAGTAAAAACGATCTATTCACGGTCTGGTCATTCGGACTGGGCCCCAATTGCCGGCATTAATTATACCACGGACCTCAACGATATTTACGGTGACCCTGAAATTCAATTAGTCGTGGTTGCCACGCCGAGTCAGTCGCATTATGCGATGGCGAAAGATGTCTTAATGCATGGTAAAAATGCATTAGTTGAAAAGCCCTTTACAGAAACGTCAGCAGAAGCACGAGCGTTATTTGCACTAGCAAAACAAAAGAATTTACTGATTCAATGCTATCAAAATCGCCGCTATGATTCCGACTTTTTGACCGTCCAAAAGGTGATTGAAAGTGGTCGTTTAGGGGACTTGTTAGAAGTTGAAATGCATTTTGATTATTTTCGACCAGAAGTGCCAGCTAGTATTACGCACTTTTCCGTTGGGACGAGCTACTTATATGGGCATGCTTGTCATACTTTAGATCAAGTCATTTCCTATTTTGGTCGGCCGGATAAAGTTCATTACGATGTACGGCAATTGCTCGGCACTGACCGGATGAATGATTATTTTGATTTAGATCTGTATTATGGCACTTTAAAAGTTTCCGTTAAATCCAGTTATTTCCGGATTAAGCCACGGCCAAGTTTTGTGGTGTATGGGAAGCAAGGCATGTTCTTAAAAGCGGGTAAAGACCGGCAAGAAACGGATTTAAAGCATTTTTATTTACCAGATCATCCGGACTTTGGGTTAGACCAGCCAGCTGATTATGGGACGTTAACGTATATGGACGATGCAGCTCAGTATCATGAAGAAAAAGTGGTTTCAGCGGTGGGCGATTATAGTCGGGTCTATGCCGGCCTGTACGAGGCCATTATTAATGGTCAACCTAAGACGGTTAAAGATGAAGAAACGATTTTACAGATTGAATTATTAGAAGGTGGCATTCAAGCCATGCAAAACGCATAGGAGGTGGTAATATGCACTTAGGATTAATTGGGACTGGCATGATTGTGCAAGATATGTTAACCATGATTGGCGACTTACCAGCGATTAAGTTGGAAGGCATCTTGAGTACACCACACAGTGTGGACCGTGCACAAAAGTTACAAGGCACTTATGGCATTAAACACGTATATACGGATTATGATGAGCTATTGGCAAATCCGGCAATTGATACCGTCTATGTGGCGCTACCCAATGTGTTGCATTATCAATTCACGAAACAGGCGTTGCAGCAAGAAAAAAATGTTATCTGTGAGAAGCCGTTTACCTTGGCAGCTAGTCAATTGGATGAGTTAATCGCGTTAGCGCAATCACGGGATTTGGTATTAGTCGAGGCCATTACGACTCAGTATTTAGCCAACTATCAAGGCATCAAGGCTAACTTAGCTAAGCTTGGTGACTTAAAAGTGATCGAATGCAATTATTCTCAATATTCGTCACGATATGATCGGTTTAAAGCGGGCATCGTTTTACCAGCATTTGATCCTAAAATGGGTGGTGGGGCGTTGATGGACTTGAACATTTACAACATCCACTTTGTCGTCGGCTTGTTAGGAGCGCCTACCGCAGTTAAGTATTTGGCTAATCTTGACCGCGGCATTGATACTTCGGGCATGTTAATCTTAACCTATCCAACAACCAAGGTTGTCTGCATCGGTGCTAAGGACTGTACGGCGCCGATTCAGTCAACAATTCAGGGGACTGACGGTTCTATCGTCGTGGCTGGTCCGACCAATACGGTGGCGAGTTACACAACGACGTTACGCGCGACCGCTGCGACGACAGTTAACCAAAATCAACACGCTCATCGGATGTTCGCTGAATTTGCTGAGTTTGATCGGATGATTACGACCCATGATATGCCGCGCGTGCGACAACAGTTGGCGCATTCGCAACAAGTCATGGCCGTAGTAGACCAAGCTTTATCCTCTGCGGAACTAACTTTAGGGTAAGTCAGTGGTTCAGTGGATTGCCAAGTCGGGGATTCTTTTATATACTAATATTTATCGCCACCAAACAGGTGAGCGATAAGGAGATGATCAACGATGATGGCATCGTTATTGGTACGGAAAAGTGCTGCTAGTTAGCGACACTTTTCTGCAAAACCTTTCAGAGAAGTGTCTGGTTTGAATCTGAAAGGAAACCAACTTATGAAACCGACAATCACCACTTACGACTATAGTTATATTACCCAGCAAATCAATCACTTAGTGAGCACCTATTTGGCCGTTAATGATTGGCAAATTAGAGCCACCGTCCGAGCAATGACGGTGGAACGAGTTGCCGCCATTCTGCCTAGTGGGGACCCTATTACGCAAGCTTTTTTGACACAATTGGCACCTGATCGGCTTTCACGAGCTATGGCGGCGCAATTGTTAACTCAATTGATTCCGTTAGTCGTCCCGTTTCCGCAGCTGTCGGCGAAACAATTAACGAAGCTGTTTCGCAAGGTTAAGAAGCTCAAACAGCCCACTTGGGCCGACTTGAATTTGCATGAGTTGACCTATCTGGGCTGGAATGATGGTGGCAATCAGAAGAAATATTTGGTATTGCCAGATAATGACCGCTTAATTGGGATTCAGGGGTCATTAGCGCCGACGACTGTCAAAGGCGTTTGTGCGATTTGTCAGACGATTGGCAACGTGGCTTTATTTATGGCAACGACTAGGCGTTCTGGTTTGGGAACTTATACGCGTAAGGGAAACTACATTTGTCGAGATAGTGCGCAATGTAATCGGCAGTTAACCGATCCACAAGCACTAACCGCCTTCTTAGCGGTGGTACGACCACAACGTTAACTGATAATTTAAATTAAAACGACCACTGGTAACGTCATGATGACGATTACTGGTGGTCATTTTTGACTTGGCCTTATTTGGTGGTTAAAGGGCCTGCTTGCATGAGTCCTTGCGCCTGCTGCAACTGAGTTAGATGTTGATGGAAATTTTGCGCATACATTTTTGCAAATAAGGTATCTAATAGATACTCAAAGGCTGCTTGGGAGGCAAAAGTCCCCACTTTAGCAAAATCAGTTTCATTTTGGGCGGTAATTAAATGATGGGTCGTTAATGGAATCAGGGGTGAATGATGATTACCGGTTAAGACGATACTTGGAATCTGGTGGGCCTGGAAGTAACGGGCAAATTGGCACTGTGTCTTGATGGTGCCCGCATAAGAAATGAAAAAGGCCCAATCATGCGTTGTCAGGTTGGCGGCATTCCAAGCCTCATCGTGGTATTCATCGGCGATGATAGCAAATTTATTGATTTTAACCAACTTATTTTGAAAACTACGGGCGCGTAATTGAGAATCACCTTCGGCAAACAAAAAAATTCGCTCAGCGGTGTTTAACTGTTGTGCAAGGGTTGTTAGGGTCGTAACGTCAAGTTGTGCTAGGGCAGATTGAATCGCAGTAATCGTCAAGGTCGCCATCTTTTGGGCAATGGCTTGGGTGGAATCGGTGGCGTCAAACGGGAAGTTAGCATCGACCGGGGCGTGGGTTTGAGCGGCCGCCGCTGTGGTTAAGGCCCGTTGGAAGTCCCGAAAGCCACGGTAACCCAACTTTTGTGCTAGGCGAATAATGGCCGAATGTGACGTATAGGTGGCGGTAGCTAGGTCTTTAATGAACCCAGTGGTCACCGTCGCTAAATTTTGAAGAATATAATCGGCAATGCGTTTTTCGGTTGTGGTAAAATCGGCCTGTTTGGTGAGTGCCGTTAGAATTAACATAAAAGCCACCTCTTAAATCTTAGTTTACCATGAGTTTAGGTCGATGACGATCAACTTACGCCTTGACCTGGGACCGGTTTCATAAATTAGGCTAGACCTACTGACTAATTTTCAAGGTCAGCAAGCGTCGTTAAGAATTAATCGTGCATTGAAAGCGGTTAAACGGTAAAATGGAATTGATAGGAGTTGAAGACCGATGACAAATATTCATGATATTGCGCGCCTTTCCGGATATTCCGTTTCAACGGTCTCACGTGTTATTAATCATCAAAAATATGTTGCCGATGAAAAACGTGCCAAGGTCGAAGCCATTATGCAACAATTGGATTACGTGCCGAATCGGGTGGCTCGGGATTTAAGTAGTGGCCGAACAAAGACGATTGGGGTGGTATTGCCTTATGCGAATCATCCCTATTTTGCGCGGATTATTGATGGCATTGTCAGGGCGGCTTTTGCAGCCGGTTATAAGATTACATTACTCCCGACAAACTATGATCGGACAGTTGAACAAGCTTACTTAGATCAGTTACGCAGTAAAGCGTATGATGCGTTAATTTTTACATCACGAAGTAGTTCGTTGGCGGTATTGACCCAATATCGCAAGTACGGTCAGATTGTCTGTTGTGAAGACCCCGGTGACGAGGAACCACTGGCAGCGGCCTATACGGACCGCATGGCTTCTTATGTGCGCGCCTTGACTTGGGCCCAAACGACGGGTTATCAGAAAATGGGCGTTGTACTTAGTCGTAGTAGTGAAATTAGTGCCAGTACCCGGGTGACCCGGCGTGCCTACGAACAAGTTTATGGGCCTTTGTTAGCTCGTAATTTATTTGTCGGGGCCGTGACTTATGACGATGGTTACCGTGCCGGGGCCTACTTTGCAAAGCTGACGCCAACGGTCGATGCCATCTTCGCTAATGGGGATGACATTGGGGCCGGGGTCCATCAGTATTTTGTTGACGAGGGATTACCACCGATACCGGTGATTGGACAAGAAAACTTGTTATCAAGTCGATTATTAAAATTTTCAACAATTGATCATCATTTAGAGGCCTTGGGACAAGCGGCGTTCCAGTTGGCGATTAGTACCACCACACAACATGAGTTAATAAAATCAGAATTTATTAGACGGTAGGCTGGAGGCCTGGAAAAATGGTAGCGAGATTAGCAGTTTTTGATATTGATGATACTTTGTTGGCGCGGAATAAAAAATTATTACCCAGTACCATTAAGAGTATTGAAAAATTAAAGCAACAAAACATTAACGTGGCAATTGCCACTGGTCGGAACTTAGCAATGGCTAAAAAGGTGATTTCAGCGTTGGATTTAAGAGATTTTGTCTTATGCAATGGGTCCGCAGCATTTGCGAACCATCAACAAGTCCATCAGCAGACTTTATCAACAGCGAATATGGCAACCTTAGTAAAAGCAGCGGATGAACAGCATGTGGACATTGTTTTTGAATCTTTGGATGGCTTGCATGCCCATACGCATCCGTCAGCGGCGACGCAAGCAGTCTTAGCAACGTTTCATGCGCCTGAAATGACTTATGATCCAGATTATTATTTAACGCATGATACTTATCAAGCCATGATGTTTTATGACCATGCCATGCATCAACGGTTACCACATGCCGCTGAATTCTCATTCGTGCGGTTTCACGAGTTCGGCGTGGATGTTATTCCGAAAGTGGGTTCTAAGGCAGCGGGGATTGCGAAGTTGGCGGCGGCTTTAAACGTGGCACCGGCGGATGTCGTTGCTTTTGGCGATAATCAAAATGATCGTGAAATGTTGAAGCATGCTGGCATCGGCATTGCAATGGGCAATGCGACGCCTGAAATTAAAGCTTATGCAGATTTAACGACAACGGATTGTGATCACGATGGGATTGCGAATGGGTTGAAGTCGATTGGTTGGATTTAAATCGTTGTCAAAGCAGTATCTAGATGGCACTCGTCTAGATACTTCTTTTGCGTTATAAGAAGAATAAAAAAGCGTTTGGATTTTATCCCAAGCGCTGCAAAAATAGTTAGATTTAAAAGTTAGTTCAAAGTCTTGAACACTAGTTTTCGATAGTGGCCCTTAGCGGGATTAGTCACGATAACTAGATTAGGTTGAACCTGTGGATCAACTTGAGTATTGACTTTGATGACATTAGTCCCCCGACTTAAGTTAGTTGATGGCATACCATTAATTGTTAAATCATCCGTTAAAAATTGATTTGGTTGGATAGCCGTTCCTTCCATAAGGTACCAATGGTCTAAAGTGAAGGGCATTTTTTTAGTTGCTGTGACGGTTAAGCTTGCATAATAGTGATTTTTTTTACGATACTGGCTAAAGCTTTTAAGTGTTACATTAGGCGTTAATTGATTAGCTACTGGTGAAATGTGAACAGTGTTGACTGAAAAATTGTGATAGCGTTGATCAACGTTAGCTTTGTGTACAATTAATAAAGCCGCAATAGCGATTATTGGCAGTAATAAAAGCGATAGTTTTTTACCTCTCATGAAATGGCTTCCTCCCGTGTAATACAACCTTCATTGAGAAAGTAAATATAATCAGACACTGAACGCAGGAAGCTCGCATCATGACTAGAAACTAAGATTGTCTTCCCTTTTTGACGTAGGTCTCGGATTAAGGCTTGTAAAAAATGTTGACCATCTTCATCTAAAGCGTTAGTAGGTTCATCCAAAATAATGATTTCTTGATTGCCAATCAGCGCTGTTGCAATTGATAGTCGTTGTTGCATACCTAATGAATAAGCTGAAACTTTACGATTGTCGGTTGGGTCTAAACCAACGTATTTTAGTAATACTGGAATTTCGCTAACTGGATACTTGGCTAGGATACAAAGTAGTTCTAAATTAGCAGGACCACTTTTGCTGGGTAAGACGCCGTACTCGGACATTGAAAAGCCGACGTTATTTGCAAAGAGGGTGTCCTTGCGGATAATGGCCCCATTGACTAATACGGTACCGGTAGTTGGTCGGATAAAGCCCAGAATTGTTTTAAAAGTCATTGATTTTCCAGAACCATTAGGACCGCTAAATCCATAAACACCGGGATGCTTAATTTCTAAATTGATGTTTTTTAAGGCAAAATTGTGTTTATATTTTTTTGAAACTTTGGTTAATTTAATTAATGGTAAGGTCATGATGAGCACTCCTTAAATAGCTAGTTAATTGAAATCAATTTTTTTTAATAAGGCTGGTAACATTAGGATTAGCCCAATGATTGGCAATAAGGCACTTAAATACCAGCCTAATTGGTTGGCTGAAAAATGAATGAACATTAGTGGCGCCAGAATCGGGATGTAAAGACTACCAGTGGTGACTAGTAAAGCAACGATAAAGATAATTAAGCTGTAGATACTGCCGATCAAAATTGATAGCATACTATAAAATAAAGTGAGTACATTTAGCGTAATTAATAGGTAAAGGCAAAAAACAAAATTAAAAGGTGTAGGGGCGATTAATACCCAACTAAGTACGAGCCCCGAAGTTAACCCAACAAGTTGTAAAACGAGACTACTAAGATAGAGGGTTAGCTTGGTCGTATTGACAAGGAGATAGTCAGTCTTAACAACTTGTTCACTGTAATTACCTACTATTAATAGTGGTGATAAGACTAAGAAAAACCAATTGATTGGAATGGTAGGAGTGGTAATCGAGATGACAGCGCCAGTTAGTGCATTGGTGATGGAGCCGGTTCTAAAGATTATCAGACCATCAATTAGTATGATCACGATGCCCCTAATATGACCATTTTGCCACATGAGTTGATTATTTCTTTGTAAGATTAAACGTAAGGTAGCAATCATAGTCGTACCCCTCGCAATAATAAAGGCTGGCTGTATTTTGTCAGTATAATGAAATATAGTGCAGTTAGACTTAGGTCTTTGAGCGCTATGATCAAATCAAAGGTATCAACCGACATCGTTAAGCCATTGCCAATAATTAAGGACACATTGAAGTGTGTGAATAAGCTGGCATCTAAATACAGCAATAATAGGAATAGAAGATAGGCGATTATTTTTTCAAAGAAAATCAACAGCAACATTAGGATATAACTGCTAAGTAAGAAGCCAACGAAGTGTAAGCTTAAAAAGCCCAGTCCTAGAAGAACATTGGTGAATGAAAACAATTCGAATTGATGATAAATCAGTCCAAAAGCAGTCGTACCAAGCAAAAGACAACCCATGTATATTAATAATACTTTTATGATTTGGGTAAGACAAAAGGATTTCAGTGTGTCATTGAGGGTAAGCCAATATAGTTCTACTGGCGTTGCTTTTTGCAAGGCCAAGACGATTAAAGCACTCGTTATTGGCAAGAGATAGATCGTCTGATTGTGAAAGCTTTGAATGGTCATGACAAGTAAGGGTATTAAGTCTAAGTGCGCTGGTGCCATGGCACTAGTGGTGTTAACCAGTAGTGAAAAAGTAAATATACTTAAGATGAGCATGAAAAATACGACCAGCAATTTATTTTGAAAGGTCGTGCGTTTTCTAAGATAATTAAACATAAGCATGTTTGCGCACTCCCCAAATGAAAAATAATAGCATAATTATTAGGCTTATCAAATAAACCAATAGATAGGTTAAAAGTGACGGGACATAGCCAAAACCAACGCCAGCAACTAGTAGAATCGGTGAAAATATCTTTTGTGGGAAAATTGTTGCTAATATTGTTAGGAGTAAAGTGATTAAAAAGCCAGCGGTTAGATTAGCAAATTGGTTGTTAATGAAGAAAGCTAAAGTGGCTGAAAACAATGCAAATCCACCGCCCAATAAGGCAGGTAATAGCAAATATAGTAGGACTAGATTTGCTGGATTAGTATAGTATTCAGAAGCTAAAAAAGTAGATTGTGGTAAAATTGCGGCATTAGCATTCAGAATTAAATCAGGTTTAAGTGTCGGAAATAAGCTCCAAGCAAAGAAAAGATTGACTAGTAGTGGGATTAAGACAGTCAATAAACCACTGAAAAAGCTAATCGGAAAGGTGTAGCAAAAGTATTTGATGATGCCTTGTTTACTAATTTGTTGCCAGAAAAAACCGCTCTTGATATCATCACTTACGATTTGACTAGCGCTTAAGGCACTGATAATTGGAATGACCCAGAAGAAAGCGATGGTCCAGCTACTACTGTCAAAGCTGATCCAACGATTATAAGTTGAAAACCAAAAGTTATTACCATCAAGTTGTGATAGTAATGGTAACATAGTCGCGATGACGTGGATTAGCGCAATTAGTAGACCAATCCATAAGCCAATAAAGTATTTAGGAACTAAACTTCTTTTTATTGTAAAAGCCATGATTTCCCCCATAGTGTTAATATTTATTAAAAAAGAGTGCGTAAATTGCACTCTTTTGGACGAATATTTAATTAATGATCGGCATGCCAGTAACCGTAGGCATGTCCGTTTGAATGCGATGAGGCATTGATGTAAGCGGCATTCCCACGCCCATACCATTCCACCAACTTATTGTATAGGTTATAAGAGTGGTTAGCATAAATATGATAGGTATGACCTTGAGAAACATTGACATTCCCAGTTTTTCCAGCTTTATATGAATGTCCCCAAGCTGTTGCGCTATACCAAGGAATGTTAACTGTATTGGACTTAAGACCGTAACCAGACGTAGTTTGCTTCGTTTGACGATAGCTTACGTCATTTGGATTGTTCCATCGAAATTCAAAATGAACCCGTGTTAAATCAGCTGCAGATGCAACCTTAGTCCCTCCAAGACTATACAAAGGAATCACCAACAGTATTGCTATTAAAATTCGAGATAATGTTTTTTTCATAATCTCACCCCCTGAGCATTACTATAACAGATAAATAATTATTATACTAGTTATATAATAATCATTTAATTATATGTATATAACTGTTCATTGAGTGTGCTATTGGAAACGATTAGCTTGATATTCAGATTTAAAAAAGAGAACTAGGTTGACTGGAATTATTATGTTACAGTCTCTTTGAGGTTGATAGATGAAAATATAAAATTCATCAGTCAACGTTAAAAGAATTTTATTATACCTAGTAATTAGGGTTGCAGTACATAAAAGCTGAATATTATTCAAGGTATATCAAAAACTGATTTATCGAAAACTGGCTATCTTAAATCATATTTAATTGGCAAATGTTTTTTGTGTAGGACGGTATTGATGGATATCCCTTGAAAAAGCTTTGTTTCCAGTATGAGTCGAAAAATAACGAGAAAAACTGATTAATCAAAAGATACTTAGGTGCTTTGAAAGTCATCAACAATGAAATGTTGCTCTCAAAATAAGAATCTACCCTGAGTATGACGAAAGTCTTGATTTTTACGTTTCGATTAAATGGCTCAAGTATGGTTATCAGATTCTACAGAGGTTGGTCATGGTATTAGTGGCGAGCATAAGGTACGGTTGTGTAGTGTTCTAGATGTATATGATTGACGCCTTTGTCATATAGTTTAAGTCTCACAATGGCAAGAATTTTATGGCTGATAACGAAATAATCATAATTACATCACGACCGAGAACACTATATGCCAATGCGTCAATGGAGTGTTGATGAAATTAGGTTAAACTAAGTTTGCTAGAATTCATTCAGCCTGAAATAAAGTAAGTGTTAATTGATGTAGTTGAAGAGGGCATTTACCACTTTATTTACGTCAATCGAACTATATAAAAAAGCTTCACCGCGATTTAATACCGAGATGAAGCCGATTAAGTAATATCAAAAATTATATTACTTCACCTGTCAGCTTGACAGAGACTGATACGTTTTCTTGAGTAAAACTGGTTATTTTTTTAAGACTTTTAGATAAGTATACGATTAAGCCAGTTGCAATTAGAGTTAAAAGTACCATTAACACTGTGTTCATGTGTTGTGCTATAACTACATATATTATTATTATTCTCATATCAATTATCTAAAAGTTGAAAATTAAATTATGTGGTGAAATAGATTTTTGTTTCAATGGAAATTAGTTCCCAATGCCTTAAGCCAATTAGTTGGCTTTAAATAATGTGGTTAAGTAAGTCATGAAAGTCTTCAAATAGCGATCTTTGTCAACGGTTAGGGCCACAGTCACGTTAGTCTTAGGATCAGCCAAGCGAGCGGGGTCACCGATGGTACGGCCATAATCTTCACCGGTTGTTTCAACATACATGTTGAGACCTAACGTGGTAACGAAAGTAGGGTCTAAGGCGACACCAACAGCTAAAGGATCATGTAGCGCACAGCCGTGGAGGTCAGGACTGGTAATATCATAAGCGGCAATATAATAGTCAACAATGTCGGCGAATTTCTCACCAGCCGTTGTCTTTAAAGCACGCCATTGACTAGTTTCTGTCTTAGTTAGTAGGGTTCGCAAAGTCACGTCTAAGCCGACCATTGTTAAGTTGAGGTCGCTTGTGAATACGGCATTAGCAGCTTCGGCATCTTGGTTGATATTCGCTTCGGCGTAGTGACTAACGTTACCGGGAACGGTTAAGGCACCACCCATAATCGTGACATTGCCAATTAGGTGAGCAATATCAGGTGATTTTTCCAGGGCGGCCGCTAAGTTAGTTAAGGGTCCCGTAGGAATCAAGGTTAAGTCGGCGCCGTATTGATGGGCGGCCTCAATTAAGAAGTCAACGCCTGATTGGGTTTCTGGTTGCCGAGTTGGTGTTGGTAAGTCCACTTCACCAATGCCGTTTTTGCCGTGGATTTGTTCGGAGATTGCCATGACGTCAAAATGTTCAGTGGTGCTCGCATGTGGTTCACCGACAAAAACGGGCACGTCGGTCGCACCTAATAAGGCTAAAATTTGGAGACTGTTATGTGCAGCTTGGTCAACGACCACATTACCATATGAACTGATAATACCAATTAAATCAACATCTGGGGCGCCAACCGCATAGGCGATCGCCATTGCATCGTCGATCCCGGTATCCAAATCTAAAATCATTTTACGTTTTGCCATGTGCAAATTCCTCCCTAATTTTCAGGTGTTGCGAATTCCCAATTGCGGTTGCGTGGCCGACAAATGGGACCATTACCAAATAATAATTAATACTAACTTAATTGTAAACGTTTCAACAGAGTGTGACAACGCCGACGAGTAAATTTTACCGGCAACTGGATTAAACCAGGGTGACTGGTCAAAATGTAACCGCTGACTTATACTTTAGATTAAGCGGCTAATTACGATTAAATGGTAGCTGGTTATGTAGGAGGTCATCAGGATGAATTTTGAAAAGCAATATCGGTATACGGGCAAACAAGCATTAGGGCTGACAAAATTAGCAACGGGTCCAGATGAAAAGTATGATGATGAGAAGCTGATTAAGTCTCAAATTGCGAAAAATATTAAGCAATTAAAAGAATTACAAGGTAAACTCTATGCGCAAGATCGCCATGGTGTTTTAATCATTTTTCAGGCGATGGATGCGGCGGGCAAAGATAGCATGATTGCTCATATTATGAGTGGTGTGAATCCGCAGGGATGTGTGGTTACTTCATTTAAGCAACCAACCAGTACGGAATTGGCGCATGATTACTTGTGGCGGATTCATAATGCGGTGCCTAAGCGCGGCATGATTGGTATTTTTAATCGCTCTTATTATGAAGATGTCTTGGTTAGTCGCGTGCATCCGGAAATCATCGTGAACGCGCATGTTGGTGATACGACAGCGGTTAAGCAAGTTGATGATGACTTCTTTACCCAACGCTTCCAAGATATGCGGTTCTTCGAAGAATATCTACAACATAATGGCTTTACCGTATTGAAATTCTTCTTGCACATGTCAAAGGCCGAACAAAAGCAGCGATTTATTCGTCGGATTGAAATTCCTAGCCATAACTGGAAATTCTCAGCGGCTGATATTCGGGAACGCAAATACTGGGATGATTATCAACGTGTTTACGATGATGCAATCACCCATACTGCGACCAAAACGAATCCTTGGTATGTTATTCCAGCGGATAGTAAATGGTATTCACGGCTATGTGTGTCGGAGATTATTAATCAGCGGTTGAGCGAGTTACCGTTGGCATACCCGTCATTAGATGCCGCCGACCAAGCGCAATTAAAAACAGCCTTAGATCAATTAGATCGAGAAGCTGACTAAAAACACCCTAACTTAACATCAGTTTTACAGGAACTGATGGGTTAGGGTGCCCAAGTGATGATGAAAGCAGTCACTTATTGTGGCAAATAGCGCTCGTATTTAAGAATTAATCTCGTGATATTGGTTGAGATTAATTCTTTTTTTGCCGCCGAAAGCTGAAAAGACCAACCAGTAAAATTAAGCTTAATCCTAATAAGCCGATGATAAGACCACGCTTGCTAGCTTGTTCACCAGTTTGGGGTAACTGCCGGCTGTTAGACCCAGCGTTAGCCGTCGTAAGGGTTGGTTGAGGCAACGCTTGATCGTTATTAGTTTTAGTTGCCTTGGTTTGATTAGCAGGGGTCTTAACTAATACCAATGGTGCCCCAAGCGTAGATTGCTTAGGTTTGACTGGTTTCGGTTGCTTAGAATTTTGGACGCTGGTTTCAGGTTCTTTGGTTCCAGGTTCTTTGGTTCCAGGTTCTTTGGTACTAGGTTCTTCAGTCCCCGGTTTTTCGGTTCCAGGTTCTTCAGTCCCAGGTTTCTCGGTATTAGGTTCTTCAGTCCCAGGTTCTTCGGTGTTAGGTTCCCCAGTCCCAGGTTCTTCGGTGTTAGGTTCCCCAGTCCCAGGTTCTTCGGTTCCAGGTTCCTCAGTATTAGGTTCTTCAGTTCCAGGTTCTTCAGTGTTAGGTTCCCCAGTCCCGGGTTCTTCAGTTCCAGGTTCTTCAGTGTTAGGTTCTTCGGTTCCAGGTTCCTCAGTATTAGGTTCTTCAGTTCCGGGTTCTTCAGTGTTAGGTTCCCCAGTCCCGGGTTCTTCAGTCCCAGGTTTCTCAGTATTAGGTTCTTCAGTTCCAGGTTTCTCAGTATTAGGTTCTTCGGTTCCAGGTTCCTCGGTACTAGGTTCTTCAGTCCCAGGTTTCTCGGTATTAGGTTCTTCAGTTCCAGGTTCTTCAGTGTTAGGTTCTTCGGTTCCGGGCTTTTCGGTATTAGGTTCCTCAGTCCCAGGTTTTTCAGTGTTAGGTTCTTCGGTTCCAGGTTCTTCGGTGTTAGGTTCTTCAGAACCGGGATTAGTTACACCGGGAGCTTCCTCATCGGAATCAGTTGGCAGATTACCGTAGACGTACAAATTAATGTAACCATTACGATTAAGCGTATTGTACTGTAAATTACTATTAAGGGTAACGGTCCCAATGTGCGATCCTTTGGCAATGAAGAATGTGCCAATCGTTAATAACCCAGAGGTCCCTTTCATTGGAAAACTAGCATCAGCTGGAATATGAACATTAGCCGGTACTGTCACAGTCATCGTGTCGCCTGACTTAATGATGGCGGTATTGGGAATCTGCCACTTGTAACTGACCGTGTACTTGTTCTGTTCTGGTAACTGCGCATCGTGACTATAAACTTGACCACTAGCATCTTTAATAATGGCACTATCAGCATCTAGCCCGGTTACCGTCGTAATGACCTGTGCATGTCCCAACAAGGGGGGACTTAGCAAAATCAACGTTAATCCGACTACGGCTAGTAATATCTGCCGCCAAAATTTTTGCATCTATCATCAGTCCTTTAAACTTTTATTTGCTAAGTCAAATTTACTTACCTAGCACCCACAAAATACCACGTCTGTACATTTCAACGTGACTGATAAGGTTTATTCGTAATCCTGACTAATTTAAGCCAAGCACCAGCTGTGAAGCAAGCTAAGCCTGATTGACAGAACGACTAATTGCTCGTATCATTATAAAATAATTAGAATGTTAACCGAAATCACATGTTTTGATTAAAAAGGGGACGGGCACATGCGGAGATACAGCGTACAGGTTTGGCTTTATAGCCACTATTTTCTAAAAATCATGCTAGATAATTTGACAGTTCTAATGTACACCGTGCTAGTACCGATTATTTTGCTTGCTTTGAATACTCAAGGCGAGTGGTTTAAAGCATTGACGTTAGCACAATTTACGACAATGGTGATGCCTTTTGTAGCGTGGATGATTTTTTCAAATACGCTAATCGTGATTGCCGATATCGCCATGTTGCGTGAGCAAGGGTATTTAAAGCAATATCAAGCATTAGTCGTGAAGCCATCCGTTTTTATCGTGAGTAAAGCGTTGATTAATTTGTTGCTGTTAGGCGTTGTTTTAACGTTGGTGGGGTTTGGGGGTGGTGTGTTTTTCAAGTTGGCGCCATTTGCCATTATCTGGCGGTTGTGGGTGGTGTTGTTAATCGTGTATTTGCCAATTGTTAGTGGTTGTCTACCACTATTAAGCTGGGCCATACGTTATAAAACTATCAATGCCATTATGAACCTTGTGATGTTAGGGTTAGCACTCGGTTCGGCTTGGTTGACAGCAACTTTTAGGATTAGTTTGAATAACGTTTGGCTGAATTTGGTGAATCCGATTTTCTTTGTGACAAATAGCTTCTCAGTGTTGGTCAGTGGGCACTGGTTACAATTTTTACCGACTTACTTTAGTGTATTAGTCGTTAGTCTCTTAGTCGGTCGGTTCAGTTATCGCCGGTTTAAGTTATTACCAACGGAGGCGCTTTAAATGCAAATTCAACAAGTTAGCTATACCTTTCCACATGCCAAACAGCCTTTTTTTGATCAGTTGAGTTTTGAGTTACCGGAACAGCAAGTCAATTTTCTAATCGGTCAAAACGGGAGTGGTAAAACGACGCTAGCCGATATTCTGGTTGGGTTACGGCCTTGTCAGGGGACGCTTACCCCAAAATTAACGGCAATTTATTTAAGCCAGCATTTACCGATGCTAGCGTCAGTTCGCGTGAGCGATGTTGCGCAGCTTATTTTGGGCATTGAATATGGACAGATTAAGGTGGCACTAGCCCAACTGACTAGTCGCCTGGATGCACCGACTTTGGCTTTTTTAACGCCACTTTGGCATCACCGGTATCATGACCTATCGGGTGGGCAACAGAAGTTAGTTCAACTAGTGCTCTTTTTGCAATTGGACCGTGAACTGGTCGTGCTAGATGAACCAACGGCCTTTATTGATCGTGAACATGTTGGGATATTAGTCAACGTGATTCAAGCGCATCCAGAGCGTACTTATCTAATGATTACCCATGATGTTCGTGACGTGCGGGCTTTTTCAAAGTATCAAGTGCTGTGGTTAGCTGATCACAAAATCAAAGCCAGTCTGACGCGCGCTGATTTTGAAGCACAAGCGGTGACGGCACCATTCTTACAAGCCTTTCAGCAGGATTAAACGGGGCACTTGTTAGTAAAAAAGGCAGCTGAGTTTTGGCCCAGCTGCCTGCTTAATGATATAAAAAGGTGATAACCGCTCGATCCACGGTCGGATTGATATGCAACATCGAATGGGCGGCGGTTAATGGACTACCCTGGATTAACTTGGTTTGGGGATGGCGACCTTGGTGCCGTAATGCCGTATTGAATGCAAGGACGGCTTTCAGCTTGACAGTCCCGTCACCATTACTTTGCCAAACGTGCCCGGCGATGGTTAAAATCGGCAGCTTGGCCGGCAGTCGTTTGATGGCTGTGGTGGCCTGTGGATAAGTTGACGCAATGGTCACGAACTTATTGATTTTAGGTTGTTGTTTGGACGGATGAGTTAAGTAATCAAAGATAATATTCCCACCCGACGAATGGCCGACGGCGTTATAAGTGTAGACATGGTAACGTTGTTTTAGTAGTCGCATCACGCTGACTAATTGGCGGGCTTGCCGCTTAGGTTGATGGTTATCGGCGAAGACGACTTGAATTGTTGGATTATGGCGTAAGGGTGCGAATTGATGAACGTGCACCTGCCCGTGGCGACCGACATTAACCACTAGCGCTTTAGTCGCAAGGTGAGCGGCGCTTAAACGATGCACGAACCCGTTTGTTGAGAAGGCTCGAGCATAATCACCAGCAATAAAGACCGTGGGAATGTTGGTTGTTTGAACTTTAACTGACCGCAACGGTGCTAAGCGGTGGTGCCAATAAGCACCACTACCAGTGACGACTAAGCTGCTCATGATAGCCATGAGCCAAATGATTTTTTTTCGTGTCATATTGCCGGCAAACCTCCTTCACTAAGTTAGGTCTATTATAGTGGAAAGTCGTGGTAATGTTTTTGCAAATGGTCGTAGAATCCACTAAACTGAGGATAGTTAATGATTAATTGAGAAAGTTGGTTGACGAATGACTGCAAAGTACGATTTAACCATTATTGGTGGGGGCCCCGTGGGGATGTTTGCGGCTTTTTATGCCGGTATGCGTAATGCCCGGGTCCAATTGTTAGAAAGCTTGCCAGAATTGGGTGGCCAGGTTCAAGCGCTCTATCCTGAAAAAATGATTCACGATATTGCGGGGTACCCAGCCATTCGTGGGCGGGAACTCGTGCAACAATTGGCGACCCAAATGCAGCAGTTTCCAATTGCGGTGCAGTTGAATAGCGCAGTCACAAATATCACGGGTCAATTGGGTGATTTTACGATTACGACCAAGACGGGCGCAGTCTCACATAGTCAGGCAGTAATTGTGGCTACCGGGAGTGGGGCGTTTCAACCACGGAAGCTCGCCGTTGATAATGCAGCGCAGTTTGAAGGCCAACAATTATTTTATCACTTGCCTAGTCGTGACCAATTCCAAAATCAGACGGTGTTGGTTGCCGGCGGTGGCGATTCGGCGATTGATATGGCGCTCATGTTAGCGCCAGTGGCGAAACAAGTTTATATCATGCACCGGCGTGATCAGTTTCGCGGCATGGAACATAATGTTGATTTATTAAAAGCCTCACCAGTTCAGATTAAAACCCCATTTTTGATCAAGGCGTTGACGCCGTTGGCTAATGGACAAGTTCAATTGACGATGAAAGAAGTTCGGGGCACGGCGGCAGAAACCTTAGCAGTGGATAAATTAGTCGTTAATTATGGGTTTATTGCCGATAACAAGCTCTTGCAGGCCTGGCAAGTTACGCCGACTTTAGCGCATCGGTTAATTACGGTGGATACACAAATGAACACCGATGTCCCCGGCATGGCTGCCATTGGTGATATTGTCACGTATGCCGGTAAGTTGGGCTTAATTGCGAGTGGTTTTGGCGAGGCACCGAATGCGGTCAATCAATTAATGATGCAACTCTATCCGGAACGGCGTAGTCCGTTACACAGTACGACATTGTTTGAAAAACGTGCGCATTAGGTTGATCGCCATCGTTAGGGAAGCAATGACAATGTAATTGTACATCAAAAAAACACGTCGGTCTCGTCACTAGTTAGTGATGAGATCGACGTGCTTTTTACGTTATTTGGAACTGCTACTAGTGGTGCTGGCGTTGCTATCAGTGTCATCCGGATTAGTAATTTGGATTCGGGTTGAATCAGTCTTCTTATGCGTTGCTTCCGGCGCATCAGTTTCGTAAAATTCAGCGGTTGATTTATCGCCATTCTTAGAATACAGACTAGTTGAAGCGTTCTTTAAGGCATTTTCAATCTTAATTTCTTTTTGGAGACCATCGGCATAATTATAGTTAGCAGCGGTGATCTTCTTAAAGCCTTTCGGTGTATAGAAGCGTAATAGGTTTTTAGAGTTTAAGGAATCAGACAAGCTCAATTCTTTGCTGACCTTAGTTTGATCTTTGGCGACAGCTTTTTTGACGGCGTCCGTTGCCATTAGCTCTTCACCGGTGGCATTACTATAGATTGTCCCACCAAGAACGGTATACTTTGGGGTCACGAAATCGCGATTCCGGAAGGCGACGACTTGATCGTGGTCTTTCGAGAATAGGTCGGTTCCAAACTGGATATACCGTTTGCTGGAGATGCCCAACAAATGTAGGATCGTTGGTAAGACGTCAATCTCGCCACCATAAGTGGACTCAATCTTACCGCCAGTGGTACCCGGAATATTGACCATGAATGGCACTCGCTGAAGCTGGGCATTGTCATAGGACGTCCAATCTTTAGCTGATTTACCAAGAATGGGTGCCAACGTCGTGTTCTCACTATTGGAAAGTCCATAATGATCACCGTACAAGACAATCATCGAATTCTTAAGCAGTCCAGCCTTTTTGAGGTAAGCATAGAATTCTTTCACAGATTGGTCCAAATAATGCGCAGTTTGGAAGTACCCATTAATAGCTGAATCACTCGTGTCAGTCGTTTTGAAGTCGGTATCTTCAGAGTCCATACTGAATGGAAAGTGATTCGTGACGGTAATGTATTTGACGTAAAATGGTTGTTGTAACCGTTCCAAATATTGAACCGAATTCTTAAATAACAGCTTATCTTTTAAACCATAGCCGGTTGATTTATCACCGGTCGTGTCAAAGTAACTGGCATCAAAGAAATATTGATAGCCCATGTTTTTATAAGTGTTGTTACGATTCCAGAAGCTAGCCACATTGCCATGGAAGACGGCGGAGGAATACTTCGCACGTTGATTTAGAATCGCCGGGGCAGCTTGGAACGTATTATCGGAGCCTAATTGGGCAAATAAGGAACCGGTTGCTAGGCCGTAAGTGCTAGTTTCTAGCATGTTTTCGGCATCACTGGTCTTACCTTGCCCCACTTGATGGAAGAAGTTCTTGAACGAATAAGTGGAATTACTATGGTAGAGCTTATTCAGAAACGGCGTCACTTCCTGACCATTGATTTTTTTATCAATGAGGAATTGCTGGAAACTTTCCAAGTGAATGACAATCACATTCTTGCCCTTGGCAATACCGTACATTTTGGCATTTGGGGCGGCGTAATGCGACTGTGTAAAGGCTTTAACCGTATCGAGTTCTGATTTTTTAGCACTGGCGCGTTGATGATTAGTCTGTTCATCTTTGATACCGTCATAAACGGTAAACGCATCTAAGCCAAGATATTTAACGATATAAGTGCGATCAAAAGTCCGAGTCAACAGTTGCGGCCGATTCGATTCGGCTAAGGTTAAGTTTAATGCGAAGCCAGCAATCGCCACGGAAGTATACGCAAAGGCCGTCCGTTTTTTGATGGGACGGTCATCATGTTTGATCCGGTGAAAAATAAATAAGACCAGTAAAATAATAATATCCAGCCAATAAATAAAGTCGTACCAGTTGGTTAAGGCTAATGAAGAGCCAGTCAAGCCTTGATTGACTTTGGAATAACCTGTAATGGTACTGACAGTCATAAAATCAGTAAATTCGCGGTAATAAATCACATTGGCATACATCAGGACCGTATTAAGGGCATCAATTAATAATAAGATGTAGTAATAAAAGCCAGTTTTGCGAATGTACAACGCTAAGCTAAATAAAAACACAGTCGTTGCTAACGGATTAACGAGCATTAGCAAAATTTGTAGAATGTCCGTAACACCTAAGGAGAATTCTACAAAGTAGGCGAAGAGGGTTTTGGCCCAAAATAGGAAAATGAGTAACCAAAAGAACCCAATCCGCGTGTCGACGTGTTGGCGGAGTTTCGTAAACATGTTTATAAGACCTCATTTGTGACAAATTTGGAGATGACCCGAAAATCAGTCATCATGTCATTCTACCATACCTCATGCGGGCGTAATCGTTAACATTCGGTTAAATGGGTCCGGTTGGCTAGCTGGTAGGGTTTGACGGTAGCGGTTGGTACGCGTATTCTCAAAAGGGTAGCATTAAAGTGGGGTGAGAAATTGGAAATTAAAATGAGTAATCAGCCGACGTCGCCAGTCTATGCTGATGCGATAATGATTCGACGAGCGGTGTTTATTGCGGAGCAAAAGATTGCGCCGGCCTTGGAGTTAGACACCGTTACGCCAGCAACTTGGCACTACGTTTTATATAACGATGCTGGGCAAGCGGTGGCAACGGCCCGAATGACACCAATCGCTGACCAACAGTTACATGTACAGCGGGTCGCAACTTTGAAGGTTGCCCGTGGTCACGGTTATGCGCAAGCTATCTTGCAACGAATGATGGCGGATGGCCGCCAACAAGGCGCACGACAATTGGTCCTAGGGGCGCAGGTGACGGCACAAGGTTTTTATACCCAACTTGGATTTGAGCCACAAGGCGCGGTCTTTATGGAGGCCGGATTAGCCCATCAAACGATGACGTTAGCCTTATAGGCAAAATAGGATGACTGTAAAGGTGTTTGGCTTTTAGGCCAAACGCCTTTTAGTCGTCGCTCAATTTGTTTGTTTAGTAACCAATTAAAACTTTTAACGATAACTTAACTAGTTGTTTGCGGTATTGTACAGGTAACGTTAAGCGCAAGGGCTGACGTTCTTTTGGAATGGGGAGTGGGCACTGTTGATGAGAACTATTGGTTAGGAGTGAGGCGCTAAAACTTAAGTTAGCGCGGGTTAATTAGCGAGGAGGCAATCGGTTATGCGAACGAAGGTTTATTTAGCTTTATTGGGATTACTAACAGTCATGTTAGTTGTTTTAGCAACAGGCCAGGTTGCACAAGCGGCCACCATCACGACGACTGGTCTGAATGGTACGGATGCGCAAGTCATGGACCGCAATGGCACGGTTGTGAAAGATCCCAGTACGTTAAGCAAATGGGAAAACTATAATGTGCAGTATCAATGGGCGATTCCAGATGGGGAGACGCTGGCAGCTGGCGATACGGCGACGGTTACATTGCCGAATGGGGTAGTTGCCGGTGCTGATTTGAACTTTCCATTGACGGATGCTGATGGCACGACGATTGGGACGTTTGTGCTGAAGGCTGGTGAAACGACTGGGACCATCACGTTTAATGATGAGTTAGCCACGAAGACCATTAATCGGCACGGAACCTTGAACTTTTATGCGAAAGGCACGACTGCTGGTGATAATCATTTCGGCTGGCAGCTTAACAAAATCGGTTGGATTGGCAGTTATGATGAACAAGGTAAGCCATCACAATTGACTTGGAATGTGGCATTTAATCCAACCGGAGCTGATTTAGGGACGGTTGTGGTAACGGATACATTAGGACCCAACCAAACCTTTTTACCGACAACGGTTTCAGCAATGGCCGGTAAATATGATTCAGCTGGCGCATTTATTAGTAGTGGTGAGCCATTGACGCCCCAAGTGATCTATCAAGGGAATCAAGTGAAATTTATTTTTAGTAACATCACGACGGCGGTCAATATGGTTTATAACACGCAACTTGAAAACGTTTCGTCGACCAGTAATTCATGGACCAATACCGCTAATATGCAAGGGACGACTGTCAGTGGTCATGTGAGCTGGGGTGGTGCTGGGACCGGTCAAGGCAACAATGATGAAGCGTCGACTGGTTCAGTTATTTTGACTAAGCAAGCCGCAACGACTGGCGTTGCCATTGCAGGGGCCGCTTATGACTTACGTGCGAGTGATGGAACCGTGATTGCCAGTGGAATTCAGACGAATGCAAATGGTGAAGTGACAGTTGATGATCTGGTCCCTGGTACCTATAGCTTCGTGGAAACTAAAGCGCCGACTGGTTATGAATTGAATCAGACGCCGGTGCCGTTTGAAATTACCGCTGGTGAATTGAGTACGCCAGTTCGAGTCACACAAAAAGATGTCCAAATGCCGACGACCGGTGCCGTCATTTTAACTAAAACTGATGCGGCTTCCGGCCAAAAGTTAGCCGGTGCCACGTATGACCTGCGAAATCAAGCGGGAACCGTGATTAAAAGCGGCTTGACGACGGATGCGCAAGGCCAACTTGAAATTACGGGTCTCAATCCAGCTGAGTACACCTTAGTTGAGACGAAAGCACCAGTTGGTTATGACTTAAGCACGACACCACTTGCGTTTAAGATTGTGGCCGGTCAGACGGCGGCTGTGACGGTGACGGCTAAGGATGTTAAGCAAACAACGGCACCAACTGAACCCAGTGAACCGGAAGTGCCAGTTGAACCGAGCGAACCCGAAATTCCGGTTGAACCAGAAGCGCCAACTGAACCGGCAGTGCCAGGCGAACCTAGCGAACCGGAAGTTCCTGGGACACCCGAAGAACCTAAAGTGCCAGTGACACCAGGTTTACCAGGTGATGCTAATCAACCGACGCCACCAACGGCACCAAGTTTACCTGGAACGCCGAAACCGAAGCCGGCAGTGCCAGGCGTGACGTTGCCAGGGCAACCAAGTACAACAGTAACGGGGCAAGATAATGCGCCGGCAGCAACTAAGCCCGGTAAATTACCGCAAACAGCTGAAGCAAGTCATCAAGTTGTTTGGGTCATGGCAATTGGATTAATGTTATTGGGTAGTTTGATTGGATTTGGGCGTTGGTTGGGACGTCGTTATTGAGCAAGTCTATTTTTAGTTGGAAAACCTAAAAACGACCAGCACTGAATTAATCAGCGTTGGTCGCTTTTTAGGTTAAGCGTCAGTAGAATGGAACCATTTTTTGGGATTGAGTTGCGGCGGCCGAACGGTCCAAGTCAGTAGCCCTGGTAGGATTAATGGCAGGCTTAACTGGATTAGGCCGATTCCTAAGGTGGTCATCAGGCCAGTTGCGGCTAGGGTCATATCTGATAGAAAAAGCATGGGTACCAAGCCACTTAATTCTAAGAGTATTAACGGCCAGATACGCTGACTACAACGATAAAATTGTTGCGGCCAAGTATGTTCAGTTGCGATGTTACGCCAATTATGACGGTCAATCAGGGTCAGACTGACTAAAATCCAGTGCAGACTTAGCCAGAGACTACTCCACCCTAGGGCTAACCACGGGATTGACAGCGTGGGCAGCCAATGCGCGTAAATAAATTGCGTCACGCCCAGACTAGCAGCAATCATGAGGACCAAGCCAGTCGTCAAATAACCACTAATGACTAATGAACGGTAGCCTAGCCAGAGGCAACTAGCCATGAGGAGTAACGTCACTAAGGCCCATTGCCAAGCGTGCGTGGTTAACTGCTGATGGTTAGTGGCCTGTTGTTCAGGTTCGCCGCTATAAGTGGCGGTCGCATGAGCTAACGGCGATGCTAATTGTGCGGCTTGAACAGTCTGTTGAACTTGTTTAAGTGTTGCAAAGCTGGCTGGATCAGTTGCGGCGGTCTTAAACGTAATGACTAGCTGAGTGATTTTTGCTGTTTGGCTAACATTGGTTGCTAAGCTGGTCTTAAAAATAGGTGCTTGCCGTGCTGATTGCGTTAGGTAGAACAGTTTGCCAGCTTGACTTGTCTTTAAGGCGGTCAGATAAGCATTGGTCGCCGTAATTGAATCAGTGACCGTTTTTAATTGGTCGATGGTCTGGGTGAGACTTTGTTGAATTGTTGTGAGTTGCTGGGTCGTTGTTGCAAGTGTCGCCAGTAAAGCCGTTTGATCGGTTTGAATCGTGGTGGTTAAGTCAGTAATGGTCGTGATTAAGTCGGTCGCCATCGTCAGTTGTGCCGTTAAAGTTGGTTGTGTCATCGGATCGACTTCATCAGCGGTCAGACGTGTTAAATGGCGGGCGATGGTATCGTTTAAAGTGGCTAATTGGGCCAACTTGGTTTGTAAGGTTTGCAAATCAGTTAGCTGGGTATCAAGGGCGGTTGCGGTAATGGCCGCTTGATTGGTAGTTAAGTCTTTTTGCAAGTGTCTCAAAGTCTGTTGATTAACGGTTAAGTTTGTGTTGATTAGCTTGAGTTGCGTCTCAACATAGTACCCCGTTAGTCGTTTACCGGTGGGTTGGGTCACCGACGTCACCGTTGCAATCCCTGGGATTTGTTGTAATTTAGTTGTTAAAGTATCAATGGCTTGTAAGCTAGTTTGAGTCGTCAGCTTAGTGGGCGTCGCTAAATAGAGGGTCGTTTTGGTGGCGGCCCCGGGCCCAAAGTGAGCAGTGACTAATTGGGTTCCCAGTGTTGGGGTGACCCGATTGGCGTCAGTCAAAGGGCGGCCTAAACTCAACCCCAAAATTAGCATTAGGAGGGTCACTAAAATCCCCCCCAACGGCCAACGTTGGCCGTAACGACTTAATTGTCCCCAAGCATTTTTTGACCAATGTGACCAGGCGTGCGTCCCCGGCCAGTGGAGTTCAGCTGGTAATAATAACGTCGCAAAGCCTTCATTGAGGGTAAGCGTCGCTAAAGTCATAATCACGATGGTCAAGGTCATGAGCCAAGCTGAAGCCAAGGTTAAGAAAGGGGTCCAACTAAGCCCGAGGGTCATGGCTGCCAAGGTAATTAGTGGCAGCCCCCAAGTTTGACGAATTTGGCGTAAAGGGGTGGTAGCTGAGCGTCCCGACGTTAAATAAACCTGCATATAGGTCCAAGTTAGCCCGGTACTCAGGAGTAATCCAGTTAGGCCAACGAGTAAGCTACTGTTGCTGGTGACTGGTAAGTGCCAGTGTTGACTAGCGTTGGCGGCCACACTGGTCGTAACGACGAGTCCGACCGTTTGAATTAAAAGGTTAATCAGCGGGATCAGAACGGAACGGAAAATCAGTGCCAGTAATAGGAAGGCACTCCCTAAGACTAGCCCGAGAATCAAGCGGATTTGGTGTTGCTGGGTGCGCTGCTGATTCAGCGTGTCTAATTCAGGACTGGTAACAGCGGTTTTTAGTCCGGTAATTTGAATCGCAGCTGCTAATTCTTTAGCAACAATGGGTAAATCTGCTTGGCGCGTATCAATCGCAGCGACAGCGAGCACGGTTGAGCCGTCTTTGGCGGTCAATAACTGACGATCGTTAGGTGAAGTTGTACTGGTGCGGAGCTGTTTAATGCGATAGTAATCAGCTTTTTGTTCAATTGCGGTTAAACGCCGTTGAATGCTAGCTTGTTGACGCCGTGATAAAGTGGTTTTTGGATTGTTAAAAACCATTGTTACCGGCTTTGTACGTGATAAATGGTGTCCCCAATTATTCTGTAACTGAACTAACTTAGTGGCGTGAATCTGATCACGGGTGGTGGTTTGATGTGACTCTAAAAAAGTGGACATGTTTGGTAATACAGCAATGCTGGCCAAGCTAATTAAAAGCCAGAATCCTAAGTATAAAAACTTCAATTTGAGCATTTTTCCCATGTTAATATGACGTCCCCTCGTCGTTGATTTTAATATCATACCATATAATTAGTATAGGCAGTGACCTATTTTAAAACTGGGTGAAGGGTGTAAAAGTTAATTCCGACATTGCGCGTCGTTTTGTGCTATTCTGGATTGATTGTGGGAGGGCGTTGCCATGAAGACGGATCGGTTTCAAGCGTTTAGTGATGGTATTTTTGCCATTTTAATTACGATTTTGGTGTTAGAGTTTCATATTCCAGCTTATCATCCAGGCCAGTTGTTGCCGTCATTGTTAGCGCAATGGCCGTTATTCTTGTCCTATGCATTCTCGTACTTTTATGTTGGGACATTGTGGTTATTTCACCATGATTATTTTAGTATGCTAAAACGGATTGATCGGAATGTTAATATTTTAAACTTACTAATGCTGTTTAGCATCACGTTACTAGATTATCCAATGTCCTTGGTTGCGGATGCCCTAACCAGTGGCAATCGTGCCGATATGCAGACGGCGTTTATCATTTATGACTTAGTCGCTTTGTTTATTTCGGCCACATTCTATTTCATGTACGCCTATTTGCATCGGCACCAAGAATTAAAAAATACTGCTGTTTCCAGTGAATTCTATGCGGCGATTAAGTTTGATCCTGTCCGGAGTGTCACAATTTATGGCATGGCGATTTTATTAACTTTCTGGTCAGTCTGGGTTGGCGCAGTGTTATTAGCCGGCGGCATTATTTTTCATTTCTTTGCCTATTTAAGAATGAGTAAGCAACTCGAATTATCGAAAGGAGGACATCATGCCTAATTATGCTGCTTTATTGGGTCCGGACCGTTATGATTTAGCGGTCAAGATTGCCCAACAGTACCATCTGGATCCTAGCCAAGTGTTATTTGGTTATTTACAAGTTGTGAGTGACGTGACAGGTGACCAGCAAGCCACGCAAGCCGACCTCCACGATCCCGTGGTGTTACAAAAAATTGCCGATCAATTTGACCGGTTTTTAAAACAACGCCATTAACGTTAAGGCGATCAAAAAGACATTTGGCGAGTAAGCCAAATGTCTTTTTTTCAGGCTAATTTAATCGGCTGGATAGACTTTGGGCCGGGTCCAGCGCGTAATCATAGTTGGGGTTAACGCAATGGTTTGTAGCCGTTGTGTCGTGCGCGGTCGGAAGTAGTAAGTCTGGGTAGTTAGGTTAATGAGACCGTGATAATGCGTATAGTTGTGACTAATTTGATTGCGACGAGCAGGATCATAGGGCAGACTGACAGCGGTTAGCCAAGTCAAAATGGTTGGCACCGTGGCTGCCGCAGATAAAGTGGGGGTGCCCCAACGACGAATTGCCATCTGCACAAAGCGTTCCGTGGGAATACTACCGGTGGGCAGAGGTTGCTTGGTTGCCAGCCAATTTTTGGCCGCAACTTGTGTTTGAGCATTAAAAGCAGTGCCGGCAACGTGTAACATCCGATTCAGACGACTCAAATGGGTGGCTAAAATAGGCGTATTAGTGAGAATGCCACTGGGATTTACTTGCGCGGTTAGCGGGCCACCCGTGGGTTCAATCACTAGATTTTGACCACTTTGGTCACTTAAGACCCAATGGAAAGGGTAAACGGCTGGTGCCGCCCCCCAAGTTTGACCAACTAGATTAACGTGAGGCAAATCTGCCACAATGGCGGCCAGTGTCGTGTGTTCACCTAAAGCCCACAAGATGAAGTCTTGCGGGGTTAAATTGACTTGGTCTAAGCGGGTCTGCGTCGCATAATGGACGGCATGTGGTAGATAGAGTTCAGCACACGAGATACCGCTTTCATTTAGGCCGTCAGCCATTAGTGGCGTGGAAAAGTGGGCAGGTAAACGACCACCGCCTAGGATGGCAAGTTGCGTGGTCCGCTGAGTTGTTAGCCCGGTCTGCCAGGAATAGTGACGTGGCAAGAAGATGGGGCGCCATGGGGTCGTCGTTGGAAAATCCATGGTCCGGGCAAAAAAATGCTGCTGATCAAGATTGGTATAAGTTAAGCTAGTGCACATTTTGACCATCACCTTTCAGTTAATGAGCTAAGGTTAGTATACGCCAAATGAGCATTAGTTTAACGAAGGTCATCGAAATGGTCTCATAAGTTTCTAACGATTGAAATTGTGCTATAATAAAGTTTCAATAACTATCAAAGCGAGGTCTTCATTGTGAGTGGATATAACGTCGCGATTGTCGGTGCTACTGGCGCAGTTGGTGCCCGGATGATCAAAATGGTTGAACAAACGAGTTTGCCGGTTAATTCGGTTAAACTTTTAGCATCAAGTCGGTCAGCGGGTAAGCAACTCAAATTCAACGGTCAAGACTTGACGGTTGAAGAAACGGTCCCAGAATCATTTGAAGGCGTGGATTTAGCGCTCTTTTCAGCTGGTGGGTCAGTTTCAAAGAAATTTGCTCCCGAAGCAGTTAAGCGTGGAGCCGTGGTAGTTGATAACACCAGTGCTTTTCGGATGGACCCGAACGTGCCATTAGTGGTTCCAGAAGTTAACGAAGATGCGTTGTATCAACATCATGGGATTATTGCGAATCCTAACTGCTCAACAATCCAAATGGTAGTCGCCTTGGAACCAATCCGTAAAGCATATGGCTTGAAGCGTGTGATCGTTTCAACGTATCAAGCAGTTAGCGGTGCGGGTAATCGGGCCCTCCAAGAATTACGAGATGAGACGCAAGCTTATCTCGATGGCAAGGATATGGAAGCCCATATCTTGCCCGTAGCTGGTGAAAAGAAACATTATCCAATTGCTTTCAATGCGTTGCCACAGATTGATGTCTTTGAAGAAGACGGTTATACGCATGAAGAATGGAAAATGATTCATGAAACCAAGAAGATTATGTGTGGCGGCGATATGGATAGTAAGGCGATTAAGGTCACCGCAACTTGTGTCCGGATTCCGGTCCCCGTTAGTCATTCAGAAGAAGTTTACTTTGAGGTTGAAGACGATCAAGCTAATGTCAAAGGTATTCAGGCTGCTTTAGCGGCGGCACCTGGCATTGTATTGCAAGATGATCCAGCTAATCAGATTTACCCATTGGCACATAATGCTGAAGGGTCAAAGGACACTTTTGTTGGCCGCGTGCGTCCAGATCAAGAAACACCAAAAGCCTTCCATTTATGGGATGTTTCGGATAACTTACTAAAGGGTGCCGCTTGGAACTCAGTTCAGATTGCGGAACATTTAGATAAGTTAGGCTTACTGCACATGCAATAAGCGGTTTAATTGCTTAAATAGCCAATCATGAATTAGCACTGTAAAACCAATACGGTTTTACAGTGCTTTTTTGTTATGGGCAGACTAAACGCAAACGCTAGCTTAAACTGGCTGAAAATCTAGCCAGTAAAAAAGTCACTTACCAGGACAGAATTGTCCAGGCAAGTGACCCACGCTGTAATCAATGACATAAAACGGCTAGTTATTTTAATAAATCTAAGACCGCTGTGACCAAGGCCACCGGAATCGGCTGATCAAAAGCAATGTTTAAACGCTTTTGACCAGTTGTGTAGCCTGCTGCTTTGGCAGTTGCCAGTACGGCTGGCGATAAATCTGCTGAAATACTGAGACTGACATGGGCTTTATATGCAGCAATGCTCACGTATTTTTGGTCCAGGTCATAAAATGGCAGGTGCCACTTTATTTTAGGCGTGGCTTGCGGTAATTCAGTGGTGATCAATTGTTGCAAGGCTTGGAGCACCGGCTGGGCCTGGGGGGCCGCCTGACTAATATAATCAGCGGTATCAGTAACTGGAATCCGACTAGGCATTTGTAAAGACCTCCTAATGGTCAAATGCGTTATTTGTGAAACGAGTTGCGGCGTAATAGCCAAATGGTTAGGACACAAAGGCCAATCGTGATTAGGACGGTAATTTCCCAACCAAAAGGATTCTTCATAAATGGGAGATCCACGTTTTGACCGAAAAAGCCGAAAACAATATTTGGAATGGTCAAAACGATTGAAAAAATGGTTAATAACCACATCGTGTTGTTCAGACTGTTATCTAAAATATTTGAGTAGGCATTTGAAACCCGACCAATAATATCAGAAGCAATGTTCGCCATTTCCAGCCCTTGTTGTGCTTCAACAATGATGTCGTCTAGGCGTTCCTTTTGGGCTGTCGAAAATTTAATGGGTGCAAACCGTTTGAGGGATTGCAACAAGTCGTTATTCGTTTTTAAAGAGGTCAAAAAATAGACTAGGGTGGTTTCTAATTCCATCAATTGTAAAATAACGGACCGCTGAATTTGCTTTTGCATTTTTAATTGAATATTTTGGCGTTCCTTATTGATGGTGTTAATAGCCTGAAAATACTGCCGGGACAATTGATACAAGACATCGAAAATATAATCAAACGGATGCTTCACTTTTTCCCAATCCGCATCAATAATATCGCCTAACAAATCATCGACATACGCTGTGTGGTCAGTGGTAAAGGTCAAGAGCGTGTGGTCGACTAACATAAAGCTGACTTGGGCGGTATGAGTGCCTTCATCGGTATTCTTCGTGACAACATCAAAAATAATGGTTGTGATGGCACTCTTGTCATCGTATTCCAAGCGGCCCCGTTCGTTACGGTCGGTGGCATAACCTAGCATTTCATCGGTGACGTGTTCTTCATTAACCAGTTGTTGATAATCGTTATCGGTATAGTTGTTTACTGCGACCCAGCGAAAATCGTCGCTTAGTGCTTGTACTTTTATCATTTGCTTACTTCCAGAAGTTTGATTTACTCTAAATTTAACATGTTTTACGGGTCAACGTAAAGCGCTATTTAGACGACCGTGGTGCGACTAAGCCGTTCACACCAGAGCTGATGCTTGCGACTGAAGAAAGCTAGTAAAAGATCATAACTAATAATCAACAGCATCAGGGAGACAATGACCAAGTAAATATCGAGTCGATTCAAAGCCGCACTAGGGACGTTACCCAGGCGATTAAACAGCCACAAATCTAGGAATAGCAAGGGTAAGCTTACTAGATAGAGGCCGGCATAATGGATGACTAACTGCCAACCACGGGCGGGTTGCCCATCACTTGCAACTAGGCGACTGTTCATAAGCCAGCCGCCGAGGGTTTTGCCACCATTAAAGGTTGCTGGTAGCCAGAAGAAGAGAACGATATCGGCTAGGTATAACCAACGGAAGTCATGGGTTAACGGCCAAGCAAAGTGTTTAACCAGGACGAAATAGATAACATCAAAGCCGGCGATGGCAAGCCAATCAATCACTAGAGCCAAAATACGGCGCCAATTAATCGGATGGGTCTGCGAATCTAAGCGCGTCGAGTGGTCGGTTTCACGCCAACGATGTGGGATGAAACTTAAAGCCACGGCGCCAGCCCAACCACCTAATGTATTAGTCATCAAGTCGTCGACATCAAACATGCGATAAGCGCGAGTGTAATAACCATAGAGGCCAGTGAGCTGGGTCGTTTCAAAGAATAATGAAATCGCAAAGCTGGTTAACGTAATTAACCAAAGCGGCCAGTGATGGCGCCATTTTAAGTAAGCGCCAATCGGCATGAAAAAGATGACATTGAAGAAGGGTTGGAAGAAAGTTGACGATTTGAATGCTGCCAGCCAAGTGCTAGGATCACTAAATTGAAAGGCAGTTAAAAGCTTTAATTGACTTAAAAAGAAAAACGGTTGTAAGTTGTATTCGGCCGACGTTAAGCTGGCGACTGCACGACGCGAAGGTAACGGCAAGATAATCAGTAAATAGGCCGCTGACAGGTACCAAATGAACGAATACGTGCTGATAATATTGCGTTCAGTCAACGTTGATTGCGTGTGTAATTGGAGACTTAAAATGATCATGGCAATTAATAATGTTATAAAAGGTAAGCCGAGAATAATAATATGAACGGGTTCCAATAAAGTTTTGACGATCTGGCTTGATAAGCCAAGTTGATAGAGTTTGGTGATCAGTATTTGCATGTGATATCCCCCGATGATTGGTTAGCCTTATTGTAACGGAGAAGTATGACTGAATGATGGTTAATAAGTCTTTTTTTCTCATAATATAACTAAATTAGTGAAAATTTAGTGATTTATTTGGGGTCAAAACGGGTAAAAGTGGGGCAACTACGTTTAAAACCGATTGCTATTTGGTAGTAGATGTGTTTGAATTATGGGCAATTAGTACCATAGGCTAACTTTAAAAGGAGCTGAACAACATGTTAATGGATGGTCATACACATACTGAACTATGTCCGCACGGTAGTGGTGAAGCCACTGAAAAAATGATTCAACGTGCGATTCAATTGGGAATGCAGAAGTATTGCATTACGGAACATGCCCCGTTACCGCCGGATTTTAAGCAACAATATGCGGGACAGCTAACTGGCTTTACCACGGCATCGTTGCCGTTAGCGCTGGTCCCCGATTACTTAAAGCTGGCGCGGGCATTACAAAAGAAATATGCCAGTCAATTAGCGATTTCCGTTGGTTTCGAAGTGGATTTCTTGCCGGATCAGGTGGCATGGACGCGGGCATTTTTAAATGAATATGGGCCACAAACGCAAGAAAACATTTTGTCAGTGCATTTTATGCGGGGCACGGATCAAAAATTTTGGTGTTTGGATGATACGTTGACGGATTTTGAAACTGGGTTTGAAGCATGGCTCAACCAACCGCAAGTGCTGTTCAATCAGTATTATCAAACAGTTTTGGCTTCGGTCGTCGCTGATTTAGGTCCGACTGCGCCGCAACGTATTGGTCATATGAGTTTAATTCGCAAGTTTCAAGACCGTTTTAACTTAACGGCGCCTTTAGATGCGACCAATCTCGCTTTGGTTGATGAGATTTTAGATCAGATAAAATGGCAAAATCGTGAAATTGATTTAAACTTGGCTGGTTTATTTAAACCATTTTGTAATGATTTTTATCCCGGTCATCAAATCTTAGAACGGGCTAAAAAACGTGGTATACCGCTAATATACGGTTCTGATGCGCATGATATTCAAAGCGTTGGTCACGGGCAACATTTAGCAATTGCTTTAATTAATGGTTGACAAATGAGTTTTTGACCACTAAAATGAATTTTAAATTAAACAACTAATTAAAATTTAATAAAAAGTTCTGATTAGAAAAAGTAACTGATAAATTCCTCATCCAGAGAGTCCGGATAGCTGAGAACCGGGCAGATATTATCAGCGAACCCACATCTATGAACTGCTAAGGTGAACCTGTCGCATTAGCCTTAGCCGAATGGTTTCGTTATCCAAGTTGACAATCAGTCAACATGAGGTTATCAGTGTGAGCTGGTAACGAATTAAGGTGGAACCACGGTTAAACGTCCTTTTAGCAATTTTGCTAATGGGGCGTTTTTTTATTTAAATTAAACTAGGCGAACGAAAGTTAAGGAGGATTGACAATGTTAAGTAATCTTTTACCACTTGGGACTCGCGATGAATTTGGTCGGCGGGCAGCCAGAAAACAGCAATTAATCGCGGTGATTCAGGCCCATTTTAGACAGCGAGGCTTAGCGGCCATTGCCACACCATTATTAGAGCATCAAGCGGTCTTTGATCCTTACCAAATGGGCAGCTACCAAATGTATCGGTTATTAGATGCGGAAGGGCAGACGTTGGTGTTACGCCCGGATCTAACGTTGCCAATTGCGCGTTTTCTGAGTGCGACTAAGATTCCATTACCCCAAAAATTTGGCTACGTTGGCGATATTTTCCGAGTGAGTCGGCGGTTGTCAGGTTCTTATAACCAAATGACGCAAGCGGGGGTTGAGCTAATCGGGTATGCCTCGATTAAGGCTGAACTGGAATGTCTCACGATTGCGAATCAATTGAGTACGGCGCTAATCGCCGATGCCGTTGAAATCGAACTTGGCGATGCGCAGTTCGCCCAACAAGTCGTGGCGAGCCTGACGACGGATGTGACCCGGCAAACTGCCATTAAGCAGGCCTTGTTCAATAAGCAGATTCCACAATATGATGCGTTGATTGCGACCTATCAAGCTGAACCGTTATATGACTTCTTACAAAAATGGCCACGGTTGTTTGGCAAGCCGGCGTTGATTTTAGCCCAGCTAACGGCCGCACCATTACCGGCCAGCGTTAAGCCAAGTATCGAACGCTTACGCGCGGTCGTTGCGTGGATGCAACGTACCATGCCGAATCAGGCGGTGTCACTGGATTTGAGTAGTCAAGCGCCACAAAAATATTATACCGGCTTGACCTTTCGGGGGTATTCACAAGCTGGTGCCGGTTACTTGTTCAGCGGTGGTCGCTATGACCAACTACTGGCGAACTTCCAAGCACAAAGTGAACCAGCCGTCGGGATGGGCTTAGATGTTGATTTATTGACGGAATTGGCGCTTGATACGACGACACCACCGGCTAAACAATTACTATACTTTGAACCAGCCCAATGGTCGCAAGCTGAAAAAAGACTAGCCGCCCAACCAAATGCAACTTTAAGTTTGGCACCGACGTTGGCGCTAGCACGAGTGGAAGCGCAACAAATGGGTGCAACGTTGGTTGATTTGACAAAAGGGGCTTAATTATGACAGCAGAACGTTTAAAAATTGCATTGACTAAGGGGCGCGTTGAACAACAAGTGTTGCCGTTGTTAGAACAAGCCGGGATTGACTGTTCGCTGGTCCGTAATAAGCAACGGCGCTTGATCTTTGATTCCACAACGCAACCCTATGAATTTATTTTAGCGAAAGGCCCTGATGTGACCACGTTTTTAGAACGTGGGGCTGCCGATATTGGGATCGTCGGCAGTGATATTTTGATTGAACACCAGAGCACGCAATATGAATTGTTGGACTTGGGTGTCGGCCGGTGCCAGTTCGTCTTAGCTTCAACGGCAGATTTTGATCCGCAAGCGCCCAAACGCAAAATTATTGGCACGAAGTATCCCTTAATTACGAAGCGCTATTTTGATCAATTGGGGCAAGATGTGGAGATTATTAAGATTGAAGGTTCGGTGGAACTAGCGCCGCTAACCGGGTTGGCGGATGCCATTGTGGATATTACAGAGACCGGAACCACCATTCGTGAGAACCACTTACAGATTTATGATTATTTACAGACGGTCTCGACCCGCTTAGTCGTGAACCGCTTGGCGTTGAAACAGCATCAAAGCGCTATTTATGAGTTGGTCGATCGCTTAGCGACAGTCGTGGAACAACCAAAGGAGTGTTTGTCATGAAAATTATTAATGAAGATTTAGCGACCTTAAAAAAACTGGTCCAAACTAAAACGCAACAATTAACAGATGAAAAAGTTGGTTTAGCCGTTCAAAAAATTATTGCCCGGGTGATTAAAGAGGGCGATACGGCTTTAAAAGCGTATGAAAAGCAATTTGATCAAGTCGATATTGAGGCGTTTAAGTTATCGACGGCGACTATTGATGCGGCATATGAGCAATTAGACCCCCAAGTGAAAGCGGCATTAATGTTAGCCAAGCGTAACATTACGAGCTTTCATGAGAAGGAAAAGGCGACTGGTTTTATGGATACGGAACAACCAGGGGTCTTACGGGGACAAAAATTATTACCCTTGAATCGGGTCGGGCTCTATGTGCCAGGTGGGACCGCCGCTTATCCATCGACTATTTTGATGAGTGCCTTACCGGCTAAGATTGCAGGCGTGAATGAAATTATTATGGTCACACCGCCACAAAAAGCGGGGATTAATCCGGCGGTGTTAGCGGCGGCTAAAATTGCGGGCGTCGATGCGATTTATCAAGTTGGCGGTGCCCAGGCGATTGCGGCTTTAGCTTATGGGACTGAATCAATTCCACAAGTGGATAAGATTATCGGTCCGGGGAATGTCTTCGTTGCAACGGCGAAAAAGCAAGTCTTTGGTCAGGTCGCAATTGATATGGTGGCTGGCCCATCGGAAATCGGGATTATTGCAGATGATAGTGCTAATCCACGTGAGTTAGCGGCTGATTTACTCAGCCAAGCAGAACATGATCCGTTGGCACGGCCAATTCTAATTACCGATAGTTCTAAATTAGCCCAAGCTGTTAGTGATAACGTGACGCGACAATTGAAAGTTTTACCACGAAGGGAGATCGCGACGGCGGCGGTTAATAATAAAGGCTTCATCGCAGTGGTGGATCAAGTGACGGCAATGTTTGACCTGATGAACACGGTGGCACCAGAACATTTAGAGATACAATTGGAAAATCCAACACAATATTTGAGTTTGATTAAAAATGCGGGTTCAGTCTTCTTAGGCCGTTACGCCTCGGAACCGCTGGGAGATTATGTGGCGGGGCCTAATCATATCTTACCAACCAGTGGGACGGCCCGGTTTTCTTCACCATTAGGGGTCTACGACTTTGTCAAACGAACCTCGTTTGTGCAATATACGCGTGCGGCACTGGCTAAAGAAGCGGATGCAATTACGACATTAGCACGGGTCGAAGGCTTAGAAGGTCATGCGCGTGCGATTGAAGCCCGCTTTGATACGTATTACGACTAGGAGGTCAAGCAGATGCGACAAGCAACGATTAAGCGTGAAACTAAAGAAACGCAAATTGAAATTAGCTTAAATTTGGATGAACAAAGTGGTATTCAGATTGATACCGGCATTGGCTTTTTGAATCACATGCTCACGTTATTTGCGAAACATGGGCGCTTTGGCTTGGTTGTCAAAGCACATGGGGATTTAGATGTTGACCCGCACCATACGACTGAGGATACTGGGATTGTCTTAGGCGAATGTTTCAAACAAGCCTTGGGTGACAAAGTCGGGATTGAACGCTATGGGACTGAATTTGTTCCAATGGATGAAACGCTGGGACAAGTCAGTGTGGATTTGAGCGGCCGTTCTTATTTGGTCTTTGATGCAGAATTAACTAACCCCCGCTTAGGCGGTCTCGATACGGAAACGATTGAAGATTTCTTTCAAGCCGTGGCGTTTGCGACCGAAATGAATTTACATGCGCGGATCTTATATGGCCGCAATACACATCACAAAATTGAAAGTTTGTTCAAAGCCTTCGGTCGAGCGATGCGGGCAGCCGTCACGGTTAATCCAGATATTATCGGGGTCAATTCCACCAAGGGTGTGATTTAGATGTTTGCAATTGTAGATTATGATACGGGTAATACCCGCAATCTTCAAAAAGCTTTGACGTATTTAAAGGTACCGACGGTTTTAACCGCTGATCCGACCGTCTTAGCTCAAGCAGAAGCCGTTATTTTACCCGGTGTGGGAGCTTTTGCAGCCGCCATGCAGGCTTTGACCGAACGGCAACTTGTCCCGGTATTGCAACGCTTGGGCCGTGATGGTAAACCGATGCTCGGGATTTGTTTGGGCATGCAGTTGTTATTTGAGAGCAGCACTGAATATGGAGTGCATCCCGGTCTGGGCTTATTAACCGGGAACGTGGCCGCCTTGCCAACCGATTTAGGGGTGAAAGTACCACAAATGGGCTGGAATGAGAACCACGTCCAACGACCGACAACGCCGTTTGTTGGCATTGACGGTGCGTATACTTATTTTGTGCATTCGTATTATGCCGTTAGTCCAGCTAATCAGATTGTCGCCAGCGTCCAACATGGCGTGACGGTGCCAAGTATCGTGCAAAAACAAAACGTGATTGGGATGCAATTTCATCCTGAAAAGAGTGGACAAGTTGGCTTAGACCAGTTAGCAACTTTTAAGAAAATGGTGAGTGCAAATGATTTTTCCAGCAATTGATTTAAAAGCCGGGCAAAGTGTCCGCTTGTATCAGGGGGACTTTACCCAGACGACCCTCATTAATGCCGACCCGGTGCAACAAGCGCAGCAGATCCAAGCTGCGGGATTAGCACAATTACACTTAGTTGATTTAGATGGTGCCAAGTCAGGACAACCAGAAAATTTGGCGACCATCACGGCGATTCGGCAAGCTTTTACAGGCACCTTGGAACTGGGCGGCGGAATTCGTCGTTATGACTTAGCTGCCCGTTACTTAAAGTTAGGGGTTGACCGGTTGATCATCGGCTCGGCGGCATTAACCCAGCCGGCCTTGGTGCAACGCTTACTGGCTGATTTTGGCGCCGACCGCATTGTAATTGGGATGGATGGTAATCACGGTCAAGTTGCAATTAATGGTTGGTTAGAACAATCCCAAACAAAGATGAGTACTTTGATGGCAACGATGATGGCGAGTGGTGCCAAACAGTTTGTCGTGACGGATGTGGCGCGCGATGGCACGATGCAGGGGCCTAATATCACCTTATTGGCCGCACTTAAAGCCAAGTTACCACAAGCAACACTCATTGCCAGTGGCGGGATTCGGGATATTACCGATATCCAAACGCTACAGGCAATGGGAATTCAAGACGCCATTATTGGGAAAGCCTTGTATGAAGGGACCGTCACGTTAGCGGCCCTAGCGGAGGTTGACAAATGCTCGCAAAACGATTAATTCCATGTTTAGATGTGGCAGCTGGGCGGGTAAAAAAAGGGGTTAATTTTGTCAATCTAACGGATGTGGGGGATCCGGTGGCGATTGCGGCGGCCTATCAACAGCAAGGCGCCGATGAATTGGTCTTTTTAGATATTTCTGCAACGAATGAACACCGTAAAACGATGGTTGATTTAGTTGAACAGGTTTCAGCCCAGGTCTTTATGCCGTTAACCATCGGTGGCGGGATTGGCAGTGTTGCCGATATGCAACGGTTGTTACGTGCGGGGGCGGATAAGATTGCCATTAATTCGGCGGCGGTTGCTGACCCACAACTTATTGCCGCCGGAGCTGAAAAATTTGGTAATCAGTGTATTGTTGTGGCAATTGATGTGGCTTGGGACGATCAAGCACAGGACTATCGTGTCTATACGCATGGTGGGCAACAGAAAACGGCATTGTCAGCAGTGGCGTGGGCTAAGCAAGCCGTCGCTTTAGGTGCTGGTGAATTACTCGTTACCAGCATGGATTGCGATGGGACTAAGGCCGGTTTTGATTTGCGGCTGTATCAGCAATTAGGCGCAGCGGTGGCTGTGCCAATCATTGCTTCGGGTGGCGCTGGTCAACTAGCTGATTTTGTGACTGTTTTTCAACAGGCCCCAGTCGATGGGGCCTTAGCAGCGTCAGTTTTTCACTATGGTGAATTGACAATTGGTCAAGTAAAACAAGCTTTAAAAGCGAAAGGCGTGGTGGTTAGATGACAGCAAAACCCGATTTTGAAAAAGGCCAAGGCCTCGTCACAACCGTCGTAACGGATGCGCAGACTAAGGCCGTCTTGATGGTGGCTTGGATGAATGCCGAAAGCTATCAGCGGACGCTGACTTCTGGTGAAACCTGGTTCTGGTCCCGGTCACGGCAAGAGTTGTGGCATAAAGGGGCTACGAGTGGCAATCGCCAAACTGTTGTCAGCATCAAGTTGGATTGTGACAATGACACGTTACTCATTGCCGTTAATCCTGCAGGTCCGGCTTGTCATACCGGTCACACCAGTTGCTTTTTTCAAACGATTCAAGATAAGAGAGGATGATAATGATGCAAGATATGGAAGCTTTATATCAATTAATCGCTGATCGTCAAAAAACACCTAAAAAGGGGTCATATACCGACTATCTGTTTACCGAAGGATTGGATAAAATCTTAAAAAAGGTGGGCGAAGAATCAACTGAAGTTGTGGTAGCCGCTAAGAACCCTGACGATGATGCCCTAGTTTATGAAACCGCTGATTTGTTTTATCACGTTTTAGTTTTACTCGTGCAACGAGGGGTGAGCTTTGACCAGATTAAAGTTGAACTCGCTAAACGTGAAGGTGAAATGAGCGACTTTAAAGATCGGCCTGAAATCAAGAATCGTTAAGAGGGGGTTATTATATGAAGGAAAGTGTTCGAAAACTCCAACCGTATCTTCCAGAAAAGCCATTAGCAACTTTGCAAGCTGAGTTAGGGCTATCGCATTTAGTCCGGCTATCCGCTAATGAGAATCCGTATGGGACGTCGCCACAAGTTGCCACGGCGATTAAGAATTGGGATTGGACGATGAGTAATCGCTATCCTGATGGTAATGCGACCGTTTTACGACGTGTTTTGGCGCAGCAATTAGCGGTCGATCCAGCCCAACTGGTCTTTAGTGTCGGCCTCGATGAGATGATTGCGATGGTCTCACGAACCTTTTTAGCACCGGGGGACCAAGTCTTGGTTTCGGCACCAACTTTTTCAGAATATGCGTTACATGCCGAAATTGAAGGGGCCAGCTTAGTCAGCGTGCCCACCCTAAAGACGGGTCAAGTCGATTTTGCGGCCTTAGCTGCCGCCGTGACCCCGCAAGTAAAGTCAGTTTGGCTGTGTAATCCCAATAATCCGACGGGGACGGTTGAAAGCTTGGCGGCAATCACGGCTTTTGTCCAACAAGTGCCGCCGACCACGATGGTACTAATTGATGAAGCCTATTTGGATTTTGCCACGGATGCTGCAGCCATTACGGCGTTGCATTTGCCAGAAAAATGGCCGAATGTGGTCGTGATGCGCACCTTCTCAAAAGCGTATGGCTTAGCGAATTTTCGGGTAGGCTATGCCGTCTTCTCAACACAACTAGTGCCCACCATGCAGGCGGTGCGGTTACCGTATAATTTAAATACCCTAACCCAAGTGGCAGCCGTGGCGGCGGCAAAAGATCAGGCCTTTTTGCAAGCGACGGTTGCTAAAAATGCCGCTGAACGGCAATTGTGGCAACAATTTTTCGATCAACAACAGATTCATTATGATCAGAGTGCCGCAAACTTTATTTTCTTTGAGTATCCGCAAGCGGACCGCTTGGCGGATTACTTATTACACCAAGGTTATAGTCTGCGGACCGGCTTACGGCCAGATTGGTTACGAATGACCTTTGGTACCGCAGCCGATGGGCACCAGTTACGTCAATTGATTGCTCGCTATGGTCAGTCAAAATAACGCCTAAACTAATTAGCAGTCCTAAGTTGCCATTAACGCAATTTAGGACTGCTAATTAGTTTAGATTATTTATAAAATTAACTATCTGTATTATGATGTTAATAATAATCGGTATACTTGATTGGTGCGTTACTATATTTGAAAAGAGGTCACGACGTGCTACACTTTGTTGAACAGTTATATGGCCCGTTTTTTAGCGGTGCTAATTGGAGTCAGGTGATCACTTCCCCCAATGATTGGTTAGTGATTCTATCATTGGCAATTATTGAATGTTTACTGTCAGTGGATAATGCTGTGGTGTTGGCAGCCCAGACGCAACGGCTGGATAACTTGCAGGAACGTGAAAAATCATTGTTTTATGGCTTGTGGGGGGCCTATATTTTCCGCTTTTTAATTATTGGCATTGGCACGTATTTAATTAGCTTTTGGGAAATCAAGGTGCTTGGCGCGGCCTATTTAATTTATTTGGTCTACCGTTTCTTTACCCAGCACCAAAGTAAACCTGAGCGGAAGCCACGTGGTCGTCGTTTTTTTGGTCTCAGTCAATTCTGGTCCGTCGTTGTCCAGATTGAAATGATGGATATTATTTTTTCAATTGATTCAGTGTTAGCGTCGTTAGCCATTTCTGATAATCCCGTAATTGTGTTGATTGGTGGCATGATTGGGATTGCGTGCATGCGGGGCATCGCTGAGATTATTATGCGATTAATGCGTAAGATTCCGGAACTAGAACCAATGGCGTATGGACTAATTGTCATTATTGCGTTTAAATTGTTCGTTTCGATTCCAGCGATTGGTTGGGATATTCCAGCCGCCGCTTTTGGGCTAATCGTCTTAGCCGCTTTTGTCGTGACGATGGTAATTCATTTTGTGCGCCAACGGGTTCAAAAACAGATTAAGAAAGGTGATTAAACGATGCAACTTGGATGGATTGGAACTGGTGTGATGGGAGCGGCAATCGTCAAAAATTTGATGGCGGCTGGGCATACGTTGACGGTGTATAACCGCACTAAAAGTAAGACGGATGCTTTAGTGGCACAAGGGGCGACGTGGGCAGCGACGCCGGCCGCAGTCGCGGCTGCCAGTGATGTCGTCTTTACAATGGTTGGTTTTCCGAAAGATGTTGAACAAGTTTATTTTGGGGAGCAAGGTATTTTTAGTCAGCTAGCTGCTGGTAAAACGGTCATCGATATGACGACCAGTCAGCCGAAGTTAGCGGTGAAAATTGCGGCTTATGCGCAGAAACATGGTATTCAAGCCTTGGATGCACCGGTTTCAGGTGGTGACATTGGTGCTAAGAATGCAACCTTAACAGTGATGGTTGGTGGCGATGAGGCGGCTTATACCGCCATGTTACCATTGTTCCAGGCGGTGGGACATAAAGTTAATTATTTTGGTGCGGCTGGTACCGGGCAGCATGCTAAAATGGCAAATCAAATCATGATTGCGGGTACGATGACGGGCCTAACGGAGATGCTCCTTTATACGGAAGCGGCCGGATTAGATCCTGAAAAGGTGTTGGCCACCTTATCCAGTGGGGGGGCCGATAACTGGAGTATGGAAAACTATGTCCCTCGTATTTTGAAAGCTGATTATACGCCCGGTTTTTTTGCGCGGCATTTCTTAAAAGATTTGCGAATTGCGTTAACCGAAGCGGATGCGATGGGCTTGGACTTAGTCGCAACTGCCCAAGCAAAACGGTTGTATGAAGTCATGGTTGACGTCAAAGGGTTGGGTGACCAAGGAACCCAGGGGTTGATTAATAGTTATCGCTGAACAGGTCATCAATCGATATCATAGCGGGTTATAGCGTACTAAAAAGCGCGTGGCATAACAAAACAGTTGTTGTAAGAAGTGAGAACTTCTTGCAGCAACTGTTTTCTTTTGATTATTAAGCGGACTAAAAGTTCGTTTTGATGGCGGCCTATTGCAGGGCCTTAACCGCTGCTTGGGCGGCCACATTCATGATATTCCAAGGCCGGTCGAAACCGGGTTGGAAGAAGAAATCAGTATAAGCTAAATCATAAACCGTGAGCTTAGCTTGAATGGCAAGTGCAATTGTGTTGATATTAGCAGTTACATTGGCTTTAGACATGATTTGGGCCCCTAAAATACGACCATTGGCAGGATCAAACGTTAATTTGAACCATACTTTGGCATTGCCGGCTGCGGTAGGGACGAATTTTGGTTGCGCCGTATCTGTGATTAGGACTGACTTGGTCTGCAAGTCAAAGTTTTTAGCTGTCCCGGCCTTGATACCAGTAGAAGCAAAATGGTAATCAAAGACAGATAGGGCGGATGACCCTGAAACAGCGGGCATGGCAATTTTGGTACCCAACAGATTTTTAGCGGCAAAGCGCCCTTGCCGCCGCGCGTTGGTTGCCAAGGCAATCCGATTAGGCTGACCAGTTGGGGCGAATGGCACTAAGGTCGCATCGCCGACGGCATAAATATCAGGATCACTGGTTTGCAAATAATCGTTAATCGTGATGAGACCGTGGGCATCTAAGTCGATGGTATCTTTTAACCACGCCGTGTTAGCCCGAATCCCAGCAGCTGAGACAACTAGGTCGGCCGGATACTCGCCTTGATCGGTGACGACCTTAGTCACTTTACCGGCTACCCCCGCAAAGGATTTGACGCTTTGACCGGTTGCAGCTTGAATCCCATGTTCAGCCATTTCAGTGGTTAACACTTCAGTAAATTCAGGATCGAGATATAGACTCAATAGGCGTGGCAATAAGTCAATGACAGTAACGTGTTTCCCGGCTTTGGCAAATACTTCAGCGGCTTCGATACCGATATAACCGGAGCCAATGACGACCACGTTTTTAATATCTGGATCGACGGTCTTAGCCTTTAACTTGATTGCCCAATCCCGACCACGCATGGCATAGATGTGCTTTAAGTCATGACCAGGAACTGGTAATTCAAAAGGCACGGCGCCAACGCTGAGGACTAATTTATCATAAGTTTCATCACGTTCAGCCCCGGTCACGTGGTTGACGACGTGGACCGTATGTGTTGTTGGTTCAACTTTGGTAATCTCTTGTTCCACAAAGACATGTACCCCTTGGGCCGTCATGGCTTTAGGCGTTGCATAGCGCACGCTGTTAACATCTTTGACGGTACCTTCAAGGTATAACTGCATCCCACAAGATAAGAATGAGAGAAAATCGCCTTTTTCGTACCATTGAATTTCAGTGTCAGGTTGTTCAGCTAAAATACCGCGGACCGTTTCGTAACCACCATGGGAAGAACCAACTACGATAACTTTCATGATAAAACCTCCAAATATTTAGTTTATAACTGTTCTAATTCACCGTAACATTACTTGTGCACAATTGAAAGCGAAACCAATTACGATTTTTATACTGGCTTTGCTTAATGGGGGCAAAGACGCCTAAAAAGCTGTTTTCAAAGTTTGGTAAGTCACTACCAAATCTGAAAACAGCTTTTTAGGCGGGCCACAGTTAGTCAATGGTATCAAAGAAGGTCAATAGTTTTTCTTTGGTGAGTTGGGCTTTTTCAGCCCCCCGGACATCAAACTTGATCTTGCCTTGGTCGAGGACAATTAAACGATTCCCGTATTGAAGGGCATCATCTAAATGGTGGGTAATCATTAAACAAGTCAGCTTTTCTTGCGTCACGCGTTCATTGGTTTGCCGCATCAGTTCTGCACTCGTTTTGGGATCTAGGGCCGCGGTATGTTCATCTAATAAGAGCAAGTCCGGGCGCTGAGCAGTTGCCATTAAGAAACTTAATGCTTGTCGTTGACCACCGGATAAGTTTTCGGTCGCCGTATTCAAGCGCTCCGATAGGCCATTATTCATAGTTGCTGTTAAGTCCTTGAAATGTGGGAGTTGTTGCTTTAACCGTCTTAAACGCAACGTCCGATGTTGACCACGTTGGCTCGCCAACAGTAAGTTTTCAGCTACTGTCATCCGTGGAGCCGTGCCCATTTTAGGGTCTTGAAAGACGCGGGCTAAAAAGGCAGTTCTTTTTTCAACGGAAAGGGAGGTAATATCATGTTCATTCAAAGCGATGGTTCCACCATTGACGGGGAGTTCACCACTGATCGTATTGAAAAGGGTGGATTTACCAGCCCCATTGGACCCGAGGACTGTGACGAAGTCGCCGTTATAAATGTCTAAGTTTAAATGCCGGAGAATCATCACTTCATTGGGGGTGCCCACGTTCACCTTAGTCACGATGTCTTTTAAGGCCAGCAATGGTGTCTTAGTTTTCGTCATATTTAGCGACCCCTTTCTTTAATAAATGATTGAGATGGAGCTTTTTACTAGCCTGTGGCAACATCAAGCAAACGGCCAAGATGATGGCGGATAGCAAATTCAAATCGTTGGTACTGAAACCGAGTTGTAACACGATTAATAAGACGAATCGGTATAAGATACTACCAAGTGTGACGGCAATCAAACGTTGGTTTAAGGTCAAATCGCCGAAGACGACTTCGCCAATAATGATGGAAGCCAAAGCAATTACGATAATCCCAATCCCCATGTTGACGTCAGCATAGCCGTTATTTTGCGCAATTAAGGCACCGCCCATCCCAATCATCCCGTTAGAGACCATTAAGCCCATCATCGTCATATTGTCGGTATTAATCCCAATTGAACGTGCCATCATCCGGTTGTCACCGGTAACGATGAAGGCTTGACCAAGATTAGTTTGTAAGAACAGGATGAGTAATACGGTGACCACGACAATGACGACCAACCCGACAAAGACACTGTCAAAGTATTTGGGTAGGCTGGCTAAAAAGTGGTTGGCAAAGATGGTCTGTTTGCCTAATAGTGAGACGTTGGCGCTACCCATAATCCGGAGATTGACAGATAAGCAGGCGGTCATCACCAAAATACCGGCTAATAAAATTGGAATCTTGCCTTTAGTGTATAAGAGCCCGGTGATTAGACCGGCGGCGGCTCCAGTGACAAAGGCTAATAGCGTGGCGGTATAGGGATCCATGCCATGCGCAATTGCGGTTACGGCGGTCGCTGCGCCTAATGGAAAGGTGCCTTCAACGGTCATATCTGGAAAATCTAAAATTCGAAAAGTTAAAAAGAGTGCAATGCCTAAGATGGCCCATAAGAGGCCCTGCCCAATACTGGATACAATCATACTCATTTGTAAATGACCCCTTTCTGTTTGGCTTCCTTCAAGACGCTAGCTGGGAATTTAAGCCCTAATTGTTTAGCTTCGCTTAAGTTAAGCGTCATTTTCCCTTTAGTAATCAGTTCAACTGGATAGGTTGCGGTGGCTTTTCCTTGTAAGACCCGGGCCGCCATTTCACCAGATAATTTACCTAATTGATATTGGTCAACGGAAAGCGTTGCGAGACCGCCATCTTTAACCATCGTATCGACGGCGGGAATCACGGGAATATTAGCCTTACTTGTGACTGAAACCAAGGTCTTCATTGCACTGGCAACCCCGTTGTCTTGGGGGGCGTAGACGGCATCAACTTGCGACGCCATCGTTTCCGCAACTTGTTGCATATCGTTGGTGCTAGAAATGGTATACAGCTTGTATGCAATCCCAGCTTGACGACAAATTTTAGCGAACTTCTTGGCGTTATATTCGCCACCGTGATCAGAAGTGGTATAGATAATCCCAATCTTCTTAGCTTTAGGGACGAGCTGGCGTAATAAGTCTAAATGGGACTTTAATGGTGATTCACCGGAAGTCCCAGTGATGTTAGCGCCGGGCTTAGTATTGCTTTTAATCAGACCGCCACCAACTGGATCAGTAATGCCAGCCAAAATTACGGGCGTTTGTTTCCCAGCGGCGTTAGCTAAGGCTTGGGCAGCGGGCGTTGCAATGGCAATGGTTTCGTCCGCATTTTCATTAATGAACTTTTGGCTCATTGTTTTCAGATTACTCTGATCACCTTGCGCATTTTGATAATCAATCTTGACGGTTTTACCAGGGACATAACCGTATTCTTTCAATCCAGCCAGAATCCCGCGATGAATGGCGTCTAAGGCGGGGTGGGTTTCCAATTGTAATATCCCGACTGTGGGGACCTTTTTTGAACTAGTGGTTTTTTTGGCTGATTGGGTCGTCATGACAAAAGCGACACCTAAGAAGACGACCAAAGCGCTAATAAATGCAAGCATACGTTTCAATGTGGTTCACCTCAACTTAATTATTTCAAACTCTTTTTTTCGGGCAAGGGGGGAGGTTAACTTAGCCGGCTTAGTGCGGGGATGATGCCAGTCATGATGGTCATCCCCATCACCATGACTAGCGTAACTGCACGGCAGCGTCACTAAATTAGACCAATAAAAAAAGGGCAAACCAGTAAGCTCTGGTCTGCCCTTTACGGAACCGAAGCCTGCTGTGTTAAAACCCATGCAGACTTCTTTGGATAACAAAGTTAGTCGGCACAGATACAAACTGTTTGCCAGATTGTATCCGTGTTGACGGAATTACAATCTGAATTGCCGGCTTTGCCATGAACGATTCAAGTTGAATTGTACTAACTTTGTCATTTCCAGTTCCTCGCTTTCATTTATCGAATGAACTCAGTATAGCCACAGTTAAAAATACTGTCAAGTTAAAATTTTAAAATGTGGGGGCTGTTTTGTGATGAGTTGACAATTAAAAGTAATCGTGATAGATTAACTTTAAATTAAAAATAAATTAGACGTTGAAGAGAAAAGTAGCGATAATGAGGGTTTTCCAGAGAGCTTCGAGTTGGTGTGAGGAGCAAATCAGTCATGACGTGAAGATGAACTCGGAGTCATCGTGCGGGTAGCAAGGCTACGTACGCGGTTGCAACCGATAACTTGCGGAGTATCCGGAACAAGCCGGGTACTTGTCGAGATTGGTATTGTGAGATGCCAATAAATAACGGTGGTAACGCGTCAGCTTTCGTCCGTTAATTTCTATTTTAGGAATTAACGGACGAAAGCTTTTTTGCGTTTAAGGAAAATGAAAGGTGGTTAGTCAATTGACGGTGATTGCACGGAATGGACTTTCAAAGGCCCAAACACAAGGGTGCCAGCCGAAATTAGCACCGGCGACCATTCAAGTATTAATTTTGAATTTAATGCCAACTAAAAAAGTCACGGAGCAACAATTCTTACAACGACTGGCAGTGGGACCTACTGATGTGGCGGTGACTTTCATGTATCCCACTAGCCATCATTTTAAGGGCAGTGACCGGGCGACGATTGCAGCTAATTATGTGACATTAGCGCAGATTCAAGCTGAGCATTTTGATGGTTTGATTGTCACTGGAGCTCCCGTGGAACAATTGCCTTTTACGGCGGTCGATTATTGGGCGGAATTACAGACGATCATCACGTGGGCGCAAACGCATGTCAGACAGACGCTGTTTGAATGCTGGGCGGCCCAGGCTGGATTGTATCTGCAATTTGGGATTAATAAACGGCTTGTTGCTAATAAAATCTTTGGCGTTTATACCGCAACTATGGTGGACGGGGACTCGCCATTGATGGCTGGGTTAACGCAGCCAGCCGAGTTGAAGATGCCACAATCGCGACAGACACAATTGGTCTTGCCGGCTGAATTACCGACTGCGCTACAACTAGTTGCGGCCAATGCGCAAGTGGGGCCATTAGTCTTGGCGGCGCCGGCGCAACATGCCGTGTACGTGACCGGACATCCCGAATACGCGGCTGAAACGTTGGCGTTAGAGTATCGGCGTGATCGGCAACAACACCGACCAATTCAGCAACCACAGCATTATTTTAGTGATTCACAGGGCACGATTAATTATAGTTGGCAACAGGCCAGTTGCCAATTTTATCAGAATTGGGTGGCAACCCTTAAATTAATGAAAGCAGGTTTTTGAAAATGACGACGAAAAATAATTTACACTTTGAAACTTTACAAGTTCATGCTGGTCAGACGGTTGATGAAATGGGCGCACGAGCGGTACCAATCTATCAAACAACATCGTATGTATTTAAAGATGCGAAGCAAGCTGCCGGTCGATTTGCGTTGACGGATGCCGGGAATATCTATACCCGGTTGACGAATCCAACAACTGCAGTCGTGGATAAGCGGGTGGCCGCATTGGAACATGGAACAGCTGGCGTTACCTTGGCAACGGGGGCCGCTGCCATTACGGCTGCTATCCTCACGATTGCTGAACAAGGTGATGAAATTGTTGCGGCGAAGACACTTTACGGTGGGACCTACGACTTATTAAGCGTGACTTTGAAAAAGTTAGGGATTACGACGCACTTTGTTGATCCTGATGACCCTGAAAATTTTGAAGCCCAAATTAATGCGCACACTAAAGCCTTATATGTAGAAAGTATTGGGAATCCAGGTATTAATTTGGTTGACTTTGAAGCCCTTGGCGCGATTGCGCATCGGCATCACATTATTTTAATTGTGGATAATACGTTTGGGACGCCCTACCTAGTGCGACCGTTGGAACATGGGGCAGATATTGTCATTCATTCGGCCACCAAATTCATCGGTGGTCACGGGACGACCATGGGCGGGGTCATCGTGGAAGGTGGCACTTTTGATTGGCAAGCTAGCGGTAAATATCCAGGATTTACGACCCCCAGTCCGCAGTACAATGGCTTGGTTTTTGCGGATTTAGGTGATAGTGCCTTTACGACAAAAGTACGGGCGGAGGCGCTGCGAGATACTGGAGCAGCAATTAGTCCGTTCAATTCATTCATACTGTTGCAAGGACTAGAATCATTGTCATTGCGAGTGGAACGGCACGTTGCCAATACCCGTAAAATCGTGGCATTCTTAAATAAACATCCCAAAGTTGCTTGGATTAATTATCCAGAATTGCCGGATAGCCCGTATCATGCGCTGGCGACTAAGTATTTTCCTAATGGGGTGGGGTCAATCTTTACCATTGGCCTTACGGGTGGCGAGACTGCTGGTAAAGCCTTGATCGAACACTTGAAGTTGTTCTCATTATTGGCAAATGTGGCAGATGCGAAATCGTTAATCATTCATCCAGCTTCCACGACGCATGCCCAGTTATCACATGATGAATTATTGGCTGCCGGGGTGACGCCGGACTTAATTCGGCTGTCCGTGGGCATTGAAAATGTCGCCGATTTAATTGCCGATTTAGATCAAGCGTTAGCCCAAGTTTAAGACGATTGGAGTGGTGCAAATGGCAACAACCATTGAAGTTGGCCTGTTAGGGCTCGGAACCGTTGGCAGCGGGGTAGTTACCCGTTTGACGCAAGCAATGACGCGGATTGAACAACAACAGGGGGTTCATTTTCACTTAGCAATGGTGGCAGTGCATCATTTTAAGCCGGCACGCCCGCTAACTTTGCCGGTGGGGACGCGGTTAACTACTACGTTGCAGGCAGTTGTGACCGCGCCAGCGATTCAAATTGTGATTGAGGTGATGGGGACGATTGCCACTGCTAAAGCGGCTATTATTTCGGCGTTTCAACATGGTAAGTCGGTGGTGACAGCCAATAAGGATCTAATGGCTCTTGCTGGCACCGAGTTAGTCGCATTAGCACGGTATTATCAGGTGGATCTATTTTACGAAGCCAGTGTTGCTGGTGGAATCCCGATTTTAAGGACCTTAGCAGATAGTTATGCGACGGATGAGATTCAACAGGTTGTGGGGATTGTTAATGGAACGGCTAATTATATCTTAAGTGCGATGACCGCGGGACAGCCCTATGCGCAGGCATTAGCCGCCGCTCAAACTGCGGGGTATGCCGAGGCCGATTCGACTAATGATGTCCTTGGACTTGATACCACGTACAAATTAATGATTTTGAGTCAATTCGCTTTTGGACAAGCACTGACCGTTGACCAAATTCAACCGGTCGGGATTAACACCTTAACGGCGGCACAGTGCCAGCAGGCAGTTCGTGCCGGTTGGCAACTCAAATTATTGGCGCAGGCGCAACAACACCAAGGTCGAATTTATTGTCGGGTGGCGCCGGTAGCAGTTCCGCAGACGGTGCCGATAAGTCAAGTTGCCGGTGTTCAAAATGGCATTGCCATTACTAGCAAAGCCCTAGGAGCGACGTTATATACCGGACCGGGAGCTGGAGGTGCTGCAACCGCGAACAGTATCCTAAATGATTTGTTGGTTGCTGCCAATCATTTGATTCAGCATACCAGAGGCCGAACGTTTAATGCCAATCAGGCAACGTTATCAGTGACAAATTTACGAACGGTCCCACAAGCCTACTTGGTATTTACCACCGTGGCAATTGGACGACCAGTAACTGCTGATATTCAGCAACGAACTGCTAATTGTTACCAGACCATGGTTCTAACGCCAAATCAGTTAGCGGCCATCGTGTGGCAACTGGTTCGACAGGGGGCGGGGCCGGTCACGACAGTCCCAATTGCTTTTTCCACGAACTGGGCAAGCACGCCCACGGCCCAACCGGTGAGGCCATCCGTAAACATTTGAAAAAGGACGCTTGGGTACAGTATACTGTATGTAAGTGTCTTTTTTTTACGGCACTGATAAAGGAAAACCTGAAGCAGCCGGGTTTTGAAACGTGTTCGTCAAGCTTGCCAGTCAGTGCACTTAATGCTAGCTGGCCTTGATTCACACTCTGAATTGGAGTGAACAATATGAAAATTGCGGTAGTAACCGATAGTTCGGCTAATTTGAGTGCCCAGACGGCCGCCGAGTATAAAATCACGGTGGTGAATGATCCGATTATGTTTGGCAACCATGTCTATCATGAAAATGTCGATATTAATGCGGATCAATTTTATCGCTTATTAAAAGTTGAAAAAGATATTCCGACAATTTCACAGATTTCGATGTCTGAAATGCAAGTGGTTTTTGATACGTTAAAAGCCGCTGGTTATGACCAAGTCTTGGTGATTGGGTTGAGCAGCGGTATCAGTGGCTATGTGAATAATCTCAAAACATATGCGCCCTCAGTTAAAGGGATGCAAGTTAGTGTTTTTGATTCACGGACGGCCTGTGCTGGCACTGGCAACATGGTTAAGTTGGCGGCGGCCATGGCTTTAGCGGGCTATGGTATGACGGAAATCTTAACCCAATTAACCCAATTACGAACGATGACTAAAACGGTCTTTATTGTGAATAGTATGCGGCATTTGGTGAAGAATGGGCGGATATACAATAATAGTAGTTTGGCAGGCACAATGGTCTTACGCAATAAGCCTATTATCACGTTTAATGATCATGGTAAAATCCAATTATTGGGTAAAGAACGAACCCTGAAAAATGCCCAACAGGCGGTGCAAGAGGAATTCGACCGCTTTGTCATTAAAACCCAATTACCGGTCCGGTTGGATATTATTAGTGCCAATGATACGGATATTGTTGAGGATTGGGCGAGCGAATTGCGTTATCAGTTCCCCGCCGTGCGAGTTAAAACCGGTGAAATTGGGCCGCTGATGGGGGTCTTAACGGGTGAACATGCTTTGGGAATGATTTGGTCATTAGATTGGCAACCATTGTTGGCGAACTTGCCAGCACCACTACCAGCAGTTGAACAAGTTCCGGAGTCTGAAAAATAATTAAATTAGATTTCAATTAGGGTTGACAATCTTAATTAATAATATTAAGATTAGAACATTAAAACTTGATGAAAAGCTAATTTGGTTAGAAGAAGTCGTTAAATTGACATGCTGAGAGAGCACCGGTCGCTGTGAAGGTGCCATGGCAATTTAATTAAAGTTCAACCTTGGCGCAGATTTTACGAGGTCTGCAGGGTGGCACCCGGTAACGTGCTAGCGTTGACTGTGAGTTAACGCACTGAGCTGGAACGTGTGAACGTTTCTTAAATTAAGGTGGTCACCCGTGTAAACGGCCTTTGGATGCAAATCCAGAGGCCATTTTTTTATCAAGCAACATATAAGCCCCATTTTTGGCCCAATTCATAGAACAGGTACATCGTTTTAGAACCAACCGTCGGACACATAACCATCGTTGAAAGGAAGTTTTCGCTTATGAAGTATGGCATTATTGGCGCTGGCGCCATGGGATATCGGTACGGGATTATGTTACAACAAAATGCAAACGTGCAAGTTGATTTTATTGAGACTTGGCAGCCTAACGTTGAAAAAGTTCGTGCACAGGGGGGCGTACAAGTTGCGCGTGATCATGAAAATCAACGGCTCGTGCCCATCAATATCTATTATCCTGAAGATTATCAGGGGCATCCGGATGTTTGGATTATCTTCAAAAAGCAGATGCAACTAGCGGCTGAACTCAAACGCGATGCACCGCTGTTTCATGATGATCAGTATGTTTTTTCAGCGATGAATGGGATGGGGCATTTTGAAAAAATTGCGCAGTACTTTGCGGCTGATCACATTATCGGCGGCACGGCGATGATTGCGACAGTCTTACATGGCCCTGGCGATGTTGATTTTATGGGGGCTGTCGGGAGTGAAGCGATGCATATGAGTAAGTATGCAGGGCCAATTGATGCGACGACCAAAGCGGTGATGGCTGATTTCAAAGCAGCTGACTTGAACCCAATCTGGTCGGACAATTTTATGGGGATGTGTCTTTCAAAAGTGGTCTTTAACGCCGTGACAAATAGCCTGTGTACGATGTTCGAACTACAAATGGGTCAGTTTATTGAATATCCGGGTGTCAAGGATATGGCAACCCAACTATTTAATGAAGCATACGATGCCTGTGAACGCGCGGGTATCAAGCTAATTGAGACCCGGCAAGCATCCGTCGATTCCGTGGCGACGGTTAGTCGAGCTTATAAATATCATTATCCTTCCATGTATCAAGATTTTGCCAACGGCCGGCCAACCGAAGTCGATTATATTAACGGTTATATTGCAAAATTAGGTCGGGAACATGATTATGTTTGTCGGGTGCATGAGTTTGTGACCCACGAAGTTCACTTGGCCGAAATGATGCGTCAATATAAAACCGTTTAATGCGGTAGTTAGATCTGAAATTATTCAGATCTTTTTTTGGGTTAGTTATGATACTATTTGTAAACGTAAACTGATGAATTTGAAGAAACTTTATGAAAATAGGACGAAATATTTCATAACTTTTTTCAAACCAATCAAAACTTAATTTTATAAGGTTGGAACCGCTATCTTCGGAATTGGTCTATACATAAGTTGTGACACTCAACTGTTATCTTATGACATGCTGTGATAGTATTTACAACGTGTTAAAAAAGATGACAGGGAGAAATTGGTATGAAGACATATTTTCAAAGGATGGGGCAATCACTAATGTTGCCGATCGCCACATTACCGGCGGCCGCAATCTTAGTGGGGCTCGGTAACTATTTACCGAAGTCGTGGCTATTATCACGATTCATGATTAGTGGTGGCGACGTTGTTTTAAATAATTTAGCACTATTATTTGCCGTTGGTTTGGCAGTCGGCATGTCTAAAAATAAAGATGGCTCTGCGGCAATCGCCGGGGTGGTCGCTTACTTAGTGCCAACCACGATGTTACAACCAGGCGGTACGATTGGTCTAGCGAATTTATTAGGCATCAAAGTCGGGGCCGTGCGTTCGGCATTTAGTTTTGTAAACCAGAATGTGTTGATTGGGATTTGTGCCGGCTTGATTGCGGCGGCGCTCTATAATCGGTTACATGAAGTCAAGTTACCGATGGCGTTATCTTTCTTTAGTGGGAAACGTTTAGTGCCAATTGCGGCGGCGTTTGTCATGCTATTCTTCACGGCTGGGATGTACTTTGTTTGGCCAGCCGTTTATGATGCCATGGTTTTATTTGCCACGAGTATCTCTAAGTTAGGCTTTGTCGGGGCCGCATTGTATGGATTCTTCAACCGACTATTGATTCCAACTGGATTGCATCATGCGTTGAATTCGGTATTTTGGTTTAATGTGGCCGGCATTAACGATATTGGTAATTTCTGGGCGAGCAAAGGGGTTAAAGGCGTTACCGGGATGTATGAAGCGGGTTTTTTCCCAGTAATGATGTTTGGATTACCAGCTGGGGCATATGCGATTTATCGTAATGCGTTACCAGAACGTAAAAAAGAGACCGGGTCGTTAATGTTGGCCGGGGCATTTGCTTCCTTCTTTACTGGGGTAACAGAACCATTAGAATTCTCATTTATGTTTGTGGCTTGGCCATTATACGTGTTGCATGCTATTTTTATGGGACTATCCTTGGGTTTTGCGGCGTTAATGCATTGGACCGCTAGTTTTTCATTTAGTGGTGGCTTAGTCGATTACTTATTGAGTTTTCGGATGCCACTGGCTAATCAACCGTACATGTTATTAGTCCAAGGAGCTGTGATGGCAGCCATTTATTATTTTGGGTTCAATTTTGCAATTCAAAAATTTGATTTAAAGACTCCCGGGCGCGAACCCGTGGTTGCAGCAGATACCACTACGGCGGTTGTCGATAGTGATCCAAATGATGATAAATTCATGAAACAAGCAAAACAAATTTATGCCGCAATCGGTGGGCGTGACAATATTAGTGTGATTAATAATTGCACGACTCGTTTACGGTTACAGTTAAATGATACCGGTAAAGTGGATCAACCAGCAGTTAAAGCCGCTGGCGTACCAGGCTTAAACGTGTTGGATGTTCACAATATTCATATCGTGATTGGGACAGAAGTACAGTTCGTTGCCGAAGCGTTACAGGATTTGTTCGATGGTAAAGTGAGTGCCACGCCAACGCAGACCACGGATGCCACCACGGCGGTCGCCGCAACGACAACGACTGATACGCCCAGTGGACCAGTCACGACGGTATTGCAAGCGCCAGCAACTGGTGCCTTAATGCCAATCAGTGCGGTTTCAGATACGACCTTCGCACAAAAGTTATTGGGGGATGGCTATGCAGTGGAACCCACGACGAATGAAGTCGTTTCACCAGTTAGTGGCGAAGTGACCAGTATCTTTCCAACGAAACACGCGTTAGGGCTCAAAACGGCCTCAGGGTTAGAAATTTTGCTACACATGGGGATTAATACCGTTGAAATGAATGGGACGCCATTCGACTTGCATGTGGCAGCTGGTGATCAGATTGCAGCTGGCACCGCAGTGGCAACAGTTGATTTGGCCGCAATCAAAGCCGCTGGTAAAGCGACGACGATGATGGTCGTTATCACGAATATGGCTCAAGTCACCAAGTTAACCTTAAATACGACGAAGACGGTCGTGGCTGGTGATATCATCGGCGCTGCCGAATAGGGTTGTTTAAGTGGGTTAAAAAATAAGCTGGGTCAACCTAGTTTAAGGTCGTCTAACGCTAAATCAGCTGCGTTAGGCGATCTTTTTGTGCGCCGTGTGACTGGCATCACGTGTCGCTTAAGTTGCTAAATTATTAGGGGCTGATATGCTGGAGGAGTCAAAGGGGGAGTTCAAGATGTTCAAACGAGTTGGTTCTGCAGTATTGGCATTGACGGCGATCATGGGGTTAGGGACGTTACTAGTCACTGGCTTTGAAGGTCAGAATTTTGGTAGTCGGACAATGGACCAAGCAGTTGCGGTGGCCGCTAACAAGCCAGCACCAGTTTGCACCACGGCCCAACGGTTAGATAATCAGCAAATTCTAAAACAGACGACGGCGATTAATCAAAAGGCCGACACGAGTGTCGACACTGCGAATAATCAAGCTAGCGTGATTTTACGTGAAAATAGCTAGGCCGAGTAGGTCGACCTTGACAGGGCCACTTAGGTTGATGAGCGTATCAACTTAAGTGGTTTTTAAAATTAAAGTTTGGCGTTAGCGCAAAAAAGCTGTCATTAGTCATCAATTTTTGATGACTAGTGACAGCTTTTTACCGGATTGTTAATGATAGTTACTGATTTCAATCAAGTTATTATCAGGATCACGAACATATAATGACGTTAATTGCCCGTGAGCACCGGTTCGTTCAACGGGACCGGCGACAATTGGGACGAAATAACTATTTAAATGGTGTTCGATATCAGCGATTTTATCACGGGCAATCAAACAAAGATCGGCACTACCAGGGGTTGGGGTGCCCGCCAAGGGTTCATGGGGGGCGTCAACGGTTTGGAAGTTGATCTTTTGTTTGCCAACTAATACCGCTTGGCGGTCACCATCAAAAGTGACGATGGGTAAGTCGAAAACTTCATGGTAAAAGCGGAGTGACCGGGAGAGGTCGGTGACGGTTAAAACGAGATGATCAATGTCACGAATATTCACAGGCTCAAATCCTTTCAAAATGAATTCGCTTCCTAGTATACCACGGGATGCCCTCATTTTTGACAACCTTAACAATTCATAGTAAGGTAATAACTACTAAGAAGGAGGACTATTTGTGATAACGATTCGACCAGCTGATCAAGATGACGCGGGCCAGATAGCACCGCTAATTAATATGATCTTTGATGAAATGCAACTTGAGGAACTAGACGACATTCCTGAACCTGACTTAGAGCAGGCCATTACTGCCGCGTATCAGACACCTGCGTATTTGTCTGAGAAAGCGACGACGGTAGTGGCCGAGGCCGATGGTCAAGTGGTTGGGGTGGCGTTTGGTTACCCCGACAAGAATGAAGATGCCGTCGATGACGTGCTTGCACAGGTCACGGCGGCTAACGATGCGTTTGGTTTCGCATTCGAAGCTGAAACTGAAAGTTATGAACATGAATGGTACTTGGACTCAATTGCAGTTGATCCCAATTATCAAGGGCATGGCATTGGGGGGCGTTTGTTAGCGGCCTTACCCAAGTATGCGCGGCAAGCCGGCCAGCAACGGATTGGCTTGAATGTTGATATGGCTAACCCTGGTGCCAAGAAGCTTTATGATCGTCATGATTATGAAACTGTCGGGATTAAGCCAATTGGTGATCATATGTATTTTCATATGCAGTATGAGTTAAATAAGGATTTAGTCATGGCATAGCGCCGCTAATCCTTGATTGGCAGGCCTCGTTAGCTAACGGGGCCTGTTTTGCAGGGGCAATAAATGAAAGTGTAGGATGAAAATAAAATGGCTTTATTAGAAGTAACCGATTTGTCGCAAAGTTTCGCTGATCGTAAACTATACGAGGGCGCTAGCTTTACCTTAGAACGGGCCGATCATATGGGAATTGTCGGTCAAAATGGGGCGGGTAAAAGTACCTTAATTAAGATTTTAACGGGTCAAATTCTGCCCTTAGAAGGTGAGATTAAATGGCAACGTCATATTCGGACGGGCTATTTGGACCAGTATGCGGATATTCCTGCGGGGATGACGCTATATGCCTTTTTAAAGACCGCTTTTCAGTGGTTATTTGACTTAGACGCAAAAATGCAACAATATTACACCGATTATGCTGAAAATATGGATGACGTCCTCCTAGAACGGGCCGGTCGGATTCAAGAAACTTTGGAAGCTAATAATTTTTATGATATTGAAACCGAAATGGAACGGGTGATTACTGGGTTAGGCTTAGATGAGATTGGTCGCGACCACGTCATCAGTGAGATGTCTGGTGGTCAACGGTCCAAGATTATTTTGGCAAAATTATTGTTGGAAAATCCAGATGTCATTATTTTAGATGAACCGACTAATTATCTGGATACCGCACATATCACGTGGCTGGAGGATTACCTGAATAGCTTTGCGGGGGCCGTTATGGTTATCTCACATGATTATGACTTTTTACAGCGGGTCACGAACTGTATCTGTGATGTGGCGTTTGGCAAAATCATCAAGTATCGGGGCGATTTTAAGTCAGCGATGCGGCAAAAAGAAGCACGGAAGCAAGCCCAATTAAAGGCCTTTGAAAAGCAACAAGTGGTGATTGATAAGGCTGAAAAGTTCATTCGTAAGAATAAGGCCGGGTCGAAATCAACGATGGCCAAATCACGAGAGAAGATGCTGTCGCATTTGGATCGCGTTGATCCACCGAGTGAAAATGCGCATGCAAAATTCTCATTCCCGTACTTAGATACGGGTTCACAAAATGCGCTAAGTGTGATGAAGCTATCCGTTGGTTATGGGAAACCGTTACTAGCACCCGTCACGTTTACCATGACTAATGGGGAGAAATTAGCCTTTAAAGGGTTTAATGGGGTTGGTAAGTCAACTTTGATTAAATCCATCTTAGGGGTCATTCCTGCGCTCGGCGGTAAGTCCGACTTTTCACCTTCAGCTAAGATCAATTATTTTAATCAAGACTTAGAGTGGGATCATCCAGAATGGACGCCGTTACAGACGATTCAAAATGATTATCCAACAATGCTACCAAAAACAATTCGCACGAAGCTTGCCAAGTGTGGAATTAATGCTGCGAATGCCATGAAACCAATGCATTTATTGAGTGGTGGGGAACAGACTAAGGTTAAGTTGGCATTATTGGAACTTATCCCATGTAATTTCTTAATTATGGATGAACCAACTAATCATCTGGACGATGAAACCAAGGCTGGTTTGAAACGCGCGTTACAAGCCTTTGCGGGTAACTTAATTCTGGTTAGTCATGAAAGTAGTTTTGTGGATGACTGGGTCGATAAAGAATTAAACGTTGAAAAGCTGAGTTTGAAAGATCGGCAAGCTTAGTCAGTTATTAAAGGACCGTGAACGGCAATGTTCACAGCCCTTTTTTAGGTTGCGCTAATTATTTACACAAAACATACAAAAAAATTACTAAAAATTGATAGTTATGGAAGCTATAATCCGTAAAAATAAAAGGTGTCAATGGGGCTTAAATTAATTTTTGTAAGGAGTTAGGATGTTAACACAGGGGCAGGGGTTGTTTTACAGTGGCATGCTAGTCATGTTTTTATTGGGGATGGTCGTGCAATGGTATTATCGGCCTTATTTTGAATTTTTGATGGTGGTCCACACGGTTGAGATTCTTTTCATGGGAGTCATTGGCTGGTATCGGTTGGGCCCAGCTATTTGGTTGCCACTATTGGGGTTGTGGCTACTGGGAGCAGTGGTTATTTGTATCATGCATCAATTTGCAGAATGAGGTTATTTTAGAGGTAATCAAAGAACAGTCGCCGCAAGTGGTCATAACTTGCGGCGACTGTTCTTTGTTAGTAGTGGTCACTTATTCAATGATTTGACTAAGGTCGTGGTCATCCGGTAAGGTTAACCCCCGATTAGTCACACTAGTTGAGAAGACAATTTGGGTACTCGTTTTGCCGAAAGTTTGAATTTTATTGACAAATTCATCTAAGGCCTGGGTCGATTCAAAGACGACCTTTAAAATTTGAGAATATTCACCGGTGACACAATCACATTCGAGAATATTGGGGACACTAGCGACGAACGGATAGAACCGTTCTTTTTGCGTTGGTTCTAATTGTAATTGAATATAAGCCTTAATGCGATAGTTTAACTTTTCGTAGTTCAAGTTAGCTTGATAATCGCGAATAATACCACTTTTTTTAAGCCGAGCAATGCGCGCAGAGATTGCTGGTGATGAGATGAAGCATTGGTCTGCTAAGGATTTGAGTGAAATCCGTGCGTCTAATTGTAAGGCGTTCAAAATTTTTAAATCGGTTTTATCCATATACAACGCCTCCCTGAGTCTTTAATAGTATCATAGCATACTTTCACAGCAGGTTTTAATTTTGTCATTCAAATCGGTTGAAATTAACGTTATTAGTGATTATTTAATATTAGCCACTAAAACTGGTATGATAGATTTTAACATAACAAGTGGGGTGGTTAGATGCAAACAGCACGAGTACAAGCAGCGGTCGCAATCGTTTGGCGACAGCCCAAAGTGGCCTCAATTGACTTGGCGGCCTTGGCTAATCAAGGGCTACAACCTTGGCTAATGCAGCTGTCAGATGCCGATACACTGCGGTTAGAGCGGGATAATATTTTAGTCACACAGGCCCTGTTTAATGACTTGATTTTAGTTGAACGGTTGGTGGACGGCTGGGCGTATGGCTACGTGGTGAGTCAAGCTGATGAGCGGCATCCGCAAGGTTATCCTGGTTGGATTTGGGCGGCACAATTATCGTTAGTTGAACTTCCCATCCAAACCGGGCCCTTGGTCACTGTGCGGCGGGCGACCACGCCGTTATTGCGGGCGGACGGCACAACCTTGCGGCAATTAAGATTGGGAACGCAATTACCAGTGATCACTAGTCAAGATGGACACTATGATGTGGTCCAAACGCCATTGGGTCCCGGTCGGCTAGCGAAACGTGCGACCCAATTTGATTTTGCAACGGCGGGATTAACGCCAGGGGCCATCATGGTTAAGTTAGGGCAACGCTTTTTAGATGATCGTTATCTATGGGGCGGAGTCAGTGCAGATGGCTTTGATTGTTCCGGCTTTGCTTGGGCCTTGCATCGGTGCATCGGCGTTAATTTAGCCCGAGATGTGAGTGAGCAAGTGTTAAGTGGCACCGCAGTTACTTTGGCCACAGCTCAGCCTGGCGATTTATGTTTCTTTGCCCATGATCATGGGCACGGTCGCTTGCATCATGTGGCTTTATACGCTGGCGATGGCTGGTTATTACATGCGCCGACTCCTGGTAAACATGTGACTTATTTACAACTTGCGGCTACTTACTTGCAGGATGAATTGGTACAGATCAAACGTAATTGGGAAAATGAATGAGGCGGATGATGTTACGAAAATTAAAGTTCCTTAAATGGCTTGTCTTAGCGCTAGTGCTGGTTGTTGGGTTAAGCGGTTGTACTAAAGCGGCAACTTCAACGGCACCGACTGCTAGTCATGTGAGCAAAAAGAAGCAGTCCCCTTATCTTAAAAGTACGCGGCCCACGTTGTATGTGCACGGGTTTCAAGGCAGTGCTAAGTCAACTAATACGTTGATTAAACATGCCGAAAAAACGGCCCATGCCAATAAGGTGCTCGTTGCCACGGTTAGTACCACGGGGACAGTGACGTTAACGGGGCACTGGTCAGCGCAAGCACGCAACCCAATTATTCAAGTCGTTTTTAAGAATAATTTAGCGCAATATGACCAGCAAAGTGCGTGGTTGGCAAAAGTCATTACCACTGTGCAAGCGCAGCATGCGTTTAAAACGTATAATATTGTGGCGCATTCTGCGGGGTGTGTGGCAAGTGTTAATATGGCAATGACGACGCAAGCCAACGGTTTTCCGAAGCTGAAAAAGTTAGTCACCATTGCAGGCCCCTTTGATGGGGTCGTGGGTGAAGACGATGTCGCTAATCAAAATACGTTTTTGTCATCTGGTGCCCCTAAATATTTGCATGCGGCCTATGACTTGTTAGCGGCTAAACGAACGCACTTTCCACGTGGGGTCCAGTTGTTAAATGTGGTCGGTAATTTAGATGATGGTACGAACTCTGACAGCTTAGTGACCAATGTTTCGGCACGGTCAATCAAGTATCTGTTACGAGGGCGTGACGTGCATTACACGGAAGCCGACTTCCATGGTAAAAAGGCGCAACATATGCAGTTGCATGAAAATGCTAAGGTCGCATTGACCGTGAATCGGTATCTATGGCATCGCTAAAGAATTAGCGACTAAAGATGAGCTTGGGTATCCCCAGGCTCATCTTTTTTGCACACCGATTAATTAAGCTAAAAACAAAAAATAAGCTAAGTGTAGCATTTGATATAAGGCATATAATGCCACCAGATAAACTGCGGTAATGCCGCCATAGACTAAATAGTGATAAAAGCGCATGTTAAAGCCTCCTCGCAAATCGTTAACTATAGTGTAAAGCGCTTTCGTTAATGAAACAATCGAAACGCGCTCGGTTTAGGTAGAAAGTTTAAAAATAACCTAACTTAAAGTCAAAGCATTAGCTAAAAACTGTTGGGTATGGTATGGTTGATACTTAGTTTGGGACATGTGGAGTAACCAAACGTAACTGAAGAATCTCAGATTTTGATTAAAGTAATTTTAGTATGAAGTACGATGCCCTAGTATCAGTACCCAGAATTATTTACAAAATTTCCTGAGCATTAGGAAAGGACGTAATAAAGTGCGTGTAACAATTAATAAAGGCCAAGTGGTTTATCAAGACATTCCACTCATGACCGCTAGACAACGTTATATTAAAGCGGATGTCTGGGAAATTAAAAAAGCCATCATTGAAAAATCAGCAATCAACGGCTGGACAGTGGAAGCTTTACAACAATTTAATTAAGCTATTAATGGTAGGCCACGACGCAAATTGTCGTGGCCTTTTTGGGTTCTCTGTCAACTGTTGTTGGTAATCTTTTTATTGGTGCTTAGCCGCGCAACGGCTAAGCACCTTTTTTTAATGCGAACATTAAATGTATACGCAATCTGAAATTATTGAAATTTCCAAAACCATAGGCGGTATGTTTTAAAACTTTGATTTTGTTATTTGTCCCTTCCAAAGGACCATTTGAATATTGATATCTAAGTGCGTTCTCAATCGACTCTTGGCTATCTCGTAGTTTCAAAAAATGTTTCTCCATTTCCTCTGGAAATTGATTACTAGCAGCCAGAACCTGTCTTAAACGGGGTAAATCTCGATATTTGACGGCGCTTCTGAGTGTATGCAAGGCGTCATAGGCTCGTTTTAAATCTGGATCAAATTCCAGCATCTCTTCAACAATTTGATTTTGGGTATGGCGTCCGGCAATAAAGGAATAGTGCCTATAGTTCTTGATATCAAGTTTCTCGTTAGGTTTTAAGAGTAGTTTCCAATATCTCTTTAGTGCTTTATATTTAATATTTGATTTAGCAAATTGTTTCATGACGCGAATACGAGTTTGATTAAAGCCTACCACCGCCGATTTCACGATGTGAAACCGGTCAGTAACGATTATGGCCTCTGGAAATACTGACACTAGCTCAGGGTACGTATAATTCATATCCGTTACAATAACTTTGACACCCATTCGGGCTGCTTTCGTATAACGGTTAAAGTATTTTTCAAGACTAGCAAGTGTTCTCGATTCTAAGATATCTATAAATTGATGAGTTTCTCCATCCATAAAGACGAAACTCATCGAACCGTTGGCATCTTTGGTTGACTTGATTTCATCCATGCAAATGACACTTGGCAACCAATCATAATGGGTCAACAAATCACGTTCGTAGGTCTTTAACATTGAGACAACTGTACTACTTGAAATATTCAATTCGTGAGCAATGTGTGTCATGGTCACCGGTTCACTTAGCTTCTCTAAGCAAGCGATGCGAACATTATTAGAGATTGTATGATTCCGTTGCGTTAGCGTAGTTGCTGCTAAAAAATAGCTGTTGCACACTTTACACTTAAAGTTCCGTTTCTTTAGATGCAGTAAAACGTCTCGCTCACTGCTCCTAAGTAGCTTAACTTTTACTTGCCGCCAGCCATAACGAATGATACTTTTTCTGTTGAGCACGCCGCACTTTGGACACGCTTTTGGACGATAGTCCAAAACTGCTTGAACCTCGATTGGTCCTTTTTCTTGAATGTTATTGATAATAGTTACTTTTTTGATGTTTTGGTCTTTAATTCCCAATAAAAATTTAGTATCCTTATTCATAGGGGTATAGTCGCTTCTTTCTCTTGAAATGTGGTAGTGGATAGATATATAAGTCTGCCGACTATATCTCTTTTTCTGCACTTTTTTAATATACTACAAATAAAATACATACAAAAATATCCGCTGCCAGTAATCAAGTTTTCACTTAATTACCAACAACAGATATTTTAGAACCCCTTTTTGCGGGAGTGAAATTACGATGAATGTCTCAAAAGTGGTCAATCGACCTTTAATTAGTATTACCAATGTTATTTGGAGCTTTGATCCGGTAACGCAACAGTTACTCGTGCTATTATTGCAGCGGTCAACGGCACCGTTTAAGGGAACGTGGGGGTTACCGACGACTTATTTGCGGGCGGATGAGAGTGCGGATGCGGCGGCGTTGCGCTTAGTACGCGAAAAATTAGGTGTTACGTTGCCCAGCTTGCATACCGAACAACTAGCAACGTTTACGAACGTGCATCGAGCCAGTGGGGAACGTGAATTAGCGTTGACCTATATGGTTTATTTACCCGTTAAGCCAACTTTAATACCAGGCTATGGGGCTAAAGCGGTCCAATGGTTTACGGTAACTCCCGCGGGTGAGCGTGATGATTTAGTCACGGCGGATTTGGTATTTAAAGGGTTACCTGATTCAGTGAGTCGGGCAGCTTACTATGCTAATCCAATGCGGTATGCGACGGCGGCCGGATTGACGGCAGATCATACGTTGATTTTACGAACAGCCTTGACGCGAGTTCGAAATCGGTTAGCCTATGCGCCGACCATTTTGTTAGTTTTGGGTGTCCAGTTCACATTGAAGCAAGCGCGTGAATTGTATGCGATTATCCAACGAAAGTCCGTTACCGCCATTGATAATTCCAATTTCCGCAAAACTCACGTGCATCTATTTGATGAAATTGGTCTAACTCAAAAACAAGGTTCTGGGCGACCAGCGAAAGTCTATCGCTTGAAAACGGTGGTTGACAGTTAAATTTTGGCATGGTAATCTGATGACACCTTAAAGGTAAAAAAGACCTAAAATATAACAGCGCTGTTATTTAGGACAATCATGGGGGATTGAAACGATGGAAGTAAAGGGCAATCGGCTCTTGTTACTAATCGGAACTGCGTGGCTTTTTGATGCATTGGATGTGGCCTTATTATCATTTATTATGCCGGTCATTAAGGAAAGCTGGCAGTTGTCAGCGGGTCAATTGGGGGCCGTGGGGGCGGTAACCTCATTAGGAATGATTATTGGTGCGCTCGGCTGTGGTTATTTAGCCGATAAGATTGGGCGTAAACCAGTACTAATTGCAACTTTGTTATTATTTTCAATTGGAAATTTATTATTGACATTAACGCCAAATGTTGGCTGGTTTTTAGTGGTCCGGTTAATTACTGGCATCGGCTTGGGTGGGGAACTCCCAGTAGCTGCGGCAGTAATTGCGGATAATTTTACCGGAACTAAGCGAGCGCGAATGCTGGTTTTGGTTGATAGTTTTTGGGCTTTTGGTTGGATCTTAGCGTCAATTTTAGCATTTTTAGTCATGCCACGGTTTGGCTGGCGATTGACGGTCCTAATCACAGCCTTAATGGGGGTATATGCCCTATTAATGCGCCGTCATTTACCAGATCCGAAACCAATCACGAGTCATAAGTTAGGTTTTGGCCCAGCTTTGAAACGAATCTGGTCAACGGAATATCGGCAAACGACAATTTGCATGAGTATTTTATGGTTTGTCATTATGTTTGTTTATTATGGGCTGTTTTTATGGCTGCCAAGTGTCTTAGTGTTGCGCGGATTTTCAATCGTGCATAGCTTTGGCTATACGATTCTGATGAGTCTAGCGCAATTACCTGGCTATTATTTAGCCGCATGGTTGATTGGTAAGCTACCACGGAAGCTTGTTTTAGCGATTTACATGTTCGGCACCATGCTTAGCGCTGCTGCCTTTGGGGTAGCGACCTCAGAAACGATGCTTTTAATCAGTGGTGCTTGGTTGTCGTTCTTCACATTAGGTGCCTGGGGGATTATGATTGCATTCACGCCGGGTCAATTTGAAGTCAGCATTCGTGGGATGGGCATGGGATTTGCGCAGTCAATTGGTCGCATTGGCGCAACCATTGGACCTTATTTGATTGGGATTCTAATTGCTATCGGGTTCAAGATTCCTGCCATTTTTGCTATTTTTGTTGGCGCCTTATTAATCGGTATTTTAGTAGTCCTATTAGGCTTACGTGATGCTGATCGTTAATTAAATCAGCCCCGTTGATAGTGGACCAAAAATCGAATAAGTTGCGAGCATTAATGTGAAAGCGGCGGTCATTCTGATTTTAGAATGATTGCCGCTTTCGAGTTAAGTGGCATAAACTGCGGGGGGGCCATTTGAGAACCACTATCAAACAGACACTTGGATGCGTTAAATGGTATGATAAAACAGATTTAAAATGTGAAAGTGAGGCTTACTAATGACAGTTGGTTTGATCATTATTGCTAGCCTAGCCGTTCTGGGTGGCGGCTATAACTTTGTTCGGTTACAATTGGATCGTCGCCAACTTATTGATTACCAGTTAGGTTATCATAAAACGATGACGCCAACTCAAATTCGACATAGTCGGCGTTTCTTCTTTAAGCGTGAGCGCCAAAAGTTGTCAGCCTATCGACAATTAAGTGGCTGGAACCGGCTTGGTAGGGCTATAGGGATTATTGGTCTAGTTCTAATTGGGCTACAATTACTTGATGGGATGACTTTTTTTGATAGTCAACAAGCTTGGTTCACCGCTGGTTGGGCAATGCTATTAGTTGGATTTAGTTTAGCTTGGGTGGCTGATTGGTGGTTGCGACAGCAGTTAGTGCAAGTCTTGACACCAACTACAGCGACCAAATCGGTGAATTTGATGATGACACCGGCGCCACTTGGTCAACAAACGTTACGGCATCGGCTAGGCTTGGGTATTGGTGTGAGTGTTTTGTTGGTGGTGACGACCCTGGCCAGTGCGTTGTCAATCTTACCGGCTGATGGGGTTGTTACCAAAGTGGACCAATTATTGGCCAGTCGTCCGATAGGGATTTCAAGGACTGATTCACGAGCGACAACGACCACGATGTCAGGCCAGTCGTCAGGTTCAGCGACTCAGACGAGTAATGACACCACGACCGCCACTAGTAGTAGTCAATCAGCGGGCGTTGATCGCGCCGAACAGGATGCGGCATATGTACGAACCTTGACGCCCAAACATGAGGCTTATTTGACAACGCAAGAAAAGGTTGGCCTGATTTCGATGTACTATTTAGCGATAACACATGGGTCGCCAGCCGGGATGGAAGATGATCCGAGTGTGACGTATACCTATCACTTGATTAAGAACTATCACCCATTAACGATTGTGCTGAAAGCGACTGGTACAAAAAATGAGTTCTTCTATTTAGCTCAAATAGATAAGCAAAATCATGTTCGGCTGTATCATTTTACCAGCCAGACGCCAACTGAACTGCATGGATTAGTCCCGGTTTATCAAGAATATCCGCAGTCTAAAGTTAAGCTGGGACAATTGATTGCAGGCTATTATTCGGCAGAAGACGGCGCGTATCATCGCACGATGTGGGCGATGCAGGCTGGCGAGGCGTGGTCGTATTAATATAAATTTAATCGTGGCTTTGATTACGTTAATTAACTAATTAATTGGATTTGGCGGCTAAAACCGTTGACCGTGCGATAATTTAGTTTCAAAAGCACACATAATATTTTTTGTTGCTGGTGAAGAAAGCCGGTCTATCAGCTTTTTTTGAGGTGTTTTAAGTTGCGAACGCAGCGTTTAGATTCTATGATAAAGCCGATAAAAAGATTGGAGTGGCGTAGATGACGACGGCAAATGTGCGACTTAAATATCAAGCTGGTGACCGACTTAAAATACAGTTAATTTTAGCAGCGGCGAATTTAGAAATTCAAACGGATCAAGTTTTACAACGCTTAGTTAGGCGGGCGAGCCGGCGTCTAAATCTAACGGGCGCAAGTCAGCCGGTCGCCCACCAAATTGCGGTCGAGCTGGGGTATTATTTATTTTGCCATCAGTATCAAATGCCACGGGCGGCTTATGATTTGTTGGCGGTTGCGGAACAGACTTTAACCGGGTTAGTGCCGACCTATTGAGTCAAGATGTTTCATAGTAAAGATTGAAAGAGGGATTTTATGGATAGCACTAAGCGATTAAGAAAACTGGTGTTTACTGGATTATTTGCGGCAATTATATTTATTGGGATTAGTGTGATTCGAATTCCATTACCGGCAATCGTTGGCCGGCCTTTTATTCATTTTGGTAATATTTTAACGGTCATTGCAGTGATGTTGGTGGGGTTTGGTTATGGCGCCGCTGCTGGGGCGATTGGCCTGGGCCTATTCGACGTATTGAATGGTTATGCCGCAACGGCTTGGATCACAGTCTTAGAGGCGCTGATTTTGGCCGCTGTCGTTAGCTTGACTTTTCGGGCAGTTGGGTATGATGAACAGCATCTCGTTAAGCTATACGTGGTTGCCTTGATGGCCGGGGTGATTAAAGTGGTGACGTCATGGGGGAGTGGCGTGATCATGGCCCTGATGGCCGGCACCACTTTAAAAGTAGCGGTGATTGGCGCTTTTAGTAGCTTATTAGCTGCGGTGATTAATGCCGTTGCGTGTGTGATATTAGTCCCAATTTTATATCGTTTATTAGTTAGACTAGGGTTTAATCGCCAGCGCTTTAATTAAGACCAGCTAATGTAAGCACATGTGAGTCATGGCATGTGCTTTTTTTGTCAGCGTGACAAACCTGATGTATCTGGTTTAAATGTCATAATAGTTAACAGGATGAACGTTTTTAGTGTAGAATAGACTCATCAGACTAAGAGATCGAGTGAATGATATTGGGAGTGGGTAACAGTGCGACAAAAATTTAGGATATTAAAAACTTGTTTATTTTTATTAGCATTATTTATGGGATGGCAAATGATGCTAGTCGGTCAAGCGGCTACTTCAAATTTAACAACGCTAACAGAAAATGCCAATTATAAGGTGTTGGATAATGCCAATCGTTATGGGAGTACGTCTAATTATTATCAAATTAGCACTTATCCAACTTTAGGTGTCGTCCAAGCAGATAATGTGACTAGTGGTCGAATTAATGCTAAGACGACTCAATTTTCAATTCAGTTCAAGGGGTCGGCCGTGATGAAGTATGCCAGTGATGGTGGGTTCGGTTCAGTTTATTTTAATGTTTTTAAGAGCGATGGGACTAGTGTGGCGACTCCTAAAAAAGTAATTGATGGTAAAGGTGCAGCGACTGTTTCACTAGCTACAATCCAGACCGTCACCGTAGATTTATCAGACTTAAAGCATGATTTGCCATTGTACGTTGGCTTTACCTTTCATCCAACTAATGATACTAGTCAAACAATAAACTATGGGTTTGCTAGATTTACGGGGACGACGCTAACCCCCCAAATTTCGTCTGTCTTGTATTCAACTGATACTAGCATTGTTGGAACTGGAACGGTTGAAGGCGATACGATTACTAGTGATGCTAGTGATGCGCCAACGTTTGTTGTTACTGGTAATGGCTATTTCTTAAATGTAGGTTCCACTGCATTACTGGGGAAGAATAGTGTAACGGTCACTGAAAGCAACGACTTTGGTGATATTGGGACGGTAACTGCGCCGGTTCAGCGGCGGATTGACTTAGAGGCAACTAACAAGGACTTAGCACTAACCAATGATGAGATTGAATCGTTGGCAGGAAAAAGTGATAGCGAGGTGTGCCAGTGGTTAGCGACTAAGGGGGGCATCACGGCAAAATATGTTGATGATAATACTAGCGATGGTATTAATATCACGTCAACCGATACCGGGCTGGCTGCTAAGTTGATGGCCTTGGCGGCAGGTGGCAGTACGGACTTAAATTTGTCAGCGAGTGATAGTAACAATAATAAAGCAATAGCGGATTTAAAGTTGACGATTACCCGGTCTGCGGGGACGTTGAGTTTAGGTCCCGTATCTGACCAAGTTAGTTTTGGGAGTAATGAGGTGCCGACGAAGGAAACTTTAATTAAGCCAACGAGTAACTGGCAAGTCACCATCAATGATACCCGAGCTAAAGGGGCTAATTGGTATCTATATGCCTCGGCGTCAACGTTGACTGCGGCAAATACAACGTTAAAAGGTAATTTGGTTTACCGAAATGGATCCGCTGATAATCAGGTGATAACCAATCAATCAACGTTAGTTGCTTCCGGTGCTCGCGCTAGCGATACGACGAATGCGACGACGGACTGGTCGGCGACTAAAGGGATTTTTTTAGACGTTCAACCAGGCGTGGTTGCTGGCGCTTATGATGGGACGGTTAATTGGAGTTTACAAGATACCCCTGATAAATAAAGCTATTGCTATTAGCCCTCGTAACGATTAAGGTTACGGGGGTTTTTGTTGCAATTCATGATTATCCGAACAATAAACTTTGGTATAATCAAAGGCAGACCATTCATCTTGGAGGCATAAATGAAAGCTAAAGATTTTCAATTAACTATTCCAGCTGATATTGGCGAACGCTTACAACTGGAAAATAAAACGACAGCGAAGTTAATCGTTAAACGGGGACGGTTAGTTGTTCAATTCGATGAATCCCGTTTAAGTATTTTTCAAAAGCGGGTTTTGGTATGGCCATTGATGCTAGCTTTGATCGCAAGTTGCGGTTATTACTGGTTTTGTGGGTGGCAACAGCACAACTACGTTCGACTAACCGGGAATGATTCACTGGCAACGGCGATTATTGTCGTGGGCGTTATTATGGGAACGTTACTCTTTGCCATCTTTTTTATTCATGACCGGAATAATCCGAATAATCACTTTGCTAAAAATATTTATTGGCGAAACTTTCCCGTGATTGTCCTATCCTTTGCGCTGATTTTAGGCCTGGTGCTAACGGGCAGTATGTGGTTATTAGGCCTGTTATTTAGAGGGGCGACCTTTGATCGGTTTACGGCCAGTATCATTCTATTTGTGTTTGGTATTTTTATTAATTTTGCCATGATTTATTTTGCGTTAATCGTAGATGCAACCATTTTAACGACGGTATTAACCTTAGTAATTATTAGTGGCGTCGTGATTTCAATGGCAGTCAATGATCAACGTTATTGGTGGCATCATAACCTGAGCTTTTTGGGGACGACGGATGCTTCCAGTGGGTGGCAATTTAATGCGACTTTGATACTGTCAGCGTTATTAATGTTAGCCTTAATTGATTATTTGTTTGTCAGTTTACGGCGTACCTTTCCAAAGTCACGGCAACTCTTTGTTTTAAGAGTATTGTTGACTTTAACGGCTGTTGATTTAGGCTTAGTAGGGGTCTTCCCTAATAATGTGGCTTATCACGCCCTCCATGATCAAGTTGCTATTTTTTTGGTGTATTTTATTATTGCGTTAATTGTTGGGATTCGGTGGCTATTGCCACACATCAGCAAAGACTTTTTGTATTTATCGGATGGGGTTGGTATCGCTTTGGTCGTCGCGGCTATTTTATTTCAAGTGGTGGGCTATTTTTCGTTGACCGTCTTTGAGATGGTGGCTTTTGTGATGGCCTTCGGGTGGTTACTGATGTTACTAGATCGAATTGAAGCGTTGGTTGACCTAGGGATTGAAAGTAAGATTACACGTGGTAAATAAATCGTGTTAAACGGTTAGACTGTAAAAATCACAACTCAGCTAGGCAACACTCAAAATACCCGCAACTATTACCGTAGTTGCGGGTATTGGTGTCACTAATGTTAACGACCAAAAGCCAAAATAAAAAGCCATCCGTTAAGATGACTTCATAGCCAGCTTGCCAGCATGCAATGATTAATGAACGTCATTATGCTAACAACTGTAAAATGCTGATATAACAAGTGTTCTGGAGCTCATTACATCGATTTGAAACTCATTATGGAGATGGCGAGAGTCGAACTCGCGTCCAAGCATATTGCCCTTCGGATATCTACGCTCATATTCATACTATTTAAAGTTCATCACTACAAACGCCGTATGACAGGGCACCCAGTAATGACTAACCTGATTAGTCTCTTCTCGTTACTTCAGGTGGGAGTATTGAGCGTGAGTCCACTAAATTTAAGACCCAGATCCAGAACATGGACGATCCTGGGAGGATCTACGTTAAGCGCTTATTAAGCAGCTAAAGCGTAAGAATTATTATTATTTTTTGCAGTTATAATTTAAACTGAGCGTTTTTACGTAGACGCAACCTACGAAACGCAATCCGAACTCAAACTATACCTGTCGAATCCAGAACATCCCCAAATTCAACACTACCAGTGTAGCATAGCTTGGATTAACTGCCAACTAATAAGTTTTTAGCTCAGTCGTTGATGGAGCTGGTGCAGCATCTGACGAACATTCAGCGATAATACCATGACTGCCAGGATAATCAAGAGACCACCAAACAAATCAAAGCTAGTGAGTTGAATGTGTAAAAATAAGACAGAACAAATAGTCGCTGCCAAGGGTTCAAACGCATCTAGCAGGCTAGCGGTCGTCGGTAAGATATCGCTTAAGCTGCGGGCAAATAACCAAAAAGGCACGACGGTTCCTAGTATAATAATTAAGCCAATCAGGCTGATTTCACTAATGGTTAAGGTGAGATGCAACTGCCACATTGGTTGTAAGGCCATCAAGAAAATCCCCGCAATCAGCAGGCCCCAACCGGTAACTGTGGGGGCGCCAAATCTTGGTAATAACGAACGTGGAATTAAGGTGTTGGTGGCAACGCCGACTGCTGATAACCCACCCCAGAATAGAACGGCGGGTGAAATAGCTAAACTATTTAAATGTCCATGGGTCACAATCAGGAGGGTACCAATAAAGGCCATTAACATCCCAATCCCTTCAGCTCGGGTCGGCCGGACGTGTTTAAAAATTAAAAAATAAATACTAATAATAAATGGGCCTAAAAATTGAATAATGGTTGCCACCGGTGCATTGCCGACTTTAACGGCCTCAAAATAGCAAAGTTGAACGGGAATGAGTCCGAGTAAACCGTAACTAACGACTTGCCAACCGTCACGAGCATGCGCAAATAAGTGCAGTGGCTTAGCACCGCCTAGTTGACTACATAGTAATAAGATTAGGCCGGCACTAATCATGCGAATCTGGGTGAGCCACATCGCCGTAATCCGGGGATTGTTAAGGAATAAATGGCTAGCAGCAACCCCCGAGACGCCCCATAAAACGCACGCAGTACTGGCTAAAAGGACGCCCCGTAAATGATGTTGACGTGTCATTGGACGGGCCACTTCCGACTAAATGTTGATTTGATAAACATTGATTGCACCCCTTTAATAATGAAAATTAGCAAAGCAAGTTTCATTATAGCAAACGAATTGGCGATAACTGGCGGTGTTAGCGATTATTCACGTAATTATCATGACGCTATTATTTTTGCCAACTAAGCAACTAAAAGTTTTTTTCTACTATATTAAGGGTTCTGGTTCATGGTCACTGATTTGATGACCACAATTATTTCATAAAACCAGCATATTTTGTTACAAATTTGTTGATATACTAAAACTGAAAATTAGCGTAAAGTGGGGTATGATATTAGTTAGGCCAAGTGTTCGGTCACTAAGATAACCAAATGAACCTGGCATAAATTTATCGATAATAACCTGACGATAAACTTGGAGGACGATGTTAATGAAATTACTAATGATTGAAGATAATAAATCAGTTTCTGAAATGATGGCGATGTTTTTTAAAAAGGAACAATGGGATGCTCATTTTGCCTATGAGGGTAATGAAGCAGTCAAGATGTTTAATGAAGATGTCGATGGCTGGGATATGGTGACCCTTGATTTAAACTTGCCTGGTAAAGATGGCATGCAAGTTAGTGCAGATATTCGCAAAGTTTCACCAACTGTACCAATTATTATGTTAACGGCGCGTGACTCAGAGAGTGATCAAGTTTTGGGCTTGGAAATGGGTGCCGATGATTATGTGACTAAGCCGTTTTCACCAATTACATTGATTGCCCGGATTAAAGCGTTACATCGACGCGCTGATTTAGGTAAAAACACCACGGCAGAACCAGTGGAAAATGTCGTCAGTGATTTTGATGTCCAAACCGACCACTTTAAGCTCAATACTAAAACGCGGGAAGCTTATTTGGCAGATCAGCAGATTGCTGATTTGACGCCTAAGGAATTTGATTTATTGAAGACGCTTGCGCAAAAACCCCGACAAGTATTCTCGCGTGAACAACTCTTACAACTAGTTTGGGATTATGAATATTATGGGGATGAACGGACGGTTGATGCCCATATTAAAAAGTTGCGGCAAAAGATTGAAAAGGCCGGTCCACAAATTATTCAGACGGTTTGGGGGGTTGGTTATAAGTTTGACGATAGTGGAGTTGACGCTAAATGAAACTGATCTACCAACAAATGTTGTCCTTTTTTGCCGTCATAATTACCGTCATCGTGGTACTCGGGTTCGCATTTATTCGGACCACGAAAACCATGATTTACCAAAATTCATGGCAGCAATTACAGCAATATGCAACGAGTATTGAAAAGGAAGCCATTCGTTATAATACGAAAACGCATAAGGTGGTTGGCTTTAATCAACAATTCTTAAACGATGGGACTGCTATTTTACGGGACCAACATATTCATTTTTCGGTTTATGATGCCAATAAAAAGATCGTTTATCCGAATCCGTTGGACATGAGTAATGTGCCGAGTGGGTCCTTTTATGCGCCGAGCATTTCAGCCAGTGACTGGAAAAAGTTGAAGCGCAACAAGACAATTACCAAGTCGCCACACGTTAGCTTTAAGTCACGCCGCCATGATCGGCCAGTCAATACGCCATCTTTGAAGACGATTGATGTGTTAGTCCCGTTATTTTACAAAAATGGGACTACGAAAAAGTTCGTCGGCGCCATTTCAATCGGGTCATTTGAACAAACGTTACAAGCCAATGAGCAGCAGATTGAAAATAATCTGTTCATTGCCTTGTTAGTTTCAGGAATTACGGCGTTACTGTTGAGCTATATCCTAGCCCGCTATTCGGTTCGGCGGATTAATCGCCTGCGCTATGCGACGCATTCAGTGGCTAACGGTGATTTTGATATTCAAGTGGATAGTAATCACAAAGATGAAATTGATGATTTGGCCGATGATTTTAACGGCATGGTGACGTCATTGCGGGCTTCGGATGATGAAATCAAACGGCAAGAGCAACGGCGCCGTGAGTTTATGGCGGATGCGGCCCATGAGATGCGGACGCCGCTAACCACAATTAATGGGTTGTTAGAGGGGTTAGCGTATGATGCGATTCCGGAAGAGGATAAGGGCCATTCGATTGAGTTAATGCAAAATGAAACCAAGCGTTTGATTCGGTTAGTCAACGAGAACTTAGACTACGAAAAAATCCGGACTGGTCAGATTGCATTGAATAAGACCAATTTTGATGGCACCACGGTTTTAAATAATTTAGTTGAACAACTCACAAAGAAATCAGCGGCAGCGGATGACCAATTCAAGCTTACTATGCCTGCCGAATTACCTGTTTGGGCGGATTATGATCGGTTTGTGCAAGTGTTATTCAACATTATGCAAAATGCGATTCAGTTTTCACAAAACAGTATGATTGAAGTGACGGCCCACCGCACGGCCCATGCAGCTGTTGTGGCGGTTCAAGATCATGGTATCGGGATGACTCCCGACCAAGTGAAAAATATTTGGGAACGGTATTACAAGGCAGATCCATCACGTAAAAATACGACCTATGGTGAATCTGGCTTAGGCTTAGCGATTTCTCATCAATTGGTCCAACAACATGGTGGGTCGATTGCGGTTGCGAGTGAAGCTAATCAGGGCACTTGCTTTACGGTGACCTTCCCGGATAAAGGCTTTGATAAACCAATAATTGAAGATTAAGCGTATTTAGCTGGCAAAAGGATTGGGATTAACGTCGCAGTCCTTTTTGTTTGGCGACCAACTAGTTCACTCTCGCACTCCGGACCCGAATATGTTACTCTTAATAGGGCTGTGAACAGCGATTTACCGCTATTTTAGATAAGAAAAGAACGAATAGGAGCAAACAAATGCAAAGCGTACAAATTACAGGTAATTCTCAACGAAAAGTCGAAGATGGCTATCCGTTATTAGTGGAAGAAGATTTAAAGGATCCCAGCTTACGATTGACAGATGGGTCGTTCGTAAGATTGATGGCCAGTTCGCAATTTATGGGCTATGCCTTGATTGCCAAGCATCGCCGGCAATTAGGCTGGGTTTTGAGCTTAGATGAAACGCAAACCCCAACGCCAGATTACTTCCGGAAATTATTCAAGCAAGCCTTGATTCGGCGGGAAACGTCGATTGATGGTCGCTTACCACACCGGGTATTTAATGCAGCTGGGGATGGCTTAGGCGGCGTGACCGTTGACCGTTATGATGACTATTATGTCTTTACTTGGTATGCCGAAGGGGTCTATCAACAACGCGATATGATTTATGCGGCGTTTGAGACGGCAACTGATCATCAATTCAAGGGTATTTATGCGAAGTTACGGTTTAACGTGGAAGAAGCCAACTTGAAGAGTCAGCTCGTGACTGGAACGGAAGCACCAGAACCATTACTGGTTACTGAAGGTGAAGTAACTTACCCCGTTAACTTGAAAGATGATTTAACGACCGGCTTGTTGTTAGATATGCGACCGATCCGTGATTGGATTGCGAGTGCCGAACTTCAAGGTAAAACGGTCTTAAACTTGTTCAGTCAAGAAAATGGGATTACAGCGGCCGCTGCCGTGGCTGGTGCCGCTAAGACCATCTCGATTGAAACCAATAAAAAAGGGGCAACTGCGACTGCTGAGCAATTGGCGATGAACAATATTGATCCTGATAAGCACGAAATTCGGACAATTGAAGCAAACCGTTACTTGGATTACACTGAGAAACATCATTTGAGTTATGACGTTGTCGTGGTAACGGCCCCAACTTTTGCCCGGATTAAAAAGCAAAAGTTCCAAGTAGCGACTGATTTGACGGCCTTATTGACTCAAGCCCTACCAACTGTTCGGCGCGATGGTCAATTGGTTGTTGCAACGACGGCTAACAACTTCTCAATGAATAAGTTCAAGGAAGCTGTAACAGCGGCGTTTGATGGAAGTGATCGGCAGTTTACGATTACCGAAACGTTCCGCTTACCAGCTGATTTTGTGACACGGAAAGCTTATCTGGCTAGCAACTATTTAAAGGTACTGGTGCTAACGCTCGATAAATAAGTTAATTATGACTAAAATTAAAAAAAATTAGCACTAAATTAAGGGACCGTTTTCAGTAATTGAAAACGGTCCCTTATCGATAAGAAAACGAATTCATGAAAATATAAAATGATTTATTTTCATAGTGCAAGCGCATTTTTTAGCTGGTAAAACGGTTACTTTCCTGTTAAAATTGTTTTTTGTCGTTAGGCATGAGAGAAAACATAGAAATGAGGATTTAGATTAATGGGAATTCTAATTGCACTGATTCCTGCGATTGCGTGGGGTAGTATCGGCTTGATTAGTGGTCATATGGGTGGTTCTGCGCGGCAACAGACCCTTGGTATGACAATGGGCGCTTTAGTATTTGGGCTCGTTCTTTGGATTGTGGAACAACCGGCGCTAACTGCAGCGGTATGGATTACTGGGATTGTTTCTGGGCTATTTTGGAGCGTTGGTCAAGGCCAACAATTCACGTCAATGAAAGCCATCGGGATTTCACGGACGACGCCAATGTCAACTGGGATGCAGTTGGTAGCGAATGCCTTAGCAGGTGTCTTGCTGTTCAATGAGTGGCATGGCCGGATGTATTGGATTGGCTCAATTTCAGTAATTGTTTTAATTGCTGGGGCAGTTTTAACGTCGTTAACTGATCGAACTGATCCGAATCGGCAAGCGTCTGAAAGCTGGGGCGTTGGGATTCGAGCGTTGATCATTTCAACGATTGGCTATGCTGGTTATACGATTGTTGTGCATTATGGGAACGTTAATGCCCAAGCAGTTGTCATGCCCCAAGCAGTTGGGATGCTAATTGGTGCCTTAGTTTGGTCCTTTAAGGACAAGCCTTGGTTAGAAAAGGCCACTTATCGCAATATCATCACCGGACTTGTCTGGGGGATTGGGAACTTATTTATGTTCATGGCGATGGCCCAAATCGGTCAAGCGATTGCTTATTCGTTATCACAAATGGGGATTGTTATTTCAACCTTTGGGAGCATCTACCTCCTCGGTGAGCGGAAAACGAAGCGTGAGATGGTTTATGTGGTCATTGGTTCGATATTAGTCATCGTTGGTGGGATTGCATTATCACTAATGAAAGCTTAATAAAATGAATTAATTTATCAATAAAGCGTTAAAAAGTAACGAAGTGCGGTAACGATTAGGTTATCGGCTTCGTTTTTTTGATAAATTTAGTTATTTTTTTACATAAATTGCGAAAATTTACGAAAAAAACGGGTAAGCGCTTTTCATTCGCTTCATTCGTATTGTATAATGTGAGTTGTTAAATATGTATAGAAAGAGGTAATTATAAATGGCACACATTTCATTTGACAGCTCCAATTTGACTAAGTTTGTTCACGACAACGAACTTGGTGAAATGCAAGCAATGGTCACAGCTGCTGACAAGGAGCTGCGTGAAGGTACTGGCGCCGGTAACGATTTTCGTGGCTGGTTAGACTTACCAACGGATTACGATAAGGAAGAATTCGCCCGCATTAAATCAGCGGCTAAAAAAATTCAATCTGATTCAGATGTCTTAGTTGTAATCGGCATTGGTGGCTCATACCTTGGTGCGCGAGCAGCCATTGAATTTTTACATGAAACTTTCTGGTCATCACTTTCACGTGAAGACCGTAAATTCCCACAAGTTGTCTTTGCTGGGAACTCAATCTCATCTTCATACGTTAATGACTTAGTTCATTTAATTGGTGACCGTGACTTTTCTGTTAATATTATTTCGAAGTCTGGGACGACGACTGAACCTTCAATCGCTTTCCGGGTCTTCAAGGAAAAGTTAGTTGCTAAGTATGGCGCTGAAGCCGCTAAGGGCCGGATTTTTGCAACCACTGACCGTAAGCGCGGTGCATTGAAGCAAGAAGCTGATGCTGAAGGTTACGAATCATTCGTTATCCCTGATGATGTTGGTGGTCGTTTCACTGTCTTAACTCCAGTTGGCTTGTTACCAATTGCAGTTTCTGGCGGCGATATTGATTCATTGATGAAGGGTGCTGCCGATGGGAAAGCTGTTTATTCTGATGCTGATTTAAGCAAGAATGAAGCTTACCAATATGCTGCTTTCCGGAATATCTTATACCGGAAGGGTTACACCACTGAAATTCTTGAAAACTACGAACCAAATATGGCGATGTTCTCAGAATGGTGGAAGCAATTAATGGGTGAATCCGAAGGTAAAGACCAAAAGGGCATCTACCCATCATCTGCTAACTTTACGACTGACTTACATTCATTGGGTCAATATATCCAAGAAGGTCGTCGTAACTTGATGGAAACCGTTGTTAAAGTTGATAACGCAACGAGCGATGTTGCGATTCCTAAGGAAACCGAAAACCTTGATGGTTTGAAGTATCTTGAAGGTAAGACGATGGCACAAGTTAACACCAAGGCTTTCGAAGGGGTTATTATGGCCCACGTTGATGGCGGTGTTCCTAACATGGTTGTGAACATTCCTAGCCAAGATGCGTATACTTTGGGTTACATGATTTACTTCTTTGAAGCTGCAGTTGCTATTTCTGGTTACTTAAATGGGATTAACCCATTCAACCAACCAGGGGTTGAAGCTTACAAAAATAACATGTTTGCCTTACTTGGCAAGCCTGGCTACGAAGAATTAACTGCAAAGTTAACTTCACGCCTTAAGTAATAAAAATTTACTAAAATAATTATAATGAAGATCTCACCATCGTTGGCTCGCTTAATGATGGTGGGATTTTTTGTAAATTCAAGAGCGTTTTGAAGATGAAACTAGTATAATAAATGCAATTAGAAAATTGATGAGGATGCAGCGAAATGAAAAAACTGAATTTAATTGAAAGTATTTTAATTGTCATTGGATTGATCATGTTCGGCGTTGGTAGCAAAGTTCAATCGGTTAACACTGCCTTACCATGGTTACAATATGCCGGTTTAGGTCTGGTGTTCGTTACTGGGTTAGGTGATGCCATTTATCGAGTGGTCACCAAGCATAGTTTTCTTAAGTGATTTTGGCGCTTAAAGAACGAGGATAACAACAAACAGTCACTACAAGAAGTTACAACTTCTTGTAGTGACTGTTTGTTGTTAATCATTAAGTGGGCCGAAATAGGTGGCTTGTTCCATGCGCTTTTGAATTATAGATTAAGTGCCAACGAATAGATAATGAAGCCCCCAACTAACATGATGAGAATTGCAATGACTAGCCATAAAACGTTGTAAGCAGCCCGGCCAAATCGATGCTGTAAGTGCAGCTTGGCTTGAGAATGATCATGTTGGGCATTAAACAAGGAGGCGTTGGCGTTTTTCACCCAGTCAGCGCCATTTTTACCGTAATAAGGGTTGATACTACGATGACGATCGGTGCGACCATCATGCTTGGCTAACGGTTTATAGAGTTGCATCTCAATCCTCTTTTCGATGGTTTTTAGCTCTTTTGAGCCTTGTATGGGACAGCGTAGTTCTTAGGTGCATCACTGGCCTTGGCGTACTTCCAATGGCCGGACATCTTCTTCTCGAGGGGGGCGTTTTCTTTGATGCAGGTGAAGCGCGAGCCAACAGAGTTTTCAATGATAAAAATCCGGTTAAATTCGTGTCGTGTTTGGACGATGTGACAATCTTCGTGTTCAATCCCGAAAACATCTTTATAGACCAAAAAACATTATCTCCTTTATTTTGACAATCTAAAACGGTTAATTTTTACTAAACGTCGCTTTAAAGACATTCTTTACCAGTTGCAACATCTCTATTATAAACCCCAGACCAACGGCGTAAAGTCTATTTGCTCGATAAGTTAACTTAATTTCAAACTGTCAGGTTGAAAATACAGTGTTAGGTCGTCATTTTGTTAGCGTGCTAGGACTGATTACGGACTTAAATAGTTACTTTGGCAAGCGTTTAACCGAGCGAAAAACAAAAGGCATAAAACGTTGATATATCAACGTTTTATGCCTTAACAATACTTTCAGATACCTGAATTAATCGCCCGCACGGGGATCGAACCCGTAACTCCGCCTTGAGAGGGCGACGTCTTAACCAATTTGACCAGCGGGCAAATTCAATTACTATCTTAGCGAAAACTGGTCAACTTGTCAATCATTCATTTGAGTCGTAAGCGTAAAATCGTGACAATAACTAAGCCGATAAAAAGAATGAGGCAGTAACCAACGCTACACCAGAAAACAAAGGTTAAGAGTTGTGGCAATAAAAAAGTCCGCATGACGGCTAAGCCAATGGCGGTGACTGCCCAGACAATTAATTGTTGTCGAAGCCAATTGAATAAATGAGTGAGTTCGTTAAAGGTCAAAAGGGGTCCCTCCTTAGGGTTTAGTGTGGTGGTTTGGGGCCTAAATTACAAGTCAGAATACTGAATGACAGTGAATTTAATTGTGAGTTATTAAGCGGATTAAATTCAGGTTCAGGTCTTGACATGATTTCATCTTACGGTTAATATTAAAGAGTTGTTATTGGGTATTCGCCAAATGGTAAGGCCGCGGACTCTGAATCCGTAATTTACTGGTTCGAGCCCAGTATACCCAATTAGATCGTCGTATAAGTCATCAATGAAGCCGTCCTGCGGTTAGTTGATGGCTTTTTTTGATACAAAGCGAAAATTATTAAGAAATAGTTGACTTGGTTAGTAATTTCTAAAAGTGCTTAAGAAAGCCATAGCCCCCCTAGGCAATAGTTGGCTTCCTTGCTAAGCTTAGTCTTATCAACAACTAAATGATAGTTGCAGGGGGACGTCAACATGAAAAAAGGATTAATTGGGTTAGCAGTCGTTGGATTAGTTATTTTAGGTGCGCTATTCGGTTCTAAACAGGTCACAAAAAATCAAGGGACTGAATTGGCGATGGCTTTGGACAATGTGAATCCGCTGGTTAAGGTCAGTACCGTTTATGCGCTAACGAATACCGCCGTTAAAAAAGGCACCGGCCAAATGGGTGAAACAATCTATACGTATCGGATGGAAACCTATGATCAGGCTGGTAACGTGCGCTGGTTAACCTTTACAGCGGATAAGCGGTTACGCTTAAAGAAATATCTGAAAATTGAAACTAAAGGTCAAAATGTGAACAGTTGGACGGCAGTTGAGCAGACCACCGTGCCAGTTGAAGTCGTTCAAAGACTCGTTGAAAGTTAATTCAGGCGAGTAGTTCACGACCACTGAATATGCGCTGCCAATAGTCCCTGCAAGCCACATGCTTGCAGGGGCTATTTTTTGCGCAACTCATTTCGAAGCAAGGACCTGCGCAAATTGCCATTAAACGCACTTTTGGGTGTGTTCTAAGCGGAATGGTGAAAATAATAGTGGTATGCTGAGACTATGTTTATTAATGAAGTCGCAAAAAATCAATTAGTTGCGACTTTTTAACTGTCAAGGTCGCCATAAGTGAGTTACAATGATTTACGTGATACTTGTAAAGATGGTTGACAAAGTAACGGTTTTTCGTTAAATTAGGATGTTACGTTGTTATAACATAAATTATATTAGTGAAGGGGAGCGTGTTGATGCTTAAAATAGCGAAAGGTCGGATTTCATATATGGCCGTGATTGGTGCGATCTTATTTATGGTCGTCCAAGTTATCGCCAGTTTGAATCTACCTAGTTTGACGTCGAATATTGTGAATAACGGGGTCGCTAAAGGTGATATTAGTTATATTTGGAAAATCGGTTTTGAAATGATTGGATTTTCACTACTATCAGTTGTCGCAGCTTTTGGCAATGTTTTCTTAGCGGCACGATCATCACAACAGTTAGGTAAGAATTTACGTTCAGATATTTATAAGAAAGTCATTAATTTTTCAAATGATGAGTTTGATAAAGTTGAAACCTCTTCATTAATTACACGGACGACTAATGATGTGGTCCAGATTCAAAATGTCGCCATGATGGCGTTACGCATGATGATTATGGCCCCCATTATGTTAATTGGGGCGAGTTTTTTAGCGTATACCAAAAGTCATGAACTTACTTGGATTTTCGTGGTATCAATTCCTGTACTTATTATTTTTATTGGGTTAATCATGATGTTTGCAATTCCATTATTCCGGGCGATGCAGACTAAAACTGACCGGATCAACTTAGTTTTCCGGGAAGGCTTAACTGGGGTCCGGGTTATCCGTGCCTTCCGTCAAGATAAGTTTGAACAAAATCGGTTTGAAGAAGCCAACCAAGACTATACCCATAATGCGATTAAAGTTAACACGATTGTAGCGTTAGCGCTCCCAGTCATGACCTTGATTATGAGTGGGACTAACGTGGCGATTGTTTGGTTTGGGGGTCAATTGATCAGCAGCCAAACGATGCCCGTTGGGAACATGATTGCCTTCATGACTTATGCTATGCAAGTCTTGATGAGTTTTATGATGTTAGCGATGGTCTTTGCCTTGATTCCACGGGCTGCGGCTTCAGCTTCACGGATTCAAGAAGTTTTAGCCATTGAACCAAAAATTACTGATCCAGAAAAGCCAGTTGCATTATCAGATACGACGGCTCACGCCTTGGCCTTTGACCACGTGGACTACCGTTATCAAAGTGCGGAAGAACTTGCGTTAACGGACATTAATTTTAAGGCCCATTCTGGGCAAACAGTGGCGATTATCGGGGGAACTGGTTCCGGTAAGACCACGTTAGTTAACTTAATTCCTCGTTTTTATGATATTGATAACGGGCATGTCCGGGTTGATGGGCAAGATGTTCGAGATGTTCGGACACAGGACTTACACCAAGTCGTCTCATTTGTACCGCAAACGGCCACGTTATTTACTGGGACCATTCGCGATAACATGAAATTTGGGAAACCCGACGCAACCGATGCTGATATCTGGCATGCGTTAGAAATTGCACGTTCGACGGACTTCGTTAAAGAAGAAGGCGGGTTAGATGCGCACGTTGAACAAGGCGGGGGTAACTTCTCCGGTGGGCAACGACAACGGTTAGCGATTGCGCGAGCTTTGGTTAAAAAAGCCGCGGTATATGTCTTTGATGATTCGTTTTCTGCCTTGGATTTCAAGACAGATGCACAATTACGGGCTGAATTACGGCAAGATAAGTTAATTCAACAAAGTGTTGTCGTAATCGTTGCGCAACGAATTGCAACGGTTGCCGATGCCGACCTGATTATCGTCTTAGATAATGGGAAAGTAGTCGGTCAAGGGACCCACGCTGAATTGAAAGCAACTAATGCCGTTTATCAAGAAATTATGAACTCACAATTACGAGAGGAGGATCAACTGTAATGAGTGAAAAGAAATCAACGAATGAAGCTCAGCCCCGTCCAGCCGGCCCACAACATGGCCCTGGTTCACATCAGACGTTTGAAAAGCCTAAGAGCTTTTGGAAAACGACGATGCGCTTAATGCGGTACATGTCGGACCGTTGGGTTGGTCTAGTGGTTGTCATGATTTTTGCGATTGCATCCGTGATCTTCCAAATTCGGACGCCGAAGATTTTAGGGCAAGCCACGACTGAAATTTATAAGGGAATCATGAAGGGGAATGCGCAGCAACAAGCTGGGATTCACCAAACGGGTTTCCCGATTAATTTTGAAAAAATCGGTCAAATTATCCTCGTCGTTATTTTAATGTACTTGGCTTCGGCCATCTTTAGTTTTATCCAACAGTTTATTATGACGCGGATTTCGCAAGGCACCGTTTATAAGTTGCGCCGTTCTTTCAAAGGTAAGATGAAAGATGTGCCAATCTCATATTATGATACCCATTCAAATGGGGATATTATGAGTCGCGCGGTTAATGATATGGATAATATTGCCAATACCTTGCAGCAAAACTTAACGCAAGCAGTCACGAGTACAGTGACCTTTATTGGGACATTGTGGATGATGCTGTCAATTAGTTGGAAGTTGACGTTAATTGCCTTAGTGACCATTCCATTGAGTGTGGTCGTCGTCGGTGTGATTGCGCCGAAGTCACAAAAATTCTTTGGCACGCAACAAAAGAGCTTAGGGTTATTGAATAACCAAGTTGAAGAAAACTATGCTGGTCATGTGGTTATCAAGAGTTTTAATAAAGAACAAGATGCCATTGATGACTTTGAAATTCAAAATGATAATTACTATCAATCTGCTTGGAAAGCCCAATTTATTTCTGGAATTATTATGCCATTGATGATCTTCTTGAATAACATCGGCTACGTTTTCGTGGCGATTATTGGTGGGATTGATGTTGCCAATGGGAAAGTTTCCCTAGGGAACATTCAAGCTTTCTTACAATATACCCAACAATTCTCACAACCTATCTCACAGATGGCGAACTTGTTGAACACGATTCAATCAACGATTGCGTCTGCTGAACGGGTTTTCGACGTGTTGGATGAAGAAGAGATGCAACAAACTAAGTCGGCGTTACCAGCGAAGACGGATGATGATAACCTGATTAGTTTGGATCACGTGCAGTTTGGCTATAACAATGGTGACTTATTGTTAACCGACTATAACTTAGATGTTAAACGCGGTCAGCAGGTCGCAATTGTCGGGCCAACCGGGGCCGGTAAAACGACCATTATTAACTTGTTGGAACGTTTCTACGATATTAGTGGCGGCTCTATTCGCTTGAACGGGGTCGATACACGTGATATTTCACGTGAAGACTTACGGTCACACTTTGCGATGGTCTTACAAGACACGTGGTTATTTACAGGAACCATCTTCGATAACTTGAAGTATGGTCGTGAAACTGCAACGGATGATGAAATCTATGCAGCGGCTAAAGCAGCGCACGTGGATGAATTTGTTCGGAAGTTACCAGATGGTTACCAAACGATTCTGAATGAAGAAGCCTCAAATATTTCACAAGGTCAACGCCAATTATTGACGATTGCCCGGGCATTTGTCGCTGATCCAGAAATCTTGATTCTCGATGAAGCCACGAGTTCAGTTGATACGCGGACCGAAGTGCATATTCAACATGCGATGGAACGGCTGTTACAAAACCGGACTAGTTTCGTGGTTGCGCACCGGTTATCAACGATTCAAGGTGCCGACAATATTATTGTGATGAACCATGGTTCCGTTGTTGAAACTGGAACGCATGAAGGATTGATGGCCCAAAATGGCTTCTATGCCGATTTATATAACAGTCAATTTACCGGTAATATTAGTCTCGACTAAAGGAGGGGTGTCAATTGTTTCGAAAAAAATATGTAATTGCGACCGTGGCCGGTCTGATGGCACTAGTCTTAGCGGGCTGTGGGCAGTCAAAATTAACGACGACCAAGTCAACCTATACGCGTAACGGCTTAGTGGCAGCAGTTAAAGGTCAGGCTAGCACGAAAAAAGTCAGTTATCAGATTGATGGTCAAGCGACTAAAAAGCAGACCGTCCACAACGGGACGTTCATTATTCAAGTTCCGACTAAGACGAAACGCCAAGTGATTAAGTTAACTGCTGGTAGTCGCCAAAAAACGGTTTATGTCAAAAGCGCTAAGCGGATTGCCAACTACCAAACGTTAGCAACGGCGTATAACCAAGCGTTGATCGCATCGAAGATGACCAAGTCACAACAAGCAGCGGCTAAGAAGTTACAAACGCAAGCAGCTGCGATGAAACAACAACAGGCGCAGATCCAAGCCACAGTTAAAAAGGCGAAAGCCCAAGTGGCCCAAGGCGGGACGGCGGCAGTGACTGGCGCGCAAACGTTGCAGACCCAACAAGCAGCGGCTGCTAAGCTCCAAACGCAAGCGGCTAGTTTACAAGCCAGTCAAAAGACTGTTGCGGCGGCGATGAAGACGGCTAAAAGCCAAGTTAAGGGTGAGCTGTTACCAACCAAGACCCCAACTGGTGTCACTAACGTGGTTACGACTAAAGACTACAAGATTCGGATGAATGTTCAGTCTGGTGACGTCATGGGAACGGCCATGATTGTGCCAACTAAAGCCTTTAAAGATAAGACCCGTCAGCAGAAGTTCGGCGTGTCATTTGCATTAATGACCAGCATGTCTGGTGCAAATGCGAAACAAGTTATGAAAAAGTTTAATAAAGAAACTAAAAATAATAGTAGTAGTACGACGACGATTGATCCCATCACTTCGAAAGGGGTCCGGTTCACAATCGGGATCTCAACGACCAATCTCTATATCTTTATGGCGAAGTAAGCGCCATGTAAACGTCAAATGCGCCTAGGGGCTAAGCTCCTAAGCGCATTTGACGTTTTTTATTCGAATGAAAGTTCTAAGAAATAGAGTTGTTTGCTGGGGAGATGTGCAGTTGAGACCCAGACTTCATGGTAATTGGGGACTTTCTTTTCCGTATAATCGAAAAAGAAGTCCAGTAGATTACCGTTTTTGGCGACAAAGTCATCCTGAAAACGATTGACGAGTAACTTATTGTCAGGAAAATAAATTTCTGGATTAGCGACCTTTAAGTGGTCTGGAATGCCCATCCGAATGACATTGGTATACTCCGGCATGGTGAACGAAATTTCTGCTGGATGATGGACGATGTAGAACATAATGTTATAGATTGAGTCAGAATTACTTGCCACGACGAACCATTCCCTTGCTGAATTTAAACCTATTATACCAAAGTATTGCCGAAAGACAGTAATTGTTTCCAGTCGAAGCTTGACAAATCTCTCATAAACTATTAATCTTTTAACTAAATTCCAATTAATCAATTGGGGTAAATGACTCATGAAGGAAGCTGAAAGTTATGGCAACAGTAGCATTGGATTGGAACAACTTGGGGTTCAACTATCGGAATCTCCCGTACCGTTATCGCGCCTATTGGAAAGATGGCAGCTGGTATAAAACGGAACTAACTGGTGATGCAACTTTACATATTAGTGAAGGGTCGACGGCCTTACACTACGGACAACAAGATTTTGAAGGCTTAAAGGCCTATCGGACGAAGGCTGGTGACGTGCAATTGTTCCGGCCAGACCGGAATGCCGCACGGATGCAAACCAGCTGTGAACGCTTGTTAATGCCACAAGTGCCAACTGATATGTTTGTCGACGCCGTTAAATCAGTGGTTAAAGCTAATCAAGATTACATTCCACCCTATGGTACCGGCGCAACGCTATATTTGCGGCCACTCATGATCGGGGTCGGTGGTAATATTGGGGTTCATCCAGCAGAAGAATATATTTTCACGGTCTTTGCAATGCCAGTCGGTAGTTACTTTAAAGGCGGGATGACGCCAACTAACTTCACGACGTCTAATTATGATCGGGCCGCCCATAAAGGGACCGGGGCCTATAAGGTCGGCGGAAACTATGCGGCCAGCCTCTTTCCTGGACAAGAAGCGCATCAAAATGGTTATTCTGACTGTGTTTATTTGGACCCCGTTGATCATCAAAAGATTGAAGAAGTGGGTTCAGCTAACTTTTTCGGGATTACTAAGGACAATAAGTTTGTAACGCCGAAGTCACCATCAATCTTGCCGTCCGTTACGAAGTATTCATTACTTTATTTAGCGGAACATAAATTTGGCATGGCAGTTGAAGAAGGCGACGTGTATATCAACGACTTAGACCGCTTTGCTGAAGCTGGCGCGTGTGGGACTGCGGCTGTTATTTCGCCAATTGGTGGGCTCGAACATCAAGGCAAGCTCCACGTCTTTTATAGTGAGACGGAAGTCGGTCCGGTCACTAAAAAGTTATACGATGAATTAACCGGTATTCAATTTGGTGATCGCCCAGCACCAGCTGGCTGGATTCAAAAAGTACCTTTAGATTAATCGGTGTGGCGCTCCTGGTAAGCGCGATGAAATAGTCGCTGCAAGCATTAGGCTTGCAGCGACTATTTTTTTGGCTAATGCGTGTTTTGGGTCGTGTGCAGAAAAGAGTGGTAGTTCCTGGTCAGGACGCTTACACTAGATGCAAGACTTGAGAATAGGACGGCTAAAAATGATATTTACGCAAACTAAACTTGAAATTAACCGACTAGTTGACCAGCATCTGGTGCCAGGCGCTAGCTATGCGCTGCTACATGGGACCCAGGTTGATACTGGTCAGGTCGGTGTCGCTCAGATTCAACCAGCCGTCAAACCATTATGGACGGATGCCTTGTATGATTTAGCCTCGTTAACGAAGGTCATTGGGACGACGACTTTAGCGTTACAATTACGTGCACAAGGCGCCTTGGACTTCAACCGTCCCATCCATGATTACTTACCGGCATTTAAAAATAAACAGGTCACAATTCGCCACCTGATGACCCATACGAGTGGGATTAGCGGTTATATTCCGCAGCGAAATACGTTAAGTGCAACTGAATTGTTAGCAGCGATTCAAGTGTTGCCCATTAGTCAGGCTAACTTGAATCATCGCGTAGTTTATACGGATTTAGGGCCACTGCTAACTGGGCTAATTATTGAAAAAATCTTGGGTCAGGCGATTCAACCAGCTATCATGACCCAGGTCATCCAGCCGCTCGGGTTACCCCACGCGACTTTTACCCCGCAACCGGCTGACTGTGTGCCAACGGTTTATTCAGCTAAGACTGGTTTACTACAAGGCGTGGCACATGACCCCAAAGCGCGGATTTTAGGGGCCCATTGTGGCTCGGCCGGCTTATTTGCAAGTGTCGCTGATTTAGTCCGGTTTGCGCAATTCATGTTAGGCCAATGGCAGCTACCAGCGGTGCTCACGCCAGCAGTGATTACCAGCTTGTACCAAGATTGGACGCCTAATCAGCGGTTACGACGAAGCTTTGGTTGGAACTTATGGCAGGCGGGCCTGCATCGACCACCGATTATTTTTCATACAGGTTATACCGGCACTTTATTAATGTTGGATCAGACCACACAATCAGCGTTGATTTTCTTAGCTAATCGGGTCCATCCAACGGCCCCCAACAATGCCTTTCTCCCAGCACGTCGGCGGTTAATTGGCACCTGGGTGGCCGAGACTCTTGAAAATTAATGCTAAGCGGTTTCACAACCGCTTACAACTATGCTAAACTTTAATTACAAATCAAGTAAATGGAGTGAGTGACGTCATGAGTGAACCTTATTTCTTAGCACCAGTTTTTCATGAAAAAATCTGGGGTGGGCAACGATTAAAGACCGACTTCGGTTATGATATTCCTAGCGACCATACCGGTGAATGTTGGGCAATTTCAGCGCATCCCCATGGCCCGGCCACTGTTGAAAATGGGCCTTATCAAGGGATGACCTTGGACCAAGTCTGGGCCGAACATCGTGATGTCTTTGGTAATGCGAAGGGCGATGTGTTCCCATTATTAACCAAAATTTTAGATGCTAATGAAGATTTATCTGTGCAAGTGCATCCAGATGATGCGTACGCGGCAAAGCATGAACATGAATTAGGTAAGACAGAATGCTGGTATGTCATTGCAGCTGAACCTGGTGCGACGATGGTCTACGGCCACTATGCCAAGACCCGTGAACAATTAGCCGACTGGATTCATAATGGCGAATGGGACAAATTGTTCCGACGGGTTCCGGTTAAGGCGGGCGACTTTTTGTACGTGCCATCTGGGACGATTCATGCCGTGGGTAAGGGCATCATGGTCTTAGAAACTCAGCAAAGTTCAGATACAACGTATCGGCTTTACGACTGGGATCGGGTAGATCAAACGACTGGTCAAAAGCGGGAACTACACCTGCAACAATCAATTGATACGACAAATGTGCCGCATCATGATCCTGATTTGGCGATTACCACCACGCAAGTTGGCGATGCGACGGTTACGAAATATGTTGAATCACCATTCTTTGGCGTTTGGCAATGGCGGTTGACGGATGGTCAAGCGACCTTTAATCGTGGTCAAGCACCATATACGTTAGTTTCTGTCTTGGCGGGAGCTGGGAGTATTACCGTAGATGGTCAGGATTTTCCTTTGAAGAAGGGTGTTCATTTTATCTTGCCATTTGATGTTAAGCAATGGACAATCAAGGGTGACTTACAATTAATTGCTTCTGAACCAGGGAAACAAGCCTAATTAGTTAACCCCCTTAAACCATAAAAAAGATTGATACTCGTCGATTACGAGTGTCAATCTTTTTTTACGCCAAAGCTGATGTTATCAGAATAGTTGAAACGCTTTCTAAAAGTGCATAAATAAAATTTATCTATTAAGGGGGTGTATTAAATGCGTCAAAAAAAGCACCGACCTAGTTGTGTGAGCCAACTAAGGCAGTGCTTTGGTGATAGCTAATTAAGGTTTAATGATGACATTTTTGGTGAGATCTTCAGTCAATGTATCCAAAGCACTAAAATCGGCGGCTGGGTATTTACGTTGCAGCGTTAATTTTAGGATTCGTTTGGCGAGGGCTTCATTCCGCGCTAAGATGGGACCATGGAAATAAGAGCCAAAGGTATTTTTGTAAATGACGCCTTCGGATTGGTCTTGACCATTATTACCATTACCTTGTAAGACTTGACCCAAAGGCCGTTCGCCCTGACCTAAAAAGGTGGTGCCGTTATGGTTTTCAAACCCATAATAAGTTTGGCCGGTTTCGGCATTTTTAATGGTGATATTGCCGATAAACCGATTGTTATCTTGGCTGAGCGTGTAGTGATCTAAGGCACCAATGCCGGCGATTTTTTCACCATGGGCACCAATATAGTAGTGTCCCAACATTTGAAACCCACCACAAATAGCTAAACAAGGGCCATCGTTTTCAATATAAGCCGTTAAAGCGGCTTTTTTGGTTTGTAAATCTTTAGAAACAATAGTTTGTTCATAGTCTTGACCACCACCAAACAACACAAAGTCATACGTGTCAGCGGGGAAAGGGTCATCTAAACTGATTAAGTCCACATCGATAGTGGCGTCAACGGCTTTGGCATAATAGCGCATCGCTAGAAGGTTACCAATGTCGCCATAGGTGTTCATGAGGTCGCCATATAGATGGGCCGCTTTTAAAGTATAAGTCATAATTACGCCATCCCTCCGTCAATAATCCCTTGGCTTGCCAGTTGTTTGCGTAGTTGTAACATTGCGGTGTAAGTTGCAACCACATAGACTTGTTGCGTGGGCAACTTTTTGATTTCGGCTGTCATCGTGGTTAAATCTGGGACAATCGTCAGCTTTTCAGGTGTTACCCCGGCAACTTTCAAGCGGAACGTAATATCACGATAGCGTTCGCCACCACTAATGTAAGCTGGCACGTGCATGGTTGGTAACTTTTCAAAGTCGCCATCCCAAATCCAGCTCGTATCAATGCCGTCCGCATAATTAGCATTTAATAGGGCAGCAAAAGAGAAGGGCCGGTCATCTGTACTGATCATTTGGATAACTTGGTTTAAGCCGACCGGATTCTTCACTAAAATCAACGTGACGTCCTTGTCGCCGACGTGGAAAATTTCTTGGCGGCCAAAGACTTGTTCGTCATTGTCGCTTAAAGCATGTGCAATTTTAGCTGGGGCAACCGCCATAAAACGGCCGATTGCAAAGGCAGCCAAGGCATTATAAATATTGTATTGGCCGCCGATATTTAAGTGCATCGCTTGGCCGTTGATTTCAAAGTCGGAAGAGGTAGGGGTCATTGCGGTCAACGCATTGAGCCGGTAAGTTAAGTGTGGGCGTTCAAAGCCACAGTGGGGGCAAAAATACTTTCCCATATTGCTGTAAGTCCGAGTATGATAATGCAAAATATGTTGACAACGCGGACAAAGTAAACCATCCGTATTGGCCGGAGCCTTAATATCGGTATCGGGCTGATAGTCAAAGCCGTAGTAAAGAACCGGATTAGGCAATTTTTTTGAATTAAATAAGGGCAAGTCCCCATTGGCAATAATCGTTGCCGTGGGGGCCAGCGCAATACCGTCTAAGATTTTTTGATAAGTGGTGTAGATCTCCCCATAACGGTCCATTTGATCACGGAAGATATTCGTTAAAACGATTGCTTTTGGCGTAATATATTTGGTGACCATGATGACGTTAGCTTCATCAACCTCTAGAACTGCTAGTGGTTTTTGGTGGGCGTGGGGCGCGGTTAAGAACGTCGTGACAATCCCTTGTTTCATGTTTGATCCACTCGGATTAGTTAAAATATCAGGATATTGTTCCCGCAAAACTTTTACTGTCAGTGCCGTTGTCAAAGTTTTGCCATTGGTGCCAGTAATGACAATGACGTTATAATCTTTAGCCAGTTGTTTTAGAATAGTTGGATCTAGTTTTAAGGCTAATTTGCCAGGCAGTGAACTACCACCGCCGCGGAAAGTGTGCAGGAACCAGTAAGCCGACTTACCGGTCCAAGTTGCCAGTGTACTATTAATTGACATCGTATATGGGCCCCTAACTATTTAATAAAATCAGTGGAACTGTGTGTCCTACTCTCAAGTATTTTATACTGAACGCGCCTAAAAGAAAAGCGATACTGTTGGGATTGGCCCGCATTTATGAAATCATTAATGGCTTTTCGCTACTGATTGCTGAAATTCAACCTTAAATCAGCTATAATTAATTAGAAATGTGTAAAAAAGGGGACTGAGTAGCTTGGCACAGTTATTTTTTCGATATGGTGCGATGAATAGCGGTAAAACAATTGAAATCCTGAAAGTTGCCCATAACTATGAAGAGCAAAATAAGGCGGTCATTATTATGACAAGTGGGTTGGACAATCGGGATGGCGTGGGCTACGTCGCTAGTCGGATTGGCTTGAAACGACAAGCTATTCCCATTTTTGATGAGACGAACTTATTTGAAAAGGTTGAACAAACTAATCCGGATGCTGCTTGTGTCCTCATTGATGAGTCGCAATTTTTAAAAAAGCATCATATTATTGAACTGGCCCATGTCGTTGATCAATTACAGATTCCGGTCATGACTTTTGGCCTCAAAAATGATTTTCGAAATGAACTATTTGAAGGTAGTAAATACCTGTTGTTGTATGCGGATAAGATTGAAGAGATGAAGACGATTTGTTGGTTCTGTCGTAAAAAGGCCATTATGAACTTACGCTTTCACGATGGTCAGCCAGTCTATGAGGGTGAACAAGTCCAAATTGGGGGTAATGAAGCGTATTATCCCGTTTGTCGTCGTCATTATTTCTGTCCGCCGAAATTAACGAAGTGAGGAATTAACCAAGCATGGATAAATTTTTTGATAAATTACAAGCCGTTGCCGATCGGTATGAAGAACTCGGTGAATTGTTAAGTGATCCAGAAGTAATTGCTGATAGCCAACGTTTCATGAAGCTGTCAAAAGAAATGGGTAATATTCGCGAAACGGTTGAAAAATATAACCAATACAAAGATGTTACGAGTCAAATCAAAGAAAACGACGAACTGTTACGTGAAAAGTTGGACGATGACATGAATGCGATGGTCAAAGACGACTTGAAAAGTTTGAACGCCGAAAAAGATCAATTGGAACATGCCATTACGCTCTTAATGTTGCCAACCGACCCGAATGATGATAAGAATATTATCATGGAAATTCATGGGGCTGCTGGTGGTGATGAAGCGAGTTTGTTTGCAGCGGATTTATTTAATATGTACTCTAAATATGCTGAACGGCAGGGCTGGAGTGTTGAAGTTGCTGATCGTAACGAAACCGAAGTGGGTGGTTTTAAAGAAATCGTCTTAATTATTTCAGGGAAGAAAGTTTATTCGAAACTGAAGTATGAAAGCGGCGCTCATCGGGTCCAACGGGTCCCAGTGACAGAATCTGCTGGTCGGGTTCATACCTCAACTGCGACGGTCGGCGTGATGCCGGAAGCCAAAGATGTGGATATTAAGCTTGAACAAAAAGATATTCGCGTGGACGTGTTCCGGTCATCTGGTGCCGGTGGTCAGCATATCAATAAGACTTCTTCAGCGGTCCGTATGACGCATTTACCTACTGGTATCGTGGTTTCAATGCAAGATCAACGGTCACAACAACAAAATCGGGCCAAAGCAATCGAAATTTTGCGGGCGCGGGTCTATGATTATTATCAATCTAGAGAACAGAACCAATACGATGCTGAACGGAAGTCGGCCGTGGGTTCCGGGGATCGCTCTGAACGGATTCGGACGTATAACTTCCCTCAAAATCGTGTAACTGATCATCGAATTGGCTTAACTTTAAATAAACTTGATCGGGTCATGAATGGTGAATTGGATGAAGTGGTCGACGCATTAATCTTAGCCGATCAAACGGAAAAGATGGAGCAATTAACTAATGACTAAAGCCCCCAGTCAACCAACGTACTTTGAAGCCCAGCGATGGGCTTCTTTTTGTCTAAAAACGGCTCAGCTACCTACAGATAACGCGCGGTTTTTACTGTTAGGGCTGACGCATTTAGATCAGACACAACTGTTAATTCATTATCGTGACCAGTTACCCTTAGCTGACTGGCGGGTATTTCAAGCCGCCGTGCAACGAGTGATTGCTGGGGAACCGGCCCAATACGTGCTCGGTCGGGCACCTTTTTATGGGTTAGAGTTGGCCGTTACGCCAGCAGTTTTAATTCCACGAGTTGAAACCGAAGAATTAGTAGATTGGATTTTGACCGATCAGGCGGCTCAGTCGGAGTTAACGCTTTTGGATGTTGGCACTGGTTCTGGCGCTATTGCCTTAGCTTTAAAGCAAGCCCAGCCGACTTGGCAAGTGACGGCGAGTGATATTTCAGCCGCCGCTTTAGCTGTTGCTAAAACGAATGCTGATCGCCTAAAACTCGCTGTTAACTTGGTTGAAAGTGATTTGTTCGCAGCACTACCACCCACGCCGTATGAGGTGATTGTGAGCAATCCACCGTATATTGCGACGACGGAGCGGGCAGTGATGGATGCCAGTGTTTTAAATTATGAACCCCAGCAAGCGTTATTTGCGGCCCATGCCGGGTTAGCAATTTATGAACGGTTGGCCCAGACTGTGGCCCAACATTTGGCACCACAAGGTCGACTGTATTTAGAATTTGGTTACCAGCAAGGCCCGGCAGTCCAAGCGTTATTTGAACAGGCCTTGCCAACCGCAACCGTGACGCGACGACAAGACTTAGCCGGTCATGACCGGATGTTGCGCGTGATTAAGCAAGCTTAACGAGAGAAAAGGACGGCATATATTATGGAAACAAAAATTTTTAGGCCTACCGACGTGGCTCAAGCAGCCCAGCTAATTCAGGCGGGACAATTGGTGGCTTTTCCAACAGAAACTGTGTATGGCTTAGGTGCAGATGCAACTAATGTCACAGCAGTTAAGCAAGTGTATCAAGCCAAAGGCCGACCGAGTGATAATCCGTTGATTGTCCATGTGGCGGATGTGGCGACAGTGGAACGATTTACCCAACCGCTATCGGTAGCGGCGAAAAAGTTGATTAAAGCCTTCTGGCCGGGACCGTTGACGATGATTTTTAAGTTGAAGCCGGCTGCTTTAGCACCCGAAGTTACTGGGGGCTTAATGACAGCTGCTTTTAGAAATCCGAATAATGCGGCAACCCTAGCCTTAATTCGCACGGCACAGACGCCCATTGTCGGGCCATCGGCAAATACTTCTGGTAAGCCGAGTCCCACGACTGCCCAACATGTGTATCATGATTTAGCTGGTAAAATCGCCGGTATCTTGGATGATGGTGCGACTAAAGTTGGCGTTGAATCCACGGTATTGGATTTATCCGGCACGCAACCGGCTATTTTACGGCCTGGGGCGGTTACCGCAGCTGAAATTGAAGCCGTCATTGATGAGACTGTTTTAACGGAACAACAGCATGTTGGCGTGACGGAAGTGCCCAAAGCACCCGGAATGAAATATAAACATTATGCGCCGGATGCGCAAGTCTATATTGTGGATCAGCCCACTGACTGGCCACAAGCCTTAACTTGGGCGCGTCAGCAAGCAGCAGCGGTTGGGGTAATGGCGACGGACGTTATCTTAACTAACAATCAGATTCCAGCAAATTGCGAACAATTTTCGTTAGGAACTGATATTCAATCGGCAAGTCGTGAACTGTTTGCAGGCTTACGACACTTCGATACTGAAACTGATATTAAGATTATCTTGTGTCAAGCCTTTGAAAATAAGGGATTAGGTGCGGCGTATATGAATCGGCTAAATAAATCTGCCGGCCAGACCCATTTTAGTGTATAATAACTTCAGTTAGTAAAACACGAAGATTGTCACTTGCGAAACGGAGGAAATAGTCATGAATTACCAAGAACAAGATCCAGCAGTTTGGACGGCAATTAAGCAGGAACAAGCACGGCAGCAACATAACATTGAGTTGATTGCTTCAGAAAACATCGTCTCCAAAGGTGTGCGGGCTGCTCAAGGCAGTGTTTTGACGAATAAGTATTCAGAAGGTTATCCTGGTCATCGGTTTTATGGGGGCAATGAATTTATTGACCAAGTTGAAACTTTAGCCATTGAACGGGCCAAGCAGTTATTTGGGGCCGATTATGCTAATGTCCAACCACACTCCGGTTCGCAAGCGAATGCGGCGGCTTACATGGCGCTAATTCAACCCGGTGATCGCGTTATGGGGATGTCGCTAGATGCCGGTGGTCATTTGACCCATGGCTCGAGTGTTAACTTCTCTGGTAAACTCTATGATTTCCAAGGCTATGGCTTAGATCCTGAAACTGAGGAATTAAATTATGACGCAATTTTGGCTCAAGCCAAGGAATTCCAACCAAAATTAATCGTTGCTGGGGCATCAGCCTATAGTCGGTTGATTGATTTTGCTAAGTTCCGTGAAATTGCGGATGCCGTTGGGGCGTTGTTAATGGTTGATATGGCCCATATTGCTGGCTTAGTAGCAGCTGGGTTACATCCAAGTCCATTTCCATATGCGGATGTTGTGACAACGACGACCCATAAAACTTTACGTGGCCCGCGTGGTGGGATGATTTTAGCTAAGGCTGAATATGGCAAAAAAATAAATTCAGCTGTTTTCCCTGGTAATCAAGGTGGCCCATTGGACCATGTGATTGCAGGTAAAGCCGTAGCTTTTGGTGAAGATTTACAACCAGAATTTAAGACCTATGCGCAGCAGATTATTAAGAATGCGCAAGCAATGGCAGCTGTCTTCAATCAATCCGATTTAGTGCGGGTTATTTCTGGTGGGACCGATAATCATTTGATGACGTTAGATATTACGAAATCTGGTTTAAATGGGCGCCAAGTTCAAGACTTATTGGATACCGTTTATATTACGGTTAATAAGGAAGCTATTCCGAATGAAACTTTAGGCGCTTTTAAAACTTCTGGTATTCGGTTGGGGACACCGGCAATTACGACGCGGGGCTTCAATGAAGACGAAGCTGCACAAGTGGCCCAATTGATTCTGCAAGTGTTACAAGCACCTAAAGATGAGGCTAATTTAGCGGCGGTTAAACAACAAGCCTTAGCCTTAACTGCTAAGCATCCAATTGATGTTGACTAAGTAATTCCGTTCAGGTCTGGTTTTTTTCCGTCAAGTTAGCTACAATAGAAAGAAATCACTAAGGAGCGTGTAACGTCACATGGGTAAGTTTGAGGTTTTGAATCATCCGCTCATTCAACATAAGTTAACGATTATTCGGGAAAAAGAATGCGGGACTAAAGTATTTCGGGAAATGGTCAATGAAATATCGACATTGATGGCTTATGAAGTTTCACGTGATATGCCATTGAAAGACATTGAAATTGAAACCCCAATTGTCAAGACAACGCAAAAAACTTTGGCTGGTAAGAAAGTTGCGATTGTACCAATCTTACGGGCCGGGTTAGGCATGGTTGATGGGGTCTTAAACATGATTCCAGCGGCCAAGGTTGGGCACGTCGGCATGTATCGCGACGAAAAGACACTTAAACCAGTGGAATACTTTGTTAAATTGCCAACTGATATTTCGCAACGTCAATTATTTGTCGTTGACCCAATGTTAGCTACTGGTGGTTCTGCCATCATGGCAATGGACATGTTGAAGAAGCGTGGCGCTAGCAACATTAAGTTTATGTGTTTAGTTGCAGCACCAGAAGGGGTTAAAGCCCTTCAGGAAGCTCACCCAGATATTGATATTTATACGGCAGCTTTAGACGATCATTTGAACGAAGATGGTTACATTGTCCCTGGATTGGGCGATGCTGGCGATCGGTTATTTGGTACGAAGTAAAGTTAATTAAATTGATTGAGAAGATCCCGCTGGCTATAATGGCTGGGGGGTCTTTTTGGTAGAGTGAGAAGGACCCCCGGTAGCTTTTGAGCATTGCCTAGCCCTAGCGTTATTCGGTGTCCTGCCGAATGGCGCTAGGGTGTAGCAAGCGGAAAAAGCTGGGGTTCCGAACACGTTTCGGCTGGCAAGGTTAAGTGCGGTTGGATTAAATTTGCCGAAACGTGTTCACCAAACCTGAGGGTTCCGCTTAGCAACCCCGGCCAATCACTCGCAAGCCCAGCGAGTCATCGGCCGGGGCGACTAATGCTCACCCTCACCCCGGTTGGGTTCACACGATAAAATTGACAACCAGTCCCCAAAAGCCTATACTAATCAAAATTAAACAGTTCCTTTAAATTAGCTCAGAGAGGCTGAAAAGGATTTGACCGGAAATTTACTCGCTAAGAGTGGATACTATTCAGGCAGACCAGCCACTTTGAGTGGGGGCCTGTCTTTTCTTTTGTAAAAATTCTTAGAGGGGTGCGCGATGGCGAAGCAAAAAGCATTTCATAATGATGATGTTGTCTTAGATATTCATGATCGGCCTAAGTTTGGCAGTTGGCTGGGACTTTCGATTCAGCATTTATTCTCAATGTTTGGTTCAACTGTATTAGTGCCAATTTTAGTCGGTCTGAATCCTGGGATTGCTTTATTTAGTTCCGGGGTCGGAACCTTGATGTACATTTTGATTACGCGACATAAAATTCCAGCTTATATGGGATCGAGTTTTTCATTCATTGTGGTGATGCAATCATTGATGAAAACTGCCGGTTATCCCGCAATTGCGCAAGGGACGATTGCAGTTGGGGTCGTTTACTTAATTGTTAGTTTGTTGGTTACCTTAATTGGCTCTGATTGGATTGATAAGGCCTTACCACCAATTGTTGTTGGACCGATTGTCATGGTTATCGGTTTGTCGTTAGCGGGAACTGCAGCTAAGGATGCGACTATTAATGGTAGTAACTATGATTTAAGGTTCTTTGCAGTTGCGATGTTAACGATGATTTTAACGGTTATCTTTAATATGTACTTGCGGGGATTTATGGGCTTGGTGCCAATCTTATTAGGCATTGTCTCCGGGTATTTGATTGCGGTGCTGTTTGGGATTGTCAACTTTGCCCCCGTTATGGCTGCAAAGTGGTTTGCGTTACCTAATTTTCAGATGCCATTTATCAGCTATCATCCAGGAATTTATTGGGGTGCGATTTTTAGTATGGCACCGATTGCCTTTGTTACCATGTCGGAACATATGGGCCATATCATGGTTTTAAACAAACTGACCAAACGCAACTTTTTTAAGGATCCGGGGTTAAATCATACTTTAGCCGGTGATGGGACGGCTTCAATCATTGCTGGGTTGGTCGGTGGCCCGCCAGTGACGTCTTATGGTGAAAATATTGGGGTATTGGCAATCACCCGGGTACACAGTATCTATGTGCTAGCCGGAGCGGCGTTCTTTGCGATTGTCTTTAGCTTTGTTGGTAAATTATCAGCCTTAATTCAAAGTATTCCGTCACCCGTCATTGGTGGCGTCAGCTTCTTACTATTTGGGGTAATTGCGTCAAGTGGGATGCGAATTCTGATTGATAATCACATTGATTTTAATCAAAAACGTAATTTAATGATTGCTTCAGCCGTTTTAGTTATCGGGATTGGGAATGCTTATTTACAAATTGGCCAATTTCAATTTAGTGGTTTAGCAGTGGCAACCGTGTTAGGAATCGTAATGAACCTAGTCTTGCCAAAGCAAGCAGGCAATGAGAAGTAAGCGCAAACACATCAGTCATTCAAAATGAACCAAGGCTAAATATTAAAAATCCCACGGCATGAAAGCGACATGAAAGCTTGATGTTGTGGGATTTTTGTGAAGTGAATAAAAGTTGAATTTATTTTGAAATTTTGATGCGGTGGTGGTATTATTACCATTGTATTTTAATTAGGTGAGAATCTAATTTACTATTTCATGTTTCGATACAATTGACGTTATGTGCAGTACACGTTATGGTTATCGTGAAACATCGAAATTAAGGAAAGAGGTGATATTCAGTGGGTGATCCAGTTCCTACGGTCAAATTCCTGGGTCTAACGTTCAATATTGCGAATGACATTTCAGTTTTGCTCACTTGTGTGATTGTATTTCTGTTTGTCTTTTTATTATCGCGACATATCGCGTTGAAACCCAAGGGTGGACAAAATGTGCTGGAGTGGCTCATCGAGTTCACGAATGGCATTGTCAAAGGTTCAATTAAGGGGAATGACGCATCAAGATTTGGTTTATATGCGTTTACGTTATTCCTCTTCATTTTCGTTGCTAACCAAATCGGGCTATTGATTCATGTCCAAGTTGGTCAGTATACGTACGTTAAGAGTCCAACCGCTGATCCGATTGTGACATTAACGTTATCGTTAATGACGATTGCTTTAGCACATTATGCCGGAATTGCGAAAAATGGTGCCAAGACTTATTTTAAGGGCTATTTAGCACCATTCACTTTATTCCTACCGCTTAACATTTTCGAGCAATTTACAAATTTCCTAACGTTGGGATTGCGGTTGTTCGGGAATATCTTCGCCGGTGAAATGTTACTGACCCTGATCAGTGGGTTAACCAGCAGTAATAACTGGTTCAGTTACATTTATTCATTCCCCGTTGAGTTAGCTTGGCAAGGATTTTCAGTCTTTATCGGTAGTGTGCAAGCATTCGTGTTTGTCACCTTGACTTCAGTTTATATTTCTCAACAGGTTTCACCTGAGGAATAGAAATTTTCAGCTTTTTAAATTTAAGGAGGATACACAGATTATGGGAGCTCTTGCAGCAGGTATTGCTATGTTTGGTGCCGCGATTGGTGCTGGTATTGGTAACGGTTTGGTTATTTCTAAAATGCTTGAAGGTATGGCCCGTCAACCAGAATTATCTGGTCAATTACGGACTAACATGTTCATTGGTGTTGGTTTAATTGAAGCGATGCCTATCATTTCCTTCGTTGTTGCCTTAATGGTTATGAACAAGTAGGCCATTGGTTAAACGAGTTCATTTTATAAAAATGAAAGAAGGAGGTGTCATTAGATGCTCTCGCATTTAATTATCGGTGCATCCGGTTTATACCTAGGCGACATGTTGTTTATTGCGATTAGTTTTTTGGTGTTAATGGCAATTATTGCTAAAGTTGCTTGGAATCCTATCACGAAAATGATGGCTGACCGAGCTGACAAAATTGCTAACGATATTGATGCAGCACAAAAATCACGGCAAACTGCTACTGATTTAGCTGATCAACGGCGCGAGGCTTTATCACATTCACGGAGCGAGGCGAGCGACATTGTCTCAGATGCCAAGCAAAGTGGTGAAAAGCAACGGGCTTCAATCGTTACTGACGCTCAAAACGAAGCGACGCAGTATAAACAAAATGCGCGCAAAGATATTGAACAGGAGCGTCAAGATGCCTTAAAGAACGTCCAAGCTGACGTGGCTGACATTTCTGTTCAGATTGCTTCGAAAATTATTAAGAAGCAATTAGACCCTAAAGGCCAACAGGCATTAATTAATTCGTATATTGAAGGGTTGGGAAAGCATGAGTCTTGATAATCTTACAATTGCAAACCGATACTCAAAGGCACTCTTTGAGCTTGCAGTTGAAAAAGATCAGACCGAAGCATTCCTGGCTGAATTAAAACAATTACGGCAAGTCTTTAACGAGAACCCGCAATTGGCAGAGGTCCTAACAGGATCATTGCTTTCGGTTGATCAAAAACAGACAACGTTGTCAACTTTGACTGACCAGGCTTCAGAATACATTAAAAACTTTATTCAAATGTTGTATGATTACGGCCGCATGGCGAATTTGGTAGCCATTATCGACGCGTTTGAACAACGTTATGATGAAAGTCATAAGATCGTGCATGCCGAAGTAACGTCGGCGGTCGAGTTGTCAGATGAGCAAGCAGACGCCATTGCAACAGCGTTTTCCAAACGGGTAGGTGCCGAAAAAGTGACCTTGTCACAAAAAGTCGACCCTGCCATTATTGGTGGCGTAATCGTCAAGTCGAACAATCAAACGTTTGATGGCAGCGTCGCGTTACAGTTAACCAACTTACGACGCGCACTCATCAACAATTAGAAAGTCTTTTACGAAGAGGTGAAACTTTTATGAGCATTAAATCTGAAGAAATCAGTGCTCTAATCAAACAACAATTAGAAAGTTATCAAACTGAGCTCTCAGTTGCTGAAACTGGTACTGTTACCTATGTTGGTGATGGGATCGCCCGGGCACATGGACTCGATAACGCCTTACAAGGTGAATTACTCGAATTCAATAACGGGGTTTATGGTATGGTACAAAACCTTGAAAGTAACGATGTTGGTATCGTTATTTTAGGGGACTTTGATGGTATTCGTGAAGGCGATACTGTTAAGCGGACCGGTCGCATCATGGAAGTTCCAGTTGGGGACGCCATGATTGGCCGGGTTGTTAATCCTTTAGGTCAACCAATTGATGGTTTAGGCGAAATCAAGACCACGAATACGCGGCCAATTGAACATAAAGCGCCTGGGATTATGCAACGACAATCAGTTAATGAACCCCTCCAAACTGGGATTAAGGCCATTGATGCCTTAGTACCAATTGGTCGTGGTCAACGTGAATTGATTATCGGTGACCGTAAGACTGGGAAAACTTCTGTCGCTATTGATGCTATTTTGAACCAAAAAGACCAAGACATGATTTGTGTCTACGTTGCAATTGGTCAAAAAGACTCAACGGTACGGGCTCAAGTTGAAACCCTTAAGAAGTATGGCGCCATGGATTATACCATCGTCGTCACTGCCGGTCCTGCGGAACCAGCACCATTACTTTACTTGGCACCATATGCGGGTGCTGCAATGGGTGAAGAGTTCATGTTTAATGGCAAGCATGTTTTGATTATCTATGATGATTTATCAAAACAAGCAACCGCTTATCGTGAACTTTCATTGATTCTTCGTCGTCCTCCAGGTCGTGAAGCTTATCCTGGTGATGTTTTCTACTTGCATTCACGGTTACTCGAACGGGCAGCTAAGTTGAATGACGAGTTAGGTGGCGGGTCGATGACGGCCTTACCAATCATTGAAACCCAAGCTGGGGATATCTCAGCTTATATTCCAACGAACGTTATTTCAATTACCGATGGTCAAATCTTCTTGGATAGCGATTCATTCTATTCTGGGGTTCGACCAGCCATTGATGCCGGGGCTTCTGTTTCTCGGGTCGGTGGGGATGCACAAATCAAAGCGATGAAGTCTGTTGCTGGGACATTACGTTTGGATTTGGCTTCTTTCCGTGAATTGGAATCATTCTCACAATTCGGTTCTGACTTGGATGCGGCAACGCAAGCGAAGTTAAACCGTGGGCAACGGATCGTCGAAGTCTTAAAGCAACCCGTTCATTCACCATTAAAGGTTGAAGAACAGGTCATGATTTTGTACGCCTTAGCCAATGGTTATTTGGATAAAGTCGCAATTGAAGATATTGCCCGTTATCAAAGTGAATTATTCGACTTTGTTCGGACCAGTCATCAAGACTTATTTGATACGATTGTTTCAACGAAAAAATTACCAGATGCTGACCAAATCAATGGCGCATTGGATGAATTTGCACAGCAGTTCCAGCCAACCGCTGCCGCTGCTAAGTAGTTAATGGCTGAAAAGGATGGTGAGTAGTGCATGGCAGAATCATTAATGGATGTCAAGCGCCGGATTGACTCAACCAAGAAGACCCATCAGATTACGTCCGCAATGCAAATGGTTTCAACGTCTAAGTTGAACCAGATTCAAAAGCATACGAGTACGTATCAAGTGTATGCCTCCAAGGTTGAAAGCATCGTTTCACATCTTGCCAAAGCTCATCTGATGTCAGCGAGCGCTGGTGTGCCAAACAGTAATTCCAATACCATTTCGGTGAGTGAATTATTGGCCCAACGCCCCGTTAAACGCACTGGCTTATTAATCATCACCTCTGATCGAGGGCTTGTGGGAAGCTATAATAGTAATGTCTTGAAACAGACAAACGACTTTATGCGGACTCATAATTTAGATGCTGATAATGCCGTTGTTTTAGCGGTTGGTGGCACTGGTGCGGACTTTTACAAGAAGAACGGCTTAAACGTCGCGTATGAATACCGCGGGGTTTCCGACGTGCCAACTTTTACAGAAGTCCGTGAAATCGTTAAAACAGTCACTTCGATGTACCATAATGAAGTCTTTGATGAACTTTACGTTTTCTATAATCACTTTATCAACCGGTTATCATCCGGATTTCGGTCAGTTAAAATGCTACCGATTTCCGAAGAAACCTTTGCTCAGAGTGAACAAGATAATCGTAAAGCCAAAGACAGCCGGGTTGATGTCGGTCCTGAGTATGAAATGGAACCGTCAGAAGAAGCGATTTTGTCGGCAGTTTTGCCACAATACGCTGAAAGCTTGGTTTATGGTGCAATCTTGGATGCCAAGACTGCGGAACATGCTTCATCGTCAACGGCGATGAAGGCTGCATCAGATAATGCTGGCGATTTAATCGATAAGCTAAATCTAAAATATAATCGCGCTCGTCAAGCTGCTATTACCACTGAAATTACTGAAATCACTGGTGGCTTGGTTGCGCAAGAATAACGAATTGGGAGGAATTAACGACTAATGAGTACAGGTAAAGTTGTACAAGTTATTGGACCCGTTGTCGACGTTGAATTCTCTCTAAACGACAAGTTACCTGATATTAATAACGCCTTAATCATTCATAAAGATGGCGACGATACCTTAACGGTTGAAGTTTCGCTAGAATTAGGTGATGGGGTCGTTCGTACTGTCGCGATGGATGGTACGGACGGTTTGCGCCGTGGGATGGTTGTTGAAGACACTGGGTCTTCAATCACAGTTCCCGTTGGTAAAGAGACGTTAGGTCGGGTGTTTAACGTTTTAGGGGAGACCATTGATGGTGGTCCAGAATTCGGTTCAGACGCAGAACGCGACCCGATTCACCGGGACGCACCTGCATACGATGAATTAACAACCAGTACTGAAGTATTGGAAACTGGGATTAAAGTTATTGACCTATTAGCCCCATATGTTCGTGGTGGTAAAATTGGGTTGTTCGGTGGTGCCGGAGTTGGTAAAACCGTTTTAATTCAGGAATTAATTCATAATATTGCCCAAGAACATAACGGGATTTCCGTCTTTACCGGTGTCGGTGAACGGACTCGTGAAGGGAATGACCTTTACTTCGAAATGAAGGCTTCTGGCGTATTGAAGAATACTGCCATGGTGTATGGTCAGATGAATGAACCACCTGGTGCCCGGATGCGGGTTGCCTTGACTGGGTTAACGATCGCGGAATATTTCCGGGACGTGGCTGGTCAAGACGTCTTGTTATTCATCGATAACATTTTCCGGTTTACCCAAGCTGGTTCTGAAGTTTCGGCCTTACTTGGTCGGATTCCTTCAGCCGTTGGTTACCAACCAACCTTGGCAACTGAAATGGGTCAATTGCAAGAACGAATTACTTCAACCAAAAAAGGTTCCGTTACGTCGATTCAAGCGGTTTACGTGCCAGCCGATGATTACACCGACCCTGCGCCCGCAACGACTTTCGCCCATTTGGACGCAACGACTAACTTGGAACGTTCTTTGACTGAACAAGGGATTTATCCCGCTGTTGATCCGTTAGCTTCTTCATCAATCGCCTTGGACCCATCAATTGTGGGCCAAGAACATTATGAAGTTGCCACGGAAGTTCAACGGGTCTTACAACGTTATCGTGAATTACAAGATATCATCTCAATCTTAGGGATGGATGAATTATCTGATGAAGAAAAGACGACGGTCTCACGGGCTCGTCGGATTCAATTCTTCTTGTCACAAAACTTCTTCGTGGCTGAAAACTTTACGGGGCAACCTGGGTCATACGTGCCAATCAAAGATACTGTTAAGGGCTTCAAAGAAATCCTTGCCGGTAAATATGATGACCTACCAGAAGATGCTTTCCGTCAAGTTGGTAAGATTGAAGATGCCGTGGAAAAAGCGAAATCAATGGCAACTGATTAGGAGGGGTTATCATGGCTGACAATGCAAACTCATTAACCGTTAGCATCGTAACTCCAGACGGTCAGGTCTATGAAAGTAAAACACCGATGTTAATTGTACGGACGATTGATGGGGAATTAGGGATTTTGCCTAATCACATCCCAATGGTGGCCTCGTTAGCAATTGACGAAGTGCGTATTAAACAACTCGAAACTGATCAGGATGACGACGAAATTGCTGTTAATGGTGGTTTCGTAGAATTCAGTGATAATGTGGCTACAATTGTGGCAGACAGTGCTGAACGTCAAAATGATATCGACGTTGCGCGCGCTGAAAATGCTCGGAAACGAGCAGAAAGTCGGATTCAAGATGCCCAACAAAAGCATGACGATGCTGAGTTGGCGCGGGCCCAAGTCGCTTTGCGACGGGCAGTTAACCGACTACATGTTGCCCATCGTTAATCAGTTTTGAATTTATCAAGGATCTGGGTTTTTAGCCCAGATCCTTTTTTGCGTTAAAAATGCAATGACCGTCATTTAGCAAGCGTTTACCTTGCTAAAGTTGCGGGTTAACCGTTAAACTAAGTGAACAATAGCTAATTAATTAACCAATCATAATTAAATGACAAAGCTGTTAAAAATGTAACATTATTGTAAAATATACTGCTTGTTAGAAAGCTAATTATGGTATGATGATTAGGAAAGAAATTAGGACTTAACCGTTAGGCGTTAATTAAAATGCGACCAATGATTAAGTCAATTGTTAGGTTATTTAGTCATTCGGATGGTATCCGAGCGTGGTAGTGTTGCGATTGCAAACTAGGCGCTCAACTGGAATGACTGACTCATACGGGTAACGTACCCAGTCATGAGTTGGTGCCATCCCATTAGTTTGTGTCGCTAGTTTGCTAATATCGTTTTGTGATGGAGGGTTATCCATGGAGGAAATTGTAGTTCATGGCGGTCAACGGTTGGCGGGTAATGTCCATATCGAAGGCGCCAAGAATGCCGTTTTGCCAATTTTGGCAGCCGGTTTATTGGCTAGTTCAGGTGTCACACATTTAACCAATGTGCCGGTGCTATCCGACGTGTTCACGATGAACAATGTCTTACGGTTTTTAAATACTAAAGTTGAATTTGATGAAATTAATAAAACGGTTGATATCGATGCGAGTCAACCGTTATCAGCAGAAGCGCCTTTCCAATATGTCTCAAAAATGCGGGCCTCAATTGTTGTCATGGGTCCATTATTGGCGCGGCTAGGGCATGCTAAAGTTGCCATGCCTGGTGGCTGTGCCATTGGCTCGCGCCCAATTGATTTACACTTAAAAGGGTTAAGTGCCTTGGGAGCCAAAATTGAGCGGCATGATGGTTATGTCGAAGCCACGGCTGATCAATTGCGAGGTGCGACAATTTATTTAGACTTTCCAAGTGTCGGCGCGACGCAGAATATCATGATGGCAGCGACCTTAGCTGAAGGGACGACCGTCATGGAAAATGTTGCGCGCGAACCTGAAATCGTTGACTTAGCCAACATCTTAAACCAGATGGGGGCGAAAGTTATCGGGGCTGGGACCGAGACTATTCGCATTGAAGGCGTATCAGCAATGCATGGGTGCGAACATAGCATCGTGCAAGATCGCATTGAAGCTGGGACTTTCATGGTTGCAGCGGCGGTCACGCAAGGTGATGTGTTAATCGAAGATGCGATTGCGGAACATAACAAGCCCTTGATTTCTAAAATGCGCGAAATGGGTGTAACGGTCACTGAAGAAGCGGGCGGCATTCGGGTGATTGGCCCCTTGAAGCTCAAGCCAACTTCAGTTAAAACCATGCCACATCCTGGTTTTCCAACGGATATGCAACCACAAATGACGATTTTACAGCTCTGTGCTCAAGGAACTAGCTTGCTAACAGAAACTGTTTTTGAAAATCGGTTCATGCATTTGGAAGAGCTCCGGCGGATGAACGCAGATTTTAAAATTGAAGGACGTTCGGTCATCATGTATGGCCCAACTAATTTTAATGGTGCGCAAGTGACGGCGACTGATTTACGGGCCGCTGCAGCCCTAGTCATTGCGGGCTTGGTTAGTCGCGGGTATACTGAGGTCACGAATTTAAAGTATCTTGATCGGGGTTATTTTAATTTCCACGGTAAATTAGCAAAATTAGGCGCTGAAATTGAACGGATTAATGTACCTGATGAAGCGGTTTATGCTTTGAATCCAGATTTTGCGAGTGAAACAGCCGAACGGGCTTAGGGTTAATTCACCAAGCTTCGTTGAATTGTAATCAAAAAATGGCTTACAAAACCTTCAAAATGCGATAAACTCGTATTTGAAGGTTTTTTTGTGAAAATATCAAGTTAATTATTCAGGAGGACCCACATGTTCATTAATATTATCGATAAACACATCTCTTTAAAACCCACTGAGTTAGCTGATGCGGAACCACTTTTTGATTTAGTCGCGGCTAATCGAACCCACTTAAAGCCTTGGCTGCCTTGGGTGGACCAGATGATGACCGTTGCTGATGAACGTCAATTTATTGAAACAATGTTGACTAAACAAGCCCAAGGGACTGTTTTTATGACCACCATTGTGGTAGATGGTGAAGTTGCTGGTATGCTCGACATTCATAATATTAGCAATGTGAATAAAAATGGTGAAATTGGCTATTGGTTAGGTCAAGCGTTTGTTGGTCAAGGGGTCATGACAAAGTCAGTTGAACGGTTAGAAGAATTGGCTTTTACGGAACTCGACTTACACAAGTTGTCGTTAGGCGCAATGGTGGCTAATCAAGCCAGTCGGCACGTAGCGGAACGGCGGCACTATCATTTAGACGCAACTTTACCTGAAAATATTTATATTAATGGTAAATTCGAAGATGAAGTGTTCTATTCTTTAACGGTCGACCAATGGTCCAAACGGCGCGATAGCTAGGCCGTACAAGCATAATTGAGTATGCTATAATGATAAGTTGTATAACTGGATGTTTGAGAGGAGCAAAAAAATGGCTTTAGATATTGGGATTGACTTAGGGACCGCCAATGTTTTGATTTATGTCTCTGGTAAAGGAATCGTGCTCAATGAACCTTCCGTAGTGGCGATTGATACTAATACGAATCAAGTTTTGGCAGTCGGGTCCGAAGCCTATCAAATGGTTGGTAAGACCCCTAGTAATATTCGGGCAATTCGACCATTGAAGGACGGGGTAATTTCAGACTTTGATGTTACCGAAGAAATGTTGTCTTATTTCATTAAAAAATTAAATGTGCGTGGCATCATGTCACGACCAAGTATTATGATTTGTACGCCGACTAATACGACTGAAATCGAACGCAAGGCGATTTTACAAGCCGCTGAAAAGTCTGGTGGTAGTAAAGTTTACCTTGAAGTTGAACCAAAGGTGGCGGCAATTGGTGCGGGCTTGGATATTTTCCAACCACGTGGCAATATGGTCATCGATATTGGTGGTGGGACAAGTGATATTGCGGTCTTATCATTAGGCGATATCGTCGCTAGCAGTTCATTACGGATGGCTGGCGATCGGATGAACCAAGATATCGTGAACTACGTGAAGGATCAACATCACTTGTTGATTGGTGAACGCAGTGCCGAAAAAGTGAAGATGCAGATTGCCCAAGTCTTCAAGCAAGATGGCGATGATGATCAACATATGCAAGTTCGTGGCCGGGATACGGTTTCTGGGATGCCACGTTCAATTGAGATCGATTCGAACGAAGTTGAAGTTGCCATTCATGAAACGTTAATGCAAATTGTGACGACGGCCCATCACGTGATGGAGACGTTGCCACCTGAGATTGCGGCTGATATTATCGACCGCGGCATTATGTTGACCGGTGGGGGCGCTTTATTGAGCGGCCTAGATCAATTAATTAGTGAGAACTTAAAAGTACCAGTTACCGTAGCTGAAAATCCACTGAATAATGTGGCCCAAGGCGCTGGTGTCTTACTCGAGCACATGCAAAAAAGTGGGAAGAAATAAGCGCAAATGAAACGGGTTTTAATTAGCAGTATTCAGTGGTATCAACGGTCATTTTCGGCGTTTACCCCGGCCCATTGCCGTTATATTCCGACCTGCTCGGCTTATACGATTGAAGCCATCGAGCAGTTCGGTGCTTGGCGAGGGAGCCTGATGGGTGGGGCCCGGATTTTACGGTGTCAGCCATTTATTAAAGGCGGTTTTGATCCGGTACCAGCGACGTTTTCATTGCGACGTAACCCGATTGCAAAGGAGGGAAAATGAGTGTCAAAAAAAGATAAAGCAATTTCAGTGACGTTAAACGAGACGAAAGTCAATGATCAAGTCATTACGGAAGTCTTAATTGGCAAACAAGTGATTGGTCAAGTGACGCAAAATGGCGATCGCTTTGACGCTGAACTAACTAGTGATAGTAAACCATTTGCCCATAACAAATCGTTTGACGAGAGTCTACAAGAGATTCTCTCGGCTTACCATTTGCATAAAGGCTAATTTTTAATTAACCTTCAGCCTGGTCTCGTTCCTTTGAGGCCAGGTTGTTGTATAATTAAGGTTATCTTAGAAAATTAAGGAGCATTATTGTGGCAGAAGAATCTAGACTTCGTGGTCAAGCGGATGATTCACGTGTTGATTACGGTATCATATTTTCAGTAATGATGTTGGGCTTGATTGGGTTGGCGTCGATTTATGTCGCAGCTACCCATGATTCAAGTGTCGTTAGTGTAACTAAACAAGTCGTTAGTCAGATTATGTGGTTTGTCATTGGGACGGCCTTAGCAGTTATTATCATGCAATTTGATTCGGAACAATTATGGCGGGTGGCACCAATTGCGTATTGGTTTGGCATCTTTCTACTAGTTGCTGTGTTAGTTCTTTATAGTCGAGCAATGTTTAATAGTACCGGTGCCAAAAGTTGGTTTGCCGTTGGGAGCTTGACGTTTCAGCCATCGGAAGTCATGAAACCGGCCTTTATCCTGATGCTCGGCCGGGTCGTCACGATGCACAACACAGAGCATCCCGTGCACAGTATGGCTGGCGATTGGCAGTTAATCGGTAAGCTGATTGCGTATACGGTCCCCGTTGCCGTACTATTGAAGCTACAAAATGACTTTGGGACACTGTTAGTGTTCTTTGCCATTTTAGGTGGTGTGATTATCGTTTCGGGGATTTCTTGGCGGTTATTAGCACCAGCGTTCACGCTAGTTGCGGCCTTTGCTGGGACGGTCTTGTATCTAGTCATCTCTACCAGCGGTCGACAAGTGCTAGAAGCGGTTGGCTTTAAGGCGTATCAATTCGCACGGATTGATACGTGGTTAAATCCCGCTACGGATACATCGAATAATGCTTATCAAGTTTGGCAAAGTATGAAGGCAATTGGGTCCGGGCAAATTACCGGGCGCGGATTCAATGTGTCGCACGTCACCGTACCGGTTCGTGAATCTGATATGATTTTTTCCGTCATTGGTGAAAACTTTGGTTTCATTGGTTGTACCGTCGTGGTGTTATTATACTTTTTATTAATTTATCAAATGATCCGGGTTACTTTTGATACGAAAAACGAATTTTATGCGTATATTTCAACCGGGGTTATTATGATGATCTTGTTCCATGTCTTTGAAAACATCGGGATGAGTATTGGACTGTTACCAATGACGGGGATTCCCTTGCCATTTATTAGTCAAGGGGGCTCGGCATTGATTGCCAATATGGCCGGTATTGGGCTAATGATGTCCATGCGGTTCCATTTCAAGTCTTATATGTTTAGTCGTAACAATCGGTTTGAGTAACGTAATCAAGGAAAGCATGGTGGTTTAAATGAGTGAAGATGCAGCCTATTTTTGGACAAAAGATACTGATGGTCATACCCGTATTGGGCTAACTAAAGCGGCCCACGAAGCCTTGGGTGAAGTGAAATACGCTGAATTACCGGCAATCGGTGACAAAGTCAGCCAAAAGATGGCTTTTTTAAGCATTGAAGCGACCAAAGCGGTTTCGGAGTTCAACTGCCCAATTAGTGGTACGGTAGTTGCAGTTAATCCGGCTTTAAAGACTGATTTTTCGGTCTTGAACAGTGTAGTCGATGGCGAAGCTTGGTTAATCGACGTGGACTAATTCCAAGGGCTTGACAATTTTATAAGCCCTCGGTATACTCGATACATTAATAAATCATTAAAAAAATGTCATTTTGAAAAGATGAGTACGTGGCTACGATTACCAAGAGAGTCTCTGGTCGGTGTAAAAGAGATTAATCGTGAAATGGAAGATGGTCTTGAATTAATGTAGTTTGGCGAGCTTCGGTTAACCAGACTTGGGTTGCACCCATTATTGTGCTGAGTTAGAACTAACTCTTGAGGTGACTTGTGTGAGCAAGTGACAAAGATGGGTGGTACCGCGAGACTATGCTTCTCGTCCTATTGGTGATGATGATTGAAATCATTTTTACCAGTGGGATGAGAAGTTTTTTTGTGCATAAGGAGGAAATAAATTGATTGAATTTAAAGACGTGACCAAAACGTTTGCCAGTAAACAAGGCGCTGTTCACGCGGTGCAAGACGTCAATCTAAAAATTGAAGATGGGCATATTTATGGGATTGTGGGCTATTCCGGTGCCGGCAAGAGTACCTTGGTGCGCATGTTAAATGGTCTTGAAACCCCAACCAGTGGTCGGGTCACGATTGATGATGTTGAGATTTCGGCACTGAGCGGAGCTAAATTACGGCAACAACGGCATCAAATTGGGATGATTTTCCAACACTTTAACTTGTTATGGTCGCGGACCGTGTTACAAAATATCATGTTTCCGCTAGAACTAACCGGGTTAAGTAAGGCTGAAGCTAAACAAAAAGCGGCGCACTTGGCAGACTTAGTTGGCCTAGCTGGCCGGGAACAAGCTTACCCGTCAGAACTTTCCGGTGGTCAGAAGCAACGGGTTGGGATTGCCCGTGCGCTAGCGAATGATCCGCAGATTCTATTGTCAGATGAAGCGACCAGTGCGCTAGACCCACAGACGACGGATGAAGTGTTGGACTTGTTATTAGACATTAATAAAAAGCTAAATCTGACCGTGGTACTGATTACGCATGAAATGCACGTTATTCGTAAGATTGCGGACCATGTTGCCGTGATGGAAAACGGGAAGATTGTCGAACATGGCCCCGTCTTAGAGGTCTTTAAACGGCCACAACAGGCGGTTACCAAGCGCTTTGTTAACGAAGAAGTGACGCCTTCATTAACGGATACCACCGCCGTCGTGGCTCAATTATTGGCGAAGTATCCTAAGGGGACGATTGTTCAATTGACCTTCCACGGGGACCAAGCCAAGTTACCGATTGTTTCTGAAATGTTGAAACAATATCCATTAGATTTAAATATTATTGAAGGGGCCATTCATCAGACTCAAGAAGGGGCCATCGGATCGTTATATATTCAACTGACAGGTGAACCGGACCAAATCGACGGGGCGCTCGGTTACCTACAAAAAATGCGCGTTGAAACGGAGGTCTTAAATCGTGAATAGTCAAGGGTTAGCGTCATATTTTAAATTTTCAAATGTGGATTGGGGCAACATGTTGACGTCGACTTGGGAAACCTTGTGGTTAACGATTGGATCCATGATTGTGGTGGCTATTTTAGGCATTGCGTTGGGGTTGCTATTATTCGAAACCACGAACAGTCATAACCCGTTGGTTAAGCTATTAAATGGCATTGTCGCCTTGTTCGTGAACGTCTTCCGGTCGATTCCATTTATCATCTTAATCGTGTTGCTGTTACCGATTACCCAAAAGTTAGTGGGAACTATCATTGGCCCACGGGCAGCGTTACCATCACTGATTATTTCGGCGGCGCCATTTTACGCCCGGATGGTTGAGTTAGCATTTCATGAGTTAGATCATGGGGTGATTGAAGCGGCTGAGTCCATGGGTGCGACACGGTGGCAGATTATTCGGAAAGTGTTACTGCCAGAAAGTATGCCAGCCCTGGTTTCTGGAATTACCGTGACCACGATTTCATTGATTGGCTATACGGCGATGGCGGGGGCCATTGGGGCCGGTGGCTTAGGTAATCTGGCGTATCAAGATGGGTTCCAATCCAATAACAATGCCATCACGTTAGTTGCTACGGTCATCATTGTATTGATTGTTTTTATTTTCCAATTTATCGGGGATTTTGCGGTTAAACAGATTGACAAGCGCACGAATTAAAATTTAGGAGGAAACTTAGTATGCGAAAAAAAGGGATTTTAGGGTTATTAGCAGTGGCTGCAACGGCTATCTTGTTGGTCGGTTGTGGGAAGTCAGCTTCTTCAACGAGCACGACGATTACAGTCGGGGCGTCATCAGTGCCACATGCACAGATTTTGAAGCACATTCAGCCACAATTGAAAAAAGAAGGCATCAACTTAAAAATCAAAGTCTTCCAAGATTACGTCTTGCCAAATAAGGCATTGGCGGCTAAGGAATTAGATGCTAATTATTTTCAGCATGTGCCATTTTTAAATAATTGGAATAAAGAAAATAACGGGACGTTAGTGTCAGCAGGGGCCGTGCATTTGGAACCAATCGGGGTTTATTCGAAGAAAGTCAAAAATCTAAAGGACTTAAAGAACGGTGCGACGGTCTTGGTCAGCAGTAATGTGGCCGATTATGGCCGGGTCTTAACGCTCTTTAAAGATGCCGGCTTGATTACGTTGAAGCCAGGGACTGATATTACGTCAGCAACCTTTGATGACATCAAGACGAATAAGAAGAACTTGAAGTTTAAGCATTCATACGAAGCCAAGCTAATGCCACAATTTTACAAGAATAACGAAGGCGATGCCGTCGTTATTAATGCGAACTATGCGGTTCAAGCAGGGCTCGATCCACGTAAAGATACCATTGCCCTTGAAAAGTCAGATTCACCATACGCTAACATTGTTGCGGTTCGTAAAGGTGATCAGCAGAAGCCAGCTATCAAAAAATTGATGAAGGCGTTACGTTCTAAGAGTACGCAAAGCTGGATTAAGAGCCATTACAAAGGGGCCATCTTACCTGTAACCAAAACCAACTAAAGATTAGACTAAGTTAAAGCCAGTCAATTTTTTAATTGTCTGGCTTTTTTGTGAGCTTGACTAGGGATTAGACGTTGTCTGGCTTGACTTTGGTGGGCTTGCAAGGTAGTCTAAAATCAAGAAAATAAATTGCAGAATGGAGTTAGCAAGATGCGTAAATATGGTGTGATTGGTCTGGGTCAAGTGGGCGCAACGGTGGCTTATACGTTAGTTCAACAAGGGATTGTCGACGAGTTGGTCTTAATTGATCATAATGAAGCTTTAGCGCAAGCCCAAAAACTTGATTTAGATGATGCTTCAGCGCGGTTAGCCTCAACGACGAAGATCATTCTGAACGATTATGCGGCGTTGCTTGATGCTGAAGTGTTAATCGTTGCCTCTGGGAACATCAAAGCTATCGATATGACTAGTCCTAAGGGGCGCTTTGGCGAATATGAGTCTAATCAAGCCATTGTGCGAGATATTGCTCCAAAAATTGTGGCCTCAGGCTTCAAAGGGATTCTCATTGATATCATGAATCCTTGTGACGTCATGACGGATTATTTGCAACGGATGACTGGTTTTGATCGGAACCGGGTCTTTGGGACGGGGACGTTCTTAGATACGGCACGGATGCAAAAGTATGTCGGCCAAGCAGTTGGCACGAATGGTAAGAATGTCACTGGCTATGTCTATGGCGAGCATGGTAATTCCCAGTTTGTTGCTTGGTCAACGGTCAGTGTTAATGGGCAACCGATTAAGAACTTCAACGGGTTGGATTTAAACCAGCTTGAAGAAGATGCGCGTCAAGGTGCTTTTGCCGTGATGAATGGGAAGCATTATACCAACTTCGCCATTGCCACTTGCGCCGTGCGGTTAGCGGAAGCGGTCAGTGCGGATGCACAGTTAGCTTGTCCGGTATCAGCGTTTGATCCTGAATTTGGCACTTACGTCGGGATGCCAGCAGTCATTGGTAAAAATGGGGTGGAATCGCTGATTCATTTGGACTTAACTACGGCTGAACAAGCGGCGCTCACCGCTTCGGCTAAGTTCATCAAATCAAATGTGGATGTTTTACCACAATAGTCACTCTGAACGAAAGCGGAGTTATTTTAGTGCTATTTGAGGCTAAAGTAACTCTTTTAATATGCGGGTTAGAACGTGTAACTAATGTGATTTGCGGGGTAATCATGCTAAAATAAAGGTTAAACTAAGCAATCGAGGTTATTTATGGACACACAAAAATTAGCAACTTTAAAAGCTGATGTTTTGAAATTACGACAGCATTTGCGCGCCGGCGAACTCTACCAATCGTTGCCGCAGCGACTGGGTTATTTGATTAACCAAGTCCCAGTCGAACCAGCCACTACGGTAACGATACCGGATGATGGTGAAGTCTTAACTTTAATTAAGCAACTACATGATGGCTTAGAAGCCGGGACGTTAACTGAAATTACGGATGCACAGCTCCAACAATTAATTGCGCATTTAGGGTCATTAAATCCGGCGGTGCGTGACCGTGGTTGTTATTATTTATTGAATGAATCATTACAACAGCAATTATTAACGGCAACACAATTAGGTGTCATCTTTGACTTAGTTATTCAAGACCAACAGTTATTTACCCATATCGATCAAACTGAAAATGACGCCGTTTATCAGCGGTCCTTTAGTGTATTGATTTTATCGATTTTGGTCTATGCGGACCACGCCGGTTTAGCCTTTATGACGGCCGCACGGTTAGAACAGTTAGTTCAACAATTTATCGTTTATATGGTTTTAGAACGTGATACGCGGGGCTTTATTGGCCGGTCGGGTTGGGCCCATGCTTATACCCATATTGGTAACTTATTAGATGAATTGGGCGATGAACATAAGTTGGCGCGGGCGGATAAGCTGATGATGCTGGCCGTTTTAATCGAACGTTACCAGCGGTTATCGACGCCGCTGATTTTTGGCGAGCCAGAGCGTTTAGCCACTTATTTAGCCGCCATTACCAGTCGTGATGACTTGTATGCGGATTATTTATTGTTGGCATTTAAGCGGTGGCATCAACAATTAGTGATGCAACCCGCACCAGCGACAGAGGCTGCTTGGACACGAGTCTTTAATCGCAACCGATTATTAGAAGCGATGGCGCTGCATGATGATTTTCCAACGTCAGTGGTGGATTATCTCGATGATGAATTAGAGTTTTTAGGTTAGGAAGGAAGCTAGTTCGATGCAAGCAAAAGCAGTAGGCAGTTATGTCGGGTTACCCATTAGTGATCCAGCTAGTTTTAAAGATGTCACGATTGAGGTGCCAGCGCCAACTGGTCGTGATATCTTAGTTGAAATTCAAGCGGTTGCGGTCAATCCGGTTGATACGAAACAACGGCAAGCCCAGCCTGCCACTGAGGTGCCACGTATCTTGGGATTTGATGCGATTGGTAAGGTGATTGCGGTTGGTGAAACGGTGACTACCGTGATGACCGATGATGTGGTCTATTATGCGGGCGACGTGACTCGTCCTGGAAGTAATGCCCAGTATCAATTAGTTGATGAACGGTTAGTCGCTTTAGCACCAAAAAAGTGGTCGCTTACGGATGCCGTGGGATTACCATTAGCAGGGCTGACGGCTTGGGAAGCGCTTTTTGAAAAGCTCGGTTGGCAAGCGCAAGCGCAGGCCAATCAGGGTCATTCGGTGTTAATCATCAATGGGGCCGGTGGCGTTGGGTCAATCGCCATTCAGTTAGCGAAGTGGGCTGGGTTGACGGTGATTACGACGGCTGGGCAAGCTAAAACTAAGGCTTGGGTGAAAAACCTAGGCGCTGATGTCGTGTTGGATTATCATGAAGACTTAGCATCACAGCTGCAAGCTCACGGGATAACAACCGTGGATAGTGCGCTATTATTACATTCAACTGATCGTTATTTGCCACTGGTCGCCCCGTTAATGCGGCCGCTGAGTACGATTGTTGCCGTAGTGACGAATACGCAACCGTTGCCAATGGTGCTGTTAAAAAATAAAGGGCTTAACTTTGCTTGGGAGTTCATGTTCACTAAGGCGCAGTATCAATTGCCAGAATTAGCGACACAAGGCATGATGTTGGCCCGGATTGCGCAGTTGGCCGATGATGGTGTTTTGCAAGCCACAACGCAGCAAGTCATAACCGGGCTGAATGCCGCCAACTTAAAGCAAGCCCATCAACTGGTTGAAACGGGACAGATGCTTGGTAAATTAGTCCTAACAACTGCTTTTGAGGCTTAATTGTGATTAAACATTGCAAAAATGTTTTCAATCTTGATGAGATATTGTAGAATTAGATAAGCCGTAGTATGAAATAAATCTTGATAGGATGAACTTAATAATGGAGACACAAACAAAGATCCATGTTGGCTTGTTATTTGGCGGGAACTCTTCGGAACATGATGTTTCAAAGCGTTCAGCGCACAATATTTACGATGCCATGGACAAAACGAAGTATGATATCGACTTGTTCTTATTAACGAAGGACGGGATTGTTTTAAGTGACGCTGCGACTCGGCGCGTCTTTAATGGCGAGCCCGAAGACCAAGTTGTGGCGACCGAACTGCCAAAACTCGATATGAGTGATCCATTGGCGCCCATCAAGAACTTAGCGGCGGCTAAGGACATTGATATTTTTTACCCCGTCGTACATGGGAATTTAGGTGAAGATGGGACGTTACAAGGGTTGTTTAAGTTATTGAAGAAACCTTATGTCGGCAGTGGAGTGTTAGCTTCAGCTGCTAGTTTCGATAAGGATATTACGAAGCAGATTTTGACGCATCATCATATTCAAAATACAAAATATGTGGTGGTGACGCCGGAAAATCGGGACCAGATGACCTATGCGTATTTGCGTGAAAACGTGAGTGAGCATTTGTTCATTAAACCGGCCAACCAAGGGTCATCAGTCGGCATTCATAAAGCTGAAAATGAACAAGATTACTTGGCTGGTTTAGCGGATGCTTTTAAGTATGATTACAAGATATTAGTGGAAGCTTCTGTGGATAATCCCCGCGAAGTTGAATGCTCAATCTTAGGTAACGAAGATGCGAAAGCTTCTAAGTTAGGCGCGATTGATGTGCCAAAGTCCGATACTTTTTATGATTATAATAATAAGTTCGTGGACGCTAGTGGCGTGACCTTCGAATTACCGGTTGAATTATCCGCTGAGTTAACGAAACGGATTCAGCAAATGTCCTTGGATGCCTTTAAAGCGTTAGGCTTAAAGGGGATGGCTCGGGTGGACTTCTTGGTTTCTGAAGATGGCGAACCATATTTGGGCGAAATCAACACCTTACCTGGGTTTACGAACATTAGCTTGTATCCTAAGTTGTGGGAAGTTTCTGGCATTGGCTATGCTGACTTGATCGACCGGTTGATTCAACTCGGTTTTGATGAATTCAAACGCCAATCAGAAATTCATTATGATTTTGTGAGTTTAGACGCCGAATAACATAGTGAAAATCGAATGATGTTAGTATTGCAGACGAGCTTGGGCGAGATGGCCTAAGCTCGTTTTTACTGGTCTTAAAGTGGGGTAATCGGCCACAATAAGGCTTTTGACAGGAGGAAAGATAAATGGCACTGATGAGTTCATTGTTTGTGTTAGTCATTGCGGTGGCGTTAGCCAATCTTGTCGCCCAATGGTTACCTAGAATTTCGAAAACGTATTTAACCTTATTGGCGGGGATTGTGATTGGCATGATTCCTAGTTTGAATCAGGTGGTATTGAGTTTTGAAAATGACGTTTTTATGTTGCTGATATTGGCACCATTGTTGTTCTTTGAAGGCCAGGTCACGCCAATGGTTAAGGTCGGCAAAGGGATTCCTAGTATCCTAGGTACGGCGTTCATTTTGGCAATTGTGTCAGCAATCGTGGCAACTTTAGGGTTGAGTAAGGGCTTTGCAATTGGCCTCCCTGTGGCGCTGATAATGGTGGCAATCAGTACGCCAACGGATGCGACCGCTTTTGAATCAGTTGTTTCTGGGCGAAAGTTCAGTGAACGCTTGGGTGATCAGTTGAAGATGGAGTCACTCTTTAATGATGCGACTGGGCTAATTCTGCTGGAGGCCGGCGTGTTATGGCTTAAAACAAGTCAACTTGCTTTAGCTGGCAATGTGGGACGGTTGCTCGTGTCAGCGATTGGTGGGGTTATTGTAGGTGGCATACTTGCTTTGGGGGTTATGTTATTTCGGCAAGCTTTTGCCCGCACGGAAGCAAATGTGGTTTCATCACAAACCCTTATTTATTTGTTAACGCCAATCATTATTTACTTAATTGCTGAGAAACTAATGGTTTCGGGGATTATTGCAGTGGTGGTCGCTGGGTTAGTCCATAATGGTGAGGCCAACAGTAGTCGGTTTGCTGTGCCACGTCAAATGTATTTTGGCACAGAATTAATGAATTTTAGTTCGGAGGTTTTAAATGGCGGCGTCTTTGTCATTTTAGGGATTAGTCTGGAACGGATTTTTCGGGCGCAATATCAGCAGATGTTTGTTTCATTACGGTGGTTATGGCTGGGACTAGCAATTTATGGCTTACTAGTGATTTGTCGGTTAGGCTATGCCTATCTGGTTATCGCCAAGCACCAATGGCAGGCCAGCTGGCTATTCGCTTTAGGCGGTGTCCATGGCGCGGTTACACTAGCGATGACTTTTCCGATTGCGAGCATCGTATCAGCCACACAATTTCAACAGATCATTCTGGTTGAAACGGTGGTGATTATCGTGAGCATGTTGGTGCCCACGATTGCCTTCAAATGGCTACTGCCACGAGATGGTGATGTGCTAAATAAACCCATAATTCTTGCGCAGTTACGACGCGAAATGACGGCAGTTGGGATTGCCCGGGTTGAGGCGCTAAAGTTAACCCCTGAGCTGAAAAAAACGGTTATTTATGATTTGCAGGACCAAACTAAGAATAATCCGCTGGGCGCGTTTGTGCGACGCTGGCGAAAAATCACAAGTCGGACTGAAGCGGTCAGCCTTATTCAAAGCCGCGACCAGCGCTGGGCGATGATGCAAGCTTTTGCCAGTGAACGTGCCTTTCTAACGACGCAGGCGCGTCAACATGTAGTGGCAGTTGAGCTCATTCATGATATTTATACGGAAGTATTGATGTCCGAAGCGCTAGTCGTTGATCCGTACAGTCGGATGGTCTAGTGTTAATTAGGGTCCCTCAAAGTTATTTTGGGGGACTTTTTTAATTGCTAAAAATCGAGATGTGGGTCTTTTAATTAGCGGTAAATTCACATAAGATAGTCTGAGAGAGCTTTAGTTGAAAACGACGAGGAGATGGGGACATGCGACTACGGGGCTGGCAAGTAATCAAACGGGGCGTGCAACAGTTACAAGGTCCGCTGACACTTTGGTGGAGCGGTGGCTTGGCGGTTGCGCTGGGTGTCAAAGTTTTAGGTATTCAGTTTGGCGGGGTGATTAGTTTATTGGGCTTATTAGGACTGAGTTGCTGGTTGCCGTGGTTAGCTGAAAAATCAACGGCGCAGACTTGGTCTTGGCGGCAACGTCGATTGGTTTGGGCGTTACAACTTTTATTAGGCTTAATTTGGCTGCCTTTTGGTTGGGGCGGTTATTTAGCCACGCTACAAGCCAGTATTCGGTTGTCGGTCCCCTTACAAAATAGCCTGTTTATGACGCGTTACGATTGGGGGTCGTGGGTTGGGGGCGTCTGGCTAAGCTTGTGGTTAGTCGCTTTTAAATGGTTACCGAGTTGGCGCCAACAGTTACGCCAGCCAACGACCTGGCGGGCCTGGTGGGCAATGGGGTGGCAGACGAGTTGGTGGTCAGTTGTCAAACGCGTGCTACGGGTCTTAGTGCCGTGGGTCGTTTGGGGTAGCTTGGCTAGTGGCTTCCTAGTGGCTTTAACTTTTAGCGTTGAACAGTTCAATGTGACTGCCGGACGGCTGATGGCAATTGTCAGTTTGGCAACTTTACAGAGCGCTGTTTGGTTAGTGTTGGCAGGCAGTTGGGCGCGGTTAGTTGCGCCGGTGTTACCACAGCGTCAGCGGCGACTGGGGCGCTATTTAATGTTGGGGTTGGCGGCCCTTAATTTAGGCTATGCAACTTGGTGGCTTCAAACGCCACCTAAGACGGCACCAGCGGTAATTGCACATCGGGGGGTTAATGGACCGGATGGCGTTCAGAATACGACTGGCGCTTTAAAACGGACGGTTAAGGCGGCTCGGCCGACATTGGTCGAGATGGACATTCAACCGACCGCTGATCGTCATTGGGTCGTGATGCATGACGCTACTTTGACTAATTTAGCGCGGCGACCGGGGCCAGTTGCTGATTATCGGTTAGATCAACTCGCCGGGTTACCATTGTGCGAGCATGGACACCGTGGTGAATTAAGTACCTTCGATCACTATTTGGCGACGTCGAAACAGTTAAAACAACCGTTACTCGTTGAAATCAAGGCAGTTGGCAACGTTGCCCCGCTAGTGACGCCATTTGCTAACCACTATGCGGCAACGCTCAGACAGCGTCACGATGCAGTTCATTCGTTAGATTATCAAGTCGTGATGCGGTTGAAACAGCATACGCCACAATTACGGGTGGGATATATCATGCCATTTTATTTAACTAATTTGGCGCCTAATCAAGCAGATTTCTATTCCTTACAAGCATTGACGGTCACGCGCGAGCAACTGACGGCTGCTAACCGGGAACATAAAGCCGTTTATTTATGGACGGTGGACCGGCGGCTGGCCTTGCGGCGCTTGGCCGTTAGTGGGGCGACGGGCTTAATTACCAATCGGCCCGGCCGGCTACGGCACTTACAAAAGCTGCCACAACATTATTATGGCTATCAGCTCATTAATTGGTTAATAAGTTGGTTATAGTTAATTGTGGGTTGCATGAGAAAGATAACGACGGCATGAGGAGCCGTGATGGGCGCGTAATGGTTATGTGGTGTGAGGTTACTTGACGAAAATAAAGACTGGCCTTATCCGCTTTAAATCGCTTTCGATGGTCTGGTGAGTCACCAAACTTTACGTAGATAAATTTAGTGAACTAATTGGAACTGCTGGTGATTAATGAGTGAATACGGGTATAAAACATGATATAACTTAATATTAAATAAGAATTACTCTTATTTCTTGCGTATTATGTATTATCTGAATATAATAATATGCGTAATTGGTATTGTCCAATTTATCAAAAGCGGGCAGTCCAATTATTGAATTGGTCTATTGGGGATTGATGAGGCAGTTAACGACATTTAGGTTGCGAGTGGGGTCGGACTAAATGGTGATCAAATTAGTGTTAGGTTGAAAGGCAACAGACATAAAGAGGGGTTTAAGATGAGAATATTGGGAGAGAAAGTTCGGCAATTTCGGAAGCGAAAAGGCATGTCGCAAAAGGAATTGGCGGAGGGTATTTGTACCCAGGCTACGATTAGTTTAATTGAGAAGAAAAGTAAGATTCCCAGCATGAAAATTATGATGAAAATTTGTAATCGCTTGGGCATTCGGTTGTCAGAAGTGATCATTGAAAATGATGATCAATTATATCGGACTTTTAAAAAGATTAATTTATTAATTCGGCAGGATAATTTGGAGGCAGCAAATACGACCTTTACAAAGATCCGACCGAAACAGTTGCGCAGTATTACTGATAAAAAACAATATTATTATTATGAAGGTTACTTACAATTGATGTTAGGTGACAATGCGGATGAAGCTATTTTTAACTTTGGGATGTTATTAAATCAATTCGTCAAATCGAGTCATGATATGTTTGCGATTCTAGCGACTTTAGGCACCGGCTTGGCTTACGAACGCAAGCAATCCTACGATAAAGCCGAAATCTTTGTGAAGCAAGCGGTGGCGACTTTGGATAACATGGACGCCGAAGCGTTGCCGATTGGTGATGATGATTATTTACAAAATGAAATCTTAATCTATGCGTCCGCTGCGCAGTTATATGCTAAAATCAATTTTCCAGAAGCGGCCTTAGAGCTCATTGATTTGGCGTTGAAGAAAGCGCAGGACAGTCAATCATTGTACTTGCTAGATCGTTTGTATGCACAAAAGGCAGCCAATGAAGTCGTCTTAAACGATATTCAAGCGGCCCATGACCATTATTACGTGGCCTATGCCTTAAGCTTAGTGACGCATAATGCGACTTTGACCCAAAAAATTACCGAAGAAATGGCCAATTATCATATTGCACCATTGCAAGTGGCTAAAGAAGCCTAAGTAAATCAAGTAAAACGCTAAGTTTTCCCATTTTAGGAAAGCTTAGCGTTTTTTTGATGCGTGCATTTAAAGTCAGGTTTCAGCTGTTGATCGCGCGGTGAACGTTAATCACGACCCCCGTAAAGATCGTTTTAAATTCACTGCCAGTGACCACGAGTGGTTCTTCACTTTCATGTGGATTGATAATGAAATAGTGATCATCTGTAATCCAAAGGATGCGGCGAATAACAGTGTTATATTGATGCTTTAAGTTGACAGCCACTAGCCGGCTACGATGAATTTCAGAAAACAAACTAAGTTTTGGATTGGTACTGATGATTGCTAAATCACCAGGCAAAATTCCTTCACTATGCATATTATCTTCGGTAATTCGTAACCAATAATAATGTGTTTGTTGACTGGCCCCTAATGGCGGCAGCTGTGTGTAGACGCGCTGATTGGTGGGCAAGATAATTTGATCATTAGCGCCAATTAGTGAAATTTTGTGTGCTTTTTGAGTCGGTGACAAGTTAAGCTCTGGATTTGAATTCTCAGGTAGGAGTCCCGCTAGCTCAAAGATTGTATTAGTAGAAATACGTAGTCCCGTTGCAATTTTTCTTAAAGTTTCTGGTTTTGGAATTTTACGTTTGTTATTTTCAACTTGTGAATAATAGGAAGAAGAAATACCGCCATAAAGAGCAACTCTGCGTACGGAATAGCCTTTTTGCATTCTAAGTTCTTTTAAACGATCACCAAAGGTTTTGTCGACCAAAAAATCACCCCTTGTATCACATTAGTATAGCAATGGAAGCGGGGATTCTATACTGATAGGCGAATGATATTGCTAAAAGTGCTTGCTAAAGTAAAACGATATAATTATAATTTTGTATAGGAATATGTGAATACGTTTATTAATTTGTTAGTTAAAATGGGGAATGACTGCAATCAATGCGTTTGTTAAAGGCGTAAGCGTCAATGATAGCAGCAGCTGTGACACTTATAAGACTGACTAATTAGGTAGCAGTGTTTACAAAAGTAATACACTTTGGAGGAATTATAATGAGTTTTTGTCCTAGATGTGGTTCGAAGATTGATCGTGAGACCCGGTTTTGTCCGAACTGTGGGTTAGATTTAAGTCAGCTTAGCACTGATGAAAGTACTACAGTAACGCCACCAGTGACGCCCACCATGAATCCAGCGCAACCGCAAGTGCCGCGTGATCAAGCAATGCCCAATACTGATTATCAATCGAATTTGGGATTGGTGGGGGCCTTTAAGGAATATTTTAGTAAATATGCGCAGTTCCGTGGTCGAATGAGTCGCGCAAATTACTGGTGGTCAATCCTAGCCTATGAATTATGCTATTTGGTTTTGATGGCAATTTATCTGTTGTTTGATGCGCAATTAGGTCGGTTATTACTGACTATTTTCTCGGCGGTCTTTTGTTTGCCATCATTGACGGCTGTTAGTCGCCGTTTACATGATGTTAATCGCTCATTTGCCAATTATTGGTGGCTACTACTACCAGTTGTGGGCTGGATTTATTTGCTTGTTTTATTATGTCGCCGTGGGGATACCCAAGCCAATCGGTTTGAATAGAGGATTTTAGTATGAATAATGTTAGTTTTTGTCCCAAATGTGGTCAAGCATTGGCTGCTGGGACCAAGTTCTGCACTAATTGTGGCTTTAATGTTAGTGACATGCACGTGACTGCGGCCCCAAATCAGCAGCAATCACAAGCCGCCCGTCCAACTCAAAATTTGTTTGATTCGGCGACGGAAAAGTTAAACAGTTGGACTGGTGAACAGAAGAAGGTGCCGATTCATTTAGGCACCATGTTCAGTGAAGTTTTTAAGTCACATTCTGAAACGGAAGCCGAAGCGCTTTTCATTGTCGGGACTAGTCAAACGACACCAACTTTAGCGCAGGTGAGTGATTCGCCGGTGAAACCGTGGCTATTTTCGCGCGTGTTGGCGTTGTTCATTTTGACGATTAGCTTACTGGTCGGCAGTCTCTATGTTTTAAATGGGCAAAAGATGTATGTTGGCTTGATTTCGATTAGTTCATTAGCGGTGCCGTTTTCACTATTAATTATGTTTTTTGAAATTAATACGTTTAAAAATATTAGTATTTTTAAAGTCACCAAAATTTTTATGGTGGGTGGCGTGGCTTCACTATTAGCCACGTTGGGATTATATCAATTTGTTGAAATTGGTCAAATGTCAATTGTGACGGCGGCGGTTGTCGCCGTGATTGAAGAAACTGGTAAGTTAATCATGATTGCTTATTATATTAATCGGATCAATACCAAGTTTATTTTAAATGGCATGTTGATTGGGGCGGCCATTGGTGCTGGGTTTGCGACGTTTGAAACGGCTGGTTACGCTGGTGAACTAGGGGTATCTGTATTGCTACTGCGGGGCGTTACGGCCCTGGGGACGCATACCTTATGGTGTGCCATTGTCGGTGCGGCCTTAGCACTAGCCAAAGGATCAGCGCCACTTTCAACCAGTGTTTTTCAGAATGGCCGTTTTATTCGATTTTTCTTATTATCGATTGCTTTGCACGCCACTTGGGATGCACCGCTATCTTTTAATATGGAAAAATACACCATTTTGATTATTATTGCGTGGGTCATTATATTAGTACTAATTGATGCTGGTTTACGGGAAATTAAGACGTTGCAACAGGGGCAGGCAGATTGAAAATTTGGAGGAAATGAGTGCAATGTTTTGTAAATATTGTGGCACAAAAAATCAAGCGGCAGCCCGCTTTTGTCGTAATTGCGGTCGACCACTTAGCCAAGTCGTGCCACCTAAATCACAACCGGCGGCAACTGGATCAAGTCGTGTGGATGTCACCACTAGTCAAGCGCAACACAGTGACTCAGAGGCAGCCAGTGCAGGTCCAACGTCAGCGACCAGCCAGGCTAGGCCAACGGGCACCGTACCGCAACCAGCAACGCCCAAAAGGCCACCCCATCAACACCATTATTGGTGGTTGATCATCGTGATCATTGTTGTGGTCGCAATCGGTGGTGGCGCAGCCTATGTGGTCATCACGCAGCGCAAGCAATCGCAGGTAACAACGGTGGCTAAAAAAAAGACGCCAGCGGCTACTAAAAAGGAGACGTCGCAAGCAAGCCAGTCGACTAAAAAGCAGTCGTCATCGGTGGCCACTAAATCGTCATTTCCCAAAGCAACTATTAGACAGGCGATTAATACGAGCTTATCGGGGCTAAAGGGAACGACGTCAGTAGCTGTAGCCGCAACGGCTAGCTCGGCCAAAGTGGTCCAAAACGATCAGTCACAACGGGCCGCAAGCTTAATTAAACTGTTCATTTTGATTACAGCTTATGAGCAAGCTGATTCTGACCAGCTAAACTTGGATGAGACCTATACGTTGACGGCTAACGACAAAGTTGGCGGGACGGGGACACTCCAAGGGCTGCCAACTGGTAGTAAGTTAAGTTATCGGGAAATCTTAAAACGGATGATGGATGAAAGTGACAATACAGCAGCCAACATCATGATTGATAAAGTTGGTGGTATCAGTACGGTTAATGCTGAAATTGAACGATTAGATTTAAGCAAGACTCAGCTAGAACGCAAAATGATGGATACGGATGCATTAGCTGATGGTAAGGATAACTATACATCGGTGACTGATGTTGCGACGGTTTTAACTAAGATGTATGCGGGTAAGCTGATTTCACCGACTGCCGATCAGGCCATGCTAACAATCATGCGCCAAAATGCGAACCATGCTAAATTACCACATGATTTACCAAGTGCGGCAATTATTTATAATAAAACCGGTGAGTATGGGGATTATGGGGTTCAAAACGATGCGGCCATTATTAAGAATAAACACGGGGCGTTTGTCGTCGTGGTCTTATCACAGGGCGGTGATGAAGCCGCACAAGTCACAGCAATGAACAGTCTGGGAACCAAGCTGTATCAGGCTATTTTGGAGGATAACTAAATGAAATTTTGTATTAAGTGTGGTCAAAAAATTGAAGCTGATTCTGAATTTTGCCCGTTTTGCGGGACGAAGCAACCGCCACTGCCTGAAAAACCAAGTTCTCAGGCTGATATGCCGGCAAGTGCGACCGGTGAAACTGAACCGGTAACGTCGGCAACGCAGCCGCAGCAATCAGTGCCAGTTGCTGATGTCCCACCGGTCAATCAATCAACCAGTCAGTCTGCACCCACAGCGCCAGCTAGTCACAGTAGTTTATCAATTATTATTGGCGTGATTGTCTTGGTTATCGTAGTTGGTTTGGGGAAGTATGGCTATGATACTTATCAGCGGAACCATTTGTCGGAACAGGCGATTGCTGATATTAGTCAAACGGTAGTTACCGAGCACCTCGGGTCAAGCAATGAAGTTTATTACTCAAAACGCACGAACACAATTCGAGTGATTCCAGATTATGATTCCAAGCTTTATCAGGCCGTTGAGGATGTGATTACTTACAATGACGGTAATGGCATTATTTCAACTTATCTGGAAAAATTCAAAAAAATCTCTGAGGAAATGGCTGACAAAATGCCGACGAAGGATCATGATGTCAAAGTTCAGTTAGTCAATCCTGAGAATGAGGATCGGTATTTGTATATTGTTGAAAATGGGACGGTTGTTTATGATTTTAATGATTAGTGCCGGGAGACGATCAATTGTGGAGGATAAACTGTGATGAGACGTAAATTTGAATTAGTGGTGATGGTCATTGGGAGTGTCTTGTTGTTGGTCGGGTGTAGTTTTAAGCGTAGTGGTGCGCTGATGACGAAAAAAACTGCCACAAAAACGGCAGCGAAGACTGAAACGGTGTATTATCAAAATTTGACAAAGGCCGATAAAGCCAAGGTCAACTTTAAATTTAAACTTGATCAAGATGAGACCAAGGATAATTATGCCGATCCAGTTTATGTGGTTTCGATGAAAGTCACTAATAGGTCGAAAAAGACAATTAAATTTAACCGGACTAAGTTTGTCTTTATCTTAAATGATGACAAAAAATTATCGAAAAAGCGTGGCGTCCTAAAAGTTAAAGCTGGTCAAACTGAAAGTGTTGATCAGCTCTTCACGACAATTCCTGAGCAAAGTACTTTGGGCGATGGGATTATTGAATACTTGAATAAGACGAATAAATTAGCTTATGCTGATTTTAAGAATGGGGTTGCCAAGTCGAGTAATCTAAAAAACAAAAAATTGATTGCGGCTAATAAATCGGTGAGTGGTTACAGTGATGAAGAAACAGCGACTGACTCGTCGACTGATTCCGATGACGACTCATCGACGACCACCGATGAAGCGTCCAGTTCCGAAACCAGTACCGGTACGCGCGGGACTGCAGATAGTAGCAGTAGTAGTGCGTCCAGTTCAACTGGCTTAACTGAAGACCAAGCGAAGGCGGCGTTAACTGCGGCATTTCCTGATGGTGGCGATTTTGGTGGCTATTCAATGGATGAGTTGAAAATCGACCAAGGTTCAACGGGTGGCTGGACTTTTGTCACGCCAGAAGGACTTTGTTGGATTGTTAGGGCGGATGGCACTGTCAAAGCACCAGGTGATCCACAATAGTCTCAAAAGGCACTTAAACATTGCGTTTAAGTGCCTTTTAGCATAAAAAAATTGACTGATAAACGGATGACAGCTTGTCACCAGGTTACCAGTCAATTAGGTTTGGAACAGGTCACTTTAAGTCAGTGAGATTACTTTTTCTTTGGTTTTGGTGCAGGTTTGTTCTCTAAATCAGTCCGAACGACTAAGACATCGCAAACTGCCATCCGAGTGACATATTCGGTAACTGAACCAATTAATAATCGTTCAACGGCATTCAAACCAGTTGCACCGATCATAATGAGGTCAACGCCTAAATCTTTAGGCACATCGCGCGCAATAATCGTCTTGGGTGCGCCATATTCAATGGAATAGTCGACATTGTTAAGGCCATCCGCTTTGGCTTCGGCAACATACTTGTCTAAAGTCTTTTGTGCGGTGTCGGTAACTTGTTCAACCATGGTTGTGTCAAAACTAGAAATGTTTTGGAAAGCCCGAGTATCCACGACATGCACCATATGAACTGAAGCACTTGGTCCATTTCGTTTCGCAACAGCGACGGCCTTTTTGAATGCTAATTCCGCTTCATAAGAACCATCAACGGGAACTAAGATGTGTTGGTATTGTTGTAACATCATTCTCACCCCTCAATACTTGATACTTATATTGTAAAGGTTTTCGTAAAAAATAAAAAGCGTTTTCTCTTAGATTTGCATAAAAGTCATGAGAAGGAGGGCAATTGCCATCATAATCAAGCAACCGCTGGCTAAGACTAAGGCGATTAAGACGATGCTTTGATAAAAAATCGTCAGCACACTGCCGAGAGCGACCAATAACATCAGGCTGCCCCCGTAACGTGCAATGTGGCGAACGGCTGGAGATTTAGTAGGATCAAAGGTTAGAAACGGTTGGGCTTGATGCCGAACTAAGTAGCTTCCTAGTAAGGCCGCAATTAGCGTATAGACACTGAGTAATAAGGTAATCAAAACGAAACCTCCGAAAGTTAAATTTAGTAAGCTGGTGTAAACAAAAAGGGTCAGGAACAAGTCCTGACCCACGGAAGCAAGCTTCCGGAAAAACTAGTGGTGCCGTTAATCGCTCTTCAGTATTGACCCGCTTCAAGGCAGGTGGGACCGGCTGTCTAGCCCTCTAACTACCAAATGATAAGGCATGTTATGATAACTAGCTAAAGTTAGTCCCAAAGTAGTATTAATTGTTCGGCAACACTTTTTTTAGAGCAATGCGCACACCTTAGTAATTTCGACTATTAGTCTAGCATATTCGCTTTAAAGTTGCAACGATGGCCCTAGGCATAATCTTGTTAGCGGTTACGCTGATTGGCTTTGAGTAATTTGCGATATTGATCACCTAAGGCTGGTTCGAAGCGGCCATTGGCTTTGGGTTGATAATAATCAGCGTGTTTAATGGCATCTGGCAAGTATTGTTGTGCGACCCAATCACCAGGATGGTCATGCGGATAATCGTAACCAACCCCATGACCTAACTTGGCGGCGCCGGCATAGTGCGCGTCTTTTAAGTCGGCCGGAATATCACCAAAATGGCCAGCGCGAACTTTTTCTAAGGCACCATCAATGGCTAGCATCGCTGAATTGGATTTAGGTGATAAGGCCAATTCAATGACGGCGTTAGCCAATGGAATTCGGGCTTCGGGAAAGCCCAATTGATCGGCAGCTTGAACCGCAGCGACGGCCCGTTGGCATGCGGGCGGGTTGGCTAAGCCGATATCTTCATAAGCGATGACCAACAAGCGGCGCGTTAAACTCTTTAAATCACCAGCTTCAACGAGCCGTGCCATGTAATGTAAGGCTGCATTAGCATCGGAACCGCGAATTGACTTTTGGAAGGCGGAGATGACATCATAGTGGGCATCGCCATCCTTATCGGCGGAGAGCGCCTTTTTTTGTAAACACTCTTCAATAATTGGTTGCGTGATTTCGCGATGGTCCTGTTCGGTGGGGGGCGACGATAAGACAGCCAGTTCTAAGCCGTTTAAGGCACTCCGTAGATCGCCGTCTGTGGCAGTACACAGATGATGTAAGGCGGCCGGGTCGAGGTCGACGTGATATTGACCCAGCCCACGCTTGTCATCTTGTAACGCTCGCTTAACGGCAATTTCAATGTCAGTTGGTGCTAATGGCGTGACTTGGAAAATCTGAGTCCGACTGCGAATCGCCGGATTGATGCTAATGTAAGGATTTTCCGTCGTAGCCCCAATTAAAATAATGCGGCCACTTTCTAAATGTGGCAATAAAAAATCTTGTTTGGTTTTATCAAGCCGATGGATTTCATCCAGTAATAAAATGACGGTCCCACTCATCTTAGCTTCTTCGGCAACAATTTGTAATTGTTTCTTGCTATCGGTTGCGGCGTTCAGCATGCGGAACGCATATTTGGTTGAGCCAGCGATGGCACTCGCAATACTGGTCTTGCCAGTACCGGGCGGACCGTATAGAATCATTGATGAGAGGCGTTTGGCCGTGACCATGCGGGCGATAATCTTACCGGGACCAACCAGTTGGCGTTGACCAACGACTTCTTCAATAGTTTGGGGTCGCATCCGATAAGCTAATGGTTGTTGCATCCGTTCTCCTCCTTGTTCTTGCAAAACTAGTCCCAATTATTATAACATTTAAGGGGAGATACCCTGAAAGATTCGGTTTAACGTTAGGGCCAGTTACCAGCAATAAAATTATAAAATAGATAAGGATTGATAAAATGAAATTAGATGCAGTTGGGCAAGCGATTGAGCACTATCAATTAGTTCCCCTGGTACACCAGATGAACTTAGGGTTAGAAGTTACGATGCACCGGGTCAATGGGCAAGGTGAATTAAGCCCCCAGCCTTATCCGAAGGCATTTGGCAATCAGCGGAAAAATCAGCAATTGCACAATGGGTTTGCCCAGACCCAGTTAAAGTTAACTACGCCAGCGTTTGCGGCCATTAAACCATTAATGGCTTACTTGACGGGGTTGAATACAACGGCGCGCCGGGCGTTGGCAGCAGATGAGTATTTATGGCCATTATCTAGTACGCCGATTCTACCGGCAGATCAGTCCCAGATTCCGTTGGCCGATGCCGATGCGGCCGGTTTCAAACGCCGTCAAAAACAGGCACAGACCGGGGATATAACGAAGTTGATGACGACCGGGGTTCACGTTAATTTAAGTTTTAATGAACAATTATTTATGCGTTTATATACTGAAAAATTCCATCAACAGTATGCCAGTTATGTTGAATTTCGGAATGCCATTTATTTGAAGGTCGCTCAAGGTTTCGTCCGTATGGACTGGCTGATTCAGTATCTGTTCGGTGCCACGCCGACCTTAATGGTGACAGACACGCAGTCGAAACGGCAACGAACGAGTGTCCAGGCACCGGTCAATCGGCACAACCAGGTTGCTGGTGATTATAGCTCAATTGACCGGTATGTGACGAAGATTCAAGCAGCAGTTCGGCAGGGCACATTGGCGACGGCGCGTGACTTTGCGGGTCCGGTTCGGCTACGAAGCAACGGTCAGTTAACCGAGCTTGGTCAGCAAGGGGTGTACTACTTAGAATTTAGAGGACTGGATTTAGACCCAACCCAAGCAACTGGGGTTAATCCCCAAGTGTTGGCGTTCATGCGCTTGTTAGCCAATTACTTTGTGATGATGCCGGCTTTACCGACTGCGATGGTTGGTCAGGTTAACACGCAGGCAGCACAACTAATGACGCAAGTAACGTCTGAAAATCCGACGACGGCGAGTGCTCAAGCTGAACCGGCGCGGCAAGTTTTGGATGCATTACGGGATTTTGCTACGGCGCAGGGGTTACCAGCCAGTGATGTCGCGCTGTTAACGGCGTTAAAATCGCGCATTGCGGACCCCAAGCAGACATTGAGTGCCCAAATTGCGATGGCGCCTGATGCTTTAGCTTGGGCACTTGAACGCGCCAAAACTTATCAGACTGCGACGCAAACGACGCCATTTGAGTTACCTGGTTTTACGGATTTGAGTTTATCGAGTCAACTATTAATCGAGCCCGCATTGGCGCGGGGCATTAAAGTGGATGTGGTATCAGCTACGGCAGATATTTTACGATTGACCCAAGGTGAACGGGCGCAATTAGTGGTTAATGGGAGTGGGACCGACTTGAATCCGCAAGCGTTAACGACTGTTTTAACGCATAAAGTTGCGGCTAAGCAAATTATGGCGGAGCAGGGCGTTGCGGTGCCGGCCTCGCAAACTTATCACACGGCTAATCAGTTGATTAAAGATTATGATCGCTATGTGCGTGGCGGCGGCATTGTCTTGAAAGCGACCGATCAAGCCCATGCCGTGGTTGCCTTTCGCATCATGCCCGAACGGCAATTATTTGAACAAGTGGTCCAGCAACTATTCGAACAAACTAAAAGTGTGATGGCCGAAGAACTAATCGTGGGGTCAAGCTATCGGTTCATGGTGATTGGCGGCCGTGTCACGGCAATTCTTGAACGGATTCCAGCCAATATTGTTGGCGATGGTCGTGCAACGGTACAAACGTTATTGGATCGAAAAAATGCCCGGGCCTTACGGGGACCGGCATTTAAAGCGCCCCAATCAACGCTTAAGCTGGGGACCGTCGAACGATATCGGTTAGCATCTTATCAGTTGGATTTAGATCAAGTCGTTGGTCGGGGCACCCAAATCTTGTTACGTGAAGATGCGACCTTTGGTAATGGTGCCGATGGCTTAGATGTTACGGCAGATATGCATCATTCGTATATTGAGGCGGTAGAAGCGTTAGCGGCGGCTTTGAAGCTGCAGGTGGCGGGAATTGATGTTATGATTCCTAATCTCTATGCCGCATTAACGCCGGAACATCCAGAAATGGCTGTTTACTTGGGGATTCATGCGGCACCGCTACTTTATCCGCATTGTTTCCCGATGTTTGGGACAGCACAACCGGTCGCTACCCAATTATTAGATCAATTGTTTCCTGCATAAATGGTGGGGTAAAATCAAATTAATGCCATAAAAAAACAAGCCTGGGTGCAACCCAAGCTTGTTTTTTTTAGAGTAACTTTTTAAAGTGTCCGAACAAACCAGTTGATTTAGTAGGCTTGTTAGGGGTGTCATTGACCGGTTGGTAACACTGGTCAATATCAATGTTGGGTTGATTAATCGCGGTCGGCGCGGCAAAGACGAGGGCATAGTTAGTATCCTCAGTCCGGTAAACAGCGTCCGTTTTGATGGTGAATTGCACGTCCGTCTGGGCAACTGCCCTTAGATAAGGTCCCAGAATATCTTGGTCAAGATTGCCATTAATTAAGAGGCGATAATCTGGGTGCGCCTGAAACGCTTGATTCAATTGATCAACGTAGTGATGGCGCTTGATTTGGTAGACGGTGACGGCAAGTTCAACCCGCTCGCGAAACGTGCCTAAATATTTATGTTGTTGATCTGGATGCAGTTCAGGGGTCCCATGCATCGCGGTTTGTAGTCGATCAACGGGTTGCTTATCTGTGTCAGCCATTGTCAAACATCCTTTCTCCGATTATCATAGTATTGTAGCATGTTCTGTAGGCAAAAGCGATGGATAGAGGGGGATAACCATGTTTACAGCAAGTGATTTCAAGATTTTTGATGAGCCAACTTTAGCGGGGCGAATGCACTTAATTAAAACAGTCATTGATCCAAAGTTTGACGCCCTAGCCGTTCAATTGATGCCAATCTTGACGGCGCAAACGGGGCGACCGTTTTATGCCCACGTCGCGCAACATTTGCGCCGCTATAAAAATCCACCGGTTGATACTTGGGTCGCCTTTAGTGATGAGCGCCGGCGGTATAAAGCGTTACCGCATTTCGAACTGGGGCTATGGCCGGATCGGCTCTTCATTTATTTAGATTTGTTGGATGAAGGGAAGGCGGCACTGCAAGCACAAGTGACGTCAGCTGACTTACAGACTTGGTTGGCACCGTTACCCGCTGATTATGTGATTAGTAATAATCATACGGTTGCTCAGACTGAACCAGCCACACCGACCAATATCACTAAGGCGATTACGACGTTTGACCAGTATCGGCATAGCGAATTATTAATTGGGCGTAGCTTAAGCCTAACGTCACTATTATTGCAAAATAACGCTGACCAGTTAGCGTATCTAAAGCAGACACTGGTGACGTTAAGTCCCATTTATGTGGCCATCAGGCAGGCTTTAGAATCCTAGACACAAAAAAACACGCCGCGAATGCGACGTGTTTTTAACGACCGGAAATTAAAGTTTGTTGTAGTATTCAACGATAAGTGATTCGTCGATATCTGCTTCAAGTTCTTCACGTTCTGGTAAACGAGTCAATGAACCTTCGAGCTTATCAGCATCGAATGAAACAAAGTTAGGACGTGAAACGACGGCTTCAACAGCACCCGTAATCACGATTAACTTCTTAGACTTGTCACGAACTGAGATAACTTGGCCGACTTTAACTTCGTATGAAGGAATGTCAACACGTTTGCCATCAACAGTGATGTGACCATGGTTTACCAATTGACGAGCTTGGCGACGAGTAGTAGCCAAACCTAAACGATAAACCATGTTGTCTAAACGACGTTCGAGTAAGATCATGAAGTTAACCCCATGCTTACCTTCGCGAATCTTACCAGCTTTAAGGAATAAGTTAGAGAATTGACGTTCAGTTAAACCGTACATCATCCGTAACTTTTGCTTTTCACGTAATTGCGTACCGTATTCAGAAAGCTTTGGGTGACGACCTTGACCATGATCACCAGGAGCATAAGGACGACGAGCTAATTCTTTACCAGTACCTGAAAGAGACATTCCCAAACGACGGGAGATCTTCCAACTTGGACCTGTATAACGAGACATATGTTGTATCCTCCAATAAATTTTAGTTGGAGTAAAATAATCCGATGTAAGTTCGATATTCGTTCAGATTAGACTGCAGTTTTCGCCATTGCAGCCGCAGGTTACTAACCGACCATTACTGGCACCAATCTGTTGACGAGCTTACCACTTACTGCTGCATTATTTTACACAATAAGTAGCATAGCATGCTAAGGTCTGATTAGTCAATGTGTTGCGTTAAAATAGTGACAAATTCGACCATTTCAGCTTCAGCGGCAGCACTGAAGTGATCAAGATCAGGTGAATCTAAGTCTAAAACGCCGATTTTACGGCCGTCTTTTGTGATGGGCACGACTAATTCTGAATTACTGGCACTATCACAAGCAATGTGACCAGGAAATTGATGAACATCGGCGACCCGGCGACTCGACTGTTCATCAAAGGCCGTGCCGACCACCCCAGCGCCACTTTTAATATGCATACAAGCGACTTTACCCTGGAATGGTCCCAAGTCAAGCTGGTCGGTTTTACTATTATATAAGTAAAAGCCGGCCCAATTAAGATTAGTATCAGTCGTCTTAATGAGGGCACTAGCGTTCGCTAAATTCGCGATTAAGTTGGTTTCTTCGTAGAGTAGCGCATCTAATTGTTGGTTCATAAGTGAAGTTTCGGTCGTTGACATAAAAAATCCTCCTAGAAGTTAGTAAATTCATACTGTTTGATAATTGCGACTATGCTATAATTTGTGTTAGATTTTAATTGGATTGATAGCAAAATGCAAGGTTGCGGTTCGACAGGGTGAACCACCAACTAAACTATTATACAGTAATTTAAATTAAGTAAGGGGCATTTATATGCAAGTAGCAATCGGTATTGTGGTTGTCGCGATTGTGATTTACGCTGCGATCAAAGGCTTTCAACTGTACATAGATAAACAAATTCAGCAGCTAACGTCGCAGCAGCAAGCGTTAGTCGCCGCTGCGCAAGCAACTGATTTTGAAAAAATCGAAAGACTAGGGTTAACCGGTGGGTCGTTAGAAAAGTTGGCAACGCTGCAAAATGACGATCAAGTGGTTCAAAATGATCGGTTACCTGCAATCAGTGAACAGTTGACGCAAACCAAAGAATTGACGCGCAAAATCAAATTTGTCGAGGCACGACAGAATCTAAAAAAAGCCAGTCAGGCCTTAACCATTGTCGAGACCAGTATTGATGAGACGCGACAAGGACTCAAAGCGTTAGATGACGCTGACCAAGCCCATCGGCAAGCGGTCGCACAATTAGAAAAGAAATATCAGAATTTACGGAAAACATTGCTATCACAAAACTTTTCGTTTGGGCCAAGTATCGACCAATTGGAAGATCGCCTCGCTAATCTTGAAAGTGATTTTGATCGTTTTTCACAGTTAGCCAAAGCCGGTGATCATGACGCAGCTGAACAAGTATTGGATCAGTTGCGGCATGATACGAGTGCCTTAGAAGCAGATATTGACCGGATTCCACCAATCTATAAGGATTTGGTCACTGGGTTCCCCGATCAAATCAAAGAATTAGCGATGGGATACCAGCAATTAGTGGACCAACATTTTCATTTTGAAGTGGCTACAATCGAACCTGAAATTCAGTCCTTAAAGCAAGCTATTGATGCGAACACGGCGTTACTTGGCGAGCTAAAGGTTGCCGAGGCTGAAGCTGGTAATCATGCCATTGAAAAGCGGATTGACCATATCTATGATGTGCTACAGGTAGAGATTGATGCCAAAGCGGTCGTTGATGAAAAGCAAGCTGAAATCAGTCAATTTTTAACCCATGCGATAAACCAAAATCATCGGTTACAGATTGAATTGGATCGGTTAGCACAAAGTTACACATTGAATGACCATGAAGTTGAACGGACGCGGGAACTTAATGAACAGTTGAAAAATATTGAGTCCGTTTATCAGGCCGATGTTACGGCCATTACGAGTAAGCAAGCGGTCTATAGCCAAATTGCGGCGCATTACACAGATCAAGCAGCGCAGTTAAAAGGGATTGAGGAAGAACAAGTGGCGATTGATAAAGGGGTTGCTGGCTTAGCGGCTGAGGAATCCAAAGCCCAATCAACGTTGCAACGCTTTGATTTCGAAATCCATGCCGTTAAACGGCAAGTGGAAAATCTAAACTTGCCTGGGCTACCGCAAGACTATTTGGATTACTTTTTTGTTGTCAGCAAAGAAATCGAACGCTTAGATCACGATATTAATAAGTTAGTGATTAATATGGATGACATTACGAAACAATTGATTGTGATTCAAGCCGACTTGGCAACCTTAAAAGAAAAAACGACTGATTTAATGGATTCAGCGATTTTAGCCGAACAACTATTACAGTATGCAAACCGTTATAAAACGAATCATGAAGAGGTTCAAGCAGCTAGTGTGTCGGCTCAGCAATTGTTTAATGAGGGCCATGACTATGCCCATAGCCTAGAAGTGATTGCGACGGCGATTGACAAGGTCGATCCAGGTGCTTATAAACGAATTGAAGACAGTTATTATGCGCAAAAAAAAGATGATGTTGAGTAGTAAAACCACCGGTGACGGTGGTTTTTTATTGAGAAAGTAGTGGTGTCATTGGGTGTCTGACTGGTGAACGGTCAGACAGCAGGACTTGTTTCAACGTGATTATTTGGTATAATTGCAAAGAATTCTTATCGAAAGTAAGTGCTTAGCACGACTTTTTTGGAAAGTGAAGGCTCATGTATGATTTATTTTGATAATAGTGCGACGACGCAAGCTGCCCCAGCTGTGGTTGAAACCTATGCTAAGGTGTCGCAAAAGGTTTGGGGTAACCCATCAAGTTTGCACAATTTTGGTGAAAATGCGTTTCATTTGTTGGAACAATCACGACACCAAATTGCAGATTTGATTGGCGCGAAAACTAGTGAAATCTTCTTTACCTCTGGGGGAACTGAAGGCGATAATTGGGTCGTTAAAGGAACTGCCATTGAAAAGCGAAGTTTTGGAAAACACCTCATTACCACTGCAGTTGAACACCCCGCAATTCATAACTCAATGGCACAATTGGCTGATTTGGGTTTTGATATTACGTACTTACCGGTCGACCAAGAAGGCCGGATTAATCCCGCCGACTTAAAAGCGGCGATTCGCCCGGATACGATTTTGGTGTCAGTAATGGCGGTCAATAATGAAATTGGTACGATTCAACCGTTGTTAGATGTCGCTGAGATTTTAAAACCTTATCCTAAGATTCATTTTCATGTGGATGCCGTCCAAGGAATTGGCAAAGGGATTCAAAACTTGATTATGAATGATCGGGTTGATTTTGTGACGTTTTCGGGGCACAAATTTCATGCGCCTCGTGGCGTGGGCTTTATCTATGCCCGTCAAGGTCGCAAGTTAGCGCCATTAATGACAGGTGGCGGTCAAGAAGATAACTGGCGTTCGGGAACAGAAAACGTGCCCGCAATTGCTGGTATGGCAAAAGCGCTGCGGCTCTTATTAACGGATGAAACGGCTAAAGTTGCTCGTGAACGAGCCATCAAGCAACGCGTCTATGACCATATCAAGGACCTCCCGAAAGTGACTATTTTTAGTCAACCAACGGCTGGCTTTGCACCGCATATTTTGTGTTTTACGATTAATGGGGTCCGTGGTGAAACCATCGTGCATGCGTTCGAAGACCAAGGCATTTATATTTCGACGACGAGTGCTTGTTCATCTAAAAAACATCTGGCCTCCAGTACGCTAATGGCGATGCAAGTGCCAGAAGCAATTGCCACGAGTGCTATTCGGATTAGTTTAGATGAGAACAATACGTTGGCCGAAGCGGATGAATTTAATCGTGTCTTTGATAACCTCTATCAAAAATTTTCTAAGATCAATGCTGACGCATAACTGAAAGGAACCTGTTAATGCAATATACTGAAATTATGGTGCGTTATGGTGAACTATCAACTAAGGGCAAGAATCGCCGCAACTTTATTGATAGCTTAGGCCGTAACGTCCGCAAAGCGCTCCACGACTTTCCGACGTTAAAAGTACATGCTGACCGTGACCGGATGCACATTTCATTACATGATGAAGATGCGCAAGGTGTCATGGACCGGTTACAATTGGTTTTTGGGATTCAAAACTTTTCACCAAGTATTCGGGTCGCTCAAGATATGGACGAGGTTTATGCAACGGCGATTGCCATGGTGCAAGCGCAATTTAAGCCTGGGATGACGTTTAAAGTTAATACCCGTCGTTCTGATCATCATTTTGAATACGACACGAACGAAATCAATGACATGTTAGGTGGTCAGATTTTAGATCACGTTGCTGGTATTCAAGTGAAGATGCAACATCCTGATATTGTCATTCGCGTAGAAGTTCGCATGAACGGCATTTTCCTATCTTCTGAGACCATTAATGGTGCCGGGGGCTTACCCGTTGGCACTGCTGGTAAAGGGATGCTGATGCTTTCTGGTGGGATTGATTCACCAGTTGCCGGGTACTTGGGCATGAAGCGTGGGGTTGATATGGAGATGGTGCATTTCTTCAGTCCGCCATATACGAGTGAACAAGCGTTAGCTAAAGCCAAGCAATTGGCTTCAACGTTAGCGAGTTATTCTGGTAGTGTGAAGTTTATCCAGATTCCATTTACGGAAATTCAAGAAGAAATCAAAGAAAAAGTCCCTGAAGGTTATTTAATGACGGTCCAACGACGGTTAATGATGCGTCTAATGGATGCCATTACACGGGAACGCCATGGTAAGGCCATTTTTAATGGTGAATCTTTAGGTCAAGTGGCTTCACAGACGATGGACAGTATGATTGCAATCAATGATGTGACGGCACTTCCTGTATTGCGGCCAGTGATTTCAATGGACAAGACTGAAATCATTAAAGTGGCAGAAAAGATTGATACGTATAATTTATCAATCATGCCATTTGAAGACTGCTGTACGATTTTTGCACCGCCAGCACCGAAGACCCATCCTAAGCTCGACCGGTCACGTTCATATGAAGAACGAATTGACGTGGCAGGTCTAATGCAACGGGCAATGGACGGGATTAAGATTAGCGAAATCAAACCGGGCGAGAATTATATGAATGCCCAGGAAGATGTTTTTGCGGAATTGTTGTAAGACAAGAGTGCTCACCACCACGGGTTGCTTCCGAGCATAGCCTAGTCACGAGTATCATGCGGTTCTAAGCATGGTGCTCGTGACTAGGCTATGCCCAGGAGGCAGTGGTGGTGAGCACGTTTCGGCAAAAAAACACCATCCGGGTTCGAGTATCATGCGGTTCTAAGCATGGTGCTCGTGACGTCCCTAAGCCTAGGGGGCAGTGGTGGTGAGCACGTTTCGGCAATGTAGATTGTTTCTGAACATAGTGACCACACAAATTTAAATGGTTAAGCAACGAGCTTGGGATTATCCCGAGCTCGTTTTTTTAGCAAAATTTAGTTTTCAAAGCACGAATCAGTGGGACTAACTGGGGTCTATTACGATATTGCTTGTTAACCAAGCTGTTTTTTAGTTCGCTGAACCAAGTCTGGTTAATCGATACAATATTACTAAAGTTATGTCTGAAAAATGATAAACTAATGCCATTATTCCAACTGAGTAAGAGACGGAGGTGGCGAAGATGGACTTGACACCGTTGTTACGAGCCAAGGCAACTGCAACGACATTACTAGCTGGCCGATTCGGTATTGAACGGGAAGGGCAGCGGATAATCCCAGCGGGGCGATTGGCGCTGACGGCATTTCCCACAGAGTTGTACGATGAATTAGGGATTGGCCGTGATTTTGCCGAAACACAATTAGAGTTAGTCACGCCCATCACAACGTCACCCACGGCCCTCATGGCAAGCTTGATGAACTTACATCAGACAACGCAACGTGCCCTGACGCCAGACGAACTGATTTGGCCGTTGAGTATGCCACCGGCGTTACCGGTATTATCGGCAGATATTCCTATTGCACAATTGGCTGATGCCCGAGCCGTCGCCTATCGCCAACATTTAGCGCAGAGATATGGTCGGCGCCGACAAATGTTATGTGGCGTGCACTTTAACTATGAGTTTTCACCACGCTTGATGGACCGGTTATTTCAGCAACAAACGGGCTACGCCACTTTATCAGCTTTTAAGACGGCGATGTATTTAAAAATGGCACGCAATTATTTGCGATATCGGTGGTTTGTGACCTATTTATTCGGTGCGACGCCAATTAGTGAGTCACATTTCTTCGACCCCCATGCTGGCCCCAAAGGACCGGTCCGCAGCATTCGTAATAGTCATTATGGGTATCATAATCAAGCCACCATTAAAGTATCATACGCATCATTTGATCATTATTGGGGTGACTTACAGGCATTAGTTGATCAAGGTAAGTTAAGTGGCATGCAGGAATTTTATGGCGCAGTGCGGTTGCGTGGTGGTCAGCGGATTACTGATGTTAAACGGACGGGCGTTCAGTATTTGGAAATCCGGCATTTGGATTTGAATCCCATGGCAGTGACCGGGATTAGGCTATCGCAGGTGCAATTCTTACAGCTGTTTCTCATCACCATGTTGATTTTAGATGAGCCGCAAGCAGCTGATGACTGGGTGGCGGTTGGTGACCAACGCAATCAGCAGACGGCGCTGACGGCACCACTAGCGCCGATGCTGTTTAGCACAGAAGGCCATTGGTTGATGCAAATGCTACAAGCCGTGGTCCAGCAATTTAAATTGCCTGGTTATGAGCCCTTATTGACTCATTTAGCAGAGCAGTTAAGAACCCCTAGTCAAACGGTAGCTGGTCAATGGTGGCAATTGATTCAAGGTCAAAACCAGCAGACTGTCGCGACCACCTTTGCGAAACGGGCCCAAAAACAGATCTTAAATTCAGCTAAAATTAATCAAAAATTCATCAATTCCTAAAGTTATTATTTGCGACTCCTGCAACTTTGCGGTACATTTAACTTATGCTAACTGAAACTAGTATGTGTCAGTGTAATCAAGTTATGAAGGGGTGTTGGATGTGCAAGTATTATCTCATGATCAGCCGTTAGATTTAGTCGGGGAACCATTAGCCGATGGCGACCAATTGCCAAAATTTAAAGTATTTACGACCCACGACGAAAAGCTTAAAACCAAAGATTTATTAGGTAAACCAGTTTTGTTTAGTGTGATGCCGGATATTGATACCCGGGTTTGCTCAATCCAAACGCGGAAGTTTAACCAACAAGCTGACCAGTATCCAGGGGTCCGCTTCTTAGCCATTTCAAATAACGCGATTGCCGATCAAGCTGGCTGGTGTGCTAAAGAAGGCGTTAAGAATCTGACCGTGGTGTCAGATGAAGACCTTTCTTTTGGGTATGCAACCAACCTTTACTTGCCAAATAACGGGACATTAACCCGGGCCATCTATGTGGCTGATGCGGCCGGGAAGATTGTTTATCATGAAATCGTGCCTGATTTAAGTCATGAACCAAACTATGTGGCGGCTTTAGACGCCTTAAAACAATTTGAATAACCATTGACGGTAGTGATTAAATTCATTACAATAGTGTCAGCCAGCAATGAGCAAGAGAGTAGCCTAAAAGGACGTCTGCAGAAAGAAAACGGGAGTTGGAAGTTTTCGGCGTTTTTAGGTGAAGGTAGCTTGCGAGCTGTTGCCCTGAATGAGTCGTAGGGGTGACCGGACGGATAACGCGTTCGTTAACAATAAAGTTTAAGTGTGAAGAGGTTTTGACTGAATGGTCGAAACGCGCAGCCACTGGCAGCGACCTGTGCACGCTACACTAATGTAACCACTCGGAAAAACACCGAGTAATTGCATTAGTTAGGCGTTGCTCGGTAGCTGAACGCCAGTGGCTACGCTCTTCAAAATTAGGTGGTACCGCGAAGTCCATTCGTCCTAGTATTTCTAGGAGGAGTGGTCTTTTTTTTGACCCAAAATTGAAAGGACGTGTTCCATATGTCAGAAGAAGTTACGACTGATATGCCAACCAAATATGATCCGACTGCCGTGGAAGCGGGTCGGTATCAGACTTGGCTCGATGAAGATTTATTCAAGCCTTCGGGCGATAAAAAAGCACAACCTTATTCCATCGTTTTACCCCCACCCAATGTCACAGGTAAGTTACATTTAGGTCATGCTTGGGATACGGCGTTACAAGATATTATTATTCGCCAAAAACGGATGCAAGGCTATGATACGCTCTGGTTGCCGGGGATGGATCATGCTGGGATCGCCACGCAAGCTAAAGTTGAAGCTAAATTACGCAAACAGGGTATCAGTCGTTATGACCTGGGCCGAGAAAAGTTTGTGCAACAAGTTTGGGACTGGAAAGATGAATATGCCAGTGTTATTAAGCAACAATGGTCAAAACTAGGCTTGTCATTAGATTATTCACGTGAACGTTTCACGATGGATGAAGGCGTGTCAGCGGCTGTTAAAAAAGTCTTCGTGACCCTTTACAAAAAAGGCCTGATTTATCGGGGCGAATACATCATTAACTGGGATCCACAGGCGCGAACAGCCTTGTCGGATATTGAAGTTATTCATAAGGATGACCAAGGGGCCTTTTACCATGTGAAGTATCCCTTTGCAGATCAGGACTATACGTTCAATGGCAAGCACTATATTGAAATTGCGACGACGCGACCAGAAACCATGATGGGCGATACCGCCGTCGCGGTTAATCCAAGCGATGAACGCTACAAGGAACTTGTGGGTAAGCAAGTTATTTTGCCATTAGCAGACCGTGAAATTCCGATTATTGCGGATGCCTATGTTGATCCTGAATTTGGGACTGGGATGGTTAAAATCACGCCAGCACATGATCCGAATGACTTTAAAGTGGGGAATCGGCATGATTTAAAGCGGATTAATACCATGAATGAAGATGCTTCCATGAATGAAAATGCCGGTAAATACGTCGGCATGGATCGTTTTGAAGCGCGTAAGGCGATGGTTAAGGATTTGGAAGCCCAAGACTTAATGCTTAAGATTGACCCAATTGTGCATAGTGTTGGTCATTCTGAACGGACTGGGGTTCAAGTTGAAGCGCGGTTATCAACGCAATGGTTTGTGAAGATGAAGCCATTAGCTGAACAAGCGTTGAAGAATCAAAAAACCGCTAATAAAGTTGATTTTGTGCCCGATCGCTTTGAAGAGACGTTCAATCAATGGATGGAAAACGTCCATGACTGGGTTATCTCACGGCAACTTTGGTGGGGACATCAGATTCCTGCTTGGTACAATAAAAAGACTGGCGAAACCTACGTAGATGTTGAACCGCCAAAGGACATTGAAAACTGGGAACAAGATCCAGATGTGCTCGATACTTGGTTCTCAAGTGCACTCTGGCCATTTTCAACCATGGGCTGGCCGGATGAAGATGCTGCTGATTTCAAGCGATACTTCCCAACGAATACCTTAGTCACCGGTTACGATATTATCTTCTTCTGGGTTTCACGGATGATGTTCCAAAGCCTTGAATTTACTGGCAAACGGCCATTCCAACACGTCTTATTGCATGGCTTAATTCGTGATGAACAAGGACGTAAAATGAGTAAATCCTTAGGTAATGGGATTGATCCAATGGATGTTATTCAAAAGTATGGTGCGGATGCCCTCCGTTGGTTCCTATCAAATGGCTCGACCGCTGGGCAAGATGTGCGTTTCAGTTATACAAAGATGGATGCAGCTTGGAACTTCATTAACAAGATTTGGAATGCGAGCCGTTACGTCATCATGAACTTAGGTGATATGACCGCGCCAACCTTGCCCGCGAAAGCGGACTGGACCTTAGCAGATAAGTGGATTTTAAGTCGCTTGAATACGACGGTCAAACAAGTTACCGCGACCTTTGAAAAATTTGATTTCGGTGAAGCTGGTCGGGCCTTATATAACTTTATCTGGAATGACTTTTGTGACTGGTACATTGAAATGAGTAAGGCCACCTTAACGGGTGACGACGCCCAAGCAAAGCAGAACACGCAAAATGTTTTGGCTTATGTCTTGGATCAAGTGCTCCGCTTACTACAGCCAATCATGCCATTCGTTACCGAAAAGATCTGGTTATCCATGCCACACGTGGGTAAATCTCTCATGGTCGCCGCTTATCCAGTCGATCATCCCGAATTTGATGACGCCACTGCTGAAACAGACATGGCCGCTTTGATCGAATTGATTACCGCGGTTCGGAGTATTCGAGCTGAAGCTAACGCCAAGTTGTCATCAGCAGTTGATATTCTGGTTAAAACAGATAGCACGCGTTTACAGACGGTCTTCAAGACTAATGAAGATTATATTCAACGCTTTGCCCATCCGAAGAGCTTGTCAATTGGCGCAGCGGTGGTGGCACCGAAGTTGTCCATGACCCAAGTGATTAGTGACGCCGAGGTTTACATGCCATTAGCTGAACTGGTTGACTTAAATGATGAAATTGCGAAACTTGAAAAAGAACAAGCAAGATTTGAAAGTGAAGTCACTCGGGCAACTAAGAAGTTAGGCAACGAACGATTTGTGGCAAATGCACCAGCGGCTGTTGTCGCTAGTGAACAAGCTAAGTTAGCCGATAATAAGACTAAGTTAGCTGCTACGAAACAACGATTAATTGATATTAAAGCGCAAGCTTAAAGTTTACCGAAAAAGGCTACGGGTCACTGGAAGGTGTCGCGGGGCCTTTTTTGCTAAGTTTGAAAGGAGTTAAGCGGAATGATAACCGATTATACAACGGCGTTGGCATTTATTCATGGGCGCACCAAGTTTAAAAAATTGCCGACGCTAGATCGCATGCGTCGATTCTTGCACGAACTGGGTGATCCACAGTTAAAGGTGAATGGTATTCATGTGGCGGGGACCAATGGTAAAGGCTCGACCGTTGCTAATTTACGCGACTTATTTATGGCCGATGGCTTGACGGTGGGAACCTTTACCTCGCCATTTATTACACGTTTCAATGAACGAATTAGTGTTGATGGTCAGCCGATTAGTGACGCTGATTTGGTTGCATTGGTTCAAATGATTCAGCCGGTGGTGGCGAGATTAGATGCGACGTTACCAACGGGGGGGCCGACAGAATTTGAAATTATTACTGCCATGATGTTTTGTTATTTTGCGACGCAACCGATTGATATTGCCATTGTTGAAGTGGGTCTAGGTGGTCTGTACGACTCTACTAATGTCTTCACGCCTAAAGTAAGTGTCATTACCACAATTGGGTACGATCATATGCAGATTCTTGGTCACACTTTAACTGCAATTGCGACGCAGAAAGCAGGAATTATTAAAGCCGGCGTGCCAGTTATGGTGGGCCGCTTACCCGCAGAAGCGCAGACTGTTATGGTTGAGACGGCTGCTAAAAAAGCGGCGCCCTTGCAAACCCTGGGTCGTGACTTTACGACACGGTTGTTACCGCCACAAGGATGGGAAGAACGGTTTGATTTTAATGGTATGGCGCAGCATTTTAAAGCATTGACGACCCCGTTACTGGGTGATTATCAAGTGGACAATGCGGCACTTGCGCTCGCAGCTTACTTGACGTACCATCAGCAACAAGCACTTCCCGTCCAAGCACGCGACGTGCGGCAAGCCTTGGCACAAACGATTTGGCCGGGGCGCTTTGAACGGTTGAATGCGTCACCGTTGATTTTAATTGATGGTGCGCATAATGAACCAGCTGTTCAGGAATTAGCGACGACCTTAAAGACTCGTTTTAAGCAACAAACCGTGTACGTCATTTTTGCAGTTTTAGCAGACAAACAACATACTAAAATGATTCAGACGTTGGCGCAGTTGGCTAATGTTCAATTGGTATTGACCCAATTTGCCGGGCCCAATACCCGCCAGGTCACAGCGCCCGCAACTTTGGAAGCCGAACTACCAACCGGGTATGCCGCGCCGATCTTTGCCGATTGGCAGTCGGCGTTAGTACATGTCACCAGTGAGATGTCGAGCGACGATGTGTTATTAATGACGGGATCACTTTATTTTATTTCGGCTGTGCGGGCTTACTTTAAAGCAGAATAGACTGATGTTACGGAGTTGACCTATATCGAATAGGGGGCTTTTAGATGAGTTTATTAACCGACGAACAACCGACGCAGATTCACGCGTTAATTCAACAATTTTTCAATGGCTTTTTAACGCCTGCCGCGGCACAAACGGCGACCGTGGCGTTTGAAACGACTTATCCAGCACAAGCAGTGAATGAGTGGGGGCTGCAACCTGCAACTGAGCCGTTGTGGCAAAGCTTATTAGTGGCAATTCGGTGTGGTCAGTTGTTACAACAACAATCTCGCATTAAGCTCGGCCAAGTCTATGGGACTCAGCAACTAGGCGCGCAATTGATACAGGCTTTTACCGGGCTTGACCAAGAACAATTAGTTTTAGTGTGTTTGAATACTAAAAATCAAATTATTAAACAACAAGTGGTGTTTCAAGGCACCTTGAATGCGTGTCCGGTCCATCCGCGTGAAATTTTTCGGGTAGCGTTAGGCAGTCCAACGGCACGGATTGTGATTGCCCATAATCATCCGAGTGGCGATCCGGAACCGTCGTCAAAAGATACAGAAATGACCCAACGCTTAGTGGCTAGTGGCAATTTATTGGGAGTACCAGTGTTGGATAGTTTTGTGATAGGAGCGACGGATTACATTAGTTTTGCGGAGCGGGGCTTATTAAATTGTAATATAGGTTCATAATATAATGTGTTAAAATAAATGGGGTTAGGACGGGTAATCACTCGACTTAACGCCATTTTTTTGTTAAATTTTATCTAAGTTCAATAATGGGACTGTATTTTTTTATAGATTACGGTATGCTAGGATTTAGGCAGTATTTTTAATGCTGAGCTACTATGCTATAATACTTACTATTATGACTAATAAATAAATTAAATTGTAAATGATGAAGGGATGAATGTAGTGTTCGGATTTGGGACAAAAAATATCGGGATTGATCTCGGTACGGCCAATACAATCGTGTATGTTGACGGCAAGGGAATCGTGTTACGGGAACCATCCGTAGTTGCGAAGAACACGAAAACTGGCGAAATTGTATCAGTTGGCTCAGAAGCACGAGATATGATCGGGAGAACCCCAGCAAGTATCGTGGCAATTCGACCAATGAAAGATGGGGTCATTGCGGATTATGATACCACCGTTGCGATGATGAAATACTTTATTCAGAAGACATTGGGCCGTTCAAACGGTAAACCATATGTCATGGTTTGTGTACCAAGCGGTGTAACTGAAGTTGAAAAGCGGGCCGTCATTGATGCAACTCGGGTTGCTGGTGCGCGTGACGCTTACGTCATTGAAGAACCATTTGCTGCAGCGATTGGGGCTGGCTTGCCAGTCATGGATCCAACCGGTAGCATGGTGGTTGATATTGGTGGTGGTACGACCGATGTTGCGACCATTTCGTTAGGCGGCATTGTGTCTAGTCGGTCCATTCGAATGGCTGGCGATAAGATCGATGATTCAATCATCTATCATGTTCGGCAAAAATTTAACTTGTTAATCGGTGAACGGACCGCTGAACAATTGAAGATTGATGTTGGTTCAGCTTCATTAGCGGCCGCAGCTGACATTGAAGGCTCAACAATTCGTGGCCGTGATTTGATTTCAGGCTTACCAAAGACCGTTGAAATCTCCGCAGTTGACGTTGCCGAAGCCATTCAAGAAATTGTTTCTGAAGTGGTTTCAGCCATTAAAGAAACCTTAGAAGAAACCTCTCCCGAAATTGCCTCTGATGTAATTGATCATGGGATTGTGTTAACCGGTGGTGGCGCCTTATTAAAGAATCTTTCCGAAGTGATTGCTGACGAAACTAAAGTGCCAGTGTTCATTGCTAACGAACCACTCGATTGTGTGGCCGTTGGAACTGGCGAATCACTCAAGAGCATCGACGTTATGAAAAAGCGATAACAGGTGAGCGGGAAGATGACTTCCCGCTTATTTATTGTTAAATCATAGGATTTTCGACCGGGGGTTCATTATGCAAAAGTTTTTCTCTAACCGTAAATTGGTGATTGTCATTATCTTATTAATTATCAGTTTCGGCTTGATGAGCGTTTCTGTCGCTGTTCGTGACCGTAAGTCAACGCCACCATTGGTCCAACAATTTGGGAACGATGTGGCGGGGGCGGTTGACCGAGTCATTGCTTGGCCGGTCAATGGCTTACAAAGTGCGACTAATTCAGTGTCCGACTTACTGAACACTTATCAAGAAAATCAAAAGTTAAAGAAACAAGTTGACCAATTAGCGCAAGCTAAGGTCACGGCCCAAACGACGACTGCTGAAAATAAACAGTTACGTAAAGAGCTAAAATTGAATGACTCACTGACCGATTATACGGCTGTGACTGCAAATGTCTTAACCCGGACGCCATCGTCTTGGATGAACCAAGTGGTGATTTCAAAAGGGGCTACGGCCGGAGTTAAGAAGAATATGCCAGTCATGTCACAAACGGGCTTAATTGGCCGGGTCGTTGAAGTTAATCAAACTAATTCTAAGGTGGAACTCATTTCAAATACGAGTTCGACGGCCGATAAGTTTGCCATTCAGATTACGACTAGCAAAGGCGCGACCGTTAATGGAATCGTTTCTGGCTATGATAAGAGTACCAACCTGCTTGAAATGGGGTCGGTGACGTCTAAAGTTAAGATTAAAAAGGGTGACAAGGTGGTTACGAGTGGGCTTGGTGGGATTACCCCTAAGGGCTTATACGTCGGCACTGTTGCCAAAGTTAAACAAGATGATTATGGGTTAGCCTCTGAAGTTGAGATAACCCCCGCTGCTGACCTTAGTGATTTGACGGTCGTAACGGTCGCCGAACAATAAGGGGAGGGCCATCATATTGAGGTATTCACGGTTAAAAATAATCTTCCCAGTGGGCCTATTCATTGCCTTGTTTTTAGATGGGTCAATGTCCAACGTGTTTGCTGGTAGTTTATTTAAATATCCTTATTCCAGTGTGTTGCATTTAGTCCTATTATGGCTGGTGTTCGCTGTCTTTTTAGATGATCGAAATGAACTGGCTATCGGCATCTGGTCGGCCTTTGCGGGCTTGGTTTTTGATTGGTTCTATACGGGCGTTTTTGGCGTCTACCTACTTGCTTTGCCATTAGTGGTGTACCTCTGTCGTCAATTTAAGCCGTGGTTAGATTTGAATTTTTTGACCATGCTGATGGTTTACATCATCAATTTGACGATTGTTGAATCATTTGTGTACATTTGGTACTTAGTTGGGAAAGTGATTACCAGTAACATAACTGACTTTGCGGTCTATACGCTAGGCCCGACGATTGCCGTCAACTTAGCTATTTTCGTTGTTTTGTATTATCCGGTACGGCAGTTGTATCTAAGGGTTAATTAATTAGTCGGTGGAAAGGAATTAACATGCAGCAAAGTGTGGTTTTAAAAGCCAGCAATGATGGCTATGACTTGATTTTTCGTCAAGCCGCCAGTTTCGATGAAATCATGGTTGATCTGAAGGCCTTGTTAACCCGGATGCAAGTTGACAATACGACTGAAAAACAAATCTCTTTTGATATGAGTACCGAAGGTCGGCTGTTAACAGCTGACCAAACTAAACAAGTGACCCAGTTGGTCAATCGTTATCCGTTGTTTAGTATTCATAAATTAACGGCGGATGTCATTGTGACGGCGGATGCCTTGGCCATGATTGATCGCAATACGGTCCACTTGGTGAATCAAATCATCCGTAATGGGCAAGTAATTGCGGTGACGGGGGACGTGTTATTTTTCGGTAAGATTCACGAGGGTGGTATCTTACGCGCAACCGGTAGTATTTTTGTCATGGGTGAAGTGGCTGGTGGATTAGAGGCTGGCTATCCTGATCATAATGATGCCGTGATTGTGAGCGACCTCGCAACGGTTCCTCGAGTGCGGGTCGGTGAGTTATTAGAATTGGTTGACTTAGAGAAGATTGCGACGGGCACGAATGTGGTTTATATTAACGATATTCAAGCGCTTGATTATCAACCTTTGAATCAGCTAAAACGTGTACGACCAAAATTATTCACGCGGAATGGAGGACATCTTTGATGGGAAAAGCAATTGTCGTTACCTCAGGTAAAGGTGGCGTTGGTAAAACAACTACGACGGCCAATCTTGGGACGGCGTTAGCCTTAATGGGCAAAAAAGTTTGCTTAGTTGATTTAGATATTGGCTTGCGTAATCTGGACGTCATTTTAGGACTCGATAATCGAATCTTGTATGACATTGTCGACGTGGTTGAAAATCGGGCTCAGTTACGGCAAGCATTAGTTAAAGATAAACGTTTTGATGATTTATTATTCTTACTACCAGCGGCCCAAAATGCGGATAAGGATTCTTTGAATCCGGACCAAGTTAAAGCTTTAGTTGCCGAATTGAAGCCTGATTTTGACTATGTCCTATTAGATTGTCCAGCTGGGATTGAGCGTGGCTTTATGAACGCGATTGCCGGGGCAGATGCGGCGATTATTGTTTCAACGCCTGAAATCTCGGCTATTCGGGATGCTGACCGGGTCGTAGGCTTATTGGAACAATATCCATTAGCGGAAGCGCCTAAGTTAGTGATTAATCGGATTCGGCGGCGGATGATGCAAGATGGTGAAACGATGGATATTGATGAGATTACCCATCATTTGTCCATTGATTTATTAGGGATTGTTTTTGATGATGATGCAGTGATTCGGACTTCTAATAATGGTGAACCCATTGTGTTAGATCCAAAGAATGCGGCGGCGCAAGGTTATCGAAATATTGCCCGGCGTTTAGAGGGCGAAACGGTGCCCTTAATGAATCTCGAAACCCAAAAGCCAGGGGTCTGGTCACGGATTACGGGAATTTTCCATCGAAATAAATAAAAAAAGACTTGACGTTGTGTTAAGTTTTGGTTAATATGAGAACAACATTAAAAAACAAAGAACAGAAGAGTAGTTGGTTAGACGGAGCGCAGAGAGTCGACGGGGCTGGAAAGTCGATCACGTTTAAACAACGAACCACATCTGTGAGTTGAACGGCTGAACCAAGTAAGCTGTTCCGGTTGGCCTCGTTAGCGGTGGAGTTTAGTGATAAACTCGCTGAGTTCAGTTGCGTGAGCAATTGATAAAGTTGAGGTGGTACCGCGATATTAATCGTCCTCTTAGGTTTTAGACCTAGGGACGATTTTTTTTATTATCACTGAACTCCCTGAGGCAGTGACTGTGAAGTTACTGCGAAGTGAGGTGGCACCGCGCATAGACGTCCTCTTGAGATTTTTTCTCAAGGGGACTTTTTTGTTACTGTTAATTAAATTTGGGAGGGTTAAGCTTATGCATTATATTTCAGAAATTTTGCCATCATTATTATCCGGCGCCGGCATGACGCTACAGATCTTTATTTGGACGTTAATTGGATCGATTCCATTGGGGTTATTGATCAGTTTAGGCTTAATTTCAAATATTAAGCCACTACAATGGGTGTTGACCTTTTATGTTTGGCTGATGCGTGGCACGCCATTGTTGCTCCAATTGATTTTCGTATTTTATGGCCTACCTTTAATTGGCGTGGTCTTCCAACGATATGATGCGGCCTTGTTCGCCTTTATCTTGAATTACGCGGCGTACTTCGCCGAAATCTTCCGTGGTGGGTTACAATCAATCGATAATGGGCAGTATGAAAGTGCACGGGTCTTACGGTTGAGTTATCCGCAAACGATTCGTAAGATTATCATTCCCCAAGTGGTTAAGATTGTATTACCATCCGTGGGTAATGAAGTGATTAATTTGGTCAAGGATTCATCGTTAGTCTATGTCATTGGTTTAGGCGACTTATTACGAGCCGGCAATGTTGCTACAGCTAGAGATGTCACCTTAGTACCATTAGTCTTAGTCGGAGTCATTTACTTGTTACTAACCGGGGTAACGACCTTCGTGTTACGTCAAGTTGAGAAACGTTACAGTTACTGGAAATAAGGAGGCCTTGCCATGTTAGAACTTAAACAGATTACAAAAAGCTTTGGAAATCGGACCATTATCAAGCAATTGGATTTAACCGTTAAAGATGGTGAAATTTTAAGTATTGTCGGGCCTTCAGGAGCCGGTAAAACGACCTTGTTACGGTGTATTACCGGGTTGGAACAAGTCGATAGCGGCCAGTTCTTAGTGGATGGTCAAGCCTTTGATCCTTACACGAATCGGAGTAACGAGAGTGTGATTGGGGTTGTCTTTCAAAACTTTGAATTATTTCCACATTTGACTGTGCTACAAAATATTGCGTTGGCACCAACGATGGTCTTAAAAGAGAATACGGCGGCTGCTAATCAGCAGGCCAAAAAATTATTAGCACGTTTGGACTTAGGCGATCACGCTGATCAATATCCTTACCAACTCTCTGGTGGGCAACAACAGCGGGTTGCTATTGCCCGGGCCTTGGCGATGAAACCAAATATTCTTTGTTACGATGAACCGACGTCGGCTTTAGATCCTAACTTGCGCCAAGCGGTTGAAAAATTAATTTTAGGCTTAAAAGCCGATGGGATGACGCAAATTGTTGTCACTCATGATTTGACCTTTGCGCAAAATATTGCGGATGATGTATTACACGTTGAACCAAATACGACCAAATAGGGGGCCTTGGAATGAAAAAAAGAATAATTTCAATGTGCTTACTAGTGGTCATGTTGGTGGGGGTCGTCGGGACCTTATCAGGTTGCGAAAATGTGACCCAACGCGCTAACACCCAAGATACCTGGGCGAAAGTAAAAAAACGAGGCTATGTCATTGTTGGTTTAGATGACAGCTTTGTGCCAATGGGGTTTCGTGAAAAGTCCGGGAAGTTAGTCGGCTATGACGTTGATTTAGCCCGGGCAGCGGGCAGTCTTCAAATTATATGGGATTAAAGTGAACTTCCAAACGATTGATTGGTCGATGAATGCGACGGAACTGCGCAACGGCACGATTGATTTGATCTGGAATGGCTACACGAAAAATCCCCAACGTGAAAAAGTGGTTGCTTTTAGCAACACTTATTTAAAGAATAAGCAGATTTTAGTTTCATTGAAGAAAAATAAAATCAGTTCCTTTAATGATATGACGGGGAAGACTTTAGGCGTTCAGTCGGGGTCATCGGGTTATGAATCACTCGAAAATAATCCGAAGCTGTTAAAAGACAAAATCGCTAAAAAGACACCGGTACAATATGATACGTTTAATAATGCCTTTTTAGATTTAAATGCTGGTCGGATTCAAGGGTTACTGATTGATAATGTGTATGCCAATTATTATATTAAGCACGAAGCCAATTCAGCGAATTACCAAGAGACCCAAGGTAACTTCAAGTCCGAAGACTTTGCTGTCGGTCTCCGTAAAGGGGATCGGACGATGAAAAGCAAAATCAACGCTGGCTTAAAGACCTTGAAAGCGAATGGGACCTTAGCTAAAATTAATGAAAAATGGTTTGGTACGACTAACTAGGACTTAACCCAACGCGGACTAGTTATAAAGGGTATGAGCCAAAAAACAGTCGCTGCAAGAAGTTATCTTCTTGCAGCGACTGTTTTGCATTAGTCATCAAGCGGATACTAACAGTAAACGTAAGGGCTAAGCTTTAAAGAATTCATGATATAAGGCAATAACTGCTTGGTCGGCATCACGGTCATGGACACCGAACATGATTGAAATTTCGGAGGCCCCTTGATTAACCATAATTAATTTAATAGCATGCTGCGCTAGGGCTGTCGCAGCGCGGGACATGATGCCGACTCGGTTCCGCATATTTTCCCCAACTAGCATTAGAATGGAATAGTCATGGGTGAAATAAAGCTCATCTGGTTGCACAGCCGCTGCAATCTCGGCCGTTAATTCAGTTTCTAGGGCCGTCGTTAGCTGATGTTCGTCGAAGATAATGGTGAGGTCATCAATCCCAGATGGCATATGTTCATAACTAACGTGGTGGTCTTCTAAAATCGTTAGAATTTTGCGGCCAAAGCCAACTTCTTTGTTTAAAAGATATTTGCGCAAGTATAATGAGCAAAAACTCGAAGAACTTGCAATCCCAGTCACCGGATAAGTGGTATTGCTGGCACGGGTAGACTTAATTAGGGTTCCCGGGGCTTCCGGATGATTGGTATTCTTGACATTAACGGTAATATTGCCTTCAATGGCTGGAATCAAAGCTTCGTCATGAAAAACCGAGAAGCCAGCGTAGGAGAGTTCCCGCATTTCACGGAACGTCATCTCACTAATGGCAGCTGGCTGGTGAACCAGCTTCGGATTAACGGCATAGATGGCATCCACATCCGTAAAGTTCTCATAACGGTCGGCCTGTACGCCACGGGCAACGATGGCGCCAGTAATATCGGAGCCTCCCCGTGAGAACGTACAGATCTGTCCGTTGCGATTGTAAGCGAAGAAGCCGGGAATGACTAGAATCTGTTCACTAGCGGCCCATTTAGCCAAATTGGCATAGCTACTAGCAATGAACTGGGCATCATCAGGAACGTCGGTGACGACCATCCCAGCGTCTTTAGGATCTAAATAACGGGCATCGAGTCCCGTTTGTTGGAACACCGCGGCAACTAATTGCGCATTAAGCCGTTCACCATGGGCCTTAAAGGCGGCCATTAAATACGTATTGTCAGCGTAAGGTTGGTTTGGCAGGTTCTTAATGGTCGTGAAGATGGGGGTCAATTGTGCCTCCGGAACGTTAAATCCATGACCAATTTCGGCGTAGCGGTCGATAATCGTCTGGACAATGGCGGTCGTGGCTTGGTGATGAATCGTCAAGCGCGCGTATTGGATAAGCAAGTCAGTTACTTTGGTATCGCCGTCAAACCGTTTACCGGGGGCTGAAACAATCACATAACGCCGTTGGTCATCAGCTTTGACGATTGACAGCACTTTTTTCAGTTGGGTACTGTTGGCAAGGGAACTGCCACCAAATTTAATTACTTTCACATTAAATCGCTCCTCGATTATATCAATACTGAAAAGAATAGCAGACAAACCCCGAGTTTGCAATGTTATTCTCGACTCATAAAAATCTCATATTCAAATAAAAACCGTCACTGGTCACCGCAGCTAAATGATTTAGCCGGTGTTTCAAAGTGGAGAGTTGCGTCGGCAGAGCCTTTCGCTTATTATTTAGTACATATGCAAGGAGGATTTTAATTTGCAATCTCAGTTAGCAGCAGGGGTACAAGTGACGACCGTTATGAGTCATCAATTCAAAACCAATCAAATTATTGTTAATTTTCGAACACCCATTAACCGGGCGACAATTACTCAACGGGCGTTATTAGCCAACTTATTAGAAACGAGCGCCGCAGATTATCCCGATCAACGGGCGTTGGCCCATGCCTTAGCTGGTATGTATGGGGCGGCATTTGGTGCTGGTGTCAGTCGCAAGGGACCGACCCACAGCTTACAATTAGCCATTACGGTGCCAAACGAGCGTTTCTTAGCGACCGAGCAGCCGTTAACTGCGCAAGCAATTCAATTCTTACAAAATGTGATTTTTCGGCCATTAGCGCAAGCGGGCCATTTTGATGAGCCGACGTTTGCCCGCCAAGTGACGAATTTGCAAGCTTCAATCAAGTCAGTCGACGATGACAAGCAGTATTATGCCGCGCAACAATTAAATGCCGCTTTATTTGCCGACGATATTGCGCAACAGATGCCAAGTTATGGGACAGTCGCCGATTTAGCAACTTTAACGGCAACGGGCGTCTACACGTATTATCAGCAGCTGTTAGCGACTGATCAAGTGGATATTATCATGATGGGTGATTTGGATGAGGCCGCCGTCTTAGCGCAATGGCAAGCGGTTGGGTTTCAAGATCGACCAGTGACGACCAAACCCGCCGCTTTTTATCGCCACCAAAATACGGGGACTTACGTGGAAACTAGTGAAGTGCAAGCTTTGAGCCAAGCTAAGTTGAACTTAGGTTATGATTTCCCAGTCTTTTATCGTGATGAGCATTATTATGCGGCGTTAGTTTTTAATGAACTATTTGGTGGGTCACCGTTATCCAAGCTCTTTATGAACGTGCGGGAAAAAGCCAGTTTAGCTTATTACGCCAGCAGTTCATTAGATACTTTTCGGGGTGTTATGAAGGTGCAGGCCGGGATTGATGGGCAAAACCATGACCAAGTCCTAGCTATTATTGCGGCCCAATTAACGGCGATTCAAGCCGGGGACTTTACGGATGAGTTGGTGAACCAAGTGAAACTCGGCTTGATTAATGATTTTGAATCAAGTTTAGATAGTCAGCGGACGTTTGCTATTCAGGCTTTGATTGATGACTTAACCCAACAAACGGTGACGGATGCGGAATGGTTACGCCAGATTAAGGCCGTCACGCGCGACCAAATTCAGGCCGTTGCGCAGTTAGTTACCTTAAACCGAGGGTTCTTTTTAAGTGGGGCGACAGCATGCAAGTAAAAAAATATGAGCAATTTAATGAAGTGAGCTACCAAACTAAACTTGCGAACGGGTTGACGGTCATGCTGCTACCAAAGGCAGATTTCCATAAGACTTATGCCACGTTTACGACCAATTATGGCTCAATTGACAATACTTTTGTCCCAGCCGGGGACACTGAAATGCACCGTTTTCCAGATGGCATTGCCCATTTTCTTGAACATAAAATGTTTGAAAAAGCTGACCATGATGCTTTCCAAACGTTTGGGCAATACGGCGCCAGTGCTAATGCGTTTACCAGTTTCACTCGCACGAGTTATTTATTTTCTGCGACGCAAAACTTACGTGAAAATTTAGTCACCTTACTTGATTTTGTGCAAGCACCCTACTTTACACCAGCCACGGTTGATAAAGAAAAGGGGATCATTGGCCAGGAAATTGAAATGTATGATGACGATCCTAGTTGGCGATTGTATTTTGGGATGATTGGTAACTTGTATCCTAATCATCCGCTCCAATACGATATTGCCGGGACAACTGCGTCCATCGCTAAGATTACGGCGGCTGATCTATATGCGGCCTATCGGACTTTTTATCATCCTGAAAATATGACTTTATTTGTGGTCGGCAAGTTGGACCCTGACGAAGTTTTGGACTGGATTACGACTAATCAAGCGGCCAAGCATTTTGATGACTTCCAACCAATTGAACGGAAGATTCCAGCGACTGCTACAGATGGGCATGATATTATCCCTTATCGGACCATTGATATGCCAGTTAACCGGGCCAAAGCCATTGTCGGTGTTAAAGGGTTAACCCCGATTGAACCTGGCCTAGCAGCGCTTAAATATCGTGCGGGGGTTAACGTTTTATTAGAATTATTATTTGGCGATACCTCTAAAAATTATTTACGCTTATACGACCAAGGGATTATTGATGATACCTTTGGGTATGATTTTGAGCTACAAAATGGCTTTAACTTCATTACATTTAGTGGTGAAACTGATGATCCTGCCGCTTTTGATGCGGCCATTATTGAGGTTATTGAACATTGGCAAACGGCAGTGTTGGACCAAAATGAGTTATTAGCCGTGGTGAAGCAGGAGATGATTGGGCGCGTGGTCTTTATGGCGAATTCACTGGAAGCAATTGCGAGCCGTTATGATCAACGCCTTTATGGCCCAGCGACGCTTTTTGATGAACCCGCAATTATCGACAGCTTGACCTTAACTGATATCGAAGCAATTGCGGCCCAACTACTCACGTCGCAAGCGATTAGTGAATATCAAATCCGACCAGCAGCAAAGGGTTAAGGAACCGTGAAATTTCGTTTCGTCTTAGTCGACTATTGAGTTGGCTGTGATATACTATGAAGCGAAAGATTTTGAAAACTAGACTTAGGGTGGCGAAAAAAGTCAAATGAGTGAAAATGAAGAAAAAAGCAATATTGGGGCCCGTTTAAAGGCCGCACGAACAACGAAAGGTTTGACGATTGATGATTTACAACAAATCACCAAGATTCAAAAACGTTATTTGATTGCGATTGAAGACGAACAGTTTGATAAGTTACCAGGCGATTTTTACGTCCGGGCTTTTATTAAACAATACGCCGACACGGTCGATTTAGACGGGAATGCGTTATTGGAAGAATATCGCGATGAATTACCGAAGACCCATGCCGAAACTTTTGTACAAAATGTTGATGAGGCCCAACCAACACGGACTGAATCACGAGAACAACCTACCAGTACCGGTAGTCGGGTGCGGAACTATTTACCCACGATTATTGTGACGGCGATTGTTGTCTTAATTTTACTATTTATCTGGTTTATGGCTGTCCGGACCCACGTCGGGGCCAACTCAGCTGATACCGCTAGCAGTTCATCGGTCGAGGTTTCTAGCTCGAAGAACACCAGCAGTAAGCAAACGGCCGCTAGCGCTAAAAAAGCTGCTAGCAGTAGTCGTGCAGCGAAGACCAGTTCTAAAAAGTCAACGACTGAACAAACGATTAAAGCCAATGGGAGCAGTGATAGTGCCTATACGTTGACGAATGGTGCGGATAAAAACAAAGTTGTTGTTAAGGCTAGCAAAGCAGCGTGGACGTCAGTGACAACTGATGGCACGCAAACTTGGCAAGGGACTTTGACTGCGGATGGCACGCATACGTTGACATTACCAACTAATGCCAGCACGGTTAAGTTCCAATTTGGGAACGCTGCGGCGACGTCGGTGACGATCAACGGCAAGCAGTTTAACTTCAATCCTAAGAATAGTTCGACCCAAGTTCGGACGATTACGTTAACCATTAAATAAACGTTGTAGAGGAGCTAGTATTTTGAATTTACCCAATAAATTAACCGTTTTTCGCATTATCTTGATTCCCGTTTTCTTATTAATTATGGTCCTACCATTAAGTTGGGGCCAAGTTGTTTGGGCGGGGACCACGATTCCAGTGACCCAAGTCATTGCGACGATTATTTTCGCCGGGGCGTCATTGACCGATTTAGCGGATGGGAAGATTGCGCGACGCAACCATTTAGTGACTAATTTTGGGAAGTTTGCGGACCCCTTGGCCGACAAAATGCTAGTGATGACTGCGTTTATTGTGCTGGTTCGCTTGAACATGGCCCCTGATTGGGTTGTAGCGATTATTATGTGTCGGGAATTAGCGGTGACTGGGCTACGGCTCTTAATCGTTGAAAATAACGGTCAGGTCATGGCCGCTGCCATGCCAGGTAAGATTAAAACCACGACGCAAATGATTGCGATTATCTTTTTACTGCTTAACAATGTCTTGTTTGCGGCGATTAATATTCCGTTTGCCAGCATTATGTTGTATATCTGTCTCTTCTTCGTGATTTACTCGGGCATTGATTATTTTGTCCAAAATCGCGACGTTTTTGCAGACGGTTTTAAATAAAAATAAGAAAGTTCCGTTAGGCCAGACTGGCTTAACGGAACTTTTTCGATTGACATGCGCAATCCTTTGAGTGTCGAATCAAATTAATTTCGTATATAATTAATGTAACCACAAAAAACGGGTTACCAGGAGGCCATTGAATTAATGCAAGCAGAAATTATTGCGGTCGGTACTGAGATTTTACTCGGCCAGATTACGAATACCAATAGTACTCATATTGCACAGGGACTAGCTGAATTAGGCATTGATAGCTATTATCAAACGGTAGTAGGCGATAATCCCGCCCGCTTAACAGCCGTGATTGCGATTGCGGCGAAACGTAATGATCTTGTGATTTTAGCGGGGGGACTAGGGCCGACCAAGGATGATTTGACGAAACAAACTTTAGCAGCTTATCTAGGCGTCCCATTAGTTGAAGATGCGCCAGCGATGCAAGTGATTGAGCAACGGTTTGCCCAAACAGGTAAAGTGATGACTGCAAATAATCGGTTACAAGCACTTTATCCAAAAGGTGCACAACCGCTGACTAATCATAATGGGCTAGCCGTCGGGGCCTTTTATCAAAATCCGGATACAGCGGACTTTGTCTTATTGCCAGGTCCGCCACGGGAAATGACAAAGATGTTTGATACGGAAGCTAAACCTAGACTGCAGCAAGCGTATGGGCAACAAGCACAAATCTATTCGCGTGTTTTACGCTTTTTCGGGATTGGTGAGTCACAATTGGTGACGGAATTACAGGACTTGATTGCGACGCAACAAGCCGTTACGATTGCGCCTTATGCCAAAACAAATGAGGTGACGTTGCGATTGAGTGCGCAATCCGCGACCCAAGCTGATGCGACTGCGGCCTTAGATACAGTGGAAGCCCAAATTAAGGCCCAGGTTGGCGATTACTTTTATGGTTACGGTGATGACAATTCATTGGCCCAAGTTGTTATTGAGACAATGATTGCGCGGCAGTTGCAGCTGACGGCGGTTGAAAGTCTGACCGCAGGATTATTTCAGAGTACCATTGGGGGGATTCCCGGAGTTTCAGCTATCTTTCCCGGTGGCCTCGTCACGTATGCCAACACGGCTAAGCACCAATTAGCTGGGGTGCCACAAGCGACGATTGATCAAGCTGGCGTGGTCTCTGAAGCAACGGCGATGGCGATGGCAGTAGGTGGCCGGGCCCAATTGAAGACGGATATCGCCTTGAGCTTTACGGGCGTTGCCGGTCCAGATGAGCTTGAAGGTCAACCAGCTGGCACAGTTTGGATTGGTCTAGCTTATCGTGACCAACCAACGATTGCCAAGCAATATCACTTTGCGGGGGATCGCCAAAAGATTCGTGAGCGTAGTGTGATGGCTGGACTTGATTTATTACGGCGGACATTGGCTGCTGATCAAGGGACCAAAAAATAAACCGAACTTTTGTTCGCTTTTTGCTTGCATTTATGTAAATGAACCGCTATGATATTAAGAGTTAAGAGCGAGAACCAAAGGAGGAAATAATTTGGCTGATGCACGGCAAGCGGCACTAGATGCTGCCTTAAAAAAAATTGAAAAGAACTTCGGGAAAGGCGCTATTATGCGAATGGGGGATGCTGCTAATACAGCAATCTCGACCATTTCTAGTGGGTCGCTAGCCCTCGATGATGCTTTAGGTGTTGGTGGGTATCCCCGCGGCCGCATCGTTGAAATCTATGGTCCTGAAAGTTCTGGTAAGACGACCGTTGCGTTGCACGCAGTTGCAGAAGTGCAAAAGCAAGGCGGGACGGCTGCATATATCGATGCTGAAAATGCGTTAGATCCCGTTTATGCGGAACATCTAGGCGTTAACATTGATGACTTATTGCTTTCACAACCAGATACTGGTGAACAAGGGCTCGAAATTGCGGATGCCTTGGTTTCTAGTGGGGCAGTTGACATTTTAGTTGTCGATTCAGTGGCGGCCTTGGTGCCACGTGCTGAAATTGAAGGCGAAATGGGTGACGCACACGTTGGGTTACAAGCCCGTTTAATGTCACAAGCGTTACGGAAATTATCTGGGACGTTGAATAAGACTAAGACCATTGCCTTATTTATTAATCAAATTCGTGAAAAAGTTGGGGTTATGTTTGGTAATCCTGAAGTTACCCCAGGTGGTCGGGCTTTGAAGTTCTACGCAACCGTTCGGTTGGAAGTACGGCGTGCCGAACAAATCAAAGACGGAACCGATATTATTGGGAACCGTGTTCGAATCAAGGTTGTCAAGAACAAGGTTGCGCCACCATTCAAACGAGCTGAAGTTGATATCATGTACGGTCACGGGATTTCACAAACAGGTGAAATCGTGGATATGGCTGCTGATAAAGACATCGTTAAGAAGAGTGGCTCTTGGTATTCTTATGGTGAAGACCGGATTGGTCAAGGCCGTGAAAATGCGAAGAAATACTTGGTTGAACATCCAGATGTCATGACCGAAATTCGTCAGAAAGTTCGGAATGCTTATGGGATGGATGCTTCTGCTGATGAAGAGACTGAAGCTGTGGACGGTAAGCGGACTGAACCAAAGGCAGCTAACGATAAAGCTGCGGGTAAAGCACCGGACAAAAAAGCGGCCATTAAGCTTGATTTAGATGACACTAAAAAAGATAAATAAAGTTAATCTCGAGACGCTTGGATAAATTTCCAAGCGTCTTTTTTGTGACACAAAATTCGATGCCAACATTGTGGCAATTAAAACGAACCATTAGTCAGCGGTAGCATTACTTTTAGGCAACACACGATTGATGGAAAACAGGATTTAGCGGCTGCTCAATTGGTCATCGATGGTCGGAGGACCGGGAAAATAATGGCTTCACATAAGACTTTAAGTTGACACTGCTAGTTTCAAACATTAGAATAACAAGTGTGTAAGTAATCAAAATATAACATCTGAAAATTTGTAGTTGATTTTATGTTAACTGGATTTTGGTGATGCGGAGGTGGAAACATGAATGTTTTCGGTATAATCCTCGCAGTCATCGCAATTGTTGTCGGCTATGGGATTGGTTATTATGTTCGTAAGAATGTCCAAGAGAAAAAGTTGGACGTGGCCAAGAACACCGCCGAAGGTATTATTTCTGAGGCTAAAAGAGCAGCGGAGACTCAAAAAAAGGAAAAGATTCTCGAATCCAAAGAAGAGAGTCACCGTTATCGATCTGAAGTAGAAAACGAGTTGAAGCAACGCCGGAATGAAGTGCAAAAGCAGGAAGACCGGTTGTTACAACGCGAAGAAACTTTGGACCACAAAGAGAATACTTTTGAAAAACGCGAGGACGCTTTAGGCAAAAAGGAAGATAAAATTGCCAATGAGCAAAAACGGGTTGAACAACAGCAACAAAGTGCAGCTTCACTAATCACGCAACGTCAAGCTGAATTAGAAAAGGTCGCCGCCTTGTCACAAGACCAAGCGCGGGAACGGATTTTAACGCAAACGCGGGATCAATTAACGCATGAGCGGGCCGTGATGATCAAAGAAAGTACGGACGAAGTTAAATCGCAATCTGAAAAGGAAGCCAAAAACTTAATCGTGCAAGCGATTCAGCAAAGTGCGGCGGATATGGTTTCTGAAACCACCGTCTCAGTGGTTTCCTTGCCAAATGACGACATGAAGGGCCGCATTATTGGCCGTGAAGGTCGAAATATTCGGACGCTTGAAACGCTTACGGGGATTGATTTAATCATTGATGATACCCCAGAAGCGGTCGTTTTGAGTGGATTTGACCCAATTCGACGCGAAATTGCTAAAATTGCGCTCGAAAAATTAATTCAAGATGGTCGGATTCATCCGGCACGGATTGAAGAGATGGTTGAAAAAGCCCGGAAAGAAATGGATGAAAAGATTCGTGAGACTGGGGAACAAACCGTCTTTGACTTAGGATTGCATGGCATGCATCCTGATTTGATTAAGATGGTGGGCCGATTGAATTATCGGACCAGTTATGGTCAAAATGTCTTAAATCATTCAATTGAAGTTGCGAAGTTGGCGGGCGTTTTGGCCGCTGAACTTGGTGAAGATGTTACTGTAGCGAAACGCGCAGGGTTATTACACGATATTGGTAAAGCCGTCGATCACGAGATCGAAGGCTCTCACGTTGAAATTGGCGTGGAATTGACAACTAAGTATAAAGAAAGTCCAACTGTAATCAATACGATTGCGTCCCATCATGGGGATGTTGAAGCAAAATCAATTATTGCAGTCTTGGTCGCGACTGCGGATGCTATTTCTGCGGCACGTCCAGGCGCTCGAAGCGAATCGTTGGAGAATTATATCCATCGACTTGAAAAACTTGAAGCGATTGCGAATGATGAGGATGGCGTCAAGAAGAGCTATGCAATTCAAGCGGGTCGTGAAATTCGAGTTATCGTTAAACCAAAAGAGATTTCTGATTTACAGGCAACTGTTTTGGCACACGATATTAAAAAGCAAATTGAAAATGAACTTGAATATCCAGGTCACATTAAAGTAACAGTGATTCGTGAAATTCGCGCAGTTGATTACGCTAAATAATTTGGCAGTAAGTTTAAGACAATTTTGTCTTAAACTTATTTTTTTTGCGTCTAAGCTAAAGAATGAATTCACTTTTCGATGGAAATTAATGCTAAAATAATTGATATAACTTAAACAAGGGAGCAATATATGCGAATTCTATTTGTAGGTGATGTAATGGGTAATGTCGGTCAGGCGGCAATTGAGATGTATTTGCCAAAGCTGAAGCGGCGTTACAAGCCCCAAGTGACCATTGTTAATGGTGAAAACTCAACCCGTGGTCGTGGGATTAATCGGGAAGTCTATAAGGACTTTTTAACTGCGGGCGCCGATGTAATCACGATGGGCAATCATACTTGGGATAATGATGAAATCTTTGACTTCATTGGCGATGCGAAAAAGCTAGTGCGGCCGTTGAACTTTCCAACTGCAACGACCCCGGGTACCGGTTATACGATGGTGAACGTCAATACCGAAAAATTAGCCGTTATTAACTTACAAGGCAATGTTTTCATGGGACAAAATCTTGCGAATCCATTTTTGACTGTGGCCCCACTCATTAAAGAATTACGGGAACAGACCCCTAATATTTTTATTGATCTGCATGCGGAGACAACTAGTGAAAAAGAAGCGATGGCGTGGTATCTCGATGGGCAAGTTAGTGCGGTTATTGGGACGCATACCCATGTTCAAACGAGTGACAATCGGGTCCTACCAGCCGGAACGGCCTTTTTAAGTGACGTTGGTTTTACAGGTCCTTATAATGGAATTCTAGGGATGACACGTGAGAATGTGATTGGACGCTTTTTAGAACAGATGCCGACGCGTTTTAACGTACAAGAAGATAGTCCGGCCGTCTTATCTGGTTGCTTGATTGATGTGGATGGTAAAACAGGCCATGCGAAAAAGATTCAACGTATTTTAATTAATCCCGATCACCCATATTTTGATGATTAATTTTCAAATAGAAAGTAGGAACAACAGTGCCACAAAAGACCAAAGATACGCCGATGATGCGTCAATACTTTGCAGTTAAAGATCAATACCCAGATGCATTTTTGTTTTATCGGCTCGGTGATTTTTATGAAATGTTTTTTGACGATGCGATTAAAGGGGCCCAGCTCTTAGAGTTAACGTTGACCACACGGAATCATTCGGCGGCCAACCCGATTCCCATGTGTGGGGTGCCACATCGGGCGGTTCAAAATTATATTGATATTTTAGTTGATAAGGGCTATAAAGTTGCGATTTGTGAGCAGATGGAAGATCCCAAACTGGCTAAAGGCATGGTTAAACGAGAAGTCATTCAATTAGTGACGCCTGGGACGACGCTGGAACGTGGTGCCGAACAGGCCAAGTCCAATAATTACTTGACGGCTTTGGTGCAAGCACAGGGACAATACGGGTTTGCCTATGCCGATTTATCGACGGGTGAACTTAAAACCAGCCTGTTAACGACCAATGATGCCTTAATCAATGAGTTGACCAGTCTGCAAACGAAAGAAATCGTGGTGGACGATTCGGTCACGGCCCCCTTACGGCAGCAGATTAAGGCCCTTGATATTTTGATTTCGGAACAAAATCAAGTTGAATTACAAGCGGAATTAAGCTATTTAACCCAAGATTTGACGGTTAACCTTGAAAAGCAAGTGGTTGCGCACCTGCTAATGTATATCAACGTGACACAAAAACGTAGCTTAGCGCACTTACAAAAGGCAATTGCATATGAACCATCGTATTTCTTGAAATTAGATCATAATTCTAAATATAATTTGGAATTAATGCGCTCAATTCGGACCGGGAAGAAACAAGGTACCTTACTGTGGTTATTAGATGAAACTAAAACGGCCATGGGTGGGCGGTTGTTGAAGCAGTGGTTAGAACGGCCCCTGATTGTGCAGGCTGATATTGAAACCCGGCAAAATAAAGTTGCAGCGTTATTAGATCATTATTTCGAACGCAGTAATTTACAAGAAGAATTGGTGAAAGTTTATGATTTAGAACGACTGGCTGGGCGCGTTGCGTTTGGGAGCGTGAATGGTCGGGACCTGATTCAATTAAAGACTTCTTTACGGCAAATTCCAAAATTACGGTATATTTTATCGGCGTTGGATGCGACGGTCTTTAAGGATGAAGTGAGTCGGTTAGACCCGGTCGAAGATGTAGCGGACTTGATTGAACAAGCGATTGTTGAAGAAGCGCCCTTGTCGGTAACCGATGGGGGTGTGATTAAGGACGGTTACGATCCACAACTTGATAAGTATCGGGATGCCATGAATAATGGGAAGAAGTGGATTGCTGAACTTGAAGCCCAAGAACGGGCGACAACCGGCATTAAAACGTTAAAAATTGGCTTTAACCGGGTTTTTGGCTACTATATTGAAGTGACTAAGGCTAACTTGGCCCAGCTCCCCGCCGACCGTTATGAACGCAAGCAAACGTTAACGAATGCCGAACGGTTTAGCACACCGGAGCTTAAAGCCCATGAAAGCTTAATCTTAGAAGCTGAGAGCCATTCTACCCAGGTTGAGTATGAACTCTTTACGAAGGTTCGTGAGACGGTTAAAGGGGCTATCAAACGGCTTCAGACCTTGGCTAAGGCCGTGGCCGCAATTGATGTGCTCCAAAGTTTTGCGGTTGTGAGTGAAGATTATCAATTTGTCCGGCCAACGTTGACTAAGTCGCATGATTTGCAGATTGTGGATGGTCGTCATCCGGTGGTTGAAAAGGTGATGGGGAACCAGAGCTATGTGCCAAACGATGTCAAAATGACCCCTGACGAAACAGTTTTACTCATCACGGGACCCAATATGTCTGGGAAAAGCACGTATATGCGTCAATTAGCGTTGACAGTTATCATGGCGCAAATTGGGTGCTTTGTGCCAGCGAAATCAGCGCAGTTACCGATTTTTGATCAAATCTTTACCCGTATTGGGGCGACGGATGATCTGATTTCTGGGCAGAGTACCTTTATGGTTGAAATGCAAGAAGCAAACAATGCGTTACAGCATGCGACGGCGAACAGCCTCATTTTATTTGATGAAATTGGTCGGGGCACGGCGACTTATGATGGGATGGCGTTAGCACAAGCGATTATTGAGTTTGTGCATAACCATATCCATGCTAAGACGTTGTTTTCGACCCATTACCATGAATTAACGACTCTAGATCAGGAATTGACGGGGTTACAAAATGTGCACGTTGGGGCGACGGAACAAAATGGCGAGTTAGTCTTTTTGCATAAAGTTGAACCCGGCGCGGCCGATAAATCTTACGGGGTCCATGTTGCGAAGCTAGCGGGGATGCCAACGAACTTACTCAACCGTGCGAACACGATTTTGACGCACTTGGAAAGTCAGGCCACAACGGCGACGACGGCTGAACCGGCTGAATCGCCAGCGGTTGCGCCCGTGACCCCAACGCCAACGGTTAGCGAACCGGCGCCCGCTGCGGAAGCCCAACTTTCGCTGTTTAGTGAACCCACATTAACGGATACCAAGGGTGAAAAAATACTCCAACAAATGAAGACGTTGAATCTGATGGCCATGACGCCAATGGATGTCATGACTCAGTTATATAAATGGCAACAGAAATTAGAGAAGTAAGTTTTTAGAAAAAGAGGCCGATTGCGATGGGAAAAATCCATGAATTATCATCCGTTTTAGCGGATCAAATTGCCGCTGGGGAAGTTGTGGAACGACCGGCATCGGTAGTGAAAGAACTGGTTGAAAATGCGTTGGACGCACAGGCCACGCGGATTGATGTCTTAGTCACAGAAGCGGGTGTCCAATCCATTCGGGTGATTGATGATGGCACGGGGATTGCAGCCGATGACGTTTTAACGGCATTTAAGCGGCATGCGACGAGTAAAATCACATCACGTGAAGACTTGTTTCGCGTGCATTCACTCGGATTTCGGGGCGAAGCGTTACCCAGTATTGCGTCAGTTGCGGATGTCGTCTTGCAGACGAGTACGGGTGAGACGGGGACCCAGATTCATTATCGTGGGGGCAAACTCCTACAACAAAAACCAGCGCCATTGCGGCAAGGGACCGATATTACGGTCACCGAGTTGTTTTTTAATACGCCGGCACGGTTAAAATATTTGAAGTCAGCCCAAACTGAATTAGCCAATCTTTTAGATGTGGTCAATCGGTTAGCGTTGAGCTATCCAGCCGTGGCCTTTCGCTTAGTGCATAATCAAAAGGAGTTACTGAAAACGGCTGGCCGTGGGGATTTACAGCAGGTGATTGCCGGAATTTATGGTGTCCAAAATGCCCGTAAGATGGTTGCCATTAAAGGCGCCACGGCGGACTATCAGGTGACCGGCTACATTGCGTTACCTGAATTGACCCGTGCGAGTCGGCAATATATTTCGCTCTTAATCAATGGTCGTGCCATTAAAAATCAGCAACTCACGAAGGCCATTATCAAAGGCTATGGCTCAAAATTAATGGTCGGTCGTTATCCGATTGCGGTCATTGCGTTGACGATGGACCCCTTGTTAGTGGATGTGAATGTGCATCCGACGAAACAAGAAGTCCGGTTAAGCCAAGAGCCTGAACTAGCTAAGCTGATTAGTACGACGATTACTGACCGGTTAGCCCAAATTAATTTAATTCCATCGGCGTTAACTAATCTGGGCAGTCATCGACGCGAACGGCTGAATACCGATCAATTAGCGATTGACTTGAATGCGGCTTCTTCACAGCATGCACCGCAATTGACCACTTCAACGGCGCCAATGACTGCGACGGCGGCTAGTCCAACCCGTGCGGTTACTTCAGCAGCCACGAGTGCCGCACCCAAGACAGCGACCACACCGATTATGATTAGTGATCAGGCCGAATTAACGACACCAGCGGTTACTCAGTTTGATGAAAAGTATCAGTCGGAAGCCGGTGTCCAGCCATTTGGACCAGCACAGTCACAACCAGTTGCACCAACATCGGTTGCGATTCAACCAGCCACGACGACGGCCCCAGCTGCGGAACGTTTTCCGGCGTTACGCTATTTAGGCCAAATGCATGGTACGTATTTATTGGCGGAAGCGGAAGATGGGATGTATATCTTGGATCAACATGCAGCGCAGGAGCGGATTAATTATGAGTATTATCGGCAAGCGATTGGTGAGGTCAGTCCGAATCAGCAGAACTTGTTAGTTCCGATTATTCTAGATTATCCGACTAGTGATGTCTTGAAAATCCAAGAGAAGTTGCCGTTACTAGCAGCGCTGGGACTTAACTTAGAAGCTTTTGGGGGTAATAGTTTTATCGTCCATACCCATCCAACGTGGTTTAAAGCCGGTCAAGAGACCGAGACGATTAAAGAAATGGTGGATTGGTTGCTCCAAGATGCTAAGCTAACCGTTGCGCAATTCCGCGAAAAAGCGGCGATTATGATGTCGTGTAAACGGGCCATTAAAGCCAATCATCATTTAGATGATCGGCAAGCACAAGCGTTATTAGCCAAGTTACCAAGTTGTGAAAATCCGTTTAACTGCCCGCATGGTCGGCCGGTGACGGTTCACTTTACCAATTCCGATATGGAAAAGATGTTCAAACGCATTCAAGATAATCACGATGCGCAACAGCTATGATAGGCAGTAACGAGTTTGGGGGTCTGCTCAAACTCGTTTTTTTTGCACATACAAATTGAATCAGTAGAAAACCCTAAAGATTGGCAGCAAATTAGTGACGATTAATGGTTTCATGGTAAAATTAAACCATTATTTTAACGCATATAGAATGGGGATTGTGGCGTGCCACAATTAATAAAGGGGACCAGATTTTGCTTAAATTACGAAAAATGCCGCTATGGGTGTGGTACACGGGCTTATTTGCAGTCATCGCGACGATTACATTTGGCAGTTTATTTTTGGCCGGCCGGACTTTGATTTGGGAAGTCGATGGCATGGCGCAACATTTTCCAATTTTGTTGGAATTTCAGCACATCTTGCAAAGCGGTCAGCAAAGTTTGTTCAGTTGGTCGTGGAACCTAGGGTTAGGTGCTGATCGATTAACAACGTTTGCTTATTATGTGGTCGGTGATCCGTTTAATTATTTGGTGGCCTTGATTCCACCAGCCAAACTAGAATTTGGTTATCAAGCATTAATTATTTTGCGGTTATACGTGGTCGGTCTGGCCTTTTTAGGGTTTAGTCGGCAGTTTCATTTCAGTCGCTTTAGTCGTTTGATTGGGACTTTGACGTATACCTTTACGGGCTATACGTTTTATGTCGGCATGCATCATCCGTTCTTTTTGTTACCCATGATTTGGTTTCCACTCCTTTGTTGGGCCATTGAACGGGTCTTGCGGGGGCACCACTGGTTACCATTGAGCTTGATTACCGCAATTGTGATTATGAGTAACTTTTACTTTGCTTATTTATTAGCGTTAGGCAGCCTGATTTATGCGCTTGTCCGCTATGGTCACTTGCGGTCAAGTGGGGCGCAACTCCGGTCATTTTGGGGGTTGTTCTGGCGCTTGTTAGTGGCGGTGACACTCGGTGTGACGATGGCCGGGGTGATTTTAGTGCCAACCATTTTAGCGATGTTCCATGCAACGCGGACGAGTTTTGATTTTGCCAATGGGCTGTGGACGTATCCCATCAACTATTACGTTAATTTGCCGAACCGATTATTAACTAATGGTGGTAGCGTGCAATATTGGGTCACTTTGGGGCTCAGTAGTATTAGTTTTATTGGGGCGATTTACACCTTACGGCATTTCAAACGTTATCGTTATTTGAATTGGGTCTTACTCGCGATGTTAGTGGGAATCTTGGTGCCCGCATTTGCGGCGGTTTTCAATGTTTTATCGACGCCATCTAATCGGTGGTTATTGATGGCAACCTTGGTGTTTGCCTATGCCACGATGATTTTTGTCGATCAGTTACCACAGCTCACCGTGGCTGATTTAAAATGGCTTGCTGGCATCAGCTGTGGGTTACTAGGGGTCATCTGGCTCATTAATGGGTTTTATTTAAATATTCGTAAACATGATATTGCCACTTATTTGATTTTATTGGCATTAATGGGGTTACTGTTAGCTAAAACAAGTCTGAAACTATCACAACGCCAATTTAAGTGGTTGCTGATGGGGATGGTCACGCTGAACTTAGCTAATAATGGCTTGGGTTGGCTGAGTATTAATACGACTTCTGGAAGTAGTGAACAGTTGCGGCAGGGCACGGCAATGAAATGGGTTCATGGATACCTAGATGGCGCTCAAGCTAACCTCCCACAACGGGGCTTTTATCGCACCGCCTTAGGCCCCAATTACTATACGATGCGGTCGGCGGAAAGTGATATTCCAATGGTTTTAGGCACTCATACCGTGGGGTCGTATTTTTCCGTACAAAATGCGTATGTTGGGCAATTGAGCCAAGCTTTAGGCAATGCGGATTATGCGATGAATTCACCGTTAGGAACGTTGGATCAGCGGACGACTTTAAGTAATCTATTAGGGGTGCGCTATTTGTTTGTTCGTGAAGATCAGTTGAAAGGGCAAGCCCTACCAGCTGGTTATCGGGTCGTTAAGACGGCCAAAGGGTTGCCTAAGATCTATGCGGATCAATTTATATATGGCTTGAGTAACCATACCGGCACCGTGTTGTTAGCGTCTAAAAGCGCATTACCATTGGTCTATACGCAGACACAGCAACTGACAAAGACCGCCTTTAACCATTTATCAGCGGTTGACCGAGAACAAGCGTTATTGCAGGGGGCCTTAACGACGACCCCCGCTAAAGGCGTCACGACAGTTCGACCACGGTCACAGCGTAAAGCGGTGGCTTATACGGCCCAAACTGATGATACAACGACGTTAGATTCGACGGATAAGGTCATCATTTATCGCAATCAACACGCAACTGGCAGTTCGAACAATGTCTTATCGAAGTTGCCAGCGACGACCAGCATGTTAACGCCGGAACAACGTCAAAGCTTGGCCCCGGCAACGGGGATGACTAAGCCAACAAAATCGGTTTTGGCCTTAGTGGCGGCCAACCAAAAGATAGTTGCTCAAAACCAAGCGGCCAATCAAAACGGTTTGACTGCGTTAACCAGTGATGTTCAAGGCCACGCGTTACCGGTGACTTTAACGATTAAACAACCAAAAAAGTATCGACGGACGGAACTTTATTTGGTGCTAAAAGGCATCACTTATCAACGGTCTTCGATTCAACATGCCATGACAGTCAGCCAGCAGACCAGTACGTTAACAGCTCGTCCCAATACTAAGATTGATCAAATAAATCGGTTGCGCGATGGCTTGAAGGGGAATTTAAGTGCCAGTGGCTATACTTTGACGGCGCAAACGACGGATAATCTCGCTAGCTTTAGTCAATTAGGGACGACTAACATGTCCGATTATGAGCCCCGGAAATCAGCAGTCATCAATTTGGGGTACAGCACCCATGCGCGCAAAGTTATTACCTTAAACTTTACTCAGGTTCAAGGGTTAAAGTTCAAGCAGGCCGAATTAGTTGCTGTGCCGTTCGGTAAAAGTTATACCCGACAAACTCACCACCTGCAACGCCAAGGCTTAGCGCACTTAAAGGTTGGTGCTAATCAAGTAACCGGGACGACCACGACGACTAAACCCACGGTGTTAACGACGAGTATCCCATATTCAACTGGTTGGCAATTACAAGTAGATGGGCGCACGACCGCCACCCAAGTAGTCAACAAAGCCTTTGTTGGGGCCCGCTTAGCGGCTGGCAAACACGTGATTAAGTTGACTTATCGCACGCCCGGCTTAAAGCTTGGGCTGGGGTTAAGCGTCCTCAGTGGGGTGATCAGTGTCGGGCTAATGGGTTGGCTTAGTTGGCGTTGGTGGCGCAAAAAAGACCGACGCTAGGTGCCATCGGTCTTGTCGGTTAAGCTTTGAACAGATTAATTAAATGGTCTGGAATCGTGACGGGCGTCTTGAATTTGGCCCATTCTTGGTCGGCAACTAGCATGACTAGCGGAGTGCTGGTCGTAGTTAACCAACTTTGACGGGGTGCCACTGGTGCCATGGCCGCTGTGATGTCGGCATTAACGTCGGTATCGGTAATCTGCCAAAGGCGATGGGTGACGCCGACTGTATCGGTGAATTCCAAGGCTTTGGGAAAGTGACCGACCCAATCATCAATTAACATTTCAATGACGGGTTGTTGCGGATAGAGCACGGTATTCATCAGCCCGGGGACCATACTGGTGACAGTGACGTCGGTTGGCCATTGGGCGATGAGGCGCCATTGATGAATCCCATTTTGAGTCAGTTCGTACCAATAATAACTGGCACCAGCTTGGACGTGGTCATCAGCCGCTGCCCAGGGTGTGGTCCCAGCTGTTAATTTGGTTAAGCCAGACGCACTGGGTAAGACGGCGGTAAAAGGATTTAATTGCATAGAAAATAACCTCCTGAGGTCCTGAGCATAGCATGTTTGGTCGCAATTCGGCAAGTCTGGTCGGCCGGATTTGAAATTATCGGGATTTGAAAGACTAGCGGTATTAAGCGACCACGTAATTGTGGTACAATTTAGCAAGCAAACATACGTTTTATTTTAAAGGAGCTTAACAACCGTGTATGAATATTTTTTCGGCCAAATTACTGATGTGACCCCCAGCTTTGTTGTGATTGAAGTGGCGGGTATCGGGTATAAAGTGTTGACGGCCAATCCGTATCGTTATCAAGTCGCATCTGAACCCGTTAAGATGTATATCCATCAAGCGGTCAGCGAGAGTGCCATGTCGTTGTTTGGCTTTTATGATGCCGACGAAAAGGCGTTATTTGAAAAGCTTTTGGGGGTTTCTGGTATCGGTCCGAAGTCGGCATTGGCGATTTTAGCGAATAATGACCATTCGGGGCTGATTCAAGCCATCAATCAAGAAAATGCGACTTATTTAACGCGTTTTCCCGGGGTTGGTAAGAAGACGGCCCAACAGATTGTTTTAGATTTAAAAGGGAAGTTAAACGACTTGAACGTCGATATTACTGGTCAGACCGAGCTAGACGTCGCGACAACGGCGGATACTGGGGCCCTAGCGGATGCGTTAGCTGCCTTGACCGCCTTGGGTTATTCACAGCGTGAGGTCAAAAAGATTACCAAGGCTTTAGAAGACTTTAGCCAAGCTGAGACCGTGGACACTAATGACTTATTGAGCGAAGGATTACGGTTATTGACGAAGTAGGAGGGATTGGATGGACGACGACAACTTATTATCGGGGGACAAAACGGATGCCACCGAAGCTTCTTTAGAAAAGTCGCTGCGTCCGCAACGGTTAGCCCAATACATTGGTCAAGATCGGGTGAAGCATGAACTGAGTGTGTATATTGAAGCAGCTCAAAAACGCGAAGAATCGTTAGATCATGTTCTACTGTATGGCCCACCTGGCTTAGGTAAGACCACCTTGGCGATGGTTATTGCTAATGAGATGGCAGTTAATATCCGGACGACTAGTGGTCCGGCGATTGAAAAGCCCGGCGATTTAGTAGCCTTATTAAATGAACTTGAACCGGGGGATATTTTATTCATCGATGAAATTCATCGCTTGCCTAAGATTGTGGAAGAAATGCTTTATTCAGCAATGGAAGATTTCTTTGTCGACATCGTTGTCGGTCAAGGTCCGACGGCGCATCCCGTGCATTTTCCGCTGCCACCCTTTACTTTAATCGGGGCGACCACGCGGGCCGGCATGTTATCAGCGCCACTGCGCGATCGGTTTGGGATTGTTGAACATATGGCTTATTATGCAGTCAGTGATCTCGAAGACATCGTCAAACGGACGGCCGCTATTTTTCAGACAAGTATCAAGCCTTCCGGTGCGCATGAGATTGCCCGGCGATCACGAGGCACGCCGCGGATTGCGAATCGATTATTCAAGCGGATTCGTGATTTTGCAGAAGTCGCTGACCAAACGGCGATTGATGACGTGATCGTTGACCAATCCCTCACCTATCTGCGGGTCGATGAAGCCGGTTTAGACGAAACGGATAACAAATTATTGCGGACCATGTTAGAATATTACGATGGTGGTCCGGTCGGCTTAGCAACATTGGCAGCCAATATTGGTGAAGAAACGGATACGATTGCGGAAGTGGTGGAGCCTTATTTACTTCAAATTGGGTTCCTAAAACGGACGCAGCGTGGCCGGGTGGTCACCATCAAAGGGTATCAACATTTAGGGTTCCCATACCCCGAAACTAAATAAAAAGATAAGAGGTCCCAGTGATGAGCTTAACACTTGAAGATTTTGATTATGAGTTACCACATGAATTGATTGCCCAAACACCCATCAAACAACGTGATACGTCGCGGTTGCTTGATTTGAATCGCCAAACGGGTGTCATGCAAGATAAACATTTTTATGACATTATCGATGACTTAAATCCCGGCGATGCCGTGGTTATGAACAACTCGCGGGTCATGCCTGCACGGTTGTACGGCGTTAAGCCCGAAACTGGGGGTCATGCAGAGGTCTTGTTATTACACAATACTGAAGGTGACGAATGGGAAACCTTAATGAAACCTGCTAAGCGGGCGCACGTTGGGACCGTGATTTCTTTTGGCGACGGTCAATTAACAGCGACGGTCACGGCTGAAAAAGAAGATGGGATTCGGCTGATTGAATTTCATTACGATGGCATCTTTATGGAAATCCTCGAAGCCTTAGGTGAAGCGCCATTACCACCGTATATCAAAGAAAAGTTAGACGATCCAGATCGTTATCAGACCGTTTATGCCAAGGAAAATGGGTCAGCGGCAGCGCCAACTGCGGGCTTGCATTGGACAAAAGAACTCTTACAAAAGGTACAGGATAAAGGGATTAAGTTAGTTTATTTAACCTTGCATGTTGGCCTAGGCACGTTCCGCCCGGTTGAAGAAGATAAAATCGAAGATCATAAAATGCACAGTGAATTCTATCAATTAGATGCGGCCGCTGCCAAGACGTTAAATGACGTGCGGAAAAATGGTGGTCGGATTATTGCAACGGGGACGACGTCAATTCGGACGCTTGAAACGATCGGGACGAAATTTCATGGAGAAATCAAGGCTGATTCTGGCTGGACCGATATTTTCATCAAGCCCGGTTATGAGTGGCAAGTGGTTGATGCTTTTATTACGAACTTCCATTTACCAAAGTCAACCCTAGTGATGTTAGTCGCAGCTTTCACGGGCCGGGACATGATTTTAAACGCGTATCAACACGCCATTGATGAAAAGTATCGTTTCTTTAGTTTTGGCGATGCCATGTTTATTCATTAAAACGCGTATTTTGCAGCAAAGTCAGCGTCTGGGGCAACTCTCAGACGCTTTCGTGACTTAATGGTTTGACGCAACAGTTAACGGAGGAATTATATGGAACCGGCAATTAAATACCGATTAATTAAAACAGAAAAACATACGGGTGCTCGTCTGGGTGAAATCATCACGCCACATGGCACGTTTCCAACGCCAATGTTTATGCCCGTGGGGACGTTAGCGAGTGTAAAATCACTAGCACCTGAAGAATTAGATGCGATGGGGGCCGGGATTATTCTATCGAATACGTACCATCTTTGGCTACGACCCGGTGAACAGATTGTTAAAGAGGCCGGTGGGTTACACCAATTTATGAATTGGAAAAAAGGAATCTTAACGGATTCTGGTGGCTTCCAAGTCTTTTCATTAGCTAAGAATCGCGATATTACCGAAGAAGGCGTGCATTTTAAGAATCATCTGAATGGGGCGAAGATGTTTTTGTCGCCTGAAAAAGCCATTCAGATTGAAAATGACTTGGGACCAGATATCATGATGAGCTTAGATGAATGTCCCCCATTCTTTGAAAGCTATGACTATGTTCGTAAGTCAGTGGCACGAACCAGTCGGTGGGCTGAACGAGGCCAAAAAGTGCATCAACATCCGGATTATCAAGGGTTATTTGGGATTGTCCAAGGTGCGGGCTTCAAAGATTTGCGGGAACAAAGTGCGAAAGATTTAGTTGGCATGGACTTTCCTGGTTACTCGATTGGTGGCTTATCCGTCGGAGAATCGAAAGCCGAGATGAACCACGTGCTTGATTTTACGACGCCATTATTACCGACCAACAAACCCCGTTACTTAATGGGTGTTGGTTCGGCCGATGCCTTAATTGACGGGGCAATTCGTGGCGTGGATATGTTTGATTGTGTCCTACCGACACGAATTGCGCGGAATGGGACTTGTATGACGTCGCACGGTCGGTTGGTCGTCAAGAATGCGAAGTTTGCGCATGACTTTACACCTATCGATGAGAATTGTGGGTGCTATACGTGTCGTAACTACACCCGGGCTTATGTCCGTCACCTGATTAAAGCTGATGAGACATTCGGGTTACGGTTAACGAGTTACCATAATTTGTATTTCTTATTGCACGTGATGCAACAAGTGCGGCAAGCAATTATGGATGATAACTTATTGGAATTCCGCGAAAACTTTTTTGAAATGTACGGCTTTAACAAGAAAAACGCCAAAAATTTCTAGTCATACTAGTAATTTTAAGTGTAATTTGTTAAAGTTAAAGATAGTCAAACATAGATTAGGAGCGATATTTAATGGGTCAACTAACATCAGTTCTTTTCATTGTGGTTATGTTCGCATTTTTGTACTTCTTCATGATCCGGCCACAACGGAAACAACAACAACAACATCAACAAATGTTAAGCAAAATCAAACGCGGCGATAAAGTTGCGACGATTGGTCGGTTACACGGTGTCGTTGATGAAGTCAACGAAGCTGATAAGACTGTCACGTTAGATTGCGACGGGATTTTCTTAGTTTTCGATTTAAGTGCGATTGCTAAGATTGCGCCAAACGAAGCTGACGCCGCTGCAACGGCTGCACCAAAAGCCGATGCTGAAGTTGCCACTAGTGCTGAAAGTCATATTGATTCAGCTGCTAGTAACGTTGACAGTGCCGCTACTAGTGCGGATAGTGCTGCTGACGATTCTGAAGCTAAATAAGTTAATTGATAATGAGTTCAAGTCCGTTAGCGGATTTGAGCTTATTTTTTTGGTCTTTAATGGATGAAAATGGGTCTAATAAGCGATAATTAAGGCGATAACTAGATTATCATTGGAACCTCAATATTATTAAAATTATTTAATAATATTTTGTTTATAATGCTATTAATTGTGGTACCCTTGAACTAAATATAACTTAAACAATTTTTAAGCTTAAAGATAGGGTAGTCATTAATGCGGGGGTTGATAAGTGATGCGCCAAATAAAAGATGATAAGTTAACTTACAAAATGTACAAAAAAGGGCGTTTTTGGGTATTTGCCGGGATTATGATGACCACTTGGCAATTGAATACGATGACTGTTCGGGCGGCTACTAATCAGACGAGTACTGAGAGTAGCAGTGTGACGGCGACTGTCAGTGCAGCTAGTCAAAGTAGTACGACGGTTGTTGCCAGTAGTGCGGCGACAAGTTCAACCAGCGCTGCTAGTGCGATTAGCAGTACTAGTGCTAGTGCAACGAGTACCACTGCAGTTAGTGCTGCCAGTACTAGTACCACGAGTACGACAACCAGTGCCGCTACCAGTAGCGTTGCAACTAGAACTAGTCAGATTGCAGTAACAAGTTCGGTAGCAACTGCTAAGACTGTGACAGCCAGTAGTAATTCTGTGACCAGTCAGGCAGGAACCACTAGTCAGGCGACGGTTGCAACCAATGCCACGTCAGCCAGTAGTAGTGCCAGTGCGGTGACGCCTATTTCAACTACTGCTAGTTCGGTCAGCAGTACCAGTGCAGTGACGCCTATTTCAACTGCTGCTAGTTCGGTTAGTAGTACCAGTGCTGTAGCCACTAGTGAAGTATCAGCTACCAGTTCTGCCGTAGTGGCTAGTGACGGTGTCACCAGTGTGGCGACAACCGATAGTGCCGTGACGACTACTGCCACCACGGTATTACCGACAAGCACGGCGGTGGCCGCAGTCGCAACGGTTAAGCCGCAAGTGAAATCAGCCATGACGGCCGTGACAACCGTTGAAAGTGGTACCTATGGGACAGTGGACTGGACGTTAGATAGCGAAGGGGTTTTGCATATTCAGGGCGGTACCTTGGTTAATTCAGCTCTTGATGATGTTGCTGCTGAGTATGATCCGCTACCTGATAATCGTTGGCAGGGGAATGATGCGATTAAAAAAATTAGCTTTGAAGGTGCTGTATTTGGGGCAACAATCATGGGCTCATTGTTTTCTAACAATCAGAATCTAACAGTTGTTACGAAAACGGCGGCTGGTTCTTTTGATGGTAGTAAGATTAATATCACCACCAAGATGTTTGCCAATGATGCTAAATTAGTAACGGTGGATGACATTTTCACTAATTGGGGTCCTAATCTCATGGACATGAGCGAGATGTTTTCTGGTGATGTCCAATTACAGCACATTGATGTGTCAAAGTGGAATACGGCTAAAGTGTTTATGTTAGATCGAATGTTTCAGAATGCTAATGTAAGTTCGATTGATATATCAAACTGGAGTTTTGAAAATAGTGGAGGTGATGTCTATTTCGGCGGGATGTTTCAAGGGGCAACTGGCGTTACTGCAAAGATAGTCGAAAGTCTGCCGTTAGCGGATTCATTTTCAAGTCAGCAAAATATATTTCTACCACAAACGTTTCAGGGAGCAACATTTGCGGATAGTGATATTGATTTAACCGGCTGGAATTTTGATAAGGCTATCTCGGCTGATAATTTGTTTGCAGATACGAAGAATCTTAAAACGGTTAATATCTCTGGTTGGAACATTGCATTCTCCCCGAGAATGTTTGCAAACAGTGAAGTGAAAACAGTTATAGCCTCTAATATTATCTTTAATTCCAATCCGTCCGACTGGCTCAGCAATGCTAATAAGCTGACTGAACTAAATATAGATGGTGCAGACTTTCGTGATCTCAATGATTTTTTAAGTACGTTTAAGGAGCTTCCGAGCTTAACTAAGTTATCTGCTGTCAATTGTAAATTCAAGCTCTATACTGACCAGTTCGGAAACACTAACATGACTGCTATGTTTCAGGGAGATGACAAGTTAACAACCGTTGATTTAGTAGGCTGGGATGTCAGCCAGGTAACGAGCATAGCAGGTCTTTTTTCGAATTTGGCCAATTTAACAACCGTTGATTTATCGGGCTGGGATGTCAGGCAGGTAACGAACTTAGCAGGTCTTTTTTCGAATTCGGTCAATTTAACAACCATTGATTTATCAGGCTGGGATGTCAGTAATGTGTCGCTATTGTCAGATATTTTTGCAGGGCTATCCAATTTAACGACGCTTGATTTAACCGGTTGGGTCACTAGTGATAACTTGGTTGGGACTAAACGCATGTTCCAAGGAGATGCGAAGTTGGCTACGTTAGATTTGTCTAGTTTAGTTATGACAAATGTGATAGTTAAACCCTGGATCCTTGATAACGGTACTGGGTCTGCTGATATGTTTAAGGGGATGACTGCTCTAGCCACTTTGAAATTACCAAGTAGTTATTTTTTAACTGCGGATATGAACCTTCCCGCTGAAATAACTGATGATGTATGGACTGCTAGTGTTGATGATGTGAACTCGACGATTTATACCACGCAACAGATGATTGATCCTGATTATTATCAAGAGCATGATGAGCTTAAAAATGTGACTTTTCGGCGCACCACATTTAGTGTTAGTGATCAACAACTGATTGTCGGACCAGCGACGTCGTGGCAACCAGTTGTTAGTGGTCAAGATGGCAGAGTGGGTGGTCCACTGGTGCTAGCTAATATCACGACGACTTGGACGCGTCAAAATGATGCGACCGCTACGGCTGGGGCGATGCCAGTCTTTGATACTGACCATCTTGGTGCTTACTCGGTGCTTTATCACTATACTGATCAAAATGGTTATGTGTTTGAAGCGACTGGGATAGTAACCTTAGTGGCTTCTCAAGCCAGTGTGAAGGTGCCAACCGCTACTACGGTTGAAAATGGCGCTGATTGGACACCAGCGACGAACTTTGACGGGCACGATGCGGCTGGCAAAAAGTTGGATTATGCGGCCGTGACGGTCGATAATCCAGTTAATATGACGCAGGCTGGGACTTATACGGTGACTTATTCATACACGGATAGTCAAGGTAATGTTATAGCGCCAGTCACGACCCAGGTTACCGTCTTAGCACCGGCAAAACCCTTTACGGTCAACGATAGTACGTTAATTGCGGGTCCTAAAACCACTTGGTCGCAAGCCAATAATTTTGCTAGTGCTGGCTTAGATGCCAATGGGACTGCGATTACGTTGGCAAACGTGCAAGTGAGTGGCACCGTTGATCCAACTAAAGCGGGCACTTATCAAGTGACTTATACCTATACGGATAGTCACAAAAAAACGCAGACTGACACGGTGACGATTACAGTGGCCGTTTCTAAAGCTGGTTTGAAGGTGCCCACGACTACTACGGTTGAAAATGGCGCTGATTGGACACCCGCAACGGACTTTACTGGGAACGATGCGGCAGGTCATCAGTTGGATTATGCAGCAGTTTCGGTGGATAATCCAGTTAATATGACGCAAGCCGGGACTTATACGGTGACTTATTCATACACAGATAGTCAAGGCAACGTTATAGCGCCAGTCACGACACAGGTTACCGTCTTAGCACCGGCAAAAGCCTTTACGGTCAAAGATAGTACGTTAATTGCGGGTCCTAAAACCACTTGGGCCCAAGCCGATAACTTTGATAGTGCTGGCTTAGATGCCAATGGGACAGCCATCACGTTGGCAAACGTTCGAGTGACTGGTCAAGTGGATTCAACCAAGCCAGGCACTTATCAAGTGACCTACACCTATACCGATAGTCACCAGCAGATCCAGACTGAAACGGTGACAATTACGGTCGTTGCTTCTCAGGCCGGTGTAACGGTGCCAACCACGACTACCATTGAAAATGGCACAGATTGGTCTCCAGCAACCGATTTTGCCGGGACGGATGTTACTGGTAAGGCATTGGCTTATGCGGCCGTGACGGTCGATAATCCAGTCAAAACCACGCAAGCCGGGACCTATACAGTTACGTATTCATACACGGATAGTCAAGGTAACGTTAAGACTGGTATTACCAAAGTGACCGTCTTAGCGCCGGCCCAAGGGTTCACTGTGAAAGATACTACGGTAATTGCTGGCCCTAAAGCTACATGGTCACAAGCGGATAGTTTTGGCGCCGCTGGTTTAGATGCGAATGGCACGGCGATTACGTTGGCAAACGTGCAAGTAGCTGGCGCAGTCGATTCGACCAAACCAGGGACGTATCAAGTGACGTATACCTATACGGATAGTCACCAACAGACCCAGACAGCAACGGCGACGATTACGGTCGTGGCTTCTCAGGCCAGTGTGACGGTGCCAACGACCACGACGATTGAAAATGGCGCTGATTGGACACCAGCAACGGCCTTTACTGGGACCGATGCGGTTGGTAATCAGTTGGATTATGCGGCAGTTTCAGTGGATAATCCAGTTAAAACCACGCAAGCCGGGACTTATTCGGTGACTTATACGTACACCGATAGTCAAGGGAACGTTAAGACCGGTACCACTAAAGTTACGGTGTTAGCGCCAGCTAAGGGATTTACCGTTAAGAATCAGACGCTCATCGCTGGTCCAAAGACAACCTGGTTGCCAGCGGCTAACTTTGCCACGGCCGGGGTAGCTGCCGATGGGCAAGCTATCACGTTGGCTAATGTGACGGTAACCGGGGCGGATCAAGTTAAAACGAACCAGCCTGGTACTTATCAGGTGACCTATACCTATACGGATCGGCATCAGCAGACACAGACTGAAACGGCGACCGTGACGGTTGTGGCTTCTAAAGCCAGCCTCACGGTGCCAGCGACGGTGACGGTTGAAAATGGTGCTAGTTGGTCACCACAAACTGATTTTGCCGGCACCACGATTACTGGACAGGCACTAAATTATTCAGCGGTCACAGTGGATAAGCAAATTAACACGCGCCAACCGGGAACGACCAAGGTGACCTATTCGTATACGGATCGCCAAGGCAATGTGATCACACAAGCAACTTATGTTACCGTATTAGCGCCAGCACGGTCATTTACCGTTAATAATAGTACATTAGCGGTTAATGACACGTGGCAGCAAGCAGCGAACTTTAACGGTGGGGTTGATGCCAATGGTCAAGCCATTACGCTGGCCGATGTGACGGTAACGGGCAATGTAAACACCACGCAACCCGGACGTTATCACGTGACGTATCGTTATACGGATAGTCATAGTCAAACGCAGACTAGCACGGCAATCATCACGGTGGTAGCGGCCTCAAAGCCAGCTAAACCAGTGATTACGGCGCCGGCTAAGCAACCTAGTGAATCTGATTCACAGACGCCGGTTACTGGGAGCGAAAGTACAGTTAGTCAGGAGACTAAGTCGACCGACACTGTTCGAACTGCAACTAAGACTGGTCAACGTCGGTACCAAGCAACCGTGATACCGATGGCAGCGACTAAGGCAGTTACAACACCGGTCAGGGCAACTACTGCGACCTCAACGGCAGTTACGGCCGCTGCATCACAGCCAGTGGGCACTATTACTGCGACTCCAACAACGGTAGCTAAAGCCCCACAAGTGACCCTAGCAACGGCGCAAGCTCAGGCTACCGCCGCGGTTAAAACGACCGAAGCAACCAAAGCTAAAGCGACGAAGTCAGCCGGGACCGTGGCGCGAGCTAAGTCAACCACGACACCTAAGACTAAAGCCGCTGCGATTGCGCCAACTAAGGCTAAGGTAGCGACTAAGACGAACTCGGCGACAACCCGTGCCGCAGTGATTGCGATGGCTGCAGTGGTTAGTCTAGGATTGATTGGTGGGTTTGGTTATTATTTCTTGAAACGACATTAATTTTGAACGATGTTACGTTGAGAGTCTGGGATTTTAAATCTCGGGCTCTTTTCATTATTAAAGGGTTTCCTGATTGCGTTCAGAACACACGTTTGTGTATAATGGAGTGATTAGGAGGGGATCAGATGGCCACAGCAATCATTGCCGCACCCATTAATATTGATACTAGTCGTAAAATTATTCATGTCGATATGGATGCTTTTTATGCGTCGATTGAAGAACGGGAGCAGCCGGCTTACTGCACCCAACCGCTGGTTATCGCCCATGATCCCCGTCAAACCGGTGGTCGTGGTGTCGTAACTACGGCTAATTATGTGGCGCGCCAATATGGGATTCATTCGGCCATGCCCGCTCAAAAGGCCCTAGAGCTTTGTTCAAAGGCCGTGTTTAAGACGCCTAACTTTCCGTTGTATCGTGAGGTGTCAGCGCAAATTCATGAGATTTTTCATGAATATACGGATATGGTGGAACCGATTGCTTTTGACGAAGCTTACTTAGACGTGACCGTTAATAAGCCTGGCATCCATAGTGCAGTTCAGCTGGCTCATCAACTACAACGCGAGATTTGGCATAAAACGCATTTAACTTGTTCAACAGGAATTTCTTACAATAAATTCATCGCTAAGTTAGCCTCAGATTATCGTAAGCCTGCAGGCGTAACGATTGTATTGCCTAACGATGCGACTGCCTTCTTATTACGAGAACCGATTGAAAAGTTTCGAGGTGTCGGTAAGAAAACGGTGCCGAAGATGCATGATTTAGGGATTAAGACGGGACGAGATTTAGCGGCCCGTACTGAAATGGATTTAATTCAACACTTCGGTAAGCTCGGCTATATTTTGTATCGCCGGGTGCGCGGGAGCGATGATCGGCCAGTGGAATATCAACGTGAACGTAAATCAATTGGCAAGGAACGGACTTTTGGGCCATTCTTGCAGACCCAAACCGAAGTCCGAGCTCATTTAAAACAGTTAGCTAAGTTAGTAACGGCAACGATGCAATCACACCAACGACATGGGAAAACGTTGGTCCTAAAATTACGTTATGGCGACTTTGTGACGATTACGAAGCGACAAACGTTTACTGAATTCTTACCTAATGATGCGGAGGTCTTTGATCAGTATGCCGAGGAAATCTTTGATACCGTCGTTGATGAGCACTTTGATACCGGGATTCGACTGTTAGGCATTACGTTAACCGGACTGGCGCCCCTCGCATTTGAAAACTTAACGTTGCCATTATATCCAGGTGATAATTAATTAATTTGGCGTGAGGGCAATTGTTCGGTATACTAAAGTACTGTGACACGAATTTGAGCCACCAGTAAATATTGGAATAGGAAGGATCATTATGACCGTCCAAACAGAAATTTTTAATTTAATTAAACAAGCAAAAACCATTATTATTCAACGCCATCAACGCCCCGATCCTGATGCGATTGGGAGCCAATTAGGATTGGCTGATATTATTAAGACTAGTTTTCCAACCAAACGTGTGTTAACGCCTGGTAAACAGTATCATGGATTCGACTGGCTCGGTCAGATGGATGACATCACCGAAGCTGACTATGAAGGGGCCTTAGTCTTAGTTTTAGATACGGCTAATCAGCCACGGATTGATGGGGAGTTTTATAATAGCGGCCAAACGTTAGTTAAAATTGACCATCATCCTAATGACGATGCCTTTGGTGACCCGCAATGGGTCGATGTCGATGCGTCTAGTACCAGTGAATTGGTCTATGACTTCTACGCCGCTTGTCAGGCAGAATTAACCTTGACGGCGAATGCTGCCCGATTACTGTATGCGGGGATTGTTGGCGATACCGGCCGTTTCTTATATTCAGCAACGAAACCTAGTACGATGCGAGCAGCAGCGGCTTTAATGGAAGCCGGCGCAGACGCAACTGCGGTTAATCGGATTGAAGATACTATCACGTTACCAGTGGCTCGGTTGTCAGCGTACGTTTATGAGCATTTGACGCAACTGGATTCTGGAGCGGCTTATGTTATTTTAACGAATGATATTATGGCGTCCTTTGATATTGGTGATGCTAGTACTGCGGGCGTTGTGCCCTTACCCGGTCGGATTGATACGGTTAAGACTTGGGCAATCTTCTTACAACAAAAAGAGGGCGACTTCCGAATCAGATTACGGTCCAAAGGCCCTGCTATCAATGAATTGGCTAAAAATCATGATGGTGGTGGTCATCCAATGGCGAGTGGTGCTAAAGCGCAAAATCAACAAGAAATTGAGCAAGTTGTGCGTGAACTCGACCAAGTTGCTCGTCAATATGAGAAAGAGGTTTAACTATGACCGCAAGTTTCAAGGCATTTAACCTGCAGCCGTTTTTGATGCAGGCGTTACAAGAAATTAATTTTGTTACTCCAACTAAAGTTCAAGAAAAATTGATTCCCGTGATTACAGCGGGTCGGAGTGTTATCGGTCAATCAGCCACTGGGAGTGGGAAAACCCACACGTTCTTATTACCAATGCTCAATCGTATTGATCCTGAAGAACGGCGGGTTCAAGCCGTAATTACGACGCCCAGTCGTGAACTGGCTTACCAGATTCAAGCTGCCGCAAAGCAGTTAGTCCAACATAGCCCCAAAGCAATTCACATTGGATTGTATGTTGGTGGGACGGATAAACAGGAACAAATCAATAAATTAAATCGGCATCAACCGCAATTAATTATTGGGACACCGGGTCGAATTTTAGACTTGATGCGTTCACAAGCTTTGAATGTGCATACCGCAAGTCAACTTGTTGTGGATGAAGCCGATATGACACTTGATTTAGGCTTCTTAAATGTGGTCGATCAAATTGCCGGCCGGATGCCAGCCGACTTACAAATGTTAGTCTTTTCGGCAACGATGCCGCAAAAATTAACGCCATTCTTGAAGAAGTATATGAATAATCCCGTGATGGAAGCAATCCCAGTTGAATCGGTCATTAGTCCAACCATTGATAATTGGCTGATTTCGACGAAGAGTCATGACAAGAATAGTATTATTTATCGGTTGCTGACGATTGGTGAACCTTACCTCGTCTTGGTCTTTGCCAATACGAAAGAACGGGTTCAAGAAATCACCCGTTACTTGAAGCAACAAGGCTTAACGGTAGCGATGATTCACGGTGACGTGAAACCACGTGAACGTAAGCGGGTGATGCGTGACGTGCAAAACCTGAAGTATCAATTCGTTGTGGCAACTGATTTGGCTGCGCGTGGGATTGATATTGAAGGGGTTTCACATGTCATTAATGATGATATTCCAACTGACTTAGAATTCTTTATTCATCGGGTTGGCCGGACTGGTCGTAATGGGATGGCTGGGACCGCAATTACGCTTTACAGTCCAGGTGAAGAAGACAAGGTCAGTGCTGTGGAAGCCTTAGGAATTAAGTTCAAACCGAAAGCGATTCGGGATGACGAAATCGTGGATTCTTATGACCGTAACCGTCGTGAAAAGCGGGGCAAGCATCAAGAAAAGCTTGATCCAACTTTGGTTGGGTATGTTAAGAAAGCTAAGAAAAAGATCAAGCCCGGCTATCGACGTCGTATTCGGACTAAAATTTCGGATAAAGCGCGGATGGATCGCCGAATTGAACAACGAGCTTCAGCTCGGAAAGCCCGGAAAGATCGTAAGGGCTAAAGTAAATGTATTGTCAGTAAAGGGACCGTTAATTAATCAATTGCTCATTGCAAATTGGTTAACTAGTGGCCCTTTTACTTAACCATTCAGGCGACCAGTCTTATAATTAAAACATGCAATAGTGCTGTTAATTCGTTGAGCGGCGGTGTTTAATCGCAACGTGAATTGGTTTGAAAAAGAGAGGGGTTTGGCATGCAATCAGTATTTGAAGATGGGTCCATTGATGTGCATCGGGCGACGCAAAATAACTTACAACAGGTTAGTTTACGGATTCCCAAATATCGGACGACTGTTTTCGTTGGCTTATCGGGATCGGGGAAGTCGTCGTTGGTATTTGATACGATTGCGGCGGCATCCAGACGTGAATTGAATGAAACCTTTCCAAGCTTTACCCAACAATATTTGCCAAAATATGGGCAACCGCATGTTGATCGCATTGATCATTTGCCGGTGGCGATTGTAATTGCCCAGCAACGGTTAGGTAAGAATGCCCGGTCGACGTTGGCGACGTATACTGGTATCTATTCCTTGGTACGGCTGCTATTTTCACGGGTTGGGCAACCGTTTATCGGTTATTCTGATACGTTCTCGTTTAACTTACCACAGGGGATGTGCCCCAATTGTCAGGGGTTAGGTTATGTGGATGATATTGATGAGACGCAGTTGATTGATCCTGAAAAATCATTGAATACGGGCGCAATCACGTTTGTTAGCTTCGAGCCGAATACATGGCGCTGGCGGCGGTATGCGACTAGTGGGCTATTTGATAATGATAAACCCATTAAGGATTATACCCCGGCGGAATATGAATTGTTGATGCATGCCCCGCAACAGACGCTCAAACAGCCTGGGGAAGGCTTTCCCCGAACTGCGTTATATGAAGGGGTGGTGCCCCGGATTCAACGGTCAATTATTGGAAAAAAGGAAGCGGAACATCATAAAGCTGCAATTGGCGCAATTGTGACGCGACAGGCTTGTCCTGTCTGTCATGGCACTCGGTTGCGTGCAGAGGTTTTAACGAATCGGATTAACGGTCAAAATATTGCGACGGTCACGGCGATGGACTTGCAACATGTGTTGCAATTTTTGAACGGCATTACAGCACCGCTAGCGACGGAGATTGTTCGTGAATTGGCGACGAAAATTCAATCATTGATTGATATCGGGTTGGGTTATTTAACGTTAGATCGTGGGACCAGCTCACTTTCTGGTGGTGAGGCTCAACGGATTAAGATTGCCAAGTACCTGACTAGTTCGTTGGTCGATATGGTGTATATCTTGGATGAACCGAGTGTTGGGCTACATCCACACGATATTCAGCTGATTCGGCAAGCACTAACTAAATTAAAAGAAAAAGGGAATACGATTCTCGTAGTCGAACATAATCCAGCCATGATTTCATTGGCGGATTATGTCGTGGAGATGGGACCGAAAGCCGGTCGAGCTGGCGGGACCGTTACCTTTACGGGAACTTATCAGGACTTGTTAACCTCAAAGACGTTAACTGGGGATTGGCTGCGACGACCACATCAGTTTGGCCCGGAACGTCAGCCTACCGGTCAATTGGCGTTAACGCATGTCCACGCGAATAATTTAAAAGATGTGAGCGTGGCGGTCCCCTTAGGGGTGATGACGGTCATCTCCGGGGTGGCTGGCTCTGGCAAAAGCTCGTTGGTGACAGCCTTGCGGTCACAATTGACTAGCGATTATATCGATTTGGCCCAAGCCCCCGTGGGGATTAATATTCGGTCGACCCCCGCGACTTACCTAGGTCTTTTAGATGAGATTCGGAAGTTATTTGGTCAAGCGAATCAAGTGGCGACCGGTTGGTTCAGCTATAATGGGAAGGGTGCTTGTCCACGTTGTAAGGGGAAAGGGGTCACGATTACCAATATGGCGTTTATGGACCCGGTCGTGCAAACTTGTGAGTTGTGCCAAGGCCAACGTTATAATCAAACGGCCCTACAGTATCTGTATCATGGTCAAAATATTGCAGCTGTGCTCCAGCTATCTGTGACTGCGGCGGCTAAGTTTTTCAAAGAGTCGCCGAAATTAGCACGTCAATTAGCGAATTTAGATCGGGTCGGCTTGGGTTATTTGACCTTGGCCCAACCGTTGACGACGTTATCTGGTGGTGAATTGCAACGCTTGAAGTTAGCTGTGGAACTGGGTAAGCAGGGGACCATCTATTTGTTAGATGAACCCACAGCGGGGTTACATTTACAAGATACCGCACGCTTATTGAAGCTCTTCAATGAATTGGTTGCGGCCGGTAACTCACTTATTATCATTGAACATAATCTAGCCATTATTAGTCAAGCGGACTGGTTAATTGACGTAGGGCCGGATGCCGGTCAATATGGCGGTCAAATTCAGTATAGTGGGACGCCGAAAGCCGCCATTAAGGTGGCGACATCACGGACGGGGGTCGCCTTAAAAGCTTGGCTGGACGCTTAAGGTTTAACAGTTGCTTAGTTGACAATACGGCTTAAGTTTTCTATACTTTTAGAGTAAGGATATGTGCGAGGCTGACACCGATTTAGAGACGTTTTGTTTGGCTGCAAGAAACGCGGTGTGTCGCGCATGCTCCCTTGGGTTCGACTGACTAGTGAACTAGTCCGTTTCTCAGCGTTAATGAGCTTAAGAGGTAAACGAATACATCGTTGCAAGCAGAGTGGTACCGCGTTAACAGCGTCTTTGCTAGCAACGGTGTTTTTTTGCCATAATTTAGACCTAACCAAGAAAGGTGCTATGAAGCAATGAAAAAATTAAGCAGTAGTGAAATTCGGCAAATGTATTTGGACTTTTTCCATGAAAAGGGCCATACCATTGTGCCTAGTGCGTCGTTAGTTCCCGTTGATGATCCAACGTTATTATGGATTAACTCCGGTGTGGCAACGATGAAGAAGTATTTTGATGGGTCAGTTGTGCCAGATAATCCCCGCATGACGAGTTCACAAAAGAGTATCCGCACCAATGATATTGAAAACGTGGGCCGGACCGCACGGCATCATACGCTATTTGAAATGCTGGGAAACTTCTCAGTGGGGGATTACTTCAAAAAAGAAGCGATTGCTTGGGCTTGGGAATTGTTGACGTCGCCAAAATGGTTTGGCTGGGACCCAGAGAAACTCTATATGACGGTCTATCCTAAAGATACGGATGCCGCTAAGTTTTGGGAAGCTACCGGCGTTGCGCCGGACCACATTATTAAAGTTGAAGATAACTTCTGGGATATTGGTCAGGGCCCTTCTGGTCCAGATTCTGAAATCTTTTATGATCGTGGCGAAAGTTTTAATAATCTCGCAGCGGATGATCCAGAAAATTATCCCGGTGGTGAAAATGAACGGTACTTAGAAGTTTGGAATATCGTCTTTTCACAATTTAACCATACGCCGGAAGGCACTTATGAACCACTACCCCGAAAGAACATTGATACGGGGATGGGGCTTGAACGGGTCGTGTCAATCTTCCAAAATGCGCCCACTAACTTTGAAACGGATTTATTCTTACCGATTATTCATAAGACGGAAGCGCTCAGTGCCGATAAGCATTATGGTGAAAATGACCAGGACGATGTGTCGTTTAAGGTCATTGCGGATCATGCACGGACTATTACGTTTGCCATCAGTGATGGCGCCTTGCCTTCTAATGAAGGACGAGGCTACGTCATTCGTCGCTTAATTCGCCGGGCTATTTTGCATGGTCAAAAGTTGGGCCTGAAAGATGCCTTTTTAGACCAATTAGTGCCGATTGTGGGCGAAATCATGCAATCACACTATCCGGATGTCTTAAAGAATAGTGATTATATTGCAAAAATTGTGCGTTCTGAAGAAAGTCGCTTTAATGAAACGTTAAATGATGGCTTGAGTTTACTAAATGACTTGATTGCCAGCACGAAAGCGGCCAATGAGACGACCTTATCTGGTGCGGCAGCGTTTAAATTATACGATACGTACGGTTTTCCCTTTGAATTAACCAAAGAATATGCCGGCGATGAAGCGTTAGCCGTTGACGAAGCTGGGTTTGAAGTTGAAATGAAAGCGCAACGTGACCGGGCTCGGAATGCCCGTAGTGGCGCCAAATCTATGGGGGTTCAACGTGGCTTATTGATGGATATTAAGACACCGAGTGAGTATGTCGGTTACGATGAATTGACGGATGTCGCTGGTCAATTAGCGGCTATTATTGTTGATGACACCTTGGTTGACGACCTTAGCAGCGGCACCGCTGAGATGATTTTTAGCAAAACGCCTTTCTATGCTGAAATGGGGGGTCAAGTTGCTGACCGTGGCGTGATTTTAGATGCCGATGGTCAGACAGTTGCCAAGGTGACGGATGTCCAAAATGCACCTAACAAGCAACACTTGCATACGGTGGAAGTCTTAAAACCGATGCACAAAGGGACTACTTACACGTTAAATGTCGACTTGGCGTTCCATGCAAAGGTCGAAAAGAATCATACCGCGACTCATTTATTGGACCAGGCGTTACGCGACGTGCTCGGTGAACATACGCAACAGGCGGGTTCTTTAGTTGAACCCGACTACCTGCGCTTTGATTTTACCCACTTTGGTCAAGTAACAGCTGAGGAATTAGCTAAGGTTGAACAAATCGTCAACGATAAGATTTGGGCGGCGCTACCAGTGAGTGCCATTCAAACTGATCAAGAAACGGGTCATAAGATGGGAGCCATTGCCGTCTTTACTGAGAAGTACGGTAAAGTGGTCCGAGTCGTTTCAATTGGTGACTATTCAATTGAATTTGATGGTGGGACTCACGTTAAGAACAGTAGTGAACTAGGCTTATTCAAGCTTGTTTCTGAATCCGGGGTTGGCGCGGGTGTTCGGCGGATTGAAGCCGTTACTTCCAAAGAAGCCTTTGAATTATTATCTAATGAGGAACAGTTGTTGAAGACGATTGCGAGTCAAGTTAAGGCACCAAAATTAGCAGATACACCAGACCGGGTTAGCCAGTTACAGGCTGACTTAAAAGCCGAACAACAGCAACGGGCTGCTTTAGAGAGCAAGCTAGCCAAGCAACAGGCCGGGGCGGTCTTTGAACAAGTTGACACAATTAATGCGACAACTTTGATTGCTCAAGCAGTGCAAGTTTCTGGCATGGATCAACTCCGACAATTAAGTGATACTTGGCAAGCAAAGCATTATTCTGATGTGCTTGTCCTAGGGACGGTCTTAGGCGACAAGGTTAACTTATTAGTCGCTGTGAGTGATGACAAAGTCAAAGCCGGACTAAAAGCTGGTGATTTGATTAAAGCCATTGCACCAAAAGTCGGTGGTGGCGGTGGTGGCCGGCCAACTTTGGCCCAAGCTGGTGGTAAAAATCCAGCCGGCTTACCAGCGGCTTTGAAAGCAGCTCATGAGTGGTTAGCAGCGCAATAAAGCTGATATTTTATTACGAATGTGTTACATCAAAGTGGATTGATTGTACTTCATATAAGCATTTAGTAGAATAGACTAGAAGCGGAAACGAGCGGGAGGTGCTTTATATGAGTTCATTAGACAAAACCATGTATTTTAACTTCGATAATGACGGCGCTAAGGATGTCCATGATACGTTAACGACAGTTTATGAAGCGTTACAAGAAAAAGGCTATAACCCAATCAATCAGATTGTTGGTTATCTGCTGTCCGGCGATCCAGCGTATATCCCGCGCTTAAATGATGCGCGTAATTTAATTCGTAAGCACCAGCGGGATGAAATTATTGAAGAACTTGTAAAGTCTTATTTAAAGGCAGATAAGGATGTTAATGCATGAAGTTAATGGGGTTAGATGTTGGTTCTAGAACGGTTGGGATAGCGATTAGTGATGCTTTCGGCTGGACCGCTCAAGGGGTCGAAATCATTCGTATCAATGAAGACGAGGAAGTCTTTGGACTTGACCGGGTCGCAGAATTAATTAAAGAACATGATGCTGGCGGTTTTGTGCTGGGATTACCTAAGAATATGAACAATACCTTAGGCCCCCGAGCTGAAGCGGCGCAACATTATGGTGACCTATTAACAGAACGGTTTCACTTACCAATTGACTTTGAAGATGAACGGTTAACGACTGTGGAAGCAGAACGGATGTTGATTGAAGAAGCCAATACATCGCGTAAAAAGCGCAAAAAGGTGATTGATAAGTTAGCAGCAAGCTTAATCTTGCAGAACTACTTAGATCGCCACGGTAAACTCACCCAAGGATAGCGAGGAACTTAACGAAATGAGCCAAAACCAAAACAGTAAAGACGATGTCATCACATTAGTTGACGACGAAGGTAACGAAACTTTATTTAATATCTTATTTACCTTTGATTCGGAAGACTTCGGTCATTCTTACATTTTAATCTACCCAGCCGATGCGGCGGCAGATGATGAAGTTGATATTCAAGCCTATATCTTCAATCCAGAAGACGGCGACAATGGCGACTTACAATTAATCGAGTCCGATGATGAATGGGATATGGTTGAACAAGTTTTAAATACCTTCCTAGCCGATGATGGTGGGATGCAGTAAGCTAATAGAATTGAAAAAGGACGTACTGACTTGCAATGAGTCGGTACGTCCTTTTTTGTGTCCAATTAAGTATCCAATCCGAGCGAAAAGTTGGCCATTTGTGCCAAAATGACGTCTTGATTAAGCCCGATGTAGCGTTTTGTGATGGCTTCACTGGAATGGTTGAAGATCATCATTAGCGTGCCAACATCGTGGGTGCGCTGATAGTAGTGATAGCCAAATGTTTTACGGAGAGTGTGGGTGCCAATATCATTGCGATGCATTTTACGAGCAATGGTTTGAAAAAATTTATAGACGGCATTAACGCTGAGGGCGTGCTGTGGTGATTGACCCGTGAAGAGGTAGTCGTCGTCAGCTAGATTACGAATGTACAAGTCGAGTTTGGGTCGTAGTTTGGTTAATAAAATCAGGCGCTTTTTTTGCGTTTTTTGTTCAATGATAGTGACAATGTCTTGATAACGGACCTGACCGGCCTTGAGGTTAAGAATGTCGCTCATTCTCAGGCCAGTGTTGAGTCCAACTAGAACTAACAGTGAATTTCGTTGACCATGAACACCAAGGCTTGCTAGGTTAACGAATTCCGCAATTTCAGCGGGACTGCGTAAGGGTTCCACATTGTATTGCATGTTAACGCCTACTTTCTTCGTTAATTACTAATAGAGATGATTAATAATTAATTTTAAACGACATTAATCATTTATCAAGTTAAATCATATAACAGTCACATGATAGACTGTGTATATATTTCTTAATATAAAACGGCATTATTTTGTAAATAATAGTTCCATCTATTATTAATTATTGTTGCTAGTTTTACGTTTACTGGCTAAAAACACCAAATTAAGCGTTTTCGGGCACAATATCTTCAAATTACATTGACAATTTATTCAATAATGTTAGATTTATATATAGATTTACTTATAAAATGGCATTATTTTTTACAAAATGATGACACGACTGGTGTATAACGTGAAAATATTGTTCGTATAAGAGATTATGTTGAGTGGAGCGTGAATGATGGATCAAGCAGTAAGTTTTGACTTTTTTATCCGACTAGTTCGTAAGTATTGGCGTGCCATTATTGCCTGGACCGTGGCCGGTGTTTTAGTGGCCGCTGTGATGACTTTTTTTGTCATTACGCCGCAGTACAAGTCGAGTGTGCAGATTTTGGTTAGTCGGCATAGTGAGAATTCGGCGACACAATATGCTGATCAGCAAGCCGATGTGCAGATGATTACGACTTATAAGGAATTGATTACGAACCAGGTTATTTTAAACCCAACTAGTAAAGCCTTAAAAAAACAGTATGGCTATACCCGTTCGTTAGGGACCTTAAAAAACGAAGTCAGTGTCTCCAGTACTCAAAATTCACAAGTTTTTTCGGTTGATGTTGTTGATGCAGACGCAACCAAGAGTGCTGAAATTGCCAATCAGGTTGCCGAAAGTTTTAAGAAGCAAGTTAAGAAAATTATTAAAGTTAATAATGTGACAATCGTTTCGCCAGCAAGTATTGCCCATAGTCCAGTGTCACCGAAGAAGAGTTTGAATTTACTCATCGGGTTAGTGATCGGTGTGCTATTAGGCTTTGTTTACGCTAGTGTGCGGGTGATTACCGATCGGCGAGTTCATAATGTTGAATTTCTAACGGATGACTTGGGCTTAGCGAACTTAGGTCAAGTTAATCATCAGCACCGACACCAGCATGTTCGGCGGCAAGTTGAGAATATTCAAAGTAATGCTAGTAGTGAAATGGCGACCAACCAACGGTCACGTAAACGAATTTAGCGAGGAGGTAACGGATGTTTAATCGAAAACGAAAAACGACGACATTAACCGCGCCAATTAATTTGACCACAATTAATGAACCGACGTCGGTGATTACAGAACAAATTAAAACAATTCGAACCAATATTAATTTTGCGGCCACTGATCACGAGTTACGGACATTAATGATGACGTCGGCAACTTTAGGCGAAGGTAAGTCCACTGTTAGTGCTAATTTAGCGGTCGAATATGCAAATGAAGGGCTAAAAGTCTTGTTAGTTGACGCTGATTTGCGGCGGCCAACTGTGCATAAAACATTCGGGCTATCAAATGAGCGGGGATTAAGTTCATGGTTAAGTCATCAAACGGATGATGTGAATCAAGCGATTCAATCAACCATTGATAATCTCTTTGTGATGACGAGCGGTCCCAAGCCACCGAACCCGGCAGAACTGTTAGGTAGCCAGATGATGAATGCTTTTTTAACAGAAACGACGCAAAAATTAGATTTGGTTATTATTGATGCGCCACCGATTTTGCCTGTGACAGATTCGCAGTTATTAGCGAATAAAGTTGATGGTACGGTCCTAGTTGTTCGTCAGGGTGTGGCACAAAAGGCGGCGGTCCGCGAGGCTGTTTCGGTCCTGAAACGGTCACACGCAAACATTTTAGGATCAATTTTAAATGATGTGCAAGATGGTCAGCATAATGGCTATTACGGCTATAGCAACGGGTATTACAGTGATGAAGAAAAATAATTTGGTGGATATTCATTGTCATATTTTACCAGGAATTGATGATGGCTCACCATCATTAGCAGACTCAATTGGGTTAGCGCAAGCGGCAGTTGCCGATGGCATTAAATATATTTTAGCAACGCCACATCATCTCGATCGACATTATGTTAATCATGCACCGGCGGTTCGACAAGCCGTCCAAACGTTTCAAAGTGAACTTGACCGTCGCGGAATAGATTTGGAGATCTTTCCTGGTCAAGAGGTGCACTTAAATGGGCAATTGATGACCCATTTGGATGATTTACTAGGGATTGATGTAGATCGGCAGTATTTATTGCTGGAATTACCACACGAGATGGTACCGAGTTATTTGGAAGAACTCATTTTTCAACTTTCTTGTGATGGAATTACACCAGTGATTGCTCATCCGGAACGCAATGCCCAATTGATTGCAGAACCACAAAAGTTATATGAATTAGTCAAGCAGGGCGTGCTAGCACAAGTAACCGCAACGAGTTTAGTGGGGACTTTTGGCAAGCAGGTTCAGCGAACGGCAAAGGAGTTTGTCGAGTGTGGCTTAGTACAGGTGGTGGCTTCAGATGCCCATGTGCTAGCCAATCGGCAATTTGCAATGACAGCAGCGTATCAAGTTCTGGAAAAACTTGGTACTGATTATGCGACGCAATTCGCAATGAATGCCCGGAACTTATTGAATGGTGATTTAGTTGATGTTCAAACGATTGAAATGCCACGAAAAAAGCGCCGGTTTTGGTTGTTTTAAAAAAGGGAGTGCTAAGTATTGAAAGCTTTGGTGACTGGTGGTGCGGGCTTTATCGGCTCGCATTTAGTGGATCGATTGGTACAACAGGGGATTGAAGTCGTCGTTGTTGATAATTTGTCGATGGGGAATACGGCTAATATTAAGTATCGTGATCAAGTGACAATTTTCATTGAAGATGTTCGTAATGAGAAGTTCATGCAACAACTGTTACAAGAAGAAAAGTTTGATTATATTTACTTTTTAGCTGCAGTTGCTAGTGTTGCTGACTCAATTGAACGTCCAGGTGAAACCCATGAAATTAATCATAATGCGGTGTTAAACACCTTGGAATTTATTCGGGCAGCTAAATTACCGATTAAACAGTTTCTATTTACATCTTCTGCGGCGGTATATGGGAATTTGCCAGAATTACCGAAGCAAGAGGATTCCCGCGTCGATCCATTGTCGCCTTATGCGATTGATAAGTACGCGACTGAACGGTATGTGTTAGCTTATGGTGAATTATATGATTTACCAACGGTTTGTGTGCGGTTCTTTAATGTTTATGGTCCGGGTCAGAATCCAAGTTCACCCTATTCTGGGGTGTTGTCAATTTTAACGGATTGTTTAGAACATCATAAACCATTTACGTTGTACGGTGATGGGTCCCAGACTCGTGATTTTATCAACGTTGAAGACGTTATTCAGGCACTTTGGCTAATTACTGAAAAACAAGCCCGTCATCAAGTCTTCAATATTGCCAATGGGCATGAACTTAGCTTGAACAATATCATTGCCACTTATGAAAAAATTGCTGGTTATCAGTTAGATATAAAAGTGGCTGCTGGCCGGACTGGTGAAGTTAAGCGTTCATTTGCCAATATTAATAAATTAATCAAGTTAGGCTATTCAACACAATGGTCATTGGAGAAGGGCCTTACGCAGTATTGGGAAGGGGTTCAAAATGCGACAACCCGAAGTTAATGACACGACAGTCATAAAAGTACCACATGTACAACCAACGTATCGCTTTGTAAAGAAGATTGGGCAGCCAGTCACTGGTCCTGCCTTAGTGATTAAGCGCCTATTTGATCTAGTCGTTGGGCTATTAGGTAGCCTCTTAAGTTCGCCGTTAGTGCTTGTTTTTGCACTGTTAGTTAAATTAACTTCAACGGGACCAGCCTTTTATAAGCAAGAACGGGTTGGTCTGATGGGGAAGAACTTTATGGTGATTAAGCTCCGTTCAATGTATCAAAATGCGGAAGCTAAGACCGGTGCCGTCTGGGCTCAAAAAAATGATAATCGCATTACGCCAGTAGGCCGTTTCATGCGTAAAACTCGGATTGATGAATTACCACAATTTTGGAATGTGCTCAAAGGTGATATGAGTTTAGTTGGACCACGTCCAGAACGGCCAGTACTAACCGAAGAATTCAGTCAACAATTTGAAGATTTTCCTAAGCGGCTACGAATCATTCCGGGCATCACTGGTTATGCTCAAATTAACGGTGGCTATGATATTACTCCGGATGAAAAGTGTAAGCTGGATAACTATTATATCGCACACTATTCGTTGTGGTTTGATATTAAGATGTTGCTTGGAACCATTCGAGTTATTTTTACAGGGGATGGCGCGAGATGAGCGAACCATTAATCTCTGTGATTATGCCAGTTTATAATAGTGCAAATTATATCGCAGCTGCTATTCACTCTGTTTTTGCACAAACGTATAAAAATTTGGAATTAATTATTGTCGATGATGGTTCAACAGATGGAACAAGCAAGATAGTTCAGTCATTTTCAGGAGATGTACGCTTAAGATATTTCAAATCAGCTAATAATGCAGGTGTTGCATCTGCGAGAAATATCGGTCTTCGAAACATGAGGGGAGCGTATGTCGCCTTTATTGATTCTGATGACATTTGGTTGAAAAATAAGTTAAGTGTACAGTTGCAATTTATAGAGAAAAATAAAATTGATTTTACTTACAGTTATTATGAAATTATCGACAGTAAGCAAGAAACATTAAAAATAATTGACAAACTAAATTTTAAGGCGACTTATTCAGATCTTTTAAAAACCAATTTTATTCCATTATTAACGGTACTAGTTAAAAGCTCATTTTTAAAAGGATTATCTTTTAAAAATGTTAAACATGAAGATTATATATTGTGGTTGAAGCTATTAAGAAATGAAGAAATGAAAGCATTTTTGTGTCCAGAAATGGTAGCCCAATATAGAGTACATGGGAAGTCAATTAGTAGTAACAAGTTTAAATCTGCTTTGTGGGTTTGGAATGTCTATCGATATGAAGAAAAATTATCTTTATTAAAAGCATCAAAAAACATGATCACATATATTATATTTGGGATCAGAAAGCACAGGCGCACTAAATTATTTCGTAGATAGTTTTTTACGAGTTTTAGTAAAAAGTTCATTATCACGTTAATTATGGGCACAATTTTTGGACGATCTTCTAATGGCTTTTGAGTGTGATTACATTAAACTGTTTTAAGTAATAAATGATTTAAAATTTATATTGTTGATAATTAATGATTTTTATGCGAAGGGACTATTATGGATTCTATTAAATTTCCTGTTGACTTTGTTGTAACTTGGGTTAACGACAATGATTCTAATTGGCAACAAAAAAGAGCTAAATATGAACAACTTGAACACATTACAAAAGCAAGTAAAGATGATGAAGATTCGCAGAGTCGATATCGAGATTTTGGGTTGTTTAAATATTGGTTTCGTGCAGTTGAAGCGAATGCAAGTTGGGTTCATAAAATATACGTTGTGACTGATAGTCAGGTGCCAGATTTTTTGAATTTAAATAATCCTAAGATTGAAATAATTGATCATGCAACGATTATTAATAAACGTTATTTGCCAACCTTTGATTCGAACACGATTGATTGGAACTTATATAAAATACCGGGTTTAGTTGAGCATTTTGTCTATTTTAATGATGATTTCTTCATCAATCGCCCAGTTTCAAAAAATGATTTTTTCACGGCAAAGGGTGCAGTGAAAGATACTATCGGTCAGTCGGTCATAATGCCGGTGGAATCTTATGATTATAGTTTGGTTAACAATACGATGAAAGTGAATCAGTTGGTTAATAAAAAAGAGATTTTAAAGGCTGAGTGGCAGAAATTTTTCTCGTTACGACAAGGATTGTCTATCTTTTTATTGAATGTTTTCTTTAGTGTTTTTCCAAGATTCACTCGATTGTATGATGCGCATACGGCATATTCATTTACAAAGACTGATATGAAAGCGGCAGCTGATATGCTAGAGCCTGAGTTGAGTCATACTTTTTTACAGCGATTTAGAACATCAGATGATTACTCGATTCAGTTTGTTCGTTACTATCAAATTATTTTAAATCATGCGCAACCTAGAAGTATGTATTTTGGTCAAACGGCCAATACAGATAATCCTGAAAAAGCAAAACGGTTATTATTTAAAACTGGTAAGGTCAAATTAGTCAATATTAACGATGTTCAAACGGCAACTGATGCTAATTTGGATGCTATCTTATCAATGTTTAAAAAACGTTTTCCCGATGTTTCTAATTTTGAAAAGGGTGAACTATGAAGAAAAAAATAGCATTTTTAATTCCTCAATTTTATTGGGGAGGAATGCCACATGTAGCGTCTGAATTAATCGGTCTGTTAAAACCGTACTATGAAATTACGCTAATTCTAGTGAATAATAAACTGCCAATTAGAGTTGATACGCATGCAGTGCAAGTTGTCCACTTAAAGGGTAAAAAAATAGGAAAATTTTTTGATTTAAAAAGGGTATTAACAAGTAATCGGTTTTCAGTAGTAATTAGTTTTGGAATTATTGATAATCTACTGAATATCATATTAACACCTAAACGTGTTCGACGGATTATTACAGAGCATAGTACTAAATCGTTTGATAATGAAATTGAGAAAAGTAAAATAAAGAAATTTATCTATCAAGCTGGTATTAAGCATATATATCCAAAGGCCGATAGTATAGTTGCAGTCTCTGATGGAATTAAAGCAGATTTAGTCGAAAATTTTAGTTTGAAAAACATTCAAGTTATTTATAATCCGCTGGCCAAGAATGAAAAACAACCAAGTTTAAAACTAGAAGATAAAATGTTAATTGATCGTATAACTAAGGGCAATGGCAAGATAGTTCTTAATGTTGGACGGATAACAACGCCCAAAGGACAAATGAATTTAGTACATGGATTCAAATTTTTAAAACATGAAAATATTCATTTAATTCTGATTGGTGAGGGTCCAGATAGTCGCAATATCAAAAAGTATATTAATCAGAATGGTATGCAAGATTATGTGCATGTTATTGGTAGTCGAAATAATGTTCTAACTTGGATGGAACAGTGTGATCTGTATGTAAGCTTATCCTGGTTTGAAGGATTTCCAGGAGCCTTGGTTGAAGCCGTTAAAAGTAAATTACCAGTAATATCTGCTGATATTTTTAGTGGCCCTAGAGAGATATTATCACAGGGGAAAGACACAAACTATAATGATAAAGCGCATTATCCGGTGCAATTGCCCAATGGTGTTTTGACACAAAGATTTGATTTTAGAAATGATGAGACAGATTTTAATCAGATTGAAGCGGATTTTTCAAAACAAATAAAATTTTTTATTGACTATAAAACTGACTCAAATTATCGGCCAAATTTGGGCTTTATTAGTAATCGTAATATTGTTAATCAGTATATAAAATTGATTGAAGGAAAAGAGGAAAAATAAGTGGAGCTATTATTGGGAGCGTCGGTTTTTTTAATAGGATTGGTGTGCCCATTATTAGGATTGTTAATTAGCGCTCCAGTTTCTTTTTTATATAATAAAGGTCATCAATTAATAATAATAATATTTATTCTTTTATTAGGGTATATCAGTTTCTTTTATGCCCCTCGCGAAGTTGACGATATGTCTCGATACATGGCTTATATGCAGACGATTAATGCAGCCAATGTATTTGACTATCTGTATAAGCTCTATTCCGCCCCATTTTCTGTTCAGGGATTGAATGCTTCAGAATGGCCTGGATCTGGAATCGTTCTATATTTTGTTTCAAAGTATTCAAGTTATCGTGTTCTAAGTGCAACTACTTTGGTTATTACTTATGCTAGCCGGTTAGTTGTCATGAAGAAAAATTATTTAGAGAGTAAGTCACATGATTGGTTGAAATATTTTCTGTGGATGATAGCAATCTTTATCAGTCTTCAACCTTATCTTGTTATTAGCGGCTTTCGATGGTACCTATCGCTTTCAGTATTAATGATTACGACCTATTTTGAAATTCATAATGGTTTTAAACTACGTTATTTTTGGTTTTATATATTAGCAGCCAGCTTTCATCCAGCGGCATTCATTTTCTTGTTTTTAAGGATTATATCTTTGATGTTTTCTACAAATAAACATGATAAAAAGGTTGCGCAAGGAGTGATCGCATTAGCTGTAGTGGTAAGTATGATTGAATATAATCGAATTATAAAAATGATAGTAAATTATTTCAATGATTTTTTGGTTTATACACGTAGTAGTACTGATTTAAGAAAAATTGATAATTTATTATATTTTATTATATTGATTGTAATACTGATTACTATTATTGAATTGAAACGACAGGCTAATTTTCTACCAATATTGAATTATTTATTAATAATAGTTATTTTCAACATGTTATTGATTGATTTTAGTGTGTTTAGTAGAATTGTTCAATTTACCATTCCAACGTCTGTAATTATCTTAAGTAAAGTTAGTTTTTTAAGAAAAAAATTATATTGGTGGGAACTACTTATTCCTGTTTCAATAATAATGCTTAGTGTTTTAAATCTAATTATTGTGCATTATGCAAGTTTTCCACCATTGTTGGAGCCATTAAAAGACATTTTGCTAAACCCCATTTGGTCCAAGTAGATGTATGCGGAGGTTATTTAACTTGGAAAAACTGACTTTGATTATTCCAACATATAATAGTGAAAAATATTTGCCTGAATTAACTGATAGATTAAAAAAACTAAAATCAATTCAAATCATTTTTGTGGATGACGGGTCTTCATTGGAGGCACGTAAGGATCTTAGTCACATTGCTAGAAACTTAAAAGCAAAAGTTATTTTTAATCAGCATAGAGGTGTTAGTTATGCACGGAATTTCGGCTTGAAAATATGTAAGACCCCCTATGTTGCATTTTTAGATTCGGATGATTTGTTTGAAGTAGCAGTTTTTCAAGCAATTATCGATCGACTGGATACAATAGATTCCTATGATATTATCTCATTTGCTTTAGGCCAGAAGAACTCAGAATACTCAACAGCAAACGACAAAAAAAATTTAGTTAAACAGATTCTGAAGATAATTCCTAGTAGAGAATGTATCCCTGCGCCATTTTCAAAAATATATCGTTTGAAAATGTTACAAGATCATAAAATAGAATTTCCGATTGGTGTAAAGGTTGGAGAAGATATGTTATTCAATGCTGAGGCCTTTTTAGTGGCAAAACGTATCTATGTTTCTGAAGTTTCGTATTATTTATATCGACAGAACTTAGCGTCTGTTACTCATAAAGTAGAATATAACATTGTTGACAATAATAAAAAGTTTTTGACTAGGCTAAAAATCATTTTGACAAAATATTGTTCAAAAGAAGATGCTGCAGATTGGTATCAGGAAATGGTCCTTATAACGTGGCTTAGTGATTCCTTTCAGGCGGTCATTCAAAGTAAAGATAATAACGAATTGATTGAATTACGAAAATTTTTAAGGCAGAACATATCAATTAAAAAAATGTTGTTTAATACCTTACCAAAACGACGAAAATTTTTAGCGTGGTTATTTTTATTTGAGTTATATCCAATGATAAGGTTATTAATCGGTAAAAGAAAAAAGTTTGATGAAACACTAGCTAAAAACAGTACATTGGTAAAAGTTTGATTACTTATTTTGATAGGTGTGTTTAAAATACATTTTATAATGTAACGATGGGATTGAATATGAATACTAGAGGAAAACGTTTACTTGGAAACTCGATGCTGTTTGCTATTAGTAACCTAGGAAGCAAGTTACTAAATTTTATTATGGTACCGTTTTATACGAGAACACTTACAACTGCAGAATTCGGGTCTTCAGATTTAATTACAACTATTGTAAATCTATTAATACCAATTATTACACTATCTATTTCAGATGCTGTTTTTAGATTCACAATGGAAAAGAGTAATGATCCGCATAAGGTATTGACCAACGGCTTTGCGGTGTCATTAATTAGTTTGCTAATTGTGTTATTAATTAGCCCACTATTCCATAATATTCCATACATATCGGTTGTTTTAACCTTAACATTTTTGGGGGCTATTACTGCTATGTTACAGGAATTTAGTCGTTCAATTGGGCATGTTAAAATTTTTGCGATGACTGGGATTATAATTACGCTTGGAACTGTCATCTCTAATGTGCTATTACTCTTTGTCTATCATTTTGGTTTGATGGGTTACTTGGCCTCAATGATTATTGCTCAATTAATAGGCTTTATTTATCTTTTTAATGCTTTAAGAGCATGGAGATATATAAGAATTAGCGCCTTTAGTCCAGCTTTCATCAAAATAATGTTGGCATTTAGTATTCCACTAATTCCTAATACATTATCGTGGTGGCTAGCTAGCGCCTCAAGTCGGTTATTTGTAGTTTCTTTTGTTGGGGTAGCAGCAAATGGTCTGTATGCAGTTGCTAATAAAATTCCATCATTAATAACGATGTTATATACAATTTTTATGCAGGCGTGGCAAATGTCGGCAGTTGAAGAATATAAAAGTAAGGACAACAGTCAATATTATTCAATAGTCTTTAATTTGATTATCCAAGTACTATTGGTAGGGGTTTCTAGCCTGATTGTTTTTGATAAAGTCATCCTAAGGATAATTGCTTCACCAAGCTATTTTTCAGCCTGGACAATTGTTCCTTGGCTGGCAATGGCAGTGATGTATATCAGTCTGTCATCTTTCTTGGGGACCACTTATATTGCAGCTTTTGCTACACGAGGAATTTTTTACACCACTGTTTTAGGGGCTATCTTTAATGTTATTTTAAATTTTGCACTGGTCCCTTTTTTTGGCACTATTGGTGCAGCAGTGGGATCCATGATTGCCTTTTTAGCGATCGCTATCATTCGTTTACACGATACAAAAAAGATTATCAAAATTGTTGTAAATTATCCATTGTTAATTAAAGGACACTTGATTTTGGTATTCCAAATTATGACGTTGTATCTAACTACTGGGATGATTCAATCTGTTTTATTTGTCATTTCGTTTAGCGTGATGTTGGTCTTAAATCGAAAACTACTTATTAGTTGTTATGGAATTGTACGAGGGTTGATATGGAGAAAAAAATAAGTATAAGCGGCTACTTTGTCCAAAATATTGGGGATGATTTATTTTTACTTGTCCTAACACAAATGATTCCCAATATTGAATTTAGAATTTTAAATTATAGTAGTCCTGATTTTCATGAGTATTATGAAAAAATGACCAATATCAAAGTCGTTAAGAACGCACTGATAAAAAAACTAACCTTATTTTTACCAACAAAATTATTAGCGCATTTATATTGCCTGTTTTTTAAACGGAATGATGTTTTTGTATTACTAGGTGGTTCAATATTTATAGAGACAGCAGGTTCAGCAAATCTATTGAAGTATCGCAGGTTTAATCAAGCCATTAGTTTACACACCTTTGTGATTGGCAGTAATTTTGGACCATACAGCAGTGAAACCTTTATGCGTTCGTATGAAGACTTTCTTTCTTCAGTAGAGGGAGTTACGTGGCGAGATAAAACGTCATTTCAACTTTTTAAACATAAAGATGTTCAACAAAAATTACTGCCAGATGTCGTATTAGGGCTCGATGTAGATAATAAAGATATTAACCCATTCAATAATCAATATGTGCTGGTTAATGTCATGAATTTAAAAGTGAATAGTTTTAGCGATGAACTGGTCAAGTCGTATTTTAATAGACTAAAAACGTTTATCAGTATTCAATTAGAGCTAGGTATGGATGTACACCTGTTATCTGTAAATGTTAAAGATGGTGATTTAGAGGCAGCTACTAGTTTGAAAGTTAATAATTTTGGTAATAATGAGGCCGTTTCAGTGGTTAATTATGAAGATATCTCATCGACCTTACAGGAATTTGAATTTGCTGAATCGGTGATAGCTACTCGATACCATGCCATGATTTTAAGTTGGCTATATGGGAAACCAGTACATGTTTTAGCATACAGCGATAAAATTATTAATTTTATCAAAACTTGGAATGTTGAGCAGGTCTATACAGATTTAAGAGCGTCACAAAGGCAGTCTGCGTTGGAAGAAATGACCTTTTCAGAAATTGATCAAATCAAGCTGAAGGAATTACATGACTTAGCTAAGCAACATTTTGACGATTTGAAGAGTGTATTAAAAAATAAATAACTATAAACACTATTTTCCAACCAATCAGAAGTGTGGGGACTTATGAAAAAAAGACAACAACTAGCAGTTATGCTCTTAGCGTTGATTAGTCTATTTAGTGGTGTTTTTTGCCAGCTGTCAGCTAAAGCCGACACGTTACCATTTCCGGATTCGTCAGTTGGCAATTATGTTTTCGGTGTGGGGTCGTACTATAACGCTTTTGCAGCTGGCAAGCTGACGATTGGTGGGAGTCCAATATCGACGCTAGAGGGGCGCTATGCGGCTAATCAGATTGTGGAACGTGATGGTGGCATTGATAATAATGGGATTGAGTGGAATAAATTGTCACAATTTTCACCCGTGTATGTTGCCAATGAGATTCCTTATGATGCCACTGATAGTACGTTAAAGTCGCAGGGACAAAATATGTTTGATATTTTGAATCATGCTGGCAAGTTAGCCACTGATGATACGGTTGTGGCGAATAATCTACGGCATCAAGCCGCTGATGTTTGGACAAGTAGTCAAAAGACAAGTTATCAAACCTTGATTAGTCACTTAGCGGCGGCCAACGTTGGCGATGTGACCTATTTTAAAGACAATCAAGCTTCCATGTTGGCCGACTATGCCCAAGAAAATGATGGTGCCAGCCTGACGTTGGACGCTGATGCGACGGACGCTACCAATTATTTTAAGGCTGCGGCCGCTCAAATTAAACGTATTTCTTCCTATTATAATTCTTTTACAACTAAGCAAGCGACGATTGCCAATGGGGGCGTCACTGGAGTCACTGCCAATAGTGATCTGAGTGGCAGTAGTCCGAGTGTGACGATAACGTTAGCCGACAATTATAAAAGTGTCTTTGATACGGAACCACCGATGGTCTTCTTAAACTTTTCTGGTAAACCGAGCTCTGTCAAAATCAACATTAAAAATATGGCAACGGATACTGCTAGCAGTGCCAGCGGTGACGACCAAGCTTATGCCACATACCGGTATGCGCCGTACATCTTTGTCAATTGGACAGGGGTGACGACGAGTATGCCGTTCAGTTGGGGAAGCGCTTACGAATTTAGCGTGACTGACACGACAGGCAAGGTGATTACTAACAATCAAAACGATACTGTCACGAATTCTGATGGCACCAAGGCGACGGTTAACCAATTACTCTCAAGTCATATTCTTAATAACTTTCCAAATGCGACGACGACCGGCGATAACTATCTCACGGCTGATCAAGGCGATAGCAATAACTTATTTACTGGCAGTATCATGGCACCCAATGCGAGTATCAAGGTCTCAAACGTTGGGTCGAGCCAATACTTCTATGGCAATGTTATTTCAGGAAAAAATGTGTTGGTTGAAAATAACATGTTACCGGCGCGGGTCATGGCTAGTAGCTTTGATGTGGCCCATATTTCGAGTGATGTGATTGATCAACTTGACCCTAATCAGGTCCGAGTCCCGAAACTAAAGACGGTGACAGCGTATCAGGGGGACGGGACGAGTGCTGATACCACCGGGAAAACAACCGCTGGTGGCGGTACTGCAACGGATACGCGGACCGTGACGGCGACTAAACCACTTAAGTTAAAAACCACCGTCACGACTAACAAAGCGGACTATCAGTTGTTCTATCAATTAAATGACAGTTCAACTTGGCAAGCCGCACCGTTAGCGAGTGATAACTATGATATAACGCAAACGACTAATACCTTTGAACTTGGTGCGGTCAAAGACTTAACCGGTTTTAAGTCGGCGTTAGCCGCAACTGATGACCAAGTGACCGAGAGCAGTGCGGTTGATCCTACCGCACATGCCACGCAACTAACCAAAGCCATTTATGCGACGTTAGCACAGACGAATCAAGTTAAATTAGTGGTCTTACCGAAAACGATGACTAACGGAGATCAAATTGAGGCCAGCGATGTTGCTGATTTCTTGAAAACCAATGCGACGACTTACCCTACGACGACTTTAAAAGTTGTGACCACGGGGCAAGTCAAAGCAACCATTCCAAATGTCTTTAAGTTAAACGAAGTCACTGATCAAGCGCTAATCTATAGCGGGCAACAAACCGTGACTTTAACGAATGATTGGCAAGTACCAGTGAGCCTAAGTTTACAAGCCGATGCTGACTTGAATCAAACTTTGGCCGATGGCGCCTTGCCAGTCGCGGATAATTCGATTATGACTTATCAGTATCAAATCGGAGATACAGCGACTTCAAAGGAGATGAGTCTTAATGATGATTCAACTGACTTACTATCTAAGACGACCACGCCAACCACCAGTACCCAATTAACGTTGGCAATGCAAGTTGATGCAAATCGCAGTTCAGCGAATATTCAACGGGGGCATACGTACCAAGTGCCACTACGTTGGACCCTGAATTATGATTTGACCACCACGGATGATTAGCGTGATTAAAAAATTATATTGGAGGTAATTTCATGAAGAAGATGCAACTTGTTTTAGGGTTAGTTGCGACGTTAGGGCTAAGTGCGGTTTATGTTATACCAGCGCAAGCCGCTGATACTGCCGCTGTTACTGCAGGCAATTCAGTTGGTGAATTTACGGTCGATGCCGGTCAACTAGAATTGACTAGTGTCCCAGATTTTGAATTTGCGAATACGGATGTTAAGACGGTCATGACGACTAATCCAACGTTAGCCTATACTGGCGCTGGGGTCGCTAATCCGGCTACCGCAACAAGTGGGACGGTTGTTGGCGCCAAAACCGCTGAACTAACGGTGAGTGACTATCGTGGGGCCACTACCCCAGACTGGAACGTCCAAGCAGCCATCAGTCCATTTAAGAACGGCAGTACATCTGTCAATGGTGCCATCACTTATTCCGCTAGCAACGGGATTGATGCGAAGACCATTGGGACCGCCGCGGCTGAAGTTTGGGATAATACGAGTGCTAAAACTGGTGGGATTGGTGCCGCTACGGCTACTACCGCTGACACGAGTACTTTAGCATTGGATCAAGCGTCTAGTGTGAATGCCGGCACTTATGATGCCACGATTACTTGGACCTTGAGTAATACCGCATCAACGACCACACCATAAAGCGAATCATTAATTTAACTTAGGAGAGACTAGGGGCCACGAATAATATGGGTAGGAAAAAGTGGATTTTTAAGTTAGCCAGTTGGTGGCTAATAACGTTGAGTTTTTGGTTACTAAGTGTCCCGTTATTAGCGAAAGCCGACACGGGAGCTGGTTTTACGCTCCAGATGGTACGTGATCGCCATCAGTTAAAGCAAAAGCGGGTGTCGTATTTTGATTTGCAAGTTAAGCCAAACGAGCAAGGGACGTTAAAGGTGTTGGCGACTAACTTGACGAATCAACCGTTGACGCTCAAGTTAGCGGTGAACAGTGGTTACACGACCGAAAGTGGTTCAGAGGCCTATGACACGACGAACTTAACTGCGCAACAAACGACGGTGCCGTATCAATTGAAGACCCTTTTTCAAGTGCCACAACAGGTGACGCTTCAGGCGCATGAAAAACGGCTGATTAAGCTAACATACCACGTTCCGCAAGTGGCGTTTAAAGGCATGTTAGAAGGGGCACTCTATGTGGTCAATACTGCAAAATCAACGGGAAAAGCGACCAACAAAAAGGGCTTTCGGATTCACAATCAGTATGCATTAGCGCTTGGCATTGTGTTGCGTGAAGATGTGGCTGATGTGGTTGCGCCACAGCTGAAGTTAACCAAGATTACAACGGGGACGGATAGTCAGGCAAAGTTTAGTCCAGCGGTGTTAGTTAATTTGGCTAACACTGCCCCGCAACTCATTCAAAAATTAGCGATTAATAGTAAAGTGATGACGCGAACTGGCAAAACTGTTTATACGTCCCGCCAAAATGATTTAGGAATGGCGCCGGATTCCGACTTTGATTATAAAATCAATACGAAGCAGCAGCGATTAAAGGCTGGTAAGTATCGATTGCACTTAGTAGCGAAGTCAGGGACTCAAAGCTGGGTTTTTAATCGGAACTTTACGATTACAGCTGCGCAAGCGCAACACGCCAACCGGAATTTGCAAAATACCACCCATTTCTGGTGGTGGTTGCTCATTGGGCTGCTCTTACTCATTATTTTATTGGTCCTATTAGCATATTACTTGGGTCGCCGACGATCGAAGCGTGCGGCTAAAAAACACGAATAAGTTAAGTTTGGTCATTGTTGGTAATCAATGTTTGATTACTGGCAATGGCTTTTTTGATGGTCTGATTAAGTTAATGGTGAGTTTAGGCCCAAAGGTCGCATAACCACGGCATTCATGCTAAAATATACTTATATTGCAAAGTATGTGTTATTGAATAAGGAGCTGGATGTTGATGACTGCGAACAAGCGGCGTTTCAAAGCCGAGATTGATGGTCACACTTATACGATCATCGGCAGCGCATCCGACCGTCACATGCAAACGGTGACGCGGATGATGAACGACCAAATTGAACAATTAAAGAAGTTAGCCCCCGACCTGTCTGACCAAGAGATTGCGACGTTACTCGCTTTCAATGCGATTTCAGATCAGGTGGATAAACAAGCAGAATTATTAAAGATGCAAGCGGATGATGCCAATGAATAACTGCATCGTCTTTTTTTTGCCATTTAGGTAAGTCGTACAATGAGAGGGGATTTACATTGAATTCCAAAGTATTAACCACCTTAGAATACCAACAAGTTAAACAGCAGCTATTACCTTACGTGGTTTCGGCTGCTGGTCAAAAAGAATTAAACGAGTTACAGCCAATGACTGATTTAGACGCTGTTCAATTGGCTTTAGATGAAACCAACGATGGGGCCGAAGTTTACCGGCTTAAAGGTGGTATTCCGATTGCGCGGTTAGCGGATATTACCCCCCATATGAAGCGTTTAGCCATTGGTGCGACGTTAAATGGGAGTGAACTCGGTCAAATTGGGCGGGTCTTAAAAACGACGCAAGCCATTACGCGTTTTTTTGAGGAGCTCTTAGCGGAAGCCCCAGAGAATGGCGTCCGCCGTTTGTTTGATGAAGTCCAAGCACTGGTCACTTTACCAGCCGTGACGAAACAATTGGCGAATGCCATCGAAGGTGACGGCCACATCACTGATTCAGCGTCACCGGAGTTAAGCAGTATTCGGGGGCATATCAGTAAGACGGCAGCTGAGATTCGGGCCAAAATGGAACAGTATACCCGGGGTAAGGATTCCAAGTATCTCAGTGATCCAATCATCACCATTCGTAATGATCGCTATGTAATTCCCGTTAAGGCTGAAAATCGCAGCCGTTTTGGGGGGATTGTCCATGATCAAAGTGCCAGTGGACAGACCTTGTTCATCGAACCACAGGCCGTGATGGCGCTAAATGACCGGTTACGCCAGAATCAAGTTGCTGAAAAACAAGAAGAACAGCGTATCTTAGAAGAATTATCCAACTTGATTGCACCTTATCAGACGGAAATTTTAGCCAATGCAGAAATTCTGGGTCATTTTGATTTTATCAATGCGAAGGCCCGGTATGCCCATGCGATGCATGCGACTGAACCGCAAGTTTCTAGCAAAAATGAAGTCTTCTTACGTCAAGCTCGGCATCCGTTGATTGATCAAAAGAAGGTCGTGGCTAACGACATCACGTTGGGGACGGATTATCAAGCAATTGTCATTACCGGACCCAATACTGGTGGGAAGACAATCACATTGAAAACGTTGGGGCTCTTACAATTGATGGGGCAATCTGGCCTGTTTATCCCTGCGGATGAAGGGAGTCGGATTGGCATTTACGATGAAATCTTTGCCGATATTGGTGATGAGCAGTCGATTGAACAAAACTTAAGTACTTTTTCATCCCATATGGAAAATATCGAAAGCTTCCTAGCTCAAATCGATGACCGTAGCTTGGTCTTAGTCGATGAATTGGGAGCCGGGACCGATCCCCAAGAAGGGGCTGCTTTAGCCATTGCCATTCTGGATGCCATTGGCGCTAAAGATACTCAAGTAGTTGCCACGACCCATTATCCGGAATTAAAAGCGTACGGCTTTAATCGGCCGGATACGATCAATGCCAGTATGGAATTTGATGAAGCCACGTTGAAGCCAACTTATCGGTTATTGGTGGGGATTCCTGGGCGGAGTAATGCCCTCGATATTGCCCAACGATTAGGGATTCCAGCTAGTATTGTTGCGCAGGCCCGGTCATTAACAGATACGGATAGCCAAGACTTGAATGCGATGATTGCTGACTTAGTTGCTAAGCGCAAACAGGTTGAAGATGAACAGTTGCGGCTTACAACTGACCTAGCTGACGCAGATAAGCTGCATAAGCAATTAAAGAGTGAGTTCAATGCCTATGAGCAACGAAAAGACCAATTGGTTGAGGCTGCCAAGGCCCAAGCGAATGCAATCGTTGAAAAGAGTAAGACGCAAGCGGATGCAATCATTAGCGACCTGCGTAAAAAGCAATTAGCTAGTGGGACAGCGACGATCAAAGAAAATGAGCTGATTGATGCGAAGGGAGCCTTAAATGCGCTGGAGCAACAACCGAAGCTTAAAAAGAATCGGGTCTTGCGACATGAAAAAGCGAAACAAGATTTCCATCAAGGCGACGATGTGTTAGTTAAGTCATACGGGCAACGTGGGGTCTTAGTACGGTCAATGGGGGCCAAAGCTTGGGAAGTTCAACTGGGAATTCTTAAAATGAAGATCTCAGTGGCTGATTTAGAAAAGGTCAAGCCGGAAGCCGAACCGAAGCGGGCCCGGGCAACGGTTCAAAGTGCTAATGCCAGTCATGTGGCACCCAACCTTGATTTACGAGGCGTACGATATGAAGATGCAATGACGCAAGTCGATCGCTATATTGATGCCGCCTTGTTAGCAGGCTATCCTGCTGTCACGATTGTGCATGGTAAAGGGACCGGGGCTTTACGACAAGGAATTACTGACTATTTACAAACTAACCGTCAAGTGAAGTCATTCCACTTTGCTGCGCCGAACCACGGTGGCAATGGGGCGACTGAAGTTAATTTTAAATAGATTGTAGGCAAATTAGTTGTTCTTTTGGGCATAACTGATATACTTACAAATAGTAAATAACTAAATATAGGGAGGCCGATCAAAATGGTCGAAGCTACTACTGATAAGACTTTTGAAACGGATACTGCAAAGGGCGTTACACTAACTGATTTTTGGGCAACTTGGTGCGGTCCTTGTCGGATGCAATCACCAGTAGTTGAACAATTAGCCGGTGAGATGGGTGATCAAGTTACTTTCAATAAAATGGACGTGGATGCGAACCCAAACACGGCGCAAAACTTTGGTATTATGAGTATTCCAACTTTATTAGTTAAAAAAGACGGTGAAGTGGTCGATACCTTGGTTGGTTACCATTCAAAAGAACAAATTAAAAAGACCTTAGCAACTTACGTTGAAGCATAGCCGGTTACGATGAGGTTAAGGAGGCGCACAGTTCAGGCTGTGCGTCTTTTTTTGCGATAAAAAACGACTAAGTGACGGCGGTTGGCCGAACTTAGTCGTTTTTTCAGCCATCAGTTAATAAATGATGGGTTAGTTTTGATGCTCAGGGGTGGTCTCATCAGTTGGCGTCTCGTCAACTAATGGCTGCACGATTTCAATTGGGGTGGCTGGATCGTGATTAGTGATGGGTTGTTTATGGTCAATCGTAACGGCAATCCGGATCCGCATCTTATTTTGAAAGGTCAGCTTAGCCTCGCTAACACAGCCAACGCGTTGAACAGCTTGTTCAGCGAGAAAGCCAGTTTCGAGCATAAAGTCTGGTTTTTTGATAGCATAACTGCGACGAGCGACGGGTTCGCCGGTTAATTCATAGGTAATTAAATCTGCGCTTTCTTTGATGACTAGTAAGTGTCCCCAACCAGCCTGTTCAAAAAAAGTGACCAAGTCAGCCGTCGTTGCGACTGGAAATTGGCGCGCTAAATCCTTACCAGCCCAGTAGAGAATCCCACTACTATCTGCTCCCAGCAAGTTTGGTAACAAGGCATCGCGTAAAACCTCAACACTTAAAACTGAAGTCTTAATCGCATTACCTGCAAATTGAGAATAAAAGGCATTCGTCATGATAAGTCCTCTCCATGTCTAATCGCGGCATCATTGCCACTTCATAATAAATATTATACCTTGTTTCTGGTCAGATGCAGAACTTTTTCGACCATCTGAGTGGAAACTTTACTAATTTAAGCCGCCGGGTCTGGCTTGAAATCAGTTTCAAAAAAGGCCATAATGAAGTTTCAGAATTCAGCGAACGGAGATTTTTAATATGGCAAATGAACATGCAATTGGTTTCATGGATTCCGGCGTGGGCGGCTTAACCGTCGTCAAGCAAGCGCTTAAGCAATTGCCACGGGAAACCATTAATTTCATTGGTGATCAGGCCCGGCTTCCTTATGGCCCACGCCCCAGTGAACAAGTCCGCGACTTTTCTTGGCAGATGGCATCTTTTTTGCTAAAACAAGATATCAAAATGCTGGTGATTGCTTGTAATACGGCCACCGCTGCGGCTTTACCCGACTTACGTGCGAAACTTAAAATTCCAGTGATTGGGGTTATCTCACCAGGGTCACGAGCGGCGCTCAAAGCATCTAAGAACAACCGAATTGGGGTGATTGCGACAGAAGGGACGATTCGCAGTAATGCCTATCGGGATGCCATTTTAGCCAAGGACCCGACCGCCACGGTGATTTCCAAGGCTTGCCCGAAGTTTGTCCCCTTGGTGGAATCTAACGAGTATCAGTCCACTGTTGCTAAAAAGGTGGTTGCGGAGTCGCTACAATCATTTAAAACAAGCGGGATTGACACGTTGGTCTTAGGCTGCACACATTATCCACTGCTACGTCCTTTGATTCAAAATGTCGTCGGCCAAGACGTGACCTTGATTGATTCAGGGGCGGAAACGATTAATGACGTCTCTTTCATGTTAGATTATCTGGGGATTGAAAATACGAGTGCGACTAAAGCTTATCCGGATGCCTATTATACGACTGGATCGCCAGCACACTTTGCGACGATTGCTAAAAATTGGCTCCAACAACCAGCTTTTCAAGTCACACAAACAACTTTAGGGGGGGACTAAATTGAAAACTTTAATTATTGCGACAAACAATGACAATAAAGCGCGTGAATTTAGTGCGATGCTTAAGGCGTATGCGATTGAAATTAAAACGTTAGCGGATTTTCCAACGATCCCACCGATTAAAGAAAACGGCATTACCTTTGAAGCGAATGCGACCAAGAAAGTGACCGCTGTCGTGCAGGCGACGGGGTTACCGGCGATCGCCGATGATTCAGGGTTAATGGTGACGGCGTTGCATGGTGATCCAGGGGTCTATTCGGCACGGTATGCGGGGGATCATAATGATGCAGCTAATAATGCGAAGTTATTGGCTAACTTAGGTGGCGTGCCGGAAGCACAACGGACAGCAACCTTTCACACGACTTTAGTTGCGCTGCAACCGACTGGTGAAAAATTAGTCGTCACCGGTGAGTTAAAAGGGCGCATCTTAATTGCGCCGCGTGGCGATAATGGGTTTGGCTATGATCCGTTATTTTGGTCAACCCAGTATCAAAAATCATTGGCGGAATTAACGGCGGCTGAGAAAAATGCGATTAGTCATCGCGGCGCAGCCTTACGGCAATTAATGACTAAATTTGATGAATGGTGGGCACCGCAAAAATGAAATGTTTAGTTGTGAGTGACAGTCATGGTGATCGCGATATTTTGGTGCAATTACTAGCGGCTTATCAAGATAAAGTAGATGCTTTTTTTCATTGCGGTGATTCAGAGCTGGCGGCGGATGATGCTGTCTTTGACCAGATGCACGTCGTTCAAGGTAATATGGATTTTGATAATCAGTACCCAACGGCAGTGACGACTACGGTGGCGGGCGTTAAGGTATATATGACGCATGGTCATCTAGTTGGTGTTAATCTGAGCTTGGATCATCTGATTGCGGCTGCCCAGGCGGCCAATGCGCAGCTGGCTTTTTTGGGGCACACTCATCAATTAGGAGTCGAACGGCATGCCGGCTTATTGGTTTTAAATCCTGGCAGTATCAGTTATCCACGGGGTGAATTTACCCAGTTAGGTGGCACCTATGCCATTGTTGACGTTCAAGCAGCTGCCATTGAGGTGCAATATTATGATCGCCAACAACGGCCAGTTAAGGCGTTGAAATTTCACTTTGCCCGCTAAAAAATCCTTAAAGATGAGCAGATTCCCCGCAACTTACCGTGATTTTCGGTTAGAATAAGGGGGTAACTTCTTAAGGGAGGGTCACACGATGCTAATTAAACCAGTAGCGGATTTATTAATGCGCAATACGGACCATTTTTTGATTCCGGCCGATATTGTGGCGAACGTCCAAACTGATAACAATTTGTACCATGCCTTTTTAGTATTGACGAAGATTAAATATTCGCGAATTCCAGTTTTGGATAATGAAGGGCACTTTGAAGGCTTGATTTCATTGCCATTAATTACGGAACAGATGCTCGGTTTTGACCAATTGAATACAGAGGTTTTAATGCAAAAGCGAGTCTGTGATGTGATGGCAACCAAGGTCAAAACGGTGGCAACCGTGACGGATGTTGAGACCACCTTGCATTTAATGGTCGATAATCCATTTGTGCCGGTTGTCACGGCTGACCGTGTTTTCCGTGGGATTATTACGCGCCGAGAGTTTATGAAGAGTTTTAACTTCTTGGCCCACGAAATTGGTAAGCAATATGATATGATTGAGAAAGATTTTTCCGTTAGCGAAAAAGCTAAATAAAAACATCATGGAGGGGTTCCAATGGCAAAATTAGATGCACAAGCAATTATTAACTACATTGGTAATGCGAAGAAAAAAACACCGGTGAAAGTTTATGTGAAGGGTCAATTAGACCAACTAGACGCACCAGCAACGATTAAGACGTTTTTTAGCGGTAATGCTGGCGTTTTATTTGGTGATTGGACCGACGTCGAACCCTTTTTAAAGGCCAATGCGGCGTTAATCACGGATTCTGAATTAGAAAATGATGCGCGCAACTCAGCGGTACCCTTAACTGATTTGAAGCAATACAATGCACGAATTGAACCCGGTGCGATTATTCGTGACCAAGTTTTAATTGGCGACAATGCCGTGATTATGATGGGTGCCTTAATTAACATCGGTGCCGAAATCGGTGAAGGTTCCATGATTGATATGGGCGCAGTTTTAGGCGGCCGGGCGATTGTGGGTAAGAATTGTCATATTGGTGCCGGTACTGTGTTAGCTGGCGTGGTAGAACCACCGTCGGCACAACCAGTTCGGATTGATGATGATGTTTTGATTGGTGCCAATGCCGTTGTCTTGGAAGGCGTGCATGTTGGTAAAGGCGCTGTAGTTGCGGCTGGGGCCATCGTGATTAATGATGTTGAACCAAACACCGTTGTCGGTGGCGTTCCTGCTCGTAAATTAAAAGATATTGATGATAAAACTAAGAGTAAAACAGAACTCATGAGTGAATTACGTCAGCTCTAAGCGTGGAGGGACAACCAATGGTCTTACAGGAAAATGAGTTAATACCAATTTATAAACATCTCCACCAAATTCCTGAACTTGGCTTGGAAGAACACGAAACGCAGGCATATCTGTTATCGATTATTAAAGCCATGCCGCAAACGTGGTTGACTATCAAAACGGTCGCGGCGGTGCCAACGGCAATCTTGGTTAAAGTGAGTGGTCAACGCCATGACTATCGTATCGGTTATCGGACTGATATTGACGGGTTACCCGTGACGGAAGCAACGGATTTACCATTTGCCTCACAGCATCCGGGTAAGATGCATGCGTGTGGTCATGATATTCACATGTCAGTTGCATTGGGCATTCTGAGTTATTTTGCGACTAATCAACCGACGACGGATATGATTTTTATTTTTCAACCGGCGGAAGAAAATGCATCTGGTGGCAAACGCTTATATGAAAGTGGTGCTTTGGATGACTGGATGCCGGATGAAATTTTTGCATTTCATGATAATCCAGCTTTACCTGCAGGTGCAATTGGGTGTCGCATGGGGACTTTGTTTGCAGGAACGTGTGAGATCCACGCGCACTTAACCGGTAAAAGTGGTCATGCTGCCTTTCCACATCAAGCTAATGACATGGTTGTTGCGGGGGCTGCTTTGGTCCAACAATTGCAAACAATCGTCGCGCGTAATGTTGATCCTATTCAAAGTGGCGTGGTCACGTTAGGCCACTTCACGGCGGGCACTATCGGCAATGTCATTGCGGGTGAAGCTCAGATTGATGGGACGATTCGGGCGTTAACGCAGGAAATGAATTTGCATATTCAACGGCGAGTTCGGACAATTGTTGAAGGCATTGCGTTAGCCTACGATTGTCAAATTGATTTGGATTTACATCAGGGGGGTTATTATCCGGTTGAAAACAATGACCAGATTACCGCTGATTTTATGACGTACATGCAAAATGATGATGCCGTTAACTTTATCGAAACGCGGCCAGCAATGACGGGTGAAGATTTTGGGTATCTGATTCACCAAATTCCCGGGACGATGTTTTGGCTAGGAGTGGATAGTCCTTATTCACTCCATTCAGAACATATGGTGCCGCATACGAGCGCTATCATGGCTGGGGTTAATGCGATGACGGGTTATTTGACGCATCGTAATCAGTTACGAACTGTGTAGCTGATGAAAAAACAAGTGTCAATCGCACCCATCGGGGGTTGATTGACACTTGTTTTGCTACTTAGGCTTTTGAATGCGGTTGTAACGTTAAGGTGGGGGATGGGAGCTGAATGTCAGCTGCTTGTGCTGCGGCTAAGTAAGCAGCTAAAAAATCTCGTTGAATGGTGACCTGCATGCCATTTTTAACGTAAAATTGCACGCGGAAGACTAAGGTGCCATCCGTCTGAGTAGTCACACCTTGACTATCTGGATCACCGATAATGTCTGGATAATTGGGGACCAAGGTACGGTTTGTGGCTTTAATCGCAGTCGCTAAGGCGTCGATTGGGGTATCGGTAGTGATAGGTAGGTCAATTAAAACGCGCATATCATTGCGAGATTGATTACTAATAATCATAATTTTGCGATTGGGAATAAAATTCAGTGAGCCGTCGGGGCTAGTAACTTGCGTCGTTCTTAAGCCAATTGCCGAGACGGTGCCTTCAATGGTTTCAATTTTAACGTAATCGCCCACATCGATTTGATCTTCTAATAAGATAAAAAAGCCGGTGACGATGTCACTAACAAAGCCTTGGGCCCCTAATCCTAAGGCCACACTGAAAATCCCAGCACTAGCAATTAAAGTCCCCACGGGAACCCCTAAGACCGATAAGAGGGCATAGAGCCAGAAAAAGATCATCACATAATGAAAAATATTCAAGGATAACGTGAATATCGTTGAAATACGATTAGAAGCCGTATCGTTGGTATGAGCGTTAGTGAGAAACACGTGATGAATCAAGTGTTTACCTAAGCGATCGATAATCCAAAAGAGTAAACTGAATAGAACGATTTCGAGCAGTTTACCGCCGATGTTAATTAAGATTTGTTGCCAATCAATTTTAGCCGCGAGTTTTACCCACACGGAGACTTGCTTAGAGGTACTCACCCCTAGGACTGTTGAAAAAAACATGTTTTCACCCTCGTTAAGTTGGTCTGCAGTCTAGTTTAGCAGATTTTAACGTGGGAACCAAGCTAGTTGCTGGGCATCACTGGGTTACGCGAGCTAACAACAGTGGCAACGGTTTACGACAATTGGTAGACTAGTCTCACGAGGATGTAAGCACTTTTTTCGTTGCAGTATTATTATGACAATGCTATGCTTATTCTAATATTAAAGGCAGTTGAAGGAGGAATTTTAAGATGATTACACATATTGCGGGCATCATTGCCGCTATCGCATTCTTACTACTAGTTTGTTTCATCGGGATTTTCTTAGTGCGAATTACGAAAACGATGGGCGAAGTTAACCGAAGTTTAAGTGCCATCACGGATGATGTCGATGCGCTCTCACATGAAACTGAAAAAATTATGTCCAATGCGAATGAATTATTAAAGGATGTTAATGGCAAGGTCGCAACGATTGATCCAGCTTTCCAAGCGATGGGTGACTTAGGCCAGAGTGTTTCTGATTTGAATGCCGCGACCCGTGAATTAACGGCTAAAGTTGGGAAAAACAACGAAAAACGTAACAAGTTTTCAAGTGCTTCCAAGGTTGGTAAAGCTGCTTTTGATGTTTATCGGAACCGGCGATCAAAGAAGAATAGCGAGGAGGATTAACAATGTCAAAAAAAGGATTCTTATTCGGTTTAGTATTGGGTGGCGCCGCAATTACGACGGCCGTCATGAAGCTAGATGCTGATAAAAAAGCTACTTTAAAGGAACGGGCACAACAAGGGGTGGCCGACTTTAAAGACCGGGCCATTGATTATGCCTTTTACGCTAATGATGCTGCGGCTGATTTTAAAGAGGAAGCTAGTCAACAATTTGCGGATGCCAAACAAAAGGTGGCTGATTTTGCTGATCAATATCAAGCGACTAAAGGTGAAGCCGGTGAAAGCTTCAGTTCGAGCTTAGATCAAGCTACGGATAGTTTGCGTTCTGAATTAGCTCGCGTTGAAGCTGATTCAACCGATGCTAATGATGATATTGTGATTGATAGTGCGGCGGCTTTTGGTGATTCAGCAGACGCTGACTTAGCTACGGCGGCTAGTGAGGCGACGACTGCGATGCCAGATGATGTGGAAAGTGACCCAACAAACGCGACCACTGATGCTGATGATTCAAGCGCTACCCCAGATACAACCAAAGAATAAACCGATGATATCTGCTAGACTGAGTATTGAGCTCAGTCTTTTTTTGTGCAGTTAATGAAGTTGGAGGGAGTTTTATGGCAATGAAAACAGTTCAATTAGGCGCAACGAGCACGTCAGTTTCAGCGGTGGCCCTGGGAATTATGCGCATGGTGAGTCTGACACCCACTCAAGCAGCGCAGGTCTTAACAACTGTCCACAATCAAGGGGTTAACTTTATTGATGGTGCCGATATTTATGGGAATGGTCAATCAGAGACGATTTTTGGGACGGCGCTTAAACAAAGTGGCTTAAAACGTGAAGATTTCTTTATTCAATCTAAGGGGGGCATTGTCCTTGACCCCAAGCGCAGTCAGGGTGACTTAGTATTTGGCCAACGTTACGATTTTTCAAAGGCCCACTTAATTGCGGCTGTTGATGGTATTTTAAAACGCATGCAGATCGATTATTTGGATTCATTCTTGTTGCATCGGCCGGATGCTTTGATGGAACCGGACGAAGTAGCAGCGGCTTTTGACGAGTTACAAGCTGCTGGCAAGGTTCGGCACTTCGGGGTATCTAACTTTAATCCCATGCAAGTGGCTTTATTACAAGCGGCTTTAAGTCAGCGGTTAATCATTAATCAATTACAATTTGGCGTGATGCACACTGGACCGATTCAATTTGGCTTCCACACGAATATGACGGATTCGGCCAGCACCAATCACGATGGTGAAATTATTGAATATTCACGCCTACATCAAATGACGATTCAGGCTTGGTCGCCTTATCAATACGGGATGTTTGCTGGAACGTTTATTGATAATCCTAAGTTTCCAACGCTGAATGCGAAACTGCAAGCCTTGGCAACCAGTCGGGGCGTGACTAAAAATGCGATTGCGACAGCCTGGATTTTGCGGCATCCGGCCCACATGCAAGTCATTCTTGGGTCGATGAATCCACAACATTTAACGGAAAGTATCGCCGGGACTGGTGTACAATTGACGCGGCAGGAATGGTATGATATTTACTTTGCTGCCGGCAACGATTTACCTTAATGTAAACTAACCTAAAAATCGCTCGGATACCAGCTGGATAGCTGATAGCCGAGCGATTTTGATATTAGTAATTAAAGGGCTAATATTTTTAAGTCTTTTGAGGTGTGCGTGAATGGGTCGAAGCCGTCTTTAGTAACGACCCCACAGTCTTCAATCCGAACACCGGCCACCCCTGGAATATAAATCCCGGGTTCAATTGAGAAGCACATGCCTTCAACTAATGGCATGTGGTTGCCGGCCATAATAGATGGAAATTCATGGTCAGTTTGACCAAGTCCATGACCAAGGCGGTGAATGAAGTAGTCGCCATAACCGGCTTTAGTGATGACATCGCGGGCTAGCTTGTCGACGTCTTCAGCTGGCATCCCTGGCTTGACTGCGGCTTGGGCTGTCAATTGCGCTTCTAAACAAACGTCATAGATTTCTTTTTGCTTAGCAGTTGGTTGACCGTAAGCAATTGTCCGTGAGGCATCTGAAGCATAGCCGTCCCACATCACGCCTAAATCAAAGAGCACTAATTCATTAGGTTTGATTTGAGTCTGATTGGTGGCACCATGGGGTTCCGCAGCGTGGGTCCCTGCCTGAACCAACGTGCCAAAGCTCATCTCCATAACCCCTTTTTTCATTAGGGCATATTGAAGTTCGGCCGCAATCTGTTGTTCAGTCCGGCCGGCTTTAACGGCAGCGAAGCCTTGTTCAAATGCAAAGTCAGCCCATTTGCCGGCAACGTGCAATTTTTCAAGTTCGGCCGGTGTTTTGACTAAGCGTAACTTTTGAATCATTGGGGATAGATTTTTATCAAAGTGAGCTGCTGGGAATTGTTGTTGAATCGCTTGGAACCGATCCAACGTTAAGTTACCAGCTTCTAAAGCCCAAACTTTAGGGTCAGTTAGTTGGGCCGTGATATGGTTAGCAATTAAAGCATAGGGATCTTCATGATCTAAATAGCCATAAACGGGATAAGGCCAGCCAGTACCTTTGATTGCTTCAACTTCTAAAGCGGGCGCAAATAGGAAGGGTTCCGCATCCGCAAAAACGAACAAGGCTAGTGTCCGTTCAATCGGATCACTGCCAAATCCAGTTAGATATGAAATTGTGTGAAAGTCACTTACATAGGTGACGTCAACGTGATTATCGACGGTCCATTGGCGTACTTGTTGCAGGTTGGTGTAATCTGCCATTTCAATCACTCCTCAAAAATAAGTTTTTGGTTCCTACCATATAAGATAGTATAGCGCTGTTGCTTTAGAAAAGGGGCAAATTTAATGGTGAAAATTTGGTTAAGGCGTTGTAAAATCTTGAATTTTGGAAACAAGTAAGGTATTATTTTCATGAAAGCGATTTCAATAGGTTATAAAGTTGCAACAATGCCATAATTTTGCTATATTGGTTGATGTTGCATGAAAACGAATGAAAACAAATGATACCAAGTAAGAAAGGGCTATTTTATATGGAAAAACAAACAGTAACGATTTATGATGTGGCACGTGAAGCGGCGGTTTCTATGGCGACAGTTTCCCGGGTCGTTAATGGGAATCCCAATGTTAAACCAGCGACTCGTAAGAAGGTTTTGGCAGTTATCGAACGGCTTGATTACCGACCAAATGCCGTGGCACGTGGCTTAGCTAGCAAACGTTCAACGACGGTCGGCGTCATTATTCCCGACGTCACTAATATTTATTTTGCGTCACTTGCACGGGGGATTGATGATATTGCGATGATGTACAAATACAATATTATCTTAACGAACTCTGATGACGCTGGTGAACAAGAAGTGAACGTGTTAAATACGTTGATGGCCAAGCAAGTTGATGGGATTATCTTTATGGGAAATCATATTGATGACAAGTTGCGGGCTGAATTCAAGCGGGCCAAAGCACCAGTGGTTTTAGCTGGGACCGTTGATCCTGAAGGGGATACGCCTAGTGTCAACATTGACTACGTGACCGCAGTTGAAGAAGCCGTGACTAATTTAATTAAGCGTGGTCATGAGAAGATTGCGATTGCCTTAGGACCCTTGTCACAATCAATTAATGCAGAATATCGCTTGGCAGGATACAAGCAAGCCTTGAGTAAAGCCAATGTGCCATTTGATGACAGCTTGGTTTATGAAGCGGGCTATTCTTACGATGCCGGTAAAAAATTACAACCGGTCATTGCAGACAGTGGTGCCACTGCAGTCTTCGTTGGCGACGATGAAATGGCTGCCGGTATTATTAATGCTAGCATGGCTTCGGGCGTAGATGTTCCTGGCGACTTAGAAGTGATCACCAGTAATGATACGATCATTACTCAGATTACCCGGCCGTCAATCACGTCAATTACGCAACCTTTGTATGATATCGGTGCAGTGGCAATGCGGATGTTGACCAAATTAATGAATGATAAACCACTCGAAGAAAAGACAATCACCTTACCATATGGGATTGTCCGGCGTGATTCGACCAAATCCGCTGAATAGTTTCAGGTAGGGTATACTAGGCTTAGGACTTCGGTTCTGAGCTTTTTTGCGATGAATAGAAAGAGGGCATGCGAGATGGCAACATTAAAGTTACCGAAACGACCAGGAATGGTCCAATTAGGCTTAAAGGCGTCTAGCGAACCAGATCAATTGATGAATCGGTTGCAATACCGACCAACGACCTTTGAATTTTTCACGAGTGCGGCTGATTTTGAACCCGCGGCCTTTCAGCGGTTAAAACAAGCGATTACTTTTGTTAAAGCGCAGGTGACTACCGATGTGATTGTCCATCATCCGATGAGTTACCAGGGCGTTCATTTAGACCAATTATTAGATCCCAACCGTGAAGCAAAAGCGTATCAATTTTTACAGCAATCGACGACTCAATTAATCGCATTAGCCGTTGAACTAGATGTTCGATTGTTAGTTCATGGCGGCTATGGCGGTGCTGAAAGTGCTGCGCTCGTGACTGAATATGCGTCACTGGCAGCTGCACGAGCCACGGTCTTCGAACGGTTAGATATGTTAGTGCGGCAAGGCCAAGGGCATGTGATGATTGAAAATGGCATCACGCCGAGTTTTATGTATGGTGATCCGCAGTTGGATGAACTGATTATTCAACATCACTTACCGTTAGTTTGTGATTTGAGTCATGTTTTTATTGGCTTACATGGCGATATGGCCTTAACGATGTTGAGCTTAAAACGGCTCCGACCCTTAATCCAACATTATCATCTGGTCGATTCGTTGGGCCAACAACACGATAGTTTACCGCTAGGCACGGGGTTGATTGACTGGCAACGCGTCTTGCCAGTACTGAATCCAACGGCAAGCATGATTTATGAGGTGCCCGATGAAACGGATGCAACTTGTGCGAACATGTTGGCGAGCTATCACTATTTAAGAAATCTAGAAGTTAAAGGATTAGAAAGTCGACGGTGAAATGATGGCAAAAGTTGTGGTGCACCTAGATGAAGTGGCAAAAGTTGCGATGGTGATGAGTAATATTGAAAACTTGCTGGCGGCAGAACCAACTAGTGAAATTGTGCTAGTGGTGAACGGACCGGCCGTGACAACGCTGACGTCAGCGGTATGGCAACCATTTATTCAAGCACAGCCCCAAGTTGAGCTTGATGCTTGTCAAAATGCGTTAACTAGTCATCACGTTGCCATTAGTGATTTAGTGGCCGGGGTGACAGTCGTCCCAGCCGGGGTGGTCCGGATTGTTGAATTAGAGGGTCATGGCTTTGCCTACTTGCGCCCTTAATCGGTTAGACTAGGTCTAGACCTTGAAATGAACCGGTTTATTTGTTAAACTACTAACCGTATGTTTAATCATAAATCGAATAAATAAAGAAAGAAGGAGTCACAATGTCAGGACATTCAAAATGGCATAACATTCAAGGACGTAAAAACGCCCAAGATTCTAAACGTGGGAAGATTTTCCAAAAGATCTCTCGCGAACTTTACATGGCTGTTAAAGCCGGAGGTCCTGATCCAGATTCTAACTCGCAATTGCGGTTGATTATGGATAAGGCTAAAGCTGCCAACATGCCTAAAGATAACATCAAACGGGCAGTGGATAAAGGTAGTGGCTCCGGTGCGGCGAACTACGAAGAAGTTACCTACGAAGGCTACGGCCCTGGTGGTATCGCTGTTCTGGTTCACGCATTAACAGATAACAAAAATCGGACGGCCGCAGCGGTTCGTTCTGCTTTCACTCATCATGGTGGTGCTTTAGCGGCCTCTGGTGCAGTGAGCTATATGTTTGACCGTAAAGGTTACATCGTGATTGTACGTGAAGATTTAGACACGGATGAAGACACGATGTTAATGGATGTTTTAGATGCTGGTGGCGATGATTTACAATCCAGTGATGAAGCTTTCGAAATCTATACGGATCCAAAGCAATTGGCTGAAGTTCGGGATGCCTTGGAAGCCAAGGGGTATAAGCTTGAAAATGCGGAATTAACGATGATTCCTGAAACCTTGACGGACGTCCCAACGGATAAAGTTGAAAAGTTACAACACATGATTGATGAACTTGAAGATAATGACGATGTTTCAGAAGTTTATGAAGCCGCTAATTTCCCAGATTAATCAATTTAAAGTGACTGGTTTAGTCTTATGATGAGACTAAACCAGTTTTTTTTATCATAAATATTGGCTCAAACTGGTGCTTAGGACGGCACTTTGCTAAAATTAGGCTAGCGTATTTTTGAAGGGACGAAAAATAATGAATAAAGTAACCGTATTAGGTAGTTTAAATGTCGATACCATTCTCCGCGTGAAACGGTTTCCTAAGCCTGGCGAGACATTGCCACTGACTGGTAAAAGTATTGCTGGCGGTGGTAAAGGGGCTAATCAGGCGATTGCCGCCGCCCGGGCCGGCGCTCAAACCACGTTTATTGGTAAAGTCGGTCAAGATGCCGAGGGGCAATTTATGGTTAAGCAATTAACGGCTAGTGGGGTAGTGACTAATTATGTGCAACATAGTACGGCTGCCAGCACGGGCTCGGCCTTTATCTTGTTGGATAATAGTAGCGAAAACCGTATTTTAATTGATGGTGGTACGAATCAACAGGTGACACCAGCGGATGTCGATTTAGCGCAGCCGGTGATTGCTGCGAGTGATTTTTTGATTGCACAATTTGAAACGCCGCAAGCTGCAACCCAACATGGTTTTGAATTGGCACAAGCTGCTAATCGGCGGACTATCTTGAATCCGGCACCGGCGACAACGACTGTGCCCGCACAATTATTAGCCGTGACTGATTTGATTGTTCCCAATGAAACAGAAACGGAAACCTTGACCGGGGTGCACATCACAGATGAGCAGACGATGATTAAAGCGGCAGAAAAGTTCCAAGCAATGGGGGTTGATACGGTCATCATCACCGTTGGTAGCCAAGGAGCTTTTTGGATGCGAAATCATGAGCATGGTTTTGTTCCCGCTTATAAAGTGGCGGCCATTGATACCACTGCCGCAGGGGATACCTTTATTGGGGCCTTGAGTTCCGTGTTGCAAGCGGATTTCAGTAATTTAAATGCCGCAGTCCGTTTTGCGAATCGGGCGTCTTCATTAGCCGTACAAAAGTTAGGTGCGCAACCGTCAATTCCAACGGCTGCTGAAATTTCCGCTGCTGAACGCGCTTAGACGAAAAAAGAAGTTAAATATGTGACCACTTGAATTAAGTTATTGCTTAATTCAGGTGTTTTTTTTCGTCTAAATAAACTGGGTTTACGGAGTTGAAGGATGAAAGGAGCGTGAAGCGATGTCCGTTGAGACCCAATTAATGACCATTATTCAGGCAGCCGTCGCCCAACAGGCTAGTGATATTTATTGGCTACCGGCGACGACTGACTATCAAGTTTTACTGCAAGCAGCGGGACAATTGCAACCGTTAATGACCTTGGACTTAGCAACGGCCCAACAAGTCATTAATCATATTAAGTACCAAAGTAACATGGCTATCAGTGATCATCGGCGGCCTCAATTAGGGGCGATGACGTTTCCGCTAGCGACGACCGTTTTGAACTTACGGATTTCAACCGTGGGCGACTTCCTCGGGCGTGAATCATTAGTGATGCGGTTACTTTATCAGGCCAGCGAGACACCTTTACAGTATTTGATTCCGAGTCAACGGACTCAGTTACAAGCGTTGATGCAACGCACCGGTTTAGTTCTGTTTTCAGGGCCGATGGGATCGGGTAAGACCTCAACAATGTATGATTTAGTTCGCCAGGTTGAACGTCCCCAGGTGGTCATGACGATTGAAGATCCCGTTGAAATTTATGAACCTAAATTTCTACAGCTACAAGTTAATGACGCAGCCCAGATGACTTATGCCGATTTATTAAAAGTCGGGTTGCGCCACCATCCGGAGGTCTTTATTATTGGTGAAATCCGGGATGAAAAGACGGCCCAAGTGGCGATTCAGGCAGCCTTAAGTGGGCATTTGGTGTTGAGTACGATTCATGCTCGGGGCGTGTTTGGAATTGGTCCCCGGTTGCAACAATTGGGGATTGCACCGGCGACATTGCAACAAGCCTTGGTGGCAGCGACCTATCAACGATTAGTCGCCACGACCGATGGGTCACAAGCGGCGTTATTTGATATTGTGACGACACCGACACAAGTCACTGCACAGGCCACGACGATGATGACGGCAAGATGGGGGCAATTAATTGAAGAACAACAAGCCATGGGCCGGATTAGTGCGGCATTGGCCCAACGGCTCCAAGCCGAATAAGCGCTTGAGTATCCGGGTACAAGCTATTTTATTTGCAACTTTGGCTGATCTGATTAGTAATGGTTTTTCATTACGTGACGCCATGCGCTTTATTGTCGATATTCATGGCCAGAAGTTTAAACGCCTTACCCCGGTCATTGCGCGATTACAGGCCGGCGATAACTTAGCAACCGCTTTGCAAGCTTATATTGGCATTGACCTATATTATCAACTGTTGATTGCTGAACAACATGGTGATTTAACCCCAACCTTGGTACAGGCCGGCCATTTGATGCGAACCAAAGCGCTGCAACAGCAGCAAATCAAGCGTTTGTTACAATATCCATTGGTGTTATTGTTACTACTCATCGGGACCTTAGTGCTGGTGAAGACCGCTATTTTACCGAATTTTAGTCAGGTCGCCACAGCGCCAGCCCAAGCGCGGACTTGGCAATTATTGCTGGGAAGTTTTGGCACGCTAAGTTTATTGAGCCTAGGCATTGTTGGCGCACACTTAAGACGCCTGCCAGTCCGTGACCGATTTCGCTGGTTAGCCCCATGGCCGTTAATTGGGCCCTTGATTAAAACGTATTGTGGGTATTATTTAACCTTAAATGCTGGCATGTTGTTATCGGGCGGCCTGGGGTTACGGGCAATCTGTGAGGTCAGTGCGCATTTTAAAGCCCAATCTTTATTACAGCAACAGGGGACTTTTGTTGAACAAGCACTATTAGCCGGGCAAGCACTACCGGCCATCATTAAGGCCGATCGGTTATTACCGAATGAATTAGCGTTATTAGTCAGTAAAGAAAGTCCAACTGAACAATTGAGCCAAGAACTACTCTATTTCGCCACCGTCCAATATGACCGCTTGATTCGTGATTTAAATCGGTTAATTAGCTGGATTCAACCGCTGATGTTTATGATAATTGCGGTGGTGATCGTGGGCACTTACTTGAACTTGTTATTACCAATGTATAATTCAATGGGGGATATTTTAAAATGAAAACTGTTAAGCAATTCTGGCATAAAGTCAGCGCACCACACCGAGGATTCACATTAATCGAAATGGTGATTGTTTTGTCGATTATTGCCTTACTGATGCTAATCGTAGTGCCAAATTTAAATGCCCAACGTAAGACGGCCGGGGATCGCCAAAATAAAGCGTTGACTGAAGTCGTACAAAATCAAGCCGAAATGTATGCCAATGACATGAATAAAGATATTACGACCGTCAACATCCAAGAGCTTCAGACCGCTAAATACTTGAATTCACAACAGGCCAAGCAAGCGTTAGACCAAAAAATCGATCCGGTCCGGCCAGAAAATAAAAATGCGAAAACCACTTAAAGGTTTTACGCTAATTGAAACGACCGTGGTCTTAGTCTTGCTGGGGACGATGTTACTCATTGGTGCTTATCGTTCGCCTAGTCTATCGCAGCAGCGGGGACATGAAAAACTTTTTTGGGAACAATTTCAAACGTTATGGCAAGAACAAGTTTTTTTGGCAAGCGCCTATAGCCACCGCCAACAGGTTGAAATTCATGGTAATTTCATTCGCTTTAATCGGTGGATTCCAGGTGAACCGACGACGCTTTCTCAGACCGATGTAAAAATGCCGGCAACTCTTTTTCATGCGGGTGTTGTGCAATTCATTAATATTAATAAAAATGGTCATGCAAATTTATTGACGGTTTATTTGCAGTCAAGTTTACGACCAAATGTGCGCATCAAACTAACGTCAATTATGGGATGGGGAGCGTATCGAATTGCCTATGTTACTTAAACGACGATCGGGTTTTGTGATGGCTGAAACGCTAGTGGCATTGAGCCTGTTAACGCTAGCAGTCAGCTTTTGGGGTGGTTTAGAAGTCATGATGCAGCAACGTGATCAAGCGATGATTCGACAGATTGAACAAGCGCGTTATCAGTATGAACAGCAACGATTACCACAATTGAATGCGATCGCGGATGCATAGGCGGGCGGGCTTTACCTTGATAGAAGTCGTGTTAGCGCTAAGTGTGTTATTAATTGTGGGTCAATTCTTATTTCAAGGCCAGCGTGATTTAATGAGTCGCAGGCAGAAAACCATGCCTGCGATTGAATGGTACCTGATGTTACACGAATTAGAAAACCCGGCCCATCATTTTAAAGTTGGTCGGATTTCGCCAGGTGGCACGGTTGAATTGTTTGTAGACCAGAAAACATATCTATTAACGTTTGATGGCCGCCAAATCAAATTAATCGATCTTCATTCAAATAGTGGTTTTATTTATTTAATGGCACACGTCAAAAAGTACGCCGTCACTGCTGACCAGCAAATGACGATTGTAACTGACCGCGGGCAGACTTTTAAGGCCCGGCTGCTATTACCTAAGAAGGTGCCAGCGTGAAGAAACGACGTGGCACGATTCTATTATCAGTCATGAGCTTTTTACTGATTTTTGGGGCCTTTGAAAGTCATCGATATAACAGTTACGTGCAGCGGCAAACGCTCTATCGGTTTATGCTCAAGGCGTATCGTGAGCCGGCGCCGCTAAAACCGAGTCCGACCACTAAAACGTCAAACCCAGTTGCTGCCAATTAACGCCTGTTTTTAGCGTGTCGTCAAAGCTCCAGCTTGAACTCGACCCATAAAATCGGTAAGATGAGTGAGTATTTAAGTTTTTTTGGAGAGGTGAGTATTCTGGCACAAACAGCAACTGAGACGCTTTTTAAGGTCTTAGATCAATCAGTGACGATTTTAATGCAACAGCTATCCGTCTCTTATGTCGATGCGTTGATTGAAACGGGTGATAATTTATTAAGTCAATCAGTCCATGTCGAAGATGGAAAGCCTGACGCTGCACAAGTGACGTCTTTGGAACAACTCTATCAGACAGTAACGTTAAGCCAATATGATGCGGAGACGATTCGCCGGGCATTACAACTCGCATTATTAAAAGCGATTCATAATGACCGGGTAGATCCAAACCATCAAATGACCCCAGATTCGATTGGGTTATTAACCGCCTATTTAATTGCCAAGTTAGTTGGCGTGGATGAGCAATTAGCCATTTTAGATATCGCAGTCGGCACCGGTAACTTGTTGACAACGGTGATTAATCAGCTACAGCCAACGCGGTCAACGCCTATTCAAGGTTATGGGGTTGATAACGACGATAACCAGTTGGCAATTGCCGCGATGAGCATGGAATTACAACAGTCACAAGTTGAGTTATTCCATCAAGATGGGATCGATCCTTTAGTGATGCCTAAGACTAATGTGGCGATTGGTGACTTACCAGTCGGTTATTATCCATTGGACGAGCGGGTTCAAGGTTTCGAAACGAAAGCAACTAATGGGCATTCATATACCCATCATTTGTTGATGGAACAAGCCATGTCGCAATTATTGCCAGGCGGTTGGGGTGTTTTCTTAGTGCCAACAACTATTTTCCAATCCCAAGAAGCCCAAGGCCTATTGAAATGGATGAGTTCAGCGGCTTATTTGCAAGGCTTATTGAATTTACCGGCTAATTTGTTTTTGGATGAAAAGTCACGTAAATCAATGGTCGTCTTACAAAAACGAGGGGGTCAAGCGCAGCAGGCTGGTAAAGTCTTATTGGGAGAATTTCCATCCTTTGAAGATAAAGCGGCTTTTGAAGCGTTTACTGCGCAAATTGATACTTGGGTTGGTCAAAATATTATTCGCTAGGAGTGAATCGGCATGGGGAAAACGATTGCAATTAATGCTGGTAGTTCAACGTTAAAGTTTAAACTATTTGAAATGCCTCAAGAACGGGTGATTGCGAGTGGGGCGATTGAACGGATTGGTTTCGAACAGTCACCAGTGCATATTCGGTATGGCTTAGATCATAAATATCGCGAGACTGAGACGGTCCCGAACCATCTGACCGCTGTTAATATCATCTTAGATGAGCTCATTAAGTTACACATTATTGAAAACTACGATGAAATCACCGGCGTGGGCCATCGAGTCGTTGCGGGCGGTGAAATTTTTAAAGATTCGGTCGTTATTACAGCTAAAGTTTTGCAGCAGATTGAGGATTTGGCTGAATATGCCCCGCTGCATAATCCGGCCAATGCGGTTGGTATTCGAGCCTTTAAGCGGGTATTACCCAATGTGCCAGCTGTCGCTGTTTTTGACACGTCATTTCATACGAGTATGCCGGCCGTAAATTATTTATATTCACTACCTTATGACTACTATGAAAAATTCGGCGCTCGTAAATTTGGGGCACATGGGACGAGTCATCGTTACGTGGCTGAGCGAGCGGCCCACTTACTGCAGCGACCGTTGACTGCCTTAAAGCTAATCACGGTCCATTTGGGGGCGGGAAGTTCTATCACTGCAATTCAGAATGGCAAAAGTATTGATACGTCAATGGGCTTTACACCACTGGCGGGGATTACGATGGCGACCCGTTCTGGTGACTTGGATCCATCATTGATGGTTTATTTGATGAAAAAGCTCAAGTTAACTGATCCTGATGAGATGTTGAAAATTTTGAATACCCAGTCAGGATTGTTAGGGCTGGCGGGTTCTGCCGATATGAAGGAATTAGAAGAACGGTGCGACCATGATCCGATGGCCCAATTAGCCATTGATATCTTTGTTAATCGTATTGTGAAGTATATCGGTAGTTATATTGCCGAACTACAAGGCGTTGATGCGATTGTAATCACAGCCGGTATCGGCGAACGGGATGCCCGGATGCGCCAACGAATTGCTGATAAGTTAAGCTATTTTGGCGTTAAACTTGATCCTACTAAGAATCAGGTTAGTGGGGTTGAACGAGACTTGAGCGCTGATGATGCTCAGGTACGAGTGGTGTTAATTCCAACTGATGAAGAATTAATGATTGCGCGTGATGTTGAACGTGTCGGTCATCCGGAAGGTTAGTTGATAACAAGTGATTTAGAGTTAACGTTGTAAAGCCAATTTGGTTTTACAGCGTTTTTTCATAGGTGCATTTTAAGGCCAGGTGGTATTCAATTGAAACTTATTCATCTTAATGTGCTTTGATTTCATGTTGTTCATGCTAATTGGTTAGTTAGTTGACACAATGATAATTCATAGCTAATGCTGAAATGGTCGAACGCAAGCGGCCCCGTGACGACTTGCATTGGCGCCAACTACCACCAATGGCCTATACCAATATTGCTAAAAACTAGAGCGCGCCCTTTTGAATGCGGTTCTGATGACCCGTATAATGAATTCTAAGGGGAGTGCTGATATTATGAAAGAAAATCAACAGCCTGCCGAGAAAACACAACTTTCTCGTGGGTTAAAAAGCCGCCATGTGCAGTTAATTGCGATTGGTGGCACGATTGGGACCGGCCTGTTCTTAGGTGCTGGTCAGTCCATCCACTTAGCTGGCCCGTCGATTTTAATTGCGTATTTAGTGACGGGACTGGTGTGTTTCTTATTAATGCGGGCTTTAGGTGAGTTACTACTGTCCGATTTAAATACCCATTCCTACATTGATTTTATTAAGCAATATCTGGGTGATCGGACTGGATTTGTGGCTGGCTGGACCTATTGGGTTTGCTGGGTCACAATTGCGATGGCTGAAATTACCGCTGTCGGTGAATATATGCAGTTCTGGTTTCCCCAGTTACCACAATGGATTCCAGGGTTTGTCATCCTGATTTTGTTACTAGGTTTGAACTCGGTCAATGTTTCGGCTTTTGGGGAAACCGAATTTTGGTTCGCAATTATTAAAATTGCGGCGATTGTAGCGTTGATTGCAGTTGGGATTGGGATGGTTGTTTTTCGGGTAAAAACGCCCGTTGGTCATGCTAGTTTAGGTAATTTAGTGAATTATGGTGGTTTTATGCCGCATGGACTCAAAGGGTTGATTCTCTCATTTCAAATGGTCCTTTTTAGTTTTATTGGGATTGAAATGGTGGGGATGACCGCCTCAGAAACGGAAGATCCTAAAACGGTTATTCCGAAGGCCATTGATAATATTCCGCTACGAATCATTTTATTTTACGTGGGGTCGTTGTTCTTCCTAATGTGTATGTACCCATGGCGTTACTTTTCAGCGGCGCATAGTCCATTTGTGCAAGTCTTTACGAACCTTGGCATTACGGCTGCAGCCGCAATTATTAACTTTGTGGTGTTAACGGCCGCAGCTTCCTCGTGTAACAGTGCGCTATTCAGCACGGGCCGCATGTTATTTTCATTAACTTATGGCGGTCAAGGTAAGTTTGCTAAAAAAATGGGGCGCTTATCAACGCGCCAGGTACCAACCCATGCCTTACGGTTTTCAACGTTGGTCATTGGTCTTGCTGTCTTATTGAACCTGTTTATGCCGGGGAAGGTCTTCTCACTAATCGCCAGTATTTCAACGACGTGCTTTATTTTCATTTGGGGAGCAATTGTGCTCGCCCATTTGGCTTATCGCAAGCAAGCCGGTCGTCAACCTAAAAAGCGGTTTAAAATGCCGTTAGCACCGTATTCAGATTACTTCATTCTGATTTTCTTAGCTTTTATTGCGGTGGTGCTTTGTTTGAAGACAGAAACGTTAATTGCGCTTATTGCATCTTTGATTTGGTTGGTCTTACTATATGTTATCAAAGTAGTTCAGGACCGGCTCGCAACTACTAAATAATGAAATTGAGTGTTTGGGATAAAAGCCAAACGCTTTTTTTGCGCACTGAAACGTGGGACAGTGTGTTTTGGCGGGGGAAGCGGTACAATTAAAGTTAACGTCAATTAATGAAAAACGAGGGACTAGTATGCAATATTTTACTTCGGATACGCATTTTTATCATGCTGATTTGTTAGGTCAAAATGATTTTGCACCGCGGCTATTTCCAGATGTCGCGACAATGAATCAAGCCATCATCACGCATTGGAATGCGCGCGTGACCGATCAAGATACGGTTTATCATTTGGGTGATGTCGCCTTATACTTTACCCGTCCGGCTAAGCTATCTTACGAACGGGTCTTGGCGATTTTAAGCCAGTTACATGGTAAGATTATCTTTATTAAGGGCAATCATGATTCACGCGACTTTTTTAAGTATTTGGCGGCGCATGATCCGCAGTTAAATGGGCAACCCAAGTTTGAGTTCCATGATGTGGGTGTCTTAATTAAGTACGATCACCGACAGTATTACATGACACACTATCCAATGATGTTAGGCATTGTTAATCAGATTATTAATCTGCATGGGCATATTCATCATTATGCCGTTAACGTTAAAGAGAATTTAAACGTGGGTGTTGATACGCCGGAAGTGGCCTATCTAGACCATTCAGTCCCCTTTGGGGCGCCGTTATCGTTAGCAGAAATTGAACAAATGGTCGTTGGCAAAGCTGCTGATTTTGCTAAGCGGCATTAGTTGGGTGCTTGACCGGTTTCATGGAATGCTTTAGGATTAACAAAGATAATTATTGAGAGGCGACGATGATGAGTGAACAAGTAACCATTTTGCATACGAATGACTTGCATTCACACTTTGAAAATTGGCCACGGATTCGCCGATACTTATTAGCGCAACAGGCGTTTCAACGGGCAGCGGGAACGACAGTCGTTACCTTAGACTTAGGTGATGCAGTCGATCGGGCGCACCCATTGTCAGAAGCGACTCGTGGACAAGCGAATGTTCAGTTATTGAATCAAATTGGGTATGATGCAGTCACAATTGGCAATAATGAAGGTCTTGGTTTGACCCATCAAGAGTTAGATCAGTTATATGCGGCGGCTAACTTTGAGGTGGTTTTAGATAATATCACGGCTACCCAAACTGGTGCGCTACCAGCCTGGGCCCAACCGGTTAAGTTCATCACGACGCCTGCCGGGACCCGCATCATGTTATTGGCCTTTACGGCGCCGTTTATTTTAACGTATCCGCTCAATGGATGGACCCCGACGAGCGTTAAGGAACGGTTGCCACAATTATTGCAAACCTATGCCGGTCAATATGATGTGTTAGTGGTGATGTCACATTTAGGTATTAATGTGGATCGTTGGTTAGCCAAGCACTATCCGTCTATTGATGTGATTATCGGGAGTCATACGCATCATTTGCTAGTCAATGGCGAAAATGATCACGGCGTCTTAGTTGCTGCCGCTGGTAAATATGGGGAATATGTTGGTCAGATTAACCTCACGTTAGATGGTCACCACCAAGTTGTCGCTAGTCAGGCGCAGACGGTCGCAACCAAAACGTTACCGGTAGCAGCAACGGATGCGGGTGAAATTAACGAGTGGCAAGCACAAGGCGAAACACTATTAGCGCAACAAGTTGTCGCCGTGTCGCCGCAACAGCTACGCCCACATTGGCATCATAAAAGTGAGTTAACCAAGCTTGGTTTAGCGGCGATTACGAGTTATGCCGGAACTGAGTTAGGGATGCTAAATGGTGGCCTGTTCATGCGTGATTTGCCGGCTGGACCAGTAAATCTGAATGATTTGCACACGATGTTACCGCATGCCATGCATGTGATTCGCGTGACATTATCGGGCCAAGCGTTATGGCGCTTGGTTTACGAAATGGAAATTGCCCGGCCATTTTTGAATAAGTATCAGATTCACGGCATGGGATTTCGCGGTCAAGTTTTCGGTTATATTCAATATCAGGGCCTCCAATGGTTGCCACAAAAGCAGCAGTTATTAGTGGCTGGCCAGGCTGTTGATTTCACTAAAAATTATCAAATTGCTTTATTGGACCATCATTTATTCATCCCGTTTTTCCCGACCTTAACGATTGATGGTCAGACGGAAATTTTATTTAAAGCATTATTTAGAACGGTTGTCGGCGATTATTTACGCACCCAATGGCCGTTATCATAAGAAAGGTGGTGTCGCTTTGAATCGCGATCATATTGATGAACTTGCTGAACAACAAGCCGAACGACGGCGAAATCTGTATCAGGGACTGCGAACGGATAAAACGCACGTCGAAGTCAATAAACACCCGTTTGAGATTGTTTTTGAGTATCATGATGGCTTCGATCTCGATAAATTTGTCGAGCGGTTTAGCCCAATTTTAAATAAATATGATTATATTGTGGGTGACTGGGGCTTTGAACAATTACGGTTAAAAGGCTTTTTCCGTGATGAAACCAAAGAAGTTCAGCGGTCACAAACAATCGGGGCTGTTCAGGATTATTTGTATGAATACTGTAACTTCGGTTGCGCTTATTTTATTTTGAAAAATGAACGGGTCATTAAGCCAAAACGGACGAGCCATCCACGTAAGGATGACCGCCACGGTAAGCGGGGGAATGGCAGTACGACTAACCAGTCGCGCGGCCGTAGCAATCGCAGTAGTAGTAAGAGTAAGCAGCGCCATAAGAGTAAGAGCTTTACGACGAAGCAAAAAGCAGCGCCGTTCAGCGAAAAACGGCAGACGCCTGCAAAAGTTAATGCTGGCAGTGGCCGACAAGCACAAACCACTAAACAAACGAGTGGAAAACGGCATTTTACCATTCGGCAGAAGTAGAGAGGATTTTTTAGATTGGGTAAGTATAAGGGTTATTTAATTGATTTAGATGGCACAGTGTATCGAGGGCGAGAACGGATTCCGGCAGCCAAGCGTTTTATTGAACGATTACAAGCGACCGAGACTGACTTTTTATTAGTGACTAATAATACGACGAAGTCACCGGCGGATGTTGCAGCGAACTTGGCGGATAATCATGATATTCATGTGAGTCCTGCCAATGTCTATACGGCGGCTTTAGCCACAGCTGATTATGTCAATGATTTAGCAGGAACTGGTGAAAAGTCGATGTATGTCATCGGTGAACTTGGCTTAAAGGGCGCAATGTTGTCACAGGGCTTTTATTTTGATGAAACGACGCCTAAGTTTGTCATTGTCGGTTTGGACTATGACGTGACGTACCATAAGTTTGAATTAGCGACCTTAGCGATTAAGCGGGGCGCAAAGTTTATTGGCACGAATGCTGACACTAATTTACCCAATGAACGTGGCTTGGTGCCGGGAGCCGGTTCAGTTATTGCGATGGTTGAACGGGCCACCCAACAGCGGGCGACGTATGTCGGCAAACCAGAAACCATCATTATGCAAAAGGCGGTCGATCGTATCGGCCTAGCCAAGCAAGACTGTGTCATGGTTGGGGACAACTATATGACCGATATTTCAGCGGCAATTAACTTTGATATTGATTCATTATTGGTTTATACGGGTGTTTCAACGCCGGAACTAGTGGCGCAACAAGCGATTAAACCAACTAATGAAGTGAATTCATTGGACGAATGGGACTTAGACAATGGTGTGGCTAAATAAGCTAAAAAATTGGTTGCAATGGCTAGGACTGTACTTATGGTTGCTCAGTGGGACCATCATCTTAACGATTAATGCGACTTGGTTATATTACGTCAACGCTTGGAGTCAGCAGCTCGGGGCTTTAGTGAATCTGTCGCTTGGTCGGCTCATGACGAATTATTTTCAATTGTTGGCCTACCTGAATTTTCCGTGGGTCACATCATTAAAAATGACCGATTTCACGGATTCAACCAGCGCCTTGATTCATTTTGCAGATGTTAAAAAGCTATTCTTGTTAGATTACGTCGTTTTTATCGTGACTAGTGTGACGACCTATTATTTTTGGCGCCGGTTAAAACGACAACGGCAACTATGGCGGTTAGTCTTACCCATGCAGACTGCGCTATGGGTCCCACCGATAGTTGCAGCAATCATGGCGGTTAATTTTGATCAGTTCTTTATTTTCTTCCATGAAATCTTATTCCGCAATTCAGATTGGTTATTTGATCCTTTGCTGGATCGCATCATCATTGTTTTGCCGGATACATTTTTCTTACAGTGTTTTGGATTAGCTATTATCATTTTAGAATGGGCGTTTGCATATGGCCTGTCAGTTGGTAAACAAGCCTTAAAGACATTAGATTAAAGCAAAAAGCACGTCACTGTGAATGAGTGACGTGCTTTTTTGTGGAATCAGTTATTAATCATCGCTAGCTGTTGGTTGACCAAAGCGCGCTTTTAAGGCGGAGTAAACGGCTGGAATTAAGGAAACTAAGATAATGCCGATGACCACTATGGAGAAGTGTTCTTTGACGAACGGGATATTACCAAAGAAGTAACCCCCACCACAACATAACGCGACCCAAAGGATACAGCCGATGACGTTGTAGCGGATGAATTGACGATAGTCCATGCGGCTGCTAGCAGCTACAAAGGGGACGAAGGTCCGGATGATGGGCATGAAACGGGCGATAGTTACGGTAATCCCACCATGTTTTTCAAAGAACTTTTCGGATTTAGCCAGTTGCTTTTGATTAATGAGTTTACCAAACCACGACGTTCTGGTCAGCGCTTCACCTAAGGAGTGACCAATTAAGAAGTTCAACGAGTCACCAGCTAAGGCGGCAACTAAGAATAACCCAACAAAGGTCCAGATGTGCAGGCCGTAGCTGGGATTTGCTGCTAAGGCACAAGCAGCGAAGAGCAATGAATCACCAGGTAGGAAGGGCAGAATGACTGCACCAGTTTCAATGAAGATGATGGCAAACAGAATTAAGTACGTCCAGATGCCAAAACTATTGACGATTGTGATCAAGTGTTGATCAATATGTAGCACAAAATCAATTAAAAAACTCATAGGTACCTCCAAAGTAGTTATAAATATTTCTGATATAGCATACCAGATAACGTTAATGAATACTATTCGTGTCGACAAATCGCAAACAAATCGTTAAGAAATCAGACGAACTTTACTGGCATTTATTGGGATTCTCTTGTATCATCGAAGTATTCTAAAGAGAAGACAGGTGATTTTGGTGGCTTATCCACAATTAGATTTATCCAAGGTCGAAGGACCAAAAGCAACGATTAAGACTAACTATGGGGATATTAAGGTACAACTTTTCCCAGAACAAGCACCTAAAAGTGTTGAGAATTTTGTTGGCCTAGCGAAAAAAGGCTACTATGATGGTATTATTTTCCACCGCATTATTCCAGACTTTATGATTCAAGGCGGTGACCCAACGGGAACTGGCATGGGTGGCGAAAGTTTATGGGGCAATCAGTTCGAAGATGAATTTTCACCAGAAGTATTTAACCTGCGTGGCGCCTTATCGATGGCTAATGCTGGGCCGAATACTAACGGTAGTCAATTCTTCATTGTACAAAAGCCACAGTTAGATGCTGGGATGGCTGATCAAATGAAGTCAGCCGATTATCCAGAAGAAGTTGTCACGGCTTATGGGAATGGTGGGACACCATGGCTCGATTTCCACCATACTGTCTTTGGTGCTGTTAGCGATGGCATGGCAATTGTTGATCAAATTGCCGCTGTTGAAACGGGGATGCAAGATAAGCCAGTCAAAGACGTTGTTATTGAAACAATTGCCATTGAGGACTAAAGCTTTAAAGAAGAGGGTCGCTAAGGCGGCGCTCTTTTTATATATTTTTTGAAATCCAATTGATTCAGGTTATAATACATGAGAATATTAATTTAAGGAGGGACTAACGAATGAGCGATTATCGAATTGGCATGCAAGTCCATGGACATGTCACGGGTATTCAACCCTATGGGGCATTTGTCACGTTAGATGCCGACCATCAGGGGTTAATCCATATTTCCGAATGTCATGAAGGTTATGTTAAAAGTGTGGCTGATTATTTAGAAGTGGGCCAAGCGGTGGACGTCGTGGTTTTAGACATTGATGAATACACGGAGAAAATCAGCTTGTCGTTACGTTGTGTTGAACAGCGACCAGACCAGACGACTAGTGATCTAGAAATTTATAAGACGTTCCGGCATAAACATTTTTGGACGAATCGCCATGTCCATAATGGTTTTCAGCCAATTGCAACTCATTTAGATGGTTGGATTGAAGATTCATTGCATCGTTTGAAAACGGAGGCTCATTCATGACTAAGCAAGTAGCAGCAACGATTATTAATATGGATACAACTGGGACGAGCTTTTTAGTGCAGCAGCAAAAAAATCAGTATCGCTTCTATCATCTGACGGTTTTAACGGGTCAAAGTCCCTTAGCGTCAGTGCTATCAGAATTGAGAAATGGGGTTGGCGTAGATGTTGACCAACTCCGCCTGTATGATTCCGTTACTGCTGAGGTTGATGGTGAAAAGATTGCACTATTTGTTTTTAATCATCTACAAGTTGATGATGAAGTCCGCCAATCCTTTGCTAATAGCGGGTTAAACTTTGTTTCTGCAAGTCAGTTACATGGCCTATTTACGAGTGTTAAGGTGGATACGACGCCTGCATTTGAAAAATTATCAAAATAAATTCAAATAAGGGGTTGACCTGCATACTAATTCTTGATAATATATATCTTGTCGCTGCGAGAGAGCTAGCAAACGGCTAGTCCAAAACGTTTCGATAGTATAATTGAAAATCATCGTTGTTGTATAAATATTCAACTTTTAAAAAAAGTTGTTGACACGATAAAGATGAGATGATATTATGTAATAGTTGCGTTGAGGTAATCAGCCAACAAATTAGACCTTTGAAAACTGAACAAAGTTTCGACAAATCAAATGTGTAGGGTCTATCAATTCTTGAATTGATAGCAAACATTTGCGAAGTCAATTCGTAAACAAACAATTTTTAAATCAAGTACTAAATGAGCTTTTTTAGAACTCATCATTAATTTGAGAGTTTGATCCTGGCTCAGGATGAACGCTGGCGGCGTGCCTAATACATGCAAGTCGAACGAACTCTGGCTATTGAATGACGGTGCTTGCACCTGAGTGATATAGTATTTGAGTGAGTGGCGAACTGGTGAGTAACACGTGGGAAACCTGCCCAGAAGTGGGGGATAACACCTGGAAACAGATGCTAATACCGCATAACAACTCGGACCGCATGGTCTGAGTTTGAAAGATGGCTTCGGCTATCACTTTTGGATGGTCCCGCGGCGTATTAGCTAGATGGTGGGGTAACGGCTCACCATGGCAATGATACGTAGCCGACCTGAGAGGGTAATCGGCCACATTGGGACTGAGACACGGCCCAAACTCCTACGGGAGGCAGCAGTAGGGAATCTTCCACAATGGACGAAAGTCTGATGGAGCAACGCCGCGTGAGTGAAGAAGGGTTTCGGCTCGTAAAACTCTGTTGTTAAAGAAGAACATATCTGAGAGTAACTGTTCAGGTATTGACGGTATTTAACCAGAAAGCCACGGCTAACTACGTGCCAGCAGCCGCGGTAATACGTAGGTGGCAAGCGTTATCCGGATTTATTGGGCGTAAAGCGAGCGCAGGCGGTTTTTTAAGTCTGATGTGAAAGCCTTCGGCTCAACCGAAGAAGTGCATCGGAAACTGGGAAACTTGAGTGCAGAAGAGGACAGTGGAACTCCATGTGTAGCGGTGAAATGCGTAGATATATGGAAGAACACCAGTGGCGAAGGCGGCTGTCTGGTCTGTAACTGACGCTGAGGCTCGAAAGTATGGGTAGCAAACAGGATTAGATACCCTGGTAGTCCATACCGTAAACGATGAATGCTAAGTGTTGGAGGGTTTCCGCCCTTCAGTGCTGCAGCTAACGCATTAAGCATTCCGCCTGGGGAGTACGGTCGCAAGACTGAAACTCAAAGGAATTGACGGGGGCCCGCACAAGCGGTGGAGCATGTGGTTTAATTCGAAGCTACGCGAAGAACCTTACCAGGTCTTGACATACTATGCAAATCTAAGAGATTAGACGTTCCCTTCGGGGACATGGATACAGGTGGTGCATGGTTGTCGTCAGCTCGTGTCGTGAGATGTTGGGTTAAGTCCCGCAACGAGCGCAACCCTTATTATCAGTTGCCAGCATTAAGTTGGGCACTCTGGTGAGACTGCCGGTGACAAACCGGAGGAAGGTGGGGATGACGTCAAATCATCATGCCCCTTATGACCTGGGCTACACACGTGCTACAATGGATGGTACAACGAGTTGCGAACTCGCGAGAGCAAGCTAATCTCTTAAAGCCATTCTCAGTTCGGATTGTAGGCTGCAACTCGCCTACATGAAGTCGGAATCGCTAGTAATCGCGGATCAGCATGCCGCGGTGAATACGTTCCCGGGCCTTGTACACACCGCCCGTCACACCATGAGAGTTTGTAACACCCAAAGTCGGTGGGGTAACCTTCGGGAGCCAACCGCCTAAGGTGGGACAGATGATTAGGGTGAAGTCGTAACAAGGTAGCCGTAGGAGAACCTGCGGCTGGATCACCTCCTTTCTAAGGAATATTACGGAAACCTTACACATGATTGTTGAAACTTTGTTTAGTTTTGAGAGGTCTAACTCTCAAACTTGTTCTTTGAAAACTAGATAATATCAAATATAATTTTTCATAATTAAACCGAGAACACCGCGTTTTTTGAGTTTTTTAAAGAAGTTTTAAATCGCTAAACTCATTAATCGCATTTTCCGTTAGGAAAATGAGGTTAAGTTAACAAGGGCGCATGGTGAATGCCTTGGCACTAGGAGCCGATGAAGGACGGGACTAACACCGATATGCTTCGGGGAGCTGTACGTAAGCTATGATCCGGAGATTTCCGAATGGGGCAACCCAGCAGTTTTAATCAACTGTTACCGCTAGATGAATACATAGTCTAGTCGGAGGTAAACGCTGTGAACTGAAACATCTCATTAGCAGCAGGAATATAAAGAAATTTCGATTCCCTAAGTAGCGGCGAGCGAACGGGGAACAGCCCAAACCAGAGAGCTTGCTCTTTGGGGTTGTAGGACTGAACATTTGAGTTACCAAAACGTTTGATAGTCGAAGGATTTGGGAAAATCCGCCATAGATGGTGATAGCCCAGTAGATTAAATTAGACGTTCTCAGTTCAGGATCCTGAGTACGGCGGAACACGTGAAATTCCGTCGGAATCCGGGAGGACCATCTCCCAAGGCTAAATACTCCCTAGTGACCGATAGTGAACCAGTACCGTGAGGGAAAGGTGAAAAGCACCCCGGAAGGGGAGTGAAATAGTTCCTGAAACCATGTGCCTACAATAAGTCAGAGCGCGTTAATGCGTGATGGCGTGCCTTTTGTAGAATGAACCGGCGAGTTACGATCCCGTGCAAGGTTAAGACTTAAAAGTCGGAGCCGTAGCGAAAGCGAGTCTGAAATGGGCGTTTTTAGTACGAGGTTGTAGACCCGAAACCAGGTGACCTATCCATGTCCAGGTTGAAGGTGCGGTAAAACGCACTGGAGGACCGAACCCGTGTAAGTTGAAAATTGCTGGGATGAGGTGTGGATAGCGGTGAAATTCCAAACGAACTTGGAGATAGCTGGTTCTCTCCGAAATAGCTTTAGGGCTAGCCTCGGATGAAGGATCATGGAGGTAGAGCACTATTTGGACTAGGGGCCCGTCTTGGGTTACTGAATTCAGATAAACTCCGAATGCCATTGATTCATATCCGGGAGTCAGACGATGAGTGATAAGATCCACCGTCGAAAGGGGAACAGCCCAGATCACCAGTTAAGGTCCCTAAATGTATACTAAGTGGAAAAGGATGTGGAGTTGCACAGACAACTAGGATGTTGGCTCAGAAGCAGCCACCATTTAAAGAGTGCGTAATAGCTCACTAGTCGAGTGATTCTGCGCCGAAAATGTACCGGGGCTAAGTATACTACCGAAACTGTGGATGTGACCATTAGGTCACGTGATAGGAGAGCGTTCTAAGGGCGGTGAAGCAAGATCGTGAGGACTTGTGGAGCGCTTAGAAGTGAGAATGCCGGTATGAGTAGCGAAAGATGGGTGAGAATCCCATCCACCGAATGACTAAGGTTTCCTGGGGAAGGCTCGTCCTCCCAGGGTTAGTCGGGACCTAAGTCGAGGCCGAGAGGCGTAGACGATGGATAACAGATTGATATTTCTGTACTAGTTAAATGCGTTTGAACGATGGAGGGACGCAGTAGGCTAAGATGTGCATCCTGTTGGATTAGGATGTCCAAGCAACAAGTCTTTTGATGAGTCAAATGCTTATCAATTTAAGGACAAGTTGTGATGGGGAGCGAAATTTAGTAGCGAAGCGTCTGATGTCACACTGCCGAGAAAAGCTTCTAGTGAGTATTTAACTACCCGTACCGCAAACCAACACAGGTAGTCGAGGAGAGAATCCTAAGGTGAGCGAGTGAACTCTCGTTAAGGAACTCGGCAAAATGACCCCGTAACTTCGGGAGAAGGGGTGCTGATCGCAAGATCAGCCGCAGTGAATAGGCCCAGGCGACTGTTTATCAAAAACACAGGTCTCTGCAAAATCGTAAGATGACGTATAGGGGCTGACGCCTGCCCGGTGCTGGAAGGTTAAAAGGATGGGTTAGCTTCGGCGAAGCTCAGAATTGAAGCCCCAGTAAACGGCGGCCGTAACTATAACGGTCCTAAGGTAGCGAAATTCCTTGTCGGGTAAGTTCCGACCCGCACGAAAGGCGTAACGATCTGGGCACTGTCTCAACGAGAGACTCGGTGAAATTATATTGTCCGTGAAGATGCGGACTACCCGCGACAGGACGGAAAGACCCCATGGAGCTTTACTGTAGCTTGATATTGAGTGTTTGTACAGCTTGTACAGGATAGGTAGGAGCCATAGAAACCGGAACGCTAGTTTCGGTGGAGGCGTTGGTGGGATACTACCCTCGCTGTATGACCACTCTAACCCACACCACTTAGCGTGGTGGGAGACAGTGTCAGGTGGGCAGTTTGACTGGGGCGGTCGCCTCCTAAAGAGTAACGGAGGCGCCCAAAGGTTCCCTCAGAATGGTTGGAAATCATTCGCAGAGTGTAAAGGCACAAGGGAGCTTGACTGCGAGACAGACAGGTCGAGCAGGGACGAAAGTCGGGCTTAGTGATCCGGTGGTACCGTATGGAAGGGCCATCGCTCAACGGATAAAAGCTACCCTGGGGATAACAGGCTTATCTCCCCCAAGAGTCCACATCGACGGGGAGGTTTGGCACCTCGATGTCGGCTCATCGCATCCTGGGGCTGTAGTCGGTCCCAAGGGTTGGGCTGTTCGCCCATTAAAGCGGTACGCGAGCTGGGTTCAGAACGTCGTGAGACAGTTCGGTCCCTATCCGTCGCGGGCGTAGGAAATTTGAGAGGATCTGTCCTTAGTACGAGAGGACCGGGATGGACATACCTCTGGTGTACCAGTTGTGCCGCCAGGCGCATCGCTGGGTAGCTACGTATGGATGTGATAAACGCTGAAAGCATCTAAGTGTGAAACACACCTCGAGATGAGATTTCCCATTCCTTTATGGAAGTAAGATCCCTGAAAGATGATCAGGTAGATAGGTTAGAAGTGGCAGCACGGTGACGTGTGAAGCGGACTAATACTAATCGGTCGAGGACTTAACCAAGTAATTGGTGTTCCGGTAAGATGAAAAATACAATTTGATATTAGCTAGTTTTGAGAGCACAAGTTTCTCAATAGTGTGGCGACGATGGCAAGAAGGATACACCTGTTCCCATGTCGAACACAGAAGTTAAGCTTCTTAGCGCCGAGAGTAGTTGGGGGATCGCTCCCTGCGAGGGTAGGACGTTGCCATGCACATTTGGAGGATTAGCTCAGTTGGGAGAGCGTCTGCCTTACAAGCAGAGGGTCACAGGTTCGAGCCCTGTATCCTCCATTTGAGCCGTTAGCTCAGTCGGTAGAGCATCTGACTTTTAATCAGAGGGTCGACAGTTCGAACCTGTCACGGCTCATTTAACCGCAAGGTTAAATGTAACATTTGAAAATTTAGTTCCAATAGTGTGGTAGCGATGGCGGGAAGGATACACCTGTTCCCATGTCGAACACAGAAGTTAAGCTTCTTAGCGCCGAGAGTAGTTGGGGGATCGCTCCCTGCGAGGGTAGGACGTTGCCATGCACATTTGGAGGATTAGCTCAGTTGGGAGAGCGTCTGCCTTACAAGCAGAGGGTCACAGGTTCGAGCCCTGTATCCTCCATTTGAGCCGTTAGCTCAGTTGGTAGAGCATCTGACTTTTAATCAGAGGGTCGACAGTTCGAGCCTGTCACGGCTCATTGGCACGGTTCAATAGTTAAGTTTTAAAAAGTTTTCATTGCTTTACATAACCTAACATGATAAGATGTTATAGTTGTGGTTAATCGTTAAGTCATGCCGACTTAGCTCAGTTGGCAGAGCATCTGTCTTGTAAACAGGGGGTCGGAGGTTCGAATCCTCTAGTCGGCATTAACTGAATAATTATGCGGAAGTAGTTCAGTGGTAGAACATCACCTTGCCATGGTGGGGGTCGCGGGTTCGAATCCCGTCTTCCGCTTTTCAATAAGTGTTGCCGGGGTGGCGGAATTGGCAGACGCACAGGACTTAAAATCCTGCGGTTAGTGATAACCGTACCGGTTCGATCCCGGTCCTCGGCACTTTTATGAAGCACCCATAGCGCAATTGGATAGAGTGTCTGACTACGAATCAGAAGGTTGTAGGTTCGACTCCTACTGGGTGCATATAACGGGAAATAGCTCAGCTTGGTAGAGCACCTGGTTTGGGACCAGGGGGTCGCAGGTTCGAATCCTGTTTTCCCGATTAGATAGTCATTATTGATTATTTATCAAAATCGCGGTGTAGCTCAGCTGGCTAGAGCGTCCGGTTCATACCCGGGAGGTCGAGGGTTCGATCCCCCCTGCCGCGATAGGAATAAGTGCTCGGACCTTTAGCTCAGTTGGTTAGAGCAGACGGCTCATAACCGTCCGGTCGTAGGTTCGAGTCCTACAAGGTCCATCTACTAATAATAGTGGACAAGTTCCTAGTTACAACTTTATATGGAGGATTACCCAAGTCTGGCTGAAGGGAACGGTCTTGAAAACCGTCAGGTGGGTCAAACCACGCGAGAGTTCGAATCTCTCATCCTCCTTTTATTATCGCGGGATGGAGCAGTCTGGTAGCTCGTCGGGCTCATAACCCGAAGGTCGCAGGTTCAAACCCTGCTCCCGCAATTGGTCCGTTGGTCTAGCTGGTTAGGACGCCTGCCTGTCACGCAGGAGATCACGAGTTCGAGTCTCGTACGGACCGTTACACTAAGTAAATATTTTTTATGGCTAAAATGGCTCGGTAGCTCAGTCGGTAGAGCAATGGATTGAAGCTCCATGTGTCGGCAGTTCGATTCTGTCCCGCGCCATAGCATTAAATGATGCGGGTATAGTTTAGTGGTAAAACGACAGCCTTCCAAGCTGTAGTCGCGAGTCCGATTCTCGTTACCCGCTTTTATTAGGGGCCTATAGCTCAGTTGGTGAGAGCGCACGCCTGATAAGCGTGAGGTCGATGGTTCAAGTCCATTTAGGCCCATTGGAGAAGTACTCAAGTGGCTGAAGAGGTGCCCCTGCTAAGGGTATAGATCGCGCAAGCGGTGCGAGGGTTCGAATCCCTCCTTCTCCGTTAGTTCCATATATAAACATGACCCCTTGGTCAAGTGGTTTAAGACACTGCCCTTTCACGGCAGTAACATGGGTTCGAATCCCGTAGGGGTCATTATACAAATTATCGCGGGATGGAGCAGTCTGGTAGCTCGTCGGGCTCATAACCCGAAGGTCGCAGGTTCAAACCCTGCTCCCGCAATTGGTCCGTTGGTCTAGCTGGTTAGGACGCCTGCCTGTCACGCAGGAGATCACGAGTTCGAGTCTCGTACGGACCGTCTTATTGAACTGATATTCTTCTAGAATATCAGTTTTTTTGTAGTCTGCATCTTATAACAAACGAAAAGCATCCAAATCACAAAGTAACACTGGTTTGGATGCTAAAGTTTTACTATGAAATTATGATTTTAATGAACGAACAAAGGCGTAACGACTTTCGTGGTAATCATAGTCCGAGCTAAGGTATTTAGCGAAGGGCTTGAAAGACTCGCTCCGTAACCAAACCGCATATTCAGAATCACTATGCCAATTAGTGACAATCACGAAAGCAGCATTGTTTTTGGCTTCACGTAAGATCCAAAAGTGCTTAAGGCCATTTGGCTTTTCAAAATCAGCCCGAAAAGCTGAAAATTTAGAATTGAAGACTTTTTGTTCCTCCATTGGTAGATCGACGAAAATAAAACTAGTCATGCCGTGCCAATCTTCATTACCTTTAGCAAGTAGCACATCATAAGAAACAGGGCTGGCAAAAACTGTTTTGTCACCAGAGAGGTCAAGTAGCATATAGCGATCTTCAGTAGCGTTGGCTTGCATGAGTAGTAAGTCACGGTCCGCATGCTTTTGTTGAAGCATCGTCAAAATTTTACGGGTTCCAAATGTTGCTGAAATAGATTTACTCATCAATATCACTCCTTAAATTATTACACTTATTATTATACGTGTTTTCTAAAACAATTGAAAATATGTTAGGTGAACGGTTTCAATTTTCTTAAAATCTAAGTTAAAATAGAGCCAGAAGGGAATGGTAATAATGAAATTAACAGTGTTAGGATATTATGGTGGCTATCCCTATAACGGTGTCGGGACGAGTGCTTATTTGGTTACAGCTGGAAATTACCAATTATTATTAGACTGTGGTTCCGGTGCGCTGAATGCTTTAGAGGAGATTCTCGATCCTTTACAGCTAGATGCAGTTTTATTAACCCATTATCATCACGATCATACAGCCGATGTTGGTGTTTTACAATATTATTGGCAATTACGTCAAGGTAATCGTAAAACGCCAATTCTGCCCATCTACGGGCATACTGAAGACCCCTTGAACTTTGGGGCGTTAACTTGGGCCGGTGCAACTGAGGGACGCGCTTATGACCCAGCGGCTGTTAACCAGATAGGTCCTTTTGATGTGACCTTTATGAAGACGAAACATCCAGTCCCAGCCTTTGCGGTTAAATTAGTTGAACGGGCGACTGGCGAACAATTGACATTTTCAGCGGATACAGCATGGGTCCCGGAATTAGCTGAATTTGCGGCCGGGTCGCAGTTATTAATGACGGATACTAATTTTACGGCTGATAAGACAGGAAAAATGTGGCATATGACCACGGCACAATCAGGTGTAGTTGCCAAGCAAGCACAGGTTAAGCAGTTGTTATTAACTCATTTACCACAGGATGTTGATGCTGAGCAATTACGAGCTGAAGCACAGGTGACAGCTGGATCCGAAATTCCGGTTGTGGTTGCTAAAAAATATTTACAGTTAGTATTAGATTAATGATATGTTTCTAAGCCAAGTCATGAAGATTTGGCTTTTTTTTTAGTTTTAATCTATTTACATTTATAATCATAATAAGTCATACCTAAATTGCGTGCTATTTAATAAATGACAAAACTGCGATTAAAAGTCTTTATTCACTTTTTATAGGACACAAACGTAACATGTGTATATTATGTTTAAAAATAAAATAAAATTATTTTTAGAAAAAGTATTCACAAACATAATGAAAAAAGGTATAATATTATTTGTAGCAAAGAACTGAAGTTGACGACGCAAAAGGAGGATACTCAATGGTTACTTTATATACTTCACCAAGTTGCACCTCATGTCGAAAAGCAAAAGTTTGGTTAAAGGTGCACGATATTGATTTTGTTGAACGCAATATTTTTTCTAATCCACTCTCAATTGAAGAAATTAAAGGTATTTTGCAAATGACGGAAGACGGTACGGAAGAAATTATTTCAACGCGGTCTAAGGCTTTCCAGCAATTGCAAGTAGACATTGATGATATTTCTTTAAATCAACTTTATGAGTTGATTAGTCAGGATCCGAGTTTATTGCGTCGACCAATTATGTTAGATGAAAAACGACTACAAGTTGGCTATAATGAAGATGAAATTCGGCGCTTCTTACCACGGAAAATTCGGACATTAGCCTTACTAAAAGCGCAACAACTCGCAAATCTATAACTTAAACGATTGGCTAATTGGGTGACTAATTTAGTCAATTTTTTTATTTTCAGATAGATTACTTTACAATGCGCTAAAATAAGTTAAAATTATGATAGTGATTATGGCCCTTGACACTTAGAAAGGGGTGGATCTGCAATGGAGATGGAACGAATCAATGAAGATACGATTCGAGTTCTAATCGGCAACGATGATCTCAATGAGCGCGGTATTCGCGTACTGGATTTACTAGGGAATCATAAGCAAATTGAAAGTTTCTTTTATAGTATCTTAGAAGAAGTTGATGTTGATCATCAATTTCAAGATAATGATGCGGTAACATTCCAAGTTTTACCTAATCGAAATGGGTTAGAATTATTCATTAGCAAGAATAGCGAGAGCTTGCAGGATACGATTGCCAAGACGACTGATTCGTCTGATCAATCAGATGACCATGCGATGCAAGATGATGTTTCAGATTATTTAAAGCGTAAATTAATGCAAACTGATACTGATGATAATGATCAACCACAAGGGGTCAAACATAATCAGACTAAGGATACCAATGATTTAGATCCGTATATTGATGACCCTGATACACCAACTAAAGAGTTTGTCTTACAGTTTGATAATTTTGAAGATGTGATTTCATTAGCACGAATTTTCCGGCCAGAAGGTTTGGCGTCTAATTTATTCAAATATCGTGATAAGTACTATTTGGAATTAGTTTTCTTTGTTGATCAGACTTCTAGTGGTGTTATTAAAGATGATGTCGCCGTGGTGTTGGAATATGCCAATGCGACTAAGGTAACGGCAGATGTTTTACTAGAACATGGTGAAAAGATTATGTCGAATGCCGCTTTAGAAACTGTTCGTCATTACTTTAAATAGCATCAAAAAAGTTGTTACCAAAATTTTGGTAGCAACTTTTTTAGTGGAGATAAATGGTGCTCACGGAGTTGATGGGTAAAGGGAGCGTGATGACTATGCTGATGGCTCAGGACGAACAGCACCACTTAATTGCTGCCGCCGAGGCACAACGCCAGACAACGTATCATTGTCCAGGCTGTCAGGCGCCGGTGCGATTAAAGCACGGCACCGTCATGGTCGCCCATTTTGCCCATCAGTCTGTTCAGGATTGTCACACCTTTTCAGAAGGGGAGACGGCTGAACATTTACAAGGCAAACAGCAATTGGCGTCATGGTTTAAAGCCAGTGGCTATACGGTCCAGTTAGAAGCACCATTGCCAGCAATCCATCAACGACCGGATGTCTTAGTACAATTAGGCCAAAATCGCCCACTTGCATTAGAATTTCAATGTTCACCATTGTCAGTCGAACGCTTGGCCGAACGGACACAAGGTTATCGCAATCATGGTTATCGCGTCTTATGGCTGTTAGGGTCACCGTATCAACGCGTACTCCGGACTAATGCTAAAGCGTTGAAATTTTTACATTATAATCAGCAATGGGGCTGTTACTTGGCCTTTTGGCAGGTCAATCTTAATGGGCTATTATTAGTATTGAATATAGCCACGTATGATGGGGAGCCGTTGACGTATCAACGCCAGCTAGTATTGGCTAAAACGACATCGGTGTTAGGTCTGTTAGCTTACCAACCGGTCTTGGTTGCCCCAATGCAAGTTGCAACCCGTTACCAAACGTATCAACAGCGCTTGACACTAGGCCGTTTAACGCATCAAGCCGCCGCCGTTAAGTTACAAAAAATTTGCTATACGCAAGGCGGAACGCTGAGTCAACTGCCAGCTTGGGTCGTGCCGGTAAGTGCGAAACCGCCAATTTTACGGACGACTTATCTTGTCTGGTATTTACAACTCTTTATCCAATTACGTCAGCAACCGCTGGTCCTTAGGATGGTTCAATTAACCACGGTTATTTGGACGACTTTACAGCCTTTATTGGCCTTAAGGTCATGTTTACCTACTAAAAATGATTTAGCTCGTCAGCTAATTATTGCCGTTGTGCATGAGTTAAAGCAAGCCAAAGTGATTGAACCAGTTGGGGCTGACTGGCGCTTAAATCCAGCGCAACTTAAGTGGCAGCCCCACGAAAAGTGAAACAAGTAAGCCAATGTTGGTAGGATTTTGTGTTAATCTAAATTATATCAATTTAATTGGAGGGACTAACATATGGTAGCAACCAAGCACCTACCAACGCGGTCAGCCGTCCCGACGCAACTGACCTGGGATTTAACGCCTATTTATGCAGACCAAGCCGCTTATGATGCGGATGTTAAACAAATTCAAGCGGCTTTGCCGACGGTTTCAGCCTTAGCTGAACATTTTACAGATTCAGCAACAACCGTCTTAGCAGGGGTTCAAGGTATTTTAGACTTGTATCGGCGCTTAGAAAAGGTCGCCGTTTATGCAAGCTTAAAGAGTGATCAAGATACTGGTAATAGTCAAAATCAAGCATTAGATGATCAAGCAGGGAACTTAACGGCTCAAGTTTCAGCAGCGACTGCTTGGTTTGAACCTGCCATTTTGACGTTGACGCCAGCACAATTAGACACGTATTTGGATGAGAACGTCGCCTTGCGTGATTATCGCCACTTATTAGATACCGTGCGGTTACAAAAAGGGCATGTCTTATCCACCGCTGAAGAATCACTTTTAGCGGGGGCCGGTGATATCTTTGCGGCTTCTGAAAAAACTTTTGGCGTTTTGAATAATGCGGATTTTGAATTTCCGGTTGTTAATGATGAGCAAGGCAATCCCGTTAAGTTATCACAGGGGGTTTATGGTGTTTTGCTGGAATCGGTTAAACCGGCTGTTCGTCGCGAAGCCTTTACGGCATTATATCAAGTTTATTCTCAATTTCGGCGGACGTTGGCCACTACTTTGGCTAGTCAAGTGAAAGTGCATAATTTTGTGGCCCAAGCGCATCACTATCCGGATGCACGGACCGCAGCTTTAAGTGCAAATCAGATTCCAACCCAGGTTTATGACACGTTGGTCACGACGGTTGATGATCACTTAGACTTACTCCATCGCTATGTTGCTCTCCGAAAATCAATCCTTAATGTTGACGAGTTGCATATGTATGACTTATATACGCCGTTAACGGGACAACCAGAATTGACGTATACGTATGAGCAGGCTCAAGCGACTGTCTTAAAGGCATTAAAAGTTCTGGGACCTGATTACTTAAAAGCGGTTAAAACGGCCTTTAATTCGCGCTGGATTGACGTTGTGGAGAATCAGGGTAAACGAAGTGGGGCCTATTCGTCAGGGATGTATGATACGGCGCCATATATTTTATTGAATTGGCAAGACAACATCGATAATTTATATACGTTGGTCCATGAAATGGGTCATAGTATGCATTCATACTTTACGACCCACCACCAACCCTATCAGTATGGCGATTATGCCATCTTCGTGGCTGAAATTGCTTCCACGACGAATGAAAACTTGCTGACCAATTATTTGTTAGCGCATGAGACTGATCCTAAAGTTCGGGCTTACGTGCTTAATTATTATTTGGATGGTTTTAAGGGGACCTTGTTCCGCCAAACACAATTCGCTGAATTTGAGCAGTGGTTACATGAACAAGCAGCTGCCGGTCAAGCCTTAACAGCTGACCGACTTTCAGCGCATTATCTGAAGCTCAATCAACGCTATTATGGCGATGCAGTGGTTAGTGATCCTCAAATTGCGGATGAGTGGGCACGAATTCCACATTTCTATTACAATTATTATGTTTATCAATATGCGACTGGTTTTGCCGCAGCTTCAACGTTGGCTCAAAAGATTTCTACCAATGAACCAGGCGCGGTTAAGGCGTATCTGGGGTATTTGAAGGCTGGTTCCTCCGAGTTTCCAATTGATGTGATGCGCAATGCGGGCGTGGATATGACAAAATCGACGTATTTAACCGCCGCCTTTACTGTTTTTGAACAACGATTAACTGAATTTGAACAACTCATTAAGCATTAAAGCCATACTAAAAGGCCTAGAACAATGTCCTAGGTCTTTTAGTATGGCTAATAATTGCAATAACTGAGCAGGTTATAACACGTGTAATTGCGTTGCATCTAAATCAGTACAGCCCGCTTGTTGATGGGCTAAGTCGTTAAATGGATCTAAACGACCGTTAACTAAATTAAACAAGGTTGTGTAGTTAAATTGTTCCAATAAAACCCCATAATCATACTGATCACAGTCGAAGACCACTGCGGATGAAGCTTCAGTAATATTCATCTCGGAAGCTAAGCGTTGATCGGCATGAAAAGCCTGTTTTGCTAAGCGGCCATTACGATCTTCCATAAACATATCGAGATCAATTTGACATTGTTCGGCAACTGACTGCACCAAACTTTCCGAATAACGTTGTCCCGTTTTTAACATGGCATCTTGGAGGGCAATTAAAAAGTTGCGACCCCGTTTTTTACCTTGAAAAAGAGCGGCTTTATAATCCAAGATGACCCGGTATAACGTCTGTGATTGCTGATTTTGAGCTTGCCAGTCAGCGGTTTGAATTCCCTGACTTTTAAGCGCTTTTTGCACCACGTTGATATTTAGTAAGGGGATGAATTGAAATCGAATTTGTTTATCCGAATCGTTGGCTAACCGTAAAACATTTTTTTCATCACGGACACATTGAGTTGCCAATGGATTTACAAATAAATACACTTCTAACACGTCATAATTCCTCCATTTTCGCTTTTCGCGTCATAGTGCAGAATACCAAATGAACCAGGGTATTTGCAAGCCTTAAATTTCATAATTTTTTTATACTAAGTTCAGCTAAATCGTAACTTAAAATAAACCTTCGACTGTCATCATGCACCGATTTAAGTGATTCGTAAAGTAATTTGCTCTTGACTAATGGGTTTGTAAGGTTGTTGCAATCAATTATTAAACTGGGAAGCCTGCGCTTTTTATTCTGCGAAATTATGGTAGAATTTTATAGGTATAGTTTTTAAACGGAGGTGCCACAATGGAAGACTGGAACCATTTTTTATTGCCTTATCAGCAAGCTGTGGATGAGTTAAAAGTTAAGTTACGTGGAATGCGGAAACAATTTCGGGACTTAAACCAACATGAACCCATTGAGTTTGTGACGGGACGGGTGAAGCCCATTGACAGTATCAAGGAAAAAGTGGTGCGGCGCAAGGTTCAAGAGGATCGATTAGAACAAGATATGCAGGATATCGCTGGTCTGCGAATCATGTGCCAGTTTGTCGAGGATATCTATCAAGTGGTGGATTTATTGCGGAAGCGCACGGATATGACGATTCTAGAAGAGCGTGATTATATTAGTAATGAAAAGCCATCTGGTTATCGTTCTTATCATATCGTGATTGAATATCCGGTCCAAATGGTGGGCGGCGAAAAGAAAATCTTAGCAGAAATTCAAGTGCGCACTTTGGCAATGAATTTTTGGGCCACGATTGAACACTCTTTGAATTATAAGTATCAAGGTGATTTTCCAGAAAGTCTCAGCCAACGCTTACAGCGGGCGGCAGAAGCAGCTTTTAGTTTAGATAAAGAAATGTCTGAAATTAGGGAAGAAATTCAAGAAGCACAGAGCTTATTCTCATACGGCAAAGGGACGCCTACAAGTGAAGCGCCCACACCGACAAAGGAAGATCAATAAGTCATGAAAGTAACGATATTTGCTAATTCAAATCCAAAAACCAAAAAAGTAGCAGCAGAACTACATACAAAATTAATCGCAGCCGGCTTTGAAATTGATGACGTCTCACCAGACGTCGTGTTAACGGTAGGCGGTGATGGCACGCTCTTGTCAGCTTTTCATCACTACAGTAACATGGTTGATCAAGTCCGGTTTGTCGGCGTGCATACGGGACATTTGGGCTTCTATACGGACTGGCGTGATTATGAGATTGATCAATTAGTTGCTGGCTTATTGGATGACAATGGTCAAAGTGTCACGTATCCATTGCTATCAATTGAAATTACGTATGCAGATACCGAGGAGACCGATCACTACTTGGCGTTGAACGAGTCAACTTTAAAGAAGCTCGGGAGTACAATGGTCGCGGATGTCTTTATCCAAGATGAATTGTTTGAACGCTTTCGAGGCGATGGTCTCTGTGTGTCTACGCCAACTGGGTCAACAGCTTATAATAAGTCAGTTGGCGGCGCCGTGATTCATCCGCGCTTGGATGCGTTACAGATGGCTGAAATTGCCTCAATTAATAATCGTGTGTTTCGAACGTTAGGGTCGCCAGTCATTGTGGCACCCTATGAAACGATTACGATTAAGCCACAACAACAGTCTCATTTTATTTTTACGGCGGATCAGATGGATACTCAGCCACGACCAATTAAACAAATTCGGTATTCAATTGCAAATCGGCGGATTGCTTTTGCACAGCACCGGCATAATCGTTTTTGGCGACGGGTGGGCACATCCTTCATCGGATTGGACGAAAAATGAGGTTTACTTGGATCAACCAAATGACGACACCGGTTAAGGTTAAGACTATTTTGGCGCAACATGGGGTGACCCGTAGTTTGCTCAAAAAGGTGAAGTTTCATGGGGGCGCCATTTTGGTTAATGAGCAGCCCGTTTTAGCGATTCACATGCTAACAGGTGGCGAGACGGTCACGATGGTGACACCACGTGAAGTTGGCAATGACCATCTAGGCGTTTCAACGCTACCCATTACGGTGCTATATGAAGATCGTGATTATTTGATTGTGAATAAACCGGCAGGAGTGGCGTCGGTGCCAGCCCACTTGTATCCTGACAACACCTTAGCTAATCGGGTTAAAGGCTATTATCAAGCCCATGGTTATGATAATGAGGTCGTGCATATCACGACGCGTCTCGATCGAGACACTAGTGGGATTGTCTTATTTGCCAAACACCACTTTGCTCACTCAGTCATTGATCACCAATTAAAAGCCCATGCGATGCGCAAAATGTATTTGGCAGTTGTTAGTGGGACATTACCCGTTGACCATGGTTGGTTATATCAACCGATTGGTCGGGCGCCGGGGTCATTTATTAAGCGCACAATTACGCCGGACGGGAAGCCCTCGTTAACGGAATATTGGGTCGTTAAACGGCTCCCAACGATGACCGTTGTCCGGGTTCGCTTACACACTGGGCGGACACATCAAATTCGGATTCATTTTGCGGCTGCCGGTCATCCGCTAGTCGGCGATGACTTATATGAGGGACCTTGGTCGCCAATTATTCAGCGGCAAGCCTTGCATTGTATGCAATTAGAATTTGAGGATCCCTTTATTCAGCAGACGTTAACCACTTTTGCGCCGTTACCGGCAGATTTAGCTCAGTTAATTCAGTCTAACTAAAAAATCGTTTAACCACAGCTTAGTCAAGTTGTCGTTAAACGATTTTTCTAATAGATGATAATTTTTGTTCCGTGTGCTTGGGGAACGTTTAAAGCAGTTGTAATTTGGTCGACATTTGCAGCCGTAATACCACCGCCAGGTAAGATTTGAATCCGACCTGCTGCTAATTTCAAAGTCGTTTGCAATGTTGGTAAACAGGCTTCAATCGGCGTGCTCAAAGGACCACCATGAGTTAAAATGCGGTCTACTTGATGGGCCACTAACCACTCTAGGGCTGGGGCCTGTTGGTCAGGCGCTAAGGCATCAAAAGCCATGTGGAAAGTCACACTCATGCCGCCAGCAGCGCCAATTAATAGGGCCATGGCTTCGGTGTCTAAGTGACCATCGGCGGTTAATGCGCCTAAAGCGACGCCATCGACGCCTAAAGCTTGGGCCTGTAAGAGATCGGCTTCCATGATTTTTAGTTCGGTATCATTATAAACGAAGTTACCACCTCGTGGTCGAATCATCGTAATTAAGGTGATGCCGTGCTCTTGGGTGTATTTAGCGGCTTCGGCCATGACGCCACGACTAACAGTGGTGCCACCGACGGCTAAATTATCATTTAATTCAATCCGTTGGGCGCCGGCCGCAATTGCGGCTGGCAAGTTAGTATAGTTTTCAAGGGCGACTTCTTTTAATAGCATATCAGTTAATCATCCTTTACTTTGCGAATAAAACGCAAACGCCTTCGGGAACGGTGAGATCTTTTTGCAATAAGCTGAGTTTACCGGTGTGTAAATCACGTTCATATAACGTTGCATTATCAGTGTTTTGATTGACGACGACCACGAATGCTTCGGTTGCATCTAAGTCAAAATCACGCGGAAAATCGCCTTCAGTACTGATTTCTTGAATCAGGGTCAGGCTAGCATCAGCTGCAACTGCAAAAACAGCTAAACTATTGTAACCGCGATTGGAAACGTAGAGGTAATGCCCATCGTTACTTAAGCGAATTGCAGCGGCACCGTTATGGTCGGTGTAATCTTCAGGGATGGTTTTAACCGTTCCTAATTGTGTCAAACGACCAGTAGTTGCGTCATAAGCTAGACTGGCGACTTGACTGGATAGCTCACCGGCTAAGAGGGCATGCGTGCCATCTGGGGTGAAGACTAAGTGACGGGGGCCAAAACCAGGTGTTAACGTTAAGACGGATTGCGCCGTTAACTTACCAGCGGCACTTACGTTGTAAACGTAGACTTTATCACTACCCAGGTCAATCGCAACTAGGCGGTTGTCCGGTGTTAAATCAGTGTAGTGAATGTGTGAACTATCTTGTTCTGGCCGGGGCCCATTACCCGTATGTGTCAGCTGGTCAACTAACGTTAAGTCACCATTTTCAGCAATTGACATGACACTAGCGGTGCCTTGGTGATAGTTGGCACTGTAGACTAATTGGCGAGCTTCATCAACTGCGACGTAAGCAGGCGGCGTGCCGGGGGCCACAACCGTGTTTAAAGGAGTTGCGCCTTGGTCAGTTAATTGCCAAGCGGCAACACCACCCTGATCAGCGTCTTTAGCCACGCTGTATAACCGATTTTTAGCAGATAAAGCTAAGTAAGTTGGGTTAGCGGTTTGGGCTAAGAGGCCATCATTAGTTAATGTTTTTGCCGTGGTGTCCAGGGTGCCTTGATAAATCCCCTGACTCGTTTTTTTAGTATAAGTTCCAAATAGAATTTTTTCTTGCATGCAAAAAAGCCTCCTCAATAATTAGTTTTAGTATAGCATAAGTCAACGGCTTGTAAGCGATGACAAATTGGCGTGAAACATTTAGGCTATGCTACAATTAAGACATCCAATATAAAGAATGGGGTTTTGTAACTATGGCAACGACAGCAACGATACAATCAATTGGGCAACAAGCCATTTCACCAACGGAACCAATGTTAATCTTATTCAATGAAACGGCCACTGCCGCACTACAACAGATTGCGATCATTCAAAAGTTTACACAGCCAGTGACCGATTTGGCGTTACAAGTCGGTAGTACACTACAAATTGATGATCAAAAATATAAAGTTGCTTATGTGGGTGAATTAGTGAACACAAGTCTTGCTAGTATTGGGCATGCCACGCTATACTTTACGGCAGTCCCGGCTAAACCGATGCAAAATGGCGTGTATTTAGCGCCGACAACGTTACCCACAATTAAAGTTGGGAGTGTCATGACGTATCGCGCATAATTAAAAAGGGGGCGGTAATTTGAAAAATCAACCAAGCCGAAAGCGGTGGACGAGTACCAAAACAATCCGCACACTGGTTATTATTTTATTAGTGTTGGCCTGTTTCTTTTTAGGGAAACAAGTTGATTGGCTATTAACCCCGGTGCAGCAGTTCTTTAGCATTGTTGGGTTTCCGATTGTGTTAGCCGGGGTATTGTATTACTTGATGAATCCGCTCGTTGATCGGTTGGAAACGAAGTATCACATCCGGCGTACTTGGACGATTATTGCGTTATTTGTGATTATTTTAGGGTTGATTATTTGGGGAATCGTCGCAATCATTCCGACGATTCGGACCCAGACTTTGGCGATCATTAATGAATGGCCAAAGTATTGGCAAAATGCCAGTAGTGAGGTTAATCATTGGTTGAATGACCCCAAATTATCAGCGTTACGTGATCAAGTCGATCAATGGAATGCGGATACGAGTAAGTTGCTAAGTGGAAAGGTCACTAAATACTTAACTGGTACAGTCTCTTCAATTACGAGTGTCGTAAGCACCGTCACGACGGTTATCATCGGGTTAATTACGATGCCATTTATTTTGTTTTACTTATTAAAAGACGGGCATCAATTACCTAAGTATTTGGTGAAATTCATTCCAGATAAAGGTCGCGCCAGCTTTTTACAAATGCTGACCGAAATTAATACGCAAGTTAGTAACTATATTCGTGGGCAATTAACCGTAGCTTTCTTTGTCGCAGTGATGTTTGCGATTGGATATTGGGCGATTGGCCTAAAATTTGCGTTAACATTAGGGATTGCGGCTGGTATTTTGAATTTAATCCCATATCTGGGCTCGTTTCTAGCGATGGTGCCCTCGGTCGTGATTGCGATGGTTATTTCACCATGGATGTTAGTTAAGGTGCTAATTGTCTTCGCTATCGAGCAAACAATTGAAGGTCGTGTGATTTCACCGTTAGTTTTAGGCAGTAGCTTGGCAATTCATCCGGTGACCATCTTGATTGTATTATTAGCCGCAGGAAAAATTTTCGGGTTATTGGGTGTAATCTTTGGGATTCCAGGATATGCGATCTTGAAAGTGCTAATTACCCATCTGTTTGCGTGGTATCGGCACCAATCAGGACTGTACGAAGCGGATGATTGAGGCGGCCTGTGAGGGGGAGTTTGGCTCGCAGCTCGTGATTTTGTTACTGAGAGCGGTACTAGACAGCGGTAAGAATGTTAGTTAAGTCAATCAATTGAGGCAAAAAATGGCAGAATTAATTTGGATGGGTTGCGTTGTTGTGACGTCAGTTTTGGCTTTTATCAATCGGCTGAAGTTAAGTAAATATAGTGAAGCAATTGTGAATGGCACGTTAGTGAGCACTGAGGATTTGGATTTATTAGCGGCAACTTATCACCGGCAACTGCTGTTTAATCGAGAACAGCCACTCGTGCATCGCTATCAACAACGTTATCGGTATGCGCTGATTATCTTTTATATAGACTTAGTAGTGAGTTTAGGTGGCTTACTGCTATTATTAACGAAGTTACCATTGTGGGGGGCGTTTGCGGCTTTAGCAGTAGTGACTTTTGGACTAGGTAGTGGCGCGATTTATAGTATGGCGCGTACGTTACGTCAATTGCGACAACTTTATCGGCAGCATCAGTTGTTATTATCGCAGAACATTCCTAGCCTTCACGCCCATTCGCAGGCACGATCAATAGCGACATTAGTTTATTTGTGGTTATTACAAGTTGAAACCTGTGGCTTTATATTGTGGCTGAGTTGGCTTGCTTATGAGATTAACTCGTTTTAAAGTTGAATTAAAGGGGCTGACTTTTTAGTTAGCCCTTTTAATTTCTTAGCTTAGTTGAGCGCTAACTCAGCCACCACAAAAAAATAACCATCCGTTTTAGGGATGGTTACAAGGTTAGTCAGTGGTATTACCAGCTGGCTTTTTTGACACCGGGAATTTGACCGGCATGTGCTAAGCGTCGAAAATTCAAGCGAGACATCCCGAACTTTCGTAAATAGGCGTGGGGACGACCATCAAGGTGGTCCCGACGATGGATCCGAACCGGGGAAGCGTTACGTGGTAAGGTCGCTAATCCAGCGTAGTCGCCAGCAGCCTTCATGGCAGCACGACGGTCAGCATAACGGGCAACCGTGGCTTCAATACGACGTTCTTTAGCAATTTTAGATTTTTTAGCCATTTTAACTTATGCTCCTTTGCAATTGAATTTTAGCTGCGATTCATTAGCAAAGCATTCGGAACAACAATTAGTGTTTTTTTAGAACGGTATTTAATCTATCATAGCTAAATCGTAATAGCTACTATTTTGTTTCAATCCGGTAGCATGACTATGGTATGATTGAGTTAAATCAATTTAGAGAGTGTGAAAATAGTGAATAAAATGGCGCGCGGTATTCAGTTTGTACAAGCTAATCTGGGTTTGTTTCGGTGTTTAGTTTGTGACCAACCTTATGACCGGATTGAAGGACAGAGTGTCGGCTGTGCTAACGGCCATCAACTCGATTTTTCTAAAAAAGGCACGTTGTATTTTTTGACGCACCAAGTGCAAAGTGAATATGATGCGGCAATGCTAGCGGCGCGGCGACGAATTCTACAGGCTGGCTTTTTTCGGCCAATTGTTGAAGCGATTAATGCCCAATTGCCGGCAAGTCCACAACGGATTTTAGATATCGGTAGTGGGGAAGGGACGCCATTAGCCGATTTGTTGCAATTACATCAACAACCAAAAGATGTCGGGATTGGGTTTGATATTAGTAAGGCAGGGGTGAATCTCGCGACCCAACTGACCACGGCGGCTTACTATTGTGTGGCTGATTTGGCCCAGCTCCCCTTTACGGCGCAGTCTTTTACGGCGATTATGGATGTCTTTTCACCATCCGCTTATCAGGAGTTTGAACGGGTCTTGGTACCAGGTGGCCGCCTATTAAAGGTTATTCCAAATAGTGACTATTTAGTCGAATTACGGCATTTATTGTTCGACCCAATGGACCGGCAGTATCAGTATGATAATCAACGTGTCTTGGACTTATTCCAGCAACATTATCCTGATGCCACCCAACAACGGATTCATTATGAGTTTGATTTAAACGCAGTTGATTTTGCCGATTTATTGGTGATGACGCCTTTGCATTGGGGCGCTAATGCGGCTAGTTTAGCTGCGGCAACGGCGACTGGTTTGGACAAAATTACGGTCGATGTTAGTTTGTTAACGATGACCAAGTAGTTGCGACCCGGCAGATGCTTGCATGATTGTAAAACGGGTGTTAAGATAACCCATGAGAAATCGTTTGATAGCTAACATCGGTGTAAATCGTTGGTGACTACCGAGTTGTACTTCATTAACGTAGCGTTTCGCCGTGCCCACACCGAAATACTACGTTTTTTTCATTAGACTGTAGTTATCTCAGGTTAACAAATTTAAAATAAAAAGAGTCCGGGACATAACTCGGATTCCATAAGAAAATGAGGTAGTAAATTCTCGAATTTTGAGAATTTACTACCTCATTTTTTCTTTGCCCCTCCGGGTCTGCAAATAGCATGGCTAATTTTGCCATATTATTTGCCATTAATGCGATACCAACTTCATTCCATGTACCCATTAAACCTCGCACCGAGAAACGGTTGAACGACAAATGAGCTTTCAAGTTGGCAAAAATTGGTTCAACATCAATTTTACGTTGCGCGTAAATTTGTTGGCCAACTTGACTTGAAAGCTGTTCTTTTGCTTTGTTTTTAAAATATTCCCAATTTGAGTTAATACTGATTTGGCGCTTGTTACCCTTGGGGGTAGTGGCTAATTTTTGCCGAATAGGATCTTCAAAATATTTAACAGCTCGATACACTTTGAAGTTTCGCTCAGCACCGTATTTATCGTGACGAGTGCTGTAATTAGAAAAGACAAATTGAATGCCATCCAAATCAGTAAAACAATCGTTCTTTTCATCATAATTCCAATTAGCAACTTTCCGTTTGTCTTTATGATAAGAACGTTTTTGTTCTTTTTCATACATGCCATATGGAATCAAAAAATTAGTTTTAAGCTCATCAGTAATATATTGATAGTTCATTTCACTACCATAACCGGCATCAGCAACAATATACCGGGCAGTATATTGGTTGGTATCAAAGATAGTCGATAAAAATGGCTGTAGCGTCCGAGTATCGGTAGGGTTATGGAATAAATCGAAGAATAATGTAAATTGATTTTGACTTGCGACCTGAAGATTATATCCTGGTTTTAGTTGACCGTTCTTCATTGGATCCTCTTTCATACGCATGAAAGTTGCCGCAGGATCAGTCTTAGAGAAACTATTGCGTTTACCAAAAGTCCTATTGGCAAACTCGTATTTTTGTTTGCGTGGAATCAGATCGTTGTGTAGCAAATGTGAGTAATGTTTTAGTTTACGACGACGGCGCTTATTTTGAGAGCCACCGGGTTTAATCTTTTCGTCGGCAATAATTGTATTCAAATGAGTGATTTCATCATCCACTTGATTGGAGATTACATCTAAACTAGCACTATCAAGAGGCCGATCGGTCTCTTGATTGACGGCCAAATCAACTTTAGCTTGAATTAAATCCTGATAAAGTTGGCTAGTTTTAACATTAAGCTTAGGCTCATTTTTCTCAACAGACTTTCGCCATACAAAAGTATATTTATTAGCGTTAGCAAGCAGTTTAGTACCATCAATAAATAATGCCGAGTCATCAATCAGCCCCAATGCTTCTAACCGTTGGCGGAAAGTTAAGAAAAGCCGTTTGATCAGTGTTTTAGTTTGCGGTTTAACCCGAAAACGATTGATAGTTCGATAACTAGGTGTTGTTTGGATATTGCCTAATAGCCAACGCATCGGTAAGTTTTCTTCCGCCATTTCAGCGATTTTTCGACCAGAAAAAACTTTACGAGAATATCCAAATAATAACATTTTAAGTAATAATCTAGCAGGATACTCAGGACGACCGGTCCGAGAGGACTCGGCGTCCAAATCAGCCATTGAAATTGATTCAACTAAAGTATTGATTGCCCAAACAATGTGATTACTTTTGGGTTGCCAGTCCAATTCTAGTTTCAAAATAGTTTGATTATTGATATAATTCATTTGCATAGAAAGCACCTCTATTTTCTTTTTTGTTTGGTCGCAATAAGAATACCAGAGAACTTTCTCTGCGTACATAAAGAATGAAAAAATAGTTCTGAGAAATCAAAAAACGATTTCTCAGAACTATTTTTTAGAATCTAGGACTTTTGTCCCAAACTCTTTTTCGACGTAAAAATGGTTGAACTGAGTAGTTTAAGCCAGTCGTCGGCGTTGCCAATAACGACCACCTAAGCCCAGTATTAAGCCAATTAAGGCCGGAACAGTCCAGCCAAGTCCTAGTTCTGCCAGTGGTAAGTTGGCATTTAAGTGGACCAAAGTACGTAGCCACGGGGCTTGGCGCAAGGATTGCGGTAAGGCGACTAAGCCCGCTAGTAATGCCGGAATTAATGTCCAAGCGGTAGTCATCGCAAATAACCAGCGCGACGTGCCCAGCCAGGGTGAGAGGACAGCCAATAAAATGAGGACAATTGCGAGTGGGTACAAACTCATTAAGATGGGCGTGGCGTACGTAATTAATTGGGTCAGTCCGATATTAGCTAAAATAGCTGGAATCAAGCAAGCACCACTAATTAAAACGGTGTAGGAGACTTTGGGAAACATCGTGTGTAAGGTATCACCAAATGCTGCGGTCAACCCGACGGCTGTTTTGAGACATGCAGTGATGACGATCAAAGCTAAGAGGGCATTGCCAAAGCGACCGAAGTAGGCATGCGCAATCTGCGCTAACGTAATCCCCCCGTTACTTGCTGGACTAAAGCGGCCTAAACTCATTGTGCCAATCAAGGCTAACAAAGCATAAATTAAGGCCATGAGTGCCATACTGATCAAGCCGGCTTTAATGGTGTCAGTGGCAATCTGTTTAGGTTCAGTGACGCCGAGCCCACGAATGGCATCCACCACGACGATGCCAAAAGCTAAAGCTGCCAAGGCATCCATGGTATTGTAGCCTTCAGTAAACCCGGTTAAAATGGGGTGGGCAACGTAAGCGCCGCGGGCGGCGACGTTGAAGTCACCCAAGGGTTTAACGAGGGCGACTAACATCAGACTACCTAATAAAAGGAGAAAAATAGGTGTTAACCATTTACCAATGTAAGTCATGATTTGGCCCGGATTGCGGGCTAACCCCCAAGTGACGCCAAAGAAGCCTAAGGAAAAGGCCAGTAAGGCCCAAGATTGTTGCGATTTGGCTAAAAATGGCACTAATCCGATTTGAAAGGCCGTGGTCGCTAATCGCGGCATCGCAAATAAGGGGCCTAAAGTGAAGTACAACAGGACGGTAAAAACATAGGCGTAAGGCCGACTTACCTTTGTTGCCAGTGCAAAAACGCCAGCACTGCGCGTTAGTCCAATACCAATTACGCCTAACAATGGCAAGCCAATACCTGTAATTAGGAGACCGATAATCGCTGGTCCAACATGGTGGCCGGCTTGTTGCCCAAGATAAATTGGAAAAATCAAATTACCAGCGCCAAAAAATAGGCCAAATAACATGGTACTAATAAAGAGTAATTGACGACCGGTTAAACGGGTTTGCATGGAATCACTACTTTCATGACAGAATTGAATAAGATTTAGCTTAGCATGTTTCCGTGAAGAAAGGATTAAAGCCGGCTAATTTAGTGACCATAAAAAAGAACTTAGTCCCGAATGAAGCGGGGCTAAGTTCTGCGGATAGTGCTTATTGATTAGCGACTGTAAAACGAGTTTGCTGGTGTTGCGGGTGTTCAATTTCATCTAAGACCGCAACGGCCATGGTCCCACTCGTTGTGACTGATTGACCTTGAGCGTTAACGAGTAACGTGTCGGTCCCCATGATGGCCGGGGTTGCCAGGCCATCATGAAAGTCAGCGGCTGGTGAGATGCCGACCCAGCTCACGTTGGTGACCGTTCGTAAGAAGGTGAGTTCGCTTAATTGATTTTTGGGGATTGCGACAAACGCATCATTGGCAGGATCACTTTCAATATCACGAACAACTAAATGGTGGTCATCACCAGTTGTTAAGCTTCCGGCACCTAAAATAAAGACTAGGCGTGGGGTTGTGGTTTGTCGTAAGGTGGCAACTAATTTAGTGGCTAAGTCGACGTGTAAATAGGCTTTGTCAGGGGCGCTGGCCATGGCGTCAACGACGACGTCAACTGCCGAGAGCTCAGCCTTAGTTAGGCTAAAAGCATCTTTAACTTGGGTGGTTAAGTTAGCATGGGCTGGTAGCGCAGCCAACTTTTCAGCGGAACGTGCCACGGCTAAAACTTGATGACCACGGTCAAGGGCCGTGGTCACTAGGGCACTCCCAGTCATGCCGGTAGCACCGATAATCATAATTTTCATTATTTGAATTCCTCCTTTATTTAAGTCACAAGTTTAGTATAGAGAAAGTTTAGTAGGTTAGCGAATAATCAGCTTTTACGATGGAAACACTAGGTATTGCCCCGTTAGTCATGGTATGATAATGACTAAGATTATAATTAAAAGGAAGATTATTTTGACAAATCATATTGCCCTATTTGAACCATTGATGCCAGCTAACACTGGTAATATTGCTCGGACCTGTGCCGGTACGGATACGGCCCTCCATTTAATTGAACCACTGGGCTTCAAAGTTGATGATAAACACCTCAAACGTGCGGGGTTAGATTACTGGGATAGTGTGGATATTACTTATCATGCTGATTTACCGGCTTTTTTAGCTAGTATTCCGGATTTGGACCAGTTATACATTGTCTCAAAATTTGCAACCCATGATTACACGGATGTTGATTACCACGATACGACTAAAGATCATTACTTCTTGTTTGGTAAGGAAACAACCGGGCTACCCGAACCCTTTATGCGCCAATATCCAGAAAAAGCGATTCGGATTCCCCAAGATGATTCGCATATTCGGGCGTTGAACTTATCTAATTCAGCGGCTATCGTCATCTATGAAGCATTGCGGCAACAAAGTTTTTTGAGTCTAGAACGGTCGCACCGTTATGAGGATGATAAATTAAAGTAACCTAGTGATTGGCACTAGACGTGACTTAGCGGCGCACTTGGCGAACGTTAGGGCACGTTTTTTAGATAGCTGTCAAAAATAGCAACATTCCGAACATAAGTTTGGTACAATGGAATTAATTTAGAAACGGAAGGACGATTACAGCGTGGCACGAAAGCAACAAACAACTAAAAAACGGCAGCCAGCCCGGACTAAAAAAACAAATCGGACCGTACAGCGACAAATGACCGGCAATATTATTGGGTTTGTCGGCAGTTTGATTACCGTCCTGGCGCTGTTTAAGCTCGGCCTAATTGGTGTCTTTTTTATAGAATGTTTTCGGTTAGTTGCCGGGGATGCTTATCAGGTGCTGGCGATTGTGACGCTAGGCTTGATGGGTTATTTAACCATTTTTGGCCGTTTGCCCCGGATTGGCTGGCGTTGGTGGACTGGGCTGAACTTAGTCGGCTTTAGCTATTTACTCTTATTAGAAATTCCAATGTTCAATCAGCTTAATCGACATACTGACTTTTGGTCGATTACGTGGCATTTAATTAAGAATGATTTTGCTAAGGGCGGTGTATCTGTACATCTCGGCGGTGGCCTAGTTGGTGCGGCAGGATACAGTGTGACCTACCCGTTAGTGGCTAATTTAGGGACGGTGTTAGTTGCGCTTATTTTAATCGTCGCCGGGGTCTTTATTGCATTTGACTTACCGTTTCACCAGACGATGGTGGCGATTCGCAATGCTTTAATCATTATTGGGACACATTTAAAAGATGCTTACGAAACAGTGGCTCATTACAGTCGGATTCAGATTGCGCGTTGGCGAGCACAACGCCAAGTTAAAGCGAATCAACAAGCGGCTGCAGCTGAAAAGCAATCACCCGTGGGCCGCAAACCATCCAAGCCGGCGCCAAAACCAGCACCGGTTACGCCGGCCCCAACTAGTGCGGCATCGGTTGAGCCAGTGAAAATTGTGGTGGCTAGCGAACAAGAAGCCCCCAGCGCTAAAACGGCAGCACCAGCTGAGCCAGATTTACAAGGGCTCGAGACGGTTGATGAGACAAATTATCAGTTGCCTTCGTCAGCGTTGTTGACGAAGATTCCAAAAACTGATCAAAGTGCTGAATATGCCACAATCGAAAGCAATTCGAAAAAGCTAAAGGAGACTTTGGCTAGTTTTGGCGTCAGTGTCGAAGTGAAAAACGTTAGCTTAGGCCCTTCTGTCACTAAGTATGAATTACACCCCGCAGTTGGGGTTAAAGTTAGCAAGGTCGTTAACTTAGCTGATGACTTGGCATTGGCGTTGGCAGCGAAAGATCTGCGAATTGAAGCACCGATTCCAGGAAAGTCACTGATTGGGATTGAAGTCCCGAACAAACAAGTTTCGACAGTCTCATTTCGTGATATTGTCGAGGCGCAACCAGCGCATCCAACGAAACCGTTAGAGGTGCCGTTGGGACGCGATGTGTCAGGTAATTTAGTTACCGCAGATTTATCGAAAATGCCACATTTATTAATTGCTGGTTCGACCGGGAGTGGAAAATCAGTGGCAATCAATGTCATGATTACCGGTCTTTTGATGAATACCAAACCGAGCCAAGTTAAGTTTATGCTGATTGACCCTAAAAAAGTTGAATTGGGGATTTATAACGGTATTCCACATTTGCTAACGCCAGTCGTGACAGAACCAAAAAAAGCAGCTCGAGCGTTGCATAAGGTTGTGGCTGAGATGGAACGACGGTATGAGTTATTTGCTGATTCCAAGCAACGGAACCTGCAAGGTTATAATCAGTATATTCGACAACAAAATGCGGCGGATGATAAAAATCGGCCCGTGCTCCCTTATATTGTCGTGATTGTGGATGAATTGGCTGATTTGATGATGGTCACGTCTAGTGAAGTTGAAGATGCGATTATTCGGCTTGGTCAAATGGCGCGAGCGGCTGGTATTCACATGATTCTAGCGACGCAACGGCCCTCAGTTGACGTTATTACGGGGCTCATTAAAGCGAACGTGCCATCACGAATGGCATTTGCCGTTTCAAGTGGGACGGATTCGCGGACGATTATTGATAGTAATGGGGCAGAAAAACTATTAGGTCGTGGCGACATGTTGTATCAACCAATGGGGATGAATAAACCATTGCGAGTCCAGGGCGCCTATGTTTCGGATCATGATGTTGAAGAAGTGATTAATTATATCAAGGCACAGCAAAGTGCTGATTATGATGAAAGTATGCTAGTTAAAGATGATGAACCAAGTGAGGGCAATGATCCTCGTGATGGTGAAGATGCTTACTATGCCGATGCGGTTGAATTAGTGACGGAACAGCAGTCGGCTAGTGTGTCAATGCTGCAACGGCGCTTTAGAATTGGTTATAATCGTGCGGCCCGGATTGTTGATGAGATGGAAGAACGCGGCGTGGTAGGACCTTCTGAAGGGAGCAAAGCGCGTCAAGTTTATCGGCAAGCCTCAGCGGATGAGTCGACACCAACTTCTGATGAACCATAACATAATATGATGGCGATAGCCTGATGATGGGGTAAATGACCCTCATTATCGGGCTTTTTTTGTGAGTGTGATCGGTGGTTTATCGGTAGGTATTAATTAAACACGATATTTTCAGCTGGTCGTGAAATTAACGTTCTTAATTAATGAAAGCGCTTGCTATACGATTAAGACGTTGAAAAGCAAAAAACAAAAATTTGATTGGAGTGCATGAATATGTCAGCAGATTGGTTAGAATTAGCAAACCGGGTCATGATTGTTACCGGAGGTTCATCTGGGATAGGGGATGCCATTGTCCAAGAATTGATTGGTCATGGCGCCCAAGTTATTAATGCTGATTTAAGGGCTGGTGAATTTAAGGCCGATAAGTTAACCTTTATTAAGACGGATGTGACTTCAAAAGTGGCGGTTGCCAGTTTAGTTCAACAAGTCATTGACCGGTTTGGTAGAATTGATGGGTTAGTGAATAATGCTGGAATTAATTTACCACGATTATTAGTCGACAACCAAGCGCCAGCAAGCCAATATGAATTGGATGAAGGGGCTTTTGATAAGATGTTTGCTGTTAATGTTAAGAGTGTCTTTTTGATGTCACAGGCAGTCGGGCATTACATGGCTAAGCAAAAGCAAGGCGTCATTGTGAATATGTCATCTGAGGCTGGGTTAGAAGGGTCACAGGGTCAGAGTATTTATTCAAGTACTAAGGGCGCCATTAATGGCTTAACGCGTTCTTGGGCGAAAGAATTGGGCGAATTTAATATTCGTGTCGTCGGGGTTGCACCAGGCATTATGGAAGCAACTGGGTTACGAACGCCAGCATATGAAGAAGCACTAGCCTATACACGGCATAAAACGGTTGCGGATTTAAGAGCTGGGTATAAGAGTACGACTACCACGCCGCTGGGTCGTAGTGGGCATCTATTTGAAGTTGCTGATTTAGTCAGTTACTTCCTATCCACACGCGCTAGCTATATTACGGGTGTTACCACGAATGTTGCGGGTGGTAAGTCGCGCGGATGAAAGGATTTGGTTTGATTGGATAATCAAGATTTTCGTTTATTAAATTACTTGGTGGCTAATGATTCAGTCCAGATGGCTGAGTTACTTGCCCATGAGCACGTTTCTAAACGGACGATGCACAAGTATATTCAAAATTTGAATGATGATCTTGAAGGAATTGCAGAAGTTCGACAAAAACAGCAGCGCTTTTTCTTACAGGTTAATGATTATCAGCAACTAGCGCAATTACAAACTAGTCAATTAAAACAAAAGTTAGATTTTAATGATCCAGATAAGCGTCAGGCATATATCGTGAATCAATTGATTCAAGCAACAAGTTACGTTACTTTGGATGCACTGGCTGAATCATTGTCGATTAGTAAGCCAACGCTAACTCGCGATATCACGAGCTTGCGGAAAAAGTTAAGTCAATATCGGGCTAAAATTGAATCTATGACTAATAATGGTATTCGGTTAGTTTTTACTGATGAGTATCACGTCCTGATTGTGATTGAACAGTTTGTTTATGACTATTATCCAGTGGCGACTTTACCGATAAAGTCGCGATTGGCAGAGTTACGTAATACTTGTAATGACCTCCAACTCACTAGTCACATTATTGCTCAAATTGAACGTAAAGTTGTTGCTGATTATTTAGCTTTTAGTGGTGGCTATCAACTCACAAAGCATATTCCTCATTTTCAGCCACTATGGCAACATAGTGAAGCCGTCCAAGAATTAGCAGCGACCATTGAGTTTGTTTTGAATCGGTCAATTGCTGAAGCTGAGATGACCTATCTACTAGCGCCTTTAACCTTTCAAACCAATGAGTTATTATCCGAAGAGTTAGTAGCTAAGCAAGTCGCTACTAACCAGCAATTATTCCGTACAGTCGCACAAACGGCGGCCTTGAACGTTCAATTTGATTTTACGCACTTTTATCAACAAATTAAGTATCACTTACTATTTTTAATTAATCGAGCGATTTTTCAGGTAAGCTCGACGGCGTTATTACCTGAAAATGTTGCCAACCAGTATCCAGTAGCCAATGATTTAGCGGTTCTGACTATTCAGACCCTAGAACAAACGTTGTCAACGCCCATTAATCCAATTGAAATCAGTTATTTAACAATTTATTTTGAAATGGAATTAGAAGAAAATCAAAGCGCATTAAAGAATACTGTTGCGGTGGCGATGGTAGGCGCGATTGGAAAAAATGTGACGCGCTTTATTGAACATCGTTTAAATGCTATTTTTGAAGGATCAGTTACGGTGACGGTGTTTGATGATGTAACCGCTTTAAAAGCACAACATCAACATTTCCTATTAATTTTTACCAATGGCCCAATCAATTATGATGATGGGGTATCATCGATTGTCCGAATTAGCACAGTTTTTCGAGCGGATGAGTTGCAAAGCAAATTACAGGTTTCACTGATTGAAGAAGCGATTAAAAATCAACAATGTGACTTTAGCTATCAAACTTTAGCCGGTCAAGATGGGTATTTAGCAGCAACACAAAAAATGATTGAGCAAAAAATTACGCTTGGAAAATTAAATCAAACATTTTTGAAAGATTGGCAATTACGAGAACAAAAATCGTCATGTGTCTTTGAGGGTGGTGTGGCAATTCCCCATGTAATTGATCATACCAATCAACATCGCATTCTAATTAGCGTTGGCGTTTTTGACCATGAAATTGAGTACCAAGATCGAAAAGTACGGCTAGTCTTCTTAATTGGGATTCCAGCTGAAGTTGATCAACCGTTAAGTCGGGTACTATCAGAAGTCTACGATTTTATTTTTTCAATCGCCAAAAATCAAGGCGTTTATCATAATTTATTGAATTACGATCCTAATCGACCATTGATTCAAATTACGGAGGGAATTTAATATGTCACCAATGTTGATGATTGGTTTTATCTTAGTTGCGGCATTTTTATTACAAGGTGCCTTAGGTTTCTTTCAAATTCGAAATTTTGCGCGTCAATATCGACTATTAAGACAACAAGGTAAAGTTTTAATCGGTAAGAATCCACGCAAAATTCAAGCCGGAAGCTTGATTTTAATGGCGATTGACCAAGATGGTAATATTCAATCGGCCCAATTATTGCAAGGCGTGACAGTTTTTGCTCACTTTCGGCCAGTTAAAGCATTAGCTGGGCAAAATATTGCGGCCTTAGTAGCTGACTACACGCAACTACATCAATTTAAACGCTTGACGCGGCAATGCATTCAAAATGCGTATAAAAATTTTATTGATTATCGAACGGGTCATTTAACGACTGATGCGTTTGATACGCACGTTAATATTTTTTCATTGCCACTAGTTGATCAGGTGAAAGCACAAGGGAACCAAGTATTGGGAGCCCTTAAGCGTCGCTTCGTACGCGGATAGAAAGGGAGATATCAAATGAAAATTATTACTGATTTTGCATCTGGTTTTATGGGATTATTTCAAAGTGGTGGGAAGACTTTTATTGGTTGGATGTCGTCAATCGTACCGGTTGTGCTGCTGTTACTCGTGTTAATGAATACAATTATTGCTTTCTTAGGTGAAAAACGGATGACACAGTTAGCACAGGCGTCTTCACGTAATGTGTTAACACGATATATGATTTTGCCATTCCTATCGGCCTTTATGTTGGGTAATCCAATGGCCTTCTCGCTAGGTCGATTCTTACCAGAATACTATAAGCCTAGTTATTATGCGGCCCAAGCCCAATTCTGTCACACTAGTAATGGGGTCTTTCCACATATTAATCCAGGGGAGCTTTTCATTTGGATGGGGATAGCCCAAGGGGTTCAAAAGCTAGGACTAGATACGATGGATTTAGCGATGCGCTATTTATTAGTTGGCTTATTGATGAACTTTATCGGCGGTTGGGTTACTGATTTTACGACTGCGTATGTTTGTCGGACATCTGGTGTTAAATTATCAAAGACCGTTGATCTGACGGCAAGACAGACAACAGTCTAAGGAGAAGATAAATGATGGCATGGAAAAGTATTCGGATTGTAAAAGGGAGCGGTGGTTTTGGTGGTCCATTAATCATTACCCCTACGGAACAAAAACATAAATTTATTTATGTAACCGGTGGTAATCGTCCGGCAATTGTTGATAAAATCGCTAAGTTAAGTGGGATGGAAGCAGTCGATGGCTTTAAGACATCAATTCCAGATGAAGAAACAGCCTTAGCTGTGATTGATTGCGGCGGGACCTTACGGTGTGGTATTTATCCTAAAAAAGGGATTCTAACGGTTAACGTTTTGCCCACTGGGAAAAGTGGTCCATTGGCCCAGTTTATTACGCCAGAATTATATGTATCCAATGTCGATGTTGATCAGGTATCAGCTAATGACCACAATCAGGACGCTGAGGGAACAGTTACTGAATCATCTCAGCCAACTGCTCAATATGATCAAACTAAATCTTTGACGCAACAGCCCAATAAAAAGCCGGGTTTGATTGCTAAAGTTGGTGTGGCAGCCGGTCGGGTCGTGGCAACTTTTAATCAAGCTGCTAAAGATGCCGTTCAAACAGTGATTAATACGATTATTCCATTTATGGCATTTGTCTCTTTACTCATCGGAATTATTAATGGTTCGGGGCTAGGTAAAGCGTTCGCCAAGTTAATGTCACCGTTAGCAGGCAACATTTGGGGATTAATGATTCTTGGTTTTATCTGTTCGTTGCCATTCTTGTCACCATTGCTAGGACCTGGTGGCGTCATTGGTCAAGTTATTGGTACGCTGATTGGGGTTGAAATTGGTAAAGGCAACATTTCACCACAATTTGCATTGCCAGCGTTATTCGCTATTAATACTCAAAATGGGTGTGATTTTATTCCAGTTGGTTTAGGACTAGAGGAAGCGGATGCCGCAACCGTTGAAGTGGGAGTACCGTCAGTATTATATTCACGTTTTATTAATGGTGTGCCACGAGTATTCGTGGCTTGGATTGCGAGTTTTGGATTGTATGCTGGCAAGTAAAAAAGAATGTGAGGGTCATTCATGATGTTAAACAATAAGCAAAAATTGGTTTTTGAAACGCAAGTCATTGAAGTCGGACAAGAAGCCCAAGATTTTAGTGCCATTAATATGTTGATTCTATTCGGTCAAGAAGCGCCTGATGCCTTACGATCATCTTGCTATATCATTAATGTTCAGCCGGTTAAGGCGACGATTACGACTGAGATGGCGTTGAAAATTAATGATACCAGTTATCAAATCACTGCCGTTGGCGATGAAGTACAACGAAATCTCACAAATCTAGGGCACATTGCCATTAGTTTTACTGGAAAAACGACGGCGGAATTGCCGGGAACCTTGTACGTTGAACAGGGGGCCTATCCTGCAATTGAAACAGGTGCGGTGATCACAATTGGCGCGTTAGGCTAAGGGTTAACGATAAAAAAATAAGTTGTTAAATTTCTGAATTAGAAATTTAGCAACTTATTTTTTTGCAATCGCATTAACCAAAGGATAATAATCCTAACCCAGATAAGGCGGTTAAAATCAGTGACCCAATCATTGAGATAATCATGACCCAAACAATAACCATTGTAATTTTTTGGAACGTTGATTTTTTCTTCATTAGTTTAATATGCACCACACTTTTTCAGTAATTCTTTCATAGTTTAACGTGGAATGGGGCTTTTTTCAATTAACTATTAAAAATAGTCATGATTTTTTAAGTATTCGATACTTAAAATACATAAGATGATGGTTCCAAGCATCAACCAACTAAACGCGTGCACGAGACTGGCGCCCGGTAAATGGACGTTCATCCCATAGATTCCACCAATAATGGTCGGGATCGTTAAGATAATCGTCAATGATGTTAAAACTTTCATCACATCATTAAGATTATTCGAAATAACGGCACTGACTAATTGACTGTACTGCTGTAAAATCTGATTGGTGGTGGCGGCCATGTCGGCTGCTTGCTTAGTTTCAACAATAATATCAGTAGTTAAGGCCTGGTGTTTAGGGGTATTAAATAAGGTTGCCGAATTTTCGACCATTTTTAAAATAGGCGCATTCTGAGTTAAAGCTGCTTTAAAGCGAATTAATGACTTTTGATAAGCCATAATTCGGAAAATTTCGGCATTACGCGTCGCACGGGTTAACCGCCGTTCTAAGGCTGCTGTCTGGTCATTAATGGCCTCCAGTGCTGTTACATAAGCGTGTGAAATCGACCACATGATTGTGAGCACAAAAGCTTCGTGATTATCCAAGCTCAGGTGTGATGCCGCTGGCGCCAACACGAAATCCTGAATAAAGCTAGCTGGGTAATTGCTGATTGTGAGAATGACCGTCGGCGTGAGAATTAACGCAAAGGGGAAAACTTGGTACTCCAAGTAACCAAGGTCACTGGTGGTTAATTTCGGAAATTGCATCACGATTAAAGCGGGTTGATCTGGCGTTGCCTGATTCAGTTGCTCCGTTCGTGAGACTTCGGCGTCATCGAGGACGGCCGTTAGGTAATCACGTGGAAAGTTAAATTTCTGAACCAAAGTATCAATTTCGCTAGCAGTGGGCCGTTCAATATTGATCCAATCCGTTTGAGCGGTCTGCTTCGGTGTCATGACTAAGCCAGTCGAATAGGTTGAAAAGTATTGCAACACGGGGACCATCTCCATTTCCTAGTCTGAATATTATTATAAGGCTGGTTGGACTGGTTGAAAAGTCAAGCGAGAATCCCTATAATAATAGCGAACCTAATGGGAGGGAAGCCGCAATGCACGACCTATTTACAACTTGGCTAGGACAATTAAGTTTTATTGTGGTATTTTCGATGATTTTGATGGGTTTAAAACGGTTGTTAGGCCGTCACTGGCCAGTCGGATTACTAATTATTGATTTTTGGTGCCCATTTTTAATTATCTTTACTCACTTCCTAACCATGCAAGCCATGGCCGATTCAATCGTTCCCTATGAAATCATTTCATTAATGATTTTAGGCATTGGGTTGACAGTGCTGGAAGTCATTCAACGAGGCGAAATCCTTTACGGCCGCTTTTTTAGGCTCTATTGGCGAGCTAGTGATTTGGTGGTTATCTTAGTTTATGGTTTAGCGTTAATTTTCCAATTTATCGTGTAAATGTGCCAATTATTGAAAATCAGCCCCACTAGTCCCCACCAACGAATGATCATTGGTAGGGGCTTTTTTTAGCGTTTTTATTAACAAATTCGAAAAGGTCACAAATCAATGTGGTAGGAAGTGGGGGGGTGTGGTAGACTTAATTATGTTTAATGAAAGGGGTTGATTGACTGTGGCGTCTAAGATGTTTTTTGGTGAGTTTGAACATGCCTTAGATGCTAAGGGTCGTTTAATCATCCCAGCTAAGTTTCGGGATCTGTTAGGGACAACTTTCGTGATTACTCGCGGGATGGATGGTTGCATTTTTGGCTATCCGGCTGCACGGTGGGCGACGTTACAAGCCCAATTAGATGATTTACCGTTAACTAAAAAAGATGCTCGTGCCTTTGTTCGGTTCTTTTATGCCGCAGCGGCCGAATGTGAATTAGACAAACAAGGACGTGTGATGATTCCAGCATCATTACGTCAATATGCGAAATTAGAAAAACAATGTGTCATTGTTGGGGTATCCGATCGGTTTGAAATTTGGAGTGTTGCTAAATGGCAAGCCTTTGAAACTGAGACGGCGGCTAACTTTGATGATTTGGCTGAAAATTTGATTGATTTTTAACTTAAAAAAGTAAACTTATGAGGAGGATTTGGCGTGGCAGAATTTGAACATACAACGGTGTTATTAGAAGAAGCCGTCGCGGCGTTAGCAATTAAGCCAGCGGGTATTTATGTCGACTGTACGTTGGGTGGCGGTGGTCATTCTCGTCGAATCTTAGAGCAACTCGGACCAACCGGTCATTTATTTAGTTTTGACCAAGACCAAACGGCGATTGATTATAATCAAGAAAATTTGGCCGCTTACTTAGCGACTGGTCAATTGACCTTTATTAAAAGTAACTTTGCAAATTTAAAAGCGGAATTGACAGCGCGTGGCATCACCCAAGTTGATGGGATTGTGTATGATCTAGGGGTGTCATCGCCTCAGTTTGATAACGCTGAACGAGGATTTTCTTATCAGCATGATGCGCCCTTAGACATGCGGATGGATCAAAGTGCGCCGTTAACGGCACAGATTGTGGTGAATACCTGGCCTTATGCTGATTTGGTCCGAATTTTTTATCGGTATGGTGAAGAAAAGTTCTCCAAGCAGGTGGCCCGTGCGATTGAGCGGGCTCGCGCAATAGCGCCAATTGAAACGACCGGTGAGTTGGTTGAGTTAATTAAAAGTGCGATTCCAGCGCGAGCCCGACGAACGGGTGGTCATCCAGCCAAGCGGGTTTTTCAAGCGATTCGAATTGCGGTTAACAACGAATTAGGGGTATTAGAGACGTCTTTGGAACAAGCCGTTGACCTGATTGGTATTCAAGGCCGTGTCAGTGTCATTACCTTTCAATCCTTAGAAGATCGATTAGTAAAGACAATTTTTAAAGAACATAGTGATTTGCCAGAATTACCGCCAGGTTTACCAGTGATTCCAGCCGACATGCAACCAGATTATCGACTCGTGAGTCGGAAACCGATTGTCCCTAGTGCGGCTGAAATAACGGCTAATCGGCGGGCGCGTAGTGCTAGGTTACGCGTGATTGAACGTTTAGATAAAAAACATAATTAGAACTTAAGGAGTGAAATAAAATGGCCCAAAATGGATTGGCGCGGGAGTTGCCCCGTAAAACCCCGAATACCTCGACGACCCCGGTACATAAAACTGTCGTAACCCCAAATCCAGCAATTGAAACCCAACGCATCCCATTTTCCGGATTTGAAAAGGCGCTGTGTGTCAGTTTTAGTTTGATTGTCTTTGCCCTTGCAATCGCTTTAGTTTCGGTTAATATCACAATTGGCAATGCTGAAAGCCAATTGCAAACGATTCAAACTAAAGTGACAAAGGTTGAGGCCAGCAACACTTCAGCAACGCAACAAATTAGCGAGCTTTCCAGCCGGACACGCTTAAATAAAATTGCTAAAGAGTTCGGGTTATCGTTGAATAACGGTAGCATAAGGAATGTTTACAAATGAATAAGAATAAACAACGAATGACTTCGAAACGGTCACCAAAACAAAATCGTAGAATCTTTGGCCAATGGCTATTCTTTGGGGCGATTGTCGTTTTTGGTGTTTTGATCATTCGTTTTTCATATATTGCGATTGGTCGCCATGTTAATGGGGTTAACTTGGCGAGTGCGACGAAACAACTTTATACCGAAGATCAAACAGTTGCCGCTAAGCGTGGGACCATTTATAGTGCTAATGGGGATGCAATTGCGGAAGATACCAGTACTTATACGATTTATGCAATTATGGCTAAGAACCAGCGAAGCGCTGATGGCAAAGCTTTGTATGTTAAGAATGATGCTAAGGCAGCACGGGTGTTAGCCAAGTATTTATCGATTAGTTATAAACAAGCGTTGACGACGTTGCAAAAGGGCAATGGCAAGTTCCAGATTGAATTTGGGACAGCTGGGCAAAACATCTCACTAACAACGAAGAAGAAGATTGAAGCCCAAAATATTACTGGGCTCCATTTTATCCAATCTGAAGCGCGTTTGTATCCAAATGGAACTTTTGCGTCACACTTGGTTGGGTTAACGGCGTCTAAGAATATTAAAGATTCTGAACGAACCCGTTTAACCGGATCAATGGGCATTGAATTAGCCTTTAATAAGCAACTTTCCGGGACTGATGGTCATAAAACTGTGACTAAAAGTGGTTATCAGGGGACGACTGATAGTGTCAAAAAAGTAAAAAATGGGAACAATATCTACGTGACCTTGGATAGTAAGCTACAAACGTTATTAGAGAGTAAGATGGCTGAAGTTGAAAAACAAGTCCATCCGAAAACGATGACGGCCACCTTGATGAATGCGAAAACGGGGGCGATTCTGGCAACCAGTCAGCGGCCAACGTTCAATTCGCAAACTAAGTCGGGCTTATCGAAAATGTGGCGTAACCTGTTAGTTGAAGACACGTATGAACCCGGGTCGACCATGAAAGTCTTTACAATGGCGGCGGCGATTAATAGTGGTAACTATAATAGTAATATTACCGTCCCAACTGGTGAATATAAGATTGGTGGCAAAACTGTCCCTGATTGGAACACGGCTGGTTGGGGAAATATTACGTATGCCAAAGGGTTTGCTTTATCTAGTAATGTGGCGATGGCGCACTTGGAACAAACGATGGGTGCGAAGACGTGGCTGAAATATATTAAGCGATTTGGCTTACGCAGTAGCACCAACAGTGGCTTAGCGAATGAACAAATCGGGTCAATTCAATTTACGTATCCAATTGAACAGGCCGATACGTCATTTGGTCAGGGCATCCAAATCACAGCAATGCAGATGCTCCGTGGCTTCACGGCAATTGCAAACCATGGTAAAATGTTACAGCCATATTACATTTCTAAAATTACTAATCCGAATACGAGCAAAACCACTTATCAGGCTAAAACGAAAGTGGTGGGTCAACCGGTAACGTCAAAAACTGCGGCGGCGGTGTTGGCCCATATGCAAGATGTGGTCTATAAGTCTTATGGTACTGGATCTGCGTTTAAAATTGATGGCTATCGGATTGCTGCTAAAACAGGGACCGCTCAGGTTAGTAATGGGACCACTTATGAAACGGGTGATAATTCTTACCTGTATTCAGTAGTGGGGATGGCGCCAGCTAAAAATCCGAAATATATTATGTATATTACGATGAAACAACCAACTTTGAATGACACGTCTGCTTCTGAAGATATGGCCGAAATCTTTAAGCCAGTGATGCAGCGGGCTTTAGATGAACAAAAAGCCAGTGAGACTAAAACGACCACGATAAAAATGCGGGATCTAACCGGCAAAGCCACTAGTGCGGCCCAAACAACGGCCAAAAAGATTGGTGTTAACCCGGTTATCATTGGTAAAGGTGCGCATATTGTGAAGCAGTCAGTCACGTCGGGAACGGTCTTGACACGTCATCAACGGGTGATTTTAGTTACAAACGGACAGATGTATATGCCGAACTTAACCGGCTGGTCTGCCAGTGAAGTCGCTGATTTTGCTGCACTGACTGGCTTGAAATTAACAACTAATGGCACAGGTTATGTGACAGCGCAAGGGATTTCAGCAGGAAATCCGATTGAGGCTAAGCAAGCTTTAAGTGTCACGTTAAAATAAATGATTAAGTTTTAGAATGGAGAATTGTTGTGAGTTTAATGGAATGGATAGTGACTTTAGTTAGTAGTTTTGTAATTGTATTTGCGTTAATGCCGTCTTTGATTCGATATTTTCGTGCTCGTAAAGAAGGGCAAATGATTCGCGAAGAAGGCCCTAAATGGCATGAAAAAAAATCAGGGACGCCAACGATGGGTGGCTTGTTATTTATCATCGCCATCCTTGTGAGCACTGGTTTAGTCGGCTGGTGGCAGGGACAATTACGGCCAACCACTTGGATCTTAATGTTTATTCTAGTGCTTTATGGCGCCTTAGGATTTTGGGACGATAGCATTAAGCTATGGCGCAAACAAAATGAGGGCCTCAAAGCTTGGCAGAAATTATTGGGTCAAATTATCGGGGCAGTAGTCTTTACTTTAGTCTATCAGCATGAACAATTACCAATGGGCTTACGGATACCTGGTTTAGGTGATTGGTCCTTAGGGCTTTGGTATATTATTTTCGTCATTATCTGGCTTGTTGGCTTTTCTAATGCAGTTAACTTAACGGATGGGTTAGATGGCTTAGTGGCCGGTCAAGCGACGATTGCTTTTGGCGCCTATGCGTTAATTGCCATTCATCAGCATCAATTAGATGTGGCGCTATTTTGTATCGCCGTAGTCGGGTCATTACTTGGCTTCTTTGTCTACAACCATAAGCCAGCTAAAATTTTTATGGGCGATATGGGCTCACTGGCTTTAGGTGGCGCGTTAGCAGCGGTTTCGATCTTACTGCATCATGAGCTATCGTTACTATTTATCGGGATTATCTTTGTGATTGAAACGGCATCAGTTATTTTACAGGTTGCTTCATTTAAATTAACTGGAAAACGGATTTTCTTAATGAGCCCTATTCATCATCATTTTGAGATGAAAGGCTGGAGTGAGTGGAAGATTGATTGGGTGTTTTGGACAGTTGGCTTAGTGGCAGCGGCAATTAGTGTGGCAACCATTATTTAGTGTGGATAATTAAACAAATTTAGGGAGATCTTGGCATATGAAGTCGGTTGAACAGTATCGCAACCAAAAAGTATTGGTATTAGGTTTAGCAAAAAGTGGGATGAACGCTGCCCGTTTGCTCCATCAATTGGGTGCTTTCGTGACTGTTAATGATAAAAAAGAGTTTGATAACAATCCGGATGCACAAGAGTTATTGAGTGATGGCATTAAGGTGATTACCGGTGGCCATCCATTATCACTTCTGGATGAAGACTTTAAAATTGTGGTCAAAAATCCTGGCATCCCATACACGAATCCAATTGTCGCTGGCGCTTTAGCGAAGCATATTCCGGTGATTACGGAAGTAGAATTAGCGTCACAAATTTTGGCTGGTGAATTGATTGGGGTAACGGGGACCAACGGTAAAACGACGACCACGACTTTGATTGCGATGATGTTAAATCAACGGCAAAATGCAGGTAAAGCTTACGTGGCAGGCAATATTGGCGTGCCAGCTTCGGCCGTGGCCCAAAAAGCGTTACCAACGGATACGATGGTCACCGAATTGTCTAGTTTTATGCTAGTCGGGATTCAAACGTTACATCCGCATATTGCGGTCATTACGAATATTTATTCAACCCATTTGGACTATCATGGGTCCCGCGCTAACTATGTTAAAGCTAAAATGCGCATTACTGAAAATCAAACGGCCGCCGACTATTTAGTCATTAATTGGGATAGTGAAGAATGGCGGACGTTGAGTCAGCAATCGGCCGCGCAAGTCGTGCCATTTTCTCGGCAAGGTAATTCTAAAGCGGGAGCCTATGAACAAGATGGACAACTTTACTTTAAAGATGAATTAATTATGGCTGCCAAGGACATTAAGATTCCTGGTGATCATAATGTTGAAAATGCCTTAGCGGCCATTGCGGTGGCTAAATTGCAACAAGTTCCAACGGCCGGAATCGTGCAAGTTTTGAAGACCTTTTCTGGTGTTCGGCATCGGACCCAATACGTGGAAACTTATCAGGGCCGACAATTCTATAATGATTCTAAGGCCACTAATATAGTGGCAACTGAGATGGCATTAAAAGGATTCGACCAACCCGTTATTTTGTTAGCAGGTGGTTTAGATCGTGGCAATACCTTTGAAAAGTTGGCACCAGCTTTAAAAGCACATGTTAAGGCGCTGATTGTTTTTGGTGAAACGGCTGACAAGATGACGGCAGCAGGAAAGCTAGCTGGCATCCCAACCATTGAAGCCACGGAAAACTGTGAGACGTCAGTGCCGGTTGCTTGGCGGCTCAGTGCCCCGGGTGACATAATTATGTTATCACCAGCCTGTGCGAGCTGGGATCAGTATCCAAACTTTGAAATTCGGGGTGACCGCTACATTAAGGCCATCGAGCAAGTTACTGGAAAGGCGGAGGAAAATTAATGCGATTAATGATTTCTGGCGGTGGCACTGGTGGCCACATCTACCCAGCCTTGGCGTTAATTGATGCGCTCAAAGCACACGATGCACAGGCAGAAGTCCTGTATGTTGGGACTCATCGGGGACTTGAAAGTCGGATTGTCCCGGAACGTGGCATTGACTTTAAAACGATTAAAATTCAAGGGTTCAAACGGTCATTATCACTTCAAAATTTTAAAACAATTGGCTTGTTTTTAAAGAGTGTTGTTACGGCACGCCGCTACATCAAAGCTTTTAAACCGGATGTCGTGGTGGGGACTGGAGGTTATGTCAGTGGGGCAGTCGTCTTTGCGGCAAGCCAGATGCATATTCCAACAGTGATTCATGAACAGAACTCAGTTGTCGGCGTCACCAATAAATTTCTGAGCCATTTCGTCAATAAAATTGCGATTTCTTTTGAAAGTGCGCGGTCTCAATTCCCAGCTAAAAAAGTCGTGATGACTGGTAATCCGCGGGCACAACAAGTTGCGAATATTCAAAAAACGGCAGCTTTAAAGGCGCTAGGCTTATCAGATGAACAACCAACAGTATTGATTTTTGGTGGGAGTCGTGGTGCGGAACGCATCAATCAAGCGACCTTGGCGGCGATTCCAGAGTTAAATCAACGGTCTTATCAGACCCTTTTTGTTACTGGACAGGTCCACTATGATAAAATCCGCAATGGTCTTGGAAAGACAGCGTTAGCACCGAATGTTAAAATTGTGCCATATATCAAAAATATGCCAGCAATTTTACCTGAGATTGCGGCTATTCTTGGGCGCGCTGGTGCAACGAGTATTGCTGAAATTACGGCATTAGGGATTCCATCAATTTTGGTTCCCAGCCCGTATGTTACTAACGACCACCAAACTAAGAATGCCCAAAGTTTGGTTGATGCCGGGGCAGCTGAATTAATTAAGGAAACTGATTTGACAGCAGCTAGTCTATTGACGGCGGTGGATGGCTTAATGTTGTCGGCTGATCAACGGCAGAAAATGGCCGCTAATGCAAAAGGGTTAGGCATGCCGGATGCAGCGGATCAATTATTAACGGTTTTAGAAACGGCAATTAACCACTAGGCATCGGTTAAGAGTGAAAGGGTGGGCGTGATGGCCATTTTTAAACGGCAGCCAAAAGAACAGAAGCCTGACCAGCTAACCCCTTGGGAACGGTATCAACGGCAAGCGGCGACGAATCATAAGAATGCTCAAAAACGGCATTTTAATTGGTCGGGTAAACGAATTCGAATTGGTGATAAGTTGCCTAAACTGATGTCGCAACGCCGTAAGTTAGTGGTCAAACGCGCTAGTATTTTGATTGGATTGTTCTTAATGGGCATGGTGATTGCCGGGTATTTTATTTCACCGTTAAGCCATGTTCAAAAAATAACGGTAAGCGGTACTGAACAATTAACAACGACGCAAGTTAAAACGGCGGCAGATTTAAAAAATGGTGATGCAATCTGGTCCATAATCGGTCAAGATGCCACGACAAGCAAGGTTGCGCGGCAAGCTAATCCACAAATTGGGCGGGTCACGACCAAACTGGTTGGTTTTAATCAGATTAAGCTACAAGTTAAAGAGATTCGAATTGCTGGTTATTTAGTCAGTGGGGATTATTACCATCGGGTCTTAGAGAATGGCTCGATTCTGACTAAAAGCGTGACGCAACCAGGTGGTGGTTATCCCATTTATGCTGGTTTTAAAAGTGGAGCGCGCTTGCAAAAGATGATTGCCCAGTATGCTAAGTTACCGGCTGCGGTAAAGCACAATATTTCGGAAATAAAATATTCGCCAAATCAAGCTAATCCTGAGCGAGTTCATTTGTATATGAATGATGGCAATGAAGTTTATGCGACGATTACCACGTTTGCTAGCAAAATGACTTATTATTCAGGAATTGCTGCGAAAATGAAAACCAGTGGTGTGATTAACCTTGAAGTTGGCGCCTATTCGTATTCGTTTAAAAAGTCGAATAATTGAGTTAAATGTAGGCGGGAGCCTTTATTAAAGCGCTTAGTATATGGTAAACTAAGTGATAATTAGTTCTGTTAGCTAAAACTTTGAATATTTAAATATTTATGTAATTACTAGGAGGTTCCTCTATTATGGATAATTCAGGAATTTATGTCGGACTTGATATAGGGACCACCTCAATAAAAGTCATTGTTGCTGAACGTGTGAAGGGACAAATGAACGTTATTGGTGTGGGAAGCGAACGTTCTAATGGTCTGAGTCGTGGGGTTATTGTCGATATCGACAAAGCCGCTACTGCGATTCAGTCGGCAGTGCGCCAAGCGGAAGAAAAAGCAAGTATCGAAATAAAGAAAGTTATTGCGGGTGTCCCGGCCAACTTAGTTAAGATCGAACGTTGTCGGGGCATGATTGCCGTAGCTGATGAATCAAAAGAAATTAATAATGAAGATGTAAAAAACGTTGCGGCAGCAGCTTTGGTTCAAAGCTTACCGCCCGAGCGTGAAGTGTTAGATGTGATTCCAGATGAGTTTGTGGTTGACGGCTTTGATGGCATTAAAGACCCGCGTGGAATGGTCGGCGTCCGGCTTGAAATGCATGGGACGTTATTTACCGGGCCTAAAACAATTATTCACAATACACGTAAGGCCATTGAAAAGGCCGGTTTGCAAATTGAACAAATTGTGATTGCGCCGTTAGCGTTAAGTTCATTAGTCCTTAATGATGGCGAACAAGATTTTGGATCAATTATCGTCGATATGGGTGGTGGTCAAACGACCGCTGCTGTGATTCATGACCATCAGCTTAAATATACTTATGTGGATCAAGAAGGCGGTCAATACATCACGAAAGATATTTCAGTCGTCTTAAATACGTCGATTGAAAACGCTGAAAAGCTCAAACGTGATTATGGTTATGCAGATGCGCAACAAGCTTCTGATGATGATGAGTTCCCAGTTGAAGTTGTCGGTCAAAGTACCCCAACGCAGATTAGCGAACAATATCTAGCCGAAATTATTGAAGCGCGCTTAGATCAAATCTTTGATAAAGTAAAGCAACACTTAGATGAAGTTCACGCATTAGAGTTACCCGGTGGTGTCGTTTTAACTGGTGGCGTTGCGGCGTTACCAGGAATTACAGATTTAGCCGCACAGTTATTCGGAACGCGTGTACGCGTCTTTATTCCCAACCAAATGGGCTTAAGACATCCGTCATTTGATGAGGCTTTAGCCGTCATCAAATATCAAGCGGCCTTAAGTGAAGTCGCCTTATTGGTTAAAAGTGCATTAACCGGCGATACCCGTGCCAGTGTGGCATTAGATTTTTCAGAAGCAATCAGCACTAGTACGGCTGATCGCCAGACAACTGCGGCGCCAACGACGCCTAAACCAACCAAATCTAAGTCAGCACCAGCGCAAGATTCTGATCGCACCGGGGCATTTGACCGGTTCAAAGGCTTCTTTAATCACTTTTTCGATTAAAACTATGATAGGAATGACGGAGGAAAAATTATGGAATATTCTTTAGATTCAGCCCAAGATTCAGGGGTTAATATTAAAGTCATCGGGGTTGGTGGCGGTGGTGGTAATGCCGTTAACCGGATGATTACGGAAGATGTTAAGGGTGTAGAATTTATCGTCGCTAATACCGATGTGCAAGCCCTACAAACCGCTAATGCCGAAACTAAAATTCAATTGGGACCTAAACTGACCCGTGGACTTGGTGCTGGCTCTAATCCAGACGTTGGTTCCAAAGCAGCTCAGGAAAGTGAAGAAGCCTTAACTGAAGCCTTACAGGGCGCCGACATGGTTTTTGTAACGGCCGGTATGGGTGGCGGTACTGGTAACGGGGCCGCACCAGTTGTTGCTAAGATTGCAAAGGACTCTGGTGCTTTAACTGTTGGGGTCGTCACGCGACCATTTACATTTGAAGGACCTAAGCGGGCGCGTAATGCGGCTGAAGGAATCTCGCAAATGAAAGACAATGTGGATACGTTAATCGTCATTGCCAACAATCGGTTATTAGAAATCGTCGACAAAAAGACACCGATGATGGAAGCTTTCCAAGAAGCTGACAATGTGTTACGCCAAGGGGTACAAGGGATTTCTGATTTAATTACCTCACCTGGTTACGTTAACTTGGACTTTGCGGATGTTAAGACGGTTATGCAAAATCAAGGTTCTGCGCTGATGGGAATTGGGTCTGCTAGTGGTGAAAACCGGACTGCGGATGCAACCAAGGAAGCTATTTCATCACCATTGTTGGAAGTTTCCATTGATGGTGCTGAACAAGTCTTACTTAACATTACGGGTGGTCCAGATATGTCCTTATACGAAGCCGAAGCCGCTTCGAATATTGTGACGCAAGCAGCAACGACGGACGTTAACATTATTTTTGGGACGTCAATTGATGAAAGCTTAGGCGATGAAGTGCGGGTGACGGTTATTGCAACTGGGATTGACAAAAAGCAGCGGGAACTAAAGACCGGTGTAGCGCATAATCGTAGCGAACAAGGCCAACAACGTGGTGGCATGTTTACAACGCCAGCTGACAATCAAAGTCATGCAAAGCAGGCTAACCAGGACAATGCTACTGAACCACAAACATCAGCTAATAATGATCCTTTTGGTAACTGGGATATTCGTCGCGAACCTACTAGTGCGCGACCAACGACGCCTAGCAATGGGCAAGAATTTAAAAATGTTGAAAAAACTGATTTTGATGTCTTTAATGACAATCAACCAGCTGAAGAAACTAAGACTAATGACAATGGTGATTCATTAGATACGCCGCCATTCTTCAAACGGCGCCGTAAATAAGCCGTTGAAGGGGAGCGATGAATAATGGCCGGACGCTTTAGTTTGAGTAACTTTTTTGGCGTTAGTGATGAGCAGGCTGAGGAAGCGGCAACGAATCTTAATCCGCCGCGTGAGACCCCAGCTAATGCGACAACTTCACCAAAGGTAGTGCCGATGCAAGGTGGTAAGTCTGTCAACAGTAAGATTGCCCTGTTTGAGCCTAAAATTTATTCAGATGTTAAAGAAATTGCGGCTCAGTTATTAAAAAATCAAGCGGTCATTATTAATTTCGATCATGTTGATGATCAGATGGCCCGCCGGATTGTTGATTTCTTAACTGGGACCGTGTACGCCATTAACGGCGAAATTGAACGGATTGGTGACGAAATCTTTCTCTGTATTCCTGAAAACTATGAAGTTTCAGGGAGCACGACCAATCAATTCAATCCCAACACGTTGTAAGTAAGGAGTGATTGCGCTGTTAATTTCATTAATTTCCCGCTTGTTCCAAATTTACCAACTGGCGCTGATTGTTTATATTTTAATGTCCTGGTTTCCAGGCGCTTATAACACCAGCATCGGCCGTTTCTTGGGGCAGATTTGTGAACCGTTCTTAAGTATTTTCCGGCGGTTTGTGCCCGCAATTGCGGGGCTTGATTTTTCACCGCTAATTGCGTTATTGGTTTTACAATTTGCTGAGCAAGGCTTATATTATTTGTTAACCTTTATTGGGTTTTAAACTGAAATAACGAGGATAGGATCGTGGATGAAAATTTAAAGCAACATTTTCGCGCAAACGAGGCCCCCTTTATTGAACAAGTGACCGGTTGGTTACGGCGTGTAACTGATCAGTACCGGCCCATTTTGACGGCTTTCTTGAATCCCCGCCAAGTCTATATTGCCCAGACCATGGTCAATCAATTAGACGGGGTTCGGATGCAAGCTAATGGTGGCTACGCAGGGGCGGAATTAAAACGGATTTTATTTTATCCGGATTATTACGACCCAGAGTCAGCGGATTTTCAAATTACTTTGGTAAATATTGTTTATCCGGTTAAGTTTGCCACGCTGAAACATGGGCATATCTTAGGTACCTTAGCCAATTCTGGCGTTGAGCGCGATGTATTTGGTGATATTATCTCGGATGGTGAAACCTGGCAGTTCTTCTGTGAGACCGAACTGTTTGATTATTTTACGGCACAGATTGACCGATTAGGTAAGACGAAAGTTCACTTAACGGCCGTACCAGTAACGGCAGCGATTAATCCGCAGAATGATTGGGAAACCATTACGACAACCGTTAGCTCATTACGTGCTGACAGTGTCATTAAGGCGGCTTTCAATCTTTCACGGCATCATGCCAAAGAATTAATTGAAGGGGCGCACGTGCGGTTGAATTGGGCCGATTTGCCAAAAGCTGATTATGAACTGGCTTTGTTAGACATGTTAAGTGTCAATCATTATGGGCGTGTTCAGTTGGCAGAGATTGGCAATGAGACTAAAAAAGCGCGCTTGCGAATTACGTTAAAGATTATTCATAGTAAATAGATAGATATTGGAGGAAATTTAGTATGGTGTTAAGTCCTGACGACATTCATAACAAAGAGTTTTCCACGAAATTACGTGGTTACAATATTGACGAGGTCAATGATTTTCTTGAACAAATTATTAAGGATTATCAAATTACTCTGAAACAGAATAAGGACCTCCAGGAACGTTTAGACGCTAGTGAAGGTAAGTTGAAGTACTTCAATGAATTGAAAGATTCTTTGAATCAATCAATCTTAGTGGCCCAAGAAGCTGCGGATAAGGTTAAGACGAATTCGAAGAAAGAAGCGGACATTATTACGCGTGAAGCGCAAAAGCAAGCGTCTGATATTGTCAGTGAAGCGACGGATAAGTCTAACCAGATGATTGATGAAGCCTCACAAAAGGCCAAACGTTTGTCGGTTGAAACCGATGACTTGAAGAAGCAAACCCGGGTCTTCCGTCAACGATTACAAGTGATGCTTGAATCACAATTAGAAGTGGTTAAGAGCAAGGATTGGGACCAGTTACTGAGTGAAACCGATACCTCTAGTTACGCAGAAATCCAACACGTTTTGAAGCAAGACAACCTTGACAATGGGGTTAATGCGAGCGTAAACTCAGAAGCAGCCGCTGAAATCACGAATGCAACGGCTGGCGAAACCCCGGTCGCTGATGGTGGCGATCAAGCACAACAGCAAACGGTGGTTATTTTCCCGGATGATAATGTTGACGCCACGAACTAAGTCGACTAGAATCAGGGTATAATTAAATGTTACTAAAATTTTGAGGAGAACAGCAAACAACCTTGCTATACGCTCAGAGAGCCGATGTGAATGTGAATTCGGTCGTCCCTGGTTTGGTTGCAGATCATCTCCGAATGTGGACCTGAAATTATTCAGTAGGGTCGACCGGTTCATGACCGTTAACCATGCTAAGAGAGAATCTAAACAATTCTAAATTTGGGTGGTACCACGATAACTTCGTCCCTTGCGGACGGAGTTTTTTTGTCGCCAAAATTAGATTGATTAGCACCAAAAATTTTAAGGAGTGATCAAATGCGCGTTAAAGAAACACTTAATCTTGGTAAGACCAAGTTTAAAATGCGAGGTAACCTACCTGTTAAAGAAGTCGAACGGCAAAACGTTTGGAGCGAAAACAAGGTCTATGAACAACGGCAAAAATTAAATGAAGGTAAAGACACTTTTGTTTTACATGATGGCCCACCATATGCGAATGGTGATATTCACATGGGCCATGCGTTAAATAAAATCACCAAAGATTTTATTGTCCGTTATAAGTCAATGAATGGTTTCCGGTCACCTTATGTTCCTGGCTGGGATACCCATGGGTTACCTATCGAACAGAAATTAAAGCAAGCGGGTTATGATCGTAAGAAAATGACCACTAATGAATTTCGGGAATTATGTCGTGAATATGCTTTGAAACAAGTCGATCGGCAACGTGATGAATTCAAACGCTTGGGCGTAGCCGCCGAATGGGACCACCCATATTTGACGTTAAATCCAGAGTTTGAAGCAGCCCAGATTCGCGTTTTTGGTGCTTTTGCCAAGCGTCATTTGATTTATCGTGGTAAAAAGCCAGTCTTTTGGTCATGGTCATCAGAATCAGCCTTGGCAGAAGCCGAAGTCGAATATCATGATGTGACGTCACCATCCGCTTTTTATGGGGAACGCGTCATTGATGGTAAAGGGGTTCTAGATACTGACACATACATGGTTGTGTGGACGACAACGCCTTGGACCATCCCAGCTTCCGAAGGGATTACGATTGATGCTGGTTTTGACTACGTGGTTGTGCAACCAGCTGGCGATTCACGGAAATATGTGTTAGCTGCTGATTTATTAGCCGAAAATGTGACTCGTTTTGGTTGGGAAGAGGTTAAAGTCCTCAAAACAGTTAAGGGTGCCGAATTAGATCGTGTTATTTGTCAACATCCATTTGACGCTGATCGTAAAATTGTCACCATGTTAGGTGATTTTGTCACCTTAGATGCTGGGACCGGATTAGTCCATACGGCGCCTGGTTATGGGGAAGATGATTACCGAATTGGTCAAAAGTATGGGTTACCCGTGTTTGCACCAGTTGATGGCAAAGGGGTCTTAACGGCCGAAGCTGGTCCTGATTTTGCTGGGGTCTTTTATGAAGATGCTAATCAAATTGCGTTAGATAAGTTAAAAGCTAGTGGCGCATTATTGGATTACATGCCTTATGAGCATAGTTATCCATTTGATTGGCGGACTAAAAAGCCAATCATTTTCCGCGCAACACCTCAATGGTTTGCATCCGTTGGTGATATGCGTGATGAAATTCTAGGGGCAATTGACGCGGTTCAATTTTCACCAGAATGGGGTAAAAAACGGCTCTATAACATGATTCGTGATCGTGGTGACTGGGTCATTTCACGGCAACGTGTTTGGGGTGTACCACTACCCATCTTTTATGCAGAAGATGGGACGGCCATCATGACTGAAGCGACGATTGCACATGTTGCCGATTTAATTGGCCAATATGGGTCAAACGTCTGGTTTGAACGAGAGGCGAAAGACTTATTACCAGCTGGTTTTACGGATGAGCATTCACCTAATGGGACCTTTACTAAGGAAACTGATATTATGGATGTTTGGTTTGACTCTGGTTCTTCTCACCAGGGGGTCTTAGCGGAGCGGCCTTACTTGACTTATCCAGCGGATCTTTACTTGGAAGGGTCTGATCAGTATCGTGGTTGGTTTAACTCCAGTTTGATTACGAGTGTGGCCGTAACGGGTCAGGCGCCATACAAGCAAATCTTGTCACAAGGTTTCACGTTAGATAACCAAGGCCGGAAGATGAGCAAGTCATTGGGCAATACGATTGCGCCTGCCGAAGTTATTAAACAAATGGGTGCTGAAATCGTGCGGCTCTGGGTGGCTTCTGTCGATACAAGTTCTGATGTGCGGGTCTCGATGGAAAGCTTCAAGCAAGTATCCGATGGTTATAAGAAGTTCCGGAATACGATGCGGTTTATGTTGGCGAACACTACGGACTTTGATCCAAAAGTGAACCGGGTCGCAACGGCTGATTTAGCAACTGTCGACCAATATATGGAAGTTCGACTTAACCAATTCGTTGCTGAAGTGAAGGATCATTATGATCATTATGACTTTTTGGATATTTACAAAAAGCTACTAAACTTCTTAACGGTTGATTTATCAAACTTCTACTTGGATATCGCCAAAGATATCATGTATATTGATGCCGAAGATAGCCATTCACGGCGGTCCATGCAAACAGTCTTTTATGACGTCTTGGTTGCCTTGACGAAGTTGTTTACGCCAATGTTGCCACATACGACCGAAGAAATCTGGCCATTCTTGAAGGAACCAGAAGAATTTGCACAATTGACTGAAATGCCAACAGTACAAACGTTACCAAATGCAGCAACGTTAACGACTGACTGGGGTCAATTCATGGAACTGCGGAGCGCCGTTTTAAAGGCCTTAGAAGAAGCCCGGGATGCGAAACTAATCGGGAAGTCGTTGGAGGCTCACTTGGACTTGTATGTGACTGATACGACGCAAGCCTTGCTACAACGGTTAGCTACCAATGTCCAACAAATGTTGATGGTTTCAGCCTTAACGATTCATGATTTGGCCGAAGCTGATCAGACGGTCGAAAAGTTTGGTGACCAATTAGCCATCAAGGTGAGTCATGCTGAGGGTGACGTTTGTTCACGCTGCCGCATGACGAAGACTGATGTTGGTCAAGATGATGCTTATCCAATGTTATGTGCCCGGTGTGCTGAAATTGTTCGGACTAATTATCCTGAATCAATCACGACTGGTTTAGAAGCTTAGTCAATGATTGCAACAGTTCCTGCAAGAATCTACAACTTCTTGCAGGAACTGTTTTTCTTTTGGCCGCCGCATTTTGTAGGCTTCACTTTGGTCCTTAGGAATTGAATTCTGCTTGAAAAATCAGTATGATAGTAAAGTAGTTAACTCGAGATTATAAATAGATAGGATGCTGATGGTAGTGAAAATGATCAAAGTGCACGGTTCCGGTAATGATTTTTATTTATTGGATCAAGCGCAATTTCCAGAACCGTTGACTGATACTGACTTGAAACAACTGGCAATTAATAGTTGCAAACGCAATGGTGATGGCCTTTATGAAGGGGCCGATGGCATTTTAGTCGTTGATAAATCTGACCATGCCCAAGTGCTCGGTCGGATGCGTGTTATCAATGCGGATGGCACCGAAGCTAGCATGTGCGGTAATGGGTTACGGACCGTTGCACGCTACTTAGGCACTCAGAATAGTCAGACTGATTTTCGAGTGGAGACAATGTATGCCGATTTAAAGGTGCAAGCGGTCGCTGACTTTGCCGACCATGTTCCAGCGTACAGTGTTGAAATCTCACCAGTTTCCTTTGATGCTAAAAACCTAGGCATGCATGTTAATCATGAAGCCACCACGATTATTAATGAAGCTATTCCAGAAATTTCAGCGGATTTAAAGTTTTCAGCGGTTTCCGTTCCCAATCCACATTTGATTGCGTTTGTTGATCATGCTACCTTAACCGGTTCTGAGTTAGGTCGCATTGGGCAATGGCTAAATGATGGTCAAAATAAGCTCTTTCCAGATGGTGTCAATGTGAGCTTTGTCGAAGTACTTGGTGCTAACTCGATTTTTGTCCGGACCTTTGAACGGGGCGTTGGGTTCACCGATGCTTGTGGGACGGCGATGTCGGCATCTTCATTGATGTACGTCTTATTGCATCAAGAAAGTACTGACTTTAACCAAGAAATTCACGTCACCAATCCAGGGGGCATGGTCAAAACGGTCGTCCACCAAGGTGCCGATGAAGAATATTGGATGGAATTAATTGGGAATGCCACCTTTGTTAAGTTTGTGACGTTGCCATTAGCGGCGGCTTTAAAGGCGGACTTCAGTGAAGCCACCACCACTATTACTGGCGAACAACCAGCTTATGAAGCGTTTATCGCGGGGGTAGCCACAGTTTAGAAGTCGTTTAAAGAGGCGTTGGGTGGTCGATTTGGCTAGCTGACGCTTTTTTAGTCGGACACGTTGGCTTATATTTTGGGTGACAATTGCATTCAGACGTAAAAATCGGTATCCTTATTGAGAACGCTTGTTATCAGGAGGTTAGATCGGATGGATTTTGAAGAGCAGGTACAGACGCGAACTCAAGTTTTTGACGGTGGCTTGGTGCAAGTGGAATGCCAAGTCGTGACTTTACCCAATCAGACGACGGCGACGCGTGAAATCGTCCACCATCAACCAGCTGTGGCGATTTTGATGGTGACGGCCGCACAACAGCTGGTACTCGTTAAGCAGTGGCGAGCGGCCACGAACGGAGTAACCTTTGAGATTCCGGCCGGCAAGGTTGAACCCGGCGAAACGCCGCTGGCTGCGGCCGTTCGTGAATTAAATGAAGAAACTCGGCTAGTAGCTGATCAGTTAACACCCATTGCGGAATTTTACACGTCACCAGGCTTCACCGATGAATATATGACGTTGTACGTCGCCACAGGATTACAGCCAGTTACCACGGCCTTACCACAAGATGCTGATGAACAGCTCCGGTTAGTCTATCGAGATTTACCAACGGTGATGGGCCAAGTGACTCGTGGTGAATTAGCGGATGCTAAGACAGTAATGGCGGTGTGGTATTGGCAAAGTCACCAAGCGTTAGGAGTGGATTTACATGGCTGATGAAGATCGCATGACGCGGCAACAATATCATCAAAAGCAAACCCAACCCACGGCTGCTGAACCTGATGATATGCCAGAAAATGAACCAGATACAGCGGCTTCACGGCGCGGTTACGCGGCTGAAAACAACCGTTTATTGGAAGAGGCTAAAACAAAACGCTTGGGCCGCAAGCTCAATTGGGTTATTTTAGGCTTAGTTTTAGCAATTATTATTGTTTTTTTAATTTTATTTTTAACCCCCTAAGGAAAGTAGGCAACTCACATGAAATTTGGCATTATTTGTGCAATGGAAGAAGAACTTAAAACGCTCCGCACCGCATTACAAGATGAAAAAATTACCCCCATTAAAGATATTGTCTTTTATGAAGGCACGATTGATCAACAAGCAGTTGTTTTGGTGCAATCTGGAATTGGTAAGGTCCAGGCTGGAATGACGACCGCTTTAATGATTACAAACTTTGAGGTTGATGTGGTGATTAACTCTGGTTCAGCCGGTGGGATTGGGGCCGGCTTAGCTGTTGGCGACGTGGTCGTCGCAACTGCAACGGCTTATCATGATGTGGATGCAACGGCCTTTGGTTACGATTATGGGCAATTACCACAACAACCGTTGTATTACGACACAGACAAAAATTGGGTCGACCAAATCATTCAAGCCGCTACTGCAACTGGTTTGAAAGCCAAGACTGGGCTAATTGTGTCAGGTGATCAATTTATTGCCAGTCAGGCTGCAACGGATCAAATTTTAAGTCATTTTCCAATGGCGCTTTCGAGTGAAATGGAAGGCGCAGCGATTGGGCAAGCCTGTCATCAATTTAACACCCCATATGTTGTCATTCGGGCGATGTCTGATGTTGGTAACGAAGATGCGGGTGTCAGCTTTGATGAATTCATCTTGGCTGCTGGCAAGCAATCAGCCGCGATGCTATTAGCGTTATTCGCTGCTCAAAACAAGTAAATTTATTTTTAAAAGGAAGCGTTCAAATGAAGCAAGTGTATTTAGATAACGCAGCGACTACCCCCATGGCGGAATCAGTTGTCACCGAAATGATGACGCGCATGACGAATACGTTTGGCAATGCCTCGAGTACCCATGCGTTTGGGCGGGCTGCTCGCGAAGTCTTAGACGATAGTCGCCATGTCATTGCGCAAAGTATCAATGCGCCTGACGATGATATTATTTTCAATAGTGGTGGGACGGAAGGCGATAACACAGCCATCATGCAAACGGCGTTAGTGCGGCAAAATTTAGGTAAGCATATTATTACCACAGCAATTGAGCATCAAGCCATTTTAAAGTCATTAGCTGTTTTAGAGCAGCGGGGCTTTGAAGTGACGTATTTACCTGTGGATGCCAACGGTAATATTAAGCTAGCTGATTTTAAAGCCGCTTTACGGCCAGATACGATCCTAGTTTCAATTATGATGGGGAACAATGAAGTCGGGTCTCACATGCCGATTCATGAGATTGGTGACCTTTTAAAGGACCATCAAGCTTGGTTCCATACGGATGCTGTGCAAGCATACGGCCTATTGGATATTGATGTTCAGCGTGATCATATTGATATGTTGTCGACTTCAGCGCACAAGATTAATGGCCCTAAGTTTATTGGTTTCTTGTATAAACGCAATGGCATTAACTTTCCAAGCTTAATTAAAGGTGGGGAGCAAGAAGACAAGCGGCGTGCCGGAACTGAAAATGTGCCGGCAATTGCGGGTTTTGCGCAAGCCGTTAAGGAATTGACGCCGACTGAAAAAGCGCATCGCCAAAGTAAGTATGCTGATTTTAAGCAATATGTCGTGGACCAATTGACGGCTAATCACATTGATTTTGACGTGAACGGTACTTTGGGACCGGATAACTTACAACATGTCTTGAATCTTTGGATTAAAGGCATTTCAACTTATACCATGCAAACGAATCTAGATTTAGGTGGTATCGCAGTTTCTGGTGGTTCAGCTTGTACTGCGGGGAGTCTGGAGCCGTCACACGTGTTGATTGCGATGTTTGGCAAAGATTCGCCACGGGTGAATGAATCTATTCGGCTGAGTTTCGGGCGTTACACGACTAAGGCCGATTTAGATCAATTTATCACGGTATTAACCAACACGGTTAATCGGTTATCCAAGCGTTAAACATTAAAAGGAGGTTGTCACGATGGCTTATACAACGACGGTGAAACTTGCGGGTGATACGAAAACGTATCAATTAAGTTCGGCAATCAAGAAGTATACATTAATGGATTTAGGTTTTGCGAAGGGTAAATCAGGGGTATTCACTTTTGAACGTTCATTGGACCCTAACACCCCTTATCAAGCAGCTTTTAAGTTGAAAATGGCAGTTAATGCTGATTTAACGGCTTTTAAAATGGCGACGGTAACGGGTAACGGGTTACAACGTGCGGATATTTTTAAAAATGATGCCCATCCGGAAGCGGTTGAACAACTACGGTTCCTTTTAACCAGTTTTATTGACCGTGATCTCTTAGTTGAAGTTTAATTGGGAAACGCCTGGCTTGCAGCTGGCGTTTTCTTTGTTATAATGGTACTTACTGGAATTGTACGACCTTCAAATCGTGGATTCTCCAGAATCTTTTGGAAATGATGGTGAAAAAGTATGACTGATCACAGTAACACGCGTGTCGTTGTCGGCATGAGTGGTGGGGTTGACTCATCCGTCGTGGCATTGTTGTTAAAGCAGCAAGGCTATGACGTGGTGGGGGTCTTTATGAAGAATTGGGATGATACTGACGAAAACGGGGTTTGTACCGCGACCGAGGATTACAAGGACGTGGCTAAAGTTGCCGATAAAGTTGGGATTCCATATTATTCAATCAACTTTGAAAAGGAGTATTGGGATCGGGTCTTCACGTACTTCTTAGATGAGTACAAAAAAGGCCGGACGCCAAATCCGGATGTTATCTGCAACAAGGAAATCAAGTTTAAGGCTTTCTTGGACTATGCGATGGATTTAGGGGCGGATTATATTGCCACTGGTCATTACGCACGGTTGCAGCATGATGAAGATGGCACAATGCACCTATTGCGTGGCGTTGATAGCAATAAGGACCAGACTTATTTCTTAAGCCAGTTGGATTCTAAGACGTTGTCAAAGGTAATGTTCCCACTTGGCGATATGATTAAGCCAGATGTTCGGAAATTAGCTTTGAATGCAGGCTTAGCAACGGCGAAGAAGAAGGACTCAGTCGGAATTTGTTTCATTGGCGAGAAGAATTTCAAGGAATTTTTAGGCCATTACTTACCAGCAACGCCTGGTAAGATGATGACGGACCAAGGCGAAGTTAAGGGCGAGCATGCCGGTTTAATGTATTACACGATTGGACAGCGTCGTGGCCTTGGCATCGGTGGCGATGGTGAGGATAACGAACCATGGTTTGTCATTGGTAAGGATTTGAAGCAAAATATCTTGTACGTCGGCAAGGGTTACCATAATCCACACCTCTATGCGACCTATTTAGAGGCGTCTGATTTGCACTTTGTCACCAATGAAGATTTAGGTAATGATTTTCATGTGACCGCCAAGTTCCGGTACCGGCAGACTGATTCTGGTGTGACCGTACACTTTAATGACGATCATACGCAAGTGCGGGTCACCTTTGACGAACCGGTGCGGGCGATTACGCCTGGTCAAGCCGTGGTCTTTTACAACGGTGAGGAATGTTTAGGTTCTGGGATGATTGATGCTGCTTATAATGATGAGCGTGTTTTGCAATATATCTAAGTTCGGTTAGTGACTTAAATGAGCTTATTTAGGGCTCCTGATGACGACTTGTCGCCATTAGGGGCCTTTTTTTAAAATGGGGTCTTGCATTTCTAGCTAGGGTTGCTTAAGCTAAGGGAAAGAATGGATATATAGGATTGGGCGATTATGGAAAAATTACGGCGGTTTAATTTTTTTGACACGTTATCGAAAAAAATGGTAGCGGGATTTATTTTAGTGATTACGATGGGGACGGTTTTATTATCGTTACCAATTGCGGCACAAAGCGGGCAAGCAACGGCATTGATTAATACGTTATTTACGGCCACTTCAGCCACTTGTATCACCGGGTTAAATGTGGTTGCAATGACCCATTGGACGTTGTTTGGTAAAATCGTCATTATGGGATTGTCAGAAGTCGGTGCGTTGGGTTACATGACGTTTGCAGTCTTGATTTCAAATTTAATGCGGCGCAACTTGGGCCTATCAACACAATTGTTAGTCAAGGAATCACTGAATCTTGAGAATTTAAGTGATACGAAAAGTGTTATGCAATATGTCATTGGCCTGTCGTTATTATTTCAATTAGGCGGCTTTGGGCTATTAGCCCTTGATTTTGTCCCACGCTATGGCTGGCAGTCAGGTCTTTTTTTATCGTTATTTCATGCCATCATGTCATTTTGTAATGCTGGTTTTAATATCTTTACCAACGGTATGGCGACTTTTCAGAGTGATCCGTACGTCTTGCTGGTGACGATGGTGCTCGTGATTGCGGGTGGCCTGGGATTCTTAGTCTGGCGTGATCTATTACTTTATCATGAGCGTCACCGCTTGAGCTTGAACTCAAAATTAACATTGGTGACCACGATTAGTCTGTTTGTCTTAGGCTTTATCTTGTTACTAGTGACTGAACGAGGGCTGGCACTATTGCCAGCAGATACCAGTTGGCTTGATCGGATTATGAACACCTTATTTATGAGTGTTTCACCACGAACGGCGGGTTTTTCAGTGATTCCAGTTACCCGGTTACAGGCTGGGAGTGTCTTAGTGATTATGGTCCTGATGTTTATCGGGGGGACCCCTGGATCAACTGCCGGGGGGATTAAAACGACTACCTTTGGGATTTTAGTCTTTCAAAGTATTGCCCAATTGCGTGGTCGTGCGGATGTCGAATATGGTCATCGACGGTTTAGTCAAAATAACTTGAACCGGGCATTATTATTAGTCTTTTTAGCGAGTGTAGTTTTAACCGTGGCGGCGTTGATTTTAGCGCAAACGGAGACAATTCCTAAAGGGATGGGCTTGGAATACATTGTCTTTGAAGTTTTATCGGCTTTTGGCACAGTTGGCTTAAGTCTTGGCTTAACGGCTAAATTAACATTAGTGGGAAAATTTGTGATTATGCTACTAATGTTTATTGGCCGGGTGGGTATTTTTACGTCGCTCTATGCTTTATCACGGCGACAAGCGAAAACGAATTTGATTCGTTATCCTGAAGAAAATATTTTGATTGGTTAAGGGGGACGATGTTGCATGAAAAAGAATTTTGCAGTGTTTGGCTTAGGACGCTTCGGTGAAAGCGTGGTCCGGACGTTAGCGGCTGCGCAACAAGAAGTACTAGCCGTGGACATTCATGAGGGTCCGGTTAATAAATTGATGGATGTTGCAACGCAAACGATGATTGCGGATACGCGCGATGAGGCCGTTTTAAAGGAATTAAATATTGATAGTTTTGATTATGTTATTATCGGAATTGGTAATAATATGGAAGCCAGTATTTTAACGACCATGTTAAGTAAGGAACAAGGCGCTAAACATGTGATTGCAAAGGCTGAGACGAGTGATCAAGGGCGAGTTTTAGAACGTGTCGGGGCGGACAAGGTGGTCTTCCCAGAGCGTGATATGGGGCATACCATCGTCCGAAAATTACTGACGAATCATATTCTGAATTTTATTGATTTAAGTGATGAATACACCTTAGCCGCAATTGAGATTACTGATGATAATTTAACGAACCAGAATCTAATTGATCTAAAATTTCGCAAACGGTATGGCTTGACCGTGATTGCCATTAAGCATGGGGCTGATATTAACGTGTCACCACAGCCAACCGATACAATTGCGTTACACGATGTGTTAACCGTCGTTGGACCGATTAAAGGGGTTCGCGAATTAGATGCAGCGCTAACGAAGTAGCTTAGAACGGTAACCATTAGGGGACCGTTTTTTTAGTTGCAGCGTTTAATTAACTAGTTGACATAATTTTAATTTATAGTAGTTGGAGAACTTTTTGAAAACTACGGCTAAAACTGGCATAATAGAAAGTATAATTAGGGTCGAAATTGTGATTGAGATGAGGAAGTAATGATTTGACAAAACTACTATTTGTTCGCCATGGAAAAACGGAATGGAACTTGGAGGGCCGTTATCAAGGGTCTCAAGGTGATTCACCGTTGTTACCAGCGAGCTATGATGAAATTCATCAATTAGCGGCGGCTTTACATGATATTCAGTTTAGCCATATTTATGCGAGTCCCTTAAAACGAGCACGGGATACAGCAATGACGCTCCAACAAGATTTAAGTCAACCGGGCTTGTCGCTGACGATTTTGAGTCGCTTACGTGAATTTAATTTAGGAAAAATGGAAGGGATGGCATTTACTGACGTAGCAGAGCGCTATCCGCTGGAATTTGAAGATTTTCGGCAACATCCTGATCATTATGATCCCACAACGATTCATGGCGAGAGTTTTCAGCAATTATTAAAACGAATGACGCCGGCAATTAATCAAATCGTCGCTGCTAATCCACGTCGGACCGATAATGTATTGGTCGTGAGTCACGGTGCGGCTTTAAATGCCTTAGTGAATACGTTACTGGGGGCCTCATTAGCGACTTTACGGCAACGTGGTGGCTTATCAAATACGAGCACGACGATTTTAGAAACGCGCGATCGTGGTAAGCATTATAACTTATTACTATGGAATGATACGTCATATTTGTCCCGAGAACCTGATCCCACAGATACGATTTAGGAGGTGGCCGGACTTGGCTAAGACGAAAGCAGCAACTAAAGCAGCACAACAGGCTTTAATTCATCAACTGGTCACGACGATTGACCACCATCCAGATGATTATCAGGCTTATTATGATTTGACCGTGGTTCTAACCGCTGGTCAAGATTATGAACAAGCTGAGGCGTTAGCGATGAAAGCGTTAGGTCGTTTCGAGCAAGTGACGCGGGCACATAATCTTTTAACGTATGCGCTCGGCAATATCTATTATCAAGCTGGAGAATATAATCGGGCGTTAGCGGCTTATCAAACGATTGATGACCCAAAGTTAAAGGCCGATGCTTATTTAATGATGGCACAGACGTTAATGGCTAAAAAAGATTATCAACATGCGCTGGTTTGGGCGTTAACGGTTCAAGAACAACGGCCCACGGCGATTGACGTGAATCTGTTAACGGCAAACATTTTACTTGCGTTAGGCAATAATGAACAGGCATACGACTTTTATCAAAAAGTATTGGCTCAAAATCCGCAGCATGGTCCGGCTAATTTTAATGCTGGCTTAACGGCGATGGTGCTGGGTAAACCGTATGCGGCCTTATTTGCTAAGGCCAAACAATATGATGCGGCGTATTTTAAAGCCCACCAACAACAGTTAAGTGATATTGAAAAAACCGTTGCGGCAGCGGATAAAGTGCCACACAAAAATCAAAAAGCGTAAGGTGGTGTCCTAGTGACGACAACAAATCAAAGTTTATTTGCTGCGGATGATAATAGCCAAACGGTGACGCACTTTGTAGTTGGCAAAGTGGCGACCGTTTTTTTTAGTAGCGCGGATAGTTTTTACAAAGTTCTATTGGTCAAAGTAACGGAACAAAATATTGACTGGTCAGAAGACGAAATTGTAGTCACTGGGAGTTTTGCAGATATTCAGGAAGAGGCCACGTATAAGTTTACGGGTAAGACCGTCCGCCATCCTAAATATGGGACTCAATTTCAAGCTGATAACTATCAAAATGAGACGCCGACTTCACGTAGCGGCCTCATCGCGTATTTAGCGGGGAGTGACTTTCCTGGATTAGGTCGTCGTACGGCTGAACGGATTGTTGATACCTTAGGTGAAAATGCCATTGATGCAATCTTAGCTGACCCTAAGGTTTTACGCCCAATTGGATTAAGAGCCTCAGTTCAACAGACTTTGTTGGATACGTTACGCGTGAATAACGGCCTAGAGCAGACGATCATTGGGTTGAATGCGTACGGTTTTGGGAGTCGGTTAGCGGCGGCTATCTACGCCAAGTATCAAGGCGATACATTAAGTGTCATTCAGGAAAATCCTTATCAATTGGTGGAAGATATCAAAGGGGTGGGCTTTAAAAAGGCAGACCAGATTGCGATGCAGTTACAAATTGATCCCCAAGCGGACAATCGGTTACGAGCAGGGCTATTAACTGAAATCACCGAAACTAGTGCGCAAAATGGCGATACGTATACGACTGCTAAGCCCCTACTAACGGCGACGATGCAACTACTTGAAACTGCGCGGCATGTTGCCATTGATCCACAAAAATTAGCGGATCAATTAGTGGCTTTAGCGCAAGACAATCAAATTGTTGGCGATGAGAATCGAATTTATTTACGCGATTTGTACGAGGCCGAATGGGGCATTGCGGAGCATCTAAAACGCCTAAATGATGCGGATAATGATGGCAACTTAACGGCGGCAAAAGTTGACCGGGCGATTGAACATGTTGCTAAGGCGAGTCAATTAACTTATGATGCCTCGCAGACCCAAGCCTTAAAGTCGGCGATTACGGCGCACCTGTTTCTTTTGACGGGGGGACCGGGGACTGGTAAGACAACAATCATTCGTGGGTTGGTGGCATTATTTGCGGAGCTCCATGACGTGTCATTAGATTTAGAGCAATATAAAGACAAGTCTTTTCCTATCTTGTTAGCGGCACCCACGGGTCGCGCGGCCAAGCGAATGGCTGAAACAACTGGGTTACCTGCTAGTACCATTCATCGGCTATTGGGGTTAACGGGACGGGAAGATGGTCCTGAAATGCCAACGAAAGATTTAGAAGGCGGAATCTTAATTATCGATGAAATGTCGATGGTTGATACCAAGCTTTTCCGGTTACTATTACAAGCCGTGCCCAGTCATATGCAGGTCATTTTGGTGGGAGATAAGGATCAATTACCATCGGTTGGTGCGGGACAAGTCTTTCATGATTTACTAAAAAGTCCGCAACTGCCGCAAATTGAATTAACAACGATTTATCGTCAGGATGATGATTCAAGCATTATTCCGTTGGCCCATGCCATTAAGAATGGGCGCTTGCCAGCGGATTTCACGGTCAATCAAAAAGACCGCTCATTCATTGCTTGTGGGGCGTATCAAGTTGACCACATCATTGAACAGATTGTGGCTAAAGCGCAGACTCGTGGTTTTTCAGCGGATGATGTTCAAATCTTAGCGCCGATGTATCGGGGCGCCGCCGGTATTGATCAATTAAATACAACCGTTCAAAATATTTTTAACCCGGTTAAGTCCAAGCGACAAAAACAATTAACTTATAACGGGCAACAATTTCGGGTTGGTGACAAAGTCCTACACTTAGTCAATTCGCCGGAAGACAATGTTTTTAATGGTGATATTGGAAAAATTGTTGGGATTGATTTGGCAAATGACCCACATAATAAGAGCAAAAAAGATCAAATTACGATTGCTTTTGAACAAAATGAAGTGGTCTATCAACGCAGTGATTGGAACCGATTGACGTTGGCTTATAGTATGTCGATCCATAAGGCGCAAGGTAGTCAGTTTAAAATGGTGATCTTACCGATGGTGCCACAATTTTCACGGATGCTACAACGTAATTTGTTGTATACGGCCGTGACGCGTGCCGAACAAATGTTGATTTTAGTGGGTGATGTTAAGTCATTTGAGCGGAGCGTTAGCAATGAGTCGGTCAATCGGTTAACGACCTTGACACAACGATTACAACAAGTCTTTGCGGGTGAGGCGGTCACCAATCCTGTGACGAAGCCAGCTGTAACTGAACCTGAATCAAGTCCAGTGGCGCCAACACCGGCACCTGCGTCTGAACCAACTGCAAGTCCGACCGCTGATCAGCGATTAACACCGGCCATGATTCGAAATGGGCAGATTGATCCGATGATTGGCATGGACGGGATTAAACCGACTGATTTCATGGCACAAGCAACCTAGTTCTAATTAATTGTTAGTTACAACTAATGGAAAAAGCGACGATTCAGTCAGATTGGACCTGTTTTTGTGAGACGACACTGCTATAATTAAGAATGTTTGTCATGAAACTATTTTTTGGAGGTTGTTATGTCAGTAGATGAATCAAATACCAAGCTGAAATTATTTGCCTTGAATTCTAATATGCCATTAGCGCAAAAGATTTCGGAACGCGTCGGTATTCCGTTAGGCCAAAGTTCGGTCAAGCGGTTTAGTGATGGTGAAATTCAAATTAATATTGAAGAAAGTATTCGTGGCGCCGAAGTATTTGTCATTCAATCAATTTCAGAACCAGTCAATGATACGATTTTAGAATTATTGATTATGATTGATGCACTTCGTCGGGCTAGTGCGGCTGAAATTAACGTGGTGATTCCTTATTATGGTTATTCACGTCAAGATCGGAAAGCGCGTTCACGGGAACCAATTACGGCCAAATTAATTGCAACCTTGTTAGAAAAAGATCGCGCCACGCGGATTTTAACGATTGATTTGCATGCTGCGCAAATCCAAGGTTTCTTTGATATTCCAGTCGACCATTTAATTGCTGCGCCAATTTTGGCAAGTTACTTTAAAGATCGTGGGATTACTGACAATTTGGTCGTGGTTTCACCCGATCATGCTGGCGTTTCCCGGGCCCGCAAGATGGCTGAACTATTAGGAGCCCCAATTGCGATTATTGACAATCGCCATCCGGATGATGATAGCCAAGTGCCAAGTAGTATTATTGGTGAAGTCAAAGATCGTATCGCGATTGTTATTGATGATATGATTGATACGGGAACCCGGTTCGATGTTTCAGCACAGGCCTTAAAACAAGCTGGGGCAGCTAAAATTTATGGTTGTGCAACACATGCCATTTTCTCACAAGATGCGCCTGAAAAACTACAAAATTCAGCTTTAGAAAAAGTTATCGTGACGGATACGATTCAAATTCCGGCCACTAAACATTTCGACAAGTTAGTTCAACTTTCAGTGGGACCATTGTTAGGTGATGCCATTAAGTTAGTTCATGAACAACAGCCGGTTGATCGGTTATTTAATTCAGAAATTTAAAGTTGTTTAATAATGGGAGCCCAGTTACCAGGGGTTCTCTTTTTATTCGACTAGGTAAAGGCACCAATCTGTTATACAATAAGGCTATTGTTATTAAGGGGGTGGCTGTAATTGAAGAATAAAGCCATTACGATTAAGGATGTCGCCAAACATTCAGGGGTGTCAATTTCAACGGTTTCACAAATTTTAAATGGTAACGGTGATAAATTTAGTACTAAAACAGTCGCCAAAGTTATTGCGGCTAAAGATGATCTTAATTATGAGCCTGATTATTTTGCTCGGCGGATGGTCATGAAACGGAGTCAAACGATTGGGGTATTAGTCCCGGATATTACGAATCCATTTTTTAGTGCCTTAATTCGAGGAATTGAGGCTGGCTTATATCAAGAAAATTTTATTACGATGTTGTGTAATGCTGATTTGGATGAAACTAAGGAACAAAGTTATCTGGCCGAGTTAAGTCGTCGCGGCGTTGATGGGTTTATTATTGCCAGTTCAGCGGTTTCTAATCAGGCCATTAATCAGATTTTACGGGCGAATCAGCATCCGTTTATTGTTTTAGATCAAAAGAAGGCTGAAGGTGTTAGTGATGCGGTCTTAACGGATGACTTTATGGGCGGTCGTTTGGCGGCTGAACATTTGAAAAAATTAGGCCATCAACAAGTCGCTATCTTATTGCCAGCTGCTGCCCCCGCTAATATTTTGCAACGGTTAGCTGGATTTCGAACGGTCTATGCATCGGAAAATAGTCCAATCATCTATACGGCATTAACCAAGCAAGCGGGGTGTCAGGCGGTACCGGCCATTCTAGCGACGGCAGCCACGGCTTTATTTGCCGTTAGTGATGAGATTGCGATTGGGCTGTACTTAGGATTGGCACGGGCCGGCAAACGAATTCCGGCTGATTATAGTATCGTGGGTTATGATGACATCGAGATGTGTCAATATGTGGTCCCACAGTTAACAACTGTGGCGCAACCGATAGTTGAGTTAGGGCAAACTGCTGCCGCCTTATTGTTAGAACGTATTCAACAGCCGCAAAAACCATGGGAAGAAAAACGGTTACCAGTTCAATTAATTGAAAGATTTTCAACGGCACATTTGAATTAAGTTTCAAAATGTGCTATATTTTTGTTGGCCTATTAAAACGTTTTCATAAAACGTTTTAATCAGCAAATAATCTTATTAACACACACAATTAATTGGAGGTCCCAATGATGAAAACAATCACAATTATCGGTAGTATTAATTTAGATCGAACGATTCGGGTTAAACAGATGCCTAAGCCGGGTGAAACGATGCATACGAAAGAAATCTTTTCAGCGGGTGGTGGTAAAGGGGCTAATCAAGCTGTTGCAGCGCAACGTTCAGCAGCTAAAACTAACTTTATTGGTGCAGTTGGCGATGATGATGCCGGTAAAGCGATGTTAGAATTGTTGACCCAAGAAAAGATTGATTTGACCGGAGTGACCACTTTGAAAAATCAATCGACTGGGCAAGCTTACGTGGTTGTGGATGATGCCGGTGAGAATCAAATTATGATTCATGCTGGCGCTAATATGGCGTTTACGCCCGCAGATGTTGCTGAACAAGCCAATCTGATTAAAGCCAGTGATTTTGTCATTGCTCAATTTGAAAGCGCTACCGATAGTACGACGGCTGCCTTCAAAATTGCCCGCCAGGCTGGGGTGAAAACGATTTTGAATCCAGCACCGGCGATGGTTAAGGTGCCAGCTGATTTATTAGCTGTGACTGATATGATTGTCCCCAACGAAACTGAAACTGAGACCTTGACGGGAATTAAAATTACGGATGAAGCAAGTATGTTAAAAGCAGCGGCTGATTTACATCAACTTGGTATTGCCGCAGTTATTATCACGATTGGCAGCAAAGGGGCCTTTTATGATGTCGCTGGGCAACATGGCATTATTCCAGCTTTCAAGGTAAATGCCGTGGATACGACGTCAGCGGGCGACACCTTTATTGGCGCCATGAGTAGCCAACTAGAACCCGATTTTAGTAATTTAGCCACTGCCATTCGTTATGGCAATCGAGCTTCATCATTAGCGGTCCAACGGTTTGGTGCGCAACCATCTATTCCATACAAAAGTGAATTAATCGAGGAGGACAAGTAAAATGAAAAAAGGTAAAGTGATTAACTCTGATTTATCTCGGGTCATTGCGCAAATGGGTCATTTTGATAAACTAAGTCTTGGGGATGCTGGGATGCCAGTCCCAATGGGAACTGAAAAGATTGATTTAGCCGTGGACAACGGCATTCCTAGTTTTATGCAAGTGCTAAATAATGTGTTAGAAGAACTAGAAGTCCAACGGATTTATTTAGCAGCTGAAATTAAAACGGACAATCCCCAGATGTTGACACAAATTAAAAAGCGGTTACCAGATACGCCAATTACGTTTATTCCGCATACTGAAATGAAGCAAGCGTTAAATGAGTGTCGCGCGTTTGTTCGAACTGGTGAAATGACGTCCTATGCGAATATCTTATTGGAAAGTGGCGTCACCTTTTAGCTTATCAGCTTAAAAACACCTAGGAGGAAAACAATATGCACGCAACGGCATTACTAATTGGGCTAGGGCCCTTAATCGGGTGGGGGTTATATCCCACCATCGCTTCAAAAATCGGGGGGCGTCCCGTTAATCAGATTTTAGGTTCAACGCTGGGAACTTTCATCTTTGCTTTGATTTTTGCTTGGACCCAAGGCCTGTCACTCCCGCAAGGCCATGATTTGTTTTTTTCCATTTTATCAGGAATTGGTTGGGCCAGTGCTCAAATTATCACGTTCAAAGCTTTCGCAATGGTCGGATCATCGCGGGCAATGCCTGTAACCACGGCCTTTCAATTGCTGGGAGCCTCATTATGGGGCGTTATTGCCTTGGGTGATTGGCCAGGGATGACTGCGAAGATTCTCGGCGGCTTGGCCTTGATTCTAATTATTATTGGGGCCAGCTTGACAGTGTGGTCAGAGCAGCGAGATGCTGGTAATAGGCGGTTGTTGCGGCGTGCGGTATTGTGGTTAGCCGGTGGTGAGATTGGTTATTGGGCTTATTCTGCCGCCCCACAAGCCACTAATTTGAATGGGATGCAGGCCTTTTTACCACAAGCTATCGGGATGTTATTAGTTGGGCTTGGTTATGCACTTTGGTTAACCGTGCGTGGTGAAAAATTGGCGTTAGTTGAAAAAGTTTCTTATCAGCATATATTTTCAGGACTCTTCTTTGCTTTTGCGGCGTTGACCTATTTAATTTCGGCTCAACCGGATATGAACGGGTTGGCAACTGGATTTATCTTGTCACAAACATCGGTTGTCTTAGCAACGTTAACTGGAATTTGGTTCTTAGGCCAAAAGAAAACCCCAAAGGAAATGCGAATTACGATTTTGGGGCTACTCCTGATTTTAGCCGCAGCCACGGTCACTGTTTTGATTTAAAATGAGTTGAAAATATGAATTGAGAGTGTTTGGAGGCCATCCAAATGCTCTTTTTATTTGGTATTCAATTGACAAATTAAAATCTGATGTTAATATTAAAATTAAATAAGAAAATGAAAGAACGTTTAAGATAGCAATTTTAGTGAATGACATATCAGTGGTTAATAGTATTCTAGAGGGCGATATGACAAGGATTTTAGCTTGATCTGTTGCCTTTTTACTTTGTCATAATTGGGATACCACTTTCATGATAGTAGCTGCTAACTTTATCTTGGGCGAAAAAGTAAAGCAATTAGAAAAAACAGCAACACCAGTAAATGCACGTTAGGGAGATTAAGTCATGACGATCGTAAAAAGAAATAGATTATATGTTTATGCGTTTTGGGGGGCGTTGTTTTTTGAGCGTTCTATTTGGATCAACTATTTACACCATCAGGGATTTACGACTTTACAAATTGGGTTCTTGTAAACGCTATTAACCTTAGCCATGTTCATTTTTGAATTGCCATCTGGAGTTTTAACAGATCGACTTGGGCCTAGAAGGACGATGAACTTTGGCCATGTTTTAATCATCATTTATTTATTAACGATGCTCTTTGCGGTTAACTATTTTAGTTTAATCGTTGGATTTTTAGCCTATGGTATTGGCTTGTCGCTTATTTCTGGTAGTGATCAAACGTTGATTTATCAGATCAATCCAGAGCAAAGCTATCAGCATAAGATAGGTATCTTTGAAGCAATTATGATTATTGGACTCACGATAAGTTCTTTGATAGGCGGGGCCTTAACAACTATTTCATGGGATGCTATTTTTATTGCAGGTATTCTGACGCAACTAGTTGCCATAATATTGTTAGTCCTCTTAAAAAAACAAACCCATGAAGAGAAGCTTAGCGATGATGAACTGCCCATGTCATTGAAAAACTTGGCTATTGAACTGCTTAAAATGTTAAAAAAAAAGGCATGTCAGATACTTGGTCATGACAATTTCAGTTTTTCAAAGTGCGATTTCAGTGTTGCTTAACTTTGCGCAACTTTTATTCTCTGCCAAACATTTTTCAGCATTTCAAACGGCGATTATTTTGACGATTGCGCTAGCTTTTTCTGCTGTAGCGTCAGTGTCGATTGAAAAAATCTCAGCAAAAATTGGCAACAGACGTGCTATCTTTTTATTTTTGTCTGTCACAATTGCGATGTTTGTTAGTTTAAAGAGTAATACGGCCGCGGTAATCGTACTGGGGTTTCTCTTGATCCAATTTAGTTTTGAATTTGTCGATACTTCATTAAATGCGGTTGTACAAGACTTAGCTAATGACAAAATACGCACGTCGCTCATTTCAAGTGTGAATACATTGACTGCGGGATTAATGTTTTTCGAGACCATGTTAACGTCGGCGTTATTTTCGGTGTTTGGTGTTGAGAACTCATTCATTTTATTTGGGATTGTGGTAGCCAGCGTGACCTTGTTGTTATATAGTGCTTTCCTAGTTACTCAAAAGCGAACTAACTGAAATGGTTAAAGCACAATATTGGTCTTGAAAAAATGTCAAAACTAACGATTTAAATGAGTAACTGGTCAGAATAAGGCCTGCTAAAAGGTCTTTTTTTGTGCGAGCAGTTGAGACTCAAAGTTGACCAGCTTGAATTTGGTTTCAGGCGTCATTAAAACCGTTGGGTTATCAAACTGTTAGAAAAATGATAGTGGTTTCAAACATTGGTTTACCGGCTAATTGTATTAATCTGGCACTAGCAATTAGTTGACAAAATTAAACGGACTGTTTTATAAAAAAGTAAGTGATTGTAGTTTGTATTTTTCTAAAATGTGCTACAATAAAGTTATGATTTGTAAAAGGTGTTAAGTTTTTCTTAAAGTCTAATTGCGGCGCACCGGTATTTTAATTCTGATTTAGGAAATTTTAATTTTCCAAAGGAGTGAAGTTAATGTCACAAGCACATACAACGGGCAAGGTTCTAGCCAGTACGGTTGGTGCCGTTGGTTTATTGCTTGCCACAGGACAAGCTGCCAATGCGGCTTCAGTCACCGTTAAGCAAAACGATACGGTCTGGGGCCTCGCTCAGCAACATGGGGTGTCGGTTAAGAGTATTGAAAAGTTAAATCAACAAGCACTTAACGGAAACACGAGTTTAATTTATGTTGGTCAAAAATTACAAGTTAGTGGTAAATCAGGTCAGACATCATCAGCAAAAGGTACATATACCGTTAAAGCTGGCGATACGCTGTGGGATTTAGCTGACGCGTATCAAACGACAGTTCAAAAGTTACAAAAGTTAAATGGATTGTCTAGTGATCTTATTGTCACTGGTCAAACATTGAAGGTTTCTGGAACAAGCACCCAGCAATCAACTCGCTCAGTGGCTAAGACCAGTGCTAACGCAACGACGGCGAATAAGACGTCAGTTGCAGCGTCTTCATCAGCAACGAAGACTACGACTGACAATAATAGTAGTAGTACTGCAGCGACTAGCGCTAGCTCAACAAGTCAGGTTAGTGCAAGTTCAGCTGCATCAACCAGTAGTAGCGCTACAAGCGATACAGAAGTTCAGGGTTCTGTAAGTGCTAGCCTCAGTTCGTCAACAACCGATGCGACCAGTGCTAGCTCTGAAACTAGCAGCAGTCAGGTTAGTTCATCAGCAGCAACGTCTGCCAGTTCAACGTCCGCTGTTGCTGAGTCAGTTGTCTTGAATACAGTGGCGACTAGCAGTAGTAGTACCACCGCTAGTCAAAGCAGTAGCTCTGCCGCAAGTCAAAGCAGCAGTACAGCGAGTCAAAGTAGTTCATCAGCATCACAAAGTAGTTCTGTTGCGAGCCAAAGTAGTAGTACGGCCAGTCAAAGCAGCACGACTCCTGCGAGCCAAAGTAGTAGCTCAGCTAGTCAAAGTACCAGTACGGCAAGTGCTAGCAGTTCAGTAGCAACGCAAAGTAGCTCAGCTGCAAGTCAAAGCAGTTCAACTGCAGCCACGACAACCACGACGCAAAGCAGCAGTTCAGCGGCCACATCAACCGCTTCACAGGCTAGTTCAAGCTCACAAGCAGTGACGACTAGCAGTAGCAGTACTGCCACTGCTAGCACGTCTGATTTGACGACTGGTTCAGTGACTAGTCTTGCTTTGAAGTTAGCTGATGCAAATATTCCTTATGTTTGGGGTGGCGCAAGCTTATCCGGGATGGATTGTTCTGGCTTAGTTTCTTACGTCTTCCAGCATGCTGCTGGGATTAGTTTGCCACATAACACTGTCTCACAAGAAGGTTATGTGACAACGCATTCAGTTGCAGATGCTAAACCAGGCGATATCTTATTCTGGGGTAGTCGGGGTTCGACTTGGCATGACGCGATTTATATTGGTAACAACCAATATGTTGCCGCACCAACCGAAGGTGAAAATGTTCAAGTTCAAACAATCAGCACTTATTTTGCCCCAAGTTTTGCCGGTACGGTGAACTAATAATTAACGTTAAAACTAACAGCCAGCTTCCTACGATCAGTGGGCTAGCTTGGCTGTTTTTGCGTTAGTTATTTTTTCAAAAATTTTGATTTATTATTTAGCGGCGTTGTGGTATATTAAATCTGCTGTTTTTAAATTAAAAAATTAAGAATGATGGTTTTAAGGGAGTGTTTAAGGTGAGTAACAGATTTGAAATTCTGGAAGAATACCAAGAGGCTAATACGGAATTGGATCATTTGAAAGGATTAGCTGATCGGCAACGTGATCGTTCTCGAGTGGTCACGATTTACCCGCATTTGAATGAGCGGGTTAGTCATCTTTCAAAAAAATGTGAACAGCTTAATATGCTTCTGGAAGCAATTAACGCTTCTGAAGATTAATCAAAAAAGTCGAACTTACGAAAAATTTCCTTTCGTAAGTTCGACTTTTTTATTAATGATCATGAATGCTGGTGTCAATCCAAAAAGGATAGGTTTGGGTTGATAAATATAAATCGTAATTTCGATTACCGATAATTTGACCATCCATTTGACCGATTTCAACGGAATTAACTAGTAGATGTAATTTTGCGCTACGGTAATGATGGACAAAGCGTGAGTTAAGATGCCGGCCACCCATTAATAAGAGGGCAAACAGCCATAGGATAATCCACCAATGTGGTTCCTCTACAACAATTAACTCTAGTTGTTCATCGTGGATATTTGCGTGGGGCAGAATCTTAACGCCGCCACCAAAGTACGGGTGATTAGAGACCGTACATAAAAAAGCATGCCGATAAGTGTCACGTTGTCGGCCAACATGAACAGTCAATGGATAACCGACCTGTTGGGAGTAAGCTTTGAGGGCGTTACTCAAGTAGGACCAACGTCCTAAGCGGCCTTTTTGTTTACTGCGATTAGTGTCGTCAACGATTTGGGCATCAAAGCCTAACCCGACATTATTAACAAAGTACCGGTGGTCATTTTTTAACGTTTCATGGTAGACACCGATGTTTAAAGGTCGGGGACGTAAATTGTTTAGAATTTGAGCAAGTGCGATTTCTGGATCAGTTGCCATCCCGAGTCCGCGAGCAAAGTCATTACCGGAACCACCAGGGAGGTAGGCAATTGGGATAGGTTCTGCTAATGGAACCTGCATGAGGCCATTCAGTGCTTCATTTAACGAACCATCGCCGCCAATCACCAATAGAATGGGCGTGACATTTGGCTGCCGATGCAAATTTTTCGCAAATTGGGTGGCTAGCAGGGTGGTGTGTCCAGCATATTCAGACACATGATACTCGAAACGGATTTGACGTTGTTCCAAGATTGGTTTAACAGTTTTCCAAACGGTTTTACCATGACCAGAGCCAGCTAGTTCGTTAATAATAATGTTGTATTCAGCAATCAAATTTACACCTCACAAAGATCGATCAGTTAAAACTGACCCTTACACCACAAAAAGCCGGAACAGGTGCGTTCCGGCAAAGGGGCTAATTCATAATTAACATCGGTAAAATCATTGGGTGACGTTCCGTCTTCTCAAATAAGAAGCTTTGAAGGTCATCAATGATGGCATTTCGGATCGTCGCTTCACTGACTTTATCACTCTTCATCTTACGACGAATCGTCCGGAAAACGTGTCGTCTGGCTTCATTAATCAAGTCACCAGATTCACGCATATAGACAAAGCCACGAGATAAGATATCTGGTCCGGCCTGGATTTCTTTCTTGTTCAGATCAATCGTTGCCACTACGACCACGAGACCTTCTTCAGAAAGGACTTGACGATCGCGCAACACAACGTTACCGATATCACCAATCCCAGAACCATCCACGTAAACATCACCCGCACCAAAGTGGCCGGCAACACGCGCAGAATCCTTAGTGAGTGCCAAAACATCCCCATTTTCTAGGATGAAACTGTGATCTAATGGGACGCCACATTGTTCCGCTAATTCAGTGTGAATCTTAAGCATCCGGTATTCACCATGAATTGGCATAAAGAATTTCGGTTTCATGAGGCGCAACATTAATTTTTGTTCTTCCTGACCACCATGGCCGGAAGTATGAATGTTGTTGACCTTCCCGTGGATAACATGGGCGCCGGCTTCTTCAAGCTCGTTGATAACGTGGTTCACACTTAAGGTGTTGCCAGGAATTGGCGAACTCGAGAAGATGACCGTGTCACCAGGTTGAACTGAAATCTGGCGGTGGGTTCCGTTCGCAATGCGCGATAAGGCCGCCATGGGTTCACCTTGAGAGCCGGTACATAAAATCATCACTTTGTTAGCCGGTAGGGACTTAATATCGTTGGCATCGACCATCGCATCGTCTGGAATATCGAGGTAGCCCAGTTCACGACCATTAACAATGGCAGCTTCCATACTACGACCGAAAACAGCGATTTTACGGTGATGCTCGAGCGCAACTTGGGCAGCTTCCTGAATCCGCGAAATATTCGAGGCGAAGGTGGCAAAGATAATCCGCCCTTCGATTTGATCGAAGATTTTGCGAATAGATTGTGCAACCCATCGTTCGGACTTAGTAAAGATGGGGCGCTCAGCATTGGTACTATCAGATAGTAATGCCAAAACGCCACGTTCACCTAAGTGTGCCATCCGTTGCAAGTTCGGTGGCTGGTTCGTAATTGGTGTCAGGTCGAACTTGTAGTCCCCAGTTTCGACAATGGTACCAGGTGGTGTTTGAACCGCAATTCCTAAAGTATCTGGAATCGAATGGGTTGTTCTAAAGAACGAAACTCGGGTTTTACGAAATTTCAAGACAGTGTCTTCATTGATTTCATGGAGTTCCGTGGTTTTTAATAAGCCGTGTTCCTCTAACTTACCCTTGATCAGGGCTAAGGCGAGGGGCCCAGCGTAAACTGGCACGTTAATCTGTTGGAGTAGGAATGGAATCCCACCAATGTGATCTTCATGTCCGTGCGTAATCACCAATGCTTTTATTTTTTGCTGGTTTGCAACTAGATAAGAATAATCTGGAATGACGTAATCAATTCCCAGTAATTCATCTTCAGGGAACTTGATGCCGGCATCGATTAGAATAATCTCATCTTGAAATTGGACACCATAAGTGTTTTTCCCAATTTCACCCAAACCACCGATTGCAAAGACGGCGGTTTCGTTATTTTTGACGTTTAAGCGTTTCATTTATTAAACTCCGTTAGTTGATACTCTGGATTTTCTTGTTCGTAATCCAAGAAGTTACCTTCTAACGGTTCGATAAACTCAATATTGTACGTTGTGTTGTCTTCGACCAAAACACGAGCTGCAACTTCAGTATCCGCTTCCAGATAAAGTGATTGCGTGGTTTCGCGTTGAGGATTCCGTTTTTGGTTTTCTTGGTAATAAATTTTGTAAATCATTAACAAAACTCCTTATAAAAAATATTTATTTAGAATTAAAGATTCTAAATAGTAGCAAAAATAAAAGTTTGATCCGCACACTAGGTTGTGTAAACACAACAATTAACTTACATTTTAGCATAATTTTGGATAGGTGTATACAATGTTAATTTTCCTCAAAAACGATGCTGGGAATGTCTTTTTTTTTTGCAAACATGCTATGCTAATAATAACTAAAAAAAGGGTTTATTATTGAAATTGTGAATAAATAAACAATCGAATTGTGAGGAAATCGTGATGGGCAAATGGCTAACACTCTTAATTGGTCTGATTTTAGCAATCGTAATCTATGAAGTGTTACGACGGCGGGTTTTAAAACGCGCTGCTTTTAAAATTCGTTTGCAAGGTCAACGAACGGCGGATGCAGCGATGACGACGGTCTTGCAACAGCTAAATAGTGTTACGGCGGCACAAACTGTTAGTGGGGCGGTCCATTCGGCACCGGTTGCTGATGTTTGGGGGCGTGGTGTAATGGCCTTTGAATATGTCTTAACCGCACCAGGCATGGTCCAAGCTGATTTACCAGAAATTCGACGAATCTTGAATAATCATCTGCAGGCTTATGCTCGTGATGAACAGCTTGCCACCTTTCAGGCCGGCGAACCTGCTTTACGAGTGACCGATACTTGGTTACGAGCTGGTCAATTGCACCTTGATATTGCTTATTTAATGAATGAAGCGACTTTAGAATATTTAGAAGACTTACGGCGGTTAAATCATGAGGCCGTCACGACTAAGACAGCGGGCAAATCTCAAGCCGACAAGCCTGATGAGTTGTGAAGACAAGAAAAGCGCTCAGGTGCGATTAAAATCGCAGTCCTGAGCGCTTTTTTGCTATTTTTATGAGATTAAGACGAGATCGTCATCGGCACCAAAGGGGTTCTTAGTATCAATGTGATCATAAAATAAAATACCATGCAAATGATCAATTTCGTGTTGGCAAACAATCGCAGGATAATTCTTTAGGCGCAGCTTTTTTTGTTCGCCGGCCATATTATAGTACCGTAGGGTGATGCGATCATGCCGAACAACGTAACCGGAGACATCGCGATCAACAGAAAGGCAACCTTCGCCCTCTGTCAAAGCGCCTGGTTGAACGGAGTGACTAATAATTACGGGATTAATGATGACATCTTTAAAGACGGGTTCATCACCATCATTTTCCCCAGGAACTAGGACGGCGGCCATTTGTTCAGAAACGTCGACTTGAGGTGCGGCTAGCCCAACGCCAGCGCGTAACCCATATTTTTTAGCCAATTCTGGATCTTGACTATTTTCTAAGTAAGCCATCATATCAGTGGCCAACTTCTGGTCAGTTGTACTTAGTGGAAATTTGACCGGTTGGGCCTCTACCCGTAGCGTATCATTACCTTCACGAATGATATCTTTCATTTTAATCAACCCAAATTACCTCCAAAAACTATTCTATGGTAGGAACTGCTACTCACAATTCACACTTCCAAATAAGTTTAGCATAACTAAAAATGAAAAAGTAGAATGTTTCTCGAAAAAAAGCTGAAATCATTGGATTGAGCCTAATGAAACAATTCACAATCTAAAACGGCTAAAAAGGCGTTATTTAGCGTTTTGAAAGGGCTTGCAAAAATTGAAAACCAATGGTAAATTAGACTTGTAATTATGAAAACGATTATGAGCTAAGCGAACCAATTCAAGGCTCATACGTTCATGAAAGGGATGTGTCATTTATGGACAACGAAAAACCAATTGTCGATTTTAGCGCGATCCGGGATGCACTTGGAAAAGACTTTAAGCCAGTCCAAGTGATGGATGGACAAGCTAAAGTGATTAAACCAGAAATTATTGCTAAATATTCAAATGATGAATTAGTTGATTTCTTAAAACTAATGATTTGGGAACGGACTTTACACCAACGTTCCAATGCGTTAACTCGGCAAGGTCGGTTAGGCTTTTATGCCCCAACTGAAGGCCAAGAAGCCAGTGAGATGGGGACTAACTCGGCCATGAAGTCGACGGACGTATTAATGCCGGCTTACCGAGATATTCCACAATTGATTCAACATGGGTTACCTGTATATAAGGCGTTCCTCTGGTCAAGAGGACATGTCTTAGGTAATGAATATCCAGCTGAATTGCATGCGATGCCACCACAAATTATTATTGGGGCGCAATATATTCAAGCTGCGGGGGTCGCTTTAGGGATTAAAAAGAACGGCACCGAAGATAAAGTTGCGTATACTTACACCGGTGATGGTGGGACGTCGCAAGGGGACTTCTATGAAGGGATGAACTTTGCAGGCGCATTCCAAGCCCCAGCTGTCTTCATTGTGCAAAACAATGGTTACGCCATTTCAGTTCCACGACGGAAGCAAACGGCTGCGCGAACGTTGGCACAAAAAGCAGTTGCTGCTGGGATCCCAAGTGTTCAAGTTGATGGGATGGACTTCTTAGCTGTCCATGAAGTGACTAAGGCTGCCCGCGAATATGCGGCAGCTGGCAATGGTCCAGTCATGATTGAAACCTTAACTTATCGCTTTGGCCCACATACAAATGCCGGTGATGATCCGAAACGTTATCGGACGCATGAAGAAGAACAACCATGGTTTGACAATGATCCGTTAATTCGTTATCGCAAATACTTAACGGACCAAGGCGTTTGGTCAGAAGATTTGGAAAACGACTATGTTGAACAAGTTAAAACTGATATTAAAGCCGCTGTTAAACAAGCGGATGATGCACCTAAGCAAAAAATGACCGAATTCTTGGAAAATGTTTTTGAAGAACAACCACAAAACATTCAACAACAAATTACGGAATATCAAGCAAAGGAGTCGAAGTAACATGTCAAAGAAAACGTATATTCAAGCGATTACTGATGCACTTCGATTAGAGTTAGGGTCTGACGAAAAAACCTTACTTTTTGGTGAAGATGTTGGTAAAAACGGCGGGGTTTTCCGAGCAACCGATGGCCTCCAAGCTGAATTTGGTGAAGACCGAGTTTTCGATACTCCTTTAGCTGAATCCGGAATCGGTGGTCTTTCAATCGGATTAGCCCTAGAAGGATTCCGTCCAATTCCAGAAATTCAATTCTTAGGTTTCATCTTTGAAACGTTGGATTCAATTGCCGGTCAAATGTCACGTGAACGTTTCCGGACCGGTGGCACGCGTCATATGCCAATTACGATTCGGTCACCTTATGGTGGTGGGACTCATACCCCTGAAATGCATGCTGATTCCTTAGAAGGTTATTTAGCACAAATTCCAGGTCTCCGAGTAGTGACACCATCTAATCCCTACGATGCTAAAGGCTTATTAATTGCCTCAATTCGTAATAATGATCCAGTTTTCTTCCTTGAAAACTTGAAACTATATCGTTCGATGAAGGCGGATATTCCAGACGAAGCCTATACGGTACCGTTGGATAAAGCCAACGTGGTTCGAGAAGGTACTGATATTTCGCTAATTGCTTACAGTGCCCAAGTAAATCAGTCACTCAAAGTTGCTGAGAAACTTGAAAAAGAAGGTATTTCGGTTGAAGTGGTCGATTTGAGAACCTTATCTCCATTAGACGAAACCACCATCTTGAAGTCTGTTGAGAAAACCGGGCGGGCTGTTGCGATTCAAGAAGCACAACGGCAAGCTGGGATTGCGGCTAATGTGGCCTCATTGATTGCTGAAAAGGGTGCGCTTTATTTAAGTGCTCCTGTTGGCCGTGTTTACGCACCTGATACGGTTTATCCATTTGGATTAGCCGAAGATGACTGGCTACCAGCTGAAGACGACATTGAAGCAAAAACCCGTGAAATTTTAAACTATTAATTATTTTACGGTCGTGATAAGCAACCGTGACGGTTGTTATGAAAGGAAGTTATCCAATGGCTTACGAGTTTAAACTACCAGAGCTTGGTGAAGGACTTGAGGAAGGCGAAATTGCATCATGGCTCGTTAAACCTGGCGATCAAGTCAAGGAAGACGATTCTCTAGTTGAAATTCAAAATGATAAATCTGTTGAAGAATTACCATCACCAGTTAATGGGACGATTGTCAAAATTTTAATCCCTGAAGGTGAAACCGCTAAAATCGGTGACGTAATTGTTGAAATTGATGATGGTTCTGGGACTAATGCTGAACCAGCTGCAGCACCGGCTGGAAATGCAACCGCTACCACACCCGCACCAACACCAGCGGCGACTGAACCAGCGAAAGCTGCTCCAGCTACGGCGCCAGTTGTTCCTGCTGATCCTAATCGACGGATTTTGGCAATGCCATCTGTCCGGCAATATGCCCGTGATAAAGGGGTTGAAATTACCGCTGTGACTGCCAGTGGGGCCCATGGTCAAATTACCAAACAAGATATTGATAATTATACCGGTGCCCTCGCCGCAACCGGCGCACCAACGCCAGCTGCAGCGCAAGCAGCACCCGCACCAACGGCGGCGCCAGAACCAGTGAAACCTTATGTGTCTGACACCCCCGAATTAGAAACCCGTGAAAAGATGACCCCAATTCGGAAGGCAATCTCTAAGGCCATGGTCAACAGTAAGCATACTGCGCCACATGTGACTTTGTTTGATGAAGTTGAGGTTAGCGAATTAATGGCTCATCGGAAGAAGTACAAGACCTTAGCCGCAGATCGCGATATTCATTTAACGTTCTTGCCATACATTGTCAAAGCTTTAGTGGCAGTCTTGCAACAGTTCCCAGAATTCAATGCGTCAATTGATGATGCGAATAAAGAAATTGTTTACAAGCACTATTACAATATTGGCGTAGCGACGGATACCGATCGTGGATTGCTAGTACCAAATATTAAGCATGCTGAAGGTAAAGGGTTATTTGCCATTGCCAAGGAAATTACTGACAATACGCAAAAAGCCTACGACGGCAAGCTAAAGTCACAAGAAATGAGTGGGGCTTCAATTACCATCAGTAACATTGGGTCAATCGGTGGTGGTTGGTTTACCCCAGTTATTAACCAGCCAGAAGTTGCAATTCTTGGGGTTGGACGGATTGGTAAAGAACCCTATGTCAACGATGATGGCGAAATTGTCGTTGGTAAGATGCAAAAATTGTCCTTAAGTTTTGACCATCGACTAATTGATGGTGCAACGGCGCAAAAAGCCATGAACTTATTGAAACAATTGTTGCATGATCCAGAATTACTTTTGATGGAAGGATGAGGTCAGAATGGTTGTAGGAGATTTTGCTGAAGAACGCGATACAATGATCATCGGTGCCGGCCCTGGGGGCTATGTCGCCGCAATTCGGGCCGCTGAACTCGGTCAAAAAGTCACCGTAATCGAAAAAGAATATATCGGTGGGGTTTGTTTGAACGTGGGTTGTATTCCATCAAAAGCGTTAATTAGCGCTGGTCATCGGCTGCAAGAGGTTAAAGATAGTCAAATCTTTGGTATTAAGAATATTCAAGCGCCTGTTTTGGATTTCAAAACGACTCAGGATTGGAAAGACCATCAAGTAGTCGACCGGCTAACTGGCGGGGTGGCAATGTTACTCAAAAAGCATAAGGTTGAAATTGTCCGTGGGGAAGCCTACATGCATGATAACCATACTTTGCGAGTTATGAATGGTGATCATACGGGTCAAACGTACAAATTCAAACATTTAATCATTGCGACGGGGTCACGCCCAGTTGAAATCCCAGGCTTTAAGTTTAATGGTCGTGTCGTGGATTCAACCGGTGGCTTGAACTTGCCAGTAGTGCCTAAAGAGTTAGTTGTAATTGGTGGCGGTTACATCGGTTCAGAATTAGCAGGGGCCTATGCAAACTTAGGCGCTCACGTGACGATTCTGGAAGGAACGCCTCAAATCTTACCTAACTTTGAAAAAGACATGGTTAAGCTAGTTTTGAATAGCTTTAAAGCTAAAGGCGTTGATGTTGTGACTAATGCCATGGCTAAAAATTCGGAACAGGATGACTCAGGTGTGACCGTCACTTATGAAGTTGATGGCAAGGCCCAAACGGTTCGCGCTGACTATGTAATGGTTACTGTTGGTCGGCGGCCGAATACGGATGACATGGGCTTAGAATATACCGATGTTAAATTAACGGATCGTGGTTTGATTACTGTTGATGAACAAGGCCAAACAACCGCTAAAGATATTTATGCAATTGGTGATATCGTTGCTGGTCCAGCTTTAGCGCATAAAGCGTTCGCTGAAGGTAAGGTTGCCGCAGGTGCTATCAGTGATAAAAAGACGGCAAACGACTATGTTTCCGTGCCAGCGGTTTGCTTCACCGACCCAGAACTTGCAACGGTCGGTATGACTAAGGCCGAAGCTGAAAAAGCTGGTTTGAGTGTGACAACTTCGAAATTCCCATTTGCTGGAAACGGCCGGGCCATTTCGTTGAACACCACAGAAGGGTTCTTCCGCTTAGTGACAACTAAGGATGAAGGCACGATTGTGGGCGCCCAAATTGCTGGCCCTGGCGCTAGTGATTTGATTTCTGAATTGAGTGTCGCCGTTAATGGTGGGATGAATGCAGAAGACTTAGCTTTGACGATTCATCCACATCCAACTTTGGGTGAAGTGGTTCAAGAAGCCGCTGATGTTGCGATGGGTTACCCAACGCATATTTAAAGCGACTGAATTAAATTAAAGTTGTGTAAGCGAAGTTTGAGGCCACGTGGGTGGGCTCAAACTTTTGTTTTTTAGTGAAAATTGGCGGGGTTAGTCGATAATGGTACTGGCTAAGATAACAAAAGGGTAAGCATTTCGTTAACATTTACTTGAATTCATTGACAGCTTAGGTACAATTGTTAGCGAAGGTTGGGAGGGATTTCATGAACAATACAGTTATTATTCGTGGATTATTCGAATTTGTACAACAACTCATATTAATTGCAATTGCTAAAGATTTACCAGTAAATTTAATCGTTGCCACCGATGCGGATGACGCATCGCGGTATCAAGCTTTGATTATGGCCAGTCTGGCTTGTCGGAAATTTTCGTTATTGGCACAAGCAAAACCCGATTATTCGCAAGCCGATAGCTTAATTATCGGCAATTTGGCGCCGTTAGCAACCGACAGCGGGCCTGAGGCTGACTTACAACAAACATTACCGTTATTTCGGACGTTTGTTAATCTCGCGATGGCGGGTGGGTTTAACGGTAAGTTAGTTTTAGCTGGCAGTAATGATGCGGTGCTAAGTGTGCTGGCGGCCCGTTTTAGCGGTGTAGATCATCAACGCGTACTGGGATTAGGGACCTTGTCGCAGAGCCGATTGTTAGAACAATTATTACGTGATCAATTAAACGTGGGTCAACATGATGTGCATGCATTTGTTGTCGGTACGGCCCAGGCCCCATTGATTGCGTGGAGTCGCTCATACATTGGCGCTGCGCCAGTTCTAACCTATGTGGCTAATCAGGATACGAACTTTAGTGCGGAAGTGATGGGCACGGCGTTGGATCAGATTGATAATGCGGCTGTTGTTACCAATCAAACGTTGAATGTGTTAGCATTAACGCAAGTCTTACGGGCATTTTATGACCAAGCCCCATTTATTGGGACTGTAACTAATGTTCAAAGCGATAGCGCTGAACAATTGGTCGGGCTCGCGTCACCAGTGCTGGTGAGTGCCAATGGCATTAAACGCTTGGCTGACATGGTATTGTCGGATGAGGAACAAAAAGAATATGCTGAAATTGCGAGCCAAATCCGGCGTGACTTGGATCGGGTTGAAGCAGGGGAGTTTGAACAAAATGACGGCTAGACATGAAAATTATCAATATCCATTGAATGAAATGTGGTCGACCGCTGAAATTATTACAGTGACGACTTTTTATCGACAAATTGAGGCGGCAAATGAAGCTACCGTTGTCACGGCGGAACTATTAGCCGCGTATCAAGCGTTTAAAACGGTGGTACCTGCTAAGTCGGAAGAAAAACAATTATCCCGGGAATTTGAAGCGGTCGCTGGGTTAAACATTTATCGGACGATGCAAGCGGCTCAAGCAACGAATACCCGCCGTTTTAAGTATCGAATCTAGGTGATTCTATAATGGAAGTAGCAGCCTTACAGCAACTTAATCAGGCCGTCCAAAAGGTGATGCAGCAAGCACGCTCACAGGTATTAGTTAAGATGGGGACTGCCATGACGGTCATGGAAAAAACGAGTCGTAAAGATTTAGTGACCAACGTTGATCGTAGCAACGAGCATTTTTTAGTGCAAGCGTTACAGCAACTAGATCCCGGTGCCCAAATTTTGGGCGAGGAAGGGTCTGGTGACCATGTGACCACGTTAGCGGGGCATGTTTGGATTGTAGATCCCATTGACGGCACCATGAATTTTGTGCATCAACGTAATCATTTTGCCATCATGGCTGGTTTGTATATTGATGGTCAACCCACACTGGGCTATATCTATGATGTGATGGCAGCTAAATTGTATGCCGGTGGGCCAGCGATTGGGGTAACCTTAAATGGCACTGCACTTGCAGCACCGCTGGATTTAGCGTTGTCAGCGGGATTATTTGGTGCAAGTGCGCCGTTACTGATTCATAACCGCTATCAGATGCAGACGATTGCGGCGACTAGCTTAGGTCCACGCATCATTGGCAGTGCCGGTATTCAAATCAGTCAAGTTTTAGCTGGGGAGCTGGTCGGCTACCTGTCATATCTACGACCGTGGGACTTTGCGGCTGGTCGGGTTCTCGCTGAGACCCTCGGTTTGAGCGTGACCCAAGTTGACGGCACGCCTGTAAATATGTTATCATCTGGTGCTGTACTAATAGCGACTAAAAGTGCGCAACGTGCTATTTTGGCAATTGTCAAGTAAACGGTGTGACTGTGACCCATCCGTCACAGCTTTTTTTATGCCAAACGATGAAAACCAGATGAAAGCGTCGTTACGAGTTAGTCAGTGCGCATCATTAACTTGATAGTAGCGCCAGTTTGTATTAATATATGTAAGATTTCAGCTATCAATTGGATAGTATGAATTTTGAAGGATGAAAGGAAGATCAATTTTGAAATTTAGAGATGATATCCGCAACATTGCCATTATTGCCCACGTTGACCACGGTAAGACAACTTTGGTTAACGAAATGCTTAAACAATCGGATACCTTAGATGAACATGTCCAGATTGACGATCGGGCGATGGACACTAATGCCATTGAAAAGGAACGCGGTATCACGATCCTTTCAAAGAACACGGCCGTACGTTACGGCGACAAACAAATTAACATTTTGGATACCCCTGGACATGCCGATTTCGGTGGTGAAGTTGAACGAATCATGCGAATGGTTGATGGGGTACTACTTGTTGTTGATGCGTTTGAAGGGACGATGCCACAAACGCGTTTTGTGCTTAAAAAAGCCCTTGAACAACATTTGACACCAATCGTTGTGATTAATAAGATTGACCGTCCTGGTGCACGTCCTGAAGAAGTTGTTGATGAAGTTCTGGACCTATTTATTGAATTAGGCGCCGACGAATCACAATTAGACTTCCCAGTCGTTTACGTTTCAGCTTTAAACGGGACTTCAAGTTACGAATCAGATCCTGCAAAGCAAGAACATACGATGAAGCCAATCTTTGAAACCATCATCAAGACGATTCCAGCACCAATTGATAATTCAGACGAATCATTACAATTCCAAGTTGCTTTACTTGATTATAATGACTACGTTGGTCGAGTTGGGATTGGGCGGGTTTTCCGTGGCGCAATCAAGGTTGGTGACAGTGTCTCAGTCATGAAGCTTGATGGTTCTAAGAAGAACTTCCGTGTGACGAAGCTCTTTGGTTTCTTTGGCCTCCAACGGCTTGAAATCAACGAAGCTAAAGCTGGTGACTTAGTTGCCGTTTCTGGGATGGAAGATATTAACGTCGGTGAAACCGTCGCTGCTTCTGACAACCCTGAAGCTTTACCAATCTTACGGATTGACGAACCAACTTTACAGATGACTTTCCGGACCAACAACTCACCATTTGCTGGTAAAGAAGGTAAATTCGTCACTGCTCGTCAATTGGAACTTCGTTTGAAGTCTGAATTGGAAACTGATGTTTCTTTACGGGTTGAAGACACTGATGAACCCGGTGCTTGGGTTGTCTCTGGTCGTGGTGAATTGCATTTGTCAATCTTAATTGAAACGTTACGGCGTGAAGGTTATGAATTACAAGCTTCTCGTCCAGAAGTTATCTATCGTGAGATTGATGGCAAACGTAGCGAACCATTCGAATCAGTTCAGATTGATACGCCTGATGAATATACCGGGACGATTATCGATACGTTATCACAACGTAAAGCTGAAATGAAGAACATGGAAAGCACTGGTAACAACCAGACACGTTTGACATTCTTAGCCCCATCACGTGGGTTGATTGGTTATTCAACTGAATTCCTATCATTAACTCGTGGTTATGGGATTATGAACCATACGTTTGCAAAATACATGCCAGTAATTACGAACTGGAACCCTGGTCGTCGGAACGGTGCCTTAGTTTCAATTAACTTAGGTAAGACGACGACTTATGCAACCATGGGTGTTGAAGAACGTGGGACGATCTTTGTTGATCCCGGTACGGACGTCTATGAAGGAATGATTGTTGGTCAAAATAGTCGTGAAAATGATATTTCAGTTAATATCACGAAGGGTAAAAACATGACCAATGTGCGTTCATCAAATAAGGACCAAACTGCCAGCATCAAGACGCCAACTCATTTGACGCTTGAAGAAGCTTTGGAATTCTTGAACAGTGATGAATACTGTGAAATTACGCCAGACCATGTTCGTTTACGGAAACAAATTTTGAACACGAATATGCGTGAAAAAGAAGCTAAAAAACGTAAGACTGGTAAGTAAATTAACAGTCGATGTCTCAAGATGGTACGACCTGTAAGGGTTGTGCCATCTTTTTTTATAAAGAAAAATAAAAACTACGCGGTTTTAATAATTTCACGGGTTGTGGTAATTGCGACTATGCTATAATTATTGCAAGTTAATTTTTATGATTATTATTGACGAACGTGCCATGAATTTAAACGTTTTAAGGTGGGATTAAAGGTCATGTTGAAGAAGTTGCACTACTTGGACTATGTCATTTTCATCCCGTATATTATCCTATGTGGGATTGGGATTATCATGGTTTATTCGTCAAGTTCATACGTTGCTGCTAGCAATGGCTCGTCGCCAACCGGCTATTTGATAAAACAGTTAATCTGGGTCATTGGTGGCTTAATGATTACGATGCTTAGTATGAATCTAAAAATCACTTATTTTAAGCGCACTAATTTATGGGGGATATTTGGATTTGTTATGCTAGGAATCTTGGTCATCTTACGGTTAGTTGGTCATACGATCAATGGGGCCGCTGGCTGGATTACGCTGGGACCGATTGGGATTCAACCGGCTGAGTTTTGTAAGTTTTACTTAATTGTGTACTTATCAGCTATTATTGCCCAACGTGAAGCACGGCTGGGGGTTGCTAAGTTTCGTGATTTAGGTGCGCAGATTTTGATGTTAGCTATGATGATTTTTTTAATTGTCATTCAACCAGATATTGGTGGGGCGACGATTAACTTGGCCATTGCGGCCGTCATTTTATTTGCCACTGGGATGTCTTATCTCGTTGGGATAGGGACGTTTGCGACGGTAGTCGTGGGTTTTGAATGGGTTTTAGTGCCATTAATGAGCCATTTGCCGAAGAGTACGTTATCTAACTCTTACCAACTCCGACGGTTTTTAGGGTTCTTGAATCCATTTACCACCGCTTCAGGCGCAGGGACGCAACTGGTTAATTCGTATTATGCCATTTCAAATGGTGGTTTAACGGGGGTCGGTATCGGGAATAGCCTGCAAAAGCGCGGCTACTTACCAGAACCTAATACCGATTTTATCATGTCGATTACAGCTGAAGAACTTGGCTTGATTGGGGTATTAATTGTCATGGGCTTATTGCTTGTCATTGTGGGACGGATCATTTATATTGGCGTGCAAGCGACGACAACGTTTAATACCCTCGTATGTTATGGCGTAGCTGCTTATTTGACTATTCAAGCCTTTATCAATGTTGGTGGGATTGTGGGGATTATTCCGATTACTGGGGTCACATTCCCGTTCATGAGTTATGGTGGTTCTAGTATGATGGTATTGACACTGTCACTTGGACTAGTGCTCAATATTAGTGCGTTAGAAAAGATGGCGCGAGCAAATGCCGTTCGCGAGGCGGATTGATTTAATCTGGAAATGAGGAGAATTCTGATGAAAAAAGTATTGATTGCTAATCGTGGTGAAATTGCGACGCGGGTCATTCGGGCTTGTCATGAATTAGGCCTACAAACCGTTGCGATTTATGCTAAAGAAGACGAATTTTCGGTACACCGGTTTAAAGCGGATGAAGCGTACTTGGTTGGTGAAGGTCAAGCCCCAATTGCGGCTTATTTGGATATCGAAGACATTATTCGAATTGCCAAAGAAAATCAAGTGGATGCGATTCATCCTGGGTATGGTTTCTTGTCAGAAAATGCCACTTTTGCACGTCGTTGTGCTGAAGAAGGGCTAACTTTTGTGGGGCCTAAACCCGAACATTTAGAGATGTTTGGTGATAAGATTACCGCTAAAAAAGTTGCTCAGGAAGCTGGCGTCGCATCAATTCCAAGTACCACGCACCCGGTGACCAGCTTGAACGAAGCGCTTCAATTCACTCAAAAATATGGTTTCCCCATTATGATCAAAGCGGCCATGGGTGGTGGCGGTCGTGGCATGCGCATTGTCCGGGCGGCTTCAGAGTTACAAGAAGCTTTTGACCGAGCACGTTCTGAAGCCATGCAATCTTTTGGCGATGATGAAATTTACTTAGAAAAATTTATTGCGCATCCGAAGCACATCGAAGTGCAGATTTTAGGGGATGCCCATGGCAACATGTTACATTTATTTGAACGGGATTGTTCAGTGCAACGGCGGAACCAAAAGGTGATTGAATTTGCACCAGCCGTTTCATTGCCAGTGGCATTACGCCAACGCATTTGTGAAGCAGCCGTGCGGTTAATGCAACACGTCCATTATTTGAATGCTGCGACGGTTGAATTTTTAGTTGAAGGGGATCAATTCTACTTCATGGAAGTTAACCCTCGAGTTCAAGTTGAACATACCGTGACGGAAATGATTACCGAAATTGATATTGTTCACGCCCAACTAAAAATTGCCCAAGGTGGCGATTTATTTAAAGATTTGCATTTACCACAGCAATCTGAGTTAACGTATACGGGGGTTGCCATTCAATGTCGGGTGACCACCGAAGACCCGGCCAATGACTTTATGCCAGATACCGGCCGGATCGAAACGTACCGTTCTCCTGGTGGGAACGGGGTCCGTTTAGATGCTGGTAATACGTATTCAGGTGCAATTGTGACGCCATACTTTGACTCCTTATTGGTCAAGGCCTGTGTTGTCGCCCGTAATTTTAAGGCGGCCGTGCATAAAATGCGGCGGGTGTTAGTTGAATTCGATATTCGCGGGGTTAAGACCAATATTCCATTTATGTTAAATGTGATTGATCACCCGACATTCCAAGCTGGTCAGGCCAATACCCGCTTTATTGATATGACGCCAGAACTCTTTAAATTTCCTGAGGGCACGCAACAAGAAGATAAAATGTTGAAGTATATTGGCAATGTGACCGTTAATGGGTTTGCTGATGTGGCACAACATGCTAAAAAATACTATCCAGACGTTGAGTTTCAAGACAATTTTGCCCCACTGTCTAAAAAGATTGTGACGGCTAAAGATGTTTTAGATGCGCAGGGCGTTGCTGGCTTACAGGACTGGTTGTTGGGTCAAAAGGATGTTTTATTGACGGATACGACTATGCGAGATGCCCATCAGAGCTTATTTGCAACCCGGATGCGAACTAAAGATATGTTAGCCGTTGCTGCGGCGTCACAAAAGGCATTACCACAACTTTTCTCTTATGAAATGTGGGGCGGTGCGACCTTTGACGTTGCCTTTAGATTCTTAAATGAAAACCCATGGGATCGATTGAAAAAGTTACGGCAAGCGATGCCACGGACGTTACTCCAGATGCTATTCCGTGGGAGTAATGCCGTCGGTTATCAGAATTATCCTGATAATGTTATTCGGGAATTCATTCTAGAAGCGGCACATAGTGGGATTGATGTTTTCCGGATTTTTGACAGTTTAAACTGGCTACCGCAAATGGAAAAAAGTATTTTGGCAGTTAAGGAAACCGGAAAAATCGCTGAAGCGACAATCTGTTATACGGGCGATATCATGGACCCTCATCAACAGAAATACTCATTAGCTTACTATCGGCAATTAGCACTAGATTTGCAATCAGTTGGTGCAGATATGATTGCGATTAAAGATATGGCTGGCGTTTTGAAGCCAGAGGCCGCCTATGAATTGGTCGCTACTTTAAAGGATGCTTTGGATATCCCAGTGCACTTGCATACGCATGATACGACTGGTAACGGTATCTTTACCTATGCGCGGGCCGTCGATGCTGGCGTCGACGTGGTCGATGTGGCTGCCAGTGCCTTGTCTGGGACGACTAGTCAACCTTCGATGAGTTCACTTTACTATGCTTTGGCGCACAATGACCGGCAACCGCAAGTCGATATTAACCAAGTTGAAGCGATTAACCGTTACTGGCAAGGTATTCGCCCTTATTATCAGGACTTCTCTAATGGGATGACCGGACCACAAACTGATATCTATCAAACACAAATGCCAGGTGGCCAATATTCTAACTTGCAACAACAAGCCAAGGCCTTAGGGTTAGGCGATCGTTGGGAAGAAGTTAAACAAATGTATGCCACGGTCAATGACTTATTTGGCGATATCATTAAGGTGACGCCGAGTTCAAAAGTGGTCGGCGATATGGCGTTATTCATGGTGGAAAATCAGTTGACGACGGCTGATATTTACGATCACGGGGAGAAGTTAGATTTCCCTGAGTCTGTTATTAATTTCTTCGCTGGTAATCTTGGTCAACCGGTTGGTGGGTTCCCAGAGAAATTACAAAAAATTATTTTGAAGGGTCATCCGGCATTGACTGTGCGACCGGGTAGTTTAGCGAAACCGGCTGATTTTGACGCAACTAAGATGGCCTTAGCAAAACTAATCGGGCATACACCGTCGAAACAAGAAGTTTTGAGCTATCTCTTATATCCGAAAGTCTTTCTAGACTATCAGGCGCAACACAAACAATATGGGCACGTCTCACTATTAGATACGCCCACCTTCTTCCAAGGGATGCGGCTAGGTGAAACTGTCAACGTGACGTTAGCTAAAGGGAAAGTAATGATTTTGAAATTAAATCAATTAAGTGACCCCGATGTTGATGGCATGCGGACCTTGTACTTTAGTGTCAATGGTCAAAGCCAAGAAATCACGATTAAAGATAACGCCGTGCATCAAACGGCTGCAAGCACACGCAAAGCTGAACCAACGAATGAAAATGAAATTGGGGCAACGATGAGTGGCTCAGTCTTAAAGCTGTTGGTTAAAAAAGGCCAAACAGTTAAGAAGGGTGAACCGTTGCTCGTAACGGAAGCCATGAAGATGGAAACGACAATTCAAGCACCGGAGGCCGGCGTGATTGAACATGTCTATGTTCAAGCTGGCGATGTCATTCAAACAGATGATTTGTTATTAGAAGTGTTACCTAAATAACCTAAATTAAGTCTGAGAAGAGCGCTTCTCAGGCTTTTTTAGTGGTCGATGAAATGAAACTTAAGTTATCGCCATACTCTTAGTTGACGAAACTGCTAATCTAGCCTAACATTTAAAAAGATAGAAAGTTAAAAGAGGTGACCGTTCGATGGAATTTACCGTAAAACCACGTCGCTCATTGATTGTGTATTTGCATTCAATGAAACAGGTGCGTCAATTGAAACGTTTTGGCAATATTCAATATCAATCGCGCCGCGGCCATTATGTTGTAATTTATTTAGATGAAAGCCAAGTACAACCAGCAACCGCTCGTTTAAGAAAACTCAATTTTGTTCGGCGGGTCGAACCGTCTTACCGACCAGATATCGATATGAACTTTGGTGAACGGGTTGATCAAGGGTTCTTTAAACCTCAAACTGGTGTAGCACCTGAAGATGATGATGATTAAAGTTGGTGAAAGTATATGCGGATTGTAGCAGGAGATTTTGGTGGTCGCCGCTTAAAGGCAGTACCGGGCATGCAGACCCGACCGACCACGGATAAAGTTAAAGAAGCTGTTTTTAATATGATTGGCCCATACTTTGATGGCGGCCGGGCATTAGATTTGTTTGCTGGTAGTGGCGGTTTGAGTATTGAAGCGGTGTCGCGCGGGATGGCTGCGGCTGTTTTAATTGATCGACAGTATCAAGCAATTAAGACGATTAAAGATAACGTCGCAGTGACCAAGGCCCCTGAACGGTTTGAGATTATTAAGGGCGATGCGCAGCGGTTAATTGCTCATCTAGCGACACAGCAGCAACGTTTTGATATGGTTTTTTTAGATCCGCCCTATGCCAAACAACAAATCGTGAAGACGATTCAAACGATTGAGTCGCTAGGATTATTAAATTCAGGCTGTCGGATTGTTTGTGAAACGGACACGACGGCTGATTTACCAACGCTAATTCCTGGTTTTGAGCTGGTTCGGCGGCAAACTTATGGGATTACAGTCATTACAATTTATCAAAAAGTAGAAGTGGAGGCCTAGTTCATGACAATTGCGGTTTTTCCTGGTAGTTTTGATCCGATTACGCGCGGCCATTTAGATTTAATTCAACGGGCAAGTCGATTGTTTGATCAATTAATCGTAGCGGTGATGGTCAATACCAGTAAGCAAGCCCTATTTACGCCTGCTGAAAAAGTTGCCATGATTGCGGCTGAAGTGCAGGATTTACCCAATGTTAAAGTTAAGGCAGCGACTGGCTTGACGGTTGATTTTATGGCTGCAGAACAGGCTACGGTCTTAGTTCGTGGCTTACGTAATGAACAGGATTTTGGGTATGAACGAGACATTGCTTGGATGAATCAATCCTTGAATGCCACGATTGAGACGGTTTGTTTAGTTGCCCGTCCACCGTATGCCTATTTTTCGTCAAGTTTAATTAAAGAAATCGCTAAAATGGGTACGGATATTTCGACCTATGTGCCGACCGCTGTCGCAATTAAGTTACAACAACGGTTACAGGGGCAGGGCTAATGAAAAATGTCCGTCAATTTATCCGGCGTTACTGGCTAGGTATCCTAGCAGTAATCGTCGTTTTAGGGCTTTTTTTAGTGCCTTTACCAGATTATATTGAAGGCCCCGGGAGTGCTAATAACTTGAAATCATTAGTCACGGTCAAGGGTCATCCAGACAAGCGGGCCGGTAAATTTATGTTGACTTCGGTCACCTTGGCAAAGGCACGGCCGATTACTTGGTTATATGCGCAATTGAACCCACATTATGCCGTGGTTAGTGCGGCTGAAATTAGTGGGGGCGAGGATGACGCCACCTATGACAAAGTCCAGACTTTTTACATGCAAAGTGCAATTAATGAAGCGATTGCAACGGCTTATCAGGCGGCTAAGCAAACGGCTCATAAAACTTATCGTGGTATTTATGTTTTGGAAGTTCAAGCAAATTCCAAATTTAAACGCGCGGTCAAAGTAGGCGATACGATTACCAAAGTCGATGGCCGCCACTTTACGAATGCCCAAGGTTATCAGACTTATATTGCGAACCAGGGGGTTGGTCAGTCGGTGACTATTACGTATCGGCATAATGGGCATACTAAACATTTTACCGCTCCTTTAATTAAATTAAGTACTAAGCAGGCCGGTATTGGGATTGCGTTGACCGATAATGTTAAAGTAACGACTAAAATTCCAGTTAAGGTTAATCCAGGTGAAATTGGTGGTCCGTCAGCAGGATTAATGTTCAGTCTCCAAATCTATCAACAACTAACCAATCAGAACTTACGGCGTGGTCGTAAGATTGCTGGGACTGGAACGATTGGTGCGGATGGGTCAGTCGGTGAAATTGGTGGCATTGATAAAAAAATCATTGCGGCTAAAAAAGCAGGTGCGACGATTTTTTTAGCGCCTTATGTGAAGCCGACCAAGGCCGTCTTAGCATTAGAAGATGGTCATCAAACCAATTATCAGGTTGCAAAGGCAACGGCTAAACGATATGCCCCTAAATTACGGGTCGTACCGGTAACGTCATTTAAGCAAGCCGTTAATTATTTAGCACGATATTAGGGATTCGGTGGGAACCGGTCCTTTTTTTGCGAAGTTAAAACGAAAAGCTAATCTTCCACGTAGTTGATGACTATAAGGGAGGTTATTATGGGATTAGAAATTTTTGCATGGCTGAAAGCCCATCGTTGGGGTGCCATTGCCCTAGGCGGTTTGAGCTTAGGGTTGATTAGTATCGGATTGATGATGAGTTTACGTTCCCCGAGAATGCCGGCACCGGTAGCTGACGATGCGCTAAGCAGTCAATCACAACCAGTTGCCAGTCAGCATAGCCGTTCACCTGCTTTGGTTAGCAGTAGCAGTGCCACACCACCAGCTAACGCCACGGCTAGTTCGGCGGGCCCTCTGTATGTTGACGTTAAAGGTGCGGTCAACCAACCAGGACTTTATCAGGTCCAGGCCACGACGCGGATTGCGGACGTGATTGCCTTAGCGAAAGGGTTACAACCGCAAGCCGATCAGACGCAGCTCAATCTAGCTGCTAAGGTTACCGATCAACAAGTTGTCTATGTACCAGTAAAAGGTGAATCAGTGCCGCCCACGGCTAAACAACCGGCAGGACCTGGTGCTGGTTCAGCAGCTAATGGTAGTAGTGACAGCCACGCGACAACGACGATGCCTAGTCAGAGCACCGCTAGTACGAGTGCAGGGACGATTAATTTAAATACGGCGGATGTCAGTGCGTTACAACAGTTAGCGGGGGTCGGTCAAAAGAAAGCCGAAAGAATCATTGCCTATCGTGACACACATGGTGGGTTTAAAAGTGTTGATGATTTGAAGCAAGTTAGTGGGATTGGCGATAAAACGTTAGCAAAATTCCGTGATCAACTCACGGTCTAGGCGGATTGGCTGCCATTTGGTATACTACGGTCATTGAAAGTGAGGAAAAATTAATGCAAGATCAACGAATTCCATGGGATCAATATTTTATGATGCAGGCGGTACTGTTATCAACGCGCAGTACCTGTGAACGGTTATCAGTTGGTGCAACGATTGTGCGAGATAAACGGATTATTGCCGGTGGCTATAATGGCTCAGTTTCAGGTGATGTTCATTGTATTGATGAAGGCTGTTACTTAGTGGATGGGCATTGCATGCGGACGATTCATGCCGAAATGAATGCTATTTTACAGTGTGCTAAGTTCGGTGCTGCCACGGATGGTGCTGAAATTTACGTCACGGATTTTCCTTGCTTACAATGTACGAAAATGTTATTGCAAGCGGGAATTAAAAAGATCCATTATTTACGAAATTATCATAATGATGCTTATGCGATGTCATTAATTGAACGTAAGCAAGTCGAATTACAACAAGTTGAATTTAACCAAGCTGATTTAGATAAATTAAGCTTAGATCAAATTCTATTAAAAAATAGCTAGTTGCGGGGCTTGTTTTTTGCGGCTATTGGTAGTGGCTTATTGAGTAGTTGGCTTGTGGGCCAGCAGTGGCCCGCAGCTGGGTTGTTAGGCCTGTGGGGGTTACGGCTTGTTTACATGCGACAGCGGCGGCTGTTAATGGGGACAGTGTGTGTGATGGCGGTCATGGCCAGCTGGCTGATTTTTAAAAATCGGCAGTTTACTCAGATTAGTGGGGAATTACCACAAACGGTCACATTAGCGATGACGGTTCAGCCGGACCAAATTAGGTTGAAAGGCGGTCAGTATCAGCTGCTGGCAACGAGTGCTCATGGTCAGTTAATCAGTTATGGGCGCTTAACCTCAGCTGCTGAAAAGCAACAGTTAAGTCAGCTGACGCAACGAACACGGTGGCAAGTCGTGGGCGAATTAGCGCCAATCGGGCCACCAACCAATCCTGGTCAATTCGATGGACCTAGCTATTATCGGAGCCAGGGGATTTATCGGCAATTAACCATTAAAAAAGTTACAGCTTTAACCTTGGCACCACGAACTGGTTGGCTGGGAGGATTGGATTGGATTCATCAAGTGCGACAGCGGTTTAGCTTGGCATTGGAACGATTACCACCGACATTGCAATTATATGCTAAAAGCTTGTTAGTCGGACTACGGCCAGTTAATTTTCGGACGCAGATGACGAGTGTGCAACAGTTGGGGCTAATGCACTTATTTAGTTTGTCAGGGCTTCACGTCATTCTACTAATTAAGATGTTACGGTGGGTACTGGTTCGGGGCCACTTGAGCCAAACGGCGATTGATTACTGGCTATTAGGCTTATTGCCGGTATACTTGGTGCTTGGCGGTGGTGCGGATAGCTTACAACGCGCCGTTATCACTGCCTGGCTACCGCTGGGGTGGCAATTACTGACGCGGCAAGCTAGTGGTGCGTTGGCGGGCTGGAGTTTGGCCTTATTGATTGGAATTTGGACGAATCCTTTGGTGTTATTACAATTAGGCGGTCAACTAAGTTATGGGTTAGCGTTGCTCTTGATTTTAGCGCCACCAATGTCCGGTTGGCGGTTAAGTGGCTGGGTACAACTGCTTAGTTTGCCCGTGATTTTAATGGCAACTGCCCAGTGGCATCTATTGACGCTGCTAGTCAATCTAATTGTGGCGCCACTATTCAGTTGGGGGCTACTGCCATTGACCATAATTGGTGCCAGTCTGGGGCAATATTCGCTAACCATTGCGACTTGGTGTGAACAGGGATTAGCGCTCTTTCAACGGGGGATTGATTGGGTCGGGACGCTGCCGGGGTTATTGACGATCGGTCGCCCGGCTCCTTGGTTAGCTTGGGGGCTGACTTTAACCACGCTATGGTTATTACGGACCCCCACTAAACGTCTGGCAATTCGCTTAGGGTTAGCTTATTTTGGGCTGATTTTGAGTATCAGATGGCCATTACGTGGCGCAGTGCAATTTATTGATATCGGTCAAGGTGATTCGATTTTAATTCGACAACCATTTAATCGACAAGTTAGTCTGATTGATACGGGCGGCCGCTTACAGTTTCCAACCCCGGCCTGGCAAACTGGTGGACCGGCGCGAGCACGCGTTGAAACGATTACAGTTAATTATTTACATCAGCTAGGTCTAAATCATCTAGATACGGTTTATTTATCGCATAAAGATGTGGATCATATTGGCGATTTAGGCCGATTGTTGCAGCTGATTAAGGTGCGACAAGTGGTGGTTCCGGCTGGAATGGCTGGGTTACCTAAATTTAAACAACTATTAGCACAAGCAAGGTGGCAACCACAGGTTAGAGAAGTTATTGCTGGACAACGGTTTGCAGATGGCTTAACTGCGGTCCATCCGTTTCATCCCGGTCGTGCAGAGAATGCGGATTCATTAGTATTAACGGGGCGGTTTGGGGGGCAACAGTTTATGTTCACCGGTGACCTGGATCAGGCTGGAGAGCGGGCCATTGTGGCTCGGTATCCGATGTTAAGAGTGGATGTGTTAAAATTAGGACATCATGGCAGTAAGACTGCCTCAAATTATCAGGCCTTACAACAATTGCAAGTCCGGCGGGCAATTCTGTCAGTTGGCCGGCATAATCGGTATGGTCACCCCAACCAGGAAACATTGACGACGCTTGCACAACAACATATTATCACGTATTCAACGGCGTTACAGGGGATGATTACGTATCGTTTTGGTGGTGGTCGCGCAAGCACCTGGCAAACATTTTTGAAGGAAGGTAATTTCTATCAACGCACAGCAGGCCATACAGGACCTTCAGCACGGTAAATTAGCCTCAATTTATGTGGTTTTAGGGACCGTTAATTATTTAGCAGATCAACTGAAAACCAAATTACTGCAGGTGATTCCCAGTGAAGAACAGACCATGAATGTGGGGAGTTATGATATGGAAACGACGCCTGTAGCGGTCGCGTTAGACGACGCCATGTCGGCGCCTTTCTTTGGTGAACGTCGGTTAGTTTTTATTAATCATCCCTATTTTTTAACCGGTGAAACGAAAAAAAATAAAATTGATCACGATTTGGACACGTTACAAAGTTATTTTGACCATCCGGAACCAGACACAATCATGGTTTTGATGGCGCCTTATGAAAAGTTAGATGCACGGAAAAAACTGGTCAAATCGTTAAAAAAACAGGCGACCATCGTTGAAATCAATCAGGTTTCAGAACACGACACACAAAAGTATGTCCAATCGGAATTAACGGCCAAAAAAATTTCGATTGATCCAGATGCGCTACAAGCTTTAGTTAGTCGGACTGATGGTCAACTAGGACTAATCATGGCACAACTACCTAAACTGATGATTTACGCCGCTCAGTCACAACGAATTGATTTACCGGCTGTGGATGCCTTAGTCACGAAATCATTAACACAAAATGTATTTGACTTGGTCAATAACGTCTTACGGTATCAAACGCAAGCGGCCGTCGAACTTTATCATGAGTTAGTGACGGCCCAAGAGGCGCCATTAAAAATCAATGCGATTCTGCTGGGCCAATTCCGCTTGTTACTACAAGTTAAGATTTTGGCACGCGCTGGGTATAGCCAGGGAAGCTTGGCGAGCACTTTAAAAGTGCATCCGTATCGGGTGAAGTTAGCCTTGCAAACGGTCCGACAGTTTAACCAACCCGCATTGCGAGCGGCTTATCTAGGTTTGTTGCAGACGGAAGTCCAAATGAAAACGACGCAACGTGATCCCGAATTATTATTTGAATTATTCATGGTCCAATTTGTGAATGAACGACAGGCGTTAGTCCAAAACTAAAAAATGCTTCAAAACTCAGTTAGACGAGTTTTGAAGCATTTTTAGGTATTAAAAAACTCCTAAGCAAATGCTCGGGAGTCGAATTGCGCTTTACTTAGCGTAACGAACAGCCATCCGTGACTTGTCACGGGCAGCCTTGTTACGTTTGATAAGCCCCTTAGAAGCAGCTTTGTCAACCGCGCTAACGGCTGCTAAGTATAAATCATCGACGTTATCGGCGCCGGTAGTTTTAGCAGTTTCGAATTTTTTAACAGCAGTCCGCATTGCACTCATTTGAGTGGTATTACGAGCATTTGCTTTATTGTTTGTTTTCACGCGTTCAATAGCGGATTTGATAATTGGCATATAGATTCACCTCCATCAAGGACCAACTTTTTTTCAACAAATGTTATTATACATAAGGCCCGGCCTGATTGCAACTGTTATGTGTAAAGTAATTTAACTTGATATGCATTGAAACTTGCTTTTTAAACGTGACTTTGCTAGACTATATCAAGTGTTCAGCAACCCTTTACTTAGTTTATCGTGCACCACCAACGACTTACTCAGTTTAGGGCAATTATTCGAAAGGTGGTTGATACACATGGCAATTTCACGCGAAAAGAAGACGGAACTTATTACTAAGTATGCCCGTCACGAAGGCGACACTGGTTCAGTTGAAGTCCAAGTTGCAGTTTTAACGGAGGATATCAACGAATTAAACGAACATTTACGTGTTCATAAGAAAGATTTTCACTCACAACGTGGGTTGATGAAGAAAATTGGTCATCGTCGTAACTTATTAGCTTACTTGCGTAAGGAAGACGTTAACCGTTACCGTGACTTAATCCAAAGTCTTGGTCTTCGTCGTTAATATTGAAATTGAGAGAACTGCCAACTGGCGGTTCTTTTTTTTACATAAAAGGTCGTGTTGGGCCTAATTAGAGTGGTTAAAGGTCTAGCTATTGCTTTAGTTTAAAATGTGGTAAACTGGGGTGAGTTACTTATTCGGCACAAGTACAATGGTACTTGTAAATTTTTATTATAAGGAGTTTTTAATTCATGAACTTTGAAAATGTTGATTTAATGACTGCGATGGTGACCCCGTTTAACGCGCAACAACAATTGGATGACGAACGATTAGTTAGTTTGATTGAACATTTGTTGGCTCACGGGACCCAAGGTTTAATCGTAGGTGGTACAACGGGCGAAGCCCCAACGTTGTCAGAAGCAGAGAAACTAGCCTTATTGACTAAAACCGCTAAGATTGTGGCTGGTCGGGTCCCAATTGTTGCCGGTACTGGATCAAATAATACAGCGGCAACGATTGCATTTACTCAAAAAGTGAGTCAAATTAAAGGCATTGATGCAGCCTTGGTGGTTGTCCCTTACTATAACAAACCTGATCAAGCTGGGATGATTGCTCACTTTACGGCTGTTGCCGAACAGGGTGGGTTACCTGTGATTATTTATAATATTCCCGGTCGGGTTGTTGTGAAAATGACGGTGGCGACCATCTTAACGCTTGCCAAACAGCCTAATATTATCGGGGTAAAGCAGTGTGCCTCAATGGAAGAATATGGGGCCTTAGTTGAACAAGCACCGGCCGACTTTTTAGTTTACACCGGTGAGGATGCGCAAAGCCTAGCTGCCAAAGAAATCGGCGGTGCTGGCGTTATTTCGGTGGCGAGTCACTTATACGGTGATGAAATGACCGCGATGTATCAAGCTGTCACGACAGGTGACGTGGCATTAGCCGCTAAGTATCAACGTGATTTAACACCTAAAATGGCCGCTTTGTTCAGTGCGCCATCGCCATCACCGGTGAAAGCAGCGTTGAATTATTTAGGGCAACCAGTGGGCGATCCCAGGTTACCAATCTTACCGTTAAATTCCGAACAAGAAGCTAAGTTGTTTGTCACTCTAAATATTAAATGAATCAAGGTGAAATAATTGAGTAGTGAAGTTAAAATTACCCCCTTTGGTGGGGTCCGTGAAAACGGTAAAAATATGTATGCAGTCGAAGTCGATGAAGAAATTTATATCTTGGATTGTGGTTTGAAATACCCTGAAAATGAATTGCTCGGTATTGATGTCGTGATTCCCGATTTCAGTTATTTGCGTGAAAATGCTGACCGTATTGTCGGGGTCTTCTTAACCCATGGTCATGCGGATGCAATTGGGGCCTTACCCTACTTTTTAAATGAGTTTAGTGTGCCAGTTTTTGGATCAAAATTAACCGTTGAATTGGCTAAGATTCAATTACAAAAAGATCCTAAGGCGAAGCAATTCGATGATTTTCATATTATTGATGAAAAAACTGAAATTGATTTTGGAACGGTGACGGCATCATTTTTCCGGACGACACATTCGATTCCAGATTCTATGGGAATTGTGTTGCAAACGAGTGCCGGACAAGTCGTCTATACCGGTGACTTTAAGTTTGATCAGACAGCTATTACCAACTACCAGACTGATTTTGCTCGGTTAGCTGAGATCGGTTCCAAAGGTGTCTTGGCACTATTGAGTGATTCAGCGAGTGCTGAAAACTTTGATCAACCTGTCAGCGAACATGCCATTGCGGCTTACGTTTTGGATACCTTCAAATATCATACTGGTCGCATTATTGTGGCTTCGGTTGCTTCGAATATTTTGCGGATTCAGCAAGTGTTGGATGCTGCCGAAAAATCAGGTCGTAAAGTGGCCTTGATGCCCGGTGATGTTGAAAGTATTATTAACACAGCCTTGAAGCTCGGCAAGTTACGGATGCCAGCAGATGTTGTCGTACCGTTGGACTCAATTGATAAGTTAGACCCAGCTCAAGTGGTTATTTTACAAACTGGTCGGATGGGTGAACCAATTAAGGCCCTCCAACGAATGGCCAACAAACAAGAGGGCAAGTTGAATATTGAAACTGGTGATTTGGTCTTTATTACGACGACCCCTTCACATTCAATGGAAACAGTGGTTGCCAAGACTCGTGATATGATTTATCGGGCCGGGGCAGATGTAAAAGCAATTGCGGATGAAATGAATTCCTCAGGTCATGCGACTAAAACTGATTTACAGTTGATGATGAATTTAATGAAACCTAAATACTTTATGCCAATTCAAGGTGAGTATCGCTTATTAGATACGCATGCTGAATATGCGAAAGAGGTTGGCATTCCCGCTGATCATATCTTCATCGCTGCTAAAGGTGATCAATTCGTTTATGATGGGACCGACATGCATCTTGCTAACTCGATTGAAGTTGGCGACACGATGATTGATGGCATTGGTGTTGGCGACATTGGTAATATCGTCTTGCGTGATCGTAAGATTTTATCTGAAGATGGTATTTTTGTCGCAGTAGTTACGATTGATCGTAAGAAAAAGAAAATTATCGCAACGCCGAAAATCACTTCACGTGGATTTGTGTACGTGAAGACGAGTAAAGATTTGATGCAAGAGAGTGCGGAACTGGTCAAAGAAACCGTCCAATCTAACTTGGATAATAAAGAATTTGATTGGGGTCATCTAAAGCAGGCAGTTCGTGAAAAATTGAACCACTATTTGTGGGATCAGACGAAGCGACATCCTGTGATTTTACCCGTGATTATGGAAGTTAATCAACATCATCGGCGAACCAAAAAGGCGAAACCAGCGCCAGCCGAAACTGAAGCTTAAGCAAGCAATTAGTCGGGAATTTCCCGGCTTTTTTGCTTACTAATGGAAAGGAGGGCGCCAATGACCCGTAACACTGAACAACAGCTTAAAGCAGCCCAACTTGCTGCTGACCAAGCGGATTGGTCGACAGCCGCCAGCTTGTTTGAAACGGTTTATCAAACGACACAAAGTTATCCGTTGAATTTACAGTTAGTCACAGCCTTGGTTGCTACGCAAAAGTATACTTTGGCCAGCACCTATGCGGCTGAATATGAACAGACCTATCTGGCAACGGATGCGGCGGCGAGTTTGTATCTGACCGCCTTACTCGAAAGCCATCAATTTATTAAAGCACGTATGGCCGCAGAATTACGTATTGCCCAAACCAGCTGGTATACGCAAACGCTTGCGCAAATTACGGCGGCTGAGACATTGGCAACAACGACCTTGCAACAAACCTTAAAGACGACGATGCGCCAGTTTTATCACCTGTCTGATCAACCGGTGGCCGCTCAAAATGATCAGTTGTTGGCTGCCCAACATTTAACTTACGCGCAATATGTGACGGCTGCTAAATTTTTATTGATTGATCCATTTTTACATCAATTGTCACGAGTAGAGGTCCTATACACCTTACGAGCTTTGGGAGTCACAACATCAGTGCAGTTTCTGTGGCTCGATGAGACGCGGTTAGCAGTCATTCCGGCAGCTTTGCCAGCAATGGGGCAAGATTCAGGGAGTCAAACGGTTCAACATGCCTTACAGCAGCAATTTGCGCAAACCGATGTCACATTGTTTGAAAATTTACAGGCAGTTTTGGCCTTACAATTGATGTATTTATACCCAGAAACTGAAAAAATAATGACGGATGCCCAACTTTGGTTGACCTTATTATTGGCATCACAAACAGGGACCGTGCCCCAAAACTTAACGGTGACTGGGCAGAAAATGCTTGACATGCAGCAACGAATTCAACAACTGAACCTTGATTTTGCCCAATAATTGAAAACAAAGCCGTTTAATTTACAAAAATTCAACTTTTTGAATAATATCTGTTTACAAACCAGATGGTACTATATATAATGTTTAAGGATTCCTAGTGATAGGCGAGTGATTTGGCCTTTTCATTAGGATGTAGTATAATATTAACTAAAGAATTGTCGGGGCATTAATTTGGTCTGACATCATTCTTGCGAAAATCACAGGAGGTTTCATTAATGGCAAAAGAACATTATGAAAGAACAAAACCCCATGTAAACATTGGTACTATCGGCCACGTTGACCATGGGAAGACTACTTTGACAGCTGCTATCACAAAGGTATTATCTGAAAAGGGCTTAGCTCAAGCTCAAGATTTTGCCTCAATTGATGCTGCTCCCGAAGAACGTGAACGTGGTATTACAATCAATACTGCCCACGTTGAATACGAAACAGAAAAGCGTCATTACGCTCATATCGATGCCCCAGGACATGCTGATTATGTTAAAAACATGATCACCGGTGCTGCGCAAATGGACGGTGCTATCTTAGTTGTTGCCGCAACTGATGGTCCTATGCCACAAACGCGTGAACACATCTTGTTGGCTCGCCAAGTTGGTGTTGACTACATCGTTGTCTTCTTGAACAAGACTGATCTTGTTGATGATGACGAATTAGTTGACTTGGTCGAAATGGAAGTACGTGAATTACTTTCAGAATACGATTTTCCTGGCGACGATATTCCTGTCCTTCGCGGTTCAGCACTTAAAGCGCTTGAAGGCGACGAAGAACAAAAGAAGGTTATCTTACACTTAATGGACGTTGTAGATGAATACATCCCAACTCCAGTTCGTGATACTGAAAAGCCTTTCTTAATGCCTGTTGAAGATGTCTTCTCAATCACTGGTCGTGGGACAGTTGCTTCTGGTCGTATTGACCGTGGGACTGTTAAAGTCGGTGACGAAGTTGAAATCGTTGGTTTGCATGACGAAACACTCAAGTCAACTGTTACAGGTCTTGAAATGTTCCGTAAGACGCTTGACACTGGTGAAGCCGGCGATAACGTTGGTGCTTTACTTCGTGGTGTTAACCGCGAACAAGTTGTCCGTGGTCAAGTTCTTGCTAAGCCAGGTTCGATCCAAACTCATAAGAACTTCAAGGGTGAAGTTTATATCTTGAGCAAGGAAGAAGGAGGCCGTCATACGCCATTCTTCTCAAACTATCGTCCTCAATTCTACTTCCATACCACTGATGTTACTGGTGTTATCGAATTACCAGAAGGCGTTGAAATGGTTATGCCTGGAGACAACGTTACATTTACAGTTGAATTAATTTCCCCTGTTGCGATTGAAAAGGGTACTAAGTTCACTGTTCGTGAAGGTGGCCATACGGTTGGTGCCGGGGTTGTTTCTGAAATTGATGACTAATCTCTAATTGATTTTCATTGATTCATCTAAGAGAGACTTGGGAGATTCTTCCAAGTCTCTTTTTTTAAGAAAATCGCAAATAAGCCGGCCATATCTAGCGCTTTTTTAACTGATTTGGTTTACTTTATGGATTTGATAGGTTAAACTTAACAAGTATGCAATTGACTTGAATTGTAGAAAATATTAATGTTTCGGAGGAAATATAATGGCTGCAAAGTGGGAAAAGAAAGCAGGCAACGAAGGCGAATTAACATTCGAAATTGGTGCTGACAAGATTAAAGAAGGAATCGACAAAGCCTTCCAAAACACAAAGAAGAACTTAAATGTCCCTGGTTTCCGTAAGGGTAAGGTTCCACGTCAAATTTTCAATCAAATGTATGGTGAAGAAGCCCTTTATCAAGATGCTTTGAACATTGTGCTTCCTGAAGCTTACGAACAAGCCATTAAAGATACTGAAATTGAACCAGTTGATCAACCTAAGATTGATGTTGACAGCATGGAAAAAGGCAAGCCTTGGGTTTTGAAGGCCGTTGTAACGGTTGAACCTGATGTTAAATTGGGCGACTACAAGGAACTTAGTGTAACGCGTCAAAATACGCGTGTTTATGCTAAGGACGTTGATGCTGAATTAGAATCACGGCGTGAAAAGCAAGCTGAATTAGTTTTGAAAGAAGACCAACCAGCTGAAAATGGCGACACTGTTGTCATTGACTTCAAGGGTTCCGTTGATGGCGAACCTTTTGAAGGTGGCGAATCAGAAAACTATTCACTTGAATTGGGTTCTAACTCATTCATCCCTGGTTTTGAAGACCAATTAGTTGGCGTTAAAGCCGGCGATGAAAAAGACGTTAAAGTAACGTTCCCTAAAGATTATCAAGCTGAAGATCTTCAAGATAAAGAAGCCGTCTTTAAGGTTACCGTTCATGAAGTTAAAACTAAGGAACTCCCTGATTTAGACGACGAATTTGCCAAGGATGTTGACGAAGATGTTGATACACTTGAAGAATTAAAAGCTAAAATCAAAGATGAACTTAAAGATCAAAAAGAAAAGGCTGCTCATGATGCCATTGAAGACGAAGCTTTAAACCAAGCCGTTGACAATGCTGAAATTGAAGCCGTTCCTGATGCCATGAAGGAAGACGATATTCATCGTCAAATGGATCAATACTTGGCTAACATGCAACAACAAGGTATTGATGCTAAAACTTATTATAAGTTAACTGGCACAACTGAAGATGATTTACGTCAACAATTCGCTGCGGACGCTGAACGTCGGGTTAAGACTAACTTAGTCTTAGAAGCCATCGTTGAAGCGGAAGCCATCAAGCCATCTAAGGATGAAATTGATGCCGAAGTTAAAGATTTAGCTGGTCAATACAACATGGAAGAAGGTGCTGTTCGTGGCGCTTTAACTGATGATATGTTGTCACATGACATCGCAATTCGCCAAGCAGTTGATATGATTACTGATTCTGCTAAGCAAACTGCTAAAGCTGATGAAAAAAAAGACGATAAAGACTAATTAATTTATTGGTCTAAAATTAGAGAGGTCTTGAAGGCTAGCCTTCAAGGCTTTTTTCTTTGCTTGAAAAGCAATTGGTTGGTTTTGAAACTTAATGGACAAATTATTTTTTGTTTTCATGAACGCATGTTATAGTAATGAGCGTAGATGACCGGGTCGTAGCTGGTTTTGACCCGGATTTTCTGTTATGATTAGACTATGTAAATACATCGATGAGGTGAGAATGAATGTTTGAGAATACCGAGACAAATGGCCCAGTTAACTGCTCATTTTGTGGCAAGTCACAAGATCAAGTTAAAAAAATTGTTGCCGGACCCGGCGTTTATATCTGTAATGAATGTATCGATTTATGTAAGGAAATAATCGATGAAGAATTCAGTGAAGAACGCTCACACGAATTAACAGATACGCCAACGCCTAAAGAAATCGTTGACGAATTAGACCAATATGTCATCGGTCAAAATGAAGCTAAGCGGACGCTTTCAGTAGCGGTCTATAACCACTACAAACGTGTTAAAGCGATGGCTGAGAGCGACGACGAAGATAACGAAGGTCCTGAATTACAAAAAAGTAATATTAGTTTAGTTGGTCCGACTGGTTCTGGAAAGACATTCTTAGCCCAAAGCCTAGCGCGAATTTTGGACGTGCCGTTCGCTATTGCGGATGCGACGACCTTAACTGAAGCTGGCTATGTTGGGGAAGATGTTGAAAATATTCTTTTGAAGTTGTTGCAAAACGCCGATTATGACGTTGAACGGGCTGAAAAGGGTATTATCTATATTGATGAAATTGATAAGATTGCTAAGAAGAGTGAAAATGTTTCGATTACACGAGATGTTTCTGGCGAAGGGGTTCAACAAGCGCTTTTGAAGATCTTGGAAGGAACCATTGCCAATGTGCCACCACAGGGCGGACGTAAGCACCCACAACAAGAGTTCATTCAGATTGATACGACGAACATCTTATTCATCGTAGGGGGCGCGTTTGATGGGATTGAAGACATCGTTAAGCGACGACTAGGTGACAAGACGATTGGTTTTGGGACGGATACTGATGGCAAGAATACCATCTTGGATGATTCGAAGAGCTTGATGCAACAAGTTGTTCCCGAAGATCTATTACAATTTGGGTTAATTCCTGAATTTATTGGACGTTTGCCAATCTTAACGGCGTTAGAACGATTAACTGAAACTGATTTGGTCCGGATTTTAACAGAACCTAAGAATGCTTTAGTTAAACAATATCAACGATTGATTGCATTAGATGATGCCGAGTTAGACTTTAAACCAGAAGCCCTACAAGCAATCGCACGTGAAGCGTTAGCTCGTAATACGGGTGCGCGAGGCTTACGGTCAATCATTGAAGATACAATGCGGGATATTATGTTTGATATTCCAAGTCGCAAAGACGTTAAAAAAGTGATTATTAATGAGGCTACAGTCGAAGATCACGCTGAACCAGAACTGGTTTTGGCCGATCAGAAGGCGTCTTAAGTAGCAAAATTAATTAAAGTGAATTAAATTAATTTCAAGACCGCGGTGACTTTGGGCATCACGGTCTTGAATGCTGTTTAGGCCCTTTTTGCTTTAGTTTGAATGCAATATGTGACGGACGAAATGTGTTAGAATGGAAAAAGACTATTTGGTAAGGGAGCTATTTTGATGGAAGTGCATAACGTAGAACTTGTCATGAGCGCGGTCGCGCCCAGCCAATATCCAATGACTGGCTATCCAGAAATTGCGTTGTCAGGGCGTTCCAATGTTGGAAAGTCATCATTGATCAATGTGTTGATCAACCGCAATAGCTATGCGCGGACGTCGGGGCAACCCGGGAAGACGCAGACGCTGAATTTTTACAAAATTGAGGAACAACTGTACTTTGTTGACGTTCCTGGCTATGGCTATGCGAAAGTTTCTAAAAAAGACCGTGAGAGATTTGGTCAGATGATTGAAACTTATTTAACTAACCGTGAAACTTTACGTGGTGTCATTATCTTGGTCGATGCCCGCCATGCACCCACCAAAGATGATGTAGCGATGTATGACTGGATGGGTTACTATAAGATGCCAATACTAGTGGTTGCCACTAAGAGCGATAAAATCCCGCGGGGTAAGTGGAACAAGCAAGAGAGTCTCATTAAAAAGACACTAGGGTTCCAAGCAAAGGACGACTTTATCGCCTTTTCTGCGAAGACGAAAGATGGTAAAGACGCTGTTTGGCAGTGGATTGAAGCACATACAGTAGGAGGCAAGTAGGATTGGAATTTAATGACTATCAAGCTTTAGCAAATCGAACACTTTACGGTAATGAACAAGTTTTAACGAATTTATCGTTAGGCTTAGCTTCTGAGACCGGTCAAGTAGTTGATTTAGTTAAAAAATATACGTTCCATGGTAAGAGCTTGAATAAAGACCAGCTAACGAAGCAAATGGGCGATGTTTTATGGTATCTGTCGCAAGTTGCCGAGTGGGCTGATATTCCATTTGATGACGTTGCGCAACAAAATATTGCCAAACTTAATCAGAAATATCCTAACGATAAAGCGCCCAAGTAAGTGGCGTAATAGTTAGTTTAGCCATGATTCCGACGCAGACAAGCGTTGAAATCATGGCTTTTTTTGCTGAAATCATCTTGTTTGCAATTTCATCCGGTCTGCGTTATATTATTAAGTGTAGAAGAGTTGTGCACAACTAAATTGTTGTAATTGAAAGGGTGTTGACGATGAAGATTAACATTAAAGATGACGCACAGGCCTATTTGGCAGATAAGATTCCAGCTGGGAGCCGTGTTATTCTGACGACTGATGATGGTTCCAATAAATACTCTAGTTTGGGTGGTAGCTGTGCAATTGGGAATAAGTTCCAATTAGTTATTTTGAAGCAGGCTGATCCAGATTATACGATAGCATTGGAAAATAATGCCGATTATGACATGGCAACCGCACCAGCAGATGAAGATTTTCTTGGTAATGGGTTGACTATCTCACGTTGGCACAATGCCCTGGCCTTAAAAGATGACAGTGGGATGCTAGACGGCGCGTTATCAGTAGTTGACTGGCGGAACGTTAGCCCTGAAACAGAAGCTGAACGGCGTGAAAAGATGCAAACTATTGGGACCAAAATTTGCTAATTAAAAATTTAACTCAAGGACTAAGTGGCAGTGATGAAAATCACTGCTTTTTTTATTTACACCGGGAACTAATGCAGTTCAGCCAGACCTAGCTCAAAAGTATGCACAACATTTAAAAGTGACCAAGCAATTTGCTGAACTGGCACTATTCAGTGAAGTTGTTCAGTTATCGACCGACTAAAAAATGACAAGTTTGAGACTTTCGTCTTAAACTTGTCATTTTTTAAATTAGCCTATTTTTTGGTTGTTTGATCCTTAGGCTTAGGTTCAACCGTTTGCCGGTTAGCATGTTCATCAATTGTTGTTTGAATCGCTTTAGTTGTTAATTTATCCTTGTCATCGGGACCAATCGCAAATTTATCGAATAATTTGTCGAGGTTGTCTTGACGCTGAACTTTTAAACTCATCCAATCATTCCTTTCAATTATGGCTAATCATAGCAAATTTTAGCGCATTTGTCAGTTATCCGCTTTATATACATTAAAAATCGTATAAATAGCATTTTTATGCATAAAGAAAAGAAATAATCAAAATTACTTGCATAAATAATCATAAGCGTTTATACTTTGTTCTTGTAAACCAAAAACAAGGAGAACGCTTATGAAAAAAAGAGTTGGATTATTATTAGCAATTATAACGGCGTTAGTCATGCTGGTACTCCCATTAGGGACGCAATCAGCACAGGCCGCTGATACCTCGTTACAAGATATTCAAAAAAAGGGTGTCCTAGTCATGGGAACTTCGCCAGACTATCCGCCTTATGAATTTCAAGCGACGGTCAATGGTAAGAGTAAAGTCGTTGGGATGGATGTCCAGATTGGACAAAAAGTGGCTAAAGATTTAGGTGTGAAGCTGAAAATCAAGTCAATGTCATTTGATTCACTATTGGTTGCCCTGCAAACAGGGAAAGTTGATATGATTATTTCTGGGATGAATCCAACGCCCGCACGACGTAAAAATGTCGCGTTTACGAATACTTATTATCAAGGTGGCTATGATATCGTTATTAACAAGACGGACGCGGCCAAGTATAAGAATAAGGATTCATTTAATGGGGGAACGCTAGGGGCGCAAACCGGGACGACCCAATATAATGCTGCTAAAAAGCAAACTAAAAATACACAAGTTAAAGGGATGACGTCGCAGTCAGACTTAATCCTAGCCTTACAAAGTCATAAAATTGACGGCGTTGCGATGGAAAAACCATCCGCAGAAGCCTACGTTGCTAACAACAAGCAATTAGCGGCGATTCCAAGTAAATTTAATATGAGTTCTTCCGCAACAAGTTCAGCAATTGCTTTTCGGAAGGGTTCTACAAGCTTAGTTAACAAAGTTAATCAGACTGTTGCCGAAATTAAGCAGGAAAAGCTGGTTAAAAAGACGTACTTGCCAACTGCCGGCAAATACTTAAAAACGAATACGGTTAATACTTCAATGGGTCATTACTGGCAGGCTTTCTTGACGGGGATTGAATATACGTTAATTATTACCGTTTGTTCGGTCTTCTTCGGATTTATCATTGGGATTATCTTGGCCTTAGCACGGATGGCTAAAGGTGGCGTTTTCAAGACCATCTTACGGTGGATCGCCACGGCCTACGTTGAATTTATTCGTGGGACGCCAATGATGGTTCAAGTCATGTTCGTTTACTTTGGTTTAGGGTTATTCGTTAATCTACCGGCATTAACGTCCGGGATTATTGCGATTTCATTAAACTCTGGAGCTTACGTGGCCGAATACATTCGGGGCGGGATTAATTCTGTTGATGTTGGTCAAACTGAAGCTGCTCGTAGTTTAGGAATGTCAAACGGGCGCACTATGCGGTACGTGATTTTACCACAAGCCTTGAAGAACATTTGGCCATCCTTAGGGAATGAATTTATTACCTTAATTAAGGATAGTTCTATTGTGTCAATTATTGGGGTAACCGAATTAATCTATCAAAGCAATATCGTCCGTTCAGATACCTATCGTGGGGTGGCACCAATTGTAGTCATCATGGTCTTATACTTCATCTTGACCTTCACTGCCTCACGGATCTTGAACTACTTCGAAAGGAGAATGCAACATGCCTAAACCAGTTATTGAAGTTGAAGCCTTGGCGAAAAGCTTTGGTGAAAATGAAGTCTTAAAAAATATTACCGAACAGGTGGATGCCGGCCAGGTGATTGTCGTTATCGGACCTTCTGGTGGTGGGAAAAGTACCTTTTTGCGGTGCTTGAATTTACTTGAAACCCCAACTAGCGGTAAAGTAGCGTTTGAAGGACAAGATTTAACGACGCTCGATACGAAGAGTGTTAATGCGTTACGCGAAAAAATGGGCATGGTCTTTCAGGGGTTTAATTTATTCCCGAACATGACAGTTTTGGAAAATATTAAGCTGGCACCAATGAAAGTTAAGGGCACCGATGATGCTACTGCAACTAAAACGGCGCATACGTTGTTAAAGCGTGTGGGACTAGATGACCATGCCGAGGCGTTTCCAGCGAGCTTATCAGGGGGCCAAGCCCAACGGGTCGCAATTGCCCGGGCCTTAGCCATGAATCCCAAAGTGATGTTATTCGATGAACCTACTTCAGCGCTAGATCCAGAGATGGTTGGTGAAGTTTTGAATGTCATGCAGGAGTTGGCTAAAGATGGGATGACGATGGTTGTGGTCACCCATGAAATGGGTTTTGCGAAAGAAGTTGGCGACCGAATCTGGTTTATGGCGGATGGTTATATTCAAGAAAATAACACGCCAGAAGAGTTCTTTGCCCACCCTAAAACGGAACGGGCACAAGATTTTCTATCAAAAATTTTAATGTAGTCTGCTATGAGTGATCAACGGGTTCGGCTGGAAAATAGTCCAGTCGGGCCCGTTTGTTCATTAAAATTAGCTTAGCGAGTAGATTGCTTGTCACGCCTAGTGTCAGGCGGTATACTAGTATCGCTAAATTAATGAGAGGAGCGCGCGTCATGGCATTGGCACATATTGAACATAAACTTGCGTTACTACCTGATTTACCAGGCTGTTATTTGATGAAAAATCTAAATAGTCAGATTATTTATGTGGGTAAAGCGAAGAATTTAAAGAATCGCGTCCGGTCGTATTTTAAAAGTAGTCATACCGGTAAAACCGCGCGCCTAGTTTCTGAAATTGCTGATTTTGAATTTATCGTAACTTCGACAGATAAAGAAGCTTTTTTGTTGGAAATCACGTTGATTCAAAAGCATCAACCATATTTTAATATCAAATTAAAAAAAGGCACTGGTTATCCGTATATTAAAATCACGAATGAACGAGACCCCCAAATTTTGATTGTAAGCGATGTGCGTAAAGATGGGGGGTATTATTTTGGCCCATATCCAAACGTTTATGCCGCACAAGAAACGGTTAATTTTATTCAAAAGGTTTATCCGTTACGGCGTTGCAATGGTTTTCAGCATCGGCCTTGTTTGTATTATCATATGGGACAATGTTTGGGCGCGTGTTTTAAGACGGTGCCGGTGGCTGAATATACGGCCCAAATCAAACGGATTAAGTCCTTTTTAAATGGGCATGTTGAGACCGTTAAGCAACAATTAACGAAACGGATGACGCGTTCCGCAGCGGCTTTGGAATTTGAACGGGCCGCTGAATTACGGGATCAGTTAACGTACATTGAAATGACCGTTGAAAAACAAAAAATCATTTCAAATGATAATACCCCGCGTGATTTGTTCAACTTTTATTTGGATAAAGGTTGGTTATCGATCCAAGTCTTCTTTATTCGACAGGCCCGGTTAATGAAACGTGAAAAACGCTTGTTTCCAATTGTTTCAACGGCGCCTGAAGAAATGACGAGTTTTATTTTGCAATTTTATAATCGTAAAAATAACGTTTTGCCACGGGAAGTCTTGGTACCAGCGGGGCTAGATAAGACGGTGTTAAGTGAGATTCTAGGGATTCCAGTGCGGACGCCACAACGTGGACAGAAGCGTGACTTGCTTGACTTAGCAGAAAAGAATGCTCGGATCGTATTAGAAGAAAAGTTCCGCCTGTTGGAGTTGGATGAGCAAAAAACGACGGGGGCCATGCAAGAGATTACGGCTGCATTGGGGATCCCAGCTGGTCATAAGATTGAAGCTTTTGACCACTCACATATTCAAGGGACGGATCTGGTCTCAGCAATGGTTGTCTTCACAGATGGTCAACCGAATAAGAAACTGTATCGAAAATATAAATTACGAACGGTCGATCATGCGGATGAAGCCGCATCGACACGGGAAGTCATCCGACGTCGGTATACGCGGTTACTAAAAGAGCACGCAGCCTTACCTGATTTGATTTTAATGGATGGCGGGGACATTCAGTTGGATGCTGCTAAAGACGTCTTAGAAAACGAATTAGGCCTGACTACGCCGGTGGCGGCCATGGTTAAAAATGATCATCATAAAACGGCGGATTTATTAGCCTCCGCAGGTGACGCTCATTTGAATCTTGATCCGAAGAGTCAGGGATTTTACTTGCTACAACGTATTCAAGATGAAGTCCATCGCTTTGCTATCACGTTCCACCGGCAAGTGCATACGAAACATTCATTAAGTTCACGCCTAGATGAGATTCCAGGTGTGGGTCCGAAAACGCGTAACAAGCTATTACGTCAATTCGGTTCAATGGGGAAGATTGCGGCTGCACCCGTGGAAGAAATTCAGAAGTTAGGTGTTGCAAAAAATGTCGCACAGACCATTAAGTTTTCGTTAGCTGGTGGTGGCGTGACTCCCAAACATTATCAAAAAGGGGCTACTTAGTCCGTAGGTCAAAAAAGCCAGGCACTGCAAGAATTCACAACTTCTTGCAGTGCCTGGCTTTTTAGTGGGCATCTAAGTGAGATTACCACTTAAATGGCGGGTGGCTAATACAAATTGGCGTAGTGGCGTTGATTTTGGGAGTTTTTCCCAAGCTGTGATGTTCGCACTAGCTTGAACAGCGGTGCCACGAAAGACCGCAATGTTAGCCGCAGCCATGCCCGTTGCTAACGTTTTTGTTTGTTTAGTTGAATAGTTAAGATCAGGGTCTTCTAGTAATGATTGTAAAGCGGCGTTATAGCCGGCTGCAAATAAGACGTCGTGATCATATTTTTGATAAGCCTGAACTGCCGCTGCGCCTTGGTGGGTTCGAATATAATTGTCAACATTAGTGGCTTGTGCCTGATAGCTGGCAGTCCCGGTCGTCTGATTAAGCTTGAGCGTCCCATAATAATGGCTACCGAGAATGAGGGCACCGCTGGCAATATCCGTTAATGATTGGCCGTTAGTGGTCATTTGCTTGATATTTTGCGCATGCAAGTGCCCAGTTAAAGCTAATTTAATGCCCGCTTTAGCGAAAACTTGCTGAACTTCATCGGCATATCCGATAGTGTAATTTTGGTGAATAGCGGTGTGATCCATTAAGTTGTGGTGCATGACTGGAATTAGCGTGGCATGTTGTTTCTTAGCTGCACGACCGACTTTGGCAATCCAGTCCAAAGTACCGGCATTAAAGCCACCACCAACGGTTGAGCTACCTTGCTGGTAATTACTGCGATAAATGGCCGAATCGAGCATTAAGAACCAAGTTTTCTGGCTCGGTTTAACCAGATAACTTAATGAATTTTTGTCAGTCTCGGTGGCTTGCTGATAGCCCGCGTTTTTATAAATATGCTTAAAGTCACTGGGGCTCACGGCAACTGTTTCTGCTTGTTTCTTCCCTTTGAAACGGCGAGTTAGCGGATTATTAATATCATGATTGCCGGGAACGACATAGACGCGAATATGGGCCTGAATTAACCGGTTTAGTTGCTGTGCCACGTACTCATGACTAGCTTTTTCGCCATTGTTGGTAATGTCGCCACTGACAATGACGACATCTGGTTTTTTAGTTAAGGCAGTCGCAATAAAGGCCTTAAAAATAGTCGCACTATATTTTAAGTCAGCACCGGCGTCACTGGCTGCATAGGATTTGAAGGCCGGACCATTATCATGCAGACGGGGCGCAATCACATGGTCGTCACTAATCACCATGGCTGTGATCGTAGGCTTCTTGACTGCTGGCAGGGTGGTGACGGTCGCCTGATGACAGCCGGTTAATAGGAGTAGGGCAGCGATTACTAGGCTACCAAGGACTGTTGCTTTGACTTTCAAAAGTATCGTCTCATTTCAATAATAAATTAATTTATACTTTTATTATAACCGTTTGATTGCAGGATTGAACCGATGTGGCAAAATAAAGATGTTGGCCCGAGGTAGTAGTGGCTGGGGAACAAAAAAAGTGATTGCTGAAAATCAAAAGATTTTCGGCAATCACTTTTTGGGTTGAATTAAGCTTTTTTAGCGGGCTTCCAAATACCAAGAATTACCCCGGCAATGACCGCACCAATCACAGTAGCGGCAACGTAGCCCCAAATATTAGTGGCTAAGAGTGCGACCCAGAGGCCACCATGAGGAGCAGGAACGGAAACTTGCCATAGTTGAGTTAAACCACCGGCAATAGCAGCACCGACGACACTTGAACCAATGACATGCAATGGATCAGCAGTGGCGAATGGAATAGCCCCTTCAGTAATGAAGGAAATCCCAAGCAACCAGTTTGAAATCCCAGCTTTACGCTCGTCATCCGTAAACTTCTTTGGCCAAAAGGCCGTGGCGATGGCAGTTGCCAATGGTGGCACCATCCCACCAGCCATAACGGCAGCCATTAAGTTACCATCGTTGGTTGCGGTAAAGGCACCAGTTGCAAAGACGTAAGCAGCCTTGTTGAAAGGACCACCCATATCAATTGACATCATCCCACCCAGGACAATCCCTAAGAGAATGGCATTCCCAGTTCCCATGGATTCCAAGAAGTTGGTAATCCAGATGTTAATGACTGAGAAAATTGGGTTAACAACGAAGAACATTAAGAGGGCAGTTAATAGTAAGCCCAAGATTGGGAAAATCAGCATTGGTTTCATACCATCTAAGGAAGCCGGAATATTCTTAGTGGCTTTCTTCATCCAAACGGTGATGTAACCTGCTAAGAACCCAGCGACTAAACCACCTAAGAAGCCGGCCGGACTCTTGGCATTAGCCACGATGGAAGCCGTATAAGCACCACCATAAGCGCCAGTGTAGACAGTTGCCATAAACCCACCAACAAACCCAGGCATTAAGGCTGGACGATCACCGATTGATTCGGCAATGAAGGCGGCTAATACAGGAATCATAAAGGCAAAGGCCATGTTCCCAGCTTGGTTCAAGAAGACAAAGGCTGTGCTCTTGCCACCACCAGCAAATTGTTCAATGACGAAGGAGAGGGCCATTAAGATCCCACCACCAACGACGAATGGCAACATATGTGAAATCCCGTTCATTAAGTTCTTGTAGATTTCGTTCCAAACACCGCTACCAGCATTGCCGGTCGTATCAGCGGCAACATCACTACTATCAGCATGATAAATTGGGGCATCACCACTGATAGCTTCGTTGATTAATTTTTCTGGTTCTTTAATCCCATCGGTCACTGGACGGTTAACTAAATGTTTGCCATCAAAACGAGCCATTTCAACTTTTTTATCAGCGGCAATGACGACGCCATCAGCTTTGGCGATTTCGTCAGCGGTTAAAAGATGTTTAACCCCTTCAGAACCATTGGTTTCAATTTTAATATCAACACCCATTGCTTCTGCCTGTTTGATTAAAGCAGCTTCGGCCATGTAAGTGTGCGCAATCCCAGTTGGACAAGCAGTGACGCCGACGACATAGTGACTAGTTGGTGCAGCGGGTGCTGCGGCCTTTTCAGCGCGGGCCGCTTCATCTTTAGCGTCCTTGGCTTCTTTAGCAGCTTGAGCATCACCGAATAACGTTTGCACGTCGGCTGGTGTTTGGGCTTGCTTCAACTTAGCGACTAGGTCCGGATCAATCAAGAGACTTGAAAGGGCAGCTAAAGCTTGCAAATGTGTGTTGTTGGCTCCTTCAGGCGCAGCAATCATGAAGAATAAGTGGACGGGTTGACCGTCTAAAGCATTAAAGTCAACACCGGCGTCGCTCTTGGCGAACAAGACAGTCGCGCGTTGAACAGCCTTATCTTTAGCGTGGGGCATTGCAATCCCGTCGCCAATCCCAGTAGTTGATTCGGCTTCACGTTTAATAATATCTTTTTTATACAGTGCTTCGTCATTGATGACGCCTTGTTCAGCGTATTTATGAACTAATTCGTCAATGGCTTCGTCTTTGGTCGTGGCAGTCATATCCATGATCATGACGTCTTTTAGTAATAAGTCGCGAATATCCATGTGGTGTAACAGTCCTTTCTGAACTGGTTAGTTAGTTAAATTTTCAATCTTAATTAAAGGTAGAATCTCATCAATCTTAGCCCGGGTAGCAATGTCTTCAGAGAAGGCCGTTGCGGACCCACAAGCTAGGCCATATCGGAAGCTTTCAACCGCATCGTGAGTTTTAGCGAAAGTACCGACAAATCCGCCAATCATTGAATCACCAGCACCAACGGAGTTGATAACATGCCCCTTTGGTGCGGGGCTAAAGTAAACGTGGTCTGGTGTGATGAGCAGGCCACCGTCACCGGCCATTGAAATCAAGACATGTTGGGCACCTGCGGCTAACATCCGTTGACCAGCAGCGATAATGTCGGCTTGACTATTGAAAGTCGTGTCATAATAAGCGGCCAATTCATGATTATTTGGTTTGACGACCAATGGTTGACTAGGCAAGGTCTTCTTTAAGGCTTCGCCAGTGGTGTCAATCACGAAGTTAGCGCCCGCAGCTTTTACTTTTTGAATGATGTCATAGTAGAAACTGTCAGGAAGACTAGGTGCTAAACTCCCAGACATGACAACCACATCGGCTGGTGTTAATTGGGCTAATTCTTGATAGAATTGGTCGATTTCGGTGGCGGTGATTTGTGGACCGGCGCCATTTAATTCAGTTTCAGCATCCGCATGGATTTTAACATTGATGCGGGTGTCATCGGCGATCGTCGTGAAGCGACTGGTCAAGCCTTTGGCAGTTAGAGCCGTGCTGATGAAAGTACCCGTGAACCCGCCTAAGAAACCGAGCGCAATATTGGGTTGGGCTAATTCGTTTAAGATTTGTGAAACATTGATACCTTTACCACCAGGTAATTTAGCGGTATGGGCAAGGCGGTTCACACTGCCGAGTGTCATATGGGGCAGTTGAACCACGTAATCAATCGAAGGATTGACGGTAATGGTGTAAATCATGATGTGACCTCCTGGATAGTGGTTAATGGTTGATATTGTTCCGCCAAAGTTGGCGTTAAATGGTCGGTAATAATCGTCGCACTAGCGAGATCGCCAACCCGCGCAAAGGAAACATGGTCAAATTTAGTATTATCCACTAAGATAAAACTTTCTTCACTTTGTGCAATCGCAGTCTTTTTGACGATGGCTTCATCAGGATCAGGCGTCGTGAGCCCAAACTTGGGATGGACGCCGTTAATGCCTAAGAAAACTTTATTGAAACGATATTCTTGTAAGGACTTTACGGCTTCTGGTCCGATGACGGCCTTAGTGGTGTTTTTTAAATTACCACCGAGCAGGTAAGTCTTGATGCCCATGTCGGCTAAGACTGAAGCGTGCACGACCCCGTTAGTGACAACCCGCAAGTTGTACCGCGGGCTGAGGTGGGCAATCATCGCTAAAGTTGATGTCCCAGCATCCAAGTAAATGACGTCATCCACTTGGATATTGGCGACGGCCTGTTGGGCAATGCGATCTTTGGCATCCACGTTACGAGAAACTTTGTCATTCATGGCGGGTTCCTCTTGGAGTGAGTTCATATATTTAGCGCCACCATGGACGCGCAATAAATCACCTTGTTCTTCCAATTGTTGAAGGTCGCGGCGAGCCGTGGACTCCGAACAATTAGTTTTTGAACAAATGTCTTTGATCTTAATAATGCCCTTAAAACGGATTGTATTTAAAATGTATTGTTGACGCTCTTCTGTAAGCACTTTCAAATCCCTCCGAAGAATAATATACACGTTCAATCGTCAAAACGCAACAAAAAGCTTCAAAAAACGTCAATTTAGTTCAAAAGCAGTCATTGAAGCTTAAAACTGAGCGCTAACCGCCAATTACAGCGGATACTTTGACGTAGTCACCGAACATTTGTATACTAGGTCAGGTATCTAATTTCGCACGAACCATTTCGTAGATAAATAATATAGAAGAAACAGGAGAAAACGATGTTTGTTGATCAAGTAAAAGTAGATGTAAAGGCCGGTAACGGTGGCAATGGGATGGTCGCATTCCGGCGCGAAAAATTCGTTCCTAACGGTGGTCCAGCCGGTGGTGACGGTGGTCGCGGTGGGAGTATCGTGCTGGTCGCTGATGAAGGTTTACGGACGTTAATGGATTTTCGGTACACCCGTAAGTTCAAGGCAGAATCCGGTGGTAACGGGATGATTAAGCAGATGACGGGACGTTCCGCTAAGAATCGTATCATCAAAGTTCCCCTTGGGACAACCGTCACGGATGCCGAAAGTGGTGACTTAATTGGTGATATTACCGAAAAGGACCAAAAACTCGTCATTGCTAAAGGTGGTCGTGGTGGTCGTGGCAATATTCACTTTGCCAGTCCTAAAAATCCGGCACCGGAAATTTCTGAAAATGGGGAACCTGGTGCTGAGTTAACGATTCGTTTAGAGCTGAAAGTGCTAGCGGATGTTGGTTTAGTTGGGTTCCCATCCGTGGGTAAGTCGACGCTCCTATCCGTCGTTACCAGTGCTAAGCCTAAGATTGCGGCTTATCACTTTACGACGTTGGTGCCAAACTTAGGGATGGTCCGGTTAGATGACGGACGTGACTTTGTTATGGCAGATTTGCCGGGACTGATTGAAGGCGCCGCAAATGGGGTTGGTCTTGGGATTCAGTTTTTACGGCATATTGAACGGACCCGTGTTATTTTACATTTGATTGATATGAGTGGCGTTGAAGAAAATGACCCATTTGAAGATTATTTAAAAATCAATCATGAATTAACGAGTTATGACCCTGAATTGCTAAAACGACCACAAATCGTGGTGGCGACTAAGATGGATATGCCCGATTCAGCCGAAAACTTAGCTGAGTTTGAAGCTAAGTTAAAAACGGATGATACGTTGGCCACCGTGCCAGCAATTTATCCAATTTCCTCCATTACGCAACAAGGCATTAAAGCTTTGCTCGCACAAACGGCGGACTTGTTAGATACCACCCCTCAATTCCCAATCAAAGGGATCGATGATGTGGCTCATCGTGAGTATCAAGCTGAACCTAGCCAAGAATTTACGGTTGATAATCCAGAACCAGGCTTGTTTGTGCTGGCTGGTGAAAAATTGGAACGCTTGTTTAAGATGACCAACTTAGATCGTGAAGAAAGCTTGATGCGGTTTGCACGTCAGATTCGTGGCATGGGAATCGACGATGCTTTACGAGCTGCTGGTGCTAAGAATGGTGATACGATTCAAATTTTAGATTATCAATTCCAATTCATGGACTAATACCTAGTCCTAAAAAGAGACGTGAGCCCATTTTTGAGCTCACGTTTCTTTCATATTTTAACCTAGTAGTAGGTGGTGTTGGCTTAACCGATAGCCAAATAATGGCATGAGATCAGCCGCCGGTCGCACCATTAGTTGGACTTGACCATTGACTTGGCGCGTGCGCGCCGTCAATTGGTCTAAAGTCAGGGGTTTTGCTTGGGGGTGCGACTGTAAAATCAAGTGTGATGCGACTAAAGTCACGGTGTCAATTGGGAACTGTTGGTGGTCATGTTCCCAATAGAGTGGGAGCTGGTGGTCCAAATCCACCGTTGAAAGTTTGAAATCAATTAAACGCATCGGGAACCTCCAATAATTCGTTACTAATAATTCCGTCTGAAATGATACAATAGGTTGAGACTAAATACAAAGACTAATCGTTGTCGAATCCAATTATTTTCGGTAAAATGGTTAGCAGACTGTACAGATAAGGACGAACAAAATTATGCAATTAGAATTTTTGGGTACCGGTGCCGGCTCGCCGGGGAAGTTTAGAAATGTAACAAGCACGGCCTTGCGATTACTTGATGAGCGCAATGAGGTCTGGCTATTTGATGTGGGTGAAGGGACGCAACATCAAATTTTACGAACGACGTTAAAGCCACGTAAAATCACTAAAATATTTATTACACATTTACATGGCGATCATATTTTTGGTTTGCCAGGCTTTTTAAGTTCACGCTCGTTTCAGGGCGGTGATGAAGCCTTGACGGTTTATGGGCCTAAGGGGATTCGTGACTTTGTGATGACTGCACTGCGGGTTTCGGGCACGCGGCTGTCATATCCACTCCATTTTGAAGAGCTGGGTGATGATGGGGTCATCTTTGAAGATGCCACGTTTAAAGTTTCTTTCCAGCATTTGGAACATCGAATTGAAACGGTCGGTTATCGGGTCGAGGAGGCAGCACATCCAGGTGAGTTACAGGCTGAGAAGCTGAAAGCCATGCAGATTCCAAGTGGTCCGGTATATGGTCAATTAAAGGCCGGTCTTACAGTGACGTTGCCTGATGGTCGGACGATTAATGGTCAAGATTTCATTGCGGCACCGCAACCTGGTCGGATTGTGACGATTTTAGGGGATACGCGTAAAACGGCGAATGCCATTAGTCTGGCTGAAAATGCGAACGTGTTAGTTCACGAAAGTACCTTTGGCAAAGATGAAGGCAAGTTGGCCCGTAATTATTATCATTCAACGAGTACACAAGCGGCACAAGTCGCTAAACAAGCAGGTGTGACGCAGCTTTTATTAACGCATATTTCAGCTCGCTATACGGGTAAATTATCAAAAGAACTCCAAAAGCAGGCCCAACAAGTATTTAAAAATACCAAAGTTGTGCGTGACTTTGATTTAATTGAAGTTCCGATTAAATAAGAAAGTTGAGGTGGCTAATATGCCAGATTTGACGGGGCAAACCGTGCTCATTACCGGGGCGTCTAGTGGACTAGGTGAACAGCTCGCTTTAGCGGTGGCGGCACAGGGGGCGCATGTTGTTTTGATGGCTCGACGGGCAGCTCGGTTACAAGCGGTGGCTGCGCAATGTCGGGTGTTATCGCAGGCACAAGCACTAGTTTGTGCCGGTGATATTAGCCAAGTGGCAGCGGTTGAACGGGTTTTTACGATGATTGATCAACAGTTCGAACGCTTAGATATCGTTATTAATGCGGCTGGTTTTGGGTACTTGGCGCCAGCTGTGGCGATTTCACCGGCCATGATGACCCGCATGTTTCGGGTCAACACTTTGGGCGTCATGTATGTCAGTCAATTAGCGGCTCAACGCATGGTGCTGGCACGACACGGGGAAATTGTGAACGTGGCGTCAATTGCTGGTAAGTTGGCAACGCCTAAGTCGGCGGTCTATGCCGCAACTAAGGCGGCCTTGATTGCCTATGACAATGCACTTCGGTTGGAATTGAAGCCGGCACGAGTCAATGTGATGACGGTTAATCCTGGGCCAATCACGACTGACTTCTTTAAAACAGCCGATCCAACGGGTCATTATTTGGAACAAGTTGATAAAATTGCGTTAAATCCGGTTAAATTGGCAGCATTAATTGTGAGTAAGGTAGGGCACCAACGCCGTGAACTTAATCGCCCACGGCTCATGGCTGCCGCTAATCTGGGGTATCAGATGGCGCCCAAACTTGGCGATTGGTTAGCTGGGACAGTATTTAATTTTAAATAAGGGGTTGGTAAGATGAAGAATCAATGGCGGTTAGTGAGTGCTTTAGTGATTGTTTTGGTCATTGTCGTTTTTGCTATTTTAAATGTGGATCCAGTCCAAGTTAATTTTGGGGTAGCCAAAGTTCAATGGCCGTTAATTCTGGTTATTTTAATTACCCTGATTTTAGGAGTTGCGATTGCGGTTTTAATGGCGACGTTTAATTCAGTGAAAAAGAATAACGAATATAAGCAAACTTTGACGGATGCCCAAGCAAAAATCGCTGATTTAACGGCGGAAAACAAACGGTTGACGTTACGCTTAAATAATAAAGGTAAGCAAACTAGCGGTAAAGGTGCGGCACAACCAACGACACCGACTAAATAAAACAGTTTGAAAGGAAGCATGCCATGTTAGCGGCTAAAAAACAATGGATTTTACCGGCAGCGATAACTGACGATACTGCAGTGACGGCGTTAGCAGCGGCGGTCGACGTCCCACCGTTAGTCGCAAAACTACTGATTGAGCGTGGTTTTACGACGACAGCGGCAGCGGAACAATTTTTAAATGCAGCGGCACAACCGTTGCATGATCCGTTACAAATGCATGATATGGAACGCGCGGTTGAACGGATTCAGACGGCCATTATGGCGGATGATCAGATTACGGTTTACGGGGATTATGATGCCGATGGGCTGACAAGTACGGCGATTATGTACGAAACGCTGGAACAAATTGGCGCTAACGTGAATTATTATATTCCTGACCGCTTTAAAGACGGTTATGGTCCCAATCAGGCTGCGTTTGACCGCTTGATTGCGGCAGGTACCCAACTCTTTATTACAGTGGATAATGGGGTTGCAGGTAATGCCGTGATTGATGCGGTACAGGCCAAAGGGATTGATGTCGTGGTGACCGATCATCATGAATTGCCAACCACGTTACCCAAGGCTTATGCGATTGTGCATCCGCGGCACCCAGAAGGGCATTACCCCTTTGGGGACTTGTCTGGTGCCGGCGTTGCTTTTAAAGTGGCAACTGCATTATTAGAAGAAATACCAGAAGAATTAATGGATCTGGCCGCCATTGGGACGGTGGCTGATTTAGTCAGCCTCACTGGTGAGAACCGAACCTTAGTGACCTTAGGGTTAAAAGTTTTACGGCAAACGTCCCGGCCAGGTTTAGCGGCGTTAATCAAGGCTGCCGGGCTTACACCGGATCAACTCGATGAAACCAGTATTGGCTTTGGGATTGCACCGCGGCTGAATGCTTTAGGGCGGCTACAATCGGCGCAAACCGGTGTGGAACTGTTAACGACTTTGGACGAGGCACGTGCAACCGAATTAGCCACTCAAATCAATCAGTTGAATGAACAACGGCAAAGTTTAGTTCATGATATTGTAGATCAAGCGTTGGCCCAGGCCCAAACAGCGGAAAATCAACCGCGACAAACGTTGGTCATTACTGGTCACGATTGGCACGAAGGGGTGCTAGGGATTGTAGCGAGTCGGATTGTGGAAAGCACCGGTAAACCAACCTTAGTCTTAAATGCGGATGAAAATGGTCGCTTGAAGGGCAGTGGACGCAGTATTGAGGCTTATAATTTGTTTGCGGCGATTGATCCAATTCGGACAGCACTAGTGGCTTTTGGTGGGCATCATATGGCGGTTGGGTTAACCGTGATGGCCGACCATTTGGCTGAACTTAAAGCGGCATTAGAGACGGCGGCTACGGCGCAAAATTTGGCTGAAAATGCACAGCCAAAGCTAAAATTGGCCGGTGAATTGACCATTGAGGCGGCTTCATTAGCAACGTTGACGGCGATTAAACGCCTCGCACCGTTTGGTATGGATAATCCAGCGCCACTCTTTGAATTGAAACCGACGGCCATTCCACAAGTGCGAGCTATTGGGTCAGAACATCAGCATTTAAAGTTACAATTAAGTGATGGTAAGCAACAAGTGGATGCGATTGCTTTTTCAATGGGAGCGGTCGCGCCAGCTATTCAGGCTAGCCCGACGGCTGTGAGCGTCGTTGGCGAGTTAAATGCTAACACGTGGAATGGTCGAACGACGCCACAGATTATGATTAAAGATTTAGCTATTACGGGATCACAAGTCATTGATGCGCGGACGCAGCATTTGGCGGCCAAGAATTTTAGTACGCCGGGTATTTATTTGTTTTTCCATGCCGCGTTACTGAAACGGTCGTCGGATTATTTAAAGCCAACTGCGCAAGCGATTTTAGTGAGTGATCAGACCACTGACTTTAGTGCGATTAAGCCTGATCAGCCGGTCTTTATAGTGGATTGTCCGGATACTTTGGCTGATTTAACAGCGGTGTTAACGGCCTTGCCCCTTAATCAGTTAACGTTGTACTTATATCGGCGGGAATCGCTCTATTTGGCAGGAATGCCGAGCCGAACTCAATTTGCGAACCTGTATAAATTTGCGATGACTCAGCAAGATGTGGATATTCATCATCAATTATCATTGGTGGCTAGTCACTTACATTTACAACGAAATTTGCTTATTTTTATGATACAGGTGTTTTTTGAGGTCGGATTTGTTAAAATAAATGATGGTGTCATGAATGGCGTTTCGAATCCGCCTAAAGCGGATCTACATCACGCCCCCAGTTATCAGTTACGTGAGCAACAAATCGTCGCTGAAGAAACGCTTTTGTATAGTAAATCTGCGGCCCTCCAAACCTGGGTGAAAAATCAAGCCGCAGAGAAGAATTGAAGGAGCTGTTATTAAGCAATGGCATTAGATTTAACAAAGTATGTTGCAAGTATCCCCGACTATCCAGAACCTGGGATTATCTTTCGGGATATTTCGCCTTTGATGGCGGATGGTGAAGCCTACCGTGAAGCGACTGACCAAATCGTCAAGTTTGCACGTGATAAGCATGTTGATATGATTGTTGGACCAGAAGCACGGGGCTTTATCGTGGGTTGTCCAGTTGCCTATGAATTAGGCGTGGGATTTGCACCTGCCCGTAAAAAGGGAAAGTTACCACGGGCAACCGTGAAAGCAACTTATGACTTAGAATATGGCCAATCAGCCCTTTATTTGCATAAAGACGCGATTAAACCAGGTCAAAACGTCTTAGTGACGGATGATTTATTAGCGACTGGTGGGACCATTTCTGCGACAATCAAACTCGTAGAAGAGTTGGGCGGTAACGTCGTCGGGACAGCTTTCTTAGTCGAATTAAAAGCGTTACATGGTGACGACAAGCTAAAAGGTTACGATAAATTAAGTTTGATGGAATTTTAAAGAATGATTAAAAGTGTGCTACTTTGAAGATTAACTCAAAGTAGCACACTTTTTTAATCGGTTGCTCAGAACCATCAGGCAAATTAACAGTTTCAATCAAAACACTTGTAATTAAAAGTGTTGGTGGTATGATAGTCACAGTTGTAAAGGAGGTCACTAGTCATGCAGACACAACCATCTTTGGCGAGTTTGATTTATCAAATTGCCAAATTAGAAGAACAGCAGTTAAGTCGTCAATTGAAACAATGGGGCGTTAATCCTGAACAAGCGCGTACCTTAACTTATATTCATCATCACCCTGGTACTAACCAGCGAGCAGTGGGGGATTACCTGCATCGGCAAGCGGCCAGTACCTCTAATTTATTAAAAGGATTAAGCCAGCGACAGCTCATTGAACGGCGGCTGGCACCAGCAAATGATCGCGAAAAACAACTATTTTTGACGGTCACCGGTACGGCATTGATTCAAAAAATCAAGTTGAGTTTTGCTGCTTTGGACCAACAGGTTAAAAGCGGTCTAACAATGGCACAGCAGGCACAGTTACCAGCGCCATTATTACAAGTTATGCAAGCTTTATTGGAAGGGACTGCTGATTAATGTCATTAAATCCAGTTGAACGGCAAACGACTAGTCAAGAGCTACAAACGAATTTTAGACGCAGTGGGTTAACGGACGCACAAGTTGCGACAGCGTTACAAACAACACCTGAACACCTGCAAGCGGTTTTGGCGTTGAAGGTGCGGCGAATTGAAGATCCTTGGATCTTACGAAATTATTTAGCGCAACAGTTGACCCAACAAGGGATTACACCAGTACCATATCATTATTTGGTCGGAGATGCTGCGGATTATTGGTTTTTAAATCAAGCGCGTATTAACCGTGAACGGCTTTAGGCGGGGCCGATTGAACGAGACAAGCTTTGGCAGGTTGCTAAAGCTCGTTTTTTTAATTTAGATGTGCTATTATTAACCACAACAACGGAACTGAAATTGAGGTGAAGATGATGGCAAATACACAATTGAGCGATGCCACCCATATCATGGCTTATGTGGCCCTCCATCAGGCGGATGAGTTAAAAAGTGACCGGATTGCGGCCAGCTTAAATACTGATCCGACGATGGTGCGGCGGTTGATGAGTAAGCTACGAAAGGCTGGCTTATTACAATCAACCCGTGGCATTGCTAAACCACAGCTTGCTTGTCTGCCAGCTCAGATTAGCTTAAAAGCGATTTATCTGGCGGTTAGCACGCATCGTGAGTTATTATCGGTTGATCGAGATACGTCAGTCACTTGTCCGGTTGGTAGTGTGATTCCGAAAGTGATGACGACGTACTATCAACAAATTCAAAGTAGTGCTGAAGGGCGCATGGAAAAAATCACCTTACAAGATGTGCTAGATGATTTGGCAAGTTATCAATCGATTTAGACAAAAATTTTGACAAGGCCGACAGTTAGCTTTAAAGTAATGATGTGCTTATAACAGACACAATCAACGTAGGAGGAACTAAATATGACAAAAATGACAGCTGGTCAAGCAGTAGCAAAAGTATTAGAAAGTTGGCAAATTGATCATCTCTATGGTATTACAGCCGATTCGATTAATAACACAGTGGATGGGTTATACCAAGAACGTGAACAAATTAAGTATATTCAAGTACGCCATGAAGAGATTGGCGCTTTAGCTGCAGCGGCTGATGCAAAGTTGACCGGCAAAATTGGGGTCAGTTTTGGTTCCGCCGGGCCTGGTTCGGTACATTTATTAAATGGTCTCTATGATGCCAAAATGGATAAAGTGCCAGTTTTAGCCTTAGTTGGTCAATCCGCAACGGAAATTATGAACACGAACTTTTTCCAAGAAATGAATCAAGATCCCGTCTTTGCGGATGTTGCGGAATTTCATAAGCAAGTCACAAATGCGGCGCAAATTCCATATGTTGTTGACGAAGCAATTCGTTCGGCCTATGCGACTCATTCGGTTTCAGTCGTGATTTTACCGGATGATTTATCAGGTCAAACGATTGATTTTGATGGGTTTAAGACGGCACCGTTAGCTAAAGTGGTGCAAAAACCCGTATTGAATTCAGCCGATGTGACAACGGTTGCGGCTAAGTTACAAGCAGCTAAGCATCCGATTTTGTGGGTGGGTCAGGGCGCTCGTGGTCAGCGTGAAGCGGTGGTCCAAGTTGCTGAACAATTCAATTTACCAGTATTGACGACTGCACCTGCGACTGGTGTCATGCCAACTGATCATCCATTATTCATGGGTTCACGTGGGCGTTTAGGCACTAAGGCTGCTTTTGAAGTCTCGCAAGCAGCCGATTTAGTTCTCTTTGTTGGAACCAATTATCCCTTTGCCCGGTTTTTGCCAGCAACCATTAAATTTATTCAAGTTAACAATAATTTAGCGGATTTAGGTAAGCAACGGGATGCGGATCAAACTGTTTTGGCGGATGCAGGTGAGTTTTTAACTGCCTTAGCTGCGACGAAGGTCACACGTCCTGAAACGACCTTTGTTCAGGCAGCTAAACAAGATAAGGCCAACTGGGATCAATGGCTGACACAATTAGCTGAAGATGACCAAGCTGGTTTAGCGGCTGAAGGTGTGATGGCAGCGATTAAAGCTGCTGCGACACCGGATGCAGTCTTTGGCTTAGATGTTGGAAATAATACGGAATGGGCAATTCGGCAATTACCATTTAACCAGCAACAACGGTTTGCCATGTCGGCTTGGTATGGCACGATGGGCTTTGGCTTACCAGCTGGTTTAGCAGCCAAGTTGAGCTATCCTGATCAACAGGTTTGGTCAATTTCTGGTGACGGTGGCTATGCCATGGTTATGCCAGACTTACTAACTGAAGTGAAATACCAATTACCGGTAGTCAATGTAGTCCTAGAAAATAAGGCATTGGGCTATATCGGTCATGAAAAGCTTGCAGCTGGTCAAGCACCATATGGGATTGATTTAATTGGTGCCGATTGGGCTGGCATGGCGGAGAACATGGGCGCCATCGGTTTGAAAGCGACTAATTTGAGCGAATTGAAAGTGGCAATGGCAAAGATTGCCCAACTTCAAGCCGCTGGCAACAAGTTGCCAATCGTGTTGGATGCTAAAATTAAGAATGTTGATCCAATTGACACGAGTTTTGTGCCCGTTGATCCGGCTAATTTTGATGCCGACACGATTGCCAGCTATCGGCAACAATATGCCTTGGATGAGGCAACTCAGCCAGCATTATCAACGTTAATGCAACAATTAGCTTAATTAAAGAAGCTATCAGCGAATCGCGTTTTATTAGCGATTCGCTTTTTTTATTGAGAAAGTAGGATTGCTGCCTTGACCTGATACGGGTTTCATAGGTTAGGGTGAAGGTGTAGAAAAATAGAGGAGGTCATTTCATGGGATTCTGGCGACAACAGCAATTATCGAAACTTTCGGCACCGGTTCAAGGTCGTACGGTAGATTTAACCGCAGTGCCAGCAATGACGGCGGCGACGGCAGTCTTAGCATTACAACCAAGTAATGATGCAGTTTATTCACCGGTAAATGGTGAAGTTTTGGCAATAACCAGTCAACGAATTAAATTTCAAGCCCTGGATGGCCGCCAATATTGGTTACGGCTAGCGGCTGGTGCGACACAATTAGCCGGTCAATTTGACTGGCAAGTACGTGTCGGTGATACAGTTTCGCCCATTACGTTATTGGGCACCTTAAGTGTTGCCGCAGTGGATTCAGCGGTAGTGGTTTGTGATGAATTAATACCTGTCTCGCGTCGCAGTACGCATGGCCGTGGTTTGGTGGCCCAATTATTAGGGTGACGAATTTACAATTGAAGTGCAATCTATAGCTGAATAAAAAATCCATAGCGAGTACAACTACTTAACGACTAAGAAAAGCAAAGGAATACTGGTTCTTTGTCAACCGGTGTTGATGAGGAAAATTGGGGTTCAATTCATTTACGAATTGGGCTTTAAAGTGAACCCCCTGAGTTGGAGGAAATCCAAACTCCGGGGGTTTTACTATGTTTTCAGCTAAAATAAAGCAACAAGTATTAAGGGAATATCTCCAAGGAACTTCGTCCCTGTTACTTATGAAAAAATATGGCATTAAAGGCAGTGCAACGATTTATCAGTGGCTCACTCAATTTAAAATTTTTGGAATTCAAGGATTAGAGCATTGTTGTAGGAAGACATTTTATGACTATTCGTTTAAAATTAAAGTTATCAAATGGCGACAAGAATACCATGCCTCATATCCAGTAACGGCAACTCATTTCAGACTAAAGCAACCGATGATGGTTTGGGACTGGGAATGCAAACTGATTGAGGGACGTCTTAAGCCATCTAAAGGACGGTCTTTAAAAATGACAGATAAATCTAAACAACCCAAAACTTTAAAGCAACTTCAAGAAGAAAACGAGCTTTTACGAATATGGGTAGCATACTTGGAAAAACTCGAAGCCTTGGCACAGAAAAAATCTCAAACTAAGAAAAAGCCCAGCTAATCACTGAGCTAAGGCGTAAATTCAATGTTAAATTAGTTGTGGTTTTAAAAGCAGTACAGATGTCGAGTAGTAGTTACCACGATGCACTTCACCGTGAATATCAATCAGGCTCATTAATGTTAGTTGATGAGATTAAAAGCATTCGCTTGGAAAATCCCGATTATGGTTACCGAACCGTGACCTTAGCGCCTAAAAACAAGGGTATCAACGTTAACCACAAGGCCGTACTTCGCATTATGCGTGAAAACAATCTCCTTTGTCAGGCATTCAATCGCCGAACTAAGAAATATAATTCTTACAAAGGAACCGTTGGTACAGTTGCCCATAACCTTTTAAACCGTCGTTTCAAAACGGACCGACCATTTCAAAAAATCGTTACCGATGTGACTGAGGTTCGTTGAGGGAATCAAACTATCAATGAACGTGCATATTTTACTGCTTATATTGACCTTTATAACGGAGAAATTCTTGAATGGGCCATTGGTCGTAGACCAACGGTAGACTTCGTCACACGCCCCCTTGAACGATTAGTGTCAAGGCGTCCAGACTTACCATACCGCATGACAATTCATTCGGATCAGGGATTTCAGTATCAGAACTGTCGGTACGTAAATATTTTGCGACAAGCTCGTGTTTTCCAAAGCATGAGCCGTAAGACCACATGCCTAGATAATGCGGTAGCTGAAAGTATCTTTCACATTCTTAAAGTTGGCACGGTTCACAATTATCAATACGAAACCTATAAAGAACTAGAATTTGCCATTACAAGCTACGTAGACTATTACAATCATCGCCGTATTAAAACAAAATTAGCCGGTATGTCCCCGGTAAAATACCGGGAACATACCAGCCAATTAGCAGCTTAGAAATTCACTCCAATTTATGGGGTCCACTTCATAATGGCTGGTGTGGGGATTTTTTTGATTTAGTGACTATTGTATAATTACTTTAACGAAAGGTTGTTATCTAATGAATATGAATGAAGATAAAAGAGTATTTCTAGACTACTTAAGGCAAATATATGATCAGACGAACGAGCATCTGCGTGAACAAGAACATAAACGTGATCAGGTGGTTACCTTTTACGCAGTATTAATCAGTTTCATAATAACCGCAAATCACACGATTCAAGCGAATTTTGGTGGGCCAGTCATGATGATGATATTAGACTTGGCACTTTGTGCTATTGGTGCGATAGTATGTATTTCAATTGCTAGTTTAAGAGGGTGGCATACACAGTATCTGGATGCAATATATGTGATTAACTATGCCATGGCTCATCAAAACCAGTATGTGACAGTTGATGATTTGAAAAATACAATTCAGGAAATGCTGGTAAATAATAGGGCAAATGGAAAGGAAAATAAGAGTAAGAAGCGGTCAATCATAAAATGGTTCAAACACACTATTAATTCTACTGAGGATAGTATGTTCTATGGGGTTTGGATATTTTCAATGGTTCCGCTGATTATGATTGAGCATAGTATCTACAAACTAGTTAATTGGGGAAGTAAACAGGCAGCATTATTTACCATTCTAATAGTGGCGTTTTCTCTGGTGTTCATTGTTTATTTTCGTCATATGTATAAACTTTTAAATGAAAGTGTTGAAAGCGCAAAAAGTTATAAAACTTGGATACTAGACTTTGATTATTACAGTAATGGTAGGAAAAACTTCAGTTATTATGATATCAATATTAATCATGGGGTTTTATCATTGAAACAAAATACAGCTGGTGTAATTACTGTTACAACTATTGGAAATCAGTATTTAATGATTAAGATTAAAAGGTCTGACGGGCGGTTTAATTGGGAGTTTCCGAGAGGGTTTGTTGAGCCAGATGAAATAGACGGTAGTGTGGTTAACTATTCAGCAGCAGCCAAACGTGAGTTGAAAGAAGAACTAAATGTAAATTTATCGACTGTAATAAAGACGATTGATTTAGGAGAAGTAGAACCCGATTCTGGTTTGATCAAAAGTTCAATTCATGTTGTACGAGTAGAACTCTCTGAATTGAAAGAAATTAAATTACAGTCCTCAGAGAAGATAGTAGAGTACAGGTTAATGAATGAAGCTAGTCTTACAAATGAAGTCAAGAAAAGAACAATCATCGATGGTTTTACATTAAGTGCGATTACGCTTAGCCGAAACATAAAATAAACACTAATCCCCATACTGGTCTTAATTGACTGGTACGGGGATTTTTCGTTTGAATAATTTTGCACGCGCACCTTCAAAACGTTGGTATATCAACGTTATCAAAGCCTGTACTCAGCCGATTGCGCAAAACGCTAAATTCAAACAAAGACTAACCCTATACGTATCAATCGATGCTACGCGCAAAATATGCGCAAAATGTTTTTCTTTTTTAGCCCTTTCTAAAAAATAGAACTCTGACAAATGTTGATTTGTCAGGGTTCTTGTTTTTTTAATCTGGTCTCTACTGTTCTAATAAGGAGAGTACAGGATTTGAACCTGCGCGCCGGTATTAGCCGGTTCGCCGGATTTCGAGTCCGGTGCATTACCACTCTGCCAACTCTCCAAAAGGTACCTAAATAGTATAGCATAATTTTGGTTCAGAACAAATATTTATTCAAAATTTCCAGCCTTCGATAGATAATCAGCAGACACTACTTTTATCATTGCCAAACATTACTCGGTCGGTATCGTATAGGTATCTTTGCTAAGGTTTCATCCACTGCGCTGAACCACTAGTTTAGTCAAATCTTAATCTAAATAATCTCTCAAAAAAACATGCTTTTACATTAATCTAGGGTGTAAAACGTACCCAATAGCCATATTTGAGTCTTTATTTTTAAGCCGGATTTATATTAAATTTCAGTGCATCATGGAATGAACTGGTCGTTGAAGTGTTTTCTGATCTATGAGTTATTGATTTTTTATATTTAGTAGTGCATCATTGAATGAAAACGTTTTCTTTGGATGTAAGGGGTGCCAATATGAATCGGAAAATACTAGTCGCCATCCTCTCAATTTTGTTGATTCTTTATGGGTTTATTGGATTAACCCAAAGTCAATCTAAAACTGATATTCGGCAGGCACAGCGGGCAACGAGGGTTTCTTCACAACGTTATCAATTATTTACGGTACCGAAAGTTCCAACTTCTCAAAAAAATTATGGTCAATTGATTGCGGCATTGAATCATGCGGCTAAAAAAACGCATACAAATTATTTCAAAAGACAAATTAAATACGGATGGGCGATCAAAAACCAGCAAGTTAATTATAGCCAGTCGCTAACACGAGTCACTTTTCAGATTGCAGGGGTCAAGCCAACGACGATTTTGTCTAATGGCAACCAACCGCATGCAAGGGTTACAAGCCGTCGTTACCTGCTAAAAAAGCCACGCCTAGGTTTCAAACTGACCATGGAACCAATCGAGCAGAGTGTTCGACAAGATCAACGTGAAGGAGACTATTACTTAGAAAGCTCAGATTCAAAGACGTATCATCGCTTCTTAAAGCTGAGCGCCTACTATTTAAATCAAGAAACTCACGAGCAAACCACTAGTAAAGAGTTCAGGCCAAGCAAACAGGATAAAGCTGTACTGCTAGTACTTGAAGCAACTGATTTAGCGGGGTATCAAGTTACAATATTGTGTTTCCTAGGCATCTTTATCGTTATTTTACTACTTGATAGTAGTCAAATAATTGCGGCTTATCGCTTAAATGGATTTACTGTTTTTAAGATTTTTACTAGTTTTTTTAGCAAAATAATTATGGTTACGATTGCCATATTGGGTGTTGAATTCGTGATAACGATGTTAATTGGTTGGAAAATTTCAATTATAGAAATGGGTACGTTATTACTTGGATTAGTACCGATACTGATTATTTCCTGGTTAACTATCTGGGGGATGACGTCTTTATCTCTAACGAATCAAGTGCGACGCCGAAATTATAATCGTTGGACCTTTTTAGGGCTATATGTGGTCAAAGCATTTTTTATTGTGTACATGTTTTTAGGTCTAATTCCATTATTACAAGTTGCTACTGGTTCCTATAATGTTCTTAAAGGGCATACGGAGGCTTCAATAGTAGGAAACCAGTATGCAGTCTTTTATCCCCATGTCACTGGCAATGATTTTGTTGCGGGTAATATCACCTGGGCAGAATTAAATCAATTGGATACGACAATGTACACTGCTATTAATAAACGAGGTGGCCTATTTTTTAATGATGACAGCATTTATCAAGCAATCCTTAAGCGCTATCAGTATCTATCAGTTAATCCTAATTATTTGCGCCAATATCCACTTTATGACACGTCAGGTCAGCGAATTACCATCGCCGAAAACACGTCTTCAATTTGGATGTTGATGCCAACTACAGCTAAGCCATTGACAACAAAAATGGTTGCCAGTATCAAAACAAATTTTGTTTATGATTTCGGATATCGGCCCGTTGTAAAGGTCGTTTATTATCCTGCTAACCAAGCATTGGTTGATTTAACCAATGGCAAAACAATCAAAGCATGGCCGATGTTAATTAGCACACAAAATAATACTGGCAGTGCCTATCGTTCTGTGATGAACGGTCAAGGTGCTAGGGATGGTTTAAAAGTACCGGTTAAAGGTAATGTACGTAAAACCTATATGTCTCTTAGGCCGATTTTGGTTAAAAATAATTATTTGGATAACTATCCACAGCTGGTTAAGTTGAATGATTTACCGATGGAAGACTTAAAGATGGCTGTTGGTAACCTGCTTCACAACAGCGTGGCAGTGACGATTAGTGCGATTGTTACGTTCTTTCTAACTGGCTATATCACATTACTCTATTTCAAAGTTAATAAAAATTCGCTGACAATTAAACGCGTCAACGGCTATAGTTTGTTTAAAACATATCATCCCTTAATGGTAATGCTAATGACCCAGGCAGGTGTAATGAGTTATCTAACAGTTAGCCAGCATCAAAATAATTTCTATTATTGGGCGCTAACCGGTTTGATAACAATTATTGAGTTTGGCATCGTTTGTTTAACAGTTAAAAGATTAGAGCGTCAGAATATGAAGGAGCTTTTAAATGACAAATAAACCAATCGCAGTTGAAATGATGCACGTTAATAAGCATTATCGAGAGCGGGTGCTCTTCGACGACTTGGACTTGTCAATTAATTCCCATGAATTGACAACTATTTTTGGTAAAAGCGGTGCCGGTAAGTCAACGATTTTGAATATGATTGGCCTGTTGGAATCAGTGGATGCTGGACAATTAAAGTTGTTTGGTCAAGTAGCGCCTAGCAGCCGGTCAACAGCCGCATTACGATTACGTCGAACTAAAATCAGTTATCTTTTCCAGAATTTTGGCTTGATTGATGATGGCACAGTTAGTCAGAACTTGGATATTGGCCTAGCTTATGTCAAGGTGAGTCGAGCGGAAAAAAGAAAACTTAAGGTGCAGGCTTTGCAGGATGTTCAACTGAATTGTCATCTTAAAACCAAAATTTATACACTTTCTGGTGGTGAACAACAACGAGTGGCCGTGGCACGGCTACTCTTGAAGCCAGCAGACTTAATTTTAGCTGACGAACCAACTGGTGCCTTAGATTCAGAGAATCGGGAGATTTTAGGCCAGTTACTCGTAAAATTGCGTGAACAAGGTAAGACAGTTGTGGTCGTTTCACATGATCATTATTTTGAACAAATTAGTGACCAAATTATTGATTTAGCAGCTTTCTGATCTATGGAAATGATAGCTTTGCAAGACGTACAAACGCTTAACCGTTACGAGCAACGATAAGTTATTTGACTTAGACCTAACTGTAAGAGTTATCCTAGTTATGAAAGGACTGATTATATGAAAAGTGAACTTGAGAAACTTAAAGCAGGGGAATGGTATGATTTTTCTGATTCAGAAGTTGCGGCACGTAAAGCCAGAGCTGCCAAATTATGTCAGGAATTTAATGCGATCTCTGCAACGGAACCGGCTAAACAAGTGCAAAAGATACAGGCTATTTTGGGTTCTTATGGTGACCATTTGTCGGTGCAAGCGCCATTTAATTGTGATTATGGAAAAAATATTCGAGTAGGACATGATTTCTTAAGCAATTATAATTTAACAGTTTTGGATATGGCACCAGTTACGATTGGCAATAATGTTATGATTGGGCCTAACGTTGGTATTTATACAGTCAATCATCCGTTAACTGCGGCCGGTCGTCGGCAATATCTAGCGCAAGCTAGTCCGATTACGATTGGTAATGATGTCTGGATGGGCGGTAGCGTGACAATTTTGCCAGGGGTGACAATTGGCAATAATGTGGTACTCGCTGCGGGGGCTGTCGTGACTAAGGATGTGCCAGATAATGTTATCGTTGCTGGCGTACCGGCTAAGGTAATTAAATCCCTAGAAGCTTAAAAAAGGGGGATTAACTGTAACCAACTTTTGATTCCAAGCTAAGTTATTTTGTTACTGATAAAGTTAACATGGTATGCTATAGAGAATAAGGGCATTAATACTGGCAGTTTAAGTTAACCGCTTGAGGTCTAGTATGCGCTGAGTTAACCATTTAATTTTAGAGGTGTGAGATGACAAAGAATCGTTTAGAAGCTTTTTTTGACGCTGTGATTGCAATTGTAATCACGATTTTAGTATTAGAACTTAAATTACCAGCGCAACATAGTTGGCATGGCATCGCCCAAATGGGGCCGGCTTTTTTAGCGTATCTGATTAGTTTTATTTTGCTAGCTAATATTTGGGTCAATCATCATCGGTTATTTCAAGCCGTTAAAAAAATTGATAATCGAGTTTTGTGGGCTAGTATGAATATGTTGTTGTGGATTTCGTTAGTACCAGCGACCACGGCTTGGTTTGGGACAGATCTATTTTCGGTGCCAGCAGCGTTCCTGTATTCGATTGTTATTGCACTATTTAATATCTCATTTATTATTTTAACGGCAACCTTAGTACGCGCCAATGCAGAAAATACTGTATTAATCCGCGCAGCGGCTGACAATCGTAAAATTAACCGTTGGTCGTTAGTGAATAATGTGATTAATTTGGTGATTTTATGGTTTTGGCCGCCATTTGCCTTGATCTCAACGATTATTAATTCGCTAATGTGGGTTAAACTCCATGGTAAAGCGTAAGTAAGTGTGGTATTCTAATGAAGAGGTAGTCACGTATCTCGTTTTAATCCAGAAGCTGATGGTTCAGCTTCTCCAAGAAGACATCCCGGTTTACTGGGGTGTCTTTTTTTATGTTCCAGTTATTTCAAATCAACCTGTTTTCGAGTAAAATGGAAGCATGAGTAGGTGAGCGCATGGATTTTGTTGAATTAGCCACGATTAACTTACAGCATACGCCGTTAGGGACTCGTTATCAGCTACCTAAACGGCATCATTGGCAGTTAGACTGGCAGCGATTAGCGGCACTAATTCGTGATAATCATGATGTCATGGCAGTAGTACAAGCAGGCTTGGCCGAAGATTGGCTCAATACGCACGGCACAATTTGGGATGAACAGCAAGGCTATTATCGATATCCCAATGATAACCGCGATTTTGATGATACTGTTTTTTGGGTAGCTTCAACTTGGGCGACGCCAGCAATTTTAGTTACGTTTCACCACGAATCGGACCAAGCATTTGCATGTTACAAAAACGGTAGTAATCCAGATTTTAAACGACTTGGATAAGTAATCAACCCCTGAAGATTGTAACTAACAAAAAGGAGGAATAACATGAAAATTGGAATTGATAAGTTGCATTTTGCAACGTCACACTTGTATGTAGATATGGCCGAATTAGCGACCGCTCGTAATGAAGCTCCTGATAAATATTTGATAGGAATTGGACAGGCCAAGATGGCGGTTATTCCGCCAAGTCAGGATGCGGTTACCTTGGCAGCTAATGCGGCTTATCCGATGTTGACAGCCGCTGACATTGATGCGATTGATTTACTAATTGTTGCGACTGAATCGGGAGTAGACAATTCTAAAGCGGCGGCAATTTATGTGGCACAGTTGTTGGGACTTAAAAGGCGGGTGCGCACGATTGAATTAAAGGAAGCATGTTATGCCGCCACTGCTGGTGTTCAATTTGCACGAGATCATGTGCAGGTGCATCCAGATAAGAAAGCATTAGTAATCGGCACGGATGTGGCCCGCTATGGCTTACATACAGCTGGCGAGCCGACACAAGGTGGCGGCGCGGTTACAATGTTGATCAGTGCTAATCCGCAAGTGTTGGCCTTGAATGATGACGCGGTTGTCTTGAGCCAAGATGTCATGGACTTTTGGCGGCCACTGTATCATACCGAGGCATTAGTTGATGGTAAATATTCCTCAAATATTTACATTGATTATTTTCAAGATGTCTTTAAAACGCATCTAACAGAACAGCAACGAACTTTGGCTGATTTTAAGGCATTAACATTTCATTTGCCATATACAAAAATGGGTCTCAAGGCGTTGCGGTCAGTGTTGCCTTTGGCGGATACGACGCAACAAGCCGCCTTATTAACCCATTTTGAAGCTGCGCGAGCTTTAAATCGACAGGTGGGTAATCTGTATACCGGATCACTATATCTAAGTTTATTGTCTTTGTTAGTATCAGATGCCAATTTGCAAGCGGATGACTTAATTGGGCTCTTTAGTTATGGTTCAGGTGCTGAGGGTGAATTCTATACTGGGCGGTTACAAGCTAATTATCAACACGGCGTGGACCTGGGACTCCCTCAGCGATTAGCTCGGCGACAACGAATTGATATTGCCACTTATGAGGACCTGTTTACACATCAATTGCAATGGCAAGCTGCGGATCAGACTATTGATTATGCGACTGATCCACATCGCTTTGTCTTAACCGGTCAGAAGCAAGAACAGCGACAATATCGTGATCAACGGGGGTAAAAAAACATCATTGTAGTTAGCAATAACTGGCTACAATGATGTTTTTACTTATTTTTGTAATTGATTAATAATGATTTTACCGTCTTTAACACTCAATAGGGTATTATCAGGTTGTTCCGGTTGCATGAGACGAATGGTATAACCTACTGCTAAGTTTTTTTGAATTGAACTCGAGAGTGTTTGAAAATTTGTCGTAATCGTTGTCCGAGCTTTTTGGTTTTTATCCGGATATTTTTGAATTGTTTTTAATGACTGAACATAGTCCTTATTTGTCGGGTTGACAGTAAAGGTTTTTGTTGTTCGATCTAAAGTGACAGTACCAATCGTATGATAATTTGATTTTAATTGTTTGAGGATGTTGTTTTCTTTTAGTTTAATCGTAGCCGCCGCTTTTTTAGTGGTGTCTTCATTAAAAACGGTATGTGACGAACTAAGTTTTGCTGAACTCTGACGAGCTGACGAATTTGATCGTGCGGCGGTAGCTTGATTATGGGACCAAAATGGTAGCTTATAAACAGCATAACCAATTGTGAGAGCACTAATTACGGCAATGATTGCAAAGGTTTTCCACCCACCGCCAGTTTGACGAGCGGCAAAGATTGAAAAGATGGCCATTGTGAAAACTAGTAAGCCAATAATGGCTAGAAATAACATGTCAACAACTCCCTGTATAAAATTAGTGTAACCATTATACCATTCAACCAGCGTTCAACTCATTAAGAATAGATCAGCTGAGAAAAAAAGCAGCATTAATATTAAATAAGTTAGTAAGCAACTTGAGGGGGAGATAGCATGCCAGATTTATTTTTACCGGTGCAACCGGCTAATCAAGCAGCGATGGTCGCCTATATGCGACATCAATTCAAATTTTTAGGTGTGCGAGCGGGTGAACGACGGCAATTAACGCAGCCATATCTTAAAACTAGTCAAACGTTGACGTCAACTGAGCTACAGGATTGGCTAGTGTTTTATTATGGGCAACCATTTCGAGAGTATCACTATGTTGCGATTGATTTGGCCTTAGCAAATGTACGTCGCTTAACACCAAGTCAGTATGAGTGGTGTCGGCAACAGGTGACACATAATGCCTGGTGGGATAGCGTTGATAGCTGGCGTAAACTGTTGGCGACTTACATTGAGCAACAGCAGCATTGTCAGAATTGGGGCCAGCATATATACAAGCATCAGATTTTTGGCTTCGGCGGGTTGGCATTATCTTACAGTTGGGCCGCCGGCAAATGACTGATCAGGCCTATTTGACGACGGCGATTCTAACCAATCGAACTGATGATGAATTTTTTATTCAAAAAGCGATTGGTCGGGCATTACGAGATTATAGCAAAACTAATCCAGCTTGGGTGACGCAATTTATTGCGTCACATGTATTATCACCACTAGCAATGCGTGAAGGCAGTAAATATTTAACCAATAAAAAAGACCGGTAACCAACGTCACCGGTCGATGAACCACTATTGATAGAGCATATCGCGATATAACCCAACCACTTTGCCTAAGACAGCAACGTTGGTTAGAATAATTGGTGCCATCGCATCATTTTCTGGTTGTAGCCGATAATGATCAGCTTCTTTAAAGAATCGTTTGCAAGTAGCTTCATTTTCGTCAGTCATTGCAATGATAATATCCCCATTGTCGGCAGCTGTTTGCCGGCGCACGATAACTTGGTCGCCGTTTAAGATGCCGATGTTAATCATACTTTCACCACGAATGGTGAGCATGAATAAATCGCCACCGAAAGTTTCCAAATCTTTTGGAATTGGGAAATAGTCAGTAGCTTCTTGTACCGCCAAAATCGGTTGCCCAGCGGCTACCGTGCCGAGCATTGGAATTTGATGGGGAGTCGTTTCGACGCCTAAAGCTTCAAAACCAGCCGCTGTCACTTCGATAGCCCGTGGCTTGGTAGGGTCTTTTTCGATTAAGCCCTTTTTTTCCAATCTAGAAATATGACCATGGACCGTTGATGTTGAAGATAGTGAGACGGCTTCGCCGATTTCACGGACGGTTGGCGGATAACCTTTTTCATTGACGCGTTCATAAATAAAACGTAGAACGGCCATTTGTTTGCTTTCTGATGTTTTACTCATCTTGGCACCTCATTTTTTTATTTCATAATTATTATTTCAATTGTAGCATAGCTTTTTACGGCTTTCAAACAAATGTTCGGTTGACAAACCCTGAGAATTGATTTAAGGTCAAAAATCGTGTATTCTATTCTTGCTTTTGAAAGGAGTGAGTGGATTGATTTCAAAAGAGCTACTTGCCCGGATTAATGAATTGGCACACAAGGCCAAGGCAGAAGGGTTAACTGAGCTGGAAGCGGCTGAACGCCAAGAATTACGTGAAAAATATTTAAAAGAATTTCGGGCCGGATTCCGGCAACAAGTTGAAATGTTACAAGTTTATGATAAAGATGGTCAAGAAGTGACACCTGAAAAGGTTCGTCAGGTTCAACGTGACCGTGGCTTACGCGATGATTAAGCGTTTCAAGGAAGATTTGTCAATTGACAAATTTTCCTTTTCTTTTATAAGTAATTTGTGTAGACTAGTTTAATGAATACGGTAATAAAGGAGGGGAATGACTGTGTCTACTGGTATTTGGATCTTAATCGTGCTTGTTGGTGTGTTAGTTGGGATTACTGGTGGTTTCTTTGGTGCGCGACACTATATGCAAAACTACTTAAAACAAAATCCACCAATTAGTGAAGAAATGTTGCGCAGCATGATGATGCAAATGGGTCAACGCCCATCCGAAAAGAAATTGCATCAAATGCTTAACTCAATGAAGGCTTCGGCTAAAAATGACAGCAAATAAGTGCTAATAAAAAACACGCCTTAGTTGGCGTGTTTTTTTTCGGCTGGATCAACGTAATGAAAATTCGGATCAATTTTTTTATCGAGGTCATCAAAAGCAGTAAGCATTTGCGTTTCGATGCTCTTTTGACCAGCTTCATCGAGCTTTAACTTACGATCAACATAGATAGGCTTACCAAAACGGACCGTGATGCGACGGCGACTAAACAAACGGCCAAAAGTTAATGGTCCTTGGTAGACTGTGGGAACAAGGGGGACGCCAGCCATTTTAGCAATGACGGTTGCGCCACCTTTTAGTTCCTGGGAATGCCGAGTTCCGGATGGAAACATGATTAGCGATAGTTGACCGCTACGGAGAAATTTGACTGGCGTTTTAATCGCTGAAGGGCCTGGATGTTGGCGATTGACCGGGAAAGCATTGGCCTTAGTTAAAATGGTACGTAAAATCGGATTTTTGAAAAGTTCTTCTTTAGCCATGAAGCTAAATTGCATGGGGCTACCCGCTAGTGCGTATAACAACGGGTCAAACCATGAGCGGTGAGGGCCCACTAGAATATAGGCGCCTTGCGGTAAGTTTTCGCGACCTTGATAGTGGGTATTGCCATTAATGATAGCAACTAACCCCCGTACCAGTCCCCGCATAAATGAATAAAACATCGCAAACTTCCTTTCGATTGGTTATTGGTCATAGTATGACGAATAATCTTAATTTCTGCAAGCAAATTATGGTATGCTGACACTGATATTTTTTTGAAAGTAGGCTATTTGGATGACGACGGTCCCATTACGCGCCGATGAGCGCATTGATCAATTATATAGTAAAGATATTCAGATTATTCAAAGTTCACAAGTGTTTTCTTTTTCATTAGACGCGGTTTTGCTGGGAGCTTTTGCACAGGTTCCGCGTAGTGCTAAAACGCTGACAGTTGACCTGTGCGCTGGCAATGGTGCCGTGGGGTTATTTGCGAGTCAACAAACCAATAGCGCAATTATTGAAGTTGAATTACAACCGCGGCTTGCGGATATGGCGCAACGGAGTATTGAACTAAACCAACTTACTGAGCGCATGACAGTGTTGAATCAGGATTTATTGACAGTGACGACAAAAATTGCCAAAGATTCGGTTGATGTGGTGTTATGCAATCCGCCTTATTTTAAAGATCAGCCTCAAAGTCAAAAGAACCCTAATCCACATTTAGCAATTGCCCGCCATGAAATTTCAGCTAATTTGGCTCAAATTTTAACGGTAACTAGTGACTTACTTAAAATGACTGGCAAAGCGTATTTTGTGCATCGACCGGATCGGTTGGATGAGTTATTCCAAGCAATGGCGCAGCACCGATTAGCGCCGAAACGGATTCGCTTTGTTCATCCCAAGGCTGATCGTGAAGCTAACATGGTGTTAGTTGAGATGATTAAGGATGGGCGTTCAAATGGGGTCCGAATTCTACCACCAGTCGTTGTTTATCAAGCAGATGGCACATATGGAAAAGAGGTGCGACAGTTACTTTATGGCGACTAAAGCGTACTATTTTTATGTGTTGTTGTGTGCAGATCAAACGTTGTACGGGGGTTTTACTGATGATTTGGAGCGCCGGTTAGCAACGCATAACGCCGGCAAAGGGGCTAAATACACTCGGCCTAAAACACGCCGCCCCTTAAAAATGATCTATCACGAGTGTTTTGCAGATAAGTCGTCAGCTTTAAAGGCCGAATATGCGTTTAAACATCAACCTAGAATGGCTAAACTACGGTATTTAGCAGCACATGGTGTGGAAATTTAACAAAGTTTTCATAAATAGTCATTCTATTTCTGACATTTACTGTTATAATATTTAATGTATCAATATATAGGAGGAATTTTTGTAATGAAAATTATTGCATATGCTGTACGTGATGACGAACGTCCATTCTTTAAGACTTGGATGGAAGAACATCCCGATGTTGAAGTTAAGTTAGTCCCAGACTTACTTGACGAAAAGACTGCCGAATTGGCTAAGGGCTTTGATGGCGCCGATGTATACCAACAAAAGGATTACACCGCTGCTGTTTTAACTAAGTTAGCTGACGAAGGTGTTAAGAACATCTCACTTCGTAACGTTGGGGTTGACAATGTCGACGTCCCAACTGTTAAGGAACGTGGCTTGAACATCTCTAACGTACCTGCATATTCACCAAGTGCCATTGCTGAATTATCAGTTACCCAATTGATGCAATTACTACGTCAAACCCCTAAGTTCAACAAGAAGTTAGCTAACCAAGACTTCCGTTGGGCACCAAACATCAGCAAGGAATTAAACACCTTGACTGTTGGGGTTATCGGTACTGGCCGGATTGGCCGCGCCGCAATTGACATCTTTAAAGGCTTCGGTGCCAAGGTTATCGGTTACGATGTTTATCGTAATGCTGAACTTGACAAAGAAGGAATGTACGTTGACACCTTAGACGAATTATACGCCCAAGCTGATGTTATTACGTTACATGTTCCAGCTTTGAAGGATAACTATCACATGTTAAATGCTGATGCCTTCGGTAAGATGAAAGATGGGACTTACATCTTAAACTTTGCTCGTGGGACTCTTATCGATTCAGAAGATTTGATCAAGGCTTTAGACAGTGGCAAAGTTGCCGGTGCTGCCCTTGACACTTATGAATACGAAACTAAGATCTTTAACAAAGACCTTGAAGGTCAAACGATTGATGACAAGGTCTTCATGAACTTGTTCAACCGCGACAACGTTTTGATTACACCACATACAGCTTTCTATACTGAAACTGCTGTTCATAACATGGTGCACATCTCAATGGACAACAACAAACAATTCATCGAAACTGGTAAAGCTGATACGCAAGTTAAGTTTGACTAAGCTCGTTTGAAGATGAAAACGTTCGAATCTTTTGATTCGGACGTTTTTTTGTACATAGCATGAAATTGGTCTAATAGAATAGGTCGAAAAAAAGAACCTGGCAAATTCGCCAAGGCTCTGAGTAGGGTGTTTAAACTGTCGCAGCTTGTGCTAGCGCTAATAATAACTCAGCGAGTTCAGCCGGACTTTGAATGATTTGGTCAGGAATAACATTAGGTTGGATCTGTAAATTTAGGCGATGATTGAACCAGAACGTCTGCCAACCAGCGTGTTTAGCGCTAGTCATATCTAAAGCGATATTGTCACCGACGTAGGCCGCTTGGTTAGCTTTAATCCCGGCTTGGTGGGCCCAAGTTGTAAAAATTGAAGGGTCTGGTTTAGCAATGCCGAGCTCTTCCGAAATAAAAATATTATCCGGATGAACATAACGTTCAATTTGTAATTGGTGTAACTTCGCCCGTTGGGTGTTGGCCGGACCATTAGCGATAATACCAATTTGAAAACAGTGGCTTAGTTTTTCAAGCGCTGGTGCTAATTCCGGGAAAAATTGAATTTCCTTGAGTGCTTGTTGATAAGCTATTTCAAATTGGATAGCCCAGTCAGTTTTGATTTTTGCCGTTGTGAAGGTAGCCAGCGCATGCCGTAAACGGGCTGTTTGCCAAGCTTCAAGGGTCAAATCATGAGTCGTGACTTGATTAAAGGTCCGATCAGTAAAGTCGCGAAAACGGTTAAAAATTTGTGCCAGGTCAGTGGGCGTCACCGGTGTTTCAAGTGTCTTGGTGAGAGCCATACCAAATGGCGATTTTTGATCATAGAGTGTATCATCTATGTCAAAAACAATGGCTTTGATCATGTTATAATTGAGCCTCCTATGCGAAATAGTATTCTAACATATAAATTTAAATTAACAAATACTGATTAAAGTTATTGCAAGCATCGCAAATTTTCGGTATACTAGTTTTCGGTGTTAAAACCAATTCACACTCGTAGTGATGACCCGGTAGTGCTCTTTGAGTCCCGTGGTCAGTTGAGCTATGAGGAGGATCAAAACTAATTTTTTGGAGGCACATTATATTATGGCTGTTATTTCTATGAAACAATTGCTTGAAGCCGGTGTCCATTTCGGTCACCAAACTCGTCGTTGGAACCCAAAGATGAAACCATACATCTTTACGGAACGTAACGGAATCTACATCATTGACTTACAAAAGACGGTTAAGATGATTGATTCAGCTTACAACTTTGTTAAAGATACCGCTGCTGACGATGGCGTTATTTTGTTTGTTGGGACTAAGAAGCAAGCCCAAGATTCAATCGAAGAAGAAGCTACCCGTGCTGGTCAATACTACGTTAACCATCGTTGGTTAGGTGGGACTTTGACTAACTGGAACACCATCCAAACTCGGATCAAGCGTCTTAAATCTTTGAAGAAGATGGAAGAAGACGGTACTTTTGATCGTTTGCCTAAGAAGGAAGTTTCATTATTAATGAAACAACGGGCAAAGCTTGAGAAGTTCTTGGGCGGTATCGAAGATATGCCTCGGATTCCAGATGCTATCTTTATTGTTGACCCTCGTAAGGAACAAATTGCGGTTAAGGAAGCTCAAAAATTGAACATTCCAATCGTAGCGATGGTTGATACTAATACTGATCCTGACGATATTGATGTTATCATCCCTTCAAATGACGATGCTATTCGTGCCGTTCGTTTGATTACTTCTAAAGTGGCTGATGCCATTATTGAAGGTCGTCAAGGTGAAGACGAAGACGTTACTGAAGCCTCTTTCAAGGGCGACAAGGATGCTAAAAAGTCAGTTGACTCTTTAGAAGACATCGTTGAAGCTGTTGAAGGTGACAACACCAAGTCTGACAATAAATAATTGAAATAATTAGGCTGTCTAAAAAATCGCGGACCTCATCGGCCTGATTTTGTGGGCAGCCTTTTATAAAAAAATCAAACGTACTCAAAGGAGAGTAAACTATGGCAAAGATTTCAGCAGCACAAGTTAAAGAACTCCGTGACAAAACGGGTGTTGGTATGATGGATGCTAAAAAGGCATTAGTTGAAACTGAAGGCGACATGCAAAAGGCCGTTGATGTTTTACGTGAAAAAGGCGTTGCTAAAGCTGAAAAGAAGAGTGGCCGCGTTGCCGCTGAAGGCATGGCTGTTGTCGCAATTCATGATGACCACGCTGCCATCGTGGAAGTTAACTCAGAAACTGACTTTGTTGCCTCAAGCGACCAATTCAAAGACTTAGTTGATATCGTTGCTGACCAAATTGCTTTAGAAGCACCAGCATCTGTTGAAGATGCTTTGACCTTAAAGACCACTAAGGGCACGATCAATGATGCAATCATCGAAACGAGTCAAGTTACTGGTGAAAAGATCAGCTTACGTCGTTTCAAAGTGATCGAAAAGAGTGCCGACCAAAACTTTGGCGCTTACCTGCATAATGGTGGCCAAATTGGGGTTCTGGTCGTCTTAGACGGTGCCGATGCTGAAACTGCTAAGGATGTTGCAATGCATGTTGCTGCTATTAACCCAGAATACGTTTCTCGGGCTGAAGTTCCTAGCGAAACCTTGGCACATGAAAAAGAAGTCTTGGTTAAAGAAGCTCAAAATGAAGGCAAACCTGAAAAAATCATCGAAAAGATGGTTGAAGGTCGCTTGAATAAATGGCTTTCAGAAATCAGCTTAGACGATCAAGAATTCGTTAAGGATTCTGACCAAACAGTTGCCCACTACGTTGAATCAAAGGGTGGCAAGGTTAATACCTTTGTTCGCTTTGAAGTCGGCGAAGGCATCGAAAAACAAACTGGTAGCTTCGTTGATGAAGTTATGAGCCAAATCAAAGACTAACTGTCGATTTTCGACTTTACTAATGGGGATTGCGACAAAACATTGTTTTGTGGCGATCCCTTTTTAGCAAAATCAACGGCTAATTACGGCTTTGCTATAATGGTTATTAATATTATGGTAGAATAGTTACAGATAATCTCGAGGAGGACAAAACGATGTCGGAAGTTAAATATAAGCGAGTAATCCTAAAGTTGAGTGGTGAAGCTTTAGCCGGTGAAAAAGGGTTTGGAATTAACCCACCGGTAATTAAGACTGTTGCTGAAGAACTGAAGGATGTTTATGATATGGGTGTTCAGATTGCCATCGTTGTTGGCGGTGGGAATATGTGGCGTGGTGAAGCCGGTGCTCAAATGGGCATGGAACGTGCGCAAGCTGATTATATCGGTATGCTAGCAACCATCATGAACGCTTTGGCGTTACAAGATAACCTAGAATCAATCGGCGTGCCGACGCGCGTTCAGACTTCGATTGAAATGCGTCAAATTGCTGAACCTTATATTCGGCGCAAAGCGATGCGACATTTAGAAAAACGGCGGATTGTCATCTTTGCTGGTGGTACGGGTAGTCCTTATTTCTCAACGGATACCACGGCCGCTTTACGAGCAGCTGAAATCAACGCTGATGCCATTTTAATGGCTAAAAATGGGGTTGATGGGGTTTATTCGGCTGATCCTAATAAAGATGCAAGCGCAGTTAAATTCGATAAGTTAACTCATCTTGATATTATCAATAAAGGCTTACAAGTGATGGATACCACGGCTAGCTCATTATCAATGGATAATGATATTCCAGTCGTAGTCTTTAACTTGAACGAGCCAGGCAATATTCGCAAAGTTGTTGCTGGTGAACACATCGGCACAACCGTCAGGGGGAAATAACATGGCAGTCACAGAACCAATCTTAAAAGAAGCACAAAGCAACATGAAGAAGGCTGAAGTTGCCTTACAACGTGAATTAGGTAATATTCGTGCAGGTCGCGCAAATGCATCCTTATTAAGCCGCGTTTCAGCCGATTATTATGGGACTTTAACGCCATTAAATCAAATGGCTTCAATTACTGTCCCAGAACCACGGGTCTTGATGGTAACGCCATTCGATAAAACAGCTTTAAAAGAAATTGAAAAAGCTATTTTGGCTTCTGACTTGGGTATCAGTCCTGCTAATGATGGTTCGGCAATTCGGTTAGTGATTCCACAATTAACTGAAGAACGTCGTAAAGAATTGGCAAAAGATGTTAAAGCCGAAGGTGAACGCGGTAAGGTTGCCGTTCGAAATGCACGTCGTGATGCGATGGATGCTTTAAAACGCGGCCATAAAGCAGGCCAATTTACGGATGATCAATTGCATGAACTTGAAGACCAAGCGCAAAAATTGACAGATGCTGCTGGTAAGGCAGTCGAATCAATCGTTGCTGACAAGGAAAAAGAAATTCTTGAAGGCTAATAAAGCTTGTCTATTTATTAAGGCTTGAAGAAATTCAAGCCTTTTTTTGTTGACTAATAGTTTAATCGGTCTTTTTTTGGTAAAATAGTGCTTGGTTAAGCTTTTTTTGGAGGTGCAATTTGTTCGCTTTTTTAAATAAGAATGATGCAACAACCGCAGCTACGGTGGAACTTGATCCTAAGCGGATACCGGCGCATGTTGCAATTATCATGGATGGTAATGGTCGTTGGGCCAAAGCACGGCATTTACCGCGCATTGCTGGGCATAAAGAAGGTATGAATACAGTTAAGACAATCACGATTGCGGCAAGTGATCTTGGCGTCAAAGTGTTAACCTTGTATGCCTTTTCAACCGAGAATTGGAAGCGACCACAGGCTGAGGTTAATTATTTAATGCAGCTACCGGTGAACTTCTTTGATACCTTTGTGCCCGATTTGGTTAAGAATAACGTTCGGGTGCAAGTGATGGGTTATACGGATCAGTTGCCGGCTGCAACCCAAAAGGCGGTTAACAAAGCGATTGCGGATACCCAAGCCTGTGATGGTATGGTACTGAACTTTGCATTAAACTATGGTTCACGGGCTGAAATTGTCACCGGAATCAAAGCACTTGCTCAACAAGTTGCTGACGGGCATCTTGCAGTTGACGCGATTGATGAGACGGCGGTCGATCAAGCGCTAATGACTGCTCAGTTGGCACCGTATAATGATCCGGATTTATTGATTCGGACCAGTGGTGAAGAACGAATTTCCAACTTTTTGCTGTGGCAGATTGCTTACAGTGAACTGGTCTTTACGGATGTAAAATGGCCAGACTTTTCAGCGACGACCTTACAGGCTTGTATTGCTGATTTCCAACGGCGGGATCGCCGATTTGGCGGGTTGTCGGATCAAAAATAAAAAGGGGTTTTAAGTTATGAGACAACGGGTCATTACGGCCGTAATTGCGTTAATTCTATTTATACCGGTGATTTTTATAGGTGGCATTACGTTAGACATTGTTGCCATGGTCTTAGGAGTAATTGCCATGGGTGAGCTGTTAATCATGCGTAAAAAACTATTGATTTCGTTTGAAGCGTTAATCAGTATGCTGGCCGTTATGATTGAGATTGCACCTAATCAGTGGTTTAATGGACTGCCAGATCAATTAAACAAAGCTTATGTTGTTTATTTCCTCATTATTTTATTACTGTTACGGACAGTTTGGTCACGTAATCGGTTTTCATTTGATGATGCAGGGATGTTAACTTTAGGTATTTTCTATATCGGGATGGGCTTTAACTACTTTACCGCTGCCCGTGGTGTTAACGTGGAAATGCTTCTCTATCTGCTCTTTATCGTTTGGGCGACTGATAGCGGTGCGTACTCAGTTGGTCGGAAATTAGGTCAACATAAAGTAACCCCCATTAGCCCGAATAAAACGTGGGAAGGTTGTATCGGTGGTAGTGTGATTGGTGTTGTAATTGGGATGGCCTTTGCCCTCTGGTTCCAAGTGGGATATACCAACTGGTTCAGTATGTTAGCAATCACGATTATCTTATCAATTGTGGGTCAATTCGGTGATCTCGTCGAATCTGCGTTGAAACGTTACTATGGTGTGAAAGATTCTGGTAAAATTTTACCAGGACACGGTGGGATTTTAGATCGGTTTGATAGTATGTTATTAGTTTTCCCAATTGCACATTTATTTGGTCTCTTTTAAGGCTGGCAGTTCCCCGAATTAGGTGGGAGAAAGGAACGTTAATTTGATAGTTACGATTATTACGTTCATCATCGTTTTTGGGATTCTCGTTATTGTTCATGAGTTTGGACATTTCTTTTTTGCCAAACGAGCCGGAATTTTAGTGCGCGAATTCTCAGTCGGCATGGGGCCTAAGATTGTGGCCATGCGACGGCATGCAACTACCTATACGTTACGTTTATTACCCATTGGTGGTTATGTACGGATGGCCGGCGTCGCCGATGATGAGGATGAAGAACTGAAGCCTGGTACGCCAGTTAGTTTACAAATTGGCGCGGATGGGTTGGTTCATTCCATTAATGCTAGTAAGAAAACAACTTTATTTAATGGGATTCCCATGTCGGTTACGGCCACGGATTTAGAAAAAGAACTTTGGATTGAAGGCTATGAAAATGGCGATGAAACTGCGGTTAAACGTTACCAGGTACAACACGATGCGACCATTGTCGAGCACGATGGGACCGAAGTTCAGATTGCACCGGTAGATGTCCAGTTTCAATCAGCTAAGTTGTGGCAACGAATGCTCACTAATTTTGCGGGCCCAATGAATAACTTCATTTTAGCCATCATTACGTTTGCTATCTTAGCATTTATGCAAGGTGGCGTAACAACGGTGACCACGCATGTTGCTGGCACGACGGCCCATTCAGTTGCGCGCCAAGCTGGCATTCAGAAAAATGATCAAATCGTTGCTGTCAATGGCAAAAAAATGACGGATGCGCAGTCAATTTCGTTACTTATTCAAGATAATCCTAATAAACGGTTGCAGTTAACCCTTAAACGAGCGGGGAAAACCCAAACAATTGCGGTCAAGCCAGCAGCTAAAAAAGTTGCAGGTAATCGAGTTGGTCAAATTGGGGTTAAATGGGCGACGGTCACGGATACGAGTTTAGGCGCAAAATTAGGCTATGGCGTGACTGGTGCGTGGAATATTACGAAACAAATTTTCCAAGTATTAGGGCATATGGTGACTCATGGCTTTAGTTTGAATGACCTTGGTGGGCCGGTCGCAATTTTTGCAACGACCTCACAAGCAGCCAAATCTGGGGTGCGGCAGGTGATTTATTTATTAGCAGTCTTGTCGATTAATTTAGGGATTGTTAATTTGTTACCCATTCCGGCCCTGGATGGTGGTAAAATTTTATTAAACATCGTTGAAGGTATTCGTGGTAAACCACTACGACTTGAAACTGAAAGTGTGATTACATTAATTGGTTTTGGCTTATTAATGTTATTAATGGTTTTAGTGACTTGGAATGATATTCAGCGTTATTTTTTCTAAGCTTGACTTAGATCAGAACAATTAAGGAGAATATTTGTAGATGAAACAATCAAAATTGTTAATTCCAACTTTAAAAGAAGTGCCTAATGACGCGGAAGCGTTAAGTCATCAAATGATGTTACGGGCCGGCTATATTCGGCAAATTTCAGCGGGGATGTATGCGTATTTACCATTGGCCTACCGGGTATTGACGAATATTGAACAAATTATTCGTGAAGAAATGGAAAAAATTGAGGCAGCTGAAATGTTAGTTCCAGCAGTAATTCCCGCGGAACTTTGGCAAGCAACGGGCCGTTACCAAACTTATGGCCCAGAACTTTTTAAGTTAAAAAACCGGCATGATCGGGAATTTATCTTGGGTCCGACCCATGAAGAAACGTTCACTTCCATCATTCGTGACGAAGTTAAATCATACAAAAAGCTCCCCTTAACGTTGTATCAAATCCAAGCAAAGTATCGTGATGAAGATCGGCCACGTTATGGCTTATTACGGGGACGAGAATTTATCATGAAGGATGCCTATTCATTTCATGCAGATGAAGATTCCTTAGACGAAACGTTCCAAGGGATGGCGCAAGCTTATCAAAATATTTTTGAACGGTGTGGGTTACAATTTCGTTCAATTATTGGTGATGGCGGTGCCATGGGTGGCAAGGATTCGCGTGAATATTCAGCGATTGCGCCAGTTGGTGAAGATACAATTGTCTATTCTGATGCGAGTGACTATGCCGCTAACCTCGAAATGGCCCGGAGTTTGTACGTGCCTAAGAAGTCACATGCTTCACTAAAAGACTTGGAAAAAATTGACACCCCTGGTGTTGGCACAATTGATGAATTGGCTGAATTCTTACAAGTTGATGCTGATCAATTGGTTAAGAGTATGCTGTTTATGGCAGATGACGAACCAGTAATGGCATTAGTTCGTGGCGATCACGAAGTTAATGACATTAAATTAAAGAATTACCTTGGTGTGGATACCTTAGTAATGGCAACTCCTGAACAAGCGCAAACGTATCTTAAGGCTAGCTTTGGATCATTAGGCCCAGTTGGCGTTAGTGATGAAGTTAAAATTATTGCGGATGTTTATGTTAAGGATATGGCGAATATTACGGTTGGCGCTAATGAAGATGGCCATCATCTGATTAATGTTAATCCAGAGCGAGATTTCCACGCTGAAGCTTATGTCGATATTCGGTTTGCGCAAGAGGGCGAATTATCACCTGATGGCGCTGGAGTCTTGAAGTTTACCAAGGGAATTGAGATTGGACATATCTTTAAATTAGGGACGCGTTATTCTAAAGATTTACATGCCGAAGTCTTGGATCAAAATGGTCGAAATATTCCAGTTATTATGGGATGTTATGGAATCGGGGTCTCACGGTTACTTTCAGCCATTGCCGAACAGCGCTCAGACGAAAATGGGTTAGTGTGGCCCAAAGCCATCGCCCCATTTGACGTGCATGTGATTCCAGTTAATCCTAAAAAAGCAGACCAAGTCGAAGTTGCCAATCAGGCCGAAGCACAATTGGAAGCGGCTGGGTATCATGTGCTTTATGATGACCGGAAAGAACGGCCAGGGGTTAAGTTCGCGGATTCTGATTTAATGGGTATTCCTGCACGGATTACGATTGGGAAAAAGGCCAGTGAAGGCATTGTTGAAATTAAGCTTCGTCAAACTGGTGAAACGTTAGAAGTTAAACAAGAAGAAATCGCCAATAATTTGGCAGTTTTATTAAAAAACATTAACTAAGCTTTGCAGTGCAATCGTTGCAAGTTAGTCTAAAAATGCGTACACTTAATGATAATGTAGGCAGAAGTCACCTAGTTTCGGCAACCTAGAAACTAGGTGATTTTAGTTAGTTGTAACCAAGGAGGAACCAGCGTGAGTTTAAATCAGCAAGAAATGTTTACGAAATTGCTTGAACAGATTGGAATGGCGATGGATCCCGCCTTTACCGATGCGACGATTGAAAAGTTAGTCGTGCATCAAACGTCAAAGGTCTGGGAATTCCAACTTCATTTCCAACACGTGTTGCCATATACGCAATTTATGACATTTCAGAACCAGCTAAGTGCCGCTTTTCATGACATTGCTGGTGTTCAACTACGAATTACCACGGATGACGAGGCAGTTAATCAACGGTTGTTGGCCGATTATTGGGAATGGATTGTTCAAAATAGTGGGATTTCATCGCCTTTAGTACAATCATTGTGTAATAGCAATGTGCCAACGTATGAAGATGGTCGTGTCTTATTATTAGCTGAAAATGAAGTGATTCAGAATTTTTTGAATAATCAGGCGCTTGGTCCTATCGAAGCAACCTATCAGCAACTTGGATTTCCTAAGTTTTCAGTGCATACGATGATTGATGAATCAGCCTCGCAAGCCAAAATCAATGCTTTTCATGTGCAGAAGGCTAAATCTGATGAAGCGTTAGCCAAAAAAGCCGCAGTGGCGATAAAAAAAGCCAATGAAAAGCGTCAGCAGCAAGCCGATGCACCAGCTCAAATTGATGGTCCAGTTCAATTAGGAAAACAAATTAATCCAGCTGAACCGGCCAAACAAATGGTTCAAATCACAGAAGAAGAACGTTCGGTTATTGTTGAAGGTTATGTTTTTGACATGGAAGTCCGGGTTTTACGGTCACAACGGCAACTCTTAATTTTAAAAGTGACTGATTACAGTTCATCAATGGTCATTAAGAAGTTCTCGCGTAATAGTGAAGATGAGGCGCAATTTGCGGCCTTAAAACCTGGGATGTGGGTTCGTGCCCGCGGCTCAGTGCAAGAAGATAGTTTCATGCGAGACTTGACGATTAATGCGTATGATATTAATGAAACATCGCATGCGACGCGGCAAGATACGGCGCCTGCTGATGAAAAACGAGTGGAATTACACTTACACTCGAATATGAGTCAGATGGATGCAACTAATGGTGTGAGCGATTATGTGAAGCAAGCGGCCAAATGGGGGCATCCAGCGATTGCAATTACTGATCATTCGGGAGCACAGGCCTTTCCAGAAGCTTTTGCTGCCGGTGAAAAGAACCATATTAAGATTTTGTACGGTGTGGAAGCGAACATGGTCGATGATGGGGTGCCGATTGCGTATAATGACGCCCACACGGACTTGAAAGAGACCACTTACGTTATCTTTGACGTTGAAACAACGGGGTTATCGGCGATTTACGATAAGGTCATTGAACTATCGGCGGTTAAAATGGTCAAAGGGAATGTTGTTGATCAATTTGAAGCATTTATTGATCCTGGATTTCATTTATCAGAAACGACGACTAATTTAACCAGTATTACGGATGATATGGTTCGTGGCTCTAAGTCTGAAGAAGAGGTCTTTAAAGACTTTCGTGATTTTTACGGTGACGCCATTATTGTTGGACATAACGTTACTTTTGATGTGGGCTTTATGAATACAGGTTATGCACGTCATGGGATGGGACCAATTGAGAATCCAATTATTGATACGTTAACTTTGGCGCGTTGGCTATATCCAACTTTTAAAAGTTATCGGTTGAATACCCTAGCCAAAAAGTTCAATGTGGCTTTGGAACATCATCACCGGGCGATTTATGATGCAGAATCAACCGGACACTTGAATCATTTGTTTTTGAAAGATGCTGAAGACCGTTATGGCGTTCAATTCCATGACCAACTAAATGATCATATGAATGAAAATGCGGCGTATCGACATGCTCGGCCTTTTCACGCAACCTTATATGCGCAAACGCAAGCCGGGCTTAAGAATTTATTCCGAATCATTTCACTATCAAATGTGGCCTATTATTATCGTGTGCCGCGAGTGCCGCGTAGTGTGCTGAATAAATATCGCGATGGGATTTTAGTAGGATCAGCATGCGCCAGTGGCGAAGTCTTTACGGCAATGATGCAAAAAGGTCAGGCAGAAGCGCGACAAAAAGCGAGTTACTATGACTTTTTGGAAGTCCAGCCAAAACCAGTGTATGCGCCATTGATCGAAAGTGGCTTAATTGCAGATAATGCGCATTTGGAAGAAATTATTAAAAATATGGTTGATTTGGGCCATGATTTAAAGATTCCGGTTGCTGCGACTGGGGATGTCCATTATCTAAATCCGGAAGATAAAATATATCGGAAGATTTTGATTCATTCACAAGGTGGGGCCAATCCGTTGAATCGGACAGAGCGCCCGGATGTCCATTTTCGGACGACCACGGAAATGTTAAAAGATTTTAGTTTCTTAGGTGAAGCCACAGCACATGAGCTTGTCGTGACGACCCCGCAACAAATTGCAGCTCAGTTTGAAGTGGTTCGGCCGGTCAAGGATAAGCTTTATACACCACGAATGGCCGGCGCCGAAGATGAAATTAAAAAGTTAACCATGGATCGGGCACATGCTTGGTACGGTCAGCCATTACCAGAAATTGTACAGAAGCGTGTCGATAAAGAATTAAAGAGTATTGTCGGCAATGGGTTCTCAGTGATTTATCTGATTGCGCAACGTTTGGTATTTAAGAGTAATAAAGATGGTTACTTAGTTGGCTCGCGGGGGTCAGTGGGCTCTAGTTTAGTGGCTACCTTGTCGGGGATTACTGAAGTTAACCCCATGCCGCCGCATTATCGGTGTCCAAACTGCCAATATTCGCACTTTTATACAAATAATGAATATGGTTCCGGTTATGATTTGCCGCCCAAGGCTTGTCCTGAGTGTGGGACTAACTTAGTGCGAGATGGCCATAATATTCCTTTCGAAACGTTCTTAGGCTTTTACGGGAATAAAGTCCCTGATATTGATTTGAACTTTTCAGGCGATTATCAGCCAATTGCCCACAATTATACGAAAGTCTTGTTCGGTGAGAAGAATGTTTATCGAGCTGGGACGATTGGGACGGTGGCAGACAAAACGGGTTATGGCTACGTTAAAGCGTATGAACGGGATACCAATCAGACGTTGCGAAATGCTGAGATTGATCGGTTAGCGAAAGGGACGACCGGGGTTAAACGAACGACTGGGCAACATCCGGCTGGTATTATTGTTGTGCCGGATTACATGGATATTTATGATTTTACGCCAGTTCAGTATCCCGCGGATGATCAGAGTGCGGCTTGGCAAACGACCCATTTTGATTTCCATTCGATTCATGATAATATTTTAAAAATTGATATTTTGGGTCATGATGATCCAACTATGATTCGGATGCTCCAAGATTTATCAGGGGTTAATCCGGAAAGTATTCCACCAGTTGATCCCAATGTGATGAAGATTTTTTCGAGTCCAGAAGTGCTTGGGGTGACTGCGGAACAGATTTTCTCCAAAACCGGGACCTTAGGAATTCCAGAATTTGGGACGCGATTTGTCCGTGGGATGCTGGAAGAGACCCATCCGTCGACCTTTAATGAACTATTACAGATCTCCGGTCTTTCCCATGGGACAGATGTTTGGTTGGGAAATGCCGAAGAATTGATTAAAGATGGCACCGTCACTTTGGCCGAGGTTATTGGTTGTCGGGATAATATCATGACCGACTTGATTCATTATGGGATGGAATCAGATATGTCATTTCAGATTATGGAGCACGTGCGAAAAGGGCGTGGGATTCCTGATGATTGGCAACAAGCGATGAAAGATGCCGATGTTCCTGATTGGTACATTGAATCTTGTTTGAAGATTAAGTATATGTTCCCGCGGGCCCATGCCGCGGCGTATATTTTGATGGCGTTGCGGGTGGCGTATTTCAAGGTTTATTTCCCACTGATTTACTACACAGCCTACTTCTCAGTTCGAGCCGATGATTTTGACTTAGTTGCAATGGCCCATGGTAAAGAAGCCGTGAAAGCCGCAATGAAGACAATTACTGATAAAGGTATGGATGCGTCGACGAAGGAGAAAAATCTGCTGACCGTGTTGGAATTAGCCAATGAAATGCTTGAACGGGGGTTCAATTTTTCGATGGTTGATTTAGACAAGTCGGATGCGTCTGATTGGTTAATTGATGGTAAAACATTGATTGCGCCATTCCGCTCCGTGCCTGGTTTGGGGCTGAACGTCGCTAAACAAATTGTGGCGGCTCGGGCGGATAAGCCGTTTTTATCAAAGGAAGACTTGTCTAAACGAGGCAAAGTTTCCAAGACATTAATTGACTTTATGACTGAAAATGGGGTTTTAGAAGGCTTGCCTGATGAAAACCAACTTTCACTATTCTAATTGCGACGTTAAAACAGCGTAGAGTTGCGGATTTAGTCCAATTATGATAATATATGAGTGTATTTTAAAACTCGTTAACGAGTGAGCAGCGATGCTCACTCTTTTTATTGGACTAATCTGGATAGGAGGCGTAGACGTGAGCAATACTGTTGTTGAGACCATTCAACCTTTGGCACAAACGATTGTGACTGCCCATCAGTTTGAATTAGTCGATGTTGAATTTGTTCGTGAGAGCCAAAGTTGGTACTTGCGAATCTATATCGATAAACCAGGTGGCATTAACATTGAAGAATGTGCAATGGTCAGTGATGAATTAAGTGAAAAATTAGATACAATGGATCCAGACCCAATTCCACAAGCCTATTTCTTGGAGGTATCCTCACCGGGTGCTGAACGGCCTTTGAAAAAAGAAGCCGATTACGAAATGGCGATTGGACAATACGTCCACGTTGGCTTATATCAAAAATTAGATGGTAAGAAAATCTTTGAAGGCGACTTAAAAGCAGTTACCCCAACCACTTTGACCATTGATTACTTAGATAAAACGCGGCACAAGACGATTACCATTGATCGGCAACAAATTGCACAAGCCCGATTAGCGGTTAAGTTCTAGTTAGCAAAGGAGTTTACACATGAGTAAGGAATTATTAGGGGCGTTAGACACCCTTGAATCAGAAAAAGGCATCAAAAAAGAAGTCGTCATTGAAGCCTTAGAAGCGGCGTTAGTTTCAGCTTATAAGCGCAATTACGGCCAAGCCCAAAACGTGGAAGTTGACTTTGATCAAATTAAAGGTAATATTCATGTTTATGCGGTTAAAGAAGTCGTGGAAGATGTGTTTGATTCCCGTTTGGAAGTTAGTTTGCAAGATGCCCTAGCAATTAATCGAGCCTACGAATTAGGCGATGATATTCGGTTTGAAGTCACGCCTAAAAACTTTGGTCGGATTGCGGCCCAAACCGCTAAACAAGTTATTATGCAACGGGTACGCGAAGCTGAACGTGGGATAATCTTTGATGAATACAGCCAATACGAGAATGAAATCGTGACTGGTGAAGTTGAACGCCAAGATAATCGGTTTGTTTATGTTAGCTTAGGTAAAGTCGAAGCTGTTATGAGCCGGGCGGATCAATTACCTGGCGAGACTTATCGGATTCATGACCGGATTAAGGTTTATGTTTCGAAGGTTGAGAATGCTGCTAAAGGGCCGCAAGTCTTCGTTTCACGGACTGCGCCAGATTTATTGAAACGATTATTTGAACAAGAAGTCCCTGAAATTTTTGATGGGATTGTTGAGATTGTTTCGATTGCTCGTGAAGCTGGCGATCGGGCGAAGGTTGCGGTTCGTTCTAATAACCCTAACGTTGACCCTGTGGGGACTTGTGTCGGTCCTAAAGGCCAACGGGTCCAAACCATCGTTAATGAGCTGCACGGCGAAAATATGGACATTGTGGAATGGACGGATGATACGGCTGTCTTTATTGCCAATGCCTTAAACCCAGCTGAAGTTTTGGATGTTATCTTTGATCCTGAAAATGAACGTGGCTGTACAGTAATTGTGCCAGATTATCAATTATCATTGGCAATCGGTAAACGGGGACAAAATGCCCGCTTAGCTGCAAAATTAACTGGATTTAAGATCGATATTAAATCTGAAACCGAAGCTTCTGATATAATGGATGAAAAGCCAGCTGAAGTAGCACCTGAATCAACCCCCGATGCACCGGAAGTCGATGTGGTTGCTGACAGTGTTGCGCCAGATGAACCATCAAGTGCTGACGATGATGACTTAGATGTTACCGCAACGGTAGCTGATGAGTCGCATCCTTCAGCGAGTGATGAGGCGTAATTAGAGGAGGTCCGGGATATGAAAAAAAGAAAAGTGCCGTTACGTAAAGATATTGTAACGGGTGAGATGCATCCCAAGAAAGACTTAGTCCGGGTTGTTAAAAACAAGCAAGATGAAGTGTCCGTTGATCCAACGGGTAAAAATCCAGGTCGTGGCGCTTATATCGCATTAGATGTTAAGATTGCGGCGCAGGCCAAAAAGCAAAAGACTTTTGATAAGGCTTTTGGGATTAAAGTGGACGCCGCATTCTATGATGATTTAGTGGCATATGTTGATCATCAACAGGCCCGAAAGGAATTGTTCGGTGATGACGCCTAATCAAGCTTGTTTAAACCTACTGGGCCTTTCAAGGCGTGCCAGAAAACAAATTGCGGGCGAAGGGTTAACCCTAGCTGCAATTCGTAACCAATCGGCAAAATTGGTCTTTATTGCCAGTGATGCCGGTCCCACGACTGCTAAGAAGTTTCATGACAAGGCCCAATTTTATGATGTACCAGTGATCGATACGTTTACAAAAGCGGAAATGAACACGGCAACCGGTAATCAACGCACCGTTTATGCGATTACCGATCGCGGATTTGCGCGGAAGATGGTAGCGATCATGACTAGTTAAAGGAGGGTGAAGATATGGGGAAAAAGCGAATTTATGAATTAGCGAAGGAGCTAGATATTCCAAGTAAACAGTTGATTGCGCAAGCACAACAGTTGGGATTCTCCGTCAAAAATCATATGTCGACACTCGGTGACAATGAAGCGCGGCAGTTAAAGGGCGCTCGCACTGTTACCAATCCGAAATCTACAACGACTGGGGCAACCAGTCCGGCTTCAAAAACTGAAGCCAAAAGTGTGACACGAACTGCTAACCAGCAGCAATCCAACTCGCGTCATCAACAGAGTGGTGATTCTTTGAATAATAATCGAAATAATAACAAAACTAATAATAGCAGTAGCAACAGTAGTAGCCAAAACCGGAGTAGCAACAATAGTAGTCGGACTAGTTCAACTAATTCACGACCATCAAGCTCACGGTCAAATACGACTAATAGTAACCGGAGTAACGGCAATACTAGTCGTTCTAATACGACTAACAACCGGACGAGTAACAATAGTAGCCGGAGTAATGGCAACTCAGCTAACCGCTCAAATAACACGACTGGCTCGCGGAATTCATCGAATAACTCAAGTCGTACTAGCAACAATACGAACCGATCAACGACTAGTTCAAACCGGTCAACTACCAGTTCAAATCGTTCTAACACCAGTAGTAACCGATCAAATACGAGTAGTAACCGGTCAACAACGAGTGCTAATCGGACCAGTAACAGCAATCGAACCACTAGCGGCAGCAACAACAATAACAGTAGCCGCAATGGTAGTGGCCGCTTTGGTGGCGGTTTAAACAATAGTAATAGTCGTTATCGTGGCGGGAATAACAACCGTCGTCGCAATAAGAAACAAAGCCGCAAGAATCAACGGATTCGTCAAGTTAGCAACAAGCCGGTTTCAGTACGTAAAGACCGGCCATTGCCAGAAACGTTGATTTATACCATCGGGATGAACGCCCAAGATTTGGGTAAAATTTTACATCGCGAACCAGCTGAAATTATCAAGAAGTTATTTATGTTAGGCGTGGCGGTCAACCAAAATCAATCCTTAGATAAGGATACGATTGAAGTTCTAGCAGCTGATTACGGCATCAATGCTCAAGAAAAAGTCCAAGTGGATGTTACCGACTTAGATAAGTTCTTCGATGATGAAAACAACAATACCGAAAACTTGGAAACGCGGGCACCAGTTGTTACAGTCATGGGTCACGTTGATCATGGTAAGACGACGTTGCTTGATAAGTTACGGCATACACACGTTACTGCTGGTGAAGCTGGTGGGATTACCCAAGCGATTGGGGCTTACCAGGTCAAGCATGCCGGTAAACCGATTACGTTCTTGGATACACCTGGGCATGCGGCCTTTACAGAAATGCGGGCGCGTGGTGCTGATATTACCGATATTACGGTCTTGGTTGTGGCAGCCGATGATGGTGTTATGCCACAAACAATCGAAGCGATTAATCATGCGAAAGCTGCCAAGGTCCCAATTATTGTGGCGGTTAACAAGATTGACAAGCCAGGTGCTAACCCGAACCATGTCATGGAACAATTAACTGAATATGGGTTAATTTCTGAAGACTGGGGTGGCGATACGATTTTTGTTCAAATTTCAGCTAAATTCGGTAAGAACTTGGATGAATTATTGGACATGATCTTATTACAAGCAGAAGTCTTAGAATTAAAGGCCAATCCAAAACAAAATGCGGCTGGTTCAGTACTAGAAGCTAGTTTAGATCGTGGTAAAGGCTCAACAGCAACCTTGTTGGTTCAACAAGGGACGATGCATGTTGGGGACCCAGTTGTTGTTGGGAATACCTATGGTCGTGTACGGACGATGACCAATGATCAAGGCCGACGCCTGAAAGAAGCCATTCCATCAACGCCAATTGAAATCACTGGATTAAGTGATGTTCCTGAAGCTGGTGATCGTTTCGTAGTCTTCGATGACGAAAAGACAGCGCGTGATGCTGGTGAACAACGGGCTAAGCAAGCTTTAATGGATGAACGGAAGCAAACTGCACACGTTACTTTGGATAACTTGTTTGATTCAATGAAACAAGGTGAAATTAAAGAAGTTGACGTCATTATTAAGGCGGATGTTCAAGGTTCCGTGGAAGCCTTAGCTGGTAGTTTACGGAAGATTGAAGTTGAAGGCGTGCGGGTCAATATTATCCATACCGCAGTTGGGGCCATTAACGAAAGTGATGTCGCTTTAGCAGAAGCAAGTAATGCCATCATTATTGGGTTCAATGTGCGGCCAACGCCACAAGCCAAGTCCCAAGCTGACACGGACGATGTTGATATTCGGTTGCATCAAGTTATTTATAATGCAATCGACGAAATCGAAAGTGCGATGAAGGGGATGCTCGAACCAACTTACGAAGAAAAAATCACTGGTCAAGCCGAAATCCGTGAAATCTATAAGGTTTCTAAGATTGGTACAATCGGTGGTGGGATGGTCACTGATGGGGTGATCCATCGGGACTCCGGTGTTCGTGTTATCCGTGATAGTGTCGTTATTTATGATGGCAAGTTAGCCAGCTTACGACGTTTCAAAGATGACGTTAAGGAAGTTAAGCAAGGCTTTGAATTAGGTTTACGGATTGAAGATTATAACGATATTCGTGTTAACGATGTTATCGAAGCTTATGTCATGAAGGAAGTTCCGGTTGAATAAACGGACGCCAACGGAGGTGCATTAGCGATGGCACAACATTATCGAGTCGGTCGACTAGAGCAAGAGATTCAACGCGAAGTCGATGACATTTTATTGAAACGAGTTCGTGATCCACGCGTGGCTGGATTGACGATTACCGGCGTAACGGTAACGGGCGATTTACAGCAAGCAACGATTTACTACAGTATTTTATCTGATAAAGCATCAGATGATGCGAAGACGGCTGCCGGGCTTGAAAAAGCGAAGGGCTTGATTCGGAGTGAATTAGGATCACGTCTCAGTATTTATAAGACGCCTGAACTTACTTTTGAGCGGGATCATTCCGTCCAATATGGGAGTCACATTGATCAGTTGATTAACAACTTGAAACGTCAAGATTAAGCAAGACGTTAACCTTAAAAAGCGTCGCCCAATCCATTTGGATTGGCGACGCTTTTTTGGCGGCCAAGTGGTGTGGTATACTGAACAGAGTTAATTTTAAGGAGCAAAAATAATGCCAAATGGAATTTTACCATTATATAAACCCCGCGGTCTAACTAGTTTTGACTGCGTTGCCAAAATTCGTAGATTATATCAAACTAGAAAAGTGGGCCATTCTGGCACCCTCGATCCGAGTGTCGATGGTGTGTTGCCAATTTGTATCGGTAATGCGACCAAAGTTGTGCAGTTCTTAGTCGCTTCTGGCAAAGAATATCAAGGGAGTATTACCTTTGGGTTTGCGACAACAACGGAAGATTTAGATGGTGAAGAAGTTGCAAGAACGCCAATTACCAAGCCGTTTACGGCGACCGAAATTGATGCGGCTTTAGCCCAAATGACGGGTACCATTACCCAAATTCCACCAATGTTTTCAGCGGTGAAAGTGAATGGTCGGCGATTATATGACTATGCACGGCATGGAGAGACAGTCGCACGGCCAGAACGGCAGATTGAAATCGCTAGCTTCAAACAACGTCAAGCTGCAACTTATGATGATGCCACGCAAACACAGACGGTTTACTTCACGGTGGCTTGTAGCAAGGGGACTTATGTCCGAACTTTGGCGGTTGATGTTGGTAAAAAGCTAGGCGTCCCCGCTGTGATGAGTGATTTAACGCGCTTAAAGAGCGGCGGCTTTACCTTGGATCAAACGGTTACCTTTGAAGAAATTGCGGCTCAAGTTGAAGCTGGGACCGCTGACGATTTATTAGCCCCGATCGATCAAGCTTTAACCCAGTATCCCCAAGTGGCGCTTACGGCTGCGCAATGGGAACGTGTCCGAAACGGGGCCTTTTTAACGGCTGACGAAGGCCAACAAAAAGCGCCTAATGCAGACACGTTGGTTGCATTGACCTATCAAGGCAGTCTAAAATGTTTATATGGTTATCGTGAAGCCGAACAACGTTATAAACCATTTAAAATGTTTTCGGTAAATTAAGGAGTTTTTTTGACATGCAGGTGATTAACTTAACTTATCCTGATGTCACTAGTCAAATTCCGGCTGGGCCAGTTGTTTTGGCACTCGGTTTTTTTGACGGCGTACATCGGGGCCATCAGCAAGTGGTGGCAACGGCACGAAAAGTAGCCCGAGCTCAAGGTGCCCGACTGGCAGTGATGACGTTTGATCAACATCCCTCCGTTGTTTTTCAAAAAACAGACCCACAACAAGTCCGCTATTTGACGACTATCGAGCAAAAGGCCGCTTTGATGACCGAATTAGACGTTGATTTATTGTACGTTTTACATTTTGATGCAATCGTTGGCGCTTTACCGCCCCAAGTCTTTGTCGATCAATTAATTGTCGGCTTGCATGCGCAGACGGTGGTTGCTGGTTTTGACTATACTTATGGACCCGCAACGATTGCAAATATGCCGCTTTTAGGGACGTATGCGCAGGGCCGTTTTGACATTATTGAGGTGCCTAAAAAACTTGATGCACAAGCTAAAATTAGTTCAACTCGGATTCGAACGGCACTAGACTTAGGCCAAATTGATGAGGCTAATGAGCTATTAGGTTATCAATATGAAACGACGGGGGTGGTTGTCCACGGTGAAGCTCGTGGGCGAACGTTAGGCTTTCCAACGGCAAATGTTGCGCATAATACCAATACCCGAGTACCTGGAATTGGTATTTATGCCACGATGGTTCAAGTTGGCTCAAAGTGGGTGCAAGGCATGGCTTCAGTTGGGCGTAATGTTACTTTTGGTCAAGATCGACCGATTACCGTTGAAATCTATTTATTAGATTTTACGGGTGATATTTATGGTCAAACTTTAGTGATTCGCTGGGGTCATCGGATGCGTGGTGAAGTAAAGTTTGCAGCAGCGGCCGATTTAGTCACACAACTAAAAAGTGATGAACAAGCGACCCGGGCCTATTATATGGCCCACCCGTTCCAGGCCAAACCGCGATTATGGTCGGCGAGTACAGCAAAAGCGAACGATGAGGAGGACTAGCAAATGGTAGCAACAGATACGATTTTTCAACATGGGACGTTAGGCTTATTGGTGCCAGGGTTATATACAGGGACGATTACTGCTGGCGAATTGTTAAAACATGGTGATACTGGAATTGGGACTTTAGATGGGCTAGATGGGGAGGTCATTATTTTAAATGGCACTGCTTATCAAGCCCGCGAAGACGGCCAGATTCGTGAGATTGCGGCGACCGAAACGTTGCCATTTGCTTCCGTTCATTTTGAAAAGCCAGTGAAGAGTAGCCCCGTTGCCGCGCTAACACAAGCAGCGTTTGAAAAGCAGCTATTAAAGGACTATCAATTAATGAATGTTTTTGCAGCGGTCCGAGTGGATGGTCGTTTTAAACACATCAAGACGCGGGTCGCACCACGGCAGCAGCCACCTTATCAGCCATTGGTAGCGGCTACGGCTCAGCAACCAGAATTTGAAGGGCAAGCTGTCGATGGTACGATTATTGGCTACTTTGCCCCCCAACTTTTTCAAGGTGCAACAGTCGGTGGATTTCACTTGCACTTCTTAAGTCACGACCATCAGTTGGGCGGGCACGTCTTGGGGTTTGAAATCGACCAAGCAACGGTTAAAATTCAACGTTTTGCAGACTTCAAGGTGCATTTGCCAATTGATAATCCGGCTTATCTACAAGAACCGTTCGATAATCAAGTGATTGATGCGGCTATCAATCGTGCCGAACGCTAAATTCAAATTATTGCCATTAACCTTGGACCGTGGTCTGAGGTTTTTTGCGGTCTCAGTGATCGGTTAGGCTAAATTAGCAGTCGAACAATTATTTTGCTAAAAAACTTTGTCTTTCCTTGACTTTAACCTAAGAGGTTGTTATATTAGTAACTGTGTTAGCACTCTATTAAGTTAAGTGCTAAAAAGAGGTGATGATCACGTTAACTGAACGACAAAGCCTAATTTTGAAGGCTATTGTCCGTGACTATACCGAAGGCGGTAACCCAGTCGGGTCTAAATCTTTAGTCCAAGAGCTGCCCATGAAGGTTAGCTCGGCCACCATTCGTAATGAAATGGCCCAACTTGAAGATTTAGGTCTAATCGTCAAAACGCATCTATCTTCTGGTCGGATTCCGTCAATTAAAGGCTATCGTTATTATGTTGATCATATCTTGAAGCCTGAAAAAGTTGACGGCAACGATTTGAAGGTCATCCAACATTCATTGGGTGGTGAATTTCATAAAATTGATGAGATTGTCGCACAATCGGCGGATATTTTGTCACAATTGACAAGTTATACGACGTTTACACTGCGACCGGAATTAAAGAACAGTCGGTTAAGTGGCTTCCGGTTAGTCCCACTAGGTAATCATCAGGTGATGGCTATCTTAGTGACGAATAACGGTGATGTCGAGAACCAAACGTTTACAATTCCGAATGACTTAACTGGCGATGAGCTGGAACCAGTTGTTCGTTTCATTTATGACCAATTGATTGGCCTGCCGTTACAAGACGTCTTGTCAAAGCTACAGCAAGAAATTCCGTTGAAATTATCGCAGTACTTGCAAAATCCCAACGGGTTCTTGGATATCTTTGGCAGTGTATTGTCCAAGGCAGCTTCTGAACGATTTTATGTGGGTGGCAAGTTAAATTTATTTAATTATACGACCATGCAGAATCCTAAGGAAATGCAGTCATTGTACTCGTTGCTTGATCAGACCGACAGTCTCGCAAATGTGATTGGGTCGCCTGGTCAGCATATTCAAGTACGAATTGGTAACGAAATTACCAATGATTTGCTGAAAGACTATAGTTTAATTACCGCAACGTATGATGTTGATCGGCACGGGCAAGGCATGATTGCCTTGCTAGGACCGACCGCCATGCCATACTCACGGATGATTGGCTTAATGGGCGCGTTCCAGCGTGAACTGGCCCGCAAACTGTTAGAATATTACCGGTACTTTGATGAGTGACGGACAGGGAGATGAAATCATTGGCAAAAAAACCAACTACTAGCGAGCAAGCTGATGAGCAGACGGCTAGCCAAACGGCAAAGTCCGCAGCTGATCAAACCGCACCAACTGATGATCAAACAAATGCACAAACCGATACGGCGACCGCACCAGTTGATCCTAAAGATGCGAAACTCGCAGCTTTGCAGCAAGAATTAGATCAAAAGGATGACCAATTATTACGGACGCAAGCTGAAATTGTGAACATGCAAAATCGGTTTAAGAAAGAACAAGCATCGATTATTAAGTATGATGGTCAAACCTTAGCTAAAGATGTGTTACCAGTGCTTGATAACTTGGAACGGGCTTTAGCCACGGACGCTACGGATGAGACTGCACAACAGTTGAAGAAGGGTGTCGAAATGGTTTATGGTCATTTACAAGAAGCCTTGAAGAAAAATAACGTTACTGAAGTCTCAGCTGATGGGGCAACGTTTGATCCGACTATTCATCAAGCTGTTCAAACGGTACCTGCAACGGATGACCAACCAGCTGAAACGGTGGTTAAAGTGTTGCAAAAAGGGTACATGTTTAAAGACCGCACCTTACGACCAGCGATGGTTGTTGTGGCGCAATAATATTAAAATAAAAAACTATTTAAAAGAGGTTTGTTAATTTATGGCAAGTAATAAAATTATCGGTATCGACCTTGGGACAACGAACTCTGCAGTCGCAGTTCTTGAAGGTAGCGAACCAAAAATTATCACAACACCTGAAGGCGGCCGGACGGTCCCATCAGTTGTTGCATTTAAAGATGGCGAAACTCAAGTTGGTGAAGTTGCCAAGCGGCAAGCAATCACTAACCCTAACACGGTTGCTTCAATCAAGCGTCACATGGGTGAAGCTGGGTACAAAGTAAACGTTGAAGGTAAAGATTATACACCACAACAAATTTCAGCAATGATTTTACAATACATTAAAGGTTTTGCTGAAGATTACTTAGGCGACACCGTTGAAAAAGCGGTTGTAACGGTACCTGCCTACTTTAATGATGCACAACGACAAGCAACTAAAGATGCTGGTAAAATTGCTGGTTTAGATATCGAACGGATTATCAATGAACCAACTGCAGCGGCTTTAGCTTACGGCTTAGACAAAACTGATAAAGATGAAAAAATCTTAGTTTATGACCTTGGTGGTGGGACCTTTGATGTTTCCATCTTGGAATTAGGCGATGGTGTGTTTGAAGTCTTATCAACCAATGGGGATACCCAACTTGGTGGGGATGACTTTGACCAAAAGATCATTGATTGGTTAGTAGCTAGTTTCAAGGCTGATAACGGCGTTGATTTAGCTCAAGACAAGATGGCCTTACAACGGTTAAAGGATGCTGCTGAAAAGGCTAAGAAGGACCTTTCTGGTGTTTCTGAAGCTCAAATCAGTTTACCATTTATCTCAGCCGGTGCTAGTGGTCCCTTACATTTGGAACAAACCTTAACACGGGCTAAGTTCAACGAATTGACTGCTGACTTAGTTGAAAAGACGCGCATCCCAGTTGAAAATGCTTTGAAAGACGCTAACTTGACAGCTTCTGATTTGGACGTTGTGATCTTAAACGGTGGTTCAACTCGGATTCCAGCTGTTCAAGATGCCGTTGAAAAGTGGACGGGCAAAGAATCAAACCATTCAATTAACCCTGACGAAGCGGTTGCTTTAGGTGCCGCTGTTCAAGGTGGGGTCATTACCGGTGATGTTAAAGACGTGGTCTTACTTGACGTTACGCCATTGTCACTTGGAATTGAAACCATGGGTGGGGTCTTCACACAATTAATTGAACGGAATACCACCATTCCAACTAGCAAGTCACAAGTCTTCTCAACGGCTGCTGATAATCAACCGGCTGTTGACATTCATGTCTTGCAAGGTGAACGGCCAATGGCTGCTGATAATAAAACCTTAGGTCGGTTCCAATTGACTGATATCCCTGCAGCCCCACGTGGCGTGCCTCAAATCGAAGTTAAGTTCGATATTGATAAGAACGGGATCGTTAATGTTTCCGCTAAGGATATGGGAACTAATAAGGAACAAAAGATTACCATCAAGAGTTCATCGGGTCTTTCAGACGAAGAAATTGATCAAATGGTCAAGGAAGCCAAAGAAAACGAAGATGCTGACAAGAAGCGTAAAGAAGAAGTTGATTTGAAGAACGAAGTTGATCAATTAATCTTTACGACTGACAAGACGCTCAAAGAACTCAAGGGCAAAGTTTCTGACGATGAAGTTAAACAAGCTCAAGATGCGCGTGATGCTTTGAAGAAAGCCCAAGATGACAATAATGTTGATGAAATGAAGACTAAGAAGGACGAATTGAACAAGATTGTTCAAGACTTATCAGTCAAGTTATATCAACAAACGCAACAAGCCCAAGGCGATGATAACGGTGCTGCTGATACCGCTGATCAAAGCAAGGAAAACGGTGATGATAACACTGTTGACGGTGACTTCGAAGACTTAGATAAAGATAAGGATAAGAAGTAACCATTACCGGTTGCAACAAAAAGCCAAGGCCGCGCGGCTTTGGCTTTTTGTGTCAGATATGCTAATATTAATGGGACTTTATCAAGGATCATTAGGAGGTTACAATGGCAGAACAAGATTTATATAAGGTTCTGGGTGTTGCGAAAGATGCAAGTCAGGACGAAATTAAGAAAGCTTATCGAAAGCTTTCAAAAAAGTATCATCCTGATTTAAATCATGAAGCGGGCGCTGAGGACAAGTTTAAGGCTGTCAATGAGGCTTATGAGACATTAGGTGATCCACAAAAACGGACCCAGTATGATCAATATGGCTCAACAGGCGGTCAACAAGGCGGTTTTGGTGGCGCTGGTGGCTTCAACGGTCAAAGTTACGGTGGCTTCGGCGGCGGTGGCGGCGGTTTCGAAGATATCTTTAGTTCATTCTTCGGTGGCAATGCCGGTGGCGGTAGTCGGCGGCCAAACCCGACTGCACCACAACAAGGTCGTGACTTACAATATGAAATGACGTTGAAGTTTGAAGATGCCATTTTTGGGAAACAAACTAATATTACCTATAATCGTGAAGAACAATGTGAAACTTGTGGTGGTTCTGGGGCTAAGCCTGGGACATCACCAGTGACCTGTTCGAAGTGTCAAGGGAGTGGCTATATTCAAGTGCAAACGAATACGCCACTTGGCCGCATGATGAGTCAACAAGTTTGTGATGTTTGTCATGGAACTGGTAAAGAAATCAAAGATAAATGTGCAACTTGTGGTGGCGCAGGTCATACTGAACAAAGTCATTCTATTAAAGTAACGGTACCAGCTGGGGTTGAAGAAGGCCAACAGATGCGGTTACAAAATCAAGGGGAATCCGGGGTTAACGGTGGTCCTTATGGTGATTTGTTTATTATCTTCCGAGTTGAACCCAGCGATGAGTTCGAACGGGATGGCGCTACGATTTACTTTAAGTTGCCAATTGATTTCGTCCAAGCGGCGTTAGGTGACGAAGTGCAAGTTAAGACGGTCCACGGGGATGTTAAGATGAAGATCCCTGCTGGTACGCAGACTGGCACCACGTTCCGTTTACGTGGCAAGGGTGCACCACGCTTACGTGGTAACGGGACTGGTGATGAACGGGTTACGATTATGATTCAAACGCCAACCAAACTCAATAAGGGTCAAAAAGAAGCCTTAAAGACGTTTGCCAAGGCTAGTGGTAAAACGGTTGCCGGTAATGGCAAAAGTTCACTATTTGATAAATTACGTGGCGTGTAGCTTAAATGATTAAAAACCAAGTTGAATGCTTGTCTTCGGGGCAAGCGTTCAACTTTTTTTGTGTCAAAAAATGGTTCTAAAATATCTGTTGTTGGTAATTAAGTGAAAACTTGATTACTGGCAGCGGATATTTTTGTATGTATTTTATTTGTAGTATATTAAAAAAGTGCAGAAAAAGAGATATAGTCGGCAGACTTATATATCTATCCACTACCACATTTCAAGAGAAAGAAGCGACTATACCCCTATGAATAAGGATACTAAATTTTTATTGGGAATTAAAGACCAAAACATCAAAAAAGTAACTATTATCAATAACATTCAAGAAAAAGGACCAATCGAGGTTCAAGCAGTTTTGGACTATCGTCCAAAAGCGTGTCCAAAGTGCGGCGTGCTCAACAGAAAAAGTATCATTCGTTATGGCTGGCGGCAAGTAAAAGTTAAGCTACTTAGGAGCAGTGAGCGAGACGTTTTACTGCATCTAAAGAAACGGAACTTTAAGTGTAAAGTGTGCAACAGCTATTTTTTAGCAGCAACTACGCTAACGCAACGGAATCATACAATCTCTAATAATGTTCGCATCGCTTGCTTAGAGAAGCTAAGTGAACCGGTGACCATGACACACATTGCTCACGAATTGAATATTTCAAGTAGTACAGTTGTCTCAATGTTAAAGACCTACGAACGTGATTTGTTGACCCATTATGATTGGTTGCCAAGTGTCATTTGCATGGATGAAATCAAGTCAACCAAAGATGCCAACGGTTCGATGAGTTTCGTCTTTATGGATGGAGAAACTCATCAATTTATAGATATCTTAGAATCGAGAACACTTGCTAGTCTTGAAAAATACTTTAACCGTTATACGAAAGCAGCCCGAATGGGTGTCAAAGTTATTGTAACGGATATGAATTATACGTACCCTGAGCTAGTGTCAGTATTTCCAGAGGCCATAATCGTTACTGACCGGTTTCACATCGTGAAATCGGCGGTGGTAGGCTTTAATCAAACTCGTATTCGCGTCATGAAACAATTTGCTAAATCAAATATTAAATATAAAGCACTAAAGAGATATTGGAAACTACTCTTAAAACCTAACGAGAAACTTGATATCAAGAACTATAGGCACTATTCCTTTATTGCCGGACGCCATACCCAAAATCAAATTGTTGAAGAGATGCTGGAATTTGATCCAGATTTAAAACGAGCCTATGACGCCTTGCATACACTCAGAAGCGCCGTCAAATATCGAGATTTACCCCGTTTAAGACAGGTTCTGGCTGCTAGTAATCAATTTCCAGAGGAAATGGAGAAACATTTTTTGAAACTACGAGATAGCCAAGAGTCGATTGAGAACGCACTTAGATATCAATATTCAAATGGTCCTTTGGAAGGGACAAATAACAAAATCAAAGTTTTAAAACATACCGCCTATGGTTTTGGAAATTTCAATAATTTCAGATTGCGTATACATTTAATGTTCGCATTAAAAAAAGGTGCTTAGCCGTTGCGCGGCTAAGCACCAATAAAAAGATTACCAACAACAGTTGACAGAGAACCCAAAAAATGAGTTGTGGCGTAAAGCAAAGACGCTTGTTTATTAACTAACCTTCCTGGCACCTGATTTTTCAATAAACGGTTTCGATATATTACAGGTGCCTGATTTAAGGGTGCTAGAATTAATCAAGGAGGTGAATCAATGGCCACTTTTCAAAGGGTTGCCGCTAAAACTGACGGTAATGTTACAAAACCGTTACAAAACTGACCTTTGATTAGACGGACAGGCAAGTTTTTATCCTTTTCAAGTGCAAAATGGGTTCAATTCAGCTAGCCTGTTAAACTAGTACTATTGAACTTGATGAATCAGGATTAAGGCTAAGTGTAATCGTTGGCTAGGGTTCATCATAAATTAACGGATGGGGAAGTTAATAACTTTGAAACGATTAAAACTAGGTTTATTGATTATATTGGGAATTGGTGTGATTGGTGGCGGTTTTGGTGCTTATCATTACCATACCAAACGGGTTGAACAAGTGCAGCAGCAAAAAATTGCTGCCAAAAAGAGACAAGCACGCCGAACAGCGCAAAAGCAACGGGCACTTGCAAAAAAGATTAAAGCCGCGACGTTTTCAAAGACTAAAAGCTCTAATGCACAGATTACAGAAATTTTGAAGACAAGTCAGTTCGTGGGGACCGCCTTAGTTGTTAAAAATAACCAGGTGATTTATCAAAAGGGTTTTGGTTACGCTAATAAGGCGCAGCAAACATTGAATGGACCGACGTCAAAATATCAAATATTGTCGATTCAAAAATCAATCACTGCCGTGGGTATTATGCGGTTAGTTCAAGCTGGTAAGTTGAAGCTAAGCGATCCGGTCAATAAATATTATCCAACCATTAAAGGTGGCACAACGACCATCCGGCAATTATTGGATATGACCACCGGTTTTCGATTGAAAGATGGGGCAACCGATCCTTTAACTGAACAACAAGTCGTTGATTACGCCGTTAAACACTTAACATTTACCCCGGAAAAATTAGGGACCTTCAACTATTCTTCCGTAAACTTTCTATTATTAGCGGGGATTATCCGTCAAATTACGGGGCAATCTTATAAGACATTTTTCAACCAACAGATTATTAAAAAGCTAGATTTGCACCAAACTGGTTTCGTGATTAATGGTCAAGGCAAAGGTGCAACGACTGGTTATCAAGCAGTGACGGGGCAAACGACGCCTACTTATGCGACCGAAGCCCCTGAAACGACCGCGCAAATGGCAAATGAACTTGGAACCGGTCAAGTTTATATGAGTGCCGGCGATTTATTCAAAACGGAACGAGCGATTGTGGATGGCAAATTGTTAACGCCTAAGAACGTGGCAATTTTGCATAAGCGTACCGCCACAGGAACATACGGCGGCGGCGTTTATAATGATCAACCAACTGCATTACGGTCACACGGGGTTGGTTATGGCTATGAATCTGGCATCCGCTTATCTAAAGATGGCAAAAACGGCGTCGTGTTATTATCCAACTATTATCGATCGACCGATACATTATTAACAGCGATGAATAAAATCTATCAGGAAATGATGAGCGGTAATTTGAAGTGACCGGTTGATTGACTTATTTTGAGGAGGTGAAGGCATGTTCGCAAAATTGAAACTCTGGTTCCAACGTCCAGTTGTTCAATTCATTGTGCTTACAGTATTCTATTTTGCTGTCATGCTTGCCCTGGTTTATTTGTACGGGTATAGCGGTATTAATCAGGCCAAGTTTATCTACAATGAATTCTAATTGAGAACGGATTAATTTGTTTTTGGGGGAGATTACTAATGATCAAAAATATAATCAGTACCATTGATGATTATGCACGGACGCAACCTGAAAAAGTGGTTTATGATGTCCAGGGCGTGACGCACACGTACGCTGAATTAAAAGCTTATTCAGATGCGTTAGCAGCTCACCTCGAGACACTAGCTTTAACACCAAAGGCACCAATTATTGTTTTCGGTGGGCAAACTTTTGAAATGATTGCCACTTTCTTAGGGGTGGTTAAAGCGGGACGCGCCTACATTCCGATTGATACGCATTCACCAAATGAACGTTTAACGATGATTAATGCGATTGCCAAGCCCGCGGCAGTAATTGCGGTTGCCGATTTGCCGACTGGTGTGGGGACGACACCTGTTATCATTCCAGATCAATTAAAGGCAATTTTTGCAACGCCCGTGCAGTACCAGCCGCAGCATGCGGTCAGTGGTGATGAGGATTATTACATCATCTTTACGTCAGGGACAACGGGGCAGCCTAAAGGGGTTGAAATTAGTCACACCAATCTATTGAGCTATGTCAATTGGATGTTAGGTGATGATTTTGGCTTACCTGAGCAACCTAAGGCGTTGTCACAACCACCGTATTCATTTGATTTATCGGTTATGGATGTGTATCCAACCTTGGCTAGCGGGGGAACCCTGTATGCCTTACCGAAAGCGGTGACGGATGACTTCAAACAACTGTTTGCGGTTTTACCAACCTTACCGATTAATGTTTGGGTTTCAACGCCCTCATTTATGGATATTTGCTTGTTAGAACCTAAATTTGATGCCAGTCATTTACCTAACCTAACGCATTTTCTGTTTTGTGGTGAGGAACTGACACATAAGACGGCCGCAACGCTCAAAGCGCGTTTTCCTGCAGCCCGGATTTTTAATACGTATGGTCCGACGGAAACTTGTGTGGCAGTGACGCAGATTGAAATTACGACTGCGGCGCTTGAAAAGTATCCGCGCTTGCCAATTGGTTATGCAAAAGCTGATACACAAATGCTGGTCGTTGATGAGGCGAATCAACCGGTTGCTGCTGGGGTTGAAGGTGAATTAGTGATTGCCGGACCTAGTGTGTCTAAAGGCTATTTGAATAATCCGGCCAAAACGGCGAAGGCCTTTTTCACCTTAGCTGGACAACGTGCCTATCATACTGGTGATATTGGGACGATGGATGCGGATGGTTTATTCCGTTACTGTGGTCGGGTAGACTTTCAGATTAAAATGAATGGCTACCGTATCGAACTAGAAGAGGTCGATCATTTTCTCGGCCAACAACAGCATATTAAGCAAGCAGTCGCAGTGCCTAAGTATAATAAGGACCACAAAGTCACACAGATGATCGCGTATGTTGTGCCTAAGGCTAATGATTTTGCCAGTGACTTTGCCCTAACGACTGCTATTAAGAAAGACTTACAAGGAATGATGATGGAATACATGATTCCGCAACGGTTTGTTTATCAAACCAGCTTGCCACTTACGCCGAACGGTAAAATTGATGTTAAGTCGATCATTAAAGAGGTTAACCCCGAATGATGTCCTTTACGTTTGATCCATATGGTAATCCCACCTATTTCATCTTACTTTTCGTTGCGTTATTACCATTGATGATTGGGTTACTTTATGGTCACCGCTCGCATATTTACGAATCAATTATTTCCTTTGTATTCTTATTGCTGACTTTTGGTGGCGTGAAGTGGCACACTGGGATTGCATTGGTAATTTACTTGGTTTACCAGATCTGTCTAGTTTGGTTGTATTCGCGGTACCGGCAACGCGCCGATTCGTCGAATAAAGGCTGGATATTTGTGGTTAGCGTCATTTTAGCGATTATTCCGTTGGCTGTGGTAAAAATCACGCCGGCCGTTTCAAAGGGCGCTAGTTCCATTATTGGGTTTTTAGGTATTTCCTATTTGACCTTCAAAGTGGTCCAAACCATTATGGAAACTCGAGATGGGACGATTAAAGAGTTCCATCCGATCTTATTCGGACAGTTTTTACTATTTTTCCCAACAATTTCTTCAGGACCGATTGACCGTTATCGTCGCTTTGTTAAAGATTATGATAGTGTGCCAACGCGCGTGAAGTATTTAGATTTAGTGGAAAAAGGGGTCCGTTACATTTTCTTGGGATTCTTGTATAAGTTTTTACTGGCTTATATTTTTGGCACGTTAATGTTACCAACGGTGGGGCATGCGGCCTTACAAGCACATGGTATTTCATGGGCCTTACTGGGTTACATGTACGTGTACAGTATGGATCTATTCTTTGACTTTGCCGGATACAGTTTGTTTGCGGTTGGGGTGAGTTATTTAATGGGGGTCGAAACCCCAATGAACTTTAACCAACCGTTCCGGTCAAAGAATATTAAAGATTTTTGGAATCGTTGGCATATGACGCTGTCATTTTGGTTCCGTGACTTTATCTATATGCGGATGGTCTTCTTCTTCATGAAACATAAAGTCTTTAAGAGCCGAATTACGACGGCTAATGTCTGCTACGTGATCAACATGTTAATCATGGGGTTCTGGCATGGTGAGACGTGGTACTACATTGCATATGGGTTATTCCATGGCTTGGCGATGGTTGCCAATGATGCTTGGTTGCGTTTTAAGAAAAAGCACCGCGAACAAATTCCACATAATAAGTTTACGGAAGGCTTCGCAATTTTCTTAACGTTTAACGTTGTTTGTTTAAGTTTCTTATTGTTCTCAGGCTTTTTAAACACTTTGTTCTTTGTTCCACGGCATTAAAAAAATAAATTAATATTAGGGGCGTAATAACAATGGATGACACAAAATCAACAGTATTATCAATTTTACAAGATTTAACGGGTGAAGATGTTTCTGGACACATGGACACGAACTTATTTGATGAAGGCATTTTAGATTCAATGGGCTCAGTTCAGTTATTATTGGAATTACAAAGTCAATTGGGTATTGAAGTCCCAGTTTCTGAATTTGAACGTAGTGAATGGGATACCCCCGAAAAAATCGTTGCTAAGGTCGAGAGCATGCAATGAGTGTTCCAAAACGCCTTTTTAAGATTTTTGGGCCAATTATTTTGGCAGCAATCTTATTATTGGCCGTTCTGCTTTCACCATTTTCATTCGGATTAAATCATGTGTCTAAAACGACCGAAAAAAAAGCGGCTGTTTCATTATCACCAAACATTTTGAAGGGTCGCTTAGTTAAACGACAAGCGCTAGATGATGGCTATGTGCCGTTCTTCGGTTCTTCAGAATGGTCACGATTTGATCCGATGCATCCATCTGTATTGGCAGACAAGTACCAGCGTAATTATCGGCCATTTTTACTGGGGGCGCGGGGGACACAGTCGTTGACCCAATACTTCGTGATGCAATCGGTAAAAAAGCAGTTAACTAATAAGAAAGCTGTCTTTGTAATTTCGCCACAATGGTTTGTCCCAAAAGGAACGCGAAAGGATGCTTTTGGGTATTATTACTCACCTTTACAAACGACCGATTGGTTACAGACGGAACAAAATACTGCCATGGATCGTTATGCGGCTAAGCGGTTATTGCAAATGCCGTCAGGTTCTTCGGACCGCGTCTTATCGGGCGCATTGGCTCGGGTAGCGGCAGGCTTAGAGCCAACTAGTGCACAACGGGCTTACATTAATTATAAAGCGCGCGTTTTGGGTAGCGAAGATGAATTCTTCTCTAAATTTGGTGTTTCTGGTAAAAACTTGAATAAAGTTGCGACGCAGGAAAAACAATTACCGGCGACTTATAATTATACGAACCTAGATGCATTGGCTGGTAAGCTTGGTCAGCAAGCCACCACTTCAAATAATTTAGAAATCAGTAATACCTTTTGGCAGACGCAGTTAAAGCGACATTACAAACGCCTTAAAGGTAGTCAAACGACTTTAGATTATACGAAGTCACCAGAATTTGCGGATTTTCAATTGGTCTTGAATCAATTTGCTAAAAATCATACTGACGTTGCCTTTATTATTCCGCCGATTAATCAAAAATGGGCGAACTATACGGGGTTATCGATGAAAATGATGACAGCTTTTGATAAAAAGATTCGTTACCAATTGACCAGTCAAGGATTTAATAACATTATTGACTTATCAAAAGATGGTCAAGAAAATTACTTCATGACTGATACCATTCACTTGGGTTGGCGCGGCTGGTTAGCAGTGGATCAGAAGTTAGATCCATTCTTAAGCAAATCAACGACAACCACTCCAAGTTATCAGATCAATGATGCTTTCTACACAAAGCAGTGGCAACAATTAAATCCGAACGCTATTAGTGCTTTTGAACAACAATAGTGTGACCAAAAAGATCTAATCCAAGCGATTAGATCTTTTTTGGCGGCTAACGGGTTAGAATGGCCGGAACAATTGTGCTTGTTGAGGTTAGTTGGTATAATTGCTAAGACTAGGAATTAGTAAGAAAGTAGGAACATACATGGATAAAGCGACAATGCAGGATCGACAAAAACATATCCGTAATTTTTCAATCGTCGCCCATATTGATCATGGTAAATCAACGTTGGCCGATCGAATTCTCGAATTAACGGATACGATTTCTAAGCGTGAGATGCAAGATCAAGTGCTCGACTCAATGGATTTGGAACGTGAACGTGGGATTACCATTAAGTTGAACGCCGTGGAATTACATTATACTGCCAAAAATGGCGAAACTTATATTTTTCATTTAATTGATACCCCCGGTCACGTGGACTTCACGTATGAAGTATCACGGAGCTTAGCGGCGTGTGAAGGGGCTGTCTTGGTCGTTGATGCTGCGCAAGGGGTTGAAGCCCAGACCTTGGCGAACGTGTATCTAGCGATTGATGATGACTTAGAAATCGTTCCAGTAATTAATAAAATTGATTTGCCATCAGCCGAACCGGAAAAAGTTCGTCAAGAAATTGAGGATGATATCGGAATTGAGGCTGATGATGCGGTCTTGGCTTCTGCTAAAGCTGGCATTGGGATTGAAGAATTGCTAGAACAAGTTGTGCATAAGATTCCAGCGCCAACTGGCGACATTGAAGCGCCCTTAAAAGCATTAGTCTTTGATTCCGTCTATGATGATTATCGTGGGGTTGTTTTAAGTATTCGGGTTCATGAAGGGGTCGTTCGCCCTGGCGATAAGATTCGGCTTATGAACAGTGGTAGTGAATATGAAGTAACCGAAGTAGGGGTCAATTCACCTAAACCAATTGCGCGTGATTTTCTAATGGCGGGTGATGTTGGTTATATTACGGCCAGCATCAAAGATATTCAAGATACGCGAGTAGGTGATACGGTTACGAATGCGGCGCATCCGACTGAAAAAGCGTTGGCAGGTTATCGGGAAATGAATCCAATGGTGTATGCCGGGATTTATCCAACTGATAATGCGAAGTTTACCGATTTACGGGAAGCATTAGAAAAGCTGAAACTCAATGATGCCGCCCTTGAATTTGAAGCAGAATCTTCACAAGCGTTAGGCTTTGGATTCCGATGTGGGTTCTTAGGCCTGTTGCACATGGATGTGGTGCAAGAGCGATTGGAACGCGAATTTAATTTAGAGTTGATTACGACGGCGCCATCAGTGACTTACCATGTTAAGTTAACGGATGGGACGGAGAAAGCTGTTGAAAATCCAGCTGACATGCCTGAAGCGTCAGCTTTAAAAGAAATTCGTGAACCATACGTTAAGGCTCAGATTATGGTTCCTAATGATTACGTTGGCGCAGTTATGGAGCTAGCACAACGGAAGCGTGGCGAATTTGATACGATGGCTTACTTGGATAATAATCGGGTAAACGTGGTCTATCATATTCCGCTATCTGAAATTATCTTTGATTTCTTTGATAAATTAAAATCCAATACACGCGGTTATGCGTCATTGGATTATGATATTGAAGGTTATCGGCCTAGCAATTTAGTTAAGATTGATATCTTATTAAATGGGGATAAGGTTGATGCTTTGAGCTTTATTGCGCATCAAGACTTTGCTGCGGCCCGTGGGCGTGAAATTACGGCTAAGTTGAAGAATATCATCCCCCGACAAAACTTTGAAATTCCAGTCCAGGCGACAATCGGTGCTAAAATTATTGCGCGGACGAATATTAAGGCTTATCGTAAAGATGTTACGGCCCATCTGTATGGTGGTGATCGGACGCGGCGGATGAAGTTACTCGAAAAACAAAAAGTTGGTAAGAAACGGATGAAGGCCGTTGGGCGGGTCGAAATCCCACAAGAAGCGTTCATGGCAGTTTTGAAAACTGATGAGGAAGAAAATCCGTCATAATGGCGGTGTTAAGGGATTCTACTTTGGTAGGGTCCTTTTTATTTTGGCCGTTTGCCAACATTTTGCCAACATTGAGAAGGACAGGGGATAAATTAGTGGGAGTTGTTGTATAGATAGATTAGTTTGGAGGGGAAATTCTATGGAAAATAAGATTCATAAAAAATATCTAATAGCTACAAAATGGTGTAAGAAAAATGATATGGCTGGTAATTGTATATTATGCAACACATGGATCAGGTGTGTATAAAGGTCAGCCTATAATTAACCTTCAATATGAAATGCGGCAAATGGTTGAAGCTGTATCTGTTATAATGCTGGTGGTCCCTTCATTGTTCAGTTTAGCAATTATGCTTGATACGTTAAGAAATCCAACGACTAAAAGAATGTTGAATTATGTCGCTGCATTTTTTGTAATAATAGTTATTTCTGCTTCAGTATTATTAGCTGTGACTACAAAACTATTGACCACTCAAGGTAATGTAACTTTTATCCTAATCTATTGTTTTATTGTTACGTTCATTATAATTGACTGTTTGAGATGGTTATTAAAAACCCTTTGAGACTGGCTTACTGATAAAAATGATTTTTCTAGTAAAGTGAATAATGGAAAGTTAAAAGTAATATGGACTGTAATTGTGGCGGTGATGGGTTGGCTGTTAATTAAAAGATAGATAGTAAATTACGCCGTGGTTGACGAGCTGACTAAGTATATCCATTACGGTCGTCCAGTAATGGCACAAAAGAGGGTTGCTTGAATTCCATCAGTGGGATAGTAGCAGCAACTATGTGATTAGTAATGAACTTTATCGCTTAATTTCTCGATTCATTGGTGTGTACAAAGACCCCAAAGGTCATGCAATTATAGTTGTTCCTAAGGAAAGGAGAAAGAAAAAATGAGTATGAAATTTCGCATGGATTCTAATGATGTCGATTTTATTAAAAAGAATTTTCCTGACATATTTAAAATTCTCTCTTGTTACTCTAATAATGATTTCAAGTATCCCTTCGTTGTGCCAGATGAAGTTGAAGAAAAGGTGAACGATATGATAACTGGAGAAATCATAGATGAATCCTATCTGCCGGGGGATGAGCCATTAACTCCGAAAGGGTTAAAACTTGATGATTTAATTTGGAAAATGTATTCATGATGTAAGACGACTAGGATCGTCTTTTTTATTATGCCTTTAGGCCTAGTTGAGCGCGCTAAAGCGTGCGAAACAAAAAACCACCCGCTATGCGGGCGGATGGCAAAATGGTTAAACCAAAACGCCCCCATCAGATTTAGAATGTAGGTGTCAGAGCCAAACATTCAAAATCGAAAGGGGACGTCAGAAATGGCGAATAAGCGAAATAGTCTTGCGCATACCAAATGGCTGTGCAAGTACCATATTGTATTCACTCCAAAGTATAGGAGAAAAATAATTTATAATCAATATCGACGTGATTTGCAAGAAGATATTCGATTACTATGCCAATACAAAGGCGTAAAAATTTTGGAAGGCCATATGATGCCGGACCATGTGCATTTATTGGTAAGTATTCCACCGAAGCTGAGTGTATCAAGTTTCATGGGGTATTTGAAAGGTAAATCAGCATTGATGATGTTTGACCAGCATGCGAATTTAAAATATAAATTTGGAAATCGACATTTCTGGTCAGTTGGTTATTATGTCAGCACAGTTGGGTTGAATGAGGCAACCATCAAGAAGTATATCCGTGATCAGGAGAAACATGATCAAGCGGAAGATCGCTTGAGTGTTCGGGAATATGAGGACCCTTTTAAGGGTCAAGGTAAGTAATACGAACACCGCTTAAAGCGGTGGCAAAAGTGACAAGAGCAGTTTGGCTTTGATACACAAAAGCCAGCGCCTTGAGACGCTGGCAAGTACATAGGGCTTATAGCCCTGGAGCAAACTACCCGTTTTACGGGTAGTTATTTGCCCTGAGGATGGTATAAAACTGCTCTTTATTGTATTGTCAAGTGGCTCCTGACGTAAAAAACGTTAGTCCATACCATCGCTAAAATTATGGCTGAAGTCGGTAAGGACAAAGTGTTAGCTACGATACTCCAGTTGAGGAAGACAAAGTACGCGATTTTTATCAGAATTAAAAAAATAAGATGTGAGTTACCCATTACGGGTTCACTCACAAGGCATTTTTACCGATTTGAAGAGAGAATTGCTAACGGAAATATAACTAATCATTTGAAAGGATGGAACTGTATAAAAGTCGATATCGATTGGTCCTATCATATTATTTAAATAAAACGATAATTAATATTGATCAAAGAGTCACTTTTAACACCAAATTATTAATAATTAAAGAACTGCCACCAGTTAAGGATACTTAGTAACAAATTTAAAAAGGATTTATTTGGCTTGCTATGACTGGAATAGTCTCTTTTTTAACCATAATTTTTTTAAAATTAGACTTGATTAATTATTAAAACAACATTAGAATGTTGCTAATCGTTAATTAGAGGAGGTCACGATGCTAATGGTAGATGCTAAACATCAAATGGGACAACGATTAGTACAACGAGAAAATCATTTTTTAGCTTCGGCGGCACGCATTAATTATTATGATTTAGTTATTGATCATGCGCAGGGGGCAATTTTGACGGATGTGGATGGGAATGACTATATTGATTTATTGGCGAGTGCTTCTGCGGTCAATGTTGGTCATACGCATCCCAAAGTGGTGCGGGCTATTCAGCAACAAGCGGAAAAGTTGATTCACTATACACCATCTTATTTTCATCATCAGCCTGAACAACAGTTGGCGGAACGGTTAGCGGCATTGGCACCTGGCGATGACCGTGAAGTGGTTTTTGGCAATTCTGGTTCAGATGCCAATGAAGCCATTATCAAATTTGCTCGTGCCTATACTGGGCGACAATACATAGTGTCTTACATGGATGCGTATCATGGCTCAACGTATGGGGCCATGACATTATCTGGCGTTAGCTTGAACATGACACGTAAAATGGGACCATTGTTACCAGGAGTGATCCATGTGCCATATCCTGATTTATATCGGCGGTTACCACATGAAAGTGAACATGCGGTCTCCATGCGATATTTTTCCGCATTTAAAGCGCCATTTGAGTCTTATTTACCGGCCGATGAAACGGCGGCCGTTTTGATTGAACCGATTCAAGGCGATGGCGGTATTCGGCAGGCTCCCGCTGAATATTTGCAGCTTGTTTATAATTTTTGTCACGCACACGGTATTTTGTTTGCGGTCGATGAAGTTAATCAGGGAATGGGTCGGACCGGAAAAATGTGGAGCGTTGAACGGTTTGAACACGTGATTCCAGATTTGATGTCCGTTGGGAAGTCGTTAGCCTCGGGGATGCCATTAAGCGCTGTAATTGGTCGACGAGATATTATGGAGAGCTTAGCGGCACCAGCCCATACCTTTACAACTGGTGCAAACCCAATCTGTTGTGCGGCCTCGTTAGCGACACTTGATGTTTTAAATACTGAACAATTATTAGCTAAGTCATTAGCAGATGGTGACTATGTGCGGCGGCAGTTTTTGAAATTACAACAACGACATCCTAAAATTGGTGATGTGCGGATGTATGGTTTGGACGGTGGGATTGAAATCGTTAAAGACGCAGTGTCCAAAACGCCGGACCCAGAATTTGCGAGTCGTGTTATCTATGCCGCTTTTCAGCATGGAGTGGTCATAATTACGCTAAAAGGCAATATTTTACGGTTTCAGCCACCGTTAGTAATCACCCGGGCCCAATTGGATACGGCACTGACCGTGTTGGATGCGGCCTTTACTGCAGCCAAAAATGATGACGTGACACTCCCAGCTGGTAAAATTGGCTGGTAACTAGGAGGTAGTTAAATGCATAATTTTTTGAAACGATTGACTTTAAAAGAAGATCCAAGCATCTATGAAGATAAAGACGCCCATCTTAAACGGGTTCTGACGGTCAAAGATTTCTTAGCACTAGGGGTGGGGACAATTGTGTCCACTTCGATTTTTACGCTACCAGGCGTAGTCGCTGCTGAGCATGCCGGCCCAGCGGTGGTGTTCTCATTTTTAGTGGCTGCGATTGTGGCGGGACTGGTTGCCTTTGCATATGCCGAAATGTCAGCGGCCATGCCATTTGCTGGTTCAGCTTATTCTTGGATTAATGTAATGTTTGGTGAATTCTTTGGCTGGATTGCCGGTTGGGCCTTGTTAGCCGAGTATTTCATTGCGCTGGCCTTTGTTGGTTCAGGGCTTTCGGCTAACTTCCGGGGGCTATTAACGCCATTAGGTGTGACCTTTCCCAAGGCGTTAGCGAATACCTTTGGGACCGATGGGGGCGTCGTTGATATTGTGGCAGTGGTCGTGATTGCCTTAGTATCTTGGTTGTTAGCCCATGGTGTCCGTGAAGCTGCTCGCGTTGAAAATGTGTTAGTGATTTTAAAAGTAATTGCCATTTTAATTTTCATTATTGTTGGGGCGACAGCACTACATGTTAATAACTACGTGCCGTTCATTCCTAAATACCAGCTAAACGCTGATGGGACTGCCTTTGGCGGTTGGCAAGGTATTTATGCCGGTGTTTCAATGATTTTCTTATCTTATATTGGTTTTGATTCCATTGCAGCTAATTCAGCGGAAGCTAAAAATCCAGGCAAAACGATGCCACGAGGGATTCTAGGTTCCTTAGCAATTGCCGTTGTGTTGTTTGTTGCAGTAGCACTGGTGTTAGTCGGGATGTTTAAATATACGTCGTATGCGAACAATGCTGAACCTGTTGGTTGGGCTTTACGCCATGCTGGTCATCCGATTGTTGCTAGTGTGATTCAGGGTATCGCGGTGATTGGGATGTTTACCGCACTCATTGGGATGACGTTGGCGGGGTCACGGTTAATTTATTCCTTTGGTCGTGATGGTATGTTGCCAAGTTGGCTTGGTAAGCTGAATAAGAATAAGCTGCCAAACAATGCGTTGCTGGCCTTAACGATTGTCGCTATTATTATTGGCGCATTTTGTCCATTTGCTTTTTTGGCACAATTGATTTCGGCCGGGACTCTAATTGCATTTATGTTTGTCTCGCTAGGTATTTACGGGTTACGGCGGCGTGAAGGGCATGATTTGCCAGTACCAGCATTTAAAATGCCGTTTTATCCAGTTTTACCTGCAATTGCCTTTTTAGGGGCCTTGTTTGTTTTCTGGGGCTTGGATATTCAAGCTAAATTGTATGCTGGAATTTGGTTCATCTTAGGATTAATCATTTACTTTGGTTATGGTATTCGGCATTCTTATTTAGGACAGCAACATACTAAAAAATAACAATTAAAAAAACTTGCTTTCGCTGGCTGAGTAGCCTGTTGAAAGCAAGTTCTTTTATTTAGCACTAAAGGCACTATTAATCAGATCTTGTTAGTGACAAATTTAATGAATCAGTCTAATTGTAGTTGACAATTAACCCCAAGCGTTGTCCATCAATGGTAGTTGCAATAAGCCATCCGTGGTTGGGTCAGTGTTACCAATAGTCTTTAATTGCCATTGACCTTGATCAGTTTTAGTCGCAACCACTTTTTTACGTTTGCCAGTAGTCGGATCTTTGTAAAAACAATTTTCATTGTCAGCGCCAATCTCACGTGCTAAAACTTGATTGGTTGTAATGTAACCATCATTAGTTTGAAAGCTTTCGATTTGTGTCACATTGGTTAGTTGCGCGTGACCACGGTGATAAATTTTTTCAACTAAAATCATGTGTGATATCCCCCTAAAAATAATAAACCCCTAATTCACTTTAGTTTAACATAGTTATTTTTCCGGTTCGGTTAATTGCGTTTAACTTTAGTAAATAAGCAAACTTTGCCAGCAATTTCTTGCGTAACCGGTTGTGAATTGATACAATAACTGTTTAAAATCTGTTATAATATTTTAAGATATGACTGAAGCGAACTTCGTTAAATTGAAGTTCTTTTTGTAAAATCAATTTCACGTTGTGAAGGAGAGATAACCGACATGTTAAAACGCACGAAACAGTTCCTGCGATCGATACATTATGAATACGATAAGACATATATCAGACCGCTTATGGTTCCCGACAGCGTTTACGTGTTGAAATTCGGTAAGGACCATCGAAATAATCGCGTGGTCGTAAAGTATAGCCATACTTGGACGGGGCGCGTGAAGATTAATGAGATTGCCTTGCGGTTGCATAAGCAAAAGCATCCTCGAATTTTCAAACACGAAGCGGATCTGGTCAAGTATTTAAATAAACATTTAACAAAAAAGACGGCTGAATAGTCGCTTTTTTATTATGTAGGTAGGTGACGGATGATGACAGAACTTACAGACTTTCTAACGGGGCGGCCCACGACAACCATCGCTGCTGACTTGTTAGGTAAACAATTACAATTAACAACTGTTGCTGGTCCACTGACCGCTTGGATTACTGAGACTGAAGCTTATTTAGGCGAACGGGACGCTGGGGCGCATGCCTTTAAAAACCATCGTACTCCTCGTAATCAAGCCTTATGGTTGGCACCGGGAACCATTTACATTTATCAGATGCGGGCACAATTCTTATTGAATTTTGTGACGCAAGCGGTTGGGACCCCACAAAGTGTCCTGATTCGAGGAATTGAACCAGTAACTGGCCTAGATCAGATGCAACGTAATCGGCCGGTCCCATTGGCTAATTTAACGAATGGTCCGGGTAAATTAATGCAAGCGTTGGGGTTGAAGCATGAGTTAAATGGGCAACCACTGAGTTCCCAGACGTTGAATCTGAGTTTGAAAATGCAACGGCGACCCCAGACGATTGCGAGTAGTGCCCGGATTGGAATTGTCAACAAGGGTGATTGGTCGACCGTCCCGTTACGTTACTATGTTGCTGGTAATCCGTTTGTTTCGCAAATGCGTAAACGAGATATTGACACGGTCAATGCAGGCTGGCAACCCCTTAAAAATTAATGGAGGCGATATTATGAAATGGACAGAAGTAACCGTAAGTACCTCAAATGAAGCTGTCGAGGCTGTTTCGAATATCTTGATGGAAGCAGGTGCGAGTGGCGTTAAGATTGATGATGCCTTGGACTATCAGAATTTGCAACCTAATCGATATGGTGAAATTATTGATTTAGATACGATTCCGCACGTGACTAGTGGCGCGTTGATTTCGGCATATTATCCTGAAACTGTGTTTGTACCAGAAATTTTGCCCACGATTAAACAACGTGTGGCCGAACTTGCTAAATTCGGCTTAAATCCTGCACCAAATGAGGTCAGTATGGTGAATCTGTCGGATGAGGCTTGGGCGACTGCTTGGAAAAAGTATTATCATCCGGTCCGGGTCACGCGGTACTTAACGATTGTTCCCAGCTGGGAAAGCTATCAACCGGTGCAACCAGGTGAATTGGTCTTAAAGTTAGATCCTGGCATGGCTTTTGGGACTGGGACGCATCCCACGACTAAATTATCGTTGCAAGCGTTAGAAACGGTGATCAATGGTGGCGAACACTTAATTGATGTTGGGACCGGGTCAGGAGTGTTAAGCATTGCGGCTAAAGCGATGGGTGTGGGTCAAGTGGAAGCTTATGATTTAGATGAAGTGGCAGTCACTGCGGCTCAGGCTAACTTGGACTTGAATCCAGTTGCAGCGGATGTTCAGGTGGCTGCCAATGATTTATTGACTGGCATTCAGACCCAGGCAGATATTATTGTCGCCAATATTTTGGCTGAAATTATTGTCCCCTTAGTGCCGCAAGCTAAGGCCAACTTGAAACGTGGGGGTTATTTTATCACCTCTGGCATCATTGATGATAAGTTCCAAGTTGTTTTAACGGCCTTAACGACGGCTGGGTTCCAAATTAAGCAACATACGCAAATGGGTGATTGGCATAGTATCGTGGCCTATTTACCAACGGCGACAGATTAGTGGAGGATGACGACGATGCAACGTTATTTTTTGACAACGGCAATTGCGACGCAAATTGGCAGTCGGTTTGCCTTAACTGGTGATCCAGTCCATCATTGGCTTAAAGTCATGCGGGCTCAAGTAGGTGACCAAGCTGAATTCGTGACCCCTAGCCAGCAAGTCGTTATCGGGCAGCTCGCTACGGTTACAGCTGAAACAGTTCAAGTTGAGGTTATGACTGTCACCATGCCACAAGTGGAACTGGCACTTAATGTGACGATTGCTTGCGGGGTTTCTAAGGGGGATAAAACCGAACAAATTGTGCAACGAGGTACTGAGCTAGGGGCAGCTAACTTTGTTTTCTTTGATAGTCAATATGCTGTGGCTAAATGGGCACCTAATAAACGTGAACGCAAACTCGCACGGTTAGCAAAAATTGCACAGTCGGCAGCGGAACAATCCCATCGGACGGTGGTTCCAACGGTGAGCTATCAGTCTAACTTAACGACGTTGGTTGCTCAAGTGCCGCATGATGCAGGTGTCGTTGCCTGGGAAGAATCGGCGAAGCACGGTGAGCGGGGCCAGTTAGTAAAAACGTTGACCAAATTACAAGCTAAACAGCGTTTATTAGCTATTTTTGGTCCTGAAGGTGGGTTAACGACGACCGAAGTGGCCGATTTGGCAACGATGGGCGTTGTTGCGGCGGGATTAGGTCCGCGAATAATGCGGGCTGAAACGGCGCCAATGTACCTCCTTAGTGCGGTTTCTTTTTGGCAGGAATTAGTGTAATTTGCCAGTTGATGGTGTACAATAAATTATTATAATTAGTAAGCAATTTATCGTAAGCGAGGGATTAGTTTGACGGAAAAATTTCGTGAATTTAGTGGTCAATATTGGTTAGTTGCGATTATCGTTGGCGTTGGCTTGCCATGGCTATTAAAGTTATTAAGCGTTAGCCGTTTTCATCAAATCGTATGGCTGTTATTTGTTTTTGATTTTTTGGTTGCCGCCATTATTGGTTGGCAGATTCGACGAACGGCTCGAACCGGTTGGCTAGTCTGGCTATTACCAGTGTTCTGTTTGCTGGGTCTATATTTATTTTTCCCCTCGTACGTTTATTACTTGGCTTTAGTGGACTTGGGGATTTCGTATTTGGGTTACGGTATGAGTCGCCCACGGTAGTCCATAAATGTAATAAGTGAGCGATAAGACACGTGGTGACAAGCTAACGTGTCTTTTTATAAAATTTGAATCTTTTGAAATCGTGGTGATAGAATGTCTAAACAACCTACCTGGACTGCGCAAGATGTGCTTGATGCGGTTCAAAAATATATGAATGCGGAACATGTTGCGTTGGTCAAACGGGCCTGTGATTTTGCGACGTATGTGCATAAAAATCAGTCGCGACAGTCTGGTGAACCTTATATTATGCATCCTATTCAGGTCGCTGGTATTTTGGCGGAACTTAAAATGGATCCGGAAACAGTAGCGTCTGGTTTTTTGCATGATGTGGTTGAAGATACTGGCGTCACTTTGGGTGATGTTGAAGAAGTCTTTGGTAAAGACGTGGCCGTCATTGTCGACGGTGTGACGAAATTGGGTAAGATTCGCTATAAATCCAACAAGGAACAACTAGCTGAAAATCATCGTAAATTGTTGTTAGCAATGTCAAAGGACATTCGCGTGATGATTGTGAAGTTAGCGGATCGGTTACATAATATGCGAACCTTACAGCATTTGCGGCCGGATAAGCAACGCCGGATTGCCAATGAAACGTTGGAAATTTATGCGCCAATTGCAGACCGATTAGGGATTAGCACGATTAAATGGGAACTAGAAGATATTTCACTTCACTATTTAAATCCACAGCAATACTATCGGATTGTGCATTTGATGAATTCGCGACGTGAAGATCGGGAAAAGTATATCGAAATTGCCATCCAAGACATTCATCAAGCTTTGCGTGATCTTAACTTACCGGATGCTGAAATCTATGGGCGACCGAAACACATTTATTCTATCTACAAAAAAATGCGTGATAAGCATAAGCAGTTTAGTCAACTCTATGATTTGCTGGCTATTCGGGTCGTGGTTGACTCGATTAAAGATTGTTATGCTGTTTTAGGGGCAATTCATACGCAATGGAAGCCGATGCCCGGGCGATTTAAAGACTATATTGCCATGCCTAAAGCTAATATGTATCAATCCTTACACACGACCGTTGTTGGTCCTGAAGGTAAGCCATTAGAGATTCAAATCCGTACTTATGAGATGCATCGGGTGGCTGAATATGGGGTTGCAGCGCACTGGGCCTACAAAGAAGGCGTGCATGATCAAGTTCAGACGACGCGTTCTGGTAATAAATTAAACTTAGTTAAGGAAATTATCGAATTACAAGATGAAAGTAAAGACGCGGCTGACTTTATGGAAGGCGTTAAAGGCGATTTATTTAGCGACCGCGTCTATGCTTTTACCCCTAAAGGTGATGTCACGGAATTGCCGAAAGGTGCTGGTCCGCTGGATATGGCTTACTCCATTCATACTGAAGTTGGCAACCATACGACTGGTGCTAAAGTCAATGGTAAAATCGTGCCGTTGGATTATCAGATTAAAAATGGGGACATTGTTGATATTTTAACGTCCACAAGTTCAACTGGGCCTAGTCGGGATTGGCAAAAATTAGTCTATACGCGACGGGCACGTAATAAAATCAAACAGTTTTTCCGTAATGCGGATCGTGAGGGAAATATCAGCACTGGTCGTGACTTGCTAGATCGACAATTACGTGATTTTGATTTCAACCCGAAAACAGTCATGACCAAAGAAAAGGTTGAAGCAGTTGCTAAAAAGATGCATTATGCAAGTGATGATGATTTGTATGCAGCTTTAGGATTTGGGGATATTCAGCCGGTAGGGATTGCTAATCGGTTAACGAGTGATGTACGGAAACAACGTGAAGCGGATCGTCAGCGAGAACGTGAGCGAGAGATTCTGGCCGAACATCATGAGGCGACGCCTAAGAAAAAGGCTAAAGATCAGCATGAGGATAAGGACAAACAAGATGACAAGCGCAAAAAAGTGTCATCATCTGGTGGGGTCATTATTCAAGGCGTTGACAACCTCTTAGTGCGATTGAGCCATTGTTGTTCGCCAATTCCTGGCGATGAAATCGTGGGGTATATCACCAAAGGTCGTGGTGTCTCGGTACACCGGGTAGACTGTCCCAATGTCAAGAACGCTGAGTCTCAGGGTGAACGGTTGATTGAAGTGGCTTGGGAAGATTCAGAAGGCGATCGGACAAACTATAACTCTGATTTAGAAATTCAAGGTTATAACCGAAATGGACTATTGAATGATGTGCTCAAAGTGGTTAACAATAATACGAAGTTTTTGACGAACGTTAATGGGAAAGTTGACCATAACAAGATGGTGATTGTTAGCGTTTCGTTAGGTGTTCGCAACTTAGCGCATTTGCAACGCATTATTGAGAGTCTTAAGAATATTCAAGATGTGTACGTTGTTGAACGGAAGCTATTCTAGGAGGTTTTTGGACGTGCGAGTTGTCTTACAACGGGTTCAAAAAGCCCAAGTAACGATTGCTGGTCAAGTTCATGGGGCCATTCAAGCTGGTTATGTGTTACTCGTCGGGTTTCGTGATGGCGATGGTCAACCAGAATTGGATTATTTAACGCATAAGATTTTAAACTTACGTGTTTTTAGTGATGACCAAGGAAAAATGAACTTGAATATCCAGCAAGTTGGTGGGGCTATTTTATCAATTTCACAATTTACCCTCTATGCGGAGACCCAACATGGCAATCGGCCTAGTTTCACCGCTGCCGGTGCCCCAGTTAGGGCTAATCAGTTGTATCATACATTTAATGAACAGCTAGCAGCAACGGGGCTTAAAGTGGCGACTGGTGAATTTGGTGCTGATATGCAAGTGGCTTTGGTGAACGATGGGCCAGTGACTATTTGTTACGATACTGAAAATAAATAAGATTAAACGTGGGACCAAGGTGAGTGATGACCGATTGGGGCCCACGTTTTTGTGAATACCAACAAACAGGTTAAGGAGTTGACAGACGATGCATGATTTTATTTGGGATTTAGATGGGACCTTATTGAACACTTATCCAGCAATGGTAGCTGCTTTTCAGCAAGCTGTGCGAGTACTAGGGGGGCAAGTGAGTGCTGATGAAACCTATCAACTGATGCGCCAACACTCGGTTGGTATGGCGGAACGAACGCTGGCTGAACGTTATGGCTGGGATTGGCAGGCGATTCGGGCCGGTTATCAGCAAGTTGAACCAACCTTACAAGTCGCCCCAAACGCGTTTGCTGGTGCTGAGCAGGTCTTAGCAAAGGTGCAAGCAGTTGGTGGTCATAATTATTTGATGACACATCGTGGAACGAGTGCGTTAACCTATTTACAGCGGGCTCACTTGACCACTTATTTTACTGATTTTGTCACGGCCGCCCAGCCTTTCCCACGCAAGCCAGACCCGGCTGCGTTGAACTATCTGTTAACGAAACATCAAGTAGACCGGTCGCAGGCAGTGATGGTTGGCGATCGCAATTTAGATATTGACGCCGGGCACAACGCTAAGATAGCTGGGTATTTATTTGATGTCGATCATCTAATTACCGTGACTAGTCATCCAGAACTGCAGGTCGATCAGTTGACGGCTTTATTACCTCGGATTAAGTAGGGTCAGTGACACAGTAAAATCCCAGTTACCGGCAAAGATGCGGCGGTAACTGGGATTTTACTGTAGGGCTTATTGATTGGCAAAGTAGGTTGATAAACCAGCGTAAACGGCGTGGGCGACTTCGTTGGGGTATTTCTTAGAACTGATGGTTTTAAAATCAGATTTATCATTGATATAACCGAGTTCCATTAACACAGCTGGAACTTGATTATCCCGAATGACTAAGAAATCACCAAATTCAGTCCCTTTATTTCTAATGGGTAACGCATCCACATCGCTACTTAGGGCATTGGCTAGCCCTAATGACGTCGACTTGTGATAGTAGTAAGTGGTAATGCCAGAGGCCTGATTCTTCTCGGCAGTGCTGTCAAAATGGAAGCTGATAAACGCATCAGCGTGTAATTTATTGGCGACGGCAGGCCGATTAGTTAGACTGACCCATTTATCAGTATCACGTGTTAAGACAACGTGAGCGCCCGCAGCGCGTAACCGTTTTGCGACGACTTTAGCAACACGGAGCGTATAGGTCTTTTCCATTTTACCTTTACTGGAGAGGGCCCCGGAATCGGAGCCGCCATGGCCGGGATCAATCACGATAGTGGCCTCAGAAATCTTAGTCGTTCTGGTGAGTTGACTGTTGTTTTCGTTAACGAGCCAACTTGCAATCCAACCAAATTTATGGTCCGCATAGCGCACGTACAGCCAGTTGTTTTTACGCCGCACAATGTGAACTTTTGTGCCCTTGGTGGTTGCGTCCGTGATGGCATAACTCATTCCAGGTCCTTGCCGGATGTTAACGTTGGCGATGTTAACAACGGCGGTATTGTGTGTGGCGAGCAGAAAGGTAAAGCCCGCGACTAAACCAATAAAAATTAGCGTGACGGTAATTTGCCGCCAAAAGCGTTTTAATACTTGCATGAGTTTCACCAACTAGTTAAATAATGACTGCTTTTTTTAGTACCAAAGTAGTATACCAAAAAAGGACCCCTTGTAACGGATTATTCCGGATAATTTTACTGGCAATAGTTGACTTTTGCTAGTATTTCGTGTAACTTTAATCATAAGTTAATAAATCGACCGCAGAGAAAGCCAGAGCATCAGGCAACGCTTTAACCAGAGACCGGTAGTGCTGAGAATTCCGGAAAGCATCCTAATGAGGAGACACTTTTGAGGTGAACGTAAAGTTCCGCCTGTGTTGAACAGACGTTATCAGTCAGTGCTCATAAAGGTGGTACCGCGCATAAAAGCGCCCTTGGATAAACAATCAAGGGCGCTTTTTTTGTCGATTTACTGAAGGAGGAAAATAAAATGAGATATCAACGGCCTAAAGGGACAGCCGATATTTTGCCCGGTGATAGTGAAAAGTGGCAATATGTTGAAGCAACAGCGCGACAAGTGTTTAAGACTTACCAGTTCAAAGAAATTCGGACGCCAATTTTTGAAAATTTTGAAGTTTTCTCACGTTCAGCGGGAGACACTTCAGATATTGTGACTAAGGAAATGTATGATTTTCATGATAAAGGAGATCGTCACATTACCTTACGGCCAGAAGGAACTGCCGGGGTCGTGCGGGCCTTTGTTGAAAATAAATTATATGGGCCACAAATTTTGAAGCCTTATAAGGTTTATTACATGGGACCAATGTATCGTTATGAACGGCCACAATCTGGTCGGCTTCGTGAGTTTCATCAACTTGGGGTGGAAGCTTTTGGGAGTGAAAGTGCAGCTTTAGATGTCGAAGTCATTGCCATGGGCTTTAATCTGTTGAAAAAATTTGGTTTGAATGACTTGAAGTTGGTGATTAATACTTTAGGTGATCAGGCCACACGTGATGCTTATCGACAAGCGTTGATTGACTATTTGGAACCTCATTTTGAAGAGTTGAGTGATGATTCTAAGGCTCGGTTACACAAGAATCCATTGCGGGTGCTCGATAGTAAGGCCCCTGAAGATCAAAAGTTTGTTGCCGCCGCACCATCGATTTTAGATTACTTAACCCCAACAGCGAAGACTCACTTTGACCAGGCTCAGCAGTTTTTAACTGCGCTAGCGATTCCGTTTGAAATTGATGCCACGATGGTTCGTGGGTTGGATTATTATAACCATACTATTTTTGAAATCATGACCAAGTCAAAAGCGTTGGGTCAAGGTTACACCACAATCTGTGCTGGGGGACGCTACAATGGGTTAGTCAAAGAACTCGGTGGTCCAGAAACGTCCGGGGTTGGTTTTGGTCTCGGTGTTGAACGGCTATTAGTATTGATGGACGCTGAACAGAGTGCTTTCCCAACTGATGATGGGTTAGACGTCTATGTCGTTGGTATTGGTGATGCAGCTAGCGCCACGACCTTGAAGTTGGTACAAGCGGTCCGGGAGGCAGGCTTAACCGCCGAACGGGATTACTTGGATCGTAAGCCTAAAGCGCAATTTAAGAGTGCTGATCGGTTGCATGCACGTTATACAATGACCGTCGGTGAGAGTGAAATTGAAGCTGGCGTTGTGAATGTCAAAGCCATGGCGACTGGGATTGAAACTCAAGTTAGCATGACTGACATTTACGCCAATGTGAAGCAAGTTTTAACTGCACAATAATTAAGGAGGTCCTACTTTAATGAAACGAACAACTTATGCTGGTCTAGTTAACGAAGAATTTTTGGGTCAAGCCGTGACGTTACAAGGTTGGGTACAAAAACGCCGGGATTTAGGTGGCTTAATCTTTATTGATTTACGAGATCGTGAAGGCATCGTTCAGTTGGTATTTAGCCAAGAATTTTCAACGGATGCATTAGCGATTGCTGATCAATTACGGAATGAATACGTGATTGAAGTTCAAGGTAAGGTCGTTAGTCGTAGTGATGCTGCCATCAATCCACGGATGAAGACGGGTAAAGTGGAAGTCGAAATTCAAACGGCTAAGATTTTAAACCAAGCTAAGACGCCACCATTTTATATTCAAGATGACATCAATGTATCTGATGAATTACGGTTGAAGTATCGGTATTTAGACTTACGTCGGCCAGAAATGCAACGTGGCCTAAAGATTCGTAATGGGATTACGCGTGCGGTTCACAGTTACTTTGATGCTAATGACTTTTATGACATTGAAACGCCATTCTTGACGAAATCAACGCCTGAAGGTGCGCGGGATTACTTGGTACCGTCACGGGTTTATCAAGGTCATTTCTATGCGTTACCACAATCACCACAGTTATTTAAGCAATTATTGATGGGGGCTGGCTTCGACCGGTACTATCAAATTGCGCGTTGTTTCCGTGATGAAGATCTACGGGGAGATCGGCAACCAGAATTCACCCAGATTGATATGGAAACATCATTCTTAACGGCGGAAGAAATTCAAAGTTATACAGAAGGCTTAATCAAAAAAGTCATGCATGACGTCAAAGGGGTCGAGATTAAAACACCTTTTGATCGGATTACTTGGCAATCAGCAATGGACCGCTTTGGTTCTGACAAGCCAGATGTGCGTTTTGGCATGGAATTAAAGGATATGTCCAAAGTAGTCGCTAATAGTGAGTTTAAAGTCTTTACCGGCGCGCTTGAAAATGGCGGTTGTGTCAAAGCGATTGCAGTTCCTGGTGGTGCTGACCAATATTCACGTAAAGCCATTGATGCTTACACGAGTTATGTCGAACGGTTCGGTGCTAAGGGCTTGGCCTGGATGAAAGTCACCGATGATAGCTTCAGCGGTCCCGTTGCCAAGTTCTTTAAAGATGATTTTGAGGCAATTACAACGGCGGCAGATGCTAAGCCTGGTGATTTACTCTTATTTGCCGCAGACAGCTTTAAGGTCGTTTCTGATACCTTAGGTTACTTGCGGAAAGCAATTGCCAAAGAACAAGGGCTGATTGATGATAGCAAATATGCCTACCTTTGGGTCGTTGACTGGCCATTATTCGAATATGATGAAGGGATTGAACGCTGGGTCTCTGCGCATCATCCTTTCACAATGCCGAATGAAGAAGATGTGCATTATTTAAATGAGGGTGAAGATCCTCATCAAGCGCATGCACAATCTTATGATATCGTCTTAAATGGTTATGAATTAGGGGGCGGCTCAATCCGGATTCATACCCGCGACTTGCAAGAAAAGATGTTCAAAGCATTAAACTTCACGCCAGAACGGGCACAAGCGCAATTTGGCTTCTTGTTAGATGCTTTAGACATGGGCTTTCCACCGCATGGCGGCTTAGCAATCGGCTTAGACCGATTTGCAATGTTGCTGTCCGGCAACGATAACATTCGTGAAGTGATTGCGTTCCCAAAGAATTCCAAGGCTTCCGAACCAATGACCAATGCGCCAGCTGAAGTTTCTGAACGACAATTACAAGATTTGGCTTTATTTGTAACTAAACCAACTGATAAAGCTTAATTTTAAGCGAGAACGTCTGGTGAATAACTGGACGTTCTTTTTAGTTAGTGTTAAATTTATATTAAAATTTAATTGGAGTGATTTTAATGAGCAGTGAAACTGCAATTTTTGCTGGTGGATGTTTTTGGTGTATGGTCCAACCATTTGATCATCAGCCCGGAATTATCAGTGTTGTTTCAGGATATACGGGTGGTCATACCGTTAACCCAACTTACGAACAAGTGAAATCACATCAAACTGGTCATACTGAAGCGGTAAAGATTACCTTTGATCCGGCCCAAATTACTTATGCAACGTTAGTTGATATTTATTGGCGGCAAACGGACCCGACGGATGCCATGGGACAGTTTCAAGATCGTGGTGATAATTATCGGCCAGTGATTTTCGTCAATAGTGAGCAACAACGACAGCTAGCAACAGCGTCTAAGCAACGGTTGCAAGCCGCTGAACAGTTTGATAAGCCCATTGTGACTAAGATTGAAGCCGTTCAACCCTTTTATCCAGCTGAAGCGCAACATCAACGGTTCTATGCGAATAATCCAGTCGTCTTTGCAGCACAAGAAGCAGGTGGTCGGGCGGCCTTTATTGCAGACCATTGGCAACAAGCGCCAAAAGTCGATTGATAACCTGTGAATTTGCTGAGAACCGTGAGACTTTCGGTAGAAAAGTGCACAGCCCTGTTTGTCGCAGTTTAGTAATGTTAAAATAACGAAGACAACATATAAAGGAGCATTTTCAGCCATGAATGATTTTCAGCAGTTGACTCGGCGGCATCGTGATGTGACGAAGGCCTCAACAGCATTTATTTACGCGATTTTAGTGTCTGTCGCGATGAACTTCTTTTGGACACCGGGACACATTTATTCTTCTGGGATTACTGGGTTAGCGCAATTAATTAATAGTTTGATGACGAAATTCTTACCCATTCAATTTTCAACGGCGTTACTATTGTTCCTATTGAATGTGCCAATGTTTATCATTGCGTGGCGGTCAATCGGCCACCGGTTTACAATTTTTACATTCTTAGCCGTCGCACTTTCAAGTATTATGATTAAAGTTGTGGCGCCAGAAAGTTTGACCCATGATCCGATTATTTGTGCGATTTTTGGGGGCGCAGTTAATGGCTTTGGGACCGGGATGTCATTGAGAAATGGGATTTCAACGGGGGGCTTAGATATTATCGGCATCGTCTTACGGCGTAAAACAGGCCGTAGTATCGGGACCATTAATATGGCATTTAACTCGCTCATTGTCATTGCCGCAGGGTTCATCTATGGGTGGCCCTATGCTTTTTACTCTGCTTTAGGGTTATTGGTCAATGGCCGAGTCATTGATATGACGTATACGCGCCAACAAAAGATGCAAGTGATGATTATTACCAGTCGTCCGAAAACGGTGATTGATAGTGTTCAGAATCGAATTCGGCGCGGGGTGACCATTGTGCATAACGCTGAAGGGGCCTATCGTCACGATGATAAGACGATTTTATTTACGGTAATTACGCGGTATGAAATGTCAGAACTTACTGCCGCAATGGCCGAGTCTGACCCGCATGCCTTTGTCAGTATTTCAGATACAGTTAAAATCTTGGGCCACTTTTATGAGCCTGAGCCGTAACGACCTAAGCAGCTGTCAATGGTGATTGATGGCTGTTTTTAGTTAGCAACGCTTGCAAAAAGTGCCGGCTTGTTTATTAAAATTATATTATTTTATAAGAATGCCATACTTGGTTTTTTTAAATATGCTAAACTGATAAATAGTGCTTATTAACGGGTTAGATGAGGTTAGTTTAGCCGTGAAAGGGTGACTTGTTTGAAAAAAATGGGCTATTTGTGGCTACTCACGCTAGTTTCGTGGTTAGCCCATTTTAAACGCTCACAACAGATTATTTATTTGATGAGTTTTGCAGATAATCTTGAGTTTATCATGGCACTGGCGCAGCGGGTCCCTGGACGCTTAACCGTGTATTACTTGCCGTCAGCGACGGTCGGTGCTGAACAATTAGCTGCTCAGGGGGTAGCAACTCAGCCATTTCAAGATTCGTTGCACTTTGTGTTAACCGGAATTCCCGTGATTACTCAGGCCGTGGATGTGTATTGTGATAATTATTTTGCGTTTACGGCAGGGTTAACCCGTGGCAAAGGACAACGACTCATTCAACTGTGGCACGCTGGTGGGGCGGTTAAAGCGTTTGGTTGGGGCGACCCACAGACGGTGCAACGTTCCACCGCTGATCAGCATCGCTTTCAAAAAGTCTATAATCAGTTGACCGACTATGTGGTTGGGGCTGATAAGATGGGCGCAGTGTTTGCGACGAGTTATCATGTCCCCCGCGAGCGGATGCGGGTGTTGGGGTATCCACGCTCGGATCGTTATCGGCAGCCGACTTGGGTGCAACAAACTCGGGCGGCTATCTATGCGCAGTATCCGCAATTAGAAAATCGTGAAGTGCTTTTGTATGCCCCCACTTATCGGGCTGGCGTCACCTTTGAGCTACCGGCAGATTTTGGCGAATTGCAGTTAACGGCTAAGCAAGTGCTGATTGTTAAGTTACATCCGCACTTGGCGGCGCAAGCGGCAGCTTTGTTAAAGCAGTATCCAGGGTTAATTATGCTAGTACCAGACTTTAGTACTGATGAATTGTTAACCATCACCGAGACGTTAATTAGTGATTATTCATCCGTTATTTTTGACTATGCGCTCTTGCCAAATTGTCAAAAAATGGTATTCTATGTTTTTGACTGGCAAAACTTTCAGCAGGCCGTGGGGTTACAACCTGATTTTGAACAGTGGGCACCAGGGCCGTTAGTTCAAACGATGGCCGAACTGAATCGTGTCTTAGCAGCGCCGGCTGAACGGCAATCCGTGCAGGCTTTCAATCAATTGTGGAATACCTATAATGATGGTCAAGCAACTGCGCGAACGTTAGCCTATTTTTATAAAAAATAAACAGTACAGATAGGGAGTGTCAGTGCCTTGAAAGAGGTCGTATCAATTATTAAAGAGCAATTCCAGAATTGGGGAATTATTTGGCGGATTTCTAATTATGAAGATCAAGCCAGTTATCAAAGCCATTATCTGGGATTAGCTTGGGAATATTTATATCCGTTAATTCAAATTGCCATTTATTGGATTGTCTTCAGTGGTGGGTTCAAAAAGGGCAGTGATCTGGATGGCGTCTCATACTTAATGTGGATGGTTATTGGGATTACCCCGTGGTTCTTCATGAACCGAGCCATCCTGGATGGGTCGAAGAGTATCTATCAACGGGTAAACATGGTCTCAAAAATGAAGTTTCCAGTTTCTGTGTTACCCTCAATTCGAATTGTTGGTAACTTGAATGCATTTTGGACGATGTTAGTGTTCTCAATTGGGTTAGGCTTCTTTAATGGCATTTACCCTTCAATTGCTTGGTTGCAATGGATTTATTACTTTATTGCGATGATGGCACTAATGTTTGCCCTGAGTGTCTTTAACTCGACAGTTTCTGTCCTAATCCGAGATTGGCAGATCTTATTACAATCCATTATGCGGATGCTATTTTATTTATCAGGCGTATTATTCAATTTCCAAACAACGGGCTTTCCAGCGCCGTTTGTCCGGATTCTTGAATTGAATCCATTCTGGTATATTATCTCAGGGTTCCGCCAATCGATGTTTAATCAAGGTAGCGGAACCTATATCTGGGATCGACCATTGTTAACGCTCATTTTCTGGGGCTTTATCTTAGTCGTATTACTAGTCGGTTCACATTTACATTATAAGTTCCGTTCACGTTTCGTGGATATGATTTAAACGATAATTTGATGACAGGTCAGCCAAATCCATGCCATTAAAGGACTTGCTTACAAAAGGGCCTGGGACAATTGTCTCGGGCCCTTTCTTGATTAAAAACTAAAAAGGTTAGGTGTAAAAAATGCTTAGAATAGGGTCACATGTTTCAATGAAGGCGCCAGATATGTTACTGGGTGCTGCTAATGAAGCCGTTAGTTACGGGGCCAATACGTTCATGATTTATACTGGGGCGCCACAAAATACGCGTCGCAAGCCCATTGCAGATTTGAATATTTCAGCCGGTCAAGCGGTTATGCAAGCTCACGATTTACAACAAATTGTGGTGCATGCGCCGTACATCGTTAATCTTGGTAATACCAAGAAGCCGGGGTACTTTGATTTTGCTACTGACTTTTTATATCATGAGATTGAACGTGCTGAAGCGGTTGGTGCGACTCAATTAACCTTGCATCCTGGCGCGCACGTTGGGGCAGGCGCACCAGCAGCGATTGCCCAAATTATTAAGGGATTAAATGCAGTGATTCGACCAGATCAAACGATTCATATTGCCATTGAAACGATGGCGGGGAAAGGGACCGAAGTTGGGCGGACGTTTGAGGAATTGGCGGCCATCATTGATGGGGTCACTTATAATGAAAAGCTGTCGGTGACGTTTGATACTTGTCATACGAGTGATGCGGGTTATGCCATTAAAACTGATTTTGATGGGGTTCTAAATGAATTTGACCATGTGATTGGGCTAGACCGATTACAGGTGATTCACTTGAACGATTCTAAAAATCCACAAGGGTCACATAAAGATCGCCACGCTAACCTTGGTTTAGGGACCATTGGGTTTGAAACGTTGAACCAGATTGCCCATCATCCCCAATTAACGACGATTAGTAAAATTTTAGAAACGCCTTATGTTGGGCCAGATAAAAAACATCAAGTTGCCCCTTATAAATATGAGATTGCGATGCTTAAAGCGGGTCAATTTAATGCTGATCTCTTGGCAACGATTGAACAGCAAGCCTAAATATGAACGTGAACAAAAAAACGCTTGGATTTTAGTCCAAGCGCCAGTGAAGATTAGTTTATTGATTGGCTTCGTTATAACCGAGACTTTCTGTAATCAAGGTTGCCGTCTCCTCAATAGATTTGTTGGCCACGTTAATCACAAGACAGCCAGTTTTTTTGAAAATCTTATCTGCGTAAGCTAATTCTTCTTTGATTTTGTCGGTATTCGAATACATGGTATCTGGATTTAAGCCGTATTGCACCATGCGTTGCCGGCGAATCGTGTTCAATTGTTCAGGATCGTTAGTGAGACCGAAAATCTTTTTAGGATCGACTTGCCAGATTTCATCTGGGATTTGAGCCTTGGGAACCAACGGTAAATTAGCGACTTTTAAGTTTTGGTTAGCCAAATATAGAGATAGCGGTGTTTTAGAAGTTCGAGATACCCCTAGTAAAACAACGTCAGCAGTTAAGAAACCAGTGGGATTCTTACCATCATCATAGGTCACGGCAAATTCAATGGCGTTAATACGGTCAAAATAGTTATCATTTAGGGCGTGGACCGTGCCCGGATGATTGGCCGGTTGCAAGTGGGTCACTTCGGAGAATGTATCTAAGGCCGGCGTGATGACGTCATAGTAAGGTAAGTGATGTTCCTGACAAAAGGCATTCACACTTTTACTAAGCTGACGATCCACAAAAGTATGAAAAATAACGGCATGGTCTTTTAAAGCTTGTGCCAAGACGGTATTTAACAGCGACGTGGTCCGTACGAATGGGAACCGCTGATAGTTAATTTCAACATTTGAAAATTGGGCAGCGGCAGCTTGAGCGACGGCATGTGCGGTGGCACCCACTGAATCAGATAAAAGAAAAATTTTTATTTCTTGCATTGTCAAAACCCCATTTCAGTATCAATAATGTCTTCAGTGTAGCATAGCACCGCGGTTATGAAAACGATTTATCATTTCAATTTGGTTAAAATAATCAGATTATTTTTATTTATTTTTAAACTTTTGTTGACGCCGTTTTTCTATTTATGTATAATTTACTAGAACAGTTGTATTATGTAAGTATGCATAATTTGACAGTTACTTTTTAAGCTCGGAGGGAGGGAATTTCATATGGCAAAAACAGTCGTTCGTAAAAACGAATCTCTTGATGATGCTCTTCGTCGCTTCAAACGTAACGTTTCAAAAAGTGGTACTTTACAAGAATACCGTAAACGGGAATTTTACGAAAAACCAAGTGTGAAGAAGAAGTTAAAATCTGAAGCAGCTCGTAAGCGTAAGAACCGTCGTCGTTTCAAGTAATTCGATTTAATTGAAACACTTGAGTCGAGGAGGGTACCCAATGAGTTTAGCAGAAACACTCAATGGTGATCTTAAAGCTGCAATGAAGGCACGCGATAAGCAAAGCCTTAGTGTTTTACGGATGCTTAAGTCCGCATTAGTGAATGAAAAGATTAATGCTGGGCACGAATTAACGGCAGATGAAGCAACGAGCGTGATTTCACGTGAATTGAAGCAACGTCGGGAATCATTAAGTGAATTCGAGAACGCTGGTCGGCAAGATTTAGTTGATGGGGTTAAAGCCGAAATTACGATTGTTGAAAAGTATATGCCAAAGCAATTGTCTGACGATGAAGTCAAACAAATTGTTGCGGCCACGATTGAACAAGTCGGAGCCACTGGTAAAGGTGACTTTGGTAAAGTAATGGGTGCAGTAATGCCAAAACTTAAAGGTCAAGCAGATGGCAAGCTTATCAATCAAACAGTTAAATCATTATTGAATTAACGGTTGAGTCAGGGAATTCGTTCCCTGACTTTTTTTATTTGTCCCAAATCCGCTAAGCTGGTAGCGGTTAGGCTTTTATGCTATGATTAGTTCACAAAAGTACACTTAAATAAGTGTCATTAGACTGATTTAGTGTGCCCAATGATGTGAATTAAATCTGTTAATAAAGGGGTCCATGTTTTTGACTGAAAACTCAAAATATGAACAAAAATTTCTAATCGCTGACCCAGCACAATCAGTAGCGTTACTGGGCCCAGAAGATCAGCATTTAGCAATGCTGGAAGACGGGTTACATGTTAATTTGCACGTCTTTGGTGATCAGATGACAATTAGCGGTGATGACGAAAGTGCCGTTCATAATGCGCAAGCTGTTTTAGAAAATTTAACGAGTTTAATGAAACAAGGTATTCAGATTGGGGCGCCCGATGTGATTAATGCCATTAAGATGGTTAATCGCGGGACTTTAGATTACTTTAAAGACTTATATGCTGAAACCTTGATTAAAGATAATCGCGGGCGTCCTGTCCGAGTTAAAAATCTTGGTCAGCGCCAATATGTGCAAGCGGTCAAGCAGAGTGATATTACGTTTGGCATCGGACCTGCGGGGACCGGGAAGACCTATTTAGCCGTTGTAATGGCGATTGCAGCTTTGAAGCGCGGCGAAGTAGAAAAAATCATTTTAACTCGACCGGCAGTTGAGGCTGGCGAGAGTCTGGGATTCTTACCTGGTGATCTCAAAGAAAAAGTTGACCCTTACTTACGGCCAATTTATGATGCGCTCTATGATATTTACGGTGCAGAACACACGCAGCGGTTAATGGATCGGGGTGTGATTGAGATTGCGCCGTTGGCTTACATGCGTGGTCGGACCCTTGATCATGCTTTCGTCATTTTGGATGAAGCTCAGAATACGACTAATGCACAGATGAAGATGTTCTTAACCCGGTTGGGTTTTGGCGCTAAGATGATTGTTAATGGCGACGTGTCACAGATTGACTTACCACGGCATACGGCTAGTGGGTTAATTCAAGCGGAACAAATTTTAGGCAATATTAGTGATATTACGTTTGTGACGTTTACCGCGGATGACGTGGTTCGTAATCCGGTAGTTGCCAAGATTGTCACGGCTTACGATGATGCGACACAACGCTAAACGGAGGAAATCATGGATTTAGAATTATATGATCAAACGACTGCGGGGGCTGCGGCGGCAGATTTACAGTTAGTCCGGGAATTAATTGCATTAGCTGGGAAACGGTTAGATTTACGTGAGGATACTGAAGTTTCCGTGACATTGATGAATAACGCTGCTATTCAAAAAATTAATGAAACGTATCGTGGGGTTGATCGCCCCACGGATGTGATTAGTTTTGCGATGCATGATGACGATGAAACCATTATTATGGACCCAGAAATGGCGGCGGCAATGCCATTGAACTTGGGTGATATTATGATTTCAGTTGATAAAGTCGATGAACAGGCTGCATTTTTACAACATTCTCGTGCGCGGGAATTAGGCTATTTGGTGGTACATGGCTTTTTGCATTTGAATGGCTATGATCACTTACAACCAGCCGACGAAAAAGCCATGTTTCAATTACAACGGGAGATCTTAGATGACTATGGCCTCGCAAAATAAGCCACAGCGCCCGCAAGTTGGGAAGAATCATTCGTTTTGGCAGTCTTGGCGGCATGCCTGGACTGGGCTAACAACGGTGGTTCGCGAAGAGCGTAACATGCAGACCCATCTGGTCTTAGGTGCGGTTGCAATCATTGCGGGCTGGTATTTCGGACTGTCAGTTAATCAATGGCTCTGGCTATGTCTGGCTATCTTCTTAGTGATGTTATGTGAGATTAATAATACGATTGCTGAAAATATTTGTGATTTAGTGACGGGCCCGCATTATCAGCCGTTAGCCAAAAAGGTGAAGGATATTGCGGCCGGTGCCGTCGTGTTTGCCGCGGCGTTTGCAGTACTAGTCGGTTTAATTTTGTTTATACCAAAAGTTTGGCAATTGATGCTAACTTGGTGGTAGAAAGGGATAACAATAATATGGACAAAAAAGATTTTCACTCAGGGTTCGTCGCAATTATCGGCCGACCTAACGTTGGTAAATCAACTTTATTAAATCGAGTTGTTGGTCAAAAGGTTGCGATCATGTCAGATAAAGCCCAAACGACTCGTAACCGGATTCAAGGTATTTATACCACGGATGATACACAGATGGTGTTTATTGATACACCCGGAATTCATAAGCCACAAAGTCGGTTAGGTGATTTCATGGTTAAGTCGGCGTTGTCGACTTTAGGTGAAGTTGATGCGGTCTTGTTTATGATTAATGCCGATGAACGTCGAGGCGCGGGCGACAATTTTATTATTGATCGATTGAAGACGGTTAAAAAGCCGATTTATTTAGTGATTAATAAGATTGATCAAATTTATCCAGATCATTTATTGGAAATTATGGATCAATATAAGGATGCCTTAGATTGGGCTGACGTTTATCCCATTTCTGCGTTGGAAGGCAATAATGTGAACGAATTGGTCACAACGCTTAAACAAAAATTGCCAGTCGGCCCGCAGTACTATCCCGCTGATCAAGTGACTGATCATCCCGAACGGTTCATTATTTCGGAATTGATTCGAGAAAAAGTCTTGGACTTGACACGGCAGGAAGTGCCACATTCAACGGCTGTGGTGATTGAATCCATTAAGCGCCAAGATGAAGAAAAAATTCATATTCAGGCGACGATTATTATCGAACGTTCTTCGCAAAAAGGCATCATTATCGGTAAGGGCGGCAGTATGCTCAAACGAATCGGTTCGATGGCACGGCGTGATATTGAAAACTTGTTAGGTGATAAAGTTTACTTGGAATTATGGGTTAAAGTGCAAGAAAATTGGAAAGACCGGGAAAACTTATTAGCAAGCTATGGTTACCGGCAAGATGACTATTAGAAACGTTAGGTGAGTAAATGGCCCAACAAATGATTACCAATTTTAATGGTATTCTGTTATATCGGCGTGATTATCGAGAACGCGATATGTTAATTAAGTTTTTAACTGCCGAGTATGGCAAAAAAATGTTCTTCATTCGCGGTGCTCGCCGGCGTGGGTTTAAAATGGCCGCGGAATTATTGCCGTTTACGATGGGCGAATATGTTGGTGATTTACGGGACCAAAGCCTGTCCTATATTAATAGTGTCCGTTCAGTTCAGTATTTTGAACAGATTAGTCAAGATATTGCCCTTAACGCTTATGCGACGTATGTGATGAATTTAATTGACGTGGCGTATCCGGATAATCAACCGGTGGGACGTTGGTATCAACAACTAACGAGTGCCCTCCAACTGATTGACCAAGAGATTGCGCCAGCCTTAGTGGCTAATGTGGTTGAGATTCAGTTGTTAGGTGCTTTTGGGGTTGCCCCCGAGTTACGGTGGTGTACGGTTTGTGGCCGTCAAGATTTACCGCTGGATTACTCGGAAAGCTACGGTGGGTTATTATGTCAGCAACATTGGCATTTGGATCCACATCGGTTACATGCTAGTCCAGCAGCTATTTTTTATCTGCGACAATTTTCAGTGTTAGATTTAGCCAAAGTTAAGTCAATCAAAGTTAAACCAACGACAGCCGCTGAGTTAAGACGAATTTTAGATGAGATTTATCAAAATTCGGTCGGTCTGCGGTTGAAGTCTAAAAAGTTCATTGACCAGATGGGGAGTTGGTATCAACCCCTCAAGCCACGGTCAGCCGATGATTGACAAATGCGAATGGGTCGGCTATGATGATGAAGAACTGAATAGTTAAGTGTTGATGAGAGAAGATTATGACAAGCTTTTTTTAGTGAGACCATGGTGGTGGAAAATGGTCAAGAGCTGTGATAATTGGCGCTCTCGGAGCTTTTTATAACTTAATTAAGCTGCTGAGGTGACTCAGAAGTAGGGTGGAACCGCGAAATCAATCGTCCCTATGTCGTTATTTTGAACGGCAGGGGACTTTTTTTGTGGAATTAAAGCTAGTCAGTCACTAAATTTGGGAGGCAGAAAATGAGCAAAAAATTATCAGTGCAAGATATTATCTTAACCTTGCAAGAATTTTGGTCAGATCAAGGTTGTATGTTAATGCAATCTTATGATACGGAAAAAGGGGCCGGGACGATGAGTCCGTATACTTTCTTACGGGCAATCGGTCCAGAACCTTGGCATGCAGCGTATGTGGAACCCTCACGGCGTCCTGCTGATGGTCGGTATGGTGAAAATCCTAACCGGTTATATCAACATCATCAATTCCAAGTTGTGATGAAGCCCTCGCCTGAAAATATTCAAGATTTATATCTACAAAGCTTACAGAAACTTGGCATTAATCCGTTGGAACATGATATTCGTTTCGTGGAAGACAACTGGGAAAACCCATCTATGGGTTGTGCCGGGGTTGGTTGGGAAGTTTGGCTTGATGGGATGGAAATCAGCCAATTTACGTATTTCCAACAAGTTGGGGGTCTCGAGGTTGATCCAGTGACTTCTGAAATTACCTATGGCCTAGAACGACTATCATCATATATTCAAGACGTTAACTCTGTTTTTGATTTGGAATGGGGCGACGGTGTTAAGTATGGCGATATCTTCTTGGAACCAGAATTTGAAAACTCAAAGTATGCTTTCGAAACAAGTAACGAAACATTACTACTAATGCTATTCGATGAATATGAAAAAGAAGCTAAACGCCAAATTGAAAATGGTTTGGTTCATCCGGCCTATGACTATTGTTTGAAGTGTAGCCATACCTTTAATTTAATGGATGCACGGGGAATGGTTTCGGTTACAGAACGGGCCGGTTACTTGGATCGTATTCGGAACATGGCGAAGTCGATTGCCAAAGAATTTGTGGCGCAACGTGAAAAACGAGGCTTCCCATTGTTGAAGCATGCGCAGGAGGAGACGAAATAATGGCTAAAACTTATTTATTAGAAATTGGTTTGGAAGAAATGCCTGCACACGTCGTTACGCCAAGCATTTTACAATTGAAAGAACGGTTGACGACTTTTTTGAAGGAAGAACGGTTGCCGTTTGAATCCATGACTGTTTTTTCAACCCCGCGGCGATTGGCGGTCCAAATTACAGGTTTGGCAGACAAACAAGCTGATGTTAAAAAAGAGGTCCGTGGCCCTGCTAAAAAAATTGCTCAAGATGCGGATGGCAATTGGACGAAAGCAGCGATTGGCTTTTCTAAAGGTCAAGGTGCTTCGACTGACGATATCGTCTTTAAAGAAATTAAGGGCACCCCATACGTTTTTGTTCAAACATTTACGCCAGGCAAAGCGGCTAGTGACGTTTTAACGGGGGTTAAAGCGGTCATCACTAAGATGAACTTTCCAACGATGATGAAATGGTCCACGTTCAGTTTTAAGTATATCCGGCCAATTCGATGGTTAGTTTCATTACTTGATGATGAGATTGTCCCAATTAAGATTTTAGATGTTGAAGCGGGTCGGGTTAGTCGCGGCCACCGTTTCTTGGGGCATGATGTGACCCTTAAAACAGCGTCGGACTATGAAGCTGATTTGGCACAAGTGGCGGTCATTGCGGATGCTGCTAAACGGAAAGATCAAATTCGACAACAAATTGCGACCTTAGCAACGACACACGCCTGGCACATTGTGGTCGATGAAGATTTACTTGAAGAAGTGAATAACTTAGTTGAATTCCCAACGGCCTTTGCCGGTGATTTTGATACCAAGTATTTAACGATTCCAGACGAGGTCTTAGTGACGTCGATGCGCGACCATCAACGGTTTTTCCATGTGACGGATGAAACTGGTAGTTTGTTACCACATTTCGTATCGGTTCGTAATGGGAACGCTGATCATTTACAAAACGTGGTGTTAGGGAATCAAAAAGTCTTAACGGCCCGGTTAGAAGATGCTGCCTTCTTCTACCATGAAGACCAACAACACTCAATTCAGGCCTATGTTGAACGGTTAAAGAAGGTTAGCTTCCATGATAAGATTGGGACGATGTATGAAAAAATGCAACGGGTTATGTATATTAGTGGTTTCTTAGCCAACCGTTTTGGCCTAACTGAAACTGAAAAGAATCAATTACATCGTGCCGCCCAAATTTATAAGTTTGATTTGGTAACGGGGATGGTTGGTGAATTTCCAGAGTTACAAGGGGTCATGGGTGAAAAATACGCCGTCTTAAAGGGTGAAGATCCGATGGTCGGTCAAGCAATTCGGGAACACTATTTGCCAATTAACGCAGATGGCGCCTTACCAAAGTCAAAGGTAGGCGCAGTGTTAGCGGTTGCTGATAAATTAGATTCAATCACGAGTTTCTTCGCAGTCGGGTTAACGCCAAGTGGGTCGAATGATCCCTTTGCGTTACGGCGCCAAGCTTTTGGTATCGTTCGGATTGTCCGTGATCAGGGTTGGGACTTCCCAATTCAACAACTTGAAACAGAGATTCAAGCTGAATTGCAAGCCCATGATGCGACTTATAATTTGGACTTTGCTAAGCAGACACAACCAGTGGTTGATTTCTTAACTGATCGGGTCAAGCAGTGGTTTAGCAATCGGAAATTACGATATGATATCGTTGATACGGTCGTTAAAGGCCGCCGTCAAGATATTCGTGAAATGTTTATGGCCGCCGATGTTTTAAATGCCCATCAAGATGATCCTAAATTTAGAGCGGTGATTGAAGCGTTGACCCGGTTATTACGGATTACGGCCAAAGCTGATCTGACGGTTGATGACTTAGTTGTTGACCCGGCGTTATTTGAAAATGACGCTGAGCAGGCCCTTTATACCGCCGTTGAAAAATTACAACAGCAAATGACACCAGCAATGACGATGGAGGATCGATTCAAAGCTTTAGCCGGTCTCCAACCATTGATTGCGGCTTACTTTGACCAAACGATGGTGATGAGTAAAGATGATCAGGTTCGCGATAATCATTTGAAGCAATTATTGATTATTGCAAATATGGTAACGGTTATGGGTGATTTGAACCAATTAATCGTTAAATAGTATTGAAGCGCGTATAATGAAGACATCAAGTGAGGCCAGTCGCCCTAACTTGATGTCTTTTTTGGTCTAAAAACCGACAAACTTGACAAAAGTGTCTAATAGTTGAGACTTATTATTGCACAGCTGTCAAACTTGTGATAATATATATTCTGTATAAATTTGCCCGTTAATAGTCGCATCTCGTTGACGTGATGCGATTTTTCGGTGCTGTTAGAGGCTTCAAGCGGTTTGTCAGTCGATTAAGTGAGAAATGGGGTGGCAAAGTGGCCAATTTGATTCCGGAAGAAAAAGTTGACCAGATTCGTTCAGTGGTCAATATTGCGGATTTTATCGGTCAGTATGTGCAACTGAAAAAAGCGGGGAAGAACCTTTTTGGGCTCTGTCCATTTCACGAGGAACGGACCCCATCGTTTTCAGTTAATGAGCAAAAACAAATTTTTCATTGTTTCAGTTGTGGCCGTGGTGGGAATGTTTTTTCATTTATCATGGATTTAGAAAATCTCACTTTTCCTGAAGCTGTGGCACAGGTCGCTGAGTTTGGTCATATTGACTTGCCAGCAACTTATACTGCGCAATCCCAGCCAGCTGCGCCTAAAGATCAAGTACAAGCGGATTTATTAACGCTGTATGCTGATAGCGCTAAGATGTATCAACATATTCTAGTGAATACTGCCTTAGGCGAACCTGCGTTAGCATACTTACATGCCCGTGGGTTGGACGATGAGACCATTAAAACCTTTGGTATCGGCTATGCGCCGGCCAATCAATTATTATTAGATTTTTTTAAGGAACATCAAACCGACTATCAATTATTACGACAATCTGGATTATTTATTGAAAATCAAGCCGGCGAGTTACGGGACCGGTTTGTTGATCGGGTTTTGTTTCCGATTAAGGATGCGAGTGGGCGCGTTATTGCGTTTTCTGGCCGAATCTTAAAAAAGTCTCCGGATGAACCTAAATATTTAAATAGTCCGGAAACAAAGCTATTCAACAAACGGGCGGTGCTATTTAATTTTGACTTAGCGCGGGGCGCCATTCGTCAGCAAAAAGCCGTTATCTTGTTTGAAGGTTTTATGGATGTCATTGCGGCCTATCGGGCTGGCATTCAAAACGGGGTCGCTTCGATGGGGACCAGTTTGACGAACGAACAAATCTATATGTTGGAACGGGTGACGGACCAACTGTACATTTGCTATGATAGTGACATGCCCGGGCAAAAAGCGACTGATCGGGCCTTGAAACTTTTGGGTGACAACAGTCACTTGCAACTGGGTGTCGTGCAAATGCCTGATGGGATGGACCCAGATGAGTATTTGCGCGCTACGGATGCAACTAAGTTTCAGCAAGTCTTTGATGATGGTAAACAAACGCCCACGGCCTTTGAAATGCAATATTTACGGCATGATTTGAATTTGCAAAATACGCAGGATCAGCTCACCTATTTGGAAGCTGTGCTAGCACAATTAGCTAAGTTGTCTTCCAATGTGGAACAAGACTTATATCTGAATCAATTAGTACAGGAATTTGGGTTGGATAAAGGAGACTTGCGCCAGCAATTACGCTCGTTAGTTGGTCAGCAAACTGTTCATCGGCAGCCAACAACCCGGCCGGAGCAAGCGCCACCGCCGCAGACCCCCCCGCCCTTATCTATGACGGGCGCACCGGCTGCGGCAGGGCCACTTAGTCGTGCAGAACGGGCGGAACGGTTGCTTTTATATCGGTTACTGCACGATCATGATGTGTGGTTACGGGTTATGGCCATTGCGGGATTTAACTTTATTCATGACCAATACCAACAAATTCTCGTGTATGCGGAGGCTTATTTTAAGACCCATTCGCAATTTGAGTTAGCTAACTTTACTGATTTTATGGCGGATTCGGCATTACAACCGGTCCTAACTGGGCTAGAGTTTATGGATGTGGCCGAGGAAACGTCTACTGAAGAAGTGGCGGACCTCGTGAATGTCATTATGAACCAGCAACCGGTGGTCGAAAAAATCACAAGTAAAAAAGCAGAACTCATGGCTGCTAAGCAAATCGGTAATCATGATTTAGTGCAGCAACTAACGCTAGAATTAATTACATTATATCGGCAACAACAGCAAGTCAAACAAGCTGACAATTTATAGGAGGCTACTACTTTATGGCGAAAGCAAAAGCAACAAAAACCACGACAGCTGAGTACAACAAGACGGTTAAGGCTTTAATTAAAGAATATAAGAAAACGGGCAGTATCAAGTATGATGAATTATCAGACAAGATTGCGGCGCCATATAAATTAGATGCTAGTGGCATTGATAAATTATTGCAAAAAGTTGAAGATGCTGGGATCAGTGTCGTTGACGAAAAGGGTGAACCCGATGTTCGGGCCGTTAAGAGTGTTAAAAAAGTTAGCAAGAAAGAATTAAGTAGCGCCGGCTCTTCTTCGGGGATTAAGATTAATGATCCCGTGCGGATGTATCTGAAAGAAATTGGCCGGGTTGATTTGTTGACGGCTGACGAAGAAGTGGCATTAGCTTTGCGGATCGAACAAGGCGATGAATCGGCTAAACAGGAATTAGCTGAAGCTAACTTGCGGCTAGTCGTTTCGATTGCGAAGCGTTATGTTGGTCGGGGGATGCAATTCTTGGATTTAATTCAAGAAGGTAACATGGGCTTGATGAAGGCGGTTGAAAAGTTTGATTATCGCAAAGGATTCAAGTTTTCAACTTATGCCACTTGGTGGATTCGCCAAGCAATTACGCGGGCCATTGCGGACCAAGCGCGGACTATTCGAATCCCCGTTCATATGGTCGAAACGATTAACAAGTTAATCCGAATTCAACGGCAATTACTACAAGATTTGGGCCGGGAACCAACCCCTGAAGAAATTGGGGCTGAAATGGATATGCCAACGGAAAAAGTTCGCGAAATCTTGAAGATTGCGCAAGAACCAGTTTCGTTGGAAACGCCAATTGGTGAAGAGGATGATTCCCATTTAGGCGACTTCATTGAAGACCAGGATGCGACTTCACCGGCCGATGCCGCTGCATATGAATTATTAAAAGAACAATTAGAAGGGGTCTTAGATACCTTAACTGATCGGGAAGAAAATGTGTTACGGTTGCGTTTCGGTTTGGATGATGGTCGGACACGGACTTTGGAAGAAGTTGGAAAAGTCTTCGGGGTTACTCGCGAACGGATTCGCCAAATTGAAGCCAAGGCCTTACGGAAGTTACGCCATCCTTCACGGAGCAAACAATTAAAAGATTTCTTGGAATAAAAACAACTATTTAAATGGCGCCAAAAGACCCCTGCAATGAGGGGACTTTTGGCGCCATTTTTAGTTAGACCTTAATTTAGGTTAAGCGGGCGAAAAATAGCTAATAACGTCTAAACTAGTATAACTAACGGGAAAGGCTTGTTGCTGGCGGAATTGTTCTTGGCGTTTGGTAATCCCGTTGGTTGCCAGGGATTCAGGACTTTCAGCCAAGTTGAAATTAAAAACACGAAAGGTGTCAGGAATGCCCCAGGGGACCGTGATGAGTTGGGGGTCACCTAAAAATTGCGGGAAACTATTATAAATGGCGGCTAAAAAATTCATTGCTAAGGGTTCCAATAAGCGATGTAACTTTTCATATTGAGTCCGAGCCACTAAGTTACCGACTTGTAAGTAGCGTTCGAGTTCAGCATCAGTCGGCTCATCACTTAATTGCATGCCGGCGGGTTCAAACCAAGCTTGCTGTTCGGGATGAGCCTTTAATAGCGCCAATAACTGTTGCTTGGTGTGCGTCACGGTTTCGACAGGTTGTAACTCATCTAAACGCGTGGCGATACCATCGCCATCCAATTGGTCGTCAAAGGCATCATTCATGGTGAATGTAAACAGCGAACCGGTCTGGCGATAGGTGCCGGTTAGTGGCAAGTCAACGGTTAATTGTTGCTCGTGGTCGATAAAGTGAAGTGTCCCGGTGAAGTGTTTGGTAGTTTCGTTAATACTGGTCAGGTCAACGTCCAAATCTAAATCAGGCGTAACTGTGAAAAGCGTTTCCAATTCGATGTCTAATGCCTGAATGATTTTATTCAGGTGACTAAAAGTGATACTTTTGGCGTGACCATTAATTAACTTGGTCAAAGTATGATGCTCAATCCCCGTTAAGTGGGCCAATTCGGCTGGGGTCATTGTTCGATCTTGCAAAATGGTTTCAAGTTGCGATTGAATCATATTGAAGCACTCCTTTTAGTGTGGGTCGATTAGATGGTAATGGTGGCGCTTGGCACCGTGAGCTGTCGCGATGCTGGTTCACTGACCTCCTCATATCATTAAGCTACGGTAACGCTTGGAAATTAATTTTAAAAAGGGATTAATTTAATCCAATAATTTTTAAAGGTCAATCTGAAAAAGCAGGTTAAAGCATGTTAAACTATGTTTAGAATACTAAAATGACTTGATAAAAGGGGTTATGTCGGTGGATGCCAAACAATTATCACAACGGTTAGCAACGGTGGGGGCTTTTGTCCCGCTAGGAGCACGGCTAGCCGATATTGGTTCCGATCACGCTTATTTACCAGCTAATTTGGCTTTAAATCAGCGAATTAGTTATGGTATTGCGGGTGAAGTGGTTCGTGGACCATTTGAGAATGCACAACAGGAGATTGAAAAATTACAATTAACGGCAAGGGTTCATGCCCGTTTAGCCGATGGCTTGGCAGCAATTCAACCAGCTGATCAGATTGACGTGGTGACGATTGCTGGTATGGGTGGCCCGTTGATTCGGCATATTTTGGATCAAGGCCAAGCCCAATTAGCTGGTGTGCAACGGCTGATTTTACAACCTAATGTTGGTGAAGTAACGTTACGGACTTGGTTAATGACGCATCGGTTTCAAATCGTGGCTGAACGGATTCTAGCTGAGGATGGTCATACGTATGAAATTATTGTGGCTGAACCGGTGACGCATGCGGTTCAATATACGGCGGAAGAGTTGCTAGTGGGACCATTGCTAGGGACTGAAAAATCACCGGTGTTTAGTGCTAAGTGGCAACATGAATTAGCACGGGCACAAACTGCAGTGACCCAGATGCAACAAGCAAAAGTGGCGCCAACGGAACAGTTAGCCACGATTAACGCTAAAATAAAATTAATTGAAGGAGTCTTAGCTGATGTTGGCAAGTGATTTAATTACCCGTTTTGAGCAATTTGCACCCTTGTCCTTAAAATGGGATCGAGATCCGAGTGGGTTACAAATTGGCGATCCTAAGCAACCAGTAAAACGTGTGTTGGTCACCCTGGATGTTCGGCCAGCAGTCGTTGATGAAGCGATTCGAGTCGGTGCTGATATGATTTTTGCACATCATCCGGTGATGTTTCGGCCAACGGCTAATTTAGATTATCAAGATCCCCAAAAAGCGATGTATGCGAAAATTGCTGCTCATCATATCTTGGTCTATGCAGCACATACGAATCTGGATAGTGCTGATAATGGGATGAATGACTGGTTGGCAGCGGCGCTAAACTTACAGCACGTGACGGGGTTAGTACCTGGTCATCGGACTGAATTTGTGAAGTTAACCGTAACGGTGCCGACGGATCAAGTGGAAGCGGTCCAAGAATACTTGACGGCACGTCCCCAAGCTCATTTGAATCGGTATGCGTTGAATTCGGGTGAACAATTTAGCGTGAACTTACCACGGCCAGATTTAGCTACGGCGGTTGCTGGCATTAATCAATTTGTGACGCCGGGCACTTGGGATTACGAAGCGCTCCCGCTATTAACTGGCGGTCAAACGTCGTCGATGGGTCGCATTGGTGAGTTAGCTCAGCCAATGACTGTTGCTGAATTTGCCCTTAAGTGTAAGCAAGTCTTTCAATTAGGTGGATTACGGCTCATAAGTGACCAACCAGATCAATTGATTCAGCGCGTGGCCGTTTTAGGCGGTGATGGGGGTAAATTTTATCAGCAGGCACTACAAAAGGGTGCGCAGGTCTATGTTACTGGTGATGTTTATTATCATACCGGCCATGATATGTTGGCCGCAGGATTATCAGTAGTTGATCCCGGTCACCATATTGAAAGTATTTGTATTCCGAAGTTAACAGCCTTATTTGACCAGTGGCGGCTTGAAAATGAGTGGGCTTTGGCAGTTGTCCCGTCTAAAATTAATACCGATCCGTTTACCTTTATTTAAACCTCGAAAGGAAGATTCATATGGCAAAATATCCACAGTTGATTTCTGATTTTTTAACGTTTGTAAAAATTAATAGTCGGTCAGATGAACAGTCTGAAACGGTCCCATCATCACCACGCGAGACAGCTTTTTTAACGCAATTAATGACTAAGTTAACCGCTTTAGGGCTAAGTGATGTTCATCAGGACCCACAAAGTGCCTACGTGTTTGCAACGTTGCCCGCGACCAGCACGCAACCAATGAAAACATTGGGGTTTATCTCGCATATCGACACAGCTGATTTTAATTCGGAACACGTGACTCCCCAAATCGTTGAAAACTATGATGGCAAATCTATTATTAAGCTCGGTGAAAGTGGTTATGAGCTCGATCCAAAGGTTTTTGCTAGCTTGAAAAACTATGCTGGCCAGACGTTAATTACGACGGATGGGACGACTTTGTTGGGCGCTGATGATAAGGCCGGTGTGGCTGAAATCATTAGTGCAGCGGCATACTTATTAGCTCATCCGGAAATTAAACATGGCACGATTCGGCTGGGATTTGGCCCGGATGAAGAAATTGGGACTGGTGCGGATCATTTTAATGTTGCCGATTTTAATGCGGACTATGCCTACACCGTTGATGGTGGGCCCTTAGGTGAATTGGAATATGAAACGTTTAACGCGGCTCAAGCTGAGGTCCAAATCACCGGCGTTAATGTGCACCCCAGTGAAGCCAAAGGAATTATGGTGAATGCGTTACAATTAGCGGTAGACTTTCAGCAGGCTTTACCCGCGCATGATGTGCCCGAAAAAACCAGTGGTCGGGAAGGCTTTTTCCACCTGTTGGCGTTAGATGGAACGGTTGATAATGCAAAAATGACCTATATTATTCGTGATCATGACCGCGCGACTTTTGAAGCTCGTAAAAAGACGTTCCAAGCGGCCGCTGACCAAATCAATGCGCAATATGGCGTTAATCATCTAAAAGTCATGATGAAAGACCAATATTACAATATGCGTGAAGTGATTGAAAAGGATATGACGGTGGTTGACCTCGCTAAACATGCGATGGAGACCTTAGGGATTAAACCGGTTATTTATCCAGTTCGTGGTGGGACTGATGGCTCAAAAATCTCGTTCATGGGCTTACCGACGCCGAATTTGTTTGCTGGTGGTGAAAACATGCATGGCCGTTTTGAATACGTTTCAGAACAAGTTATGGCACAAGCGGTGGATGTTATTCTACAAATTGTGCACGATAATACGCAGCAAGCTAAATAGTTGGCAAGTGATGCGATTCGTTATATAATTTAATAGTCAATAAAGGTCAAACAATAATTGGTAGCTATTTTAGCTACCTTTTTGCTAACCGAATTTTGGGAGGTTATGATAATTATGAATCCAGAACAACTAACAGAAAGCTTACAACAAGCATTAGCACAAGCCCAACAAATTGCGCAAACTCGGCATCATCAAGAAGTTGGGGTCCCACATCTATTTAAATTCCTAACGCAACCAGGTGAATTGGTGCGTCAGATTTTCAGTGAAGCCGGTGCAGATCTTGAACAATTACAAACGGAATTAGATCGTGAATTGGATGATATTAGTACGGTCAGTGGTGGTAACGTGCAATATGGTCAGAGTTTTAGTAACAGCTTAGCGACCTTGATGCAGGCAGCTGATGCCAAACGTAAAACACTGGGTGATGACTTCTTAGCGACTGATGCCGTGGTACTCGCGTTAATGGCTCAAACTAGTGATCAGTTCACAAAATATTTGATCAAACAAGGGATTACGGCTGGGCAGGTTAAGAATGCCGTGGACCGGATTCGTGGGGGCCAACGGGTGACATCACGAAATCAAGAAGATCAATATCAAGCTTTAGAGAAGTATGGGGTCGATTTAGTTAAGGCTGCTCGGAAAGGGAATCAAGACCCAGTTATTGGGCGCGATGAAGAGATTTTGGCTTTGATTCGAATTCTATCACGGAAAACTAAAAATAATCCCGTTTTAATTGGTGAACCTGGGGTTGGTAAGACGGCGATTGTCGAGGGCTTAGCGCAACGAATCGTCCGTGGCGATGTGCCGGAAAATTTAAAGGATAAAACACTATTTTCTTTAGACATGGGTGCCTTAATTGCTGGGGCCAAATATCGTGGTGAGTTTGAAGAACGACTTAAAGCGGTCCTTAAAGAAATTAAAAAGAGCGATGGTCAGATTATTATGTTTATTGATGAAATTCATAATATTGTGGGTGCCGGTAAAACGGAAGGTAGCATGGACGCGGGGAACTTATTAAAGCCAATGTTAGCCCGCGGTGAATTGCATTTGATTGGGGCCACGACGTTGGATGAGTATCGGCAATATCTTGAAAAGGATAAAGCCCTTGAACGGCGGTTCCAACGGGTTTTAGTTGCGGAACCATCCGTGGAAGATACCATTAGTATTTTACGAGGACTCAAAGAACGGTTCGAAATTCATCATGGTGTCCGAATTCATGATAATGCCCTAGTGGCCGCAGCTAAGCTATCTGATCGGTATATTACCGACCACTTTTTACCTGATAAAGCGCTCGATTTGATTGATGAAGCTTCAGCAGAAATTCGAGTTGAAATGAATTCTAATCCGACAGAACTCGATCAGGTTAACCGGCAATTAATGCGATTACAAGTTGAAGCTGCGGCGTTGAAACAAGAAACGGATGCGGCTTCGGTGCAACGTTTGGGTGAGTTAAAACAGGAACTCGCTAGTGCCCAAGAAAAACAACGGGCCTTGGCTGAACGTTGGACGGCTGAAAAGAAGAGTTTGCAAACGTTAAGCGCTAAAAAATCGGCTTTAGACCAAGCAAAGCATGACCTTGAAAATGCGGAAAGCCAGTATGATTTGGAAGCCGCAGCTCGCTTGCAGCATGGCACGATTCCGAAGCTAACGGCGGAATTACAACAGTTAGAAGCGGATGATCACCATGCCGATTGGCTCGTTGAAGAGTCTGTCACGGCCGACCAAGTCGCTAATGTGGTTTCGCGGATGACTGGGATTCCGGTGAATAAGTTAGTGGCAGGTGAACGGGAAAAACTGTTGCATTTAGCTGATAACTTACATCAACGGGTCATTGGTCAAGATACCGCTGTAACCGCGGTAGCGGATGCCGTTTTACGGTCGCGTGCGGGGCTACAAGATCCTAACCGACCACTAGGGTCATTCATGTTCTTAGGTCCTACCGGGGTCGGTAAGACTGAGTTAGCTAAAGCGCTAGCTGAGAATTTGTTCGATGCTGATGATCATATGGTTCGAATCGATATGAGTGAATATATGGAGAAGGAGTCTGTCTCACGATTAGTGGGTGCGGCACCGGGCTATATTGGTTATGAAGAAGGTGGCCAACTGACTGAAGCGGTACGTCGAAATCCTTATTCAATCGTGTTATTTGATGAAATCGAAAAGGCCCATCCCGATGTCTTTAACATCTTGTTACAAGTGTTAGATGACGGGCGTTTGACGGATGGTCAGGGACGGACGGTTGACTTTAAGAATACGATTTTGATCATGACGTCGAACCTGGGATCGGAATTACTATTGGCTGGTATGGATGATCAAGGTCACTTAGCTGCGGGAACGCATGACCAAGTGATGCAGTTGGTTCAAAGTCGCTTCAAACCTGAATTTTTAAATCGGGTGGATGATATTATCATGTTCACACCGTTACAGTTGTCCGCGATTGAACAAATCGTGGTTAAGTTGATTGATCAGTTGTCCGTCCGGCTGGCAGACCGTGAAATTACTTTGAAAATTTCAGATCAAGCCAAAGCCTGGTTAGCGCAAGAAGGTTACGAACCGGCTTATGGTGCACGGCCATTGCGGCGATTGATTACCAAAGATGTGGAAACCCCACTGGCCAAGGCAATTATTGCTGGCAAAGTGGTCCCACAGTCAACGGTATTGATTAAATTAGTGGACAATCAGTTAACCTTTGAAACACAACCGGCAGTTAAAGCCTAAACAAAAACCCGGCTTAGTCAATGACGACTAAGTCGGGTTTTTATTTTTAGCCAGTTTACTTGTTTTTGGCACCTTTAATGGGCATAGAATGATTAGTAATGTATGAAATGCCGTTGACCATAATTAAGGCAAAAATTGCTGAAACCACGCCGATTTCGCCAAAATTGTAAGTCATTTGTTCAAGTGCACCACCGATATAACCGATGACTTCACCAAAAATAACACTCCAAACGATTACCATGATTTGTTTAGTCATATTCTAACACCTCCCAGTGAAAGTAATTTTAGCACAACTAATCAGAAATGCAATTACCTTATGACTGCCGTCTGGAACAACTGTTTGGTATAATGAAATCAATTAATCTTCAGAAAGGAGCCCTAAGATGCAATATATTCCCCTACAAGTGATGAGTACCTTTAGTTTACTGCAAAGTACAAGTACCGTCACTGATTTGGTCCAAGCAGCGAAGCAACAAGGGTACCCTGCGTTGGCATTGACTGATGTTGACGTGATGTATGGCATTGTGGATTTTTATAATGCCTGTCGTCAAGCTGAGATTACCCCAATTTTAGGGATTAATTTAACGTTGGCTAGTCAACGTCCGGAAAGTGAGCAAACGTTTAGTTTAATCGTTTTAGCTAAAGACTGGACCGGTTATCAAGCGTTAATGCAACTATCAACCTTGAAACAAACGGCCACTAAGGCGGCACCCTTAACTTTAGCAGCGGTGACCCCACATTTGGGTCATTTAATGGTATTAACGCCAGCTCGGAATAGTGAGTTGGCCACGTTATTATTACAAGATAACGCCCAAGCTGCGACTGCCTGGGTACAGCAACTACAGGCAGCAACGACTGCCGATAGTCTTTATTTGGGGGTCTCGTTAGATCAATCACCGGCTTTGCGGACAACTTTAGTACAATTTGCGCAGCAGTTACAAGTGCCAATTGTCGCTTTAGATCCGGTGGATTACGTCCAAGCGACGGATTATTTTGCCGTTTCAGTCTTGCAAGCAATCGGCGGTGGTCAACAAATTGACCAGCCGGAACAATTGCAGACGGTGCCGGGCAGTCATTATTTACGGGCGCCCGCCGACCTGATTGCAGCGTATACTGAGTTGGATTTAACGGCTGCCGTTGCAGCTACGGCTGAGATTGCTGCCGCTTGTCAAGTCACCTTAGTTTTTCAAAAACCCCAGCTACCAAAGTTTCCCACACCTGACCAACAACCGGCAACCCAATATTTACGCCAGCTCTGTGAACAAGGATTACAACAGCGTTTGGCAGCAATGCCAGCGACAACTGCTACTGAGACGTATCATCAGCGCTTGGATCATGAATTAGAAGTCATCGATCAGATGGGATTTGATGATTACTTCCTAATTGTGTGGGATGTCATGAATTATGCGCATCAGGCTCAAATTACAACCGGACCAGGCCGGGGGTCAGCAGCGGGGTCACTCGTGGCTTACGTGTTGCAAATAACGGATGTTGATCCAATCAAATATGAGCTCTTATTTGAACGATTTTTAAATGCCAAACGGGCGAACATGCCGGATATTGATTTAGATATTCCGGATAATCGTCGTGAGCAAGTCTTGACCTATGTCCATGACAAATACGGCCATGACCGGGTGGCACAAATCATTACCTTTGGGACCTTGGCGGCTAAACAAGCTTTACGAGACGTTGGTCGGGTCTTTGGCCTATCGACTTTTGAGATGAGTGATTGGAGTGCAGCCATCCCTAATCAGTTACACATTACCTTGAAAGCCGCTTATCAAGCGTCCCGCCGACTGCAAAACCTCGTAGCCGATTCCAGTAAGAATCAGTTGCTCTTTCAAACGGCACAACGCATTGAAGGGCTACCGCGACACTATTCAACACATGCGGCGGGGGTGGTATTGAGTCAGGTTCCGTTAATTCAAATTGTGCCCTTACAAGCGGGTAGTGAAACGATGCTGATGACCCAATATACCAAAGACACGGTGGAAGCCGTGGGATTGTTAAAGATGGATTTCTTGGGTTTGCGAAATTTATCTTTAATGGCGAGTGCGCTTCATTATGTGCAACGTCAAACAGGCCAGCCGTTGGCCCTGACAAAAATTGATCTAAATGATGAAAAAACGTTGCAATTATTTCAAGCAGGAGATACGACGGGCGTTTTCCAATTTGAATCAGCTGGGATTCGGAACGTCTTACGCCAACTACATCCCGATAATTTTGAACTAGTTGCCGCAGTCAATGCGCTTTACCGGCCAGGACCAATGGAAAACATTGATCACTTTATTGCGCGTAAAAAAGGGACTGAAGCGGTCACTTATCCCGCCGATGCGCTTAAACCTATTTTAGGCCCCACCTATGGTATTTTGGTTTATCAGGAACAAGTGATGCAGGTGGCCGCCGTGATGGGGGGCTTTAGCCTCGGGGAAGCGGATTTGTTGCGGCGCGCAATGAGTAAAAAGAAGAAAATCGTCCTTGATGAGATGCGACAAAAGTTTATGACAGGGGCAGCAGCTTTACATTTTTCAACCGCGGTGGCGGCCGAAGTGTACCAATATATTGAACAATTCGCCAATTACGGCTTTAATCGGTCACATGCGGTGGCTTATAGCAAGATGGCGTTTGAATTAGCTTATTTAAAGGTGCATTATCCTGGTGCTTTTTTCACGTCACTCATGAATTCAATCCTGGGTAACGGGACCAAATTAAAGCAATACTTAGGGGAAGCTAAACAACACCATGTCAAAATCGTGCCGCCAGACATTAATCGTAGTCGCAATTATTTTGATTGGGACGGCGAAAGTATCATCTTTGGCCTGAGTTCAATTAAGGGTTTACGGCGCGATTTTATTAGTAGTATTGTGACTGAACGGCAAGCAAATGGGCCGTTTAAAAGCTTGCAGCAGTTGATGCAGCGGCTTGATTCACAATGGTTGAAGCCGGATCTAATGACAGCCTTAATTTATGCGGGTGCTTTGGATCATTTTGGTTTGAATCGAGCGGAACTACTAACCGCCGTGCCAGAACTAATGTCTAGTGCCGAATTGGCGGGAAATAGTATGAGCTTGTTTGCTTCATTAGCGCCGACTATCAAAAAGCAACCAGAATTACCGCTAGGTGAACGATTGGCCAAAGAGGTCGACTATCTGGGGGCATACGTGTCAGGACATCCGGTGGAAGCCTATCGTTGGCTGGCACAACAGCAGCGAACAACGTTAATTAGTGCGTGCCGTGCTGAAGCACGCGTGAAATTATTGGTCTATATTACGAAGACACGGGTTATTCGGACCAAACGAGGACAACCGATGGCCTTTGCCACGGGTAGTGATTTGTCTGGCGAAATTGATCTAACGATTTTCCCTAACACCTATCAACGGTTACAGGCCGAGTTGAAATCGGAAACCGTCGTATTAGTTAGTGGCAAAGTAGAACAACAGCGTGGGTTACAACTGATTGTTGATCAATGGCAACCGGCAGCTAGTTTTACGGCACCAACGAGCCAGCTATTTTTACGATTAACAGCGGACCAGGCAACCCCAACAATTCAAAAGCAGATTCTGACGATTTTACGGCAAGCCCCCGGGCCAAACCCGGTTTTGATCTATTCCGCCACTGCTCGTAAGACAGTTGAACTAAATTCCCAGTATTGGGTGACGGATGATGAAAAAATGGTTGGAGCGCTTACAAGCCTGTTAGGTCGCGATAATGTTGTCGTAAAAAGCGAAACCCCTTGATGTGACGGCGTTTTTAATCATATTTAATTTCAAAAAATAACAGACAACTTTTGGTAAAAGTGTTAAAATTACTCATGGAGTTACGAACTCAATTTATTGCCTGAGGTGAAAAAATGAAACGCATTGGTATTTTAACCAGTGGCGGTGACGCTCCTGGTATGAATGCGGCCGTTCGTGCTGTTGCTCGTAAAGCAATGGCCGAAGGGTTAGAAGCATACGGCATCAACTACGGTTTTGCCGGATTGGTTGCTGGCGACATTCATAAATTAGAGTCAGCAGATTTGGATGGTGTGATTGAACAAGGTGGCACATTACTTTATTCAGCACGTTATCCTGAATTCGCTCAAGTTGAAGGTCAATTGAAAGGTATCGAACAACTAAAGAAGTTTGGTATTGATGCCTTGGTAGTTATTGGTGGCGACGGGTCTTATCATGGGGCCTTGCGCTTAACTGAACATGGTTATAACACTATTGGATTACCAGGAACAATTGATAACGATATTCCATTTACTGATTTCACGATTGGGTTTGATACGGCAGTTAATACTGACGTTGAAGCACTTGATCGGATTCATGATACGGCACACAGTCATGACCGGACTTTCGTTGTGGAAGTTATGGGTCGTGGAGCTGGTGACGTTGCTATGTGGGCTGGCGTTTCAGCTGGTGCCGACGCTATCGTGATTCCTGAACAAGATTGGGATATGGAAACCATCGCCAACAAAATTAAGTACAACCGGGCTAACGGCCATCGAAGCAACATTGTTGTTTTGGCGGAAGGTGTCATGGGTGCAGCTGAATTTGTTGAAAAGTTATCTGAATATGGTGACTTTGATGCCCGGGCCAATACAATTGGTCATATGCAACGTGGGGGTCGTCCAACTGCTAAAGACCGTGTTATGGCCAGCAAGATGGGCGCCTATGCAGTTGAACTCTTACTTGCGGGTAAGGGTGGCGTCGCCGTTGGAATCCAAAATAATCAATTGGTTAACCATAGTATTTTAGATTTGTTTGATTCTAAACATGAATCTGAACTATCATTGACTAAGTTGAATGATGAGATTTCATTTAACTAATTTGTTTTTTACTAATTTGATAAAAATGACGTAAATGTCTTTTTATAAAAACTTTCAAGGGAGAGATTTTTCTTATGAAGAAAACCAAGATTGTTTCAACACTTGGTCCTGCCAGCACCGATATCGACACTATTGTTAAATTGATTGAAGCCGGCGCAAATATTTTCCGCTTTAACTTCTCACATGGAGATCATGAAGAACATTTGGATCGTTTAAACAAGGTTCATGAAGCTGAAAAGATTACGGGTAAGACTGTTGGTATCATGCTTGATACTAAGGGTGCTGAAATTCGGACAACTGTTCAAAAAGATGGTAAGTCTGAATACAAGATCGGTGATAAGGTACGTATTTCCATGGATGATTCTCTAGAATCAACTCATGACAGAATTGCCGTTACCTATGATGGCCTTTATGACGATGTTCATATTGGTGGTCATGTCCTCTTCGATGATGGTTTATTAGACATGAAGATTGACGAAAAAGACGAAGCTAACCGCGAATTGGTTACCACTGTCCAAAACGCCGGTGTTCTAGGTTCACGTAAAGGGACCAACGCTCCTGGCGTTTCAATCAACTTACCAGGGATTACTGAAAAGGACTCAAGCGATATTCGCTTCGGTTTGGATCACGAAATCAACTATATTGCTGCTTCTTTCGTTCGTAAGCCACAAGATGTCTTAGACATCCATGAATTACTCGAAGAAAAGCATATGGAACATGTTCAAATCTTCCCTAAGATCGAATCACAAGAAGGTATCGACAATGTCGATGAAATTCTTAAGGTTTGTGATGGTTTGATGGTTGCTCGTGGTGACATGGGTGTTGAAATTCCAGCTGAAAATGTACCTTTGGTACAAAAGAGCTTGATCAAGAAATGTAATGCTTTAGGGATGCCAGTTATTACGGCTACTCAAATGCTTGATTCAATGCAAGAAAACCCACGTCCTACTCGTGCCGAAGCTTCTGACGTTGCCAATGCTGTCTTTGATGGTACTGACGCAACGATGCTTTCAGGTGAAAGTGCTAATGGGCTTTACCCAGTTGAATCAGTTGCTATGATGGCTAAAATCGACCAAAAGGCTGAAAACACTTTAGCTGAAAACGGTAGTTTACAATTAAACCGTTTCGATAAGACTAGTGTTACTGAAACCATTGGTATCGCGATTGCTCGGGCTGCTAAAAACTTGGGTATCAAGACGATTGTTGCTGCGACTGAATCTGGCTACACTGCTAAGATGATTTCAAAGTACCGTCCAGATGCTGACATTTTAGCAATCACTTTCGACGAACGGACACAACGTGGTTTGATGGTTAACTGGGGTGTTCAACCAATCGTGGCTGAAAAACCAGAAACAACCGATGACATGTTTGATTTAGCTGCTTCTAAAGCTGTTGAACTTGGTTTTGCCAAGGAAGGCGACTTAATCTTGATCACCGCTGGGGTTCCAGTTGGTGAACGTGGGACAACTAATATCATGAAGATTCAATTAATCGGCTCAAAATTAGCTGATGGCCAAGGTGTCGGTGACGAAACTGTCATTGGTAAGGCTGTTATTGCTACTTCTGCGCAAGAAGCAATTGACAAGGCTGTTGAAGGCGGCGTTTTAGTTACTAAGACGACCGACAAAGACTACTTGCCAGCAATTGAAAAGTCTAGTGCTTTGATTGTTGAAAACGGTGGTTTAACTTCACACGCTGCGGTTGTTGGTATCTCAATGGGGATTCCAGTTATCGTTGGTGTTAAGGATGCAACTTCTGTTATTGCTGATGGTCAATTGATCACAGTTGATTCACGTCGTGGGTTCATTTACCGCGGTGCATCTAACGCACTTTAATTTCAAATTTAATTTGAACGTAAAAAGTCGTCGCTTTGCGGCGGCTTTTTATATACATATTATGAGTTAATTGCGGTCAAACCTCGCTATCTGGTGCGTTTTCAGTTACAATTAATATCACGTGAGGTGTCATATGGAAAGTTGGCTATTTTTATTAGCTATTTTAGTGGTGGCTTGGCTAGGTAAGAATCAATCCTTGCAAATTGCCACCGTGGTTGTTTTACTGATTAAGCTCATTCCAAATACGAATAAATTATTGACGACGATTGGGCAAAAGGGGATTAATTGGGGCGTGACCGTCATTACGGTTGCCATCCTCATTCCAATTGCCACGGGTCAAGTTGGTTTTAAGGATTTATGGCATGCTTTCAAATCGCCAGTCGGTTGGATTGCAGTTGCCTGTGGTGTGTTAGTCTCAGTGCTGTCATTTCACGGTGTCGGTTTATTATCGGCAACGCCAGAAATTACAGTGGCATTAGTTTTTGGGACTATCTTAGGTGTGGTGTTGTTACGTGGAATTGCGGCTGGCCCGATTATTGCGGCCGGCATTACTTATTGTATTATTCAAGTTTTACATTTGAGTTTGCAATAATATAAAGGAGTTAAACATGGAAAGTATTATGGGAACGGTCGTTACAGGTAAGGTAACGGATGAAAATGATGATGCGTATTTTGTACAAGTTAATGGTGAAACGTTCTGGGTTGATAAGTTGGAACCAGAACAACCGTTACATATCGGTGGCTTATATGAAGGGTTTGCTTATGAAAATGAGCAACATCGGTTACAATTAACGCGGCATATTCCTGAAATCTCATTTGACCATTATGTTTGGGGGACTGTTGTGCGCACACGCCATGATTTAGGGGTGTTTGTCGATGTTGGGTTACCAAACAAAGATTTAGTGGTTTCATTGGATGAATTGCCAACGATTAGTCGGCTATGGCCTAAAAAAGACGATCGATTAATGGTTAAGCTCGCGCGGGATAACAAGCAACGGTTATGGGGTACTTTAGCCGATCAAACTTATTTTGCGGAAATTGCGACGCCTTATGATCGTAACCAAGTTAAAAATACTGATACAGTTGTGACGGTCTTTCGCTTAAAAATGGCGGGAACTTCCGTGATTACTGATGATGGTCATTTGGGTTTTGTGCACCCTTCAGAACGAGATCAAGAACCACGTCTGGGGCAGCACATGAAGGCCCGGGTCATCGGTAACTTACGTGATGGCGAAATGAACCTTTCTTTGAAGCCCCGGGGCTATGAAGAAATTGGCGATGATGCTCAGATGTTATTAGCGGCATTACAACATCAAGGCACTCATACATTACCTTTTTGGGATAAAAGTGATCCCGAAGATATTCGGACCTATTTTGGGATTAGTAAGTCACAATTTAAGCGCGCCGTCGGTAATTTATTGAAGCAACGACTCATTAGTCAACAACCCGGTGAAATTAAGTTAATTGAGGTTAGCGATGACGAAGCCGACGATTAATCGAGAGATGCAGGACCAGCTTGCTGACTACCTGCATTTTTTGCGTGTCGAACGCGGGCTAGTTACGAATAGTATTAAAAGTTATCGGCAGGATTTGACCGAATTTTGTGGTTATTTGACCACTCAAAAAATTGCGTCATTCAAGGTAGTCGATCGTTATGTGATTCTAAATTATCTTCAAGTTTTAGATGAGACGGGTAAGTCGCGGAATACAATTATTCATGCGGTTTCTAGTTTACGGAAATTTTTTCAATATCTGGTGCAATTACGACAGATTGATCAAGATCCAATGCTAAAAATCGACACCCCTAAACGGGCACAACATTTGCCACAAGTCTTGTCGGCGCACGAGGTCGAACGGCTATTAGCAGTGCCTAAGCTAGACACCACTTTAGGTTTACGCGATCGGGCGCTACTGGAAGTAATGTACGCAACTGGTCTACGAGTCAGTGAAACGATTAATTTAAAAATGGATGATTTACATTTAGACTTAGGCTTGGTACAAACGATTGGTAAGGGTGATAAGGAACGGATTATTCCAATCGGTGATATTGCGATTGATTTCGTTGAACGTTACCTTAAAACAGCCCGGCCCAAGTTAGTTTCACCTAAGCGACGAAATACTTATATATTTCTTAATAATCACGGTGGGCAACTGACACGACAGGGTGTTTGGAAAAATCTGAAAGCCAGTGTGAAAGCGGCTGGCATTGAAAAAGATGTGACCCCGCATACCTTGCGCCATTCGTTTGCAACGCATATTTTGGAAAATGGCGCTGATTTGCGGGTGGTACAAGAGCTATTGGGTCATGCGGACATTTCAACGACGCAAATTTACACGCATATTACCAAAAAGCGACTGGCGGAGGTTTATAATAAATACCATCCCCGGGCTTAGTTAGGAGGGGTCTGATGTTAGTTAAATATCGTAAAGACTACGAAAAAGTGGCGATGGGCTTACTCTCTTTTATTCCTGATTTTAAAGATATTGGTCATTTGCAGACTGAAATGAAATGGTATCAGGCGACTGGTAATCATCAATTATTATTGTGGCGGCAAGCTAGTGGTGATTTTAGTGGCATCGTGGGGTTAGAAGTTGGGACAGATTTTGTTCTAGTTCACCACGATTCCTTATCGCCAGAAGAACGGACACCGGCCAATCAACATCAAATGTTAGATGAGCTAGCAGCGTTATATCCGGATAAACGGGTGATGGGTACCTTAGAAATGGCCCCAATTATTGGGGAATGGGAGCGCAATCGTGATGAACAACGAACAGCCAATCACCATTAAAATCTCAGAATTTGAGGGTCCCTTGGACTTGTTATTGCACCTCATTCGGCAAAACAAAATGGATATTTACGATATTCCAATCGCTGAAATTACGCAGCAATATTTGGATTATTTACATTCTATGCAGGCGTTACAATTAGATGTGGCAGGTGATTATTTGGTCATGGCGGCGACTTTAATGACGATTAAGAGTCGATATTTATTGCCACCGTCGGCAGAGGCCGATGAGTTGGCTGAAACTGAGGTAGATGAGGATCCCCGTGATTCACTGGTTGCGGAATTATTGGCTTACAAAGTGTACCAAGAAGCGGCAGGAGAATTGCGCGTTAAAGAGCAAGCGCGTCATCAGCATTTTACACGCGAAGCCATGTTGGTGCCAACCGAATTAGCGGTCCCCAAGCTCACTGCGGGGATTACCGTCGCTGATTTGCAAGCGGCATTTCGACAATTGGTTGCCAAGCGGCGACGCGCTCAGCCGCTCGTAAAAACGGTGACGGCCGATCCTGTCAACATTGAAGACCGAATGCAACAGATTGCTCAGCAGTTACAACAGCAGCCACAGGGGGTCGATTTTGCGGCCTTATTTACGGTGACTGCCAGTGATGATATGTTAGTCACGACTTTTATGGCCGTGTTAGAATTAACTAAGCAAGCACAATTAAGATTGGTTCAGACCGATGGCCTTGGACCGATTCATTTATATTTACGACAGGATGAACAGCATGACGAACATTGAACAAATTGAAGGCTTATTATTTGTTGCTGGGGATGAAGGAATTACAGTTGCGGAGTTAGAACATGCGACTGGTTTTGCCAAACCTGCAATCAATATGATGTTAACGAACCTAGCAGCTAAGTATGAACAAGATGCGGATAGTGCTTTGGTGATTTTATCTACGGCGAACACCTACCGCTTAGCGACTAAGCAAGCGGTCGCACCGATTTTGAAGCGTTACTTTGAGGCGCCACTATCAACGAGTTTATCGCAGGCTTCGCTAGAGGTATTGGCAATTATTGCTTATCGACAGCCGCTAACGCGAATTGAAATTGATGAAATTCGGGGTGTTCAAAGTGGTTCGACGATTCAAAAATTAGTCTTACGCCAATTGGTAACAGAAACTGGGCGACTAAGTGAGCCCGGTCGACCAATTTTGTATGGGACCACTGAACTATTTTTGGATTACTTTGGGTTGAAATCATTGGAAGAGCTACCTAAGATTGATTTGGAGGCGTTAAGCGATACCACGCATCCAGCACCTGAAACTGATTTATTTTTAACGGCATTTCAAGATAGATTGAATGGACAACATGAAGATAGTGAGGAAAACTAATGGCAGAACGATTACAAAAAGTGATGGCCGAGGCGGGCGTGGCGTCACGGCGCAAGTCAGAAAAACTAATTACCTCGGGACATGTCCGTGTGAATGGGCAAACCGTGACTACCTTAGGGGTTAAAGTTGAAGCTAGCGACCGGGTTGAGGTTGATGGGCTACCTTTATTGGCAGAAAAACCAGTTTATTATTTGTTTTATAAGCCACGTGGTGTTGTGACGACGGTTCATGATGAACGGGGCCGGAAAACGGTGATGGACTTTTTCAAAGATGTACCGGAACGGATTTATCCAGTGGGCCGCTTGGATTATGATACTTCAGGGTTATTAATTATGACTAATGATGGCGCCTTAGCCAATCGGTTAACCCATCCAAAATTTGAAATCAAAAAAACTTATTTGGCTAAAGTGGAAGGCGTCCCAACAAATGCTGATTTAAAGCAATTACGATTAGGGGTTGAAATTGATGGCCGCATGACAGCGCCGGCAAAATCTAATTTATTGGATAGTGACCACAAGAAAAATAATGCGTTGGTACAATTGACCATCCACGAAGGCCATAATCATCAAGTTAAAAATATGCTGGCGGCGATTGGGCATCCCGTAACGAAGCTAAAACGGGAACGCTATGGTGTCTTAGACTTGCAAAGTTTGCAGGCCGGTGAATATCGTAAGTTGAAGCCAATTGAAATTAGTAAATTAAAAGGCGAAAGATAACGCTTGCATTATGGGTTAAAAATCGTTAAACTTAAACTGTTACAAAAATAAATAGTTGGTTCATCTTCAGGGCAGGGTGTAATTCCCGACCGGCGGTTATAGCCCGCGACCTACGTTTGTTGTAGTGATTTGGTGTGATTCCAAAGTCGACAGTTAAAGTCTGGTATAAAGAAGATCGAGCTTATTTGGCATAAATCCGCAAATAACCTCACCCTGATGACCGTTAAGGCTCAGGGTGTTTTTTTGTAGAAAATGACGAAGTAGTTCATTGAAGATGACCCATAGGAGGGTACGTTATGCAACAAACAACGTTACGCCGACTAGTGGGCATTGCCTTGCTTGGCGCGTGTGCATATATTGTCATGTTACTAGAGTTTCCAATCATCCCGATGGCGTCATGGATGAAGATTGATTTTTCAGATATTCCTATTTTGATTGGCTTGTTCCTATATGGAATGGGTGGCGCGTTTGCCATTACTTTGGTCAAGCTAGTCTTACATTCAGCGACGATGGGCTTTGCGTTACCAGATTTAATCGGCTCGTTGGCCAGCTTTATGGGGTCAGCGGTTTTGATTATCGTATTTGCACTAGTTTTACGCTATTATCGTGGTAATCCGAAATGGCGGATGCCGCTGGCAATTGGTTTGGCAACGATTGGCTTGATTATTGTTGAATCGTTAGCTAATTTAACCTTTGTCTTGCCATTTTATATGCAGGTGATGGGGTTGAAGCTAAATGTGTCGCTCAATACGATGATATTAGTTGCGGTGGTGCCGTTTAACTTAATTAAAGGGGTGCTGGTTGGCAATGTCTTTTGGCTAGTCTATCATCGCTTAGCTAAATGGTTAAGCAAGCAAAATCAACTCATGAGTCGTACTTAATTAAATCACTAAAGTGGGTCTGAGACGGATTGTCTTGGGCCTTTTTTTGAAATTTATGAGCTGGTTTTAAGTAGTCAGTCAGACGCTAACATGCTATGCTTAAAGGTAATGATTGAAAGGTGGTTGGGGATGTTTGCTGATTATTTATTATTAATGTTCACGACGACGCCCCGGCGGTCCAAGGCACTCTTTAACCTGTTACGTGGTCGCCGGACAGTCTCAACCTTGTTTGCTGGACTAAGCTACCAGCGACTAGACCAATTGGACAGTTGGCATGGGGTCCCGTTAGCTAAGTTTGAAGCCGCCGCTGATGAGTTGGTCGCCGCCGGTTGGCTAAGTTCCCCAACCGCCGGACAACTGCAATTAACGACTGCCGGGCAAGCACAACAGGCCAAGTTGCAACAGACGTTATATTTGCCGCAAGCTTGGGACCAATTTCAACAAGTTGATGTGCGCCGTTTTGAAGCGTTGAGTCAGTTAGCGTTGCAAGTTGTTTCAGAAGCGGTCCACCAGCAACGACAATATTATCCAATCAGTACTGATCCAGGGGTTCAAGCGACAGTTAAACAATGGTTACGCCAATGGTACCGGCCGGAACTAGGGACGACAATTTATCAGGAGTTACAGCAGTTTTTACAAACGGTCTCACCAGACTTAGCGACGATTTTTGCGGCGAGCTTAACGGGCCATGCTTTTCCTGGCCAAACTGATCAACAATTGGCTGAACAATTTAAGTGTTCGACGGTCGAAATATTGGTGATGCGCAAGGATTTGACTTGTTTGTGGATTAAATGGCTACGGCAGACCAAGCAAGGGCCACTAGCGGCTCTATTACGCCCGTTGATAAAGGCGACGCCAGTTAGCACCAGCGCTTGGCAAACGTATCAAGCGTTGAAAGTGACGCCAGATTTAGCCCAAATTGCACAGCAACGGCATTTAAAATTAAGCACGGTTCGCGAGCATTTGTTGGAGGTGGCGATTCTAATGCCAGAATTTCCGTATCAGCAATTATTGACAGCTGCGCGGGTACAACGGTTAACAGCGATTTTTGCAACGAATCCAGCAGTTGAAACGTGGCAATATGCCACAGTTAGCGCTGTTGAGCCACAATTAGATTTCTTTTGGTTCCGACTTTTCCAGATTATGAGGTGTCACGATGCAGCGCGCTGAAATTTATCGACTATTAAAAAATAAGTATGGCTTTGATGATTTTCGACCAGGGCAATATCCGGTGATTGCGGCGTTACTTGCAGGTGAAGATGTGTTGGCCGTTTTACCAACTGGGACGGGTAAATCGTTAATTTATCAGTTCTTTGGGACGATTACGCCGGGCTTGGTCATTGTGGTTTCACCGCTAATTTCATTAATGCAAGATCAAGTAGCGCGGTTAAATTATCAAGGTGAAAAAAAGGTGGCCGCCTTAACATCACAATTGGATTTCGGCGCGCGTCAACGAATTTTAACGCATATTTCAGCGTTGAATTATTTGTTCATTTCACCGGAAATGCTTAAGCAACCAGTGGTATTAACTGCATTGAAATCGATTAAACTAGCTTTGTTCGTTGTTGATGAGGCGCACTGTATCTCAACTTGGGGCCCCGATTTCCGACCGGATTATTTAGCATTAGGGGCATTGAAACACGAGCTAAATGACCCACAAACGTTAATGTTAACAGCCACTGCAACTGCGACTGTGCGGCAAGATATTGTGACCCAATTACAAGTTAAGGCAGCCAAGCAAGTCGTTTATTCGGTAGATCGGGCTAATATTTATTTAGCGGTGGAAGCAACTGCAGATGAAGCTGCTAAACGCGTCCGATTGCAGCAACTGGTTACGACGGTCAAAGGGCCAAGTATCGTCTATTTTAGCTCTAAACGACAAACTGACTTGATTGCCGAATGGTTACAGGCAACGACCGGATTACGGGTTGCCGCTTATCATGCTGGCTTGACTGCTACGGATCGTTACAAGATTCAGCAGCAATTTATGGCGGGGGCTTTGGATGTGATTTGTGCCACATCAGCGTTTGGCATGGGGATTAATAAAGCAGATATTCGCATGGTTGTTCATTATCATTTACCAACGACGTTAGCGGATTATGTGCAAGAAATTGGCCGCGCCGGTCGGGATGGTGAGCAAGCATTAGCTGTGTTGCTGTATGCGCCTGGAGATGACCAGCTGGTTCGTAATTTAAATGAGTTAACTGCGGCTAGTCCGGCGGAAATCCAATTAGATTTTCAGCGTTTTCAAAGCCAACGACCAGCCGAGACCGCTCAAAGTCAGGTCTTGCAATTTTATTGGGAGCATGCTTATTCGGTGGTCCAAGTGACCACGTTATTTAAACAACGGCAACAAGCTAAGACGGCAGAACTAACCCAGTTAATGGCTTATATTCAAACTGCAACTTGTCGGCGGGCGGTCTTGTTAGCTTATTTTGATGAGCAAGCCAACGACCACACGGCGGCTTGCTGTCAGTTAAAGGGCGTGCCAATTCCAGTGGCTTCATTAGGATTAACGGCGCCTGAAAGGCCGAAGTTAGCACCGGTGCCAGCTTGGCATCAAATTCTAACACAACTGTTTTTACAAAATTCTTAAAGAAATCAGTTAAGGGTTATGTTACAATATTTGATGAAAGTTTTTTGAGGAGGAACACCCTATGAGTCAAAAGAATGATAATGAAAAGTCCCAGAAAGATAAACCATGGGACAAAACTTTTGAAGACGATCGGGATGATTCGGGTAATTTATCGCGAACTCAAAAACGCAAACGAAATAATAGTAATTCAACGTTAACCACCATTTTAGTGGTTTTAATTTTGTTGCTCGCCTTAGCACCAATTGGATATTTCTTGGTGCGTAAAAATTCACTGAATAGTCCACAACAAACTGAGCAAGTCGCTAGTTCGAGTTCTAAGAAAAAGTCATCGAGTGCGGCCCTTGCTAAATCGACTTCAAAAGCCGCAGCTAAAAAAAGTGCGTCCACTGTAGCGGCCAAGAAGCAGGCGGCTAAACGTAGTAGTCGTTTAGCGGTTGCAAGTTCTAAAGCTAAGGCTGCTTCAGCGTCAAGTAGTGCGGCTGATAGCAGTACTAGCGCAAGCAGTGCTAGTAGCAGTAGTAGTTCCTCATCATCTTCAGCAGGAACCAAGTACGTCACCGTTGAAGCGGGCCAAGGTGTTTATCGGGTCGCAACCAATGCTGGAATTTCAGTGGATAAGTTACTGGAATTAAATGGGTTATCGTCTGGCGCAACGATTTCAGCTGGACAACGGTTACGCGTCCGTTAAAAATGCGATTTTTAGATTGTGAGGGTAAAAGTTAATGGCTAAGCAAGGACTTCAAGTTGCCATCGATGGACCAGCATCAGCTGGTAAAAGCACGGTGGCAAAGTTAGTAGCAAAACGGTTTGGGTATGTGTATGTGGATACTGGCGCCATGTATCGAACCGTCACTTATTGGGCGATGCAACATCAGGTTGCGTTGACTGATGAAGCGGCCGTGATTGCTTTAATGCCCACGTTAACCATTAGTTTCAAGCCAGGGGAACCTGATCAATTGGTTTTTGCTAATACGGTCGACGTGACAATGGCGATTCGGCAACCGGATGTAACTAATAATGTGTCAACAATTGCGGCATTGCCTAAAGTTCGTGAGATTTTGACTGACCAGCAACGCCGCATTGCGGCCGCTGGTGGGGTCGTCATGGATGGTCGCGATATTGGGACCACTGTCTTGCCACAGGCAGAAGTAAAGATTTTCTTAGTGGCTTCGGCGGCGGAACGGGCGCAACGGCGGTATACGGAAAACTTAAAAAAGGGGATCCGAACCCCGCTCGCACAATTACAAGCCGAAATTGAATTACGTGATCATAAGGATTCAACCCGGAAGGTGTCACCTTTGACACAGGCAAACGACGCAATCTTAGTGGATACGACGCCAATGTCGATTGAAGAAGTTGTGACAACCATTGCGGAAATTATAAAAAAACAAAATTCAACAATCTAATTGCATTACTTAGTGCTTTTAGCTAGCTTTTCATTGCGTTTTCAGCTATGATATAGGTTAGAGTTATTGTTGACAGGAGGAAAATTTGCATGAGTGAAAACGAAAACAGTCAAAATGAGAAAAATGAACTTTTAGACGCTTTAAATAGCGTTGAGGAAGTTAACGTCGGTGACGTAGTTAAGGGTGAAGTCTTAGCTATTGACGATGACAAACAAGTCATTGTTGGAATCCAAGGCACCGGTGTTGAAGGGGTGGTTCCTTTGAAGGAACTTTCAACACAACGGGTTGAAGATGTCAATGAAGTTGCCAAAGTAGGCGATGTATTAGACTTAGTTGTCATTTCTCGGATTGGTACCGATAAAGAAAACGGCAGTTACTTACTGTCACATCGTCGGTTAGAAGCTCGCAAAGTTTGGGACGACGTTGAAAAAGAATACGAAGCAGGCCATACTATTAAGGCGCCTGTAACCCAAGTGGTTAAGGGTGGCTTAGTTGTTGATGCTGGTGTACGTGGGTTTATCCCAGCCTCTATGATTGATGATCATTACGTTGAAGACTTGAGTGCTTACAAAGGCCAAGAACTTGAACTTAAGATTATTGAAATCGAACCTAGCGAAAACCGATTAATCTTGTCACACCGTGCAGTTGTTGAAAAGCAACGCGAAGCACAACGTGCCGAAGCTTTACAAACGTTACAAGCTGGTTCAGTTGTTACTGGTAAAGTGGCTCGTTTAACTAATTTCGGGGCATTCGTTGACCTTGGCGGTATTGATGGGTTAGTGCATGTTTCAGAAATTTCATATGACCGTGTTGAAAAGCCAGCTGATGTTTTGAAGGTTGGTCAAGAAGTTGAAGTTAAGATTTTATCTGTTGATGCTGATCGTGAACGGGTCTCATTGTCAATTAAGGCAACCTTACCTGAACCATGGGATGGCATTGAAGAAAAAGCGCCACAAGGTGCCGTACTTGATGGTAAAGTTAAACGTTTGACTAGCTTTGGGGCCTTCGTTGAAGTATTCCCTGGCGTTGAAGGTTTGGTTCATATTTCACAAATCTCACATCAACACATCGCAACACCAAACGATGTCTTGAAGGTTGGTCAAGAAATTAAAGTTAAAGTTTTGGATGTTCGTCCAGATGAAAAACGGTTGGCATTGTCAATTAAGGCTTTGGAAGAAAAGCCACAAGCTGTTGAAGGCGAAGAAGAAAGCCACAGCAACAACAATCGCGGTGGTAACAACAACCGTCGCAACAACCGTTCAAATCGTTCTGCAAGCGAACGCTCAACGGCTAACGCTCCAGAAGAATCAACTGGTTTTACATTAGGTGATTTGATCGGTAACGAATTGAAGAACGCCGAAAACAATAATAATGACGAAAACTAGTCATTGTTAAGTTAAAAATACCCTTCAAGCTTGCCTTGAAGGATATTTTTTTATGATTTTTAAGGTAAAGGAGGAATTTAAATGCCAAAACCAGTTGTGGCCATTGTTGGTCGCCCAAATGTTGGGAAGTCCACGATTTTTAATCGGATCGCCGGTGATCGAATTTCCATCGTTGAAGATACACCCGGGGTTACGCGTGACCGAATTTACGCGAATAGTGAATGGCTTGGTCAAGAGTTCAGTTTGATTGATACTGGTGGGATCGATATGGATGATGCCCCGTTTATTAAGCAAATTAAGCAACAAGCTGAAATTGCGATTGACGAGGCGGACGTGATTGTCTATCTGGTCAGTGCCAAAGAAGGCGTGACGGATGCGGATGAACACGTGGCTCGGATTTTATATCAATCAGATAAGCCAGTGATTTTAGCGGTCAATAAAGTTGATAATCCAGAATTACGAAATGAAATTTATGATTTTTATTCCTTAGGTTTTGGAGATCCATATCCAATTTCTGGGGCGCATGGCTTGGGTCTAGGGGACTTGTTAGATGCAGTTGTTAAGAATTTCCCTGAAGGAACTGGCGAAGATGAACCTGGCACGATTCGGTTTAGCTTAATTGGTCGTCCCAATGTTGGAAAATCTTCAATTGTTAATGCCTTACTAGGTGAAGACCGGGTGATCGTGTCTGATATTGCTGGGACGACTCGTGATGCGATTGATACGAAGTTTACGGATGCGGACGGTAATCGGTTCGTGATGGTTGATACGGCCGGAATTCGTAAAAAAGGTAAAGTGTATGAAAACACAGAACGTTACAGTGTTATGCGTGCACTCAAAGCAATTGACAACAGTGACGTGGCGTTATTCGTGATTAATGGTGAAGAAGGTATCCGGGAACAAGATAAGCGGGTTGCTGGATATGCGCATGAGGCTGGTAAAGGGATTATCATCGTGGTCAATAAGTGGGACCTCGTTAAAAAGGATAACCACACGATGAAGGAATTTGAAGCGTATGTGCGTGATCAATTCGTTTATCTCAGCTATGCACCGATTATCTTTGTTTCAGCTAAGACGAGTCAACGCTTGGAACAATTGCCTGCCTTGATTCAAAAGGTTGATTTGAATCACTCTCGTCGAATTCAATCGTCCGTCTTAAATGACGTTATTATGGACGCCATTGCGATGAATCCAACGCCAAGTGATAATGGGAAACGGTTGCGTGTTTACTATGCGACGCAAGTGGCGATTCAGCCACCAACCTTTGTGGTCTTTGTTAATGATCCTGATATGATGCATTTTTCATATGAGCGCTTTTTGGAAAATCAGATTCGTAATGCCTTTGATTTTTCCGGCACGCCGATCCATATGATCGAACGTCGGCGAAAGTAGCATAAAAGGCTTGAAACCGGCATTTTAGCATAAGAATTTAAAGTTGTAAATGATTATTACTCAAATTTAGCTTTTTAAGCAAAAAGTCTAAAAAAGCTTGCTATTACAGCATTCCTATGCTATCTTTGATGAAGAAATGATGCTTGTCATCGTTTCTCTCATTTTTGGACCACTCAAAAATGATCATCTGGATGTAGTACTTAGAATACTGACATCTTCACTCTGTAAAGGGGAGGTGAATCAAACATGGCAAACAAGGCTGAATTAGTTAACAACGTTGCTGCGGCAACTAGCTTAACTAAGAAAGACGCAACTGCTGCGGTCGACGCAGTATTTGCATCAATCCAAGACACTCTTGCAAAGGGTGAAAAAGTTCAACTAATCGGATTTGGTAACTTCGAAGTACGTGAACGTGCTGCTCGTAAGGGCCGTAACCCACAAACTGGCGACGAAATCCAAATTCCAGCAAGCAAAGTACCTGCATTTAAACCAGGGAAAGCTTTAAAGGATGCAGTTAAATAGTTTCCACAAAGTAACTTTAAAGTCAGTATAACAACCGTTATACTGGCTTTTTTGTTGTCAGTTGCGTTATGATGGTAAGTCGAGTGATAGGACTAAATAGGCTAAAGGGATGGGTGCGATGACTTATTCAGAAAAGATGCTCGCGGCACTTTCAAGCGGGCAATTAGAGACAGCGAACAAACAGTTTGCGTGGGCGTTACGAAAAGATGACGATGATACCCTGTATAGTTTGGCAGAAGAATTGTATGGGTTAGGGTTTATTAAGCAAGCCACTCGAATCTATAAAAAGTTATTGGAAAAATATCCAACGGAAGATAGTTTACGGACGAGCTTGGCGGATATCGCAATTGATGACGATGATTCTGACTTGGCCTTGCGTTACTTAAACGAGGTCAAGCCGGATTCGCCAGCTTATGTGCAGGCTTTACTGGTCGCCGCAGATCTTTATCAAACGCAAGAATTATTTGAAGTTAGTGAACAGAAGCTTGTGACTGCGTATCGACTGGCTCCTGATGAACCAGTTGTGGAATTTGCGTTGGCCGAGTTTTATTTTCTAATTCGTAATTATAATAAAGCTATTCAGTTTTATTTGGATTTAATCAAGCAGGGGCAATTAGAGCTTTCTAAAGTTAACCTAGTTGAACGACTCGGCGTCGCTTATGCGGAAGCAGGTCGCTTTGAACAAGCGGTCGGCTATTTAGAACAAATTAAGCCCGCACAATTAACGCCAGATAGTCAATTTGAATTGGGTTTTACTTACTTGCAGCTCAATGAACCACAAAAAGCAATTGATATTTTTAATAAGCTACGTGAACAAGATTCCCAATATGCGACGGTCTATCCGTATTTGGCAGAGGCACAAGAACAATTAAATGAGCTAGACCAGGCGTTATTGACGTTACAAGAAGGTTTAGCGGTTGATCAGTATAATGAGCAGTTGTACTTGAAGACGGCACGTATCGCGCTTAAATTAGACGATGCGGACCTCGCTGAAAAGTATCTGCGGGAAGGGCTAAGTATTGATCCCGATAACTTGACGACCATCTTGGAACTGTCTAACTTGTTAGTTAAGCAAACGCGGTACCAGGCTAATATTGAATTATTGGATCAATATTTACAAAGTAATGAATTCGACCCGCAGTTCTACTGGAATTTAGCGGTTTCTAATGCTCAGTTGGATCATTTCAAGGAAGCGAAGGCTAATTATTTAGCGGCGTATCCTTTCTTTGAGCACAATGCTGATTTCTTAAAGCCAGCTATTTATTTCTTCCGGGAAGCTGGCTTGCCAGCACAAGCCGCTGCAGCGTTACGTAATTATTTAGTGATTGAGCCAGATGATGGTGAATTAGTCGCCATGTTAGAAGATTTTGAAGACCAGGGCTATTAACGGATTGAAAATGCTTACAAATTTGGTAAAATAAGAGTAACGAGTTAGCTTAGGAGGCCAAAATTTGAAAGTAGCGTTAATTGCCACCGATTTAGATGGCACGTTTTTACGAGATGATCATCAGTTTGACCATGACCGTTTTCAGTCGCAATTAGACCAGATAAATGCTAATGGGCAACATTTTGTGGTCGCTAGTGGGAATCAATTGCAACATTGTATTGATGTATTTGCTGGGATTCATGGTGAGTTAACTTATGTGGCAGAAAATGGGGGCCTCGTGGTGACCAATGATGGTCAAGTCTTACACGAAAGCTTATTAACGCGGCCGGTGTTGCATGAGCTTTTGACCATGGTGATGACCGATCCGGTGTTAGCCACCGCAAAAGTGTCGTTATCTGGTAAAAAGGGCGGTTATATTCGGCCACAAGATGATAGTGCTATCATGCAGTATTATTTAAGTAATATTAAAATAGTTAATGATTTAATGGCGGTCGATGACCATATTTATAAGGCTACCTTTAGTTGGGCGGATGCCGATGCTGATGCCCACGCTGCGTTAATTAATACTCGTTTTAAAGGTCGGTTACGAGCGACCGTCAGTGGTGGCAACGGGCTCGATGTGATTGCGCCAGATGTGAATAAAGCACAAGGTTTAGCGTATTTACAAACACACTGGCAAGTAACCGCCGCTCAGACCGCCGCCTTTGGTGATAATGGCAATGATCTTGAAATGCTACGTGAAGCGGATTATAGTTTTGCCATGAAAAATGGGATTTTACCGGTGCGGCAGATGGCGGCGTATACGACGACTCATGACAATAATCATGACGGGGTTTTACGCACAATCGCCACGTTAATTTAAATTTGCGAGTTTGGGTAGTTGCCCAAGCTCCTTTTTTCGATTAAAAATTAACCAATGTGCGATAGTCTGGTAAACTGTAAGATAACTAGGTTAGTAATAGAGGTTAAATTTGAGGAGGATTTATTTTGATAAAAGTAATTGTCGCGGGCTATCAAGGCCGCATGGGTAGTACAGCTGCACAAATGGTTATTGATAACCCTGATTTTGAATTGGTCGGCGTGTATGATGCGCGTGGCACCGAGCGGAATTTAAACGAGACTAATCAGTTCAGTGATCAGGATGTCCCAGCTTTTCATGATTTAAATCAATTGACCACGGATGCGACTGTCTGGATTGACTTTACCGTGCCGACTGCAGTTTATGAAAATGCGCAATTTGCGCTTAAACATGGGATTTCTCCCGTCATTGGCACAACTGGCATGACGGATGAGCAAGTGGCAGCGTTACAAAAATTAGCTAAAGCGCAACAAGTCGGTGGCTTAATTGCGCCTAATTTTGGCATCAGTGCGGTTTTGCTCATGCAATTTGCCCAACAAGCCGCAAAATACTTTCCAGATGTTGAAATTATTGAAATGCATCATGATGATAAAATTGACTCACCTAGTGGAACGGCTATCAGCACGGCTAAGAAGATTGCGGCAGTCCGGCAACCCAAGCAACAAGGTAATCCGGCTGCCACAGAAACCTTACCCGGTGCTCGTGGTGCCGATTATGAAGGCATGCGCATTCACGCTGTGCGGTTGCCAGGCCTAGTTGCGCATGAAGAAGTTATGTTTGGCGGTCCTGGTGAAGGTCTAACGATTCGGCAAGATTCTTTTGATCGCATTTCATTTATGACGGGAGTTAAAGTTGCAGTTGAAAAGGTCAACCAGTATCATGAACTCTTCGTTGGCTTGGAGCACTTACTATGATTTTGGACCAACTACCGATCGAATTTCAACAAGCCAAGCCGATTATCGAAACTATTGAAGCAGCTGGTTTTGATGCTTATTTTGTTGGGGGTAGTGTGCGGGATACCATTTTAGGTCAACCCATTCATGATGTTGATATTGCGACCAGTGCTTTTCCAGCTGAGGTAAAAAAATTATTCAAACGTACCGTGGATACGGGAATCGAGCACGGTACAGTCATGATTTTAGATCACGGGCAAGGCTATGAAACGACCACTTTTCGAACGGAATCGGGTTATCAAGATTTTCGTCGGCCAGACCAAGTGACCTTTGTGCGCTCACTTAAAGAAGACCTAAAGCGCCGAGACTTCACTATTAACGCCCTTGCGATGCGCGCTAATGGCGAAGTTATTGATTTGTTTGCGGGGCTGACGGACTTGCAAAATGGGATTTTACGGGCTGTGGGTGTCGCTGAGGAACGGTTTCATGAAGATGCTTTACGGATGATGCGTGCGGTGCGTTTTGCTAGTCAGTTGGGCTTTGAGATTGAGCCAGTGACGCGCCAAGCGATTCAAGACAATGCTGAGTTACTCACCAAGATTGCGATTGAGCGTACCCGCGTTGAATGGGAAAAGTTATTAATGGGGACTGAACCTAAACGTGGGTTAACGGCGTTGTTAACGACGGGGCTGTATCGTTACTTGCCACAGTTTGCAGATCAACGAGCGGTCTTAGCCCAATTGGTGGCGTTGCCTGACTGGCACTTACCAACGATCGAAAGCACTTGGACGCTATTGGTCTGGTTATTACCATTACCAAATCAAGCTGCGCTTCGGCAGAGCTTAAAAGCTTGGAAGACGAGTAACGACTTAATTGAGCACGTCACGGCCGCCTGGTTGGTTCTAACGGCGCTTAAGGCGAATGGTCATCTAACAGCTCCTGAATTGTTTAACGCGGGCACAGCGGCTTTAACGACCGCTAATACGGTGGCTAACTTATTAGGCTTTGGTCAACCCATGTCGACACTGTTGGCTGATTATGCAGCGTTGCCGATTCAACATAAACGTGACTTGGCGATTAATGGCGGTGATTTATTAAAAAATCACCTCGTCACACCAGGGCCGCAAATGGGTCAAATTTTGGCCCAAACCTTGCTGGCCGTTGTCCAAGGCCAAGTGCCAAATGAGAGCAAGCAATTGCTTGATTTTGCACGGATGGTAGCGGATACAAAAAGTGATTGATATTTTCTGTTAATCTGTTAGGATTGAAGTGGAACTAATTCTTCAATGAGGTGATCGAAAATGGATAGAGCATTAGAAGCATTAAAGTTTTATTTTCGGAACGGGGATACTTGGGTTGTTAACCACAAGGATATTTCTGATCTTTGGATTAGCCGAGTAACCACGAGTTATGGTCGGATTAAAGGCGGCAAAATGACGATTATTCATCCTTGTAAGTCATTCAAGGCTGAATTTGAACCTGATGCCGATGCCGTTGATCCAGACACCACACATCTAGCATCGGTAACCAGTGGGATGTTTGAACGGGTGACGCATTTCCAAGATATTGAAAAAGTGGATATCTTGTTTGGTGATGAACGGGGGAGTGAACAAGTTTACTTGCCATTCAAAGCCAAAGACGTGGACGGGTTGGATAATGTTTATCAAACCAGTTCATTGTCTGCCAATGGGTCATTACATTTAGTTGTTGACGCTGAAAACACGGTTTTAGATGTTTATGGTGATCAAAAATAATGACGTGTTAACCGAAACTTCTAGTCTTTAAGGCTAGAAGTTTTTTTTATGAGAAACATGAATGACCATGTTTGTTAGTTGTGTTTTAGCAGATTTCTAGCTAAGATAGAGTTTAATGATGTAAAAAAGGGTGGTTTGTAAGAATGCAAACATTGAGAGCAGAAAATCTGACCCGAACTTATGGTGAGAAGACGTTATTTGATGATATTTCATTTATCATTAATGAACATGATCGGATTGGCGTGATTGGCGTCAATGGTTCTGGTAAGACCAGCTTATTGGATGTTTTAGCTGGGATCACTGCACCAGAAGCTGGTCAATTAGTCCAGCCCAAAAATTATGAAATTGGTTATTTAAAGCAGCAACCAGAATTAGATGAAACCTTAACGGCCTTAGATGCTGTGTTGGCTGGGAGTCAACAAATTTTTAAAACGATTCGACATTACGAAGCGACCCTGGCGGCCTATGGGCAAACCCCAGAAGATCCCACTGCGCAGCAGGCCTATTTAGACGCCGAAACGAAGATGAATCAAGCGGATGCTTGGACGACCGAAAATGATGTTAAAACCATCTTAACGCAATTGCATATTACGGATTTAACGCAAGTGGTTAAGACCATGTCCGGTGGGCAACGGAAGCGAGTCGGATTGGCCCAAGTTCTAATACAGTCGCCTGATTTATTGTTACTTGATGAACCAACCAACCACTTGGATTTTGACTCGATTGAATGGTTAGAAGCCTATTTAGCCGCTTATAAAGGGGCTTTAATGGTCGTGACCCATGATCGGTACTTCTTAGACCAAGTGGCTAATCAGATGTTTGAATTGTCCTTTGGGTCACTTTATAAGTACACCGGGAACTATCAAGATTATGTCCAAGCTAAAGCCGAACGGGTGGCCCGTGACGTGACTGCGGAACATAAGCAACAGCAGCTGTACAAGCAAGAACTAGCATGGATGCGAGCTGGTGCCCCGGCCCGAAGTACCAAGCAACAAGGCCGGATTAACCGGTTTAATGATTTAAAAGATAATCTGAATACCTTACAAGTTGATGATGATGTGGATATTTCGTTAGGGCAACAACGATTAGGTAAAAAGGTCATCGAAGTTAAAGCCGCCAACTTAAAATTTGATCAGCAGACGATTTTAAACGATTTCTCCATCTTGATTCAAGCTAATGACCGTATTGGGATTACTGGTTTGAATGGTGCGGGAAAGTCGAGCTTGCTCAATGTGATTGCAGGCCGTTTGCCGTTAGATTCAGGGACCGTGACGATTGGTGAAACGGTCAAGTTAGGTTATTACACCCAGCAGACAGAACCTATTCCAGGTGATAAACGGATGATTAATTACTTGCAAGATGTCGGGGAGAATGTACTCAATAAGCAAGGTGAACGGGTTTCAGTGACTGAATTATTAGAAGAGTTTCTCTTTCCACGCGCCATGCATGGGACGTTGATTCGGAAACTGTCAGGTGGTGAAAAACGCCGGTTGTATCTATTGAAATTGTTGATGCAACAACCAAACGTGTTATTACTCGATGAACCAACGAATGACTTGGATATTGGGACGTTGACAGTGCTCGAAAATTACCTCGCTTCGTTTGCCGGAACGGTCATTACCGTCTCACATGATCGTTATTTCTTGGATAAAGTCGGCACTGAATTATTGATTTTTGAAGGAAATGGCAAGATTGATCGCTATGCTGGTCGTTTCTCAAGCTATTTGAAAGATCAAAAAGCAGCTTTAAAGCCAGCTAATGCGGCAGTCAAAACGCCACCGGTTACCGCAACGCCAACGACTAAGCCCAAGACCAAAGTTAAGTTAACGTATGCTGAACAATTAGAGTATGAAAAAATTGAGGGTAAGATTGAAACCCTAGATAGCCATAAAACCGAAATTGAGCAAGCTATGGCCGATAATGCCAGTGATTATGGACAATTAGCAGCGTTACAAAAAGAATTGACGACGACGGAACAAACAATTGATGAACAGATGGATCGATGGGATTATCTAAGCCAATACGCTGAGGCATGAGAGGATGGCGGCAATGTTAGAAGATAGTTATTTAAACTTAGCGCGCGATATTTTAGCGCATGGGACCTATAAAGATGATCGGACTGGGACTGGGACTTATAGTCTGTTTGGCTATCAAATGCGCTTTGATTTAGCCGCAGGATTTCCGTTGTTAACGACTAAAAAAGTCCCCTTTGGCTTGATTAAGAGTGAGTTGTTGTGGTTTTTACACGGCGATACGAATATTCAATATTTGTTGCAACATCATAACCATATTTGGGATGAATGGGCGTTTAAGAATTGGGTCACGAGTCCAGCTTATCAGGGGCCGGATATGACCGATTTTGAACATCGGCGCTTAACGGATCCAGATTTCAAACCACGCTATCAAGCACAAATGCACGCTTTTGATCAGCAAATTTTAACGGATGATCAGTTTGCGGCGCAGTATGGAAATTTAGGTGATGTCTATGGTGCTCAGTGGCGTCATTGGCAGACCCGAACTGGTTCAACGATTGATCAGATTGCTAATGTTATTGAGATGATTAAAACCCACCCAGACTCACGGCGGTTGATTGTATCGGCTTGGAATCCAGAAGATGTGCCTAGTATGGCCTTACCACCATGTCACACGTTGTTTCAATTTTACGTGGCGGATGGCAAGTTAAGCTGTCAACTTTATCAGCGTTCTGGTGATGTCTTTTTAGGCGTTCCCTTTAATATTGCAAGTTATGCGTTACTGACGCATTTAGTCGCCCAGGCGACTGGCTTACAAGTCGGTGAATTCGTGCATACCTTGGGCGATGCCCATCTGTATACGAATCATTTAGATCAAATCAAGTTGCAGTTAACCCGAACGCCCAAACCAGCGCCACAGTTACAATTGAGTGGTCATCCTGAAAGTATTTTTGATTATCAAATGCAAGATATTCAGTTAGTTGGTTATGATCCCGCACCGGCGATTAAAGCGCCGGTTGCGATTTAGGAGGGACCTGAATGCTAGCTTTGATTTGGGCCCAAGCGGCCAACGGTGTGATCGGGAAAGCGGGTCAATTACCTTGGCACTTACCAGCTGATCTCAAACGTTTTAAGACGTTAACTTTGCATCATCCGATTGTTATGGGACGTAAGACTTTTGCCGGGTTTAAACGACCGTTACCCTACCGACAAAACATTGTGTTATCACATCAACCCCTTATCTTACCGGCGGGCGTTCAGCAATTCAAGCAACTTGATGAGTTATGGGCGTTGATTGCGCAGCAGCCGGATGAATTAGTGTTCGTGATTGGTGGGAGTACCGTTTTTGAAGCGGTCTTACCACGCGCCGATCGTTTGTACCGGACGATGATTAACCAGGATTTTACTGGCGATACATGGATGCCGGCGATTGATTATACGCAGTGGCAGTTAACCACGCAAACACCGGGGATTGCAACTGCTGCAGTACCATACACCTATAGTTTTGATGAGTTTAACCGGCGATGATTCGATAAGTAACCGTGAAACACGGCGCTATTTCTGCTATACTAAAAGCATTAATTTATTGTAACGGTATTGTAACCATTACAAGCATAAGAAAGCGTGGCAAAGTATGACGAAAATCAAGATTGTGACCGATTCTTCGGCAAATTTAACAGATGCCGAGATTCAAAAATACGATATTACCGTGATTCCGTTGTCCGTCATGATCGATGGCACAATTTATGTTGAAGATGAAACCATTACGCGTGACGAGTTCATCCAAAAGATGGCGAGCGCTAAATCTCTCCCTAAAACGAGTCAACCAGCTTTAGGAACGTTCATCGAAACGTTTGATCGCCTCGGTGCGGATGGCGCTAGTGTGGTTTGTATCAACATGTTGGAAGCTATTTCGGGGACCGTGCACACAGCGGAACAGGCGGCTTCAATTACCAAAACCGATGTGACTGTGATTGATGCTCGTACCACTGATCGGGCAATGGCCTTTCAAGTTTTAAATGCGGCTAAGTTAGCGCAAACTGGGGCAGATAAGGCAGCCGTGGTTGATCAAGTTCATGCCACCCAAGCACATACTAAATTATTCATGGGCGTGATGACGCTCAATAATTTAGTTGCTGGCGGGCGTATCAGTCGTTTGACGGGGGCCATCAGTACCTTACTAAACGTCAAAATTGCGTTGGAAGTTGATGATGGGTCGTTAGACGTTAAGATGAAGGGTCGCGGCGTTAAAGCGATTAATAAATTTTTTGATAAGGTAATCGAAGATATCATTCAGACCCCGAATGTTGTTGAAGTTGCCATTTCACATGTTGGCGCTACAGAACGGGTGGAAACTTATCGGGAACGCCTGCAAGCGGCTATTCCAAGCTTGAAGGTTAGTGTGCAACCAACCGTACCGATTATTGCGACCCATGGTGGTCCAGGTGCGTTTGCCGTGGAATACCACACGCAGACCTTAGCTTAAGCAGACGGGACGCAATTGTGGCGTCCTTTTTGCTTAAAATGATTAAAGAAAGGATGCTAAAACGGCATGCGGAAAATATGGGAAGTTGTTAAGGTGGCGTTGGTCGTTGTCATTTTAGCCGGGGGTGTTTTTTGGGGCTTAAACCGTGGTCTCCATCACACGACGACCACCACAACGTCTAAAAAGACGACGAAAGCATCATCAGCTACGAAAAAAGTGGCGCATAAAACTAAAATTAAGTTAGTCGCAGTAGGCGATTCATTGACTGAAGGTGTGGGCGATGAAGCCGAGGGCGGCTACGTGGGTCAAATAAAAAAAACGTTGACGAAACGGCAAAATTTGACCGTAATGACGACCAATGCAGGTAAGTCGGGTGATCGTAGTGATCAAATTTTAGCACGCATCAATAAGTCTAAGTCGTTGCAACAAAAAATTGCAGCTGCTGATGTGATTACGGTCACGGTTGGGGGTAATGATTTGTTGCAAACTTTGGAAGGGTCGATTACATCCAATAATACGGCAAAAAATAATACCACCGTGGCGACGGCGCAAACGACCTATGCTAACAAATTAACGAAATTGTTTAATAAGTTGCAAGGGTTGAATCAGCAGGCTTCAATTTTTGTCTTTAGTATTTACAATCCAATTTATGTGAACTTTCCGAATGTCACGGCAATTACGCAATATGTCAGTCAGTGGAATGATCAGACGCAAACGACAATCAGTCACTATCAAAAGACTTATTTCATGGATATTAATACCACCATGTCACACGGACAGTACACGACGGCGGCCCAAATTAGTCGCCTGAAGAAAGCTTCCACGAATACGGATTTAACAAAAATTACGAATTCGACAGCACTGGGGACGGCTTTAAATGCCAAATCTAAGGCTAATCGGTTGATTTCTAAAAGCGATAATTTCCATCCTAATCAGCGTGGTTATCAAGTGTTTACCAATAAGTTGTATCAAACTATGGTTGCTCATCCAGCCTGGTTAATTAAAAAGTAAGGGGGACGCACGGATGCGTGAAGAACAACGAACACAGCAAAAGACCCCGAGTCCCAAAGCTCCCCGGGGACCCATTAATCTTTGGAAATGGGTTGCAATTATCTTGATTGCCTTGATTTTAGGATTAGGGTTATACGCGGGGACGCAAGTATTACGGTCACCCACTGAAACGGCAACGGTCACTACCAAGACGAGCACGAGTGCGGCCAGTATCCCAATCAAGATGAATCGGCAACAATTGAATGCATTGGCAGCCTATTATTTGGCAGATGTGCAAAAGGGTCAGGATTTGAAATATAAATTTGTGGTCCGCGCGGATGGCGCTTATTTATTAGGGACAACGCAGGTCCTTGGACAAAACATTTCATTTGTGATTACCATGCAACCGAGTGTCATTGATAACGGGAATATCTCGTTAAAGGCGACGCGTTTATCGGTCGGTACAATGTCAATTCCAATCAGTTTTGTGATTAATTACATTAATAATAATTATAAAATTCCAAGTTGGGTAAAATTAAGTGCCAAGCATAAGACGATTAACTTGTATTTGAATAAGCTAGTAGGTAAAAATGATGTGCGGTATAGCGTTGATAAATTAGATTTAAAGGCCAATACCTTTAATTTTAAGATGCATATTCCACAAAGTAATGATTAGTGAGGCGATCTAATGCATAGAACGTTTTATCAATATTTAATGACTCAACGAAATCCGGATAGTACCGAATCAATTGCTGAATTCGCAAATAATGCGTTTTTTGATCAATCATTTCCAAAACAAGGTAAAGATTTTCATGAAGTTTCACAGTATTTAGAATTAAATGCGGGCTATTTACCATCGATGACCATTTTCGATGATGCTTGGCAGGCTTATTTAGCCAGTGAAGCCTAGCTGATTTAGCAAGGAAAGAGGATTTTGGGCATGCCAGAAGAACCAAAGCAAACAAAGGCGACACCTAAAAAAGCGGTCAATTCACATCTTAAGTCACACCAACAACGGCCAAAACGGCGCGTGGGCTTATGGACGTATGTGATTTCAATCGTGGTGGCTTTAGGTGTTGGGATTGGTGGGACATACTGGGTCTTAGGCCGAGCAGTTAACCAACAAATCGCCAGTATGCAACAGACAAGTCAAGCTATGAAGAAGATTCAATCAGTCTATGCAACCATCAGTGATAACTATTATCAACCGGTCAACGCCAATAAATTGGCTAATGGGGCAATTAACGGGATGGTCAGTTCCCTCGGGGATAAATTCTCTGAATATATGGATAAGAGCGAGACTGAAAGTTTGAATGATACTATTGACAGTTCATTTTCAGGGATTGGTGCGCAAGTTCAAAAATCTGGGAATTATGTTCAAATCATTTCACCAATTGCGGGGACACCAGCTAAAAAGGCGGGGTTAAAACCTAAAGATGTCATCAAGTCCGTGAATGGTCAGTCGATTGCGGGTAAAACTTTAACGCAAGCGGTGAACTTAATGCGTGGTAAAGTTGGGACCACTGTTAAGTTGGTCATTGACCGTAGTGGTAAGACCTTTACGGTGACCTTGAAGCGGGCCAAAATTCCGGTAACTACCGTGGATTATAAGCTCGTTGGTGGGGACAAGAAGATTGGTTATGTGACTGTTTCGACCTTCTCAACGAATACCGCCAAAGAATTTAAGACGGCTTTAAAAGCACTCGATAAAAAGGGAGCTAAGAAGCTCGTGATTGATATGCGGGGTAATCCTGGTGGTTTAATGACGGCTGCTTTGAAGATGGCGTCAATGTTTATGAAGAATGGCAAGACAATCATGCAAGTACAAACGCGCGGTGCGCAAGCTGAAAAATATGTGGCCGGCAAGAAGTATGATGGTGGTTATAAAGAGACCAAGCCAACCACGGTCTTAATTGATGGTGGGAGTGCTTCGGCAGCCGAAATCTTCTCAGCGGCATTGCAGCAATCCGCTGGCGTGAAGTTAGTGGGCGCACAGTCATACGGGAAAGGGACCGTGCAAACGGTCAGCACCTTTAGCGATAAGACTGAGATGAAGATTACCGTCGCCAAGTGGCTGACGCCTAATGGGACTTGGATTAATAAGACCGGGTTAACCCCAGATGTTAAGGCAAGTGAACCAAGTTATGCCAGTTTGACTGTTATTAGCAAACTAGCCGATTTAAAGGCCGGCCAAGTGAACGATAACGTGAAGACGTTGCAAGCTTATCTTAAGGCGTTAGGTTACTTTAAAGATTCAGCGAATGGCTACTTTGGGGCGACTACGACCGATGCGGTTAAACAGTATCAAAAGCATGCTAAGTTGAAGACGACGGGGACTGTTGATAAGACGACCTTAAGCAAGTTGGAAACTGAATTAGCAACTAAAATTAGTGACAATGATCGGGCCTATAAGGCTGCCCTTAAATTAATGTCAAACTAAAAGATGATTAGGTGAGCACTCAGCGGTTGAGCTGAGTGCTTTTTTGTGGGCTGTCATGCGTTTAAGCTGGTGTTTTTAGCGGAATATCGGTATGATGGAGCATAGTGACTAAAGCAGACCACCGTATTAAACGGCATGAGAGGAAGCGCTTATTATGGCAAATATTCAATGGTATCCCGGACATATGGCAAAAGCCATCCATCAAATTCAAGATAATTTGCATCTAGTGGATATCGTGTTTGAATTAGTGGATGCGCGAATTCCAGAGGCATCGCGGAATCCTGATATTGAGAAAGTAATTCAAAGTAAGCCCCATTTATTAATTATGACTAAAAAAGATTTAGCTGACCCGCAAAAAACCGCTGATTGGGTGGCTCATTATGAGGCGCAAGGCCAAACTGCAATTGCGATTGATTCTCGTAATCGGTTGACGGGCAAACAAATCACCCAAGCCGCAACGACCATGCTAGCCGATAAATTAGCTAACATTGCGGCGCGTGGGATTACTAACCGGCCAATTCGGGCGGTTTGTGTGGGTATTCCTAACGTTGGAAAATCAACGTTATTAAACCATATCGTGAATAAAAAGATTGCTAAAGTGGGCGATCGCCCTGGTGTAACTAAAGGCCAGCAATGGTTAAAGGCATCGAATAAGTTGGAATTACTCGATACCCCGGGGATTTTATGGCCTAAATTTGAAGATCAAGTGGTGGGGACTAAGTTAGCGGTTACCGGTGCAATCAAAGAAAATATTTATCCCAACGATGATGTGGCCTTATTTGCGTTGGACTTTTTCAAAACTTATTATCCACAACGCCTAATGGAGCGCTACCACGTGACGGCGGCCCAAATTGAATTAGCTAATCCGGAGTTGTTGATTGTGATGACCAAAAATGCCGGGATGCGAGATGATTGGGAACGGTTCTGTGTGGCCTTTTTATTGGATATCCGTAAGAGCCGTCTCGGGCGGTTCACGTTAGACTTAACGGGAGATGAGCAGCGTGACTGAACAGCTGACCATTGCAGCGTTTAAAGCCTTATTAGCCGATCACCCCACGACTGCAGTTTTGCAAGCAGCCCAAGCTGATGCTCGTAAAGGCGTCCAGCAGGCTTACCAGCGGTATTTACGCCAGATGGAAAAGCAAGCACAATTAGGGGCGCGATTGGAACAACATTTGCAGTTTGAACGACGGTTTTGGCAACAAGGTGAGCCTTATGTGGCTGGGATTGATGAAGTCGGTCGTGGGCCATTAGCGGGACCAGTCGTAACGGCGGCGGTTATTTTACCGCCTAATTTTAATTTAGTTGAAGTTAACGATTCTAAGCAGCTGACGGCTAAAAAACGGGCAGAACTCATGCCTAAGATTTTAGAGGCAGCCGTGGCCGTTAGTTTAGGCATCGCGGATGCGCAACAAATCGATCATTTAAATATTTACGAGGCAACGCGGGTGGCGATGCGTCAAGCTGTTGAAAGTTTGACCATTCGACCGACGCAATTATTGGTTGACGCCATGCAAATTCCGGTACCGATTGCCCAAACCCGCCTTATTAAAGGTGATGCCAAGAGCGCTAGTATCTCAGCGGCTAGTATTGTCGCTAAAGTTGCCCGGGATCACTTAATGACCATGTATGATCAAGTCTATCCGGGTTATGATTTCGCTGACAATATGGGTTATGGCACGGCAAAACATTTAGCCGGCTTGCGCCAATTCGGCATCACGCCCATTCATCGCCATTCTTTTGCCCCCGTTCGCAACGCAGAAGGCTAGTTATTGCGGAGTTGTTACTCAAAAGGAGTGACAAACATGCAATTACGTAGTTTACTGATTCGACTGCACTTGGCACAAGGCATTGGCTATCAAGGCATCGTCCGAGTTTTACAGCATTGTCGACAGACGGCAACGGTCTTAACAACGGTGACGGCTATGACGACTGTCGCTCAGCTGTCAACGGCAGCGGCGCAAAAATTTAAATTAGACTGGGCTAGTGACCGCTTTCAACAAGCTTTGCGGCAACACGAGCAGGTGCCAATCTTAACCATTTTGGATGCCGACTATCCGGCATCGTTATTAGCGAGTTATCAGCCCCCGTTAGTCTTATTTTTACAGGGACAGCGCCAACTATTAGCGACGACGCAGTTAGCGGTGGTGGGCGCCCGTCAAGCGAGCCCATATGCACAACGGGTACTCAACCGACTGTTGCCCCCGTTAGTTTTGGCAGAACGACCCTTAACGGTGACCAGTGGGTTAGCTGCTGGTACGGATGGGTTAGCACATCAAACGGCTTTACGGGTCGGTTTGAAGACAATTGCGGTTATTGGTACTGGGCTAGACGTCAGTTATCCACGCCAAAATACCGCTTTACAACAACGAGTTGGGCAGGTTGGTTTACTAATCAGTGAATACCCCCTGGGCAGTCCACCGGCACGCCATCATTTTCCGGCCCGTAATCGCATTATCGCAGGCCTTTGTCAGTCACTAGTTGTGATAGAAGCGCGGGCCCATTCTGGGAGTTTGATAACAGCTAACCTGGCATTGCAAGCGAATCGAAATGTATTGGCAGTTCCGGGGCCAATCGATGCGCCCATGTCGGTCGGGTGTAATGAATTGATCTTAGCCGGTGCGAAACCAGTCTTAAATTCGGGGCATATAATAGAAGAGTTTTTACCGATGATTTGACAAGTGCTAACTTTTGAAATATGATTACATGGATTTGTAAGTATAAGACTCATGATAATGATAATTAAAAGTTTAAGGAGCTGATCAAGTGGCTGCTAGTACAACCAAAGCTAAGCAAGCGGCACCAAAGAAGACCGGAACGCGAAAACCGGCCAAGAAAACTGCCACGAAGCGGCGCACTCGGCAAACTGGAAAGAAATTAGTAATTGTAGAATCACCTTCCAAAGCCAAAACCATTGAAAAGTATTTAGGCCGTTCCTATAAGGTCGTTGCCAGTTTAGGGCACATTAGAGATTTACCGAAAAGTAAAATGGGTGTTGATGTCGAGAATGACTACGAACCGCATTACATTTCGATTCGTGGTAAAGGTGATGTGATTAAAGGGTTACGGAAAGAGGCTAAAAAGGCCAAAGCTGTTTATCTGGCATCTGACCCGGACCGTGAAGGTGAAGCCATTGCTTGGCATTTATCTTACTTACTTGGACTAGATCCTAAAGCCCAAAATCGGGTTGTTTTTAATGAAATTACGAAAGACAAAGTAAAAAATGCCTTTAAAGAACCACGTTCGATTGATATGGATCTGGTGGATGCGCAACAAGCGCGGCGGATTTTAGACCGGTTAGTGGGTTATTCAATTAGTCCATTACTCTGGAAAAAAGTCAAAAAAGGGTTATCAGCAGGACGGGTACAATCAATTGCGTTGGATTTGATTATTCAACGGGAAAATGAGATTAAGGCCTTCAAGCCGCAGGAATATTGGACGATTGAAAGTGAATTTCAAAAAGGTCGTTCTAAGTTTATGGCGAGTTTTTATGGCACCAAGCAAAAGAAACAAGCCCTAGCCGATAATGCGGCGGTTCAAAAAGTTTTGGCCCAATTGGACCGTGACGGTGAGTTTAACGTGGTTAAAGTCGTTAAAAAGGAACGTAAACGGTTCCCGGCACCGCCATTTACCACGTCAACAATGCAACAAGATGCGAACCGTAAGCTAAATTTCCGAACTCGGAAAACAATGATGGCGGCGCAACAATTGTATGAAGGAATTAATGTGGGGAAAGACGGTAACGTGGGGTTAATTACCTATATGCGGACCGATTCAACACGGATTTCATCAATTGCGAAGCATGAAGCGTCTCAATTCTTGCATAAAGAATATGGGGCGGAATATGCGGCCACTAAACCCGTCAAAGGCAAGTTGCCGGAAGGTGCGCAAGATGCCCATGAAGCGATTCGGCCGTCTTCCGTCTTTCGGACGCCCGCCAGCATCAAAGATTATTTGTCAAAAGATCAATTCCGCTTGTATCAATTAGTCTGGTCACGGTTTGTGGCGAGTCAGATGACACCGGAAGTTTTAGATACGATGGCAGTGACGATTGATCAAAATGACGTTCAATTTCGAGCGAATGGGTCGCAGACCAAATTTGCCGGGTTCACGAAGATCTATGATAAGACCGAAAAAAATAACGTCTTACCTGCTTTGAGTGAAGGCGATGTGCTCAAGTTAAATAAGACTGATCCACAACAACATTTTACTCAGCCCCCGGCGCGTTATTCTGAAGCTAACCTAATTAAGGCGTTGGAAGAAAATGGGGTTGGTCGACCATCAACGTATGCCCCAACGTTGGATACGATTCAACGGCGGTATTACGTTAAAATTGAAGCGCGGCGGTTTGTCCCGACTGAGCTAGGGACCATCGTTAACGATATTATTCAGGAGTATTTCCCGGATGTCGTGAACGTTGGCTTTACGGCTAAGTTGGAGGAGCAATTAGATGCCACCGAAGAGGGCCAAGAAAACTGGGTCAAAGTCGTCGATAGTTTCTATCAACCATTTTCGAAAGAAGTGGCGGATGCGGAAGCTGGGATGGAAAAGATTCAGATTAAAGATGAATTGGCTGGGTTCAACTGTGACATCTGTGGTGCGCCGATGGTGGTTAAAATGGGCCGTTACGGGAAGTTCCATGCTTGTTCCCGTTTCCCTGATTGCCGCAATACAAAGCCAATTGTTAAAGAAATCGGTGTGCTTTGTCCGCAATGTAAACAAGGCCAAGTCATTGAACGGAAATCCAAGAAGAATCGGATTTTCTACGGTTGCTCCCGTTTCCCTGAATGTGACTTTGTTTCTTGGGATAAACCGATTGGTCGTGATTGTCCAAAGGATGGTCATTTCTTAGTTGAAAAGAAGGTCAAGGGCGGGAAACAAGTCCTTTGTCCAAATGGCGACTATACTGAAGATAAACAAAAATAATTAAAAGTCAATCTTAACGACCAAGGCTAATTGTCTTGGACCGTTAAGGTTGACTTTTTTAGTGGAATAATAAATTTAAACCGAGGGCACCGACGAGCCCACAAACGGCAATCAGGGTCTCTAGGAAGGTCCAGGTCAATAGGGTTTCCTTGATGGTCAAATTGAAATATTCCTTGAACATCCAAAAGCCAGCGTCATTGACGTGTGAAGCGGCGACACTACCCGAGCCCACGGCGATGACCATTAGGGCTGGATCAACGCCCGCTTGAGTCATGAGGGGCGCAACTAAGCCAGCTGCGGTTAAGGCAGCAACGGTCGCTGAGCCTAAGGCAATTCGTAAAATGACAGCGACTAGCCAACCTAATAGCAATGGTGAAATATGACTGCCATTGAAGAGTTGCGCTACGGCCGTACCGACGCCCCCATCAATTAAGATTTGTTTGAAGGCGCCACCGCCACCAATAATCAATAAAAGCATCGCAATGGATTTAGTGGCATCTTCGAGGGTGGTCGCAATCGCCGGTTTGGATTTATGTTGATGTAGGCCCATCGACCACAAGGCAAAGAGTAACGAAATAAGCATGGCAATCCCAGGTGCCCCAATTAAGGCCACAATTTGGTCTAGGGTTGTTGGATGCTTGGGAGTAACCCCGTGATTAATCACCAAATCATAGACTGTTGTGATAGTCATTAAAATAACTGGGAATAACGCAGTCAGCACGCTTAACCCGAAATTAGGGGCTTCAGAAACTTTGAATTTGCGTTCATTGCTCATTGCTGGCAGGTTAGGTTTCGCATTAAACGCCGCTGGCACCATCTTTTTAGCCAAACGGGAAAATAGTGGACCCGCAATATAGACGGTTGGAATGGCAATAATAATGCCGAACAATAAGACCCGGCCCACGTTGGCATTCAAGGTTGTGGCAATGGCGGTTGGTGCCGGATGTGGTGGCAAAAAGCCATGAGTGACTGACAACGCCGCCCCCATTGGAATTCCCAGAAATAGAATGGGCACCTGGGCTTCAATCGCAATTGCAAATACGATTGGAATTAAAAGTACGATCCCGACTTCAAAGAAGAGCGCAATTCCAATAATAAAGGAAGCGATGACAATCGCAATTTGTAGTCGTTTACGGCCAAAGAAATCAATTAAGGTGGTCGAAATCGTGTAAGCCCCACCGGCATCCGCCACTAATCGGCCTAGCATCGCCCCAAAGCCAAAGACTAAAGCTAGTTCGCCTAATTGACTGCCAATCCCGGTTTGAATACTTGTCGCAATTTTATTGAGGGGCATGCCTAAGCCGATGCCGACTACGACTGCTGTCACAATTAAGGCCACATAAGTATTCAGCTTGAATTTAACGATGAGGACGAGCAACAATAAAATCCCAAACGTTAAAATGAGAAAAGGCATTAGTTTTGACCTCCTGGTAACGGTTGACGTTGAGCGGCCGCAAGTTGATGATACAAGGGCACCAGTTGAGCGGTGATTTGATCAAATAAGGGTTGGAGCTGTTGATACCGGCGCTGATTATCCGGTTGTGGCGCATAGACGGTCGTTTGACCAATCATCTGATGAATAGCGGTTAAGTCGGGTAATTTTCCCAACGCCGTTAGTCCCATGACCGCTGCGGCAAGGCAGGAACTTTCGAAACTAGTCGGGATGGTGATGGGTTGGCCTAAAATATCAGCTAAGATTTGGCGCCAAAGCCGTGAGCGGGCAAAACCACCGGTAGCCCGAATTTCATGGATGGGGACCGCCGCCTTGGTTAAGTTTAGAACCGCATTTAAGTTAAAGACAATGCCTTCAAGCACGGCACGGGTAATTTCGGCTTTCGTGGTAGTGGTGGTTAAGCCAACCATAGAGCCACGTGCATCCGCATTCCATAGTGGGGCACGTTCACCGCTTAAATAAGGTTGAAATAATAAGCCGTTGGCGCCGGCAGGAACCTTAGCCGCTGCCGCAGTGATACGGTCGTAAGGGTCTTGGCCTTGTTGACTGGCTGCGGCACTTTCAGGCGCAGCTAGTTCATCGCGAACCCAGCGCAGCACTTGCCCACCATTATTGACCGGCCCACCGACAATCCAGCGGTGAGGCGCGACGTAATAACAAAATAATCGACCGGCGGGATCTAAGTAAGGGGTTTTGGTCATGACGCGAACGGCACCAGATGTGCCAATGGTAATTGCGGCGACTCCGGGCTGATCAGCGCCCACGCCTAAGTTGGATAAGGCACCATCACTAGCCCCATAATTACTTTGGTAGTTGTTGGTAACCCCAAAGCTTGGGCACTCGCAGGAGACAGCTGGTCAATCACCGCATCTGTATCGACTAATGTTGGGAGTTGATTAGGGTTGATTTGGGCCCAAGCCAAGGCTTGCGGTTCCCAGTCAAAGGTATGCAAGTTAAACAAGCCAGTGGCGTTGGCCATTGAGTAGTCCATTTGAAGGGTGCCCGTCAGCTGGTTAATAATATATTCTTTAATCCCGACAATTTGTTTAGCTTGTGCTAATTTTTCGGGTACGCTGGTGGCTAACCAGTGCAGCTTATTAAGCGGACTCATCGGATGAATCGGTGTCCCAGTTGCTGCAAATAACGTGGCGCCCAAGGGTTGCGCCTTGAGCGCAGTTGCCGCAGCGGCGGCTCGGTTATCTGCCCACGTGATGACCCGCGTCAGCGGCTGGCGCTGGGCATCTAATAAAATCAAGCTATGCATGGCGGCTGAAAAGGCGATGCCTAGTACTTGAGTGGCATCAATTTGAGCCGTCACTTGGCGAATTGTGGTTTGGACCGCCTGCCAAATTTCAGTCGGGTCTTCTTCAGCCATGTCAGGAACATCATGGTATAACGGATAAGTGACATTAGCGGTCGCTTGGACGTGCCCCGCTAAGTCATATAGGACCGATTTGGTGCTCGTGGTCCCTAAGTCAGTGCCAATAATATAGTGCATCTGTTTGTCCTCCTCGTTATTGTTTGTCAACGGCGTGACCGCCAAACTCATTCCGGAGCGCGGCCACGACTTTACCGGTAAAGGTATCGGTTTCGGTAGAACGGTAGCGCATCAGCAGGGCCATTGCAATCACGGGAGTTGCAATTTGTTGATCTAAAGCGGCATCTAAGGTCCAACGACCTTCACCAGAAGAATGCATGATGCCTTTTAGTTGGGCCAATTGGTTATCATCAGTAAAAGCCTCGGCGGTTAACGCCATTAGCCAACTACGGATGATGGACCCGTGATTCCATAAATTAGCGACGGCCGCATTATCATAGTCAAAGTCACTATGCTGTAAAACATCGAAGCCTTCACCAATCGCAGCCATCATGCCGTATTCGATACCATTATGCACCATCTTTAAGTAATGCCCACTCCCAACTGGACCAGTATACAGATAACCACCGGGGGCGGCAATTGCTTTAAAGAGCGGTTCAATTTGCGGAAAGATGTTGGGGTCACCCCCAATCATGAAATTACCATTGTTAAGCGCCCCAGCTTGACCACCAGAAGTCCCAACATCAAAGAAGGCAATTTGATGGGTGGCTAAGGCCTGTCCATGTTGAATGCTGTCGCGATAAAAAGAATTGCCGCCATCGATAACAATATCGCCGGGAGCTAGCTGGGTGGTTAGTTGTGCTAAGACGGTCGTAGTGGCCGGACCAGCAGGTACCATGACCCAAATGATGCGGGGCTGTGGTAGTTGCGCTAACAGTGTGGTTAAGTCAGTTGTAGTAGCAATTCCTTGATCAGCTGCGGCTTGGCGGTGGGGAGCAGTAAGGTCAGTGCCAAACACCGTCACCTGGTGTGCTTGCATATTTAATGCTAAGTTTAGCCCCATTTTACCAAGGCCAATTAAGCCAATTTTCATATTAAGCCCCTCTTTGTTTTAGTAGTCGCTGACAGTATATAAAAATAGTTTACGCAAATCAAAGATAAACGTGAAAACGGTTTACAAAATGCCGATTTTATCAATTAGCTTTAAACGGCAACTTAACCAATTAAAGTTTGTATAATCAATGGAACTCCGGTATGATGACGCTAGTACTATCAAGGGTACGTTTCCAAGAAAAGAGGAAAATTGGATGGCATCAATACCAACCGTTAACGTCATCGGTGCGGGGCTAGCAGGCTCCGAGGCCGCTTGGCAAATTGCAAAGTTAGGCGTCAATGTGCGCATTTATGAAATGCGACCGACTAAGATGACGCCAGCGCACCATACCGCTCAGTTTGCAGAACTCGTTTGTACGAATTCACTGCGGGCAACGCAATTAAGTAATGCGGCGGGGCTGTTAAAAGCCGAAATGCAGCAATTAGATTCAGTCGTAATGCAGTCCGCAACCGGCCATGCCGTTCCTGCCGGAGGCGCCTTGGCTGTTGACCGCGACACGTTCTCACAAGCGATTACCGATAAGCTGACCAAGTTACCCAATGTTGAAGTCATCAACGAAGAGGTCACTAGCTTACCAGCTGGCATTACGGTGGTTGCTACCGGGCCATTAACTGCGGCTACTTTAGCGCAGTCCATTCAAAGCTTTAATGAAGAAGATGACTTACACTTCTTTGATGCGGCGGCCCCCATCTTAACGAAAGACTCCATTGACCTGGACAAGGTCTATCTAAAATCGCGTTATGATCGTGGTGAAGCCGCTTACCTCAATTGCCCAATGACGGAAGCCGAGTTCGATCGTTTTTACGATGCCTTGATTCATGCTGAAATGGCTGAAGCCCATGACTTTGAAAATTCTGAAGTCTTTGAAGGTTGTATGCCAATTGAAGTCATGGCTCAACGGGGACGACAGACGATGTTATTTGGCCCATTGAAGCCGGTCGGGTTAGCAGACCCTGAGACGGGAAAACAACCTTTTGCGGTCGTGCAACTGCGTCAAGATGATGCTTCTGGCGAACTCTTTAATATTGTCGGGTTCCAAACGCATTTAAAGTGGGGCGAACAAAAACGTGTTTTCCGGTTAATTCCTGGGTTAGAACACGTTGAATTTGTGCGTTATGGCGTCATGCATCGTAACACCTTTATGAAATCACCTAAATTACTACAACCAACGTACCAGACTAAACAACGCCCAGACTTGTTTTTTGCCGGCCAAATGACCGGGGTTGAGGGCTATATCGAGAGTGCGGCTAGTGGCATTGTCGCTGGGACTAATGCGGCCCGATTGGCATTAGGCTTAGACCCAGTAGTCTTTCCAAAGCATACCATGATGGGCGCTATGGCGCACTATATTACCCATACCAGTGCCGCACATTTCCAACCCATGAATGCGAATTTTGGCATTGTTCCTAAGCTAAAGCAACGGATTCATGATAAGCGCGAACGTAATACGGCCTTATCAGAACGGGCCTTGACCGAACTAACCGACTTTCAAGCAACGGCTTTGAAAGTTGACTAAGTCCCGAGAATCTTAATTGTTTTTTCCGCCATACTTTGCTAAAGTAGCAACGTATGGAGGTTTTTTTGTATGGAACAACAGTACTTGGATTTGTTTTTAAAATATGTACGGGTTGAACGGCAGTATTCGCCAGAAACGGCGGTGGCATATCGCGAAGATATTCAAGCGTTTGACACCTTCTTAACAGCTAACGGTGGCGCTAAGTCCTATACGGCAGTTGACCATTTAGATGTGAACGTTTACTTAAGTGCGTTGTATGACCGCCATTTAACGCGGAATTCAATTGCCCGTAAAGTCTCTAGTTTACGGTCCTTTTATAATTTTCTTGTTAAAAATGATTTGGCAAAATTGAATCCGTTTATTTACGTGCAATTAAAGAAACATGCCGCGCGGTTGCCACGCTTCTTTTACCAAAAAGAATTAGATGTGTTGTTTAAGACCGTCTATGCGGATGAGTCCTTGATGGGGTCACGAAACGCCGCCTTGTTAGAGGTCCTGTATGGAACTGGTATTCGGTTGAGTGAGTGTGTCAATTTACAATTAGCCGACGTCGACTTTGACTTAAAGATGATGCTGATTCGTGGGAAAGGCGATAAGGAACGTTATGTGCCATTTGGGCGGTACGCTGCTCAAGCCTTACAACAGTATTTTGAGCAGTGTCGAACGCCAGTCATGGCACAATATGACCAGACCCATACGACAGTGTTTATTAATCGCCATGGTGGTGCCATTACGGGTGGTGGGATTGAATACGTCTTAAATCAAATTGTGAAAAAAAGTAGTTTGACTGCAGATATCCATCCCCATATGTTACGCCATACGTTTGCGACCCAAATGCTAAACAACGGGGCTGATTTACGAACGGTCCAAGAATTATTGGGGCATACGAGTTTATCAACCACGCAGATTTATGCCCACGTCACTAAGGAACATTTACAGCAAGATTATCGAAATTTCTTCCCACGCGCAACGCGGGAATAGTTGAGGGAGTTTTATCATGACAGTAAGATTTGAAGCAACGACAATTTGTGCCGTCCGTCAAAATGGCCATAATGCCATGGCCGGTGATGGTCAAGTCACCATGGGTGAAAAAGTTGTAATGAAAGGGACCGCTCGGAAAGTTCGGCGAATTTATAATGATGAAGTCGTCGTCGGATTTGCTGGTAGTGTTGCGGATGCCTTCACCTTAGAAGAACGGTTTGAAAAGAAACTAAACGAGTTTTCTGGGAATTTACAACGGGCGGCAGTCGAACTAGCCAAGGATTGGCGGAGTGACCAAGCTTTACAGAAATTAGAAGCTTTGTTGATTGTGATGAATAAGGATGACATGTTGCTCGTTTCTGGGAGCGGTGAAGTGATCACCCCAGACAATGATGTCTTAGCCATTGGTTCAGGCGGTAATTTTGCTTTAGCTGCGGCGCGGGCGATGCAATTGCATAGTCAGGATATGAGTGCCCAAGCGATTGCGGAAGCGGCCATTAATATTGCTGGTGATATTGATATCTTTACGAATCATAACGTGATCTCAGAAGCCTTATAAGGAGGAACCTTATTATGGAACAAATTAATCAGACACCTAAACAGATCGTGGCGGCCTTAGATAATTATGTTATTGGTCAAGGCGCTGCCAAAAAAGCTGTTGCGATTGCTTTACGAAATCGGTATCGCCGGATGGAACTTTCAGCGGATATGCAAGCTGAAATTACGCCTAAAAATATGTTAATGATCGGTCCAACTGGGGTCGGTAAAACTGAAATTGCGCGCCGGTTAGCTAAAATTGTGAATGCGCCCTTTGTTAAAATCGAAGCGACGAAATTTACCGAGGTTGGCTATGTCGGCCGTGATGTTGAATCAATGGTGCGGGATTTGGTTGAAATTGCCATTGAGATGGAAAAAAAGCAGGCTTATTCACGCGTTCGTTCTTCGGCCGTGCAAGCCGCTGATCAACGGTTAGTCAAATTATTGGTGCCTGTCCCAGCGCAAAAGCAAACGACGAACAAGCGTAATGGCAATGATTTCCAAAACATGATGAACATGTTAAGCCAGATGCAAAATGGACAAACCCCGGATGCAGCGACGAATAGTGAGGAAACCGTGACGGATGATGTTCGTAATCAACGACTTTCAGTGGCTGAACAATTGAAAAAAGGGGTCCTCGAAAATTCTGAAGTGACGATTGAAATGGATGACCCGCAACAAGCCGCCAGTGGCAATAGCAATATGCTAGGACAAATGGGCATTGATCTGGGGGATACCCTAGGCCAGATGATCCCTAAGAAGCGGATTAAGCGGACCATGACTGTGGCGGAAGCACGGGAGATTCTAGTTCGTGAAGAATCTGAAACATTAGTGAATAATGCGGATATTTATCATGATGCCATTGTTCGGGCTGAAAATACCGGGATCATTTTCTTGGATGAAATTGACAAGATTACTGCCGGTGGTCAACAGAACTCGGGTGAGGTTTCTCGTGAAGGCGTGCAACGCGATATCCTACCAATCGTGGAAGGCTCTCAAATCACGACCAAGTATGGTCCGATTAATACGGATCACATTCTCTTTATTGCGTCTGGGGCTTTTGCGGAAAGCAAACCTAGCGATTTGATTGCAGAATTACAAGGTCGGTTCCCAATTCGAGTTGAATTAGATGATTTATCAAAAGATGACTTCGTTAAAATCTTAACGGAACCTAAAAATGCCTTAATTAAGCAATATATTGCCTTGATTGGGACGGATAATATTAAAGTGACGTTTACGATGGAAGCAATCGAAGCAATTGCTGAAATTGCGTATAATGTCAATCACGAAACTGAAAATATTGGCGCCCGGCGGTTGCATACGGTGTTAGAGAAACTATTAGAAGAATTGCTTTACGAAGGTCCTGACATGGAAATGGGTGAAGTGACGATTACCGAAAGCTATGTTAATGAACGAATTGGTAATATTGCCCAAGATAAGGATCTTAGTCGGTATATTCTCTAATTAAAACAAGGGAGTCAACGGTAATGACAGTTGAATTGAAAAATGAATACCTCACCGTCCAAATTAATGAAGCGGGCGCAGAGTTAAGCAGTGTAAAGGCCAATGATGGGCTTGAATACATGTGGCAGGCTGATCCGAAGTTTTGGGGTCGGCATGCGCCCGTGCTATTTCCAATCGTCGGTCGATTAAAAGACGATCAGTATACAATTGCTGGTCAAAGTTATCAAATGGGGCAACATGGGTTTGCGCGGGATCAAACGTTCCGAGTGGTGTCACAGACACCAACGCAAGCCGTACTAGAATTAACCGATAGCCAGGCTACCCGTGCGATGTATCCCTTTGCGTTCCGGTTACGCTTACACTACACGTTAACGGATCATGAATTAACGGTCGGCTATGACGTGCATAATCCAGCTAATCAAGAACTATTGTTCTCAATCGGTGGACATCCAGCGTTTAACGCCCCGTTAGCGACGCCTGAGGGAAGTTTAGCTAATTATCAGGTCACAGTGGCACCTAAACAAAAGTATCAACACATCCCATTACAAGCCCCTTATAATGATGTTGATCAGGCGACGACGATGGACCTGTCTAAGCCGTTACCCTTAACCCGGGAGCTGTTTAAAGATGATGCGGTTATTTTGGCCTTGAATAAGCAAGAAACGACATTACTGTTAAGCTCCGACTTAGATGACCATGGGGTTGCAATGACGATTGATGCGGCACCATACGTGGGGCTGTGGTCACCATACCCACAAGCGGCACCGTTTGTTTGTCTTGAACCTTGGTGGGGGATTGCGGATAATATCAATCATGATGGGCAATTAAGTCATAAAATGGGTATTAATCGGTTAGCAGCTAATCAAACATTTAATGCCAGTTATGCGATTAAGTTTTTCTAATCGGCTCGTTGATAGTCGTCGTCATTGCGGATGGCGGCTATTTTTTTGTTTTTGTTAAAATAATCAATTAGTATTATGTTACTTTAACTAAAGCAAACAAAATCAACACCCGCAATAACCCAATTTTTAACCCAGCAAAAAGGCTGAAACATTGCGTTTCAGCCTTTTTAGGTTACTGCTTACGTTGATAGTGGCGCCAGCCAAGCCCAAAATGCACTAACGATTCGGTCCCAGCTAAAATACGTTTAATATTAGTTCGGTGCCGATAGAAAATAAAGATGGTTAATATGACTGCAATGACGGATAAAATCCAATCTTGATAATAGAAGATTGCAATTAGGCTAACTAAGGTTAGTGAGGTCATGCTCGCAACGCTAACCATACTGGTTAGATAGACTAATGTGAACATAATGGCACTGGCAATTAAGAAGAAATGCCAGTTATAGGCTAATAGAATGCCCGCACTAGTGGCGACCGCTTTGCCACCTTTAAAACCAATAAAGATTGAGAAAGTATGGCCGACGATGGCCCCTAAACCAATCAATAGCGCATTAACGGGTAAATGAAAGAGCGCTGGTTGTGCAGCCGCTAGGGTTCCTTTTAAGATGTCCATAGCCATTACGATGGTGCCAGCGGTTGGGCCTAGTACCCGATAAGTGTTGGTCGTACCAATATTTCCGCTACCCGCTTGGCGAATATCCGTATGAAAGAAAAGCTTGCCAATGATGACACCCGAAGGAATTGCACCTAGCAAATAGGCGACAATCAGCATGAGTATAATTTCCACAATTGAGTCCTCCTGTAATAGAGTCAACCAATATTTTAGCATGCTTTAAGGGCAATCGGGTCAGTTTTGATTAAAAAATTTTCAGTTGACAAACGGTGGGGCGATTGATTACAATTAAGCGAACATACATTCGTATATTTAAATCTGTATTCTGATGTTTTAATTATAGGATTTACTTAAATTTTAAACGAAGTGTGGCTTAAAATTCGCCTCACAATCATTTAATATCGCAAAATAAGTAAATAATTACAATTGCTGTGCTATAATTTAATCTGCATAGTTTCGATTTAGCATTGCTAGGACCGGATAATCGGCGACAGTAAAGGGTTAATGAAACAATTATGAACAGAAAACCAAAGGAGCAAATGATGAATGGCAAAAAAAATGCAAACATATGATGATTCTTCAATTCAAGTGCTTGAAGGATTAGAAGCTGTTCGGAAACGACCAGGGATGTATATTGGGTCAACCGACGGCCGTGGTTTACACCATTTGGTTTATGAAATAGTTGATAACGCGGTTGATGAAGCTTTAGCAGGTTTTGGGAAAGAAATCAATGTCATCATTCATGCTGACAATAGCATCACGGTCGTGGATCATGGTCGTGGGATGCCCGTTGGGATGCATGCTTCAGGTGTTCCCACGCCAGAAGTTATTCTGACGGTGCTCCATGCCGGCGGTAAGTTCGGTCAAGGGGGCTATAAGACCTCAGGCGGCTTGCATGGCGTCGGTGCTAGTGTTGTGAATGCACTATCGACCGAATTGACGGTCACCATCGTTCGTGATGGTTATCGCTATCAAGAAAAATTTAAAAATGGCGGGCACCCAGTGGGCACCCTCGAGAAAAAAGGCAAAACCAATAAACCAACTGGAACGACGTTAACGTTTAAACCAGATTCTAGTATTTTTACAACAACAGTTTATAATTTTCAAACTTTATCGGAACGCTTACGTGAATCTGCCTTTTTATTAAAAGGTGTCAAGATTACGTTGACCGATGAACGCGAAAATCAAGCGCAAGAAATTGTTTTTCATTATGAAGCGGGCATCAAAGAATTCGTGACTTATCTCAATGAAGACAAAGATACCTTGGGTGATGTCATGGACTTTGATGGCACTAAGGATGGCGTTGAGGTTGAAGTAGCCGCACAATATAACGATGGCTACTCTGAAAACTTATTATCGTTCGTCAATAACGTACGGACGCCTGATGGTGGGACTCATGAAGCCGGTTTTCGGAGTGCCTGGACCAAAGCTTTTAATGAATATGCACGGAAGGTCGGTCTTTTAAAGGAAAAAGATAAAAACCTAGAAGGTGCCGATGTGCGCGAAGGGCTATCTGCAGTGATTTCGCTACGCATTCCCGAAAATTTGTTGCAATTTGAAGGCCAGACCAAGGAAAAACTTGGGACGCCAGAAGCACGGACCATTGTCGATAGCGTGATTAGTGAGCAATTACAATTTTTCTTAATGGAAAATGGTGAATTTGCGCAGATGTTAATCCGCAAATCGACCAAGGCTCGGCAGGCACGTGAAGCAGCTCGCAAGGCCCGTGATGAGAGTCGTAATGGGAAGCGCCGGCACAAGCAAGAACGCTTACTGTCTGGTAAGCTAACGCCGGCCCAATCGAAGAATGCCAAGCGAAATGAGCTTTTCTTAGTTGAAGGGGATTCCGCCGGTGGTTCTGCAAAACAAGGTCGTGATCGTAAGTTCCAAGCGATCTTACCTTTACGTGGTAAGGTTTTAAACACCGAAAAAGCCAAATTACAAGATATTGTTAAGAATGAAGAAATCAACACCATGATCTATACAATTGGGGCGGGAGTTGGACCAGAATTTGATGTTGCAGCCAGTAATTATGACAAAGTCATTATTATGACTGATGCGGATACTGATGGTGCGCATATTCAGATTTTATTATTGACCTTTTTCTATAAATACATGCGCCCAATGATTGATGCCGGTAAGATTTATATTGCTTTGCCACCATTATATCGGCTACAGAAGAAACAAGGAAAAAAGCTACGGACGGAATATGCGTGGACTGATGAAGAATTGGCTTTACGAACCAAGACTTTCGGCAAGGGCTATGCGCTGCAACGTTACAAAGGGCTTGGCGAAATGAATGCGGAACAATTATGGGAAACGACTATGGATCCTGATATGCGAACTTTAGTTCGTGTTCGGATTGACGATGCTGCTTTAGCTGAAAAAAGAGTCACGACACTGATGGGTGATAAGGTTGAACCGCGGCGGAAGTGGATTGAAAACAACGTTCAATTCAGTCTCGATGAAGATGGTTCTTTGCTAGATAACCAAGCCGTGACTTCGGCTCATGAACAGGCCGATGAAGAGCTGGCCCAGCAATTGAAAAAATAAGGAGGTCGCAAATTGACAACTAATCAATCAAAAATTCAAGAATTGACGCTTGAAGACGTCATGGGCGACCGCTTTGGCCGTTATTCTAAGTATATTATTCAAGAACGGGCATTACCAGATATTCGAGATGGCTTAAAGCCAGTGCAACGTCGGATTTTATATGCGATGAATCAGGATGGTAATACCTTTGATAAAAGCTTCCGAAAGTCGGCCAAGTCAGTTGGAAACGTCATGGGGAATTTTCATCCACATGGGGATTCTTCAATCTATGAAGCGATGGTTCGACTTAGTCAAGATTGGAAGTTACGCGAACCGCTAATCGAAATGCATGGAAATAACGGGTCCATGGATGGTGATCCCGCAGCGGCGATGCGTTATACAGAAGCTCGTTTAAGCAAAATTGCAGGTGAAATGTTACAAGATATTGATCGCAAAACGGTCGATATGGTCTTAAACTTTGACGATACTGAATATGAACCAACGGTTTTGCCAGCGCGGTTTCCTAATTTACTCGTTAATGGTGCGACGGGGATTTCAGCCGGCTATGCGACCGAGATTCCACCGCATAATTTAGGAGAAGTCATTGATGCAATCCTATTTCTAATGAATCATCCTAAAGCGAATTTGGCCGATTTAATGGATTTCGTAAAGGGCCCAGATTTTCCAACCGGTGGGATTATTCAAGGACTAAATGGTATTAAGAAGGCTTATGAAACTGGTCGTGGCCGTATCGCCGTTCGTTCACGGACTAAGATTGTTCCCTTGAAGGGGAATAAAGCTCAAATCGAAGTTTCTGAAATCCCATATGAAGTCAACAAGGCCCAATTGGTTAAGAAGATGGATGAAATTCGGATTATGAAGAAAATCGAAGGCATTGCCGAAGTTCGTGATGAGAGTGATCGTAAAGGCCTATCGATCGTCATTGAACTAAAACGTGATGTGAATGCGGCTGGAATTTTAACGTACCTGTTTAAAAATACTGATTTGCAAATTACGTATAACTTTAATATGGTGGCAATTTATCACCAGCGGCCAGAACATGTGGGCTTAAAAACCATTTTGACGGCGTATTTGGAACATCAACGTGATGTGATTACTCGACGGACGCAGTTTAATCTAACTAAAGCGGCTGATCGGCAACATATTGTGCAAGGTTTAATTAAAGCCATGTCAATTTTGGATCAAGTGATTGCTACTATTCGAGGCAGTAAAGATAAAAAAGATGCTAAAACCAACTTAGTGCAACAATTTGATTTTAGCGAAGCGCAAGCTGAAGCTATTGTAACGATGCAACTTTATCGGTTAACTAATACTGACGTTACACAATTGGAAAAAGAAGCGGCTGAACTGGCTGCCGCAATTGAACGCTATCATGCTATTTTAGAGGAACCTAAAGAGCTTGATAAAGTTTTGCGGCGTGAGTTAAAGGCGATTCAAAAAGCGTATCCTAGTCAGCGTTTAACTGAAATTCAAACTGAAATTCAAGAATTGAAGATTGAAACGGAAGTTGTGATTCCACAAGAAGATGTTGTCGTGATGATTAGTCATGATGGCTATATCAAGCGAACTAGCTTACGGTCTTACACGGCATCTGATGCCGAGGATAATGGTTTGAAAGAAGCCGATTTCCCAATTTATTTGGAAAAGAATAATACGTTGGATCATTTGATGATGTTCACGAATTTAGGACACTTAATTTATCGGCCGGTCTATGAAATCGCTGATGCCAAGTGGAAAGATACTGGTGAACATATTTCGCAAACCATTGGTTTAGCAGCTGATGAACGGATTACGTGGGTCTTTAATTTTACTGACCTACAACAAACCGGGAAGTTTCTAATTGCGACTAATGATGGCTATATCAAACAAACGGCCTTTGCAGATTACTTGCCTGGGCGAACTTATAAAACTCGTGCGAGTCAATTCATGAAGCTAAAGGCCGCCACGTCAGCAGTCGTATCGGTTCAGTATTTACCAAGCGCACCAACGGGCACCTTAGTCTTAATGACGCAGCATGGGTATGGGTTGCGCTATGACTTGAGCGAAGTGCCAACCATCGGTGCTAAGGCCGTGGGTGTTAAGTCAATGGATTTACGAGATGATTTAATCGTGCGTGCAACAATTGCGGCGACGACGGATTTGGTTGCCATGATTACGCAACGTGGGTCCTTTAAGAAAATGAAAGTAGCTGATATTCCTGTGACCAGTCGTGCTCGACGGGGCGTTCAAGTCTTACGTGAATTGAAGAGTAAGCCGCATGAGATTGCAGATTACGTTTTAATCGATGCCCAACAAACGGGGATCGCTTTAGAAGTCTTAACGGACCATTATAAGCGTCATTCTATTTTGAGTGATGAACATCCTGTGAGTGCCCGTTATTCAAACGGCTCCTTTGTTATTGATACTGACAAGGAAGGAACTCCAGTGTCCATTCAGGTTCATCCAGTGCCATTAACGGTTTAAAATAACGCTTGCATGCGTTCGAACATTGGCTTACCATGAAAACAAGACTAAGATACAATTAATAATTAGTTAAGGTTTATTTACTGATAACAATCGCTTGCTTTCAATTCTAAACTTGTATAATATTATAGCTATTATAAGGTTACGATAAGACGAAAGGATCAGGTAAAATTCATGAAAACAACGCAAGAAAGTATTTTTTCATCTAAAACTTTAACTTATTTTTTGCAATTAGCTGAAACAATGAATTATACACAAGCGGCGCAAATTTTGGGAATTACTCAGCCCGCGTTAACGCAACAAATTAAAAAATTAGAGCGCACAGTCGGCGCACCATTGTTCTATTCCGTGGGTAAAAAGCTGCGACTGTCAGATGCTGGCTATACGATGTTGAATGCGACACATAGCATTTATAATGTCCTTAATAAGGCAACTGATGAAATTCAACAAACGACCAGCGCAACCCAAGGGTCCATCAATATCGGGATTTTGGCGTCGATTGAAGATCATGTTTTCGAGGATTTTGCGATTAAGTATTATGATGCTAATCCGAACGTGATTATTTCGTTCCACATGTTAACGCGTAAAGAGATTTGGGAACGTTTAGAAAATAACCGAATTGACTTGGCGGTTATGTATTTGCCAGATGAAAGTATCAAGAACTGGAAACCATACCAATCAAAACGGATTATTCAAGATGACTTGCTATTTATTACTAGTGATCCTAAGCAGGCCAAAAAGAAACGAATTAAATTTAAAGATACAACCAGCGAACCATGGGTAATGTATCCTGAAAATTATTATTTGGATCAAGTTATCAAAGAATCTTACAAGAACCAATTGGCGGATTTGCCAACGGCGATTGCACGGTTTACGACGCCACAACAAATTTATCGGTTTGTGGCTGCGACAGGCACGAATACGGCATTGCCAAATTCGTTTATGGTAGCTAATCCAACAGCTGATAATTTACACACGGTTTCATTTGAACCCGCGATTAAATTTGATTTAAACTTCGTCTTTCGTAAGGATAAGGATCAAATTCCGCGGATTAAGAATTTCTTGGATGAATTTGATAATTACTTACATGCCGAAGACTATATCTCACGGTTACAAAAAATTAATCAAAAATAGTTATAAGGGAGTCTTTTACTAATGAGCAAAGAATTAATTTTCGGTCATCAAAGTCCGGATACTGACGCAATTGTTGCTGCTAAGGCACTTTCATATTTAGATAACAAGTTAGGGATGGATACTGAAGCAGTTGCTTTGGGCGAACCTAATGAAGAAACTAAATTTGTTTTAGATTATTTTGACGAACCCGCACTACGGGTCATCACTAAAGCGGCACCTGAAGTTAGTGAGGTTATGTTAGTTGATCATAATGAACCACAACAAAGTGTCAGCGATATTGCTGATGTTACAGTGACTCATGTGGTTGATCATCATCGGATTGCTGGTTTTGAAACGACTCAACCATTGTTTTACCGGGCTGAACCACTTGGTTGCTGTAGCACTGTTATATACAAGTTATTTAAAGAAAACAATGTTGAAATTCCAGCTAAGTTAGCCGGATTAATGCTTTCAGCAATCATTTCAGATACGTTATTGTTGAAGTCACCAACAACAACGCCAACTGATGTAGCTGTTGTTAAAGACTTGGCAAATATTGCAAAAATTGATTACGAAGCTTATGGGTTGGACATGCTTAAAGCAGGGACTAACTTAGCTAGCAAGAGTGAAAAAGAATTAATTGATGCCGATGCCAAATCATTTGAATTGAATGGTTCAACGGTGCGAGTGGCTCAAATTAATACCGTTGATTTAGCTGACGTACTTGATCGTCAAGTCGCCTTAGAAGCAGCTGCGAAAGCAGAAAATGCTGCTGAAGGTTATGATTTATTCTTAATGTTAGCAACTAACATTTTGGATAGTAATTCTGAATTAATTATTGCTGGGGCCCCAACGGAACCAGTTGAAAAAGCTTTTGGTAAGAAAATCGAAAATAATCGCTTAAGCTTACCAGGGGTTGTTTCACGTAAGAAACAAGTTGTACCACCATTAACTGATGCATTTAATGCCTAAATAGGTTGTTTCCTGAAAGGACTCGTTGAAAAAACGAGTCCTTTTTTGAGCCTAATAGTTGTACTTATGAAATTTTGCGGTATGATAAATAAGGTAATTAGGTTGTACACAACTCAATTGCTAAAAATTCAGATATCATCTTAGGAGGAATCGATAATATGAGTGAAGATAAGGCCGCTTTACGACAACGATTGACTTCAAAACAATATGCAGTTACCCAAGAAGCCGCTACTGAACGTCCCTTCAGCGGTGAATATGATGATTTTTATCAAGCTGGGATTTATGTAGATGTGGTTAGTGGTGAAGTGTTATTCAGTTCGTTAGATAAATATGACGCTGGCTGTGGTTGGCCATCATTCACTAAGCCCATTGCATCAACCCAATTAGCTGAACATACGGATCACTCATTCGGCATGCGTCGGACGGAAGTATTAAGTCATGAAGCGAAGTCACATTTGGGGCATGTTTTTGATGATGGTCCGCAAGACAAAGGCGGGTTACGTTATTGCATCAATTCAGCCGCGTTAAAGTTCATTCCCGTTGCTGACCTCCAACAAGCTGGCTATGGGAAGTATTTGACATTTTTTAATAAATAGGGGGCGTATCAGATGGAAACAACAGCAATTTTTGCCGGTGGCTGTTTTTGGTGTATGGTGAAGCCTTTTGATAGCTTGCCAGGAATTAAAAAGGTTGTCTCAGGTTATACTGGTGGCACCGTTGCTAATCCCACTTATGAACAAGTCGCTAGTCATACGACCGGCCATACCGAAGCCGTTGAAATCACATTTGATCCTGAAGTGATTAGTTATGCGGAACTAGTTGAAATTTATTGGCATCAAACGGATCCAACCGATGCCGCCGGGCAATTTCAAGATCGTGGCGATAGCTATCGACCGGTTATTTTTGTGAAAGATACTGACCAACGTCAAATTGCGACCGCATCCAAGGCACGATTAGCCGCTAGTGAACAGTTTGACGCCCCAATTGTTACCCAGATTGAGGATGTGCAGCCATTTTATCCGGCGGAACCTGAACACCAAGACTTTTATCGTCGTAATCCATTCCGTTATCAAATTGAAGAAATGGGTGGCCGCGAAAAGTTTATTAAACAGCATTGGACTAACTAACTAGTTATTAACGTAATAGCGTCCCCATTGATTTTTCATTTTCAATGAGGACGCTATTTTTTAGGCGGTTTGATAGGCGTTTAAAGCCGAATAAAATGATTTTTTTACCGAATCACGGATATTTAAGTAAGTGATGTAATTGGATAATTCATGGACATCACTAGTTAATGGGAAATCAAAATCTGAATGGGCGTAGCAGGCAGCCGAATAATACGGGCCGTGTTGGTTTAGAAACGGTTCTAGCCAGCGATAAAAAGTCATCTGAATCCATCCTTTCAAAACTTAACTTACTTGATTAATGCTTAGTTTAAAGGTTAGAAACTTTGAAGTACAGCGATTTAAGCGTTCTTAACGAACCTGCAAATGACCTGTAAAGCTTGTGATTGAATCGTAACTTCTTGTAAACGAATTGCAATGCTACTGATTAGCCGAGCGTAATCGTTTCAGATCCTGTTTGCGTAGTAAATTTTGATAATAATCGAGACTCTCAATATCTAGCCGTAATACTTTTAATACGGTGACTGAATCAAGTGACCGATGTTGACGAAGGTACCATAAAATATAGCTCTGCCGCATGGTGGTAGGCTTTAACGGTAAGCCCAGGCGTTGCCCATCGCCAGCTAAATATTTATGAAGGGCAGCTAAACTAAGATGTGGATCCTGACCACGTTGGCGTGTTTTCAAGAAGATATCGTTAGTTTGGGAGTGACTTTGTAAAGGACTCAAAAAAGTTGTCAATGTTGATAAGAACACCTGTTCTGAAGTGGTGAAAGTGATCTTTTTAAGTGTTTGGTAAAAATCAACGGCCAACATTTCGCTAACGGTGTAACCTTTGCAAGTTAATAGCAAGAAAGCACGTGTGTAGACATGGAGGTCATCATTTTTGAGTAATTCTGGTAAGGTTGTCGGCCAATCTGCTGGCAGTTGTTCGTTAGTTAGTGGCTGGCCCTTGATTGCAAAGGTCGGCAAAGTTGGCATAATTCGATGTTCAAATAAATAGCTAAAATAGCCATTTAAATTAGAAAGTGTTTTGTTTAAAGTCGATTGCTGATAGTGACGATTGTCTTTCAGCATGGCTAAATAAAGTTTAATGTCATTTTCAGTTAAATCTACTAGTAAATTACTGGCAGCAAAGGTATCGTTAAAGTGTTGTTCATAGTTAAAAAAATCAGTTAAAGTTAATTGATATTGCGTGATAGTTTTAGGTTGCTTATCAGCAGCAGTTAAGTGCGCCACAAAACTTTTTTCATAGGGGAAATTGATTGTCATGGAGGTCAGAAATCCTTTCTAGTTGTGATTCGTTACTTTAACTAAAACACAAAATCAAAAACAAAACAAGCCATTAAACACATGCTGAGAGGTCGATTCTAAGCGTTAGTTCGATTATAAAACGGATAACTATCAAGCTGAACACCTTAAAATACATTTCGCTGATATTGATGTTTTATAAAACAAGCTCACAATTGTTAAGCAAAAATAAATTAAGCCAAAACAAGTTATCAGCAATCAGATTATTGCTAGCAGGTATAGCAATAAAATCAAAAAAACTAACAGCGTAATCGGAACTATTCAAAAATGGATCTAATTATGAAAAATAAGCCGTGGGGGACCTATTTCAATTCTAGCTTCTACTTCGCATAATATATATTATGTAAACTAGAATATGTTTAAAAACACCCCTCTCAAACTATCAGCATGGTTCCACCAATGAGCCCTAAAAACAACAATTTACAGTATTTTCGTTTTAAAAATGTGCAGATAATAAAAAACTCAGCCCAAATAATTTGAGCTGAGTTTTTTAATTGCAATCAATTATTGGATTTTTTATTATCTGGTTGATGAGCCTTAATGGCTGCTAAGCCGGTCCCAATTAACATGATGATTGGGATGTATAACACAATCTGATAACGACCCTGAACTTCTAAACATAAGGTGCTAATCGTCAAACCAATCAGCAGCAACGTTTCAAAAAAGAAACAATTGGCACTACGATAATTATTGCTGCTGAATAATGTCCATAAACCAATTAGTATACTGATTAAAGCGCCGACTAAAAGTAAGCCCAAGTAGTCAAATGATAATAATATGATTGGACCACGTAATTGATACCAATGGCGATTAATTTGTTGCTGCGATTGCTTTAAATTTAAATTGTAAAGCGTCCAGTTATAACCGTAAGCAGCACTCATTAAATTTTGTGTTTTTACATTGATAAACGCGCCCCAGCGACCTTGTTTAGTTAATTCTTGTAGGTGTTGCTGCGTATCGGTCTGCAAAGTTGAGGCTAATTTAGGATAAGCTTGGTTAGGCTCGGTCTTATTTTTTAATTTAGTGGTCACTTGGTGCATGATAGCCGGATCATACTGGCCAGCACTATGTGAATCTGTTCCGGTGGCTAAACTATAAGCCGTACTAACCCTGGTTGGCGCCAATTGTACCCCGTAAAGCCAGTTATAAACTACTGGTGAACAGCCGATAAGTAATATCGTTGCCACAATATAAATGATTAATTGGCGTAAGTGTCTTTTTAAAGTTAAATTTTGTATCCAGAGCCATAGACTTAAGATGATTAAAGCTAGGATAAAAACCAACATAATTGGCCGTAACATATTGGCTGCTAAAGTGGCCAACCATGCGAGTCCAAGGTTTAACCACTGGTCACTGGGAGTAGCCGTTTTTAATGGGAATAATGCTTTTGTTAAGGCTAACATTGCCACTAAAACGAACGTTAAAAATAAAGGCTCAGCACCATTTAGCAAAGTGCTATATAACCAATAGGCAGGAATGCCGTAAAATAACAAACCGGCCGTTATCCCAACCTCACGAGAAAACCAGCGTGATCCTAACCAATACAGGAGTAACATATCAAGCCAGGTACTGCTGATATTAATTAATTGGCTGATAAAAAAATTAGTGCCACCAAAGGCTGCGCCGAGACTAAAAAAGTTAGCAATGTTCAGTGCGTGTGGGAAAATAACATAAGTGCCCAACCGCCCCGTTGCCGCCATAGTTTTCCAAGTCATTCCCTGCGCACTGTAGGCCGCTAAAGCATGATAACTCCAAAAATCTGAAGTTGGGGTAATTTTTAATAGAGCAACGATTGGTAATTTAATGAGTGTTAAAAATGTAAAAGTTAAAATCACCCCACTGGTTTGGCGTCGTGCGAGTAAACGTGCGAGCCCCCAAATACCAATTAATAGCACCAAACTCAGAACGGCGATTAAGCTGATTGTTACCCCAGTAATGGCTGGTAGTTCTGTTAACATGCTCTGAATCATGGCCACTAGTAGCCAAACGACTAACCCGCCAGCAAGGACCAGCGTTAACCCCTGACCACTCTTGATAAAGCTTCGTTTTAACATCGCTGCCCCTCCTATTAATATGAGCGTTTCAAGTGTGAGTACACTGGCGTCGCTTCATGACGTGTTTTAGTCCAACTGGTTTTGCCGACCAATTGCCGATAAATCGCGGCATATGGCGTCACTGCAATAATTAATAGATAGCCCTGAAATCCGATGCTAGTCAGCATGGCTCGCCAAAACGGGAGCTTTTGATGAATATCGGCATAATTTCGCTGACAAATAACGGCTAATAGTGCACAGCTTAATAAGGCAATCAATAAAATGGTTATAATTGCCAAGTGATGCCAGCCCCCGGTCCAATCCTGAAGACTGCGACTAATGAGCGTAATTAACGTTATCAGACTAGCCAGTGGCACCAAACAACCGGTGATTGGCATTAAAATCCAAAAAGTTGTATCGATTTTTTGAAACCAATTAACGTAAGCAGATCGCCAAATAGCCGGTAAATAGTACATACATTGTAAAGCCCCCTGGCACCAACGCACCCGTTGCTTGAAAAATGGGCGTAGGTGCGCAACGGCCTCTTGCTGGACGACAATGGTATGCGTGAACTCAACTTGCCCGCCCAATAACCAAGTTCTTAACGTGAACTCTAAGTCTTCTAGTAAACTATTCCCCCAGGGATTTTTAAGCGCTAGCGGTAGTCGGACAAATTGCCCGTTACCAGACGCAATCCCTTGTCCTAGACGTTCACGCAACTGCTGTGTTGCACTATTGACCCCTATAAACTCAAAATCTTGCATGCGGGTCAGCCAATTAGTTTGATTATAAATATTAACGCCCGTTTGGAGCATTGCTAACTTAGTTGTCCGTTCAAAGCGAGCAACGACTTGAATGAGATCAGCACTGCTCATAAACGCATCTGCATCTAAAATACCAATAATATTTTGTTCAGGAGCGGTCCCTTTAACTAAGGTGTGCGCTAAATATTGGATTGCCGTGTTAATGACGGCCCCTTTCCCCTGCTGATCATTACCAGCACGATGCAGTACTTGTAAGTATGGTGATTTAGAAGCCGCTAAGGTCGCTAAGCTATTATCAGTTGAATTATCATCAACCGTGATGATTTGAGCGTGGATGGTGGCCGGCAATTTTGCTAATTGTGCAGAAAGCCGGCTAACTGTTTTCGCAATGATTTGATCCTCATTTAAAACTGGAATCACTAAATATAAGTTGAATTTGGCAGCGCCTTTAGTTGTGGGCTGAACAGGTTCTCGATAGTGATTCATTAAAATAATATCTAATAAAAAATAGAGATAAAATAAGCTTGAAATGGTAATTCCAATCCCCATAATAATTTTCATTATAAAATGCTCCCCCAAGCCGATACTGATTTTACGCCTATTAGATAGGTGATCAATTGTCATTATAACCATCATTTAGGCCTGACTCCTACTAATTGGAGTGGGAAAACATAGTGAACTTATGAATTACTGTATTAAAAAAAATTGATTTTTGATATCGCCTTTACCGGCCATGATGATTAGTTTCTTTTATAAGTTGAACAAAAAAATCTATTGCTAATAACCAAAATATTGGTTATTAGCAATAGATTTTATGATACCGACATTCAAACTTGAATTATCTATTTAGTTCATCGGCCAGGATAACTCGTTTTTAAGCTTCATCATCAGTTGTGGGCAGTTGACCATTACGGATTGCTGCTAATTGTTGTTTCAACGCTGCGGTTTCAGTATATTGTAAATCAGGATTGGTGACATCGAATGGGACGCCACCAACAGCGATGGTGCGTTTTAAAAACATACTGAAAGCCGTCGACAAGTTTAAGCCTAGTGCCTCATAGATTAAGGCCGCTTGTCGTTTATCTTGCTCATTTACTCGAAATGAAATTGCAATATTTTTACTGTTATCCATCTCAATCACCTCAGCAACAAGTATATCATTTGTATAGTAAATGTCAATACAAAACATTTTCGTCCCTACCCCACCATTGCTGGGCCTGTAACGGCCAATTGATTCATAAAAGGTTCTCTGTCAACTGTTGTTGGTAATCTTTTTATTGGTGCTTAGCCGCGCAACAGCTAAGCACCTTTTTTTAATGCGAACATTAAATGTATACGCAATCTGAAATTATTGAAATTTCCAAAACCATAGGCGGTATGTTTTAAAACTTTGATTTTGTTATTTGTCCCTTCCAAAGGACCATTTGAATATTGATATCTAAGTGCGTTCTCAATCGACTCTTGGCTATCTCGTAGTTTCAAAAAATGTTTCTCCATTTCCTCTGGAAATTGATTACTAGCATCGAGAACCTGTCTTAAACGGGGTAAATCTCGATATTTGACGGCGCTTCTGAGTGTATGCAAGGCGTCATAGGCTCGTTTTAAATCTGGATCAAATTCCAGCATCTCTTCAACAATTTGATTTTGGGTATGGCGTCCGGCAATAAAGGAATAGTGCCTATAGTTCTTGATATCAAGTTTCTCGTTAGGTTTTAAGAGTAGTTTCCAATATCTCTTTAGTGCTTTATATTTAATATTTGATTTAGCAAATTGTTTCATGACGCGAATACGAGTTTGATTAAAGCCTACCACCGCCGATTTCACGATGTGAAACCGGTCAGTAACGATTATGGCCTCTGGAAATACTGACACTAGCTCAGGGTACGTATAATTCATATCCGTTACAATAACTTTGACACCCATTCGGGCTGCTTTCGTATAACGGTTAAAGTATTTTTCAAGACTAGCAAGTGTTCTCGATTCTAAGATATCTATAAATTGATGAGTTTCTCCATCCATAAAGACGAAACTCATCGAACCATTGGCATCTTTGGTTGACTTGATTTCATCCATACAAATGACACTTGGCAACCAATCATAATGGGTCAATAAATCACGTTCGTAGGTCTTTAACATTGAGACAACTGTACTACTTGAAATATTCAATTCGTGAGCAATGTGTGTCATGGTCACCGGTTCACTCAGCTTCTCTAAGCAAGCGATACGAACATTATTAGAGATTGTATGATTCCGTTGCGTTAAACTGGTTGCTGCTAAAAAATAGCTGTTGCACACTTTACACTTAAAGTTCCGTTTCTTTAGATGCAGTAAAACGTCTCGCTCACTGCTCCTAAGTAGCTTAACTTTTACTTGCCGCCAGCCATAACGAATGATGCTTTTTCTGTTGAGCACGCCGCACTTTGGACACGCTTTTGGACGATAGTCCAAAACTGCTTGAACCTCGATTGGTCCTTTTTCTTGAATGTTATTGATAATAGTTACTTTTTTGATGTTTTGGTCTTTAATTCCCAATAAAAATTTAGTATCCTTACTCATAGGGGTATAGTCGCTTCTTTCTCTTGAAATGTGGTAGTGGATAGATATATAAGTCTGCCGACTATATCTCTTTTTCTGCACTTTTTTAATATACTACAAATAAAATACATACAAAAATATCCGCTGCCAGTAATCAAGTTTTCACTCAATTACCAACAACAGATATTTTAGAACCTCATAAAAAACGCCCCGCTTTGTCAATCGACAGGTCAGGGCGTTCATATTAATTTAAGCTTTAGGGGTCTTCTTACCCCAGGTTGGGATAATTTTACCATCCTCGCTCATTTCTGGACCATCACCAGTATCAATCAAGGCTTCGTCTTCCCCGAAGTTATCTTGTAAGGCATCAACGAAACGTGCCGTTGCATGCCCATCTAAGTCATCGAAGAAGAAATTAATGAAGCCATCTAATTTGGCTTTATTTAAAGCTGGATGTTCAAGTTGTTTAATCAGATCACCAGTATTTTCAGCTAAACTACCTGGAATAAAATCAAAGTAATTAAAGTAGAAACTACGTGATTGCATGTAATCAGCCAAGTCAGGTGCAAAGAACACCATGGGCCGTTTTAGCAAAGCGTATTCAAAGCAAACTGAGGAATAATCGGTAATTAATTGATCAGCAACTAACAGCAGATCATTAATTTCACGATAGTCTGAAACATCATAATAGAAATCTGAATATTCATATGGCAAAGTTGGTTTATTTTGTACAAATGGATGAATCTTGAGCAAGAAGACGTAATCCTCATGTAAAGCTTCATAGATCTCTTTGAAGTTTAACATTTCAAACGGATAATACGCTGATTGTTGCCCATTGCCACGGAACGTTGGGGCAAACAAGATGACTTTCTTGCCCTTAATGAACGGTAGCTCTGTCTCTAAGCGGGCTCGAATCTCGGCTTGCTTAGGCTGATCAAAGAAAACATCCGTTCGTGGAATCCCAAGTGGGGCAATTTTATCGGGGGCAATGCCGAAACCTTCCGCATACTTATCAGCAATATTATGCGATGAGACTAACGCTTTCGTATAATTTCGATGATTAAGTGATTGGAGCTTCGGCCCACCGGGCATCCCTAAACGACTATAACCAAAGGTCTTAAAGGCACCGACTGCATGCCAAACTTGAATTAAGTCAGCATGCTCGCGAATAGCCAAAGGATAGACCAAAGGATAGAAGTCATCAAGAATGATATAGCGACTAGTTGCTAAGGCTTTAGCTAACGTGCGCACTTCTTTCCAAGATTTTTTAGCTTTAATACTAGGCTTCAAATAAAAGGAAATCTTGAAATCAGTTTGACGTTGCTTTAATTCTTGATAAATAAATTCAAAGTTACCGGAAATGGTAACCCGACTGTCAGAAACAAATGAAATCTGTTTCTTTCGAATTGGTTGTAGGCAATACCACCGATACCAGATTTTCAATGCGCGGCGTTTTAACGCCCGCATGGCAGCTGTATCAAGGCCCTCATCACTCGTGAATTCATTCTCCAATGGATTGATTTCACTTAGTTGATAAGACGTGACATTTAAAGCCTGAGCAGCTAAGTTATACCGGAAAATTAAGCTATATGATTTGTTGCTCTTAGCAGAATAGCTCGTCATCTTCGTTGTATAATTTAAATCTTGATTGGTATCAGCAATCTTACCGATGGTGGTCCGGCGAATCAGCCAACCTTTATTCAGATATTGTTTAAGTTGTAATTTAACTTCATAAGTTCCTGGTTGCAGGGGTTTACCATTATTAATAGTTGAAAAATTAATGGCGCCTCGATAACCGGCTTGGGGATAATGACCATCCGCAATGGTTTGATTAACCAACGGAATCTCAAGCTCGTCACGCTGATCACTGACCAGCAACAAGCTCTTAACAATCCGTTCATCATCCGTCTCTGGATATTTTTCAAAATAGGCTTGGCCTTCAATGACTAAGTAAGAACTGTTAAATTCTAAACGTGTCACTTGCCGCTTGATGAGTGATTCAGCATCGTTATCTAAACGTGGTTCGTTTAGATACTTCAACGAGGTATCGACTGCTTCAGTCGGGACCGTGCCCACGGTTGGTGCTGGTCGACGACCGTAAAGCACCCGTCGAGCGACTCGTTTTAATCGTTGTAACATAAATACATGCGCTCCCCGCTAATAATTAGAGTAATTTGGTTAGAAATTGGTAGACCCGGCGACTATTTTGACCATCTTGGTGTGGAAACGTCTTCGCTTTTAGCTGGTGCACATACGCTAAATCTAAACGAGGCAACTGTTGATTGATAAATTCAATCAATTGGTCTGCTTGGGCAAAGTGTGGTGCACCTAGATAGTCATAATAATCAACGTAGAAGCCACAAACCGCCATATAAGCCGCATAATCCGGTGTAAACAACAGGATGGGCCGGTCAAAATAACTGAAGTTCAACGATAATGAAGAATAATCAGTTATAAATAGATCAGTCGTTGGCATACTAGTTTTGACCCGGGTTGCATCTTGAAAAATATGCACGTTAGCTGGCAAGTTCAATGATGCCGGTAACTTCAAGTACGGATGCAATGAGATGTTAATTTCCCAATCCGCGGTTAATTGCGCGGCGGCTTTAATAAATGCTTGCACATAAGCTAAGACCTGCTGCTCACCATGGATGCCTGGACGATAGGTCGGTGAATACAATAGCCGCTTAGGCCCTGGATGAGTTTCTGGTTGCATTGCCATCAGTTGATCCATCATAGGTTCACCCGTTGCTAGAATGTGTTCAGGATCAATATCAAAGGCATCCGCATAGGCTGGTTTATCAACCGCTGAGTTAATAAAGACCCAATCATAATTAGTATGGGGCTTTAGAATACTTTGATCAGCATGCGGTAAACTCAGGCCAAACTTTTTCAACGACCCAATGGCATGCCACAATTGCACGACTTGATTGTCCGCATGCTTGTTGATGGCATACAGTGGGAAAAAGTAATCGTCGACGATAAATAGCTCGGACCTGGCCAATGCATGTAATGCCCGAATTGAAGCCCATAAAAAGCCTAATCTACTTTTAAACGAATGATCGTAGTGATAGCAGAAAACCGTTACTTGATAATCCGTATCAGCCGCTGAAAATTCTTGGTGGAGGGCTTTTAAATTATCGTTTAACGTGGTGCTGCGCATCGTGGCAAAGGTCACGCGCTGCGGCCGTGGTCCACCTAGATGGTAACAAGTCTGATAAAAAAGATTAAAGCTAGCGCGTAATAGCGTTAGCTTAATAGTTTTCAGACGTCCCACTCCATCACCGCCTTACCCCAATAATTCGTGAGGTCACTTTCAAAGAATTCGATGATGTCTTGGATGGTGCTAACCTTACGCGTTAAGCCGACTAAATTCTGTAAACGTTCCCGGGTAACGGGACTCTTCGCTAAAATATCTAAAGCGCGTTCAAAATCGACGCGACCACTACGACTAACCCCACGTAAGGTTAAGCCTTCCGCTAAGACTGACCGAGTATCGATATCAACGGGGTCTTCAGAAACCCCCATTAAAATAGCGGTTCCCATTGGCCGGATGTGTTCAATGATTTGACCAATCGCCGCTTCACTACCCCGACCACCGGTACATTCGAGTGCTTGACTAACTTTTAAGTCAGCTGGGATATCATCGACTAAGTAAGTCTTATCTGCAAAGGAGAAGTAATCTAACTTAGACTGATGACGACCAAAGATAACCAATTGGCTCTCTGGGAAGAGCTGTTTAACTAACGTTGCGGTAATGTAACCTAAGTTACCATCACCCCAAATACCAATGACTTTTTGATCAGCATCCATCGTCGCTTCTAATTGAGTTAGCGCATGAACGCCGACTGAAATCATTTCGATAAAAGCTGACATTTCCATATCAAAATCAGTTGGCAAGGCCAGGACCCGGTCACGTTGTAAACAAACGTATTCTTGCATGAAGCCATCAAAGCCACTGGAACGGAACTTCGACGTTGGTAAGTAATTTTCCTTAATAATGGGGTCCGTTTCAACGGGGGTATTAGGAATCATCGTGACCAAGGTCCCAGGCGCAAATTCGCCCTTAGGATCATGAACCACTTCGCCAACCCCTTCATGAATTAAGGCCATCGGTAATTTTTGTCGTAACACCGCTTGCGAGCGTTGCCCAGAGAAATACCGTTGGTCAGCGTGACAGACGGATAAATACCGTGGTCGGACAACGATGTCTTGATCGGTAACCGTTTCAGCGACGGTTTGAACTTCAAACTGGCGTGCCGCTACGAGCCGATAAACTTGATTTAACATCTTAAGACCTCGTTTCCACTAGCGCAGTAGCGACCCGTAGATCGTAAGGCGTTGTAATTTTGAAGTTGAAGTTTTCGCCACGTACCATAGTAACGGGTTGACCGGCTAATAAACAGATCTTACATGAATCTGATAAGGTTTCTTTTTGAGCCGCTGATAAGGCCTCATATGAATCAACTAATGTTTTAATGTTAAAGCTTTGCGGCGTCTGGCCTTGATACATCGTTGACCGCACTGGGATATCTTCAATTTGATTTTCAGTGCCTTGGACAATCGTATCAATTGCTGGCACAACGGTATCTACGGCCGGATTCTTTAAAACGGCTTCAATATTATCATTAATAATCCGTTGCGTAATAAATGGACGGACAGCATCATGGGTGACCACGACATCATCATCATGACTGCCGTAATTTTCACGGATGTAGCTGATCCCTTTCATTAGGGTTTCGTTCCGTTCTGAACCACCAGTCACCACATGCACGCGTTCATCGTGCACATACTTGCTAACGAGATCTTGCGTGTGACTCAACCAGTCCGCTGGGCAGACAACTAAAATGGCATCAAAGCGACTTTCCAGAACAAACTTTTCAATTGTGTGGATTAAAATTGGCTTATCGGCCAACGATAAAAATTGTTTGGGCATCGGGACATTACCCATTCGGGTACCTTTGCCACCGGCTAAAATCTGAGCATAAATCATATCAACATTACTCCATTCATGGTTCAAATTATTAGGATAATCATAAAGAAAATATGTGATTTTTTTATGAATTTTATGTGACGGAACTGTGACCAAGCTGGTGGTAATCCTTGAATATCAGCTTTTTGCTCGGCTCATGACTGCCCTGAACCACGCCTAAACCACTAGCATCACGCTTAACTAGTGTTATAACACCAGTTGTCTGGTTAAAGTTAACCCCCATTAATTAGCGTGAGCCTAGCGATTAATGGGGGTTAAGATATGCTTAATTTTTAAGATTAGTCATGAGTTTATGGACCAATTGCGTCAGTTGCGTCCATTCTGCCGGACTCAGTTGCCCTTTTTCGACTAGAACTTCTGGTAAATCACTGATAGCCATCCGTTTAGCAGTCCCAGCTGGAGTCAGTTGAATGCTGACTTGGCGTTCATCCGTTTGACTACGTTGACGGGTAATCAAGCCTTCAGCGGCCAGTCGTTTTAACAACGGCGTCACGGTCCCGGTACTGAGATCCAACCAACGACCAATCGTTTTGACGGTTAAGTTAGGTTGCTCATACAAGAGCACTAATACCAGATATTGCGGATAAGTGAGGGGTTGTACTGCTAATTCTGGTTGATAAGCCCGCTGAATAGCGCGGGATGTGACGTACATTAAAAAACAAAAATGATCTTCTAGTTTGCGCATGGTACGGTTGCCTCCTTCGATAGCATCCCCATTATAGAGCGATTGTTAATTTTAAGCAATTTAATTGTTGACAACCTAAACTAGTTAGTTATAATTGAAGTTGTCTTAGGACACACACGATTAAATCGTGTAAAACACAAGGGGGAATTATTATGTCTAAGGAAGTTTTGTTGGAATCAGCTGCGCAAGCATTTAGTTTGGCCAATGCCCCACATCCTCGGATTTATGAACTCGCACCCACTGCGGGTCGTGAGTTGCTGGAACAAGTTCAAACCGCACCTGTTAATAAGTACAATGTTGATATTGAAGATTTGGCAATGACTGCAGGTTCTTGGGGGAACCTGAATGTTCGTTTAGTTCGCCCGGCTGGGAACCATACGACATTACCCGTTATTTTCTATATCCATGGGGCTGGCTGGGTTTTTGGGAGTGCGCAAACACATGATAAGTTAGTTCGGGAACTAGCCGTACGGACTAATTCAGTTGTCGTTTTCCCAGAATATACCCGTTCACCAGAGGCACAATACCCAACGGCCATCGAGCAAAACTACGCCATTTTACAGCAATTACCCGCATTAGCTACTCGTTATAACTTGTCACTAGATAAGTTGACGGTGGCTGGTGACTCAGTCGGGGGTAACATGGCGACTGTCATGACCTTAATGACCAAACAACGTCAAGGCTTACCTATCAGTCAACAATTACTCTACTACCCGGTTACGGATGCCAATTTCGAAACTGAATCGTACAATCAATTTGCGGAAGATCATTACTTAACCAAAGCTGGCATGCAATGGTTCTGGGACCAATATACCACGGACCCAGCCGAACGTGCTGAAATTACTGCTTCGCCATTACGAGCTAGTTTAACTGAGTTGGCTGATTTACCAGAAGCCTTAATTTTAACCGATGAAGCCGACGTCTTACGTGACGAAGGCGAAGCCTATGCAAACAAGTTACGTGCCGCTGGCGTAGCTGTTACTCAGGTCCGCTTTCAAGCGATGGTGCATGATTTCGCGATGGTGCATGATTTCGTCATGGTCCATGCACTTGATCAAACACATGCAACCCGGGCTGCAATGGATCTATCAACCAGCTGGGTCATGCAACGTAACCACTAGATCTTCTTAATTTAAAACGAAAGTACCCCCTGACAACTGGCTACTATAGCTGGTTGTCAGGGGGTTTTTAATGCTAGTTTGGTTAATTAATATAGGAAGTGGTCTGCTTATAGGTCCCTCGCCCTAGTAGTTAATTGTGAGAAAAATGGTTTGATGGGGTTGCGTCAGCCAAAGGAAGCGAATAAGCTGGTGGCTAGGTTTTTGGATTGCATGTGATTAGTTAAAGTAACACATTACAACTACGTAACTTTGAGCTCACATAACTCCTGCGTTTTAAAGTGAGTCATTCTTTATTATACAGGAACATGCGTTCTGATTAAAGGCCAAAAACAGAAAAGTCAGAGCGATTTCGACTCTTTTTTATGTATGCACAACGCATATACAAATTAAGATACGCTGTTTTTCCCAGCTGTTCAAGCTTAACAATGGCCAGCCACTACCCCACTAGCTGTCTTTTTTAGTCGTTTTTTAAGCTTTTACCCCTATAAATTGCTATACTTAGCCATATAAGCTAATGAAATGGTGTGTGAAATCTTTGAGTAAATTACGGAATACGTTTTTGGATTTTTCCATTGCAACGCTAAACTTTTTGGCTAACATCGGAATCGTCCTCCCTTATGTGCTAATTTTATTTAAGTATCAACAGACCCACAGTATTAATTACTTAGTTGCCATTATTGTTTTCTACGTTGCTCGCGCTGCAAGTGTGTTTTCGACAAAGCGGCTTAATTTAAAAGCCAGCACTTATTTACTACTTTGTCTTTGGCTGGGTGTCGTTGGTAGCATTATCTACAGTGTAACTAGTAATTTGGTTTGGCTGATTATTGGTGGCATTTGTCTTGGTTATACGTCATCTAATATTTGGCCCTACTTTCTAACGATTAAATTACATTTAACCGCTAGTACCAATTTCAAATTAAAACGCCTTTATTGGGTTATTTTTTTGGCCCTGGGGTTATTATTCGTCGCTGATTTCTTATTTGACCTACATTACCGATTAGCATTCGTTATCTTAGCCCTGCTATTCGTTTTGGCGCTCCCCGCCGGCCGCCTACTGAATCAATTTTCATTGGCTTTCTATAAACATCAGACGAGTTCACAACGACAACCAATCAAGCTTTGGCGTGTGCTTGGGTTCATTATTTTCTTTGCAGCGATTGGTTTATTGACCTTACTACGGAAAATCAATCTAACCATCGCATTACCTTACGTCCTGGGCGTGGTAATTTTAGCGATTGTTTTATTAAACTTAGAATTGGCGGCTGATTGGAAAGCCATGCCGGCTAATAAATTGCGGATTGTGAATCGGGGATTTTTAGTGAGCTTTGTCTTACTGTTTAACAGTTTCTTTGGTTACTTCGTCCTGGGCAAGCATGGCATGTACATTATTTTTGCCATCTACTTGCTAGGCTTCGAAGGTGGCCGACCGTTGTACCTCGGCTTGGCTCATCAGGTCGTCACCGTTGCGAAGAAACACGCACAACTTGGGCTAATTATTGGGCATCTGTTAGCGTTGACCACCATCCCAGTTTTATACACTATTGGCCTGCTACTAATTGCCCTCTATGTCGGTTTTGAAAACCCGGCAATTAATACGAGTGTCTACACGGCCGATGCGAACGACCCGGATTTAGCTATCATTAATAAGTATCGTTTTTCAACTTACGGTGGGTTACTTTGCCAATTATGCTTTTTCGGACTACTAGTAACGGTCAGCGCTGGGCACCATTTAAGCTTAATGGCCTTCTTCAATCCCACTACGGCAACGGATAAGCTAACTTATTTACATGGAATGACTTGGCCCTTGATTGGCTTGTCGCTACTTATCTCACTAATTACGATCTATGGTCAGCAAATCTTTAAAGCTCACCGTCAATCCGCTTAGTATCAAAAGGAGACCTAAATTATGATTTTCATTGCTTTAGCTGCCATTATTTTGCCACTGATCTTACTTGGCGTCTTAAATATGCCGGCCACTCGCGGTATGAGTATCAGTGCAATCATTGTGATTATCACTGGTTACTTATTTTGGCATTTAACGCCTAAGGTGATTGGGGCTTCAATTTTACAATCATTACACAAATCTTTACCGATTCTCTGGATTTTATTTGGTGCCTTATTGATGCTTAATAGTCTACGGGCCACGGGCGCCATCAATCGTATTAATCAGGGGTTTCAAGCTTTGACCGCTGACATGCGGTTACAAACTGTCCTCGTTGCCTTTCTTTTCGGTGGTCTAATCGAAGGGGTTTCTGGCTTTGGGACACCGGCCATGGTAACCGCGCCTTTGATGATTGCCTTGGGCTTTTCACCGATGGCCGCCGTTGTTTTAGCCCTAGTTGCTGATTCGACCGCCGCGGCTTTTGGCGCCGTGGGGACACCGCTAACTGTGGGGCTTAGTAACGTTACTGAAAAAACACAGCTCTTAAATTTAATTGGCTTAAGGGTCACGCAACTAGATTTGTTTGTGGGGGCTCTCATGCCAGCTTTATTAGTCTTCATCTTAATTTGGTTATTCGGCCCCAAGCAACATCGTTTTCGGCAATGGTTGACCATTTTACCATGGGCGCTACTCATTGGTTTAGTTTATAGTAGTATTGCGCTGGTGAGTGCTTGGCTAATTGGTTATGAATTCATCTCGATTTTAGCACCGCTTGGAACTTTGATTGTCGCAATCATTAGCATCCGTCAACATTGGTTATTGCCTAAAAGCACTCAAGTCACCCCCTGGCAAGTTGCCACGGTTCCAACGGATACGACACAAACAGCACCGTCAGAAATGTCGTTAATTAAAGCTTGGTTCCCCTACATTTTAGTTATCGTCTTACTATTGGCTAGTCGTATTTTAGTGCCTTTAAAGGCCTTTTTAACGCATTATCTCAATTTATCCTGGCAGCAGATTCTAGGCTTTCAAAGTATCAGTTCCGATTGGGAATTTCTTTACTCGCCAGGAACAATGTTAACGTTAGCCGCGATCATTGGGTTAGCGGTCCAAGCCAAATCTTTACGGCCTCTATGGCCCACAACTAAAAAAGTGGTCGGTTCAATGGGTGGAACGGCGATTGCCTTGATTGTGACGTTGATTATGGTACAAGTCTTTACCAATTCTGGGCTAAACACCGCCGACCTACCTAGTATGCCAATGTACATCGCTAAATTTGTCGCCAAGTATTTAGCTGGTATCTGGATCATTATTGCGCCATTCTTAGGCGAATTAGGGTCATTTGTCACCGGTAGTGCAACAGTCTCTACCTTGACCTTCAGCCAAATTCAAGCAGACATTGCGTCCAATGCGCATCTCAATGAACCAGTTGTTTTAGCGGCTCAATTAATTGGCGCCGCCGCCGGTAATATGATTTGTGTCCACAATATCGTGGCTGTCAGCTCTGTAGCGGGGCTTAGTGGTAAAGAAGGCGTTATTTTACGGCAGACCATTCTACCAGCACTCGGTTATGCCGCTTTAATCGGTGTGGCCGGCGTCGTCTTACTCAATTTAATCTAACAACCACTGACGTTTGGGGCAACCCAAGCGTTTTTTGAGCTCACCAAGCTTAGCCATTTTAAACTTTTATTCTGTATCGGCCAGTTGATGCACAAAACGCTGATTTGGCTTAAAATAGAGCTAACTGGAGGTGGGGATTTGAAAATAATCTTAGTTCCTAATTTGCATCTTGGGACCCGGACGGTTGGCCCAACTAATGATGCGACTGCTAACTTAGCCTTATTCCAGCGTTACAGTAATCGACTGCAAGCGCGTTTAGGAATTGGCTTTCAGGTTTACGTTGATCAAAGTGCCGGATACGACTTACTTAAAGCGCCCGCGGATGACACCGCAACAACTTGTTGGATAGTCGCCGCCGCTGTTTACCACGCTTTAACTCCGGCAATTATTGCCCAACATCACTTATTAACCATATCCGATCAGGCGGTTATCTTAAAAGTAACCGCCTCAATTGAACAACAGCTAAAGCCGCCCACTATAACCAACTAAAAACGCCATCGGCAATTTTGCCAATGACGTTTTTAGGTTAACTCGTTTTATGTCGTAGTGCTGTTTCAACCAACAATAATCCGATGAACCAGCCGATTGAACCAATAACAGCCCAGCGATTAACGGCATCAAAACACAAGATGATCGTTACACCAATAAAGAACGCTAATGTCAATAGATTCGAAGCGGGAAATAGTGGTAATTTAAAAGGATTTTGACTACTATCCGCCGTCTTTTTATAGACATAGTGACAAATGAGTAAGGCACACCACACAATAATAAAGTTAGTCGTCGCTACATTGGAAATCAAGGTAAAGACCGTGCTAGGCATCACGTAATTCAGGACCACAATCACTAGTAAAATCAACGATGAAAAAAGTAATGACCGTGCGGGGACATTCTGTCGATTCACCTTGCCCATCCACTTAGGCGCATTTTGACCATGTGCCAAGGTGAACAACGTGCGACTCGTACTAAAGATGGCACTATTGCAAGCTGACAACGCCGCTGTCAAGACGACAAAGTTGATGATGCTAGCCGCGGCCTTAATGCCAACATCACTAAAGACTTGCACAAAGGGTGATTGATTAGTCGCAATCTGATTCCATGGATAGATGGACATAATCACAAACAGAGCACCGACATAGAAGAAAGAAATTCGAATCGGTAAACTGTTAATCGCCCGTGGTAATTCGGTCTCTGGATTCTCAGCTTCTCCAGCTGTAATCCCAACCATTTCAATCCCGGTAAAAGCAAAGATAACTAACGAGAATGACGTTAAGAAGCCACCAGCCCCTTTGGGAAAGAAGCCACCGTGACTAACCAAATTAGTGACGGAAACCGTTTGACCGCCGACGTGCGCCGCTGAACCAATCAAAATAGCGCCAGTCACAATTAAAGCAATAATGGCGACGACTTTAATCATCGAAAACCAGTACTCTAACTCCCCAAAAGCGCTCACTGAGAGTAAATTAAATACTAACAAAATGAGAATAATGATGAGTGGCGTCACCCATTGTGGAATAGCCGGAAACCAATAACGAATATAAATCCCGCTCGCCGTTAAGTCCGCCATGGCTAAACTGATCCAGCAGAGCCAATAAGTCCAGCCAATCGCAAATTCAAATTTTTTACCTAAATATAAATTAATAAATTCCAAGAAAGAATGTAGCTTCGTATTCGATAAAAGCAGTTCACCGAGGGCTCGCATCATTAAGTAACAAAATAGCCCGCCAATGGCATACGCTAATAAAATTGATGGTCCCGCTTGCTTAATCGCTGCCCCAGAACCTAAGAATAGCCCAGTTCCAATCGCACCACCGAGGGCGATCATTTGTACATGGCGTCGCTTCAGCTTACGCGCGAGTTGTTGATTTTCCATATTGTCTCAACTTTCTTTTACTCATTTTCATAAAAAATCGCATATTTTCATATTAATACATTTTATGCTAAAAAGCTTTTTCGAGCAACTCAATTCATTTTCTACTCACTTTTCATGTGGTCTGGATTGCTTTACGTGACTACTTTTGGTATGTTTAGATTATTAGCCAATAATTCAACTAAAGGAGCTTTTCATGCAAACTAAACAAACTGACAGCTTTATCAAACGATTCTTCAAAGGGGTCATCATTGCCTTAGGCTTTATCCTCCCCGGCGTTTCTGGTGGTGTTTTAGCCGCAATTCTTGGTATTTACGAACGTCTACTAGGCTTTATGGCTCATTTTCGTCAAAATTTCAAACGCGACTTTTTGTATTTTGTCCCCGTTGGTCTGGGTGGCATTGTTGGAATTGCATTGTTATCGGCGCCTTTAGCCTATTTATTAGCTCACGCTCAGGTGATTGTCTTATGGGGTTTTGCTGGCGCAATCATCGGCACCTTACCCGCATTAGCTCAGACCGCTAGCGCTAAAACACCACGCGATGGCATTGACTACCTCTGGTTTTTCGGCACTTTATTAATCAGTAGCGGGTTGTTATACTTTATGAGTGAGTTATTTGGACCCTTACCTGCCAACTTTGGTGGCTTCGTTATCGCCGGGGTCCTGATTGCTTTAGGCGTATTGGTCCCAGGCCTAAGCCCATCCAACTTATTGCTAATTCTAGGCCTCTTTACGCCAATGCTAACTGGTTTCAAGCGCTTTGACCTGTTAGGCACCTATTTGCCAATTGCGTTGGGTGGCATCTTAGCCATGTTACTCTTCTCCAAAGGGATGGATTATTTGATTCATCGCTTTCATTCACGGGTGTACCACTTTATTTTAGGGATTGTCGTAGCTAGCACAATGCTAATTTTAATCCCTAATCCGCATGCCGCCGAAAGTATTGTTTATACCGGCGTGACCACCACGACACTTTTAATCAGTCTAGCCGCCTGCTTAATTGGCGTAGGATTGGGTTACTGGATGAGTCGTTTAGAAACCAAATACAAATAAAAGGTATTGCAAACTAAACAAACCAAGCAACAGCTCGCCACATCGGCTCAGTTGTTGCTTGGTTTGTTTAGTTAGGCTGATAATTCCGCCAATAACATCATCGTTTGATAATGGCCATCATCCAAGACTGCAATCGTTTCTGGAAAAGCCCGTTGATAATCATCCGGTAAATCAAATTCTAAAATCGAATCATGCTGATCATCAAAAACGACGGTGACAGTCCCATGGCGTTCAATTAACGCAAATTGTAACACCTGTGATAAGGTCACGACACCTTTTAAATCCTCATCAATGATTTGCCAAATCTGATCAATCACTGAACTAGGCAATTTTGCGACCAGGCCAAACGTGGCATATCGCTCTGCATCTTGATCAAACATTCTTGCCACCTCACTTCTTGGTCACTAATTTTTACGCACGACCACTGCAACTTCTTTTTCAATCCGAATAAACAATCGTTGTGAATCTTGTCGAAAATCAGCTTCCAAGCTAGCGCCAACCGGTTTGATTGTCCCGACAATGGTGCCATCAGACCCATAAATAGCCACATTTTGATGTTGACTATCCCACTTGACCGTCCAATAACTGCCTTCCAAAGCTTCATCCACGAAATACTGAGTGCCAGCTAATACGGCATCATTGATGACACTCTGTTCATCCGCCGTCATCCCAGTATCTAATTCCCACCTTAATTTTTGACCCACTTCAAGCATGTCACCTGGAATTAAATTTTGCACGCTGCATTCCTCCACTTATCAACTTTGAATCACTAAATGATTTCTTACCTATTATGATAACATATCAACCCCAGTTCCTTGCTAATTTTCATCGCCAACGCTAGCATCTAACCTTAATAATCGGTATAATTTAAATTGAGGTGTAAACATGAAATTGGCAGCAATTGCAAGTAATATCGCTAAAAGTATTCAAATCTATCAAACGAATAAACGGACCGACTGTGTTATTTATGCCGTTGAATTTACCGATGACAGTCATAAGGCTGCCAACGGCTGTGTTGTGGCCCGCTTAGAAACTGGCGACTATACCCTAACCAGCTATGATGAACGCTACATGGATACTGGTGACGATATCTTAAAACAAGAACTTGGGGCTTTCTTTGAATGCGACGATGACATTGATCAGCGCGAGGCATTAATCACCGCAATCAAAGCTGATCTAGCAACGTTACAAGCTTAAAACAACTTAAAAATCCTGGTAAAATGACTGTCAGTCAGCTTACCAGGATTTTTTACTTTCCGTTACGCTTGAAACCGTTGCCGAACAGCAGCCGCAATCTCACGCATGCGATTCGGCGTATCTGCCTGTGATAACCGGTAGCCGATATAATAAGGTGAGACATTAAATAATGGATCAATCTTGCAAACCACGCGGTCACCGTCTGGATAGAAAAATAGATTATAACTGTCACAGCGACCATTAAAATAATCATTCAAAACATATTGAACCACTTTTTGAACAGCATCCGCTAAGCGTGCATGCGCGGTCCAAGCGGTGGTGACGTTAAATTCAACAAACCCCATCACGGGTTGATCAGAAACGGTCACACTTAGATCCCCATCCGTTAATACCGGATAGCCAGATAGGTTAGCTGGCGTGATATTGGCATAACCATCAACGTCATTTAACCCAACAATCTGCATGTGCGGATGTCGCAAGCTCCCACCTGAATGGGGACCAAAATTTTTATACAATAATACGGATTCAAACCGTTGACTCGCAATCGCTGCTTGCCAATTTTTCAAAGCAAATGCAAAAACAGCTTGGTTTTGCGCTGGCGAATACGTGGCAATGTCCCCTTGATGATCAGCAGTTTCAATCACAATCGTCTGCCAAGTTGCTTGTAATGTTGGAAACTTATTCATGAGCCAGATACGATCTGCCGTTTGCGCTAACACATCAGTCAACTGTGTTGGATCACAAAACGGACAATCGTTATGCGGATGCCGAATATTTTCAGGTTTATCTTTTGCAATATTAGTATCAAAAATCAATGGGTGTGCTTGCAATGCTAATTCATCCTTTCAACAAGAAAGAACGGTCTGCCCTTAGCAAACCGTCCTACTTTAGTGACCAATTCTATTTAAGCGATGGTGATGACGCCGAATCTGGTCCAAATTCAACGTTAGCCATGGTAATCCAAACAACAAATTCCGTGGAGGCTAACCGCCAATATTGCGGATCCGATGCTGCTGGTAAGGCTTGTCCAAACAAAGCAACCGCTAGCGCATTGGCTGCGTTATCAGCTGCCACTTGCACACTTGAGCCAAAAGTCTGGGCTGCTGGCACATCCGGGAAACGAACATCCCAATAGGTCCCTTCATCGCGAAAAATAGCTGGATATTTCACTTCAACATTTTGATTCAATCCCACCACTCCGATTCTATTACTTTAAGGCTATCATACCGGGATTCATCCAAAAAGAAAAGGGTCGGTTAAATTCTTAAAGGTTACCTAAATTATTCAGTCGTAACCTTATAATACGTCCCATTGGTATCGCCATTTACAACAGTGTAGTTACCACTGTGTGATTGACCATATTTAATGGCATCTTCACGGGTACTAAAGGATTTTGTTGATCCACTTGTACTGGCACTACTACTACTGCTAGTTGTGCTTGATGCAGCGGCACTGCTCGAACTAGCCGCTGTTGCGCTACTGCTACTGCTAGCAGCAGTGGTCGATGACGCTTGTGCGGTTGAGCTATGATGACTACTGTTGGCAGTGGCATGACTACTACTAGTTGCTTGCGTAGTTGTCGTCGCATTGGTCGTATGACTTTGCACCGAACTACTACTATCATTGTCGGTACTATTGCCATAGTCAGCAGTATTGTCATTGCCAGTATTATCCGTTAGATCACTCTCATCACTCGTACTGGAACTTGACTTACTAGACTGTTTTTTGGCCTTTTTCTTTTTTGAGGACGATGAACTTTTACGCGACCTACTGCTACTTGAGGAACTGGTGGTTTCAACTAGATCTTGATCAGTCGAAGCTTTCACAAAATACACAATCGTTCCCCCAAGCGCAATCACGATTAGAGCCAATAACCATAACGAGAGATGGCGCTTCTTTTTCGGTGATTTCGGCGATTTTGGTGACTTTGGCGTCTTAGGTGGTTGCGGCGTGTTAGTCTTTGATCGCTTACTACTCGTCGATTCCTGTCGCGACTTTAAACGTGACATCCGCGTCGGCTGTTGTTCAGGCATTAACTATCGCACTTCCTTTCTTGCTTCCGCCAGTTTACCATATTTTTAGGCACTTGTCGTGACGGGTTTTACTCACTCATAGTTAAATATTAATCCAATTCCCGCAATAAATCACGAAATAAATATTAATTCGCCGGCTGATGCTGATATTTAGCCTCTGAATCCCCATTAGTCATGAGTCCACCGCACATCCAAACGGTTCAGGACTTCCACACTGCAAAAAAATAACTTGACCCTATTAAACTAGAATCAAGTTACTACTGAAATTAAGCGGCTAAGTCCACTAGGTTTTGGTAATAATTAGCAAAAACCCCATAACGATATGGCGTTAACCAGAGTTGGCCAATGCCAAAGGTCATGATGCTAAGAATCGCCCAACCGATAAAACTCAATTGTAAGACAAAGTATTCAAACTTATGTCCGTGCATTAACTGACGACTACGGGTAATCGCATCACGAAAACGTGGTCGTGGCTGCCCGGCCGGCGTTGCTGCCAACATATCTTTATACACATAGAAGGTCTGTGAATACGCGAAGGACTTGATAATCCCAGGTACGATTAATAATAGCCCCCACAATAACGTCAAAACACCTTGAAGAATTTGTAAGGCGATAATTGGCCAAGCATATTTTTTGGTAAAGCCAACTGTTGAATCACTAACTGCATGAATTTCACGGTCTGGTTGGCGAACCCAATCGAGCATTGAATAAGACGTCCCAACCGCAAAAATACGAACAATGAAAGCAAAGACTAATTCAATTAATAAGACCACTAAGAAGGCCACTAAAGCCGTTATCAGCTCTTGCATCGTAATCTTATCAAATAGCGCAGTTACCATTTGGTGGTTGTCACTTAAACTGTCTGAATGATTAATCCGGCTTGAATAATTAGATAAAACACCAAACATACTAAGCAGACTAACCACAATACAAAGTAAAATGGCATTCTTCCAACGCCCTTTAAATAATTGCTTAACTTCTTGTTTGAGCTCAGCTCGAGTTTTCATTCCGATATTTCAACTCCCTTTTAGGTATTTATCATAACATTTTAGGATTATCAAGCAAACCTAATTACGGCATGGAAAATAAAAAAGATGTGAGAATTTAATCTCAACATCTGAATAAGTGCTAAAGATCTTTATGCAAACTAACCACCGGTGCGCCATCTTCAGCGAACGTCCCGACTGCGACAGTATACCCACAACGTTCATAAAAAGATTGTGCGGTCAACTCACCATGAATCAGACCTTGCGTATACCCGTGTTCGACAGCCCATTTTTCAGCAGCCGCTAATAGCTGTTGTCCCAGACCACGTCCCCGATAACTTTTCCGGGTACAAACGCGCCCAAATCGCATCACTTGATTAGCTTGTGGTTCTAAGCGTAAGGTTGCCACCGGTAATGACGGCTGTGCGTAAGCCACCGCATATAAGCGCTGGTCATCATCTTTGTCGTCAAATTCAACCTGCGCAGCGATACCACGTTCCTCCACAAAAACAGCTTGTCGTAATGCCATTGCAGCGGCCCGATTATAAGGTGCCTTTGAAAAAATAATTGTCATCATTAATACGCCTTATCAATATCTTTCAGCCAAGCTAACGCCAATGATTTATCACCTAAGTGTGTCCCAATCACCGGTCCAAAATACGTAATATCAATCGGCATGTCCGGATATTGCTGCTGAAGTTTTTCTTTCCAAGCTTGCGCCGCTTCTAGATTATTGCCTTGGACAATAATTGCTCGCAACGGGTAATTCAGCTTAGCTTGCGCTTCAGCAAATAGTTGCTCAACTCGTGCGATTGCTTTTTTAGTTGACCGCACTTTCTCAAACGCCACAATTTCATGCTTTTCATTAAAAGTTAAAATTGGCTTAATGCGTAGAACACTGCCAATAAAAGCGGATGCATTAGATAACCGGCCCCCACGCACGAGGTTTTGTAAATCATCTACAATAAAGTACTCGCCCATAGAAGCCCGTAAATCATCCAAACGCGCTAAAATCTCAGCCACCGTATGACCAGCTTTAGCCATGCAAGCTGCTTCTAGTGCTAAGTATCCCATTAGTCGAACTGTGATTTGCGAATCATAAGGGTAAAGCTTGACCCGATCAACCGCATCACGCATCTTTTCAAGACTATTATAAAACCCTGAAATAGTACTGGCCAAATGGATACTAATCACTGCATCATAGCCAGCATCGCCTAAACGATTGTAAAATTCAATCATTTCACCAACAGCTGGTTGTGACGTACTTGGAAATGACTTAAAGGACTTCATATTAGCGTAGAATTCCTCCGTCGTAATATCGACGCCTTCTTGATACACTTTTCCATCTATAATAACCGGAATCGGCACAACATGAATATCGTTGTCAGCAACCTCTTGCGGTGTCAAATAGCTAGTGCTGTCAGTAACAACAGCAATCTTCATGACATACACCTACTTCTCATCTAAATAATATTCATCATCATAGCATAAAACTAAGTTCGACTCCACCTTGTCGTCGCCAACAAAAAGTGGCTTAGTCGACTAAAGTCCGCTCAACCGATTTATTTAGCCGGTTCAATAGAATTCGTAATAAGTTTTGCTCATCTTGCGGCCATTTATCAAAAACAGCTGCTTCATAGGTCGCATAATCAGTTGCAACCACGTCGACTGCCTGTTGACCCGTGGTCGTCATCGTATAGATCAACTGCCGGCGATCCCGCCCAACCGCTTGCTTACTCAGTTTTTCTTTTTTTACCAAGCTAGCGAGTTGTCGACTCAACGTCGATGTATCTAGTTGCATTTCAATCGCTAACTTCTCTTGTGTATCAAACCCAGCCAATAATTTAGTGAGTAATTGCCACTCAGCCACCGTGATTCCCTGGGCTTTCGTAATTTTTTTCAAGACGGCGGTCTGTTGCTTGGCGGTGGCTGCCAAGGCTGCTAAACTCGATTTCATGTTAGTTACCTCCAAAATATAAAGTCATATGTATTATACAATAAGCAACCTTTGTCTGAAAGCAGTTTTTCGAGAATCTCTTGGTAAATCAGTTTTTGTATATAACATTGAGTTACCCGACCAATTATTTTGCACCAAGTTAGTTCCCAAGGTATACTAGTAAAGGTTGACTGTTAATCACCAGTCAAGTTGAAACTACTATATGAAAGCGAGTGATCACATGTCTTTTGATGGATTATTTACCCATGCCATGGTCACCGAATTACACGAAAATTTATTAAATGGCCGCATTACTAAAATTCACCAGCCTTATCAAAATGAGTTAATTCTAACGATTCGTTCGAATGGTAAAAATTGGCCGTTATTGTTATCGGCTGATCCTACCTATCCACGGGTGCAAGTGACGCAAATTCCATACGTTAACCCAGCGGTCCCGACTAACTTTGCCATGATGATGCGCAAATATCTCCAAGGTGCTATTTTAACTGGTATTAAACAAGTGGCTAATGACCGGGTCGTCCACTTTACAATTACCACCCGTAACGAGTTAGGTGATGCTGAACAGCTCACTTTAATCATTGAAATTATGGCTCGTCACAGTAATGTTATTTTGGTTGATAATCAAACGGGTAAAATTTTAGATGTCATTAAACACGTTGGGGCGGATCAAAATCGCTACCGGCTACTGCTACCAGGGGCAACTTATATCGAGCCACCTAAACAAGATAAAGTTAATCCTTTCATCGCGAATCAGGATTTTCTGGAATTGGTTAAGCAATACCCCAATCAAGAAGTTTTAGCTCAGCAACTGCAACAACATTATCAAGGACTTGGCCGTGATAGTTCCCTTCAATTAGCGGCTGATTTACATCAAACCGGCGATGTCTCGGCTCACTATCAGGCTTTCTTGGCGCAATTCGATCAGCCAAAGGCCACCTTATTGACCCTTGCTAACCGCAAGACGATGTTTGCTGCCGGGCCTTACCCATTTTTCGGCTCGAAAACGCGCCAGTTTGACTCATTGAGTGCGCTGTTAGACTTTTATTATCAAGATGCCGCCCAACGGGAACGCGTGCAGCAGCAGGCTGGTAATTTAGTTCGGGTCGTACGAAATGATTTAAAGAAAAACCGCAACAAATTCAAAAAGTTACAACAAACACTAGTTAATACTAAACAGGCCGATGAACTACGACTCAAAGGTGAGATCTTAACGACTTATTTACACGAAGTCAAACGGGGCATGACTGAAATCAGTCTACCAGACTATTATCATGATAATGTTCCTTTAAAGATTGCCTTATCTAATCAATTATCGCCTTCACGTAATGCTCAGAAATATTTTTCGCGCTATCAGAAACAAAAGAATGCCGTAATTTATGTTGGCGAACAGTTAACACTAACTCAAGCTGAAATTGATTATTTGGACAATGTTCAAACTCAAATTGAATTAGCGACCCCGGCTGACATTACCGAAATTCGTGAAGAACTAACGCAACAGGGCTATTTAAAGGCTCGTAAGACTAAGAAGAAAGCCCGGCGTCGCCAACCCATCCAGCCTCAAAAATTCGTGGCTAGTGATGGCACCGAAATCTCTGTTGGTAAAAATAACCGGCAAAATGATCAATTGACATTAAAAACTGCCCGCAAGAGTGATTATTGGTTGCATACGCAAAAGATTCCCGGCTCACATGTCATTATTCATTCAAACACGCCTAGTGAACAGACCTTAACTGAAGCAGCCAATCTAGCGGCCTACTTCTCAAAAGCTCGTGACTCGGCTACAGTTCCAGTCGACTATGTTCAAGTCAATCGCATCCGCAAACCTAATGGTGCTAAGCCTGGGCTCGTTATTTACGAGGGACAAAAAACATTATATGTCTCACCAGACGCTGACTTGGTTGAAGCATTGGCTGTAAAAAAATAAAGCATCACCAAAAATAAACGAATCACCATTATTGGTGGCTCGTTTATTTTAGTACGCCCTATTTTTATCAATATTTTTCTATAAATCTTAAAGTGCCTCTAAGGCGATTGTGATACCCAACAATCCTGTTTTACTAATATTGCTAATAATTACGATTCCCCCAAAAAATTGTATCATACAAAAGTCAGGTTTACTAAGCGTCTCCCGTTTGAACTAATTCGTTAGCTAATTTCTATGTTAGTCAATGTAGCTGATTAAAAAAAGCTAGTTATCAGGGCTTAATCCTTGATAACTAGCTTAATTGTTTAGGCCAAAGTCGCTTCAACAGCAACTTCGCCGGCCGTAATCGCTTGATTATTGGCTGCAGTGAGGTTAGTCACTTGATCCATATTAGTCACAACGGTCATCACTGTCGTCGCTTTTCCGGCGGCTTGAATGGCTGCCAAATCCATCGTCACCAGTGGCGTTCCTAGTTGTACTTGATCGCCAACTTTAACTTGAACCGTAAACGGCGCACCGTTTAATTCAACCGTATCTAACCCTAAATGGAGCATTAATTCCAAGCCAGTCGCCGTAGTCATCATAATCGCATGTTTCGTAGCCGCAATTGTTTTAATCTCACCAGCAGCCGGCGCTACAATTTGACCGGTACTAGGCGTAATGGCAAAGCCATCGCCCATCATCTTTTGTGAAAACACTTGATCAGTAACCGCGGTAATTGGCATTAATTGACCTGTGGCAATGGCCCCTAAACGAACCAATTTATTTTTCTTTTTAAGTCCAAACATGACCTGATTCTCCTTATTAAAAATGTTCTTGAATAGCGTCTCGTGACTCAATTAGTTGTTGGATATGCGTTTGATAATCAGCTTTAATGTACGTATAATACAGCAAATCCACTACATAAAGTTGCGCTAATAACGATGTTGTCGCCGCACTCCGCGCCGTTTGATTTTCCTCACTATCATCATTCAGTAAAACAACGTCTGCCAATTGGCCCAGTGGGCTTTTGGCATTGCGTGTTAAAACAATAATCGGGACCGCAACGGTTTTGGCTAGTTCCGCTAATTGTTGCCCTTCGGCTTTTTCACCTGAATTTGATACTAACACCAAGACCGCATGGGCTTTCTGTGTTGTCAAGCCGACTGCCACCAAGTGACCATCGGCCGCATGCATCACCGATTTACCGACCCGCATAAACTTCTGTTGGAAATCAGACGCCACCACATCAGAGGCGCCAATGCCAAAAACATAAATATTTTGTGCTTGTGCCAATAATTGACTGGCTTTTTTTAATGCGGCATTTTCTAACACCACATTAGTTTCTTCAATAGTATGTGATACCCGTAATGCTAGCTTGGACTTAACCGCCGTCAAACTATCTTGCGGATTGATTTCAGCATACAATTTTTGATCAACATTCGTTTCAGCAGATAATTTTAATTTTAAAGCTGGGTAACCGCCATCTGGGATAATCGCCTTACCAAAGCGCACGACTGTCGCTGTGCTAACTCCAGCAGCGGTTGCCAATTCAGCGGTACTCATCGTAATCACGGCATGCGCATGTTTTAGAATATAACGCCCAATTTTTTGATCCGCTTTAGAAAAATCGGCTAACCGACTATGAATGGTAAATAAAATATTAGTCATTATATCCCTCCCATCTCATTTTACCGTTAACTAGGCATTTAGCAACTTGCCATCTTTATCCTTAGCAGCCATGGCATCCTTGGGAATACCGAAGAAGTAAGTCGCCACAAATCCACCGATATATGCAGCTAATAATCCAGCAACATAGCCCAACCAATGCCCATTGGCAATCAATGGAATTAAGGCGACGCCGGAAGGTCCAATGGCAATCGCGCCAATATGACCCAGGCCACCGACAACGGCTCCGCCAATCCCACCACCGATACAAGCAGTAATGAATGGGCGTCCTAATGGTAAGGTAACCCCATAAATCAACGGTTCGCCAATTCCTAAAATTCCGACTGGTAAGGCACCTTTAATAAGATTTGTTAATTCTTGATTATTACGGCAACGAATCCATAACGCTAACGCTGCCCCAACTTGACCGCCACCAGCCATGGCTAAGATTGGTAAAAGTGGTGTGCTACCCATACTGTTAATCATTTCAATATGGATTGGGGTTAAAATTTGGTGCAACCCAAACATCACCATCGGTAAGAAGAATAGCCCTAAAATGAAGCCGGAGAAGGCCCCACCAACGTTTAAGACCCATTCCACACCACCAACTAAGCCCGTTGAAATAACACCTGCAATTGGCATAACCAAGAAAATGGTAAACACCCCAACGACTAGTAACGACACCATTGGCGTAATAATAATGTCAATTGAATCTGGAATGACCTTGTGCAACCATTTTTCAATAATTGATAAGACCCATACAGCAAAGATGACACCGATAATCCCACCTTGACCAGCCGATAAAGCCTGACCATTGAAGATATTATGAATCGGTGCTTGTGGCATAATCCCAGTTAACATCGTAACGGCACCGATTACCCCACCTAATCCAGCAGTCGCGCCAAACACCGTCGCACTATTAATCCCAACATAAATAACTAAATAAGTGAATAAACCGCTGTTGATGACCTTTAAAACATTGATGAAATCAGTCCAACTCTTACCAATATCACCGGCCAACATCATGTTAGATAAAATAGCCGCAATCCCAGAGATCAAACCAGCACCAACAAAGACTGGAATTAATGGAATAAAAATACTTGAGATCGCACTTAATATCTTCCGCATCGGCGTTTGTTTAATCTTCGCTTTTTGAGCGGCATGCACTTTTTTCGCTTTCGCTTCAACCAGTTCTTTATCTGTCATCTGGCTTGTAGCCGGCGTGGTTTTCGTCGTAAAAGTTTCCGGTGCTGGGAAGGGATCACCTAACTTTACTCCAACGGCGTCTACCATCGCTTGTGCGACCTTATCAACCGTCCCGGGACCGACAATCACCTGTAGCGTATCTTCTTGAACAACTCCCATGACGCCTTTAATCGCCTTCAAGCCATCCATATCAACTAATGATTCATCCCGAATTGTCATTCGAACCCGTGTCATACAATGAATTAACTTGGCAATATTTTGAGGTCCACCGACATTATCATAGATTTCCTGCCCGATGCGTACATATTTATCTTCAGCCATCTGCCTAATCCTCCTTAATTAAATTGCTTTCCTAACGAAACCTTGACCAGCCCGTAATCGTTTAGCCGCCTCATCATGATCCAAATCCGTCAAGACCATCACGATTGCTAATTTTACATCTTGATCTGCTGCGGTAAACGCCGTCGTTGCTGTTGTACTTGAACAATCTGTGGCTTGCATGATGATGCGCTTAGCACGTTCAACCAATTTTTCATTGGTGGGTTTAACATCGACCATTAAGTTTTGATAAACCTTACCAATACCAATCATTGAAACCGTCGACAACATATTCAAGACTAATTTTTGGGCCGTTCCTGACTTCAAACGGGTTGACCCTGTCAAAATTTCAGGACCAGCATCCACTTCAATGGCGGTATCCGCATGCTCACTAATAAGCGCCCCAGAATTACAGGCCAAGCTCACTGTTGCGGCCCCCACCGTCTTGGCATAATCTAAACCACCAATCACATAAGGTGTCCGACCACTCGCGGCAATCCCTACAACCGTATCATTAGCGGTTAAATGCGCAGTGACAAGATCTTGTTTGCCAAATGCTTTAGAATCCTCTGCACCTTCGACTGCGACGGTCATGGCAGTCATACCACCAGCGATTAGGCCTTGGACCATCTCGGGTTCAGTCCCAAAGGTTGGTACACACTCCGCAGCATCTAATACGCCTAAACGCCCACTAGTACCAGCGCCAATATAAAATAAGCGACCACCAGCTTGAAAACTTTTAATAATATTTTTGACAGCGGTTTCAACTTGGGGTAAAACTTTTGTAATCGCTGCCGGTACCTTTTGATCTTCCTGATTCATTAAAGTTAAAACATCCGCAACCGGCATGGTATCGAGCGCCATCGTTTTTTGATTACGTGTTTCAGTAGTTAAGTGACTTAAATTCATTGGTTAGGTTCCTCCTTAATTATCTTCACGGCCTGATTACCACCAATTAATGGTAATAATGCCACGTCTGCAGCACTGATTTGACCCACAACATTCACTCGTTGATCTGGTGCTAACCCGCGTTTAACCAGTTGTAATTCGCCAACATAACGACCATAAGCTTCATTATCAATGGTAATGGCGCCAATCGGTCGACTAACTGGCGATACAGGCGTAATCGCAGTCAACCGTTGACGACCTTCAACGAGCCGCACCACATCACGCGCCACATCAATCCGATTATGCCAAAGCTGATCATACACCGCTGGGACAGTCGTTCGACCGGTTAATTGTAAAATATCATTTTTAAAATACTGTTCGAATTGGTGGCGAACTCGACAACTCAGTGCTGGGTCCCCAATATAGACACGATCGACATGATCATGCCGTAACAAATTTAAGGCTGCGGCTAATGGCTGACGAGTACGATCACATTCTAACGTCGGTAACCCCGCCTTAATAGGACCACGTCGCTCAGCATCACCGGCAACAAATGCCATAGTTGTAAAGCCTTGTGCTTGTAACCATTGATTCTTCGCCTTCAGCCAGGCCTCATCTAATCCCGTTTCAGGGCGTGGATAATAGTTGTGCCAAGCTTCCAAATGATCAAAATTGGCATCGGCCGCTTTTAACGCTAAAATATTGGCTGTCGTAATTGTACTTGCATTCAGCGCAATCGGGAGTTGCTGTGACAGGGCTGCAATAGTTGCCATTTCAACACCATCATCAATTCTTAAAGTAGTGACGCCTAATGCCAGCATGTCGTTGGGATTCTCAATAGCCAGTCCCATCCGTTGCATCCCCGCCGCCGACACATCAGCGGTCAACGTTAGACCTAACCGCTGGCAGGCCGCACCCAAAGCCTTGAGCCGTGCTAAATATTGCGTCGCATCCTCTTCAGGAATATGTAACGAGGTGAAGACACCGGTAAAGCCGGCTTGTTGCAAGCTGGCCATTTGATTAAACTGGTGCGTATCTAATGACTGATTCAAATAAACCGAAAAACCAAGCATGAGTCTCGCTCCTTTTGTTGAAATCGTTTTCATTTGCTTGTCATTAATATACCATCAATGTATTTAAATTACAATATTTTTTAATACATTCTTTTATTTTTGAAACTATTATTCACAAAATAGCTTTCAAAATAAAGTGCGACGAAAAACTTAACAGTCGTTTTTCGTCGCACTTTATTTAAGGTCCATTTTTTTAACTGGCAACTATCATTTAGTTAAATATTTAAGCTGATAGTAATCAGCTGTTCATGACTCGTTTATCCAACCAAGCGGCGATGTCGCAACCGATTAAAGCCCTGCTGGATTAGCACCAAGATAACAACCAACCACACCCCCAGCGTTACGTTCGTACCCAGTGTGGTAATTCGACTAGGGGTATATCGAACGGTCAAGACATTACGCCCTCGGTGCTGTTTAATGGAAATATCCCCAACCCAATTATGTGTCATCTGCTGATGTGTTAATGGTTTCCCATTTAAAGTTAACGTTGATCGCCGATAAGCCACGACGGGTACCGAGCGCGTTTTAGCCCGCTTGGCAGTCCATGTCAACTGAACACCAGCTCTCATAACTCGATAGCTAAACTTATGCTTTTGCGCTGAGAATTTCTTTAAATAAGCGCCGTAAACATTCGCATGAGTTTCAACTTTGTGCGTAATCGGAATATAGTCTGGCGTCGTCCGATCAGCTTCTCGGATTAGTTTGCTTAAATCATGGGTATGAAAAGCCGGTTGCAATTGCATAAAATGCGTTAATTTAGAATGCACATTATTGTCCGCAGTTTGTAAGCCACTGGCCAAAGACGTTGTTGGTTGTAGCGTCCGATGCACATTTTTAACAACTTTTTGGGTGCAAAGCAACAATGATAAGAGCCCTAGAAATAGACTTGCAAAGACCAGTCCCTTCTGAAATTTGACACTTTCAGTGCTACGAGCAGCATCATGATAGATGAGCGCCGCCGCAACAATTAGAAATGGCGTCCCAACTAGTGAGATACGACGAGGCATTTGTAAAAATGATTGCAAATATGGCATGTTTTTTTGAATTAAATCCCAAGGAATTAAACTCGTGCCCGCAATTGTATAGCACAAGGCCACAACGGCCAATAACTTGGTAAATCCATGTAATCGTGACCAGAACATAATTAACCCCATCACCATTGCATAGACGATCACCGTTATGACAATATCACTATTGGAATCAACGCCATTATAAATTGGCTGCAAAATCAAACTGGTATTGCTCATCATGTCCATCGCAACCGGTGGAATTAACGTATTACCACGATAGACCTCTAACAATGGTAATAACGCATTTAAACTAAGTAAAAGTACTAATAACACTGCCGCTACTAAATTTAATAGGGCTTTTAGTTTAAGGCTAGAATGCCACAAACCACGCACGAAAAACGGGAGTAAGAATGGGAGTAACAATGCGACCGTTAAAACTTGAAATTGGGCTAAAATGCCAATATAGATGCCAAGTTTAAGCATCGCAGGTAAGCGCCAGTCCCCCTTATAAAGATCCAACATTGGTCCGATAAAGATCGGCAGTAGCCCAAACGCAATTGACCGCCAAGTGACCCCAAAAATAAACCCATATACCGCATTGGAACTTAGAAAAATGAGTCCTAATGCCAACGATAGCCGTTGTGATAACTGAAAACGACGTGCAGCATGATAGGTCACATAGCCACTAATGAAGTAAACTAGAAAAACACTTACTAATTGAAAACGATACCAGGTACCCACTAACAATAACACGGCACCGGCAAGATAAGTGATCAGTGGACTATATAGACTATTAACAATTCGTCCAGCTTGTTGAAATGAATAAATATTAATAAAACTAATATTATGGTTCTTTAATTGCATGGCAGCTTCATAAATTCGACTATATTGAAAATAGCCATCAACACCTAATAAAGCCTGTTGATTGAAAATCAATGGACTCATCAATAAAAGCACGGCAAGGCCAATAATAATAATCGCCCTTTTATTCTTAGACATAAGTAACGTTTCCTCCCCAAATGATGCAGCTAAAAAAATATTTATCCGATGTCAATAGTAAAGCTAATCCCTCAAAAGTTATCAATAACTGATTAGCATTGGCATTTAACTGAAAACCACCGTTCTAATTATAGGCGCTTTTCATATTTTATACTACTCAATTTTAGCATATCCAAAGTAGCGTAATTAAGCCATTAATTTAGCGACTAGCCACCAACTATTGTTCACTAAATTAATTGTGATTATAGCAAACAACGCAGATGCTTATCAAGTTGATCCTTTGAACTCGAATGACCCGCGCCAAAGTTGGAACTACAAAAAAAGCTTAAGCTAATCACCCCAACCAGATTAGCTTAAGCCCTCATTAATTAACTTGACGTGGTCGCCACCATAAACTACTCAAAACAAGCACTAACACGGTGCCAACGACCCCGACGATTGTTTTAGTGCCAGTTAAACTAGTTGGCGCATGCGTCATGGCAACTGAATATTGCAAGCTATTTTGTCGTTGCCGCAAAATGCGCCCGGTTTGTTGACTATATTGAGTGCGCACTGAACCATATTGAACCGGTAACTTGCCACGATTAATAATGGTCACGGTTAAAGTTGCTGCTGCCGTGGTCGGATAACTTAATTTAGCAACCTGCTTCGGCTGACCAGTACGCTGCAGTCGCTGTGATCCAGCCTGTAACTTAACCGTCACTAACCCATGCGCGGATTTAGGCAGCAATCGCACTTGATTACTTGCCACCGACACCGGTAATTTAACACGTAACATTTGTCCTGGTTGCAGCGTTCGTCGATTTGGTGTGAAGTATGCGCCATTCCCTTGACGAGCAGCACTATAACCCGTTATTAATGTGCTACGGCTGGTCTGCCGAATACTCCACAAACTAAAGCCAGCACCTAAAATAGCCAAGCCACTATAAAGTTGCCGCCGGTGCAAGGTCAGTTGGCGAGCTGGACGACGGGTCCAACCAAGACAGCCTAGTAACATGACTACTGGCAATAAAGGCAAGGCATACCGAGGCTCAACTTCCCACAGCAATACGTGAAAACTCGTTAACCCTAATATTGTTAACGCTAAGAAACCGACCATTAACCGGTGCTGACCACGTGTGACTAAGATACTGATACTCCCCATTAGTAAAATTAAATACCAAGTCTGTGTTGCCATTACTAACCAGAATTGAACCGTACGTTGTCGTTGCCGATACCAATTAGGTTCCCGTAACCATTGGGTTGTGAGCTTAAAGCTGTCAAAATCCCCAGTTGCTAAAAACACCCGCAGTTTTCTAATCACATGGACTGCGATTCCAGTTGGGCGTAACGTTTTTAAGCGGGACTTAATCATCTGCTGCGTCATTTTTTGCTTGCCTGCCTGTGTCGGGATACGGCGAACACGCGTGAAGTCAGCATTATTATATTGACCATTAGTCTTCGGGTTCAAACTCATCGCAATCCAGCTAGTCACAGGTACCGCAGCATTCACATTTTTTTGATAACCCGCTTGTGTTGCTACCTTAGTGAGTCCCGCTGACATTAAACCTAAAACAACAACACTGCCAACTAGCCACTTGAGCACGAGTTGCCAGGGTAAATGCCGCTGTGCGCCAGCAACTAGTAAGGTGATTGCCGCCGCTAACCATAACACAATCATGTTACTTTTCATCACGACGCCTAACCCAATCAGCAGCCATGTCATACCGCCTGCTAGCCAACGCGACCAACCCGTTTTAGTACACCACCACCAACTGAGCGCTAAAACATCAATTATTAGCGGCATAACTAAGGCATCCGTATAAGCAAACAAGGCATAGGCATACACCGGCACGCTAACTAACCAAGTCAGTAACAGGCCGAACGCCCCTGGTCGCCAACGTTGCCACTGCCATAAGAGGCTTAATCCGGCAATCAATCCTGTATCTAACCAGATAAAACGTAACCCATTTAACAAGACCCATGGCGTTTTTAAGCCGGCCGCTAGCAGCCCTTTTAATAAGCCAGCTTCCAACAGCGTAAAATTAACATTGTTCGGATAGACTTTAAAATACACCGCCCAGTTAAGCTTACCTTGAGCTAGTGCTAAAGCTTGATTACGGACAAAAAAGGCATCGGCTCGCCCTGCATCGACAAAGTGCACCGCTACCCAGACTTGAACAACAACAATTAATCCGCCCAATCCCCACAACCAATAGCGATAAGTGCGCGCCGACCACTGGCTAATCCAAGCTTTTAACCCATTTAAAATCAAGATTAAGCCTAAAACGAGTAACACATTGACAACTGGCGACACCCAGTCTTGATCAGCAAAAAAACGAATTGGTAAGATGATTGCAAACCCAACGGCCCAACACAAAATCCCAGCAGCTAACCAATTCAAGCCAACCAGTAACCGCTTAGTCATTGTACTGCTGGTGCTTCGTAAATAAGGCGGGCTGCTGAGCCGCACTATAATCATCCGTTTCGATAATATAACGTGGACGGTGTTTAACTTCGGCAAAAATCTTACCGATGTATTCTCCAATAATACTGATGCCAATCAATTGAATCCCTCCTAGGAACCACAAACTCATCATTAACGAGGTCCAGCCATCAATCACATCTCCCGTAAAAAAGCGCACAGTCGCGTAGATTAACATCAATAGGCTAATCCCAATGACGAACAAACCGAGCGTCATAATTGCTTTAATTGGTGCTACCGAAAATGACGTAATCCCATCAATGGCAAATGCCATCATCTTTTTAAACGGATATTTTGATTCACCGGCCAGACGGGGTTTACGCTGATAGTACAGCTTACTTGTTTTCAGGCCGAGTTGTGGCACAATACCGCGTAAAAATAAATTCGTTTCATGATACCGCATTAAAGTTGCTACCGCTCGCTGGCTAAGCAAGCGAAAATCCGCATGATCTGGCACTAATTGAACGCCGATATGCCGCATCAACCGGTAGAACGTTTCTGCCGTCCAACGTTTAAAGTGTGAATCACTGGTTCGATCGTTGCGGACCCCTAAAACCACTTCATTGCCCGCCTTAAAACGGGCGACCATTTCGGGAATTAGCTTTGGATCATCTTGCAAATCCGCATCAATCGTCACCACCGCATCCGAAAACTTACCGGCGACTTTCATCCCCGCCATTAACGCATTCTGATGACCAAAGTTGCGACTAAATTTTAAACCACTAAAAACTTTGTTTTGCGCCTCAAACTGGCGAATTAATTGCCACGTTTTATCCGCACTACCATCATCAACAAAGAGCACTTGACTATCTTGGTTGATTTGTTGCGCTTGAATCAATTGGGTTACAATTTCCCCCAATACGGCAGACGACTTTGGTAAAACGGCTTCTTCATTATAGCATGGTACCACAATGGTTAACCGTGGCTGCTTCATCATGGAACTCCCCCTTAAATAGACAAATCTAACTCTAAAATTTTGACATACTAGCTAGTTAATACCCCAAATACTAACTAACTCAGACACTAGTCTGGTCCTATGCTTAATATTATACCGATATCGTTAACTTAATACGAAGTAAACTGAATTATAATTAACCGGCTAAATAATCGACTTAACTAAACAATCCAAATGGTTGCTTTCTAGCGCTGACTAAATTATGGTAATTGAAACGCTAATTTACGCACTGAACGACTTATGACTAGTCCGTTGTCCTCCCCAATCTATTTTTAACAACCTAAACTTATTGAGGTGGTTCAGATGCAAAAAAATGTACCACGTGTATGGACAGTCCCGCTAACTGCGGGGATACTTGCCCTAATAATTGTCAGTACCATCTTATGGCAACAACAAATTACACCATTTGGTGATCACAATTTATTGATTAGTGATATGGGCACCCAGTATCTCTCATTTTTCACGACCTATCGTCATGCCTTACTTAATCATAATTTCCAATTATATTCCTTTTCGCAATCTTTGGGTGGTAGCATGGTCCCTACGATTGCTTATTATTTAATGAGCCCATTTAATTTGATTATTTTGGCATTTCCAGCGGCGCAGTTACCGACTGGTATCACGATAATCATCATGGTCAAAATCAGCGCAATTGCGATCACGACCACCCATTTTTTACAAACACATTATCGAACCAATCGACGGTCCGCCGCCTTATTTGGGTTAGCCTTTAGCTTATGTGGTTTCGTGGCCTTGAATTATTTTGACCTGATGTGGCTAGATGCTCTGATTTGGTTGCCTTTAATTCTCAAAGGTCTCGATCAGTTGCTTGCCACCGGCCATGCCGCTCGTTTCTTTTGGTGGCTATGGGTCAGTATCGTCACGGACTTCTACTTGGGCTACATGACTTGTCTCTTTGTAGGCTTCTATCTCGTCTATCAATTAGCTTTAACTAAGACGACCAGCTTTTGGCAAACGGTCTATCAACGCCGATACCGGCTATTACAATTACTAATGACCGGGTTACTGAGCGTCGTCAGTGCGTTGTTTTTATTAATTCCAACTGCCCTGGGGATGCTTCAAACTGCGAAGACCACGCAAACTAGCACAAATTTTTTACCTTTACCGCAATTTGGGCTCGAAGTTTTTAGCCAGCTAGGGTTAGGCGCTAATAACTATGCCCAACGCCTAGCACATGCGCCAACTATTTTTTGCACGACTTTCGTCATCTTATTGGTGATGACTTATTTTGTTCATCCTAAAATTACGAAACGTCGGCGCCGAGCAGCTGGCTTTTTATTGCTGGCACTATTATTAAGTATGCTCATTCAACTATTTAATACCATTTGGCACCTGTTTCAGCAACCAGCTGGTTTTCCATTCCGGAATGCCTTCTTCTTCAGCTTTGTCTTAATTATGCTAGCTTATGAAGCTTGGTTAGCTGGGCCTCGTCAAATTCCGCACCGCTGGCAATGGCGACTCCCAAGTCTTTTAACCGCTGGCCTTATCATTGGCTGGTTAACTAATTATGGGCTTAAACAGCCGCTTGCTAGTTCAACTTTGGCGTTAAGTCTAGGCTATGTGTGGTTGACAACGGCCGCCATCTTTCTTGTCAAACGCCGCCAAGCGCTCTTAATCACTGGCATCGTGCTAACTGAGTTAGGCGGCAATCTATTATTAAGTATGCAAACAACTTCATTTGGTAGTCAGGCGATCTATCAGACCGCCTACACCACGGAAGCAAAACAGATGCAAAAAGTCAGTGATCCGGATGGACAACTTTATCGGGTTAATAATACAAATACGCTCATTAATCATGCCTATCGCGAGAAATATAATAATTATAATGACCCGTTACTATTTAACTTCCATGGGATCAATTACTATAGTTCGACTTTAAATGAACAATCTCGCCTAACTTTGCAGAATTTAGGTCTCTATAGTCGCAATGCTCGTCGGATTAATTCAGAAGGATTAACGCCCGTCAGTGCCATGCTGTTAGGCATTAAATACAATGTCTTCTTACGACATAATGGTCGCGCACAAACTGAACTCAACCCTAACTATCTAGGAATGGGCTTTGTCATTCCAGCGCAACTTACCCAAGTGACGTTGACGCCTAATCATGCGCTAGCTAATCAAGAACAGATTCTACAAAATATTCAGGCTAGCATTTCGCCATACTACATGGCAACTTCTTTCAAGCAAAATTCAGTAACTGCAAGTGGTCATCACTATCAACATCGACTGCAACTAAAAATCAATGCCAGTGGACCACTGTATTATAGCGATCCACATCAAGGGACGCGCTATTCAACCTTTAAAGTTAATGGCCAGCCAATCACACCCAGCGTCAATGCCGATTATCAAAGCTTGTTATGGCCATTAGGGACTTATCGCCGTGGTCAAACGGTCACCTTGCAATTTGAAACTAATAATCGGCATTTAACGACTAGCCAACAGCTTGCCAGTCTGGATAGGACCACTTTCAAAGCTGCTTATGACACGCTTAAATCCAGCGCCTTTATTCCAAAGTACCATGCGCATGGATTGACCACCACTGTCACTGGCCACGTTAATAACCGAAGCAACAAGCATTGGTTATACGTTGCGATTCCGTACGATACCGCTTGGCAAGCCACGGTTAATGACCAACCAGTTAATACGAAAAAAATCATCGGCGGCTTAACGGCTCTACCCGTTAAGGCGGGTCAAAATAAGATTCAGTTACAGTACCATGTCCCGGCATTAAAATTTAGTAGTGTGCTCTCACTGCTAGGTTTCCTGACCTTTGGTTTGTGGACAGGAGTTCAGCACTATCGGTCAAAACAACGACAACTCGACCAGCAACAATTTAAACACTACCGCGTGCATTAACGGTGACCACCTATTTCTAAGAAAAGCTTATTTAACACTTATCAAAATGCAGTAGTTGTATAAGTCGATTTTGGCTAAACTAAGGGTATTCAATGATGAAAGGACCTGACACAAATGCCAAAACAGCAACTATATCTGCAACAGTCACCGATAACTAAGCTAAAAGTGACGATACCGCTAGTGTGCTATACCACTGATTTAACAACAACTTGGCAATGGCAACTATTTTTCAAAAAAAACTAAATAATTGTGCAAAATGAAAGGCGTGAATCGTAGTGGGCTTACAAATTTCATTTTGCCAATTTCAAAAATCTGCTTCACCAGACCAATCAGTAGATCAACGATAACATGACTTAATAGCACGACCGTAACTTTTTTAGCAAAGTTACGGTCGTGCTATTTTGATTTGAATTCAGGTTATCGTTTCGGCTAGATAAAGCGACTTTGATTGACGCCACTAGCTAAATTCGCTACACTTTGCCTAACTTAAAACAAGGTGAGGTAAAATCCATGTCAACCCTATTAATGCCAAAATTAGCAGTCTTTGAACCCTTCACGACCGCCATCACCGATACAACTCATCGGAAACAAGTCATAACCGTCCTAAACTGGGTAAGCACAACCTTTCCCGAACTTGCCCCCCGTTACGCTTGGAAGCAACCCATGTTTACTCAGCATGACACGTTTATTGTTGGCTTCAGTGTTGCCAAGCCGCACTTTAACATTGCCCTAGAAAAGACCACGCTTGACCACTTTGCACCCCAAATTAGTGCTAGCGATGACCGTGTCACGACCATGCTTTGGCAAGTGGCGTATGGTCACCCGGTTAATTATTCGCTACTACAACAGGCCATTCAGTACAATCTTGACACTAAACAAACGATGACCACCTTTTGGCGTCCCAAAGGCAATTAGTTGTATAATACATTAAATTAGTTGTTAGTAGCAATATCCTTTTATGATAAAGTTCACTTGTTTCACCACAATTGACTGGCAATATAGTCAGCAACCAGCTGGCCACCTGTCGCTGAAAAATGAATATGGTCGCCGCAATCAAATTCCGGTGCTAACCTAGCCGGATCCGCTGGTGCCGCCACATAACTTGCCACATCAATTGTAGTATCAAATTGACCTAAATAGTGATTGACTGCTTGTCGCCGCGTCTCCTTTGCAACTGTCCAACCAGCTTGACCATCAATCACGCTGGTTTTAAAGGGGGTCACGGTTAACCGAATGAGCTTCGTTTGAGTCTTTGCTGCTAATTGTTCAACCTGCAATAACCCAGCAATCAATTCAGCGGCAGTTGGCAGTTCCGATATCGGTGAACCGGTCCCCGGATGTAACAAATCATTCAGTCCCGCCATAAAGATTAATTGATCCACTGGCTGCGCAACTAATAAGTGTGCTAAGCGATCTAACCCCGCCGCACCAAAGCTAGGACCCCACACCGAAGTGGAATGTCCCGGGCGTAGGAGTCGATTGCCGGAAATCCCACCATTAATGACGCCCCATTGGTCTGGAAATCGCTTTTCAAACGCTTGCGTCAGTGCCGCTGAATAATAACCTTGATTAGTTAATGAATCGCCAAAAAACAAGAGTTGCCGGGCCGGTTGCCTACGTTCAACTTCAATCGCATCAACACCAAAGAACCGTTGTGTCGCTACTGATTTTAGCTTAATCCGTGATTGATCTAACGTTTGCATTAAAGTATGTGGGCTAGTTGTGGGTGAGACGGTGACTATTCTTAACCAATCTCCTGCCTGCACTGGCAGTGTTAGCCAATCCGTCCAGCAGCGCTGATGAGCCGGTACCGAAAAACTAGTCTGACCATTAACCCGCCCCAGCAAAGCATCAACCTGATCATTTAACCTAATTTCTAATTGTGAGATAACTAAAGCTGTCGCCCCAAAGTCATTCGCAATTTCCAACCGTAGCTTGTGAGTCCCTAATGATTGTTTAATCTGAACCACTTGCTTATGGCTTTGATTAATCGCTTCAATATTAGGAAAATTTGCGACCATTTGCCGCCAAGCTGTAACTTTAACCATCTATATCTCCGACCTCTCCTCATAATAAATTCAGTTTAAGCACCCTGTACCTCGAATGCAACTATTTGAAAGTTGATTGGTATTGATTCAACTTTAGTTGACATAATTTTAATTTATCACAGCTAATTCGCCAAACAAAAAGTCATCCCGGCTAAATTTGATTAGTTACGGAATGACTTTTAAACCTCATTATAGTGCCGCTGATCGTATCGGCTACCGCACTTTTAACTAGAAATCAGTACTCTCATTACCAGCGTTTAAGGCCACTAATGCTGCCTTTAACGTCTCCCCATGGGCAATTACCGTCCCAGTTGCATGCCCTGGTTCACCGGTAATTTCCGTATCATCATATATTTGTAACTGATTATAAGGAAATGTATTGGCTTGCACAAAAATCGTTTTAAGATGCGTTGTATCAGGATAATCGTACATCACATCAGCTAACGGCTCACCCAGCTTAACGTGCAATAACAAGCGCGGGACACTCGAACCGCTGGCCTTACTAATCAAGGCAATGGTTGCTAAACTCATTGGTTCCACTGTTGCTAAACGCAACGCTTCATCAACAATCGTTAACCGAACGGTATATAACCCGGGCACCCCGAAAGTCAACACCCGCTGCTCAATTTCAGCACGTAAGGCATCGATTGCCTGATTTTCAGCCTTATCTTGAATTGGAAAAACCGAGATGGCTCCGTGCACATTGGTCCGTAAATTATTGCCCGCAATAATCTCACTAATGCCAAAGATCATGACTGATTCACCATCCGTAATCACCTCAACGGCCGGCGAATCATTAGTCTTAATCTGTTCACGCGGTAAGCTATTATTAATTTGAATCACATGATAACCAAGTTGCGTTAACTGTTGTCCCAACCGGTAATCATGATATGTGGTAAAAATAACACTTGGTTTTTCAATCGCTAACACATTCAATATATCTGAAACCTGTTTCGGTTCAATATACCGTTTAGATGCTAATTGCGGCGTCATCGCCACACTATTAGGATTTGCATTAATTAGAATGGGCCGATAATCAGCTTTTTTCAAATAGAATAGGAGTTGTGAAACCAGATAGTCATTGGCATGATTTGTCCCAATACGATTAGCACCGGAACCAATCACCACCGCACTCCGTTCCGTAATGGGCTGACTTTCATTATCGAATTCATACGTTGAATAATACGTATTGGTCTGTTCCGTAAACTCGCCGGCAGTTGGCTCAACTTCTTTAAACGTCGGCTGAATTTCATTTTCAATGGCAAAGTGACTGACCTTACTAGGGGCAACGTCCCAAGCGGCGGCAGCATCTTCATCCGTGAAGCCAAAATACTTGGCCCGACCCAGTGCATGTACATCTAGTGGGTGTGCACGTAAAGCTTCTTCAATTTCGATAATATGCCGTAATTTATAAAAATAAAACGCATCGATCTTCGTCAATTCAGCTAGTTCATCTATTTGATACCCCCGATTGAGGGCTTCCAATAAGACTAACATTCGGCCAGCTTGTGGATGAATCAACCGCTGAATCAATTCACCTTCAGAATAATTCTGTGGTCGATTGGCGATGACGTGATAGCGTGATTCATCAGTCGAGCGTAGGCCTTTTAATAAAGCTTCCTCCGTGGAACGGCCAATCCCAATCACTGAACCCGTTGACTCCATGACCGTGTCCAATTGGTGACTGACTTTTTTTAAGACGTTAAACGGCCAGACTGGAATTCGACAAACAATGTGATCAAGAACCGGTTCAATTAATGCGGTTTGCTTCCGGTAATTAACCGGTAATTTCACTTCTGCCAAACTAACTCCCACCATTAAACTAGCAGCAATCATCGCAATCGGATAACCCGTTGCCCGCGCTGCTAACGCCATAGTGCGATCAAAGTAAGGCGTCACCTTAATCACATAATAGTGTTGGGTCGTCGGATCTAACGCAAACTGAATATGGCAAGCACCAACTAAATGTAACGCCCGCATAATTTTTAACGTTGCTGACCGAAATTGCTGATACTCCTGATCAGTAATCGTTTGAGTGGGCGCAAAAATAATGGAGTCGGCAGAATGAATCCCAACTGGATCAAAATTTTCCATACCACTGACTAGTAGCGCAGTATCTTTCACATCGCGCATGCCAACAAATTCAAGTTCTTTATAGCCCACGATACTTTGTTCCACAATACATTGCTTAACCGCCGAAAGTTTAAAGCCGCGCGATAAGGCTACGGCTAAATCATCTTCATCCTCACACAATTGCCGACTAGTTTCGATTCGGGGCGCAACTGCTTTAACAATCACCGGGAATCCCACAGCTTTAACCACTTGGTCAGCCTCAACTTGACTCGCCACAACTTGTGACGCAATCACCGGTTGACCTAAAGCTCGTAATCGATTGCTCATTAGTGCTGGATTAACCACCATATCAATCGTTTCAGTATCCCACTGTAACAATCGAACCTGGTTATTTTTTAAAACATTATTGCGAATCAAGCCTTGCACTAAATTGACCCCTTGAATACCACCTAGCGACGCTATCAGGCCGGTCGGTTGCTCAGCTTCAATAATTTTAGTCAAAGCGGCGACCGTTAATGGCTCTAGATAAACTTTGTCCGCAAAGTTGTTTTCAGCAGCTACTGAAAATGGATTGTTATCAACTAAAATAACTGCAATCCCTAATTTATGAATAGCCTGACCAATTTGAGTAACCGCCGCATCATGTTGGCCCTCACGACCAATATCATTGTGGCCGGCTCCAATAATTAAAACTTTTTGTAATGTTTGACTAGCTATATTCACCAGACCGGCCCCCTTGCTTGTTGCATTGATTCAACGAATTCATCAAAAATATCACGCGCATCAGTTGGACCTGGGGCACCATCTGGAAAGAACTGGATTGAAAACGCCGGGAAGTCACGATAACGTAACCCCTGAATCGTACCATCAATCAAATCTACAAATGTCGTAATTAATTTGTCACGATCCACCGTTTCTGGATTAACCGTAAATCCTTGTCCTTGCGAAGCATAGATAATTTGATTCGTAATCACTTCGCGAATTGGATGGTTAGCACCGTGATGTTCTGGTGAAAGCTTCATAATTTTGGCGCCGTTAGCCATCGCAAATAATTCATGACCTAAGCCAATGGCAAACAACGGCACCCGGGTCTGGACATTTTTAATCATCGTTAAGACACTGTCGGGTAAGTCTTGCGGTTTCCCGGGACCCGTCGATAAAATGACCCCATCGGGATCTAAATTAATGATTTCTTCCATCGTGGCCGTATACGGTAAAACGGTGACATTGCAAGCACGCTTACTTAACTCTCGCAAAATACCATGCTTCAACCCAAAATCAACTACCACCACATTTAGACCGGTTCCAGGATTAGGAAACGGCTTCGGGGTTGCGACAGCGGCAACCTGCTGATTAGTTAAAACGGTGGCGCCTAATTGGTCAAAAGCATGTGCGTCTGCAACATCCACAATACTGGCCTTCATGGGGCCACTAGCACGCAATTGCTTGGCAAGATGCCGTGTATCAATATGACTAATTCCTGGAATGTTTTGTTGCTTTAAATACTGATCAAGTGACCAGCGGCGCTGACGATTGGTTGAAATACTTGCTACATCGCGCACCACCACACCTTTAACCGTGGGTAAAATTGATTCATAACTATCGTGATTAATCCCATAGCTCCCAATCGTTGGTTGGGTAAAAGCAATAATTTGATTATGATAAATTTGATTTGTAATAATTTCTTGATAGCCCGTCATGCTAGTGTTTAGCACAATTTCACCGGTAGAAACCGCTGGTGAACCAAAGCCCTCACCAAGATAAGCACTGCCGTCTTCAAGAATCAAATAGCGGTCTGCCATGTCGATCCCTTCTCATCCTTTAATATGAAACTTAATTAATAATTTCAATACCATCATGACCATCAACTTCGGTCACTGAAACTTTAATACGTTCTTGGCGTGCAGTCGGAATATTCTTGCCAATGAAATCAGCCCGAATCGGCAATTCCCGATGACCACGGTCAACCAATACAGCTAGCGAAATGCTTAATGGCCGGCCACCACCCATTAGAGCATCTAAGGCAGCTCTAATCGTTCGACCAGTAAATAAAACATCATCAATTAAAATGACTTTTTTGCCACTAACATCAAAATCCAATTGATAGTCGGTCGGCGCTACCGTAATCACCATTGGCTGGTCATCACGAAAAGCAGTAATATCCAACTCACCCACTAAAATCGTCGCACTTTCAAGCTGACGTAGTCGATCTGCAATCCGTTGTGCAATGTATACACCACGGGTCTTAATACCCACTAGCGCCACATTTTTAATACCTTTATTTTGTTCAATAATTTCATACGTAATTCGAGTCAAAGCTCGTTTCATTGCCATAGAATCCACTACTTCTTTTTGCATGATGGCCTCCTAATTTAAAATAAAGACGGTCGGACATTAAACTTGTCACGACCGTCAAAGGTAATGGTTCCCGTTTGCCTTTCAGTCTCACTGGGCCGGATTAAAGGACTATCTTTACTGTTAGATTAATGAGTTGCATCCGTTTTGTCAAGCTTCGCCAAAGTCGCCGTAAAAATGGCTGGTAACGGTGCTTCAAATTGCATCAATTGGCCCGTTACGGGGTGCTCAAACCCTAACGTCCGAGCATGCAGAAATTGGCCATGCCCAGTAATTGTTTTTTTCGGGCCGTATAATGGGTCACCAACAATGGGATGACCGATAGATTGTAAATGCACCCGAATTTGATGGGTTCGTCCGGTCTCTAGTCGACAAGCAATCAACGTGTAGTGTTGATAACGTTTTAATACCTCAAAATGGGTCACTGCCTGCCGACCATCCTTGACAATCGCTTGTTTTTTTCGATCCTTAGGTGATCGCCCAAGTGGCGCATCAATTGTCCCGGTCGTTTCTTTAATAACACCATGGACTAATGCCCAGTATTCTCGCAAATTTTTTTTAGCTTTTAACTGGGCCGCCAACGCATGATGAGCTTGATCGTTTTTAGCAACCATTAGTAGGCCTGACGTGTCCTTATCGATACGATGAACAATGCCTGGCCGAAATTCGCCATTAATCGTGGACAGGGGACTATGATAAAGCAAGGCATTCACCAAGGTTTGATCTGGATGTCCCGGTGCCGGATGCACCACCATCCCTTGCGGCTTATTGACCACAATCACATCATCATCTTCATAGACAATGTCTAACGGGATATTCTCTGGTGTCAATTCAGTCGTCTGGACGGTCTGGGCCGCCACCACGATCTGGTCACCAGCTTGAACCTGATACTTGCTAGGTTGCTGCTGACCATTGACGGTCACTTGTGCCGTCTTAATTAGTTTGTCAATTTGTGAACGTGACCAAATAGCTTGTAATCCCGCCAAGACTTTATCTAACCGACCCGTTTCGTCACTAACCTTAAATCGTTGTTCCGTCGTTGCCCCTGCCAAATTCTTAACTCCTTTTAGTCCTATTTATCGAACGTATCATCCCGCAAAACGGCAATCAAAATAAGAATGACCCCCACGGTCAAACATGAATCCGCAAAATTAAAGATTGGAAAATTAATGAAATCCAGTTGGAACATATCAACCACGTAACCGATACGGACCCGGTCGATAAAATTCCCTAAAGTCCCGGCAATCATTAATACAATCCCAAATTCATACAGTCGATGTTCCCGTAAGCGCCATAGTAAATAGACCATGACACCTAACGCGACGATGGAAATCAAGTAGAAAAAGCCCATTTTACCTTGCAGAATACTCCAAGCTGCACCACTATTATGTAAATTAGTTAATGAAAATAAGCCAGGTACCACCGTTTGGGTCGCGCCTAAAGCAATTTGACGTACCACTGCTGATTTTATAATTTGGTCAATGATGACCAAGATAAACATTAGACCCCAATAAATCCACATTTCTTACGCCTCACAATCCGCTAAACTTGTTTAATTATACCAGACAATGACAAGTTAGTAAGCGGTCTTCCACCGTAAATTTCATTTTCCATAAATAAGCAAAAAAAGCGCCTGGGCTTGGCCCAAACACTTCTTAACGGTTAAAACAAGCCTGAAATCTGACCATCATCAGTAATATCCATATCTAATGCTGCCGGATGTTTCGGTAACCCAGGCATGGTTAATACATTGCCAGTTAAGGCCACAATAAATCCGGCACCTAACTTAGGTACGAATTCGCGCACCTTAATCGTAAACCCAGTTGGGGCGCCCAACAACTTCGGATTATCACTCAATGAGTATTGCGTTTTAGCCATACAAATTGGTAATTTATCCCAGCCATACTTGGCAAAATCACGTAATTGCCGTTTCGCTTTACCACTGTATTCAACATTAGCACCACCATAAATCTTGGTCACCACCGCCATAACTTTAGCTTCAATGGAATCATTGTTATCGTATAACGGTTTGAAAGTGCTTGGTTGCGCCGCCAACTTAACGACTGCCGTTGCTAAATCAGTGGCGCCGGCACCACCTTGCCCCCAGACATCGGCCAAGACTGCATCAACGCCTAGTGCTGAACAATAGTCCTGAACCGCTTGAATTTCAGCGGCCGTGTCCGCCGTAAACTCATTGATTGCAACCACTACTGGAATGCCATATTGTTGCATCGCTTGAATGTGGTGGCCTAAATTAGCTGCACCTTGCTTCAATGCCGCTACATTTTCGGTAGCCAAATCGGCTAAAGCGACACCACCATGTAATTTCAACGCCCGAATGGTCGCCACAATCACCACCGCATCTGGTGCTTGACCAACTGCTGGCACATTAATATCCATGAACTTTTCGCCGCCCAAATCAGCACCGAAACCAGCTTCGGTGACTGTGTAATCAGCTAAATTCAAGCCAGCTTGGGTTGCTAAAACGCTATTACATCCGTGGGCAATGTTAGCGAATGGCCCCCCATGGACCATTGCTGGTGTATGCGCTAATGTTTGGACCAGATTAGGCCGCAACGCTTCTTTTAAGAGCAACGTAATTGCGCCACCGACCTTTAAATCGGCCACAGTTACCGGTTGCCGGTCATGTGTATAGCCAATCACAATCTGATTAATCCGCCGTTTTAAATCTGCGATGTTTTTTGAAAGACATAAAATTGCCATCAACTCGCTGGCAACTGTAATATCAAACCCATCTTCTCGTGGTACCCCCGATGTAGGACCACCTAATCCGATTACAATTCGACGTAATGCCCGATCATTAATATCTAACGTGCGCTTCCATTGAATGCGACGTTGATCTAATCCCAAAGCATTCCCTTGCTGAATATGGTTATCAATTAAAGCAGCTAACGTATTATTAGCTGCCGTCAGGGCATGCATATCACCGGTAAAATGCAGATTGATATCTTCCATCGGAATAACTTGCGAATAGCCCCCGCCAGTAGCGCCACCTTTCATGCCCATAACTGGGCCTAAGGATGGTTCCCGCAATGCAATCATCGTTGACTTACCTAGCTTCGTTAGTGCATCGCCAAGTCCAATGGTGACGGTGGACTTACCTTCACCGGCCGGCGTCGGATTAATCGACGTTACCAAAATTAACTTTCGTTGGGTCGCTTTTTTGGGCAATGGCAACTTCAACTTAGCTTTCGCACTCCCATACTGGTCAATCTCATCGCTGGTTAAACCGGCTTTGGCCGCGATAGTCGTAATCGGTTCGGGTGTCACTTGTTGTGCAATATCGATATCTTTCATTCAAAATCCGCCCCTTTTGTCATATTATAAATTTAGTATACCTGTTTCTAGCTTGGAAAACGACAAAATCCGGAACAATTATTTCATCATTCTTAATAAAGTTCGGCTATTCGTTAATTTAAATCAAATCAAGTAACGCCCGACAACTCTTTTTAGCCATTAAAAATCGATAGGCGTTACCATCAATCTTAACTTCAATCCCACCACGGACTTTAGTCACTGATTCCAGCTGATCGCGTGGAATGACAAGCCAAGACCGATTTAAGACCGTACTAAAAATCATTAGATTACGGTCAATTGAAACACGTCGTAGACTGATCTGAACGGCACATACCGCAATAAAGATGAGCCCTAATAAGACAAATGGCCATTTAAACTTTAACGTTTCTAACCACCAAATAATCGTACCCATCAGAATGACTAGTGTCCATGACCAGACAATTAAGCTGGAAGATAGATTTGGCTGGTATTTAAAGGTATGCTTAGAATTATTCAAAATATTAAAATCCTTTCAAAATGGAGTGCTTAAACATGCAATTATATACGGATGCGGCCACAACCCCGGCTAATCACCAAAGTGCCGCCGGAATTTTATTGATTGACGCTGGCAAGCAACATCAATTCAAGCAGGTCTTACCACCTAGTGACAATCATACCGCCGAATTTTTGGCCGCCATTGCAGGCTTTAAACTGATTTTAGACACCTATGGGTCTAATCAGGCGGTCTTCTTTTTTACTGACAGTCAAGTAGTCGCTGAAAGTATCAGCAAAGCCTATAGCAAAAACTTTTCAGTTGAGCTAAAAACCTTACTACACTTACAAGATCAGTGCCAAGTTGTCATTACCCGTTGGATTCCTGAAAGTGAAAATCACGGTGCCCATCAGTTGGCCCAACAAGGGCTACACTTAAAAGCTTAATCATCAACTTCTAAATAAGTCTCAATCGGTAACTGATACTGCGCCCAATCATGACGGCCAGTCTGCACATAATCTGCCAATAACTTCCCAATCATTGGCCCCGTCGTTAAGCCAGAAGAACCCAAGCCACTCGCTACTAAAATATGTGGATTGTCTGGCAACGGGCCAAAGAATGGGGCAAAATCGCGGGTATACGCCCGGGTACCAACTTTGACCTGACTGATCTGGTCTTGTGTTAGATTAGCGTCTAACTTGACGGCGCTCGCAAATAAATCTGCTTCAACCAGTGATGACGCCTGAATGTCGTAACCCTTATCATTTTCATGAGTTGCGCCGACGACTAACTTGCTACGTGTAAAGGGAATAAAATCACGTTCACCTTCTGGCATTAGAACAGGGACTTCATCCCCCCAAGTTTCTGGCAATTGTAATTCAATTAATTGGCCCTTTTGCGGACGCACATCGGCAACAATTTGCATCGGTAACAATAGCGGCTTCAACCAGGCGCCTACTGCTAAAATCAACGTATCATAAGCTTGTTGCCCATGGGGCGTTAATAGTTGGCCTTGATCGCCTAAAGTAACTTTGCCCTTATGCCGAATTAAATTACGCTTTTCAGCATATTTCAATAAATTATGGGCAAACTTATCACCGTCGACACGGGCACCACCACTCACAAAAACCCCGGGTTGTGGCTGCGTCAATAATGGAATTTTGGCTTGCACTTCTTCAGCGGTCAATTGGGTAATCGTCCCCATCTGCGGGGCATCCTGCTGCCGTTTAACTGCTAACTCATATAAAGCTTGTAAATCAGCCGCATCATGACGCGTGACAATTGTTCCGGACTGTTGATAGACAGAATAACCCATTTGAGTCGCTTCAACAATTTCTGGATAAAGGGCAGCCCCAGCTTTAGCTAGGTTATACCAACGTTGATTGCGGCGCTTTGACAACCATGGTGAAATAATTCCCGCCGAATTTTTAGTGGCCTGTCCAATTCCATCATCATAAATAGTGACACTTAGATTAGGATCTGCACTTAAATAATACGCCGTGACAGCGCCCACAATTCCACTACCAATAATCGTTACCTGTTTTCGCATTTTGACTACCTCCACACCCATGTTAGTTTCTATTTTAGCATACCCTTGCTAGCGTGCTTTAGCGAATAAAATCGGTTTGAGATTTTCTTAACACAAAAAATGGCCCTGTCATCATTATGACAAGACCATTTTAAATTAACTTTTAATTAGTGATTTGTTTCTTGGACTGCAGCGGTAATGTAACCCCCCGTTGTTAACCTAATCCGATATAATTTACCGTATTTAACAACCGTCCCGGACACTTTAGCCCCTTTAGCAAGGGTCCGACCAGATTTTTTGGAAAGCGCCGCATTACTATAGATATTGGCATTATACTTCAAAGTGAAAGTGCCACTTTGACCAAGACCCCAATAACCGCCGACGTCCTGTGAAAGGACCCATTGGTTTAGTCCTGCCAAATACAATAGTTGTTTAGAATTACTCTTGGTTACTGATTTAACTGCGGTAATTTTATACATCTTTTGCTTAGCTGAACTTGGGACTTTACTGCGATCATAATACATGCTGGCCTTCGAATAAACATAAGCGTATTGTCCAGCTTTATAACTACTATAGGCATAAACCTTTGGTGCTGGTGTAAAGTTAGTTTCTTGCACTGCGGCAGTAATGTAGCCACCACCATCTAACTTAACTCGGTACAATTTACCGTATTTAACAACCGTCCCAGTTACCTTGGCACCTTTAGCGAGAGTCCGACCTGACTTAGTCGAAAGCGCCGCATTACTATAAATATTGGCATTATAGTTTAAAGTAAAGGTGCCCTTTTGACCTTGACCCCAATAACCACCAACATCTTGCGAAAGGACCCATTGATTCAACCCTGACAAGTAAACCAGTTGTTTGGAATTACTCTTGGTCACTGATTTAACTGCAGTAATTTTATACATCTTTTGCTTGGCTGAGCTTGGAACTTTGCTACGATCATAATACATGCTAGCCTTTGAATAGACATAAGCATATTGCCCCGTCTTGTAGCTACTGTAGGCATAGGTCTTAGGCTTAGCCGTACTGGTATTCAACCACCAACTCAAGGGATGGTAGTTGGACACTGACGCACTATCAAATAAATTATTATCAACATATTGATTTAAGGCTGATAAATAATAATTGCTGGAATACTGCCACAATGAGAACGAAACCGTTGGCCGATAAGAATAGTTCGCAATCCACTGGGCATCAAAACTTTGACGCGCGCTATTAGCATAAGTGGTCGCAAACGATTGGTAAGAATAGAAAATTAACTTTTTACTCGTTAATTTACGCATTTCATTATACCAAGCTTTTACCGCCGCATTCGCAGTCGAACTGTTCATTGATGTTGTTTCAAAATCCAATACGTAAAACTTCGTATTCTTATTTGAACGCGCATAAAAGTTCTTTGCGTCGGTTACCGCACTGCTCGTACTTGTAAAAGTTGAATAATCATATGAGCCAAATGGCACACCGTATTTAACATACAAGTTTTCATTACTCTTATGATAAATATCTTCATAACCAGATCCATACTGAACCCGGTTAATGACAAAGCTGGTTTGTGACTTCAAGCTACTAACCTGCGTACTGGTCAACTGGCCCTGCCACTCAGAAATATCTGGTACGGCCGCTGACGCTTTCGTTGACACGCCGATAGTTAACAAAAAGCTCAATCCCATGAGGAGTAAACCCCATTCTTTTCTTACTTTCAAACTAAATTCACCTTTCCAACTAAAAAATATGTAAATAACAATTACTTTGTTAATAATACTAATAAAATATTGAAATTTAGCAACAAACATGTATCAATGATTTTACAAAACGTTTACAAATGAATGGTGTTTGCTCACAGTCATAAAAAGTCTTTTTACATAAATGTTTATACTTAATAATACACAAAATTTATTAATCATTCAATGTGAAAACTGCTATCCGCAGTTACAAATTGATTACAAACACCGTTTTTCCTAAAAAAGAGTCAATCACCAGCTAGGCAATTGACTCTTTAGCATTATTAAACTATTTATTTATTCAAAAACCTTAAATCGATCAGCATCGGCCATAAATTCTTTATCACCGGCACCGGCTTCAATTGAACCAAATGGCATTTCGGCCCGTAATTTCCAGTTAGCTGGAATATCGTAAGCTTTAGCAACACCGTCATCGATTAGTGGATTGTAATGTTGCAGATTAGCGCCGATCCCATTTTCAGCTAACGCAGTCCATACACTGTATTGGGCATTACCTTGGCCTTGTTCTGACCAATCAGCAAAGTTAGCCGCATATAATGGAAAATCAGCTTCATTTTGCTTAACAACATCAGTATCGGTAAAGTACAAGATGGTCCCATAAGCCGCCTTGAAGCCGTTTAACTTTTCAACGGTCTTTTGGTACGCTGCTTCAGAAGGCACTTCTGACTTCAAACGATCAGCAGTCATGTCCCAAAGTTGATCATGATATTGATTGAATAGAATCACAGCCCGAACCGTTTGATTGTTAAAAGCTGAAGGGGCGTTCTTAATGGCAGCTTCAATGAATTTAACTAAATCAGCATTAGCCTGCGTTAAATTCTTACCTAAAGCATAGATTGAACGACGTTTACTTTGTAAATTAATGAATTGATTTTCCATGAATAATCGACTTCCTTATTTGTATGATGACTTCAGTATATCACTTACTTTTAGTTAGTAAAGCGTTTTATTCTATTTTTTTAATTATTCTTTTTTACGTCTTCAGATAGTCGTTGTGCTAAAGGTAAAATCTGGATTTGACCAATACAAGTAATAGGCTTGAAACATGTTGAGCCATAACAAACAGCGCTAAAGCCGATACTTTCTATTCCAGATAACGTTGATCTATAACGATTAACCTTACTTATTGCTGATAACAACTGATTTTATTTGGCACCATTAAATGACGACTTTAGTGCCGCCGTAATTTTAATCCGGCTAAGTTAATGATAATTAAACTTACTAACCCTAGCCAACGCCAACTGTTTCCACTTTCATTAGTTTTAGGTAAAGTTGTCTGATTACTAAGTCTGATTGTTGGCACCACACTTTTAGACTTAATTACTCGACCCTTTGAGGGCTTTAACATTGGGCTAATCACCATTGATTTGCTCAGTATTGTGGCTTGTTTAAAATTCAGATTAAAGTTGCCATTAATTCCAAAAATCGCCTGCTGTTGGTCACTGACTGGGGTTCTATCAAATCGTTTAGCATTAACCGATTTTTCATCTGATTTTAGTTGAATCTCAGGCTGATAACGCGGCTTTAACTCCGTATAGACCAGCGGCATCGTCACCTTAAAAGTCCCATCCGGTTGAACCCATGCTAGCATGGTGGTTTGTTTGGTTGCATACCCTTTAATTTTAGGCGCTTTAATCAGGACATTAGTTCCTACCTGACCATTAACGTTTTTAACAACTTGCTGGCCTCGATTACTCGTCACTGTCACAACGCCTGTAATCTGATTGCCAATATAGTCAATTGTTTCAGCGGTCGTAATCGTGCCATCCGTATGAACCACGGCTTGGACACTAGTCTTGTTAGCCGTATAGCCGCTTAAGTTTGGCACCGTAATTTGGATAATTGTGCCCACTTGCCCACCAGCAGTGATATATTGGTTGCCTCGATTACTCCTAATAAGCACATCACTGATCATATAATTACCAGTATAAACAATAACTTGTTTCGTGGTAATGGTGCCATTGGCATTCACGGTCGCCCGCACATTAATTTTATCCGCGATATAGCCGGCCATCTCTGGTACGCTTATTGATACACTTTCACCAACTTGACCGTGCACCGCTTTAACCAGCTGATTGCCTAAGTTACTGCTAATTGTGATATCACTAGTGATTTGATTACCGGTATAGACAATCGCCTCATCAGTTGTGATTGTGCCATCGGAATTCACCACAGCCGTTACACTAGTTTTATTAGCCGTATAACCAACTACTGCTGGAACCCTTACCAGCACAGTGCTACCAACTTGGCCGCTTACCGCTATAACAACTTGATTACCTAAGTTACTATCAATCGTCACATCGTTAGTCACTTGATTACCTGTATAGACAATTGCCTCATCGGTCGTAATCGTCCCATCGACAGTCACAGTCGCCGTTACACTCGGCTTATCCGCCGTATAACCGGCTACTGTTGGCACCATAATTTGAATAGTACGTCCAATTTCACCGGTTGCGTTAACCGATTGAACGCCTAAGTTACTAGAAATGGCAACCATTGCTGTAACCATTTCTGGTGACAAATCCAACGTCAACGTATTAACGCCATATTGACCAGCTCCCGTCGACGTTAGCGTAACCGTTAAGCTAGCATCACTAGTTCTAGCTAACGCAGTTGCCGTGATTGGTAAGGTTAACGTATCTGTGGCTTCATCATATGCCAAAGCCTGATTGCCTACCCTCAAGGTTAACCCGGATAAATCTAGATTATTCAAGCCAAGTTTAGCAATCAGTGCGGCTCTAATTCCAACTACTGTCGTCGCCGTGGCAGCTACCGTAACCGTTAAATCAGTCTGTTCAGCAAACGCCGCCGTTAAAATCTGGTTAACTGCAGCATTGGCATTTAATTGCTGCAAGTCATTAGTCGCAAACGCCCGCTCGGAAATATTGTTTAACCCCTGACCTAATTGGAGCGTTGTTAAGTGATTATTTTCAAAAGCCGACTGACCAATATCAGTCACACTATCTGCTAAACTTAGCCGTGTCAGCAGATTTTTCGCAAAAGATTCAGTCCCGATGGTCTTAACTGCGGTTCCACCTGTCAATGCTGTCAACTGATTCGTTGTAAATGCTTGATCGCCAATATACAATAGCGCACTTGGCAAATACAATGTCCCATTAATATCGTCGTTTGCAAAAGCCGCCGTCCCAATCGCGGCCACCCCGGCGCCTATAGTTAAAGCAGTGATACCACTAGCTTCAAACGCCTGATTACCAATGTAAGTAATATCAGCTGGAATCACTAACACAGTTAAATTGTTATGGCTAAAAACCGCATCATTAATCGTTGTTAGCCCGCCAAAACTAATGCTCGTAATCTGATTCATTTCAAATGCACCCGCTTCCACTGTCACTAGTGAAGGCGGCAACACCAACGCACCAGTAAGCTGATTGTCAGCGAATGCCAATGTGCCAACCATCGTTAAAACCTGATTAAAAGTCAGCCTCACTAGGTGATTATCATAAAAAGCTCGTTTATTAATCGTGACTAAGGCCGCATCTAATGTTAAGTTGCCCGTTAATTGGTTGTTCTCAAAGGCCGAAACGCCCAACGTATTGACCGAACGACCTAACGTAAGTCCCGTTAGTTGATTATCATAAAAAGCCCGTTCATCGACTGTTGTTAACGCATCATCTAATGTGAGTTGACCTGTGAGGTGATTTTTTTCAAAGGCCGACGTTCCAATTGTAGTTACATCAGCTCCCAATGCTAACCCAGTCAATGCATTATTATAAAAAGCTTGTTCATCAATCGTCGTTAAGCCATTATTTAAGTTTAAGGTCCCCGTCAACGCATTGTTGGCAAACGTTGCTACCTTAATTTCAGCCAGCTGATTGCCAAAGCTAACCTGTGTCAAATCATTATTTTCAAATGCAGCGTCCCCCAAATCAGTTAATCCAGCCGATAAAACTAGCGTGCCACTAAGTTGGTTATTCGCAAATGCTGACGTTCCGATTGATTTCACACTCGACCCCAAAATGAGCTGCGTGAGGTCATTCTGATAAAAAGCTTGATCCCCAATCGTGGTTAGCGTTGCTGGTACGACTAATATTCCCGCCAATTGATTGCCCGAAAAAGACGAATCACCAATCGTCTTAATTGCTTGGCCTAACGTTAAGGTGGTTAATTGATTATTTAGAAAGGCTTGATCCCCAATTGAAGTTAGCGTATCCGGCAAACTCAACGTCCCCGTCAACTGATTACCGGCAAAGGCTGCCGTCCCAATTGAAATGACTGCCGCTCCCATCGTTAATCCCGTCAACGCATTATTCAGAAAAGCGTTATCTCCAATTGTCGTTAACCTAGTTGGTAGCGTCAAAGTTCCTGACAATTGATTATTTGCAAACGCACCCGCACCAATCACCGTTACTCCAGGAAATGTCACTGTCGTTAATTGATTATTGGCAAAGGCGCTGGCACCAATTAACCAAGCCGAATCTGGTAAACTAACCGCAGTGAGTTGATTAGCTTGAAAGGCATTGGCGCCAATTGTTTGAATATTTTTACCAAAAGTCACCGCCGTTAAAGCGCTAACAATTGTCAAATTATCATTTTCGGAACCGTCATTGTTGAAAGCGTTGTCAGCAATGGCCGTCACGTCATGACCATTATAAGTATCTGGAATCGTGATTGCTGTTTGGTACCCAGCCGTTGGTGTTTGACCACCTGCGTTTTGTTTCTGGCGCGCACCGGTGTAACCAGTTACTGTATAAACTGTGCCAGTTGCATCTAAGCTAAAGTTAAAATCAGACACGTCATCCGCCGTCGCTGTTGTGGTCGTTCCTAAAGCTTTGACAGTTGCACGAACCGTTGTAACGGGCGCCGCCTGACTAGCAACCGTTGCCGTTTGTGCATAACTACTACTAGGGGTAACTGCGGCTGATGCGGTAGCAACCTCACTTTCGGTTGAAGTCACCGTTACAGTACTCGTTTGTGATTCAACCGCCACAGGTGCTGTGCTGGTCGTCGTTGAAACGGCACTAGCCGTTACTTGACTAGTCGCCGAACTAGTCGAAGCAGCACTAGTGACAGCATTATTGCTGGCACTTGATACAGTTGAACTAGCCTCCTCGGTTGAAGAAGCCATGCTAGCAGTTGTACGACTATCAGCACTACTTTGATTACTCGTTGCGGTTTGACTTGACGTTTGTTCAGTTGCTGAAGAAGCACTAGTCGTTGCAGTCTGCACCGTTGTTGTCGTACTAGTCGCTGCATTCGCAATTAACCCATTAGTCAAGCCAACTTCGGCACCAATCCCTAAGACTGTAATCCCGGTATATAACCACTTTTTCTTTGCTGTCAGTTGTTTTTTTAGTTGCTCATCATGCATCTGGCTTAACTTCCCTCAGATAATTATTTGTTAGCCGCTCATGACTAAAAAGACTAACGCTGCTCTATGCTCATAGGTTCTACTATTTAAACGTTACCACTTAATTTAGTCAGCGTACAGCCACTAATTTATTAAAAGCACTCCCAATTTTTCATTAAACCAAACGTGTCAGTCTGACCTGCTTAAGCCCCCCGGAACAATATGGACGACCTTAAAAGTTAAGTGTCGATAAACTGCCATTGAAAGGTTCCAAGCTTGTTCGGACTAAACTTATAACTTGTTGCATAAAACAGGCTGTGCCATAACTAGCTTCTACACAAGCAAAAAGACGAGTAACCAAATTTTGGTTGCTCGTCCTGTTTGCTTAAGACCTTACTTTTTATACGAGACAACTACCTACTAATTGCGATCATAGGCCCAAACGGCTAACGGGGCACAAACCACAACAATTCCAACATCAACTAACAAGACGAGCAACGCCTCAGATGTCCAGCTACCGGTTACCAGGATCTGGCGGATTGCGGTAATAACGTAGGTCACCGGATTTAGACGGGCAATCACCTGTAGCGGCTTGGTCAGTGAATGTAGCGGTACAAAAGCATTTGACATGAATGACAACACTAACATCGTCATTAATGAAACACTTTGAACGGCCCCCGCACTTTTAGCCAACAAGCCAAGCAACGCAAACAGCCATGACAACGCCCAACCTGAAAAAATGGCTAATAATCCAATCACCACGACCCAGCCAACCCCCACGGCAGGGCGCCAACCCATGACATACCCGGTTGCCAATGACGTCATGGCTGCAATCAATAAGCGTAAGCTATCGGCAAATAGCTGGCCGGCCAACGGTGCAATGTGTGCCATCGGTAAGGATTTAAACCGATCAAAGACCCCTGAGTCGAGATCCTCTCTGATTTGTGCGCCAGAACCAGACGCCGCTGAGAGCATCGTTTGAATCAAAATCCCGGGCACAATGGTTGGCAAGTAAGCTTTGACACCGCCCGCAATCGCCCCCCCAAACAGATAACCAAACATCAACATAAACATAATTGGTTGTATAATCACATCCATAAATCTATCCGGATTATGAATGGTCTTCAGTAAATTTCGATAAGCCATCGTGGCTATATTCATGCCTAAATGACGCTTGTACGTTTGCATCTCCATCTTGCATCCCACTTTCTTAATTCTTACCGACGGTTAACTTCATAAAGACATCATCCAGCGAAGGTTCCTGAACAACTAATTGGCTAAACGCAATTCCAGCTTGATTAAGCACCGTCAAGATTGGCGCAACCTGTGAAAATTTATTTACCCGCAAGCTGAACTGTTGCCCGGTTTGTTGAATACCATCAGCCACTTGTGCCGTCAACACCTGCATCGCTGGTGTCACCTGTCCTGCCTGGTCAATCATCAGTTTTAACTTAAGCCCGCCAACCTGCTGTTTGAGTTCCGCCGGCGTCCCCATGCGCACTAACTTACCGTGATCAATGATTGCCAGCTCATCCGCTAATTGATCGGCCTCATCTAAATACTGGGTCGTCAAAATAATGGTTGACCCTTGCTTCACTAGTTGACGAATTGTCGTCCACATCTGGGTTCTGGTCCGCGGATCGAGCCCCGTAGTCGGTTCATCTAAAAAGATGAGGGCTGGTCGCGTAATCAAACTAACTGCCAAATCCAGCCGGCGACGCATGCCACCGGAAAAGTGCTTTAATGCCTGATCCGCAGACTGCGTTAATGAAAATTCAGTCAGCAGTTCAGCCGTACGTTGCTTAGCCGCTAAACGTGAAAGACCATTTAGTCGTGAAAAGATCATCAGATTTTCGCGTGCTGAAATATCTTCATCAACAGCTGCATATTGACCAGTTAACCCAAACATTGACCGTGCTAACCGCCCCTCTAGACGCGTATCGTGACCAAATATTTTCACCTGCCCGGTGGTTGCTTGCAGTAACGTCGTCATCATCCGTAACGTTGTCGTCTTGCCAGCACCGTTAGGGCCTAGTAGCCCAAAGACCGTTCCCTGACGCACGTTAAACGAAATATCATCCACCACTGTCTTTTGTCCAAATCGCTTGCTCAAATGATTAACTTCAATTGCATTAATAGCTGCCATTTTAATCCCCTCTTAGGTCATTTTAATCAGGTCCCCCTGACTAAATATATAATAAGGTCCCCTGATTAATTTGTCAAGAATTGATTCGCCATCCCATTTAAAGTCCTCGTCGGGTATAATGATTATAGGGAGCGTGATTAAGATGCCTAATATAAGTAAACAAAAAAAAGCGACCGGCAAGCTGATCGAATTTGGTATGGTGCGACACACCGCTGACGAATTAAGCCACCGTAGCCATTCAGCTAAAGATGACCACCCATTGCGGTTTCAGGGGCAAGGCAAAATTCTGCTGGCACTCTCACAAACTGACGGTCTTTCCCAAAAGGAACTGGCTACCCGGTTAAATTTAACGGCGCAATCAACCGCTGAATTTGTCAACAAATTAGTCAAAAGAGCGCTAGTTACAAAAGAAAAGTCAACGACCGATCGCCGCAAAACCATCATTCATCTGACAGCATTGGGCCGTGAAACCGCGGCTGCAGAAATAGAAAAAGTGCCAGAATTTTTAAACGTGTTGACTGACACTGAACTAGATCAACTCACAACAATTCTGACAAAAATTAATGACAGTCTTTATAACGAAATCAACACCGCTAATCCCACTTTGTTTAATAAGTTCCAACAAACGGTAACCAACCACTTACGCGACTGGTTCCTTTAAATGCAAGCACAACAATTAAATGACATGATTTTTTCACAAAATAGCCATAGAACTTAAGAAAATCTCAAGGTTTGGTAGAAGCCCCACCTTTCATTTCAATTAGCTTTAAACTTAATTGGTTGTACTATAATTCATTTAAAAGGACTTACATCTATGCTAATTATAATTTTTGTGCTTCTAGCCCTTCTGTTAATTTTACTTGGATCACAGCTTGGCTTGAACTGGTTTCATCCGTATTTAGAACCACTTACCGCGCCAGCGAATTTGTCAGCCCGGCTTACCTTGCCGCGACAAGCTCGCCAGACAACTACTAACGCTAATCCCAAGTTAAAAAGCTTGTTTTATTTTAGCCAGATTAGTACTTGGTTAGGCGTTATCTTAATCCTGATTAGTGCCTACCTAGTCGAAGCAAAACTAGATTTATTGGTTTTCCCCACACGATTGGCTTTTATCAGTGCCATCTTAATCGTGCTTGGCACTGCTTTGCTCACAATCTATCCCTTGGTTTGGCCGACACAAAACTATCATTATTGGGCAGCACACCTCACTAAGAAACAGCCTTTTACCTTAGTTGATGGTAAGACCTTCAAACGCTACCGACGTCATCAATTATGGGCCACTTGGGCCGCAATTGGACTCATCTTAGTGATTTGGATTGGCCGGGTTTGGGCAAGTAGTACAACGCCAAGTGTCGCACTCGAAGACTTAGCAATGACGGTGATGTTAGCAATTCCAGTAATTGCCTGCATTACTGCCTTAGCGCAATTACCTTATCTGCACCAAAATCGTTACTTGCGCGTTCAACCTGGTAAAATCAGCTGGGGAAAACGCCACTATCAAGCAACTAAAGCGCTCTTGCAACAGCAACCAGCTTTAAAAACCCGTGTTATTCTCGTTCACGTGATTCGCTTAATTGGTTACGCCTTAGCACTTTGGGCCCTAGCTAGTCTGTACTTTAACATCGTATCGCCAACCTTTTCAGTAGACTTAACCACAGTCTTTCCCGCTGCTATTATGGCGCTCCTCGCTATTTGTTTGATTGTTGGCGTCGGCTTTTCCTGGCCACAACGTAACTACGATTATTTGCAAACTTTAGATACCACTAAATTACCATTCAAAATTAGTGACCGTGATACTTTTGACCGGTTCCGGTATCATTTACGCACCTTCCATGTCAGCATAACCATTATTTGGTTAGTCATTTGGATCGTTATTCTAGGCGCTTATTACTATTACACGCTATTGTTAGGCTATTAAAAGTTAAGCTGATCAAAAAAAGTTCAGGAATTTTTCCTGAGCTTTTTTATATGCCTTTAAAATTTGGCTTAGTCGCACACGTATTTTCAGCCGGTCAGTATTTGAAAGCCCTTAACTTGTTTTTTGACGTCGTTTCTGGCATGGTTAAGTTACCTAAAACCATATTAAAGTGAGCTTAACAAAATGATTGAAATTTTTAACCGGCAGCTTCAAGATATTCCGCTCCTCGAAGTTGTCAATGCCGACGACCAACATCAAGCCTTACCACTAGTCGTCTTTTATCACGGCTGGCAATCAAGTAAAGCGCTCGTCTTAACCCAGGCGCGCAAGCTTGCCGCTAAACGATTACGCGTCATTTTACCAGATGCCCCAAACCACGGTGCCCGGCAACAACCGGTCAGTCGCTTACCCTCATGGACCTTTTGGCAAAGTATTCAAGGTAACCTCGCCGAGTTTCAATTAATTATTGATTTTTATCAGCAACAGCACCTCATCTTGGCTGATAAAATTGGGGTCGGTGGCTACTCAATGGGTGGTATGACAACTGGGGCCTTGTTGACGCAACACCCAGAGATTAAGGCTGCAAGTATTATCATGGGCACGCCTAACCTAGCTGCCTATGCCCAGCTAGTCCGCGATTCAGCAGCCCGTCGCCAAATATATCTCCCAACGGATATGGTTCAATTAACCAGTTGGCTCAACTATTATGACTTAAATCAGCGACCGGAAACCCTTAACCACCGGCCCGTCTTATTTTGGCACGGCACCGCCGATGAGCGGATTCCATATGCCCAATCCCGTGACTTTTTTGACCGCATCCATACCGAACCCTATGCCGAACAGGTGGCCTTCATTACCGGCTATCAGGCTAAGCATTTGGTTAAAATCCCATTAATGACTAAAATTGCCAACTTCTTTGACTATTATCTCAACACCTAGACTTCCCGCTAATCTTGACATTTAAAGATGTCAAGTTAGCGGTTTTTTTAAATAATAAAGCGATTGCCTTAATCTGGCATTATCAAGAACACAAGTTCCCCTTTTTGTGATAAAATATAAACCATCTTACTTAGAAAGGTTGACCACTATGTTCATAGATAAGGAACCCCGGGGCGTCTATTTCTTAATTGATAATAAGTCGTTTTATGCTAGTGTTGAGGCCATTCAGCGTGGGCTTAATCCGCTCAAAGTGCCATTAGTCGTTATGAGTGAACAGGCTAACACTAATGGCGGGCTCATTCTGGCAACCTCCCCGACTGCTAAACAATTATTTCATTTGAAAGCGAACGTGTCCCGCCAACGTGATTTACCTCGCGATCCACGCTTAATGGTCGTGCCGCCGCGAATGAATTTATATATTCAGCGCAACTTACAAATTAATCAAATCTTTTCACGTTTTGTCGCCGAAGAAGATCTATTACCCTACTCAATTGATGAAAGTCTCCTAAATTGTACCCACTCCTTGCGTCTTTATGGTAAGAACCCCAGAGAGCTAGCACAATTAATCCAGAAAACGATTCGGCAAGAATTGGGGTTATATACAACCGTTGGTATTGGCGATAACCCGGTCCAAGCTAAAATTGCCTTAGACATTTACGCCAAACACAATCCAGATTTAATTGGTGAAATCCATTACGAAACGGTGCCACAAAAAATTTGGACAATCCCTGAAATAACTGATGTTTGGAGTATTGGATCACGAACAGCTAAACGCCTAGCAACGCTTGGTATCCAAAATATGAATGACTTAGCGCACTATAATCCTTACTTACTCAAACAACAGTTGGGCCTCATGGGCGCGCAATTATTTGCAGTTGCTTGGGGTGTCGATCGTAGTGATATGCGGTATCGGCCCCAAACACGTGCAGCTAGTCTAGGTAATTCCCAGGTGCTCTCCCGTGATTATCATAATCCAATCGAAATCAAAACAGTCATTAAAGAAATCGGTGAACAAGTCGCTGCTCGTTTGCGTAGCCATCACAAATTGGCTAGTCAGCTATCATTGAGTCTAGGCTTTTCGTTTGCCACAACGCAAGATGACGGTCGGAATGGCTTTACAAAAACAATTGCGATTGATCCAACCAATAGCAATTCTGAGATCACTCAGGCCCTATACTATTTATTCAAAACCAATTGGACGAAGCAGCCAATCCGTCATATTTCGGTCTACGCCACTAAATTAAGCCCTAATGCTGGTCAACAATTGAATTCATTTCAAGATACACAGCAACAACAGAAAAAAGCCCAAATTAATCAGGTTGTTGACGACATCCGTAACCGTTTTGGCTTCACTAAATTAGTCTATGGCAATAGTTTACTGACTGGTAGTACCGCGATTCAACGGGCATCGTTAGTTGGTGGTCACAATGGTGGTAATGCCTATGACTGATGATACCCGGCTGATTAATACGCGCATGCAATTATTGTTCAAACGCTTAACGGCTACTAAATACTGGCTTCAAATTGTGAATGATCCTTATGATGACGAATTCAATGTTTTCTTCAATTCTCAACGAAAATGGGAACGTTTAAAATCAGTCCCATTACACAGTTTGCATGGCCGCAACTTGGTTCACTTGGAATTAGTCGTGACTGAGTTACACCACTTGACACAGCTAACAATTGAATACGAAGGGTTTGCTGGCATTCGCTGGCCAAAAAACCACCACCTTATTCAGAAAGTGCGCCATAACTATGAATAAATCAGATGATTTTGATATGACTATCGTTAACCGCTTTTTTACGTCTGACTACCATGATCGCGGCATGGTCAAATGGCAAGGCTTCTACCTTTCGGATCATACGAGTGCCTTAAATAAGCAACATGCTCAAATGCAACTAACCTATGAAGAACGTCCCCACCAGTCGCTCCCAGCCATTTCGGCTATTTTAGCGGCTAGTTACACCCAGCATACTTTGGTCACTATTCAATTACAGGCAGTGGACCCTAATGGACACTTGTTTCCCGACCAGGTTGGCACTGTTAGTGGTTACAACAACACTGACATTATTATCAACGAGACTCACTTTATCGCCTTAGCATCGATTCGAAACGTTCGACCGCTGACTAACTAGTTTTGACACAGCCGTAGCTAATAACAGCTACCCAATTAAAAAAACGGCACCAAGCAGTGAACCGCCCCAGCTGGACAATAATGTCAGCCTGAGGCGGTTCACTTTTAGGAGCCTTAAATTAAACTTAAACATAGTAAAACCCCCTGAATTTGGATTTACTCTAACTCAAGGCGTTCACTTCAAAATAGTGCTTTCGGGCGCTATTTTTTATTTTCAAAAATTTCGTCATCAATCGAATTAAAAGACATCACATCAGTCACTTATGGTCGTCAAGAACTCTACGATCGTACTGAATACCAATATCAAACTTTTGATTTTAGTATACGTATTTAGTCACCAAAAAGGTTCGGACAGACTGGTTCGAATCTTTTTGGTGTGACGAATTGTGGCAATGATAAGGACTTTCAAATACTTTAGAAATAAACTCCGAAATTTAACATATAAATCATAAAGGATAGAGTCATAATAGTTGTACCAATGATAGTACTTTTATATAACGTCATTCTTATTTTAAACACTTCTTTAGAGGCCAGTGTAAGTCCAGCAGCTTTTGTATCATGTTTTTCCCAATAATCTCTCAGTAGGTAGACAGCCTTAGCGGACCACCACTCTAATCCATACAAGGTGCATCCAACTACTGCCGCTTCAACGGGATAACCAATTTGCATGACAATAAGCTGGCCAACAATGCTTAAAGCAGTCAGAGCACTTATTATCAAGTATCTAATATAAGCCTTGCGAATTTTTGGATTATTTTTCATCGGCATTGAAACATAACTCTTCCTAGCACGAAATCTTGCTTTGAAGTGCAAGGGACCTACTGATATGTGAAAGCTTCTGACAAACGTTAAAACAATGGACACAACTAGTAAATACAGTATAACCATTATAAATACGCAGCTTACTATCGCTTCTTGAACACTATTCTGCACAAACCACCCTCCATTCAATCATATTATGCGGTAAGCAACATTGCGACTATGAATATTGCCACACCTGTCATTGTACCTTCCTCGAACGCAGCAACTGGTGCAAATTGCAAATCTGGATGCAAATCATTTAGGAAATTCATTGAGTTTTCAAACTTTTGTAAGGCGTTCGCCAAGTTCGCATTGTAATCAGTCGCCTGTGTTTCTGTGACTCCAACTGGCAATGGATCTACAAATTCCTTGAAATGAATTTTCAAAGTCATGACATACTCAATGGAATATGTCCGACCGTTACTTGCCTTGTGCTCATAAGTGGACTTGATTTTTAGCGTAATATCCATTTTAGAAGCACTAATCGATGTATTACTGGTGATATCACCATTTTTAATGATGCCAGCAATTTCGTTCATCGCATTAGTCATATCCGATGCGCCAATGGCAGTCTCGTTTTGAGTCAACATTTCCTCCACCGCACTACTTATGGTGAAGTTTGTACTACCGTCATTCACATTATATGTCACCGATGCATTACCGTCATCATCGCTTATGCTACCTTCAATATCAAAACAGTATTAAAGTGTTTGAATTGAGTAGTATTCAGCCAATATTTAGGCTAAAAAAGAACTAGCCAAAAAGATTGACTAGCCCCGATGACGCACGATTACTTAAAGTGTCATTAAACCTGATAATTTAATTTTCAGTCCGCGCTGGTCGAATACGTTTTCCCCAATATTGGAAGTAATCCGTCCGTAACGCACCATTATACAATTTCCGCCGTTTAGTGGCCTTTTTACCAAAGTAATCTTCAAACTCAAGATCACTGGTTAAAATGTATTTACTCCAACTAGGTAACTTGGCATATACATCACCCATCTGTTCGTAAAGGACCCGGACACTCTCACGATCACTTAACCGTTCCCCATAAGGTGGGTTGGCAATAATGACCCCATTCACTTTTTCTGTTGTGAAGTCTTTGACCGCCAGCTGTTTGAAGTTGATATCATCTAACAACCCAGCTTCTTGTGCATTCAGCTTAGCAATATCAATCATCTTGCCATCAATATCATACCCACTGATATCTAATTCTGTCTCATAATCAGCTTGACTATCTGCTTCATCCCGTAACTCTTGACTGAGACCTTTCGGCACCCAATCCCACTTTTCACAAGCAAAAGAACGGTTAAAACCAGGTGCTAAATTCCGTGCTAACATCGCTGCTTCAATCGGAATCGTTCCAGAACCACAAACTGGGTCGACAAACGCATTATCCGGATACCATTTGGCTAACATCACTAAGGCGGCGGCCATATTTTCCTTTAATGGCGCACTCCCTTTTTCAACCCGATAGCCACGCTTAAACAAGCTACTACCCGTGGTATCAAGGGTTAACAAGACCTTATCTTTATTAATCGCAACTTCCAACGGGAACAAGGCGCCGGTTTCTGGTAAGTGCCCACTCCGATGATAGGTACTAGATAATTGATTAACAATCGCTTTTTTTACGATTGACTGAACATCTGGCACACTGTGTAACTTTGAGTTCCGTGACTTACCTTCAACCGGGAACTCCGCATCCATTGGTAAAAATTGATCCCAAGGTAAGGCCAAGGTTTTTTCGAATAGTTCATCGAAAGTATAGGCGTTAAATTCGCCCACGATAATTTTAATCCGATCAGCCGTCCGTAACCATAAGTTTGTCCGTAAAACATCCTTAATCGTCCCATTAAACCGAACACGGCTATTTTCAACTTGCGTTTGATACCCTAAATCCCGTAATTCTCGGCCAACTAAGGCTTCAATCCCGCTGGCTGCGGTCGCAATTAATCTAAATTCTTCCATGTGTTCCTCCTACATCGTAAAACAATTATTATCATTTATTTTAAGTACTTATTTCATCGCGACCACGTTGGTGCGGTCGCCCTACTCAGTTTAGCATAGTTTTATGGTGGTTAGCTTGACCATATAAAAAAACTAGGACAAAAGCGAACTTTTGTCCTAGTCTCCTGTCAAAATGTAAATTCCTGTAGGCCATGTTTTGTACCTAACCAAAGCACAGGTGGCTGTTGATTAGGCGGCAATCATCTATCTCGAGATCACAAGGATCTCCCCCCACATTTAGTTCATTTACTTATGTGAAGCGCCCCTACCGTAGTTTGGGTTGCCCGCTCGAGGGGTTTACCGCGTTCCAACTTAGCCGTTTCCAGCTAAGTATCGTCACTGTGGCACTTTTCAGGGATACTCGGGCATAGCTTGCGCCTTAGCCGTTTTTCCCGCCGTAACCGATAAAATCGGTTCCCCAGCTTATTTTTTCACCGAGCACGAACACTACAAGCATCGCAGCTTGTGCGGGCATGGACCTTCCTCAGCCGACATAAGCCGACCGCGATTACCCAGAATTTACATCGAATCTCTGCTAAAGTCGATGAGATTCATTTTGATTGTTATCTAATTGGGCGCCAAACACGTGCCGTTCCAAATTAGATAAGCGTTTCAGAATATCCATATTCGTCACCGTACTAGTTGGCTGTGAAGATGGACTGGTTGCACCAACTGCGACTTGCTTTGTAAGCTCATCGACTTTGGCCCGCAACCGTTCGTTTTCATCTGAAAGTTGTTGGTTATCTTTATTAAATGACTCATAGTCCTTAATGACATTATCTAAGAAACCATCCACGTCAGCTGGGTCATAACCCCGCATCTTTGGCTTGAATTCTTTTTGTAGGATGTCTTTGGGAGTAAAATTATGTTTAGCCATACTTAAAAACACCTCATTGTTATTCGCGCAATACCGAAACGGCATCCGCATTACTTAAAACATTGTAGCAGACTTTATTCGAAATTAAAACCATTATTCTGTTTTTCTGCATACTCATTCGCACTTTCTTGCAACCAATCGAAGTCAATTACTGTTAACGGATACGGTTGTGTCTCAGTAAATGACTGGATAGCATCGTAGTCATACGAAGGTTTTCCTGGATTATCTAAATCATAAACTAACGCAGCCGCATCTGTATGGGTCACCATAAATTCTTGATAATTTCTTAATTGTTGTGGATTTTCGTAAGGTCGTTTACTGATTGCGGCATGAAAATCAACTTGCGCCAATAGTAGTTGTAATTTGGCCTGATTATTTTCTTTCCAACGCCCGCCAAATTCCGCATAGGGTAACATCATGGCCACTTTTAATTCAGGATAGGTTTGTTTTAAAGCAACCCCAACCTCTGCACACCATTGTTCGACGCCTAATTGACCACCGGTAATCAACCAATCAACCCCATCTTCAATCTGGGCTGTTAAATAACTGGTCAACGCATACTTGATCACTTTTAATTTATCATCGGTATCACCAAAAACACCCAGTTCATAGCTACGATAGCCGCTCATCCATAAACGACTCACAAAAAAGCCTCCCTTAATATTCGTTAATGTTTACTTTAACCGGAAATGCCGCTTTTAACAAGTACATTGTCGACGTTACTCAATTACGGGAATTGCCAGTCATTTACGTTATGATAGGAACAACTAATGACATCATTAAGTCATCAAAACTTGTCACTAAACACTTTAAAAACGCCATATTTTCAAAAGGACTTGAGTCCATTATGTAAAAACGGCATTTATTGGTATAATATGTGATTATTAGGAGGTTGATAATGTGACGATTCGTTATCCAAACGGCAATCCCTATCACCAACCGGCCCATGCCAAATCGCACCCATCAAAATTCGCTAACGTTAATTTTGGCGATCGTGGGATGAGCCTGGAGGAAGAGATTAACACCAGCAACACCTATTATCTTGAACATGATATCGCCGTCGTTTATAAAAAACCGACGCCCATTCAAATTGTTAAGGTGGATTATCCTAACCGGAGTGCCGCCGTCATCCGCGAAGCTTATTTCAAACACGCCTCGACGACTGATTATAATGGCGTTTATCAAGGCAACTATCTTGATTTTGAAGCTAAGGAAACCAAAAGTAAAACGGCCTTTCCACTCAAAAATTTCCACGAACACCAAATTGAGCACATGCGAAAATGTTTGGGTCAAGCCGGCATTTGTTTTGTCATCATTCGCTTTGCAGTTTTGAATCGGTTATTTTTATTAAAAGCTTCAGATTTATTTACTTATTGGGATCACCAAGCTGATGGTGGTCGCAAATCAATTCCACTTGCTGACATTGAACGCTTAGCCAGTGAAATGCACTACCAGATTAATCCGCTCATTCCCTATTTAGAAGCGGTTGATATCCTTATTAAGCATTAATATTAATTATCAAGTCATTAAAGGAGACCATCATGGCAGGTAACAATAATCAAAACTCACGGGTAGCGCGTAAACGGGATACCCCCCAACCACCCAAAAAACATTGGGTACGTCGAATCATCTTAACGTTAATTGCATTAGCAGTTGTCGGTATTCTGGCTGGCATTGGCCTCTTCTTCTACTTTGCCCAAAGTTCCCCCACAGTTACTGAAAGCAGTCTTAAAAGCGAAAACACCACGCGTGTCTACGATGCTAACGGTAAACTATTCGCTAATCTAGGTAACAGTAATCGCGAATACGTTAAATCTAATCAGATTCCAGCAACTTTAAAAAGCGCGGTTGTCTCCATTGAAGATCGTCGTTTTTACCAACATAAAGGGGTCGACTATTACCGGATTCTCGGCGCAGCTTTAGGTAACCTTAAAGGCTCCTCACTGGGGATGCAAGGTGGGAGTACGCTGACCATGCAACTGGTCAAGTTGTCCGTCTTTTCAACGAAAACTTCCGATCGAAATATTAAAGTTAAGGCCCAAGAAGCTTGGTTAGCGCTAAATGTTGAAAAACACTTTAGTAAATCCCAAATTTTGGAATTCTACATTAACAAGGTTTATATGGGGAACGGTGTCTATGGGATGGGAACCGCCGCAGAATATTACTATGGCAAGTCCTTGAGTCAACTTAATCTCAGCCAGTTGGCCTTATTAGCCGGTATGCCACAATCACCAACTAATTATGACCCAACAACCTATCCCGCCTATGCGACGAGCCGGCGCAACCTCGTCTTAGAAGCAATGTATTCTAATAAAGCCATCACGAAACAACAAATGACAGCCGCTAAAAATGTGAATGTTCAAACGGGGTTAGCTAAGACGCACACCAGCTTAGTCACCCAGCAGCATAAAAACAAAGTAGTCGATGCCTATTTAAAAGAAGTCATCACGGCCATTAAAGCCAAAGGTTACGATCCATATACTGATGGCCTAAAAGTCTATACTAACTTAAACATGAATGCCCAGAAACGGCTCTATCAAATTGCCAATAGTGATACCTACGTCTCCTACCCCAATGACAAGTTTCAGTTAGGGGTTTCCGTCGTCGATTCGTATACTGGGAAAATTTCAGCCATGATTGGTGGCCGTAAAACTGGGGACGTTACCTACGGCTTGAATCGAGCCGTCCAAACTGACCGTTCCAACGCTTCCACGATGAAGCCAATTTTGGATTACGGCCCGGCAATTGAATACCTCAATTGGCCAACTTATAAGACTGTTTCTGATACTAAATATAAGTATCCTGGTAGCAAGATTTCAGTCAATGACTTTGATAACAAGACCTTAGGGAACATGACGATGCGTGAAGCGCTCGTTCAATCCCGAAACATTCCCGCCGTACGAACCTTGGAACAAGTTGGCCGCACAAAAGCCAAAACTTTTGCCAATGGTTTAGGGATGAACTTTACCGGTACGATTCCTTATGCTTACGCCATTGGGGCTAACGTATCGACCTTACAAGTTGCTGGCGCTTATGCCGCATTTGCCAACGGTGGCGTTTACCATAAGCCCTACTATGTCAACAAAATTGTCAGTCAAGATAATGAGACAACCACCTACAGTAGTACTGGTAAACGGGCGATGAAAAAATCCACGGCTTACATGATCACAGATATGTTAAAAGGCGTCATTAACAGTTCTACTGGGACTGGGACCACCGCTAAAATTAGTGGTGTTTACCAAGCCGGCAAGACTGGGACCGATGGTTATCCAAGCGATTGGAAGAGTAAGGTCCCATCAGACGCCGATATTGACTCTTGGATGGCCGGCTATACGAAAAACTATTCAGTTTCAGTTTGGACTGGTTACGATCAAGCTTATGCTAAGAACGGCTATATTGATTCAACGACGTCAAAAATTTCGCAAGATATCTATCGTGAAATGATGACCTACTTACAACAATATTCACCGAATTCTGATTGGACCAAGCCTAGCTCAGTTGCAACAACAACTAGACATGGTCTCCAAGAATTATACTTGGCCAACCATGTCTTCTCAGCATCACAGACGTCCTCAGGAACCACGAGTGCCGCTTCCGCTTCAACGACTAGTTCTACTGCCACTGCCAGTTCCAACAATGCGACCAGCAGTAGTGCCGCCAGTTCTAGTGAATCGTCTTCAGCTAGTTCCTCATCTGAAGCTTCAAGTAGTAGTTCGGAAGCCGAAACTAGTAGCAGCAGTAGCTCCGAAGCTAGTTCTAGCTCTGAAGTCGCTAGCAGTTCTAGTTCCAGTGAAGCTGCTTCGTCATCAACCGCCGCTAGTTCCACTGAACCGGCGACCGATGATAATGCAGGTAATTAATTAGCCACAACCAAAAAACGCACCAGCAAGCCTAATATGGCCTGTTGGTGCGTTTTTGGTTATCCACTCAGGGTCAACTGAGATTAAACCTTCAATTTTGAGTTTCACCCAACTTAAACAGCGGCATCTGGGGACCAGCATGCTCCCCGGTCTGTCGTTGGGGTTTTGGTGCTGAATTCAACCGTTGCTCAATCCCTTGACGCCGATCAGCTTCAATTTGAACTGCGGTCGTCAGATGTCGTTTTTGCCAATTAAGCAAAATACGATCAATATAAGTTAAATTATATACTTGTCGTAAAACAGCTTCCTGCAACCCAAGTTTAATGATTTCGGGATCGTAGTGATCTTCATCAAACCAACGACTGACCCGTTCCATCTCCATCGGTGAAAGTGCCCGACCGAATTCAGTTTCAATCGCTTTAAACACTTTTTGACGTGGATTCTCAGTGACTGCTGCCGCAGTCCCAGTGACGATAGCCACGGTCGGTTCCTGCTTCAAAGCCACCGCCAACTTGTCGTAGAGGCCATCAAAATTATACCGATCATGAATTTTTTGATCAGCTGCCGTAATCGACTCAATCGTCAGTAACTTCTTAGCTAACATCTCATGTAACCGCTGAAAAACAGTATTCGTCGTCTCGCCTAAACTTTGTGCAACGACCCCCGCATCCGGAAATTGATCGCCTTGATCCATCAACCGCTTAAATTGCAGATAGACTAATAATTCATCATTTGTGAGACCAATGGCGCGATAATGACTTAATAAACTATTGGCAATATTGGTCTGACCGCCATTGACTAACGCTTGTGCTAATGGTTCCATCACATAACCTCCTGAACAAACAGGGAGTGCGACAATTTTGTCTCACTCCCTGCCTACCACTCATTTAAAATTTTACGGGTAAATACGGTTCAATAACCGTGGGAATGGGATTGTTTCACGCACATGGTCCTCAGAGGTAATCCACGTCAAGAAACGTTCCAAGCCCAAACCAAAGCCAGCATGTGGCACACTACCATACTTACGCAAATCTAAATACCAAGCGTAGTCTTTAGGATCTAGACCCGCTTTTTTAATTTGATCAAGTAAGTAGTCATAATCAGTGGCCCGTTCAGAACCACCAATAATTTCACCATAGCCCTCAGGCGCTAATAAATCGGCACAAATCACAACATCTTTACGGGTTGGATGTGGCTTCATATAAAACGGCTTGATAGCCTTAGGATAGTTGAGAACGAAAACTGGTTGGTCGAAATGGTCCGCCAAGAAAGTTTCTTCTGGTGAGCCAAAATCAGCGCCCCATTCCACATCAAAGTCATTTGCCTTTAATAAATCAATTGCTTCATCATAACTGATTCGTGGGTAAGGTAACTTCGTATACTTTTGTAATTTTTCAACATCGCGATCTAAAATATCCAAGGCATACTTGCAGTTGTCAATGACACTTTGAACTAAGAAGGCAATGTAACGTTCTTGAACTTCTAAGCTTTGTTCTTGATGCATGAACGCCATTTCAGGTTCAATCATCCAAAATTCAATCAAATGCCGCCGTGTCTTAGATTTTTCAGCTCTAAAAGTTGGCCCAAAGGTGAAGACCTTGCCATAGGCTAAAGCCCCAGCTTCAGCGTATAATTGCCCACTTTGTGATAAGTAAGCATCCCGATCGAAGTATTCAGTATGGAACAATTCAGTAGTTCCTTCTGGGGCACTCCCAGTCAGAATTGGTGAATCCATCTTGATAAAGCCTTCTTGATTGAAGAATTCGTACGTTGCTCGGATAACTTCATTACGAATATTCATAACCGCCCATGGCCGCGTTGAACGTAACCATAAATGACGATGATCCATTAAGAAATCAACCCCATGTTCTTTCGGGGTAATCGGATAGTCTTCACTTTCGCCGACAACTTCAATGTCTTCAACTTCGATTTCGTAACCGAATTTTGAGCGACTATCTTCATGAATGACCCCAGTCAACCACATACTGGTTTCTTGTTTAACTTCTTTAGCTAGTTCAAAAACGGCAGGTGTCACTTGACTCTTAACAACAACCCCTTGGAAAAAGGCTGTCCCATCACGTAATTGTAAAAACGCAATTTTACCGCTTGAACGCTTATTTGTTAGCCAGACCCCAATTTTAACTTTTTCGTCAACATGGTCTTTAGCTTGTGTAATGTTGATTTCTTGCACCATTAATTTAAATCCTCCAGTTATTTCGCTTGTTCAGCAATTTTTTGATCAATAAATGTTTTTAGCCGGCGATAAGCAGTATGTAACGACTCTAAATCCGTCGCATAACTTAACCGAATATGACCAGGCAATCCAAAGGCTTCGCCTGGCACTAAACCAACATGGGCCTCAGTCAGGATAGCACTTACTAACGCCGGCGCATCCGCATACCCGGTCAGCCGTAACGTTTCCGTCACATCTGGGAACAGATAAAAAGCCCCCGCTGGCTTACCACTTGGCAACTTGAAGCCCGGTAGCGCATTAATTAGTGGATACAAGTCGTTCAAGCGTTTTTCAAACCCTTGACGCATTGTTTCCACGGACGTCTGGTCACCTCCAAACGCCTCAATGGCCGCATATTGTGATACTGCGGCTGGATTGCTAGCCGCATGGCCTAAAACCACACCCATTTTCGCCATGATTGCTTTAGGACCAGCGGCATAGCCAATCCGCCAGCCAGTCATCGAATAAGCCTTTGAAACCCCATTAATGAGCACAATGTGATCCATATTGGCAGCATCTAATTCCAATACCGACGTAAAATGATTGCCATTATATAATAGTTTCTCATAAATTTCGTCCGCAATGATTAAAATATCATGTTGAACCGCCCAATTAACGATTGCCGTTAATTCTGCGCGACTAAAAACTAACCCTGATGGATTTTGTGGTGAATTCAAGACAAGGGCTTTGGTCTTAGTCGTTCGTTGGGCTTCTAAGTCCGCAATCGTGAACCGTAGTTGCCGGTCAGTCCCAACTTCAACTGGCACCCCACCAGCTAGTTTAACTTGTTCCGAATAGCTCACCCAATACGGAACTGGCAATAAAACTTCATCATCCGGATTCAAAATAACCTGAAATAACGTAAATAACGCCATTTTAGCGCCATCGGTCACGACAATTTGGCTCGGGTCAAATTGATAGCCATGATCAGCCATAATTCGTTGACTAATCGCTTGTTTTAATGCGGGTAATCCAGTTGCCGGTGTATAAAAACTGGCCTGTCCATTAGTGATACTCGTGATTGCCGCCTGTTTAATATTTTCTGGCGTCTGATAATCCGGTTCACCAATTCCCAGATTAATAACATCGATACCGGCCGCAATCATTTGTTTTGCTTGCGCACTAATTTTTAAGGTCGCGGATGGCTGAATCTGCATGACTTTATGCGATAATTCCATTGATGACCGAGCTCCTTTACATTTAAATATTAATAATTGATTTTATTTCACTACCAGTAGCATACTGTAAAATTTCATAACAGAGGGCTTTTTTCTGATTTAAATACGTAATTTCCCAAACAACTTGACCTTCATACACGCCTAACGTGGCTTTGATCACTTTGCTAGGATTACGTTTCGACCAAACTTTGCGTAGGGCCTTCGTACGAGTAATTCCGGCGGATTGCTTCACAATTGTCGTCTGATGAGGCTTTTTAGTCTTAATCAAGGCATATACTGGTACATTCTTTTTAGAAGTCCCGGTAACCACATAATAACTAGCTGTCCCATTATACTGAGAAAATGCCGTCGTCGTTTTTAGCTTGCCTTTACTAACAGCTAAACTATAAGCTGTTTTTTGGGCATTGTGCACCGGACGTTGGGCCACCCATAGGGTCCCATAGACGGCCACAATAATTGCTAAGACCACTAACAAAATGATCATGATTAGTCGTTCTGGACGTCTTCTACGTTGAACTCTCATAGTTTTTCCGGATCCTTTCAAAAAATAGATAGCCTAATTATAGCAAATTACACCGGGCACGGAACGCTTTCTTACTTAGTTTTGAAAAAACTTTGTAGTTCCGTTGTAATTTCAGCAATTGAGCCATTAACTGGCGGCATTGTTTTAGGTAACGCCTTTAAAATTGTTTGTCCATACCGCTTTGTAACGAGGCGATCATCTAAAATAACCGCAGCACCCGTATCTTGTTCCGTACGAATGAGCCGGCCAATCCCCTGACGTAACCGTAACGCAGCCTTTGGTAACGCTTCATTATAGAATGGATTAAGCTTGGCCTGCCGTAATTGCTGGTAACGGGCCTTAGTTGTGGTACGATCCGGTGATTCAAAGGGCAATTGGGTAATAATTAATAACTCTAATTGGTCTTGTGGCAAATCAATGCCTTCCCAAAAACTAGCCGCCCCTAATAGAATCGCATGATCACCTTGAACAAAACGCCGCAATAATTTCTCGCGACTGCCATTGACACCCTGAGCCAAGATTTCACGATCTGCACTTAACTTCGTTTGATGTAGCCCATGAAAGACTGCTTCAATCATGTTCAACGAATTAAATAAGACCAGTGTTTGCTTGGGTGTCGCCATCGCAATGGCATTAATGGCCTGCGTTAAGTAGGCGACCCGTTGCTTACCACCGGGGGCTTCTGGACCGACAGCATCCGTGGCAATTAATAGCCGCGCCTGCTTTTCTAAATCAAATGGGGTTGATAATTGATGATGGACCGTTGTCTTTTCATCAAGGTCCAATTGCGTATAAACATACTGTGACTTTCCTGTCGCAAATAACGTCGCACCCGTAAACAATGGCGCACTGAAATACGGATAGAGCTGTTCCTTGAAATACCCCTTCGTATCAATCAAACTACCTGACAAACTCAAGCTACCACGATCATGCCACTGATTCAGGGTAATCCAAAAGACCCGCTGTTCACGCGTCGCTGGCATTAACCACGTTCGTAACAAATCATAGCCTTGGCGTAAATCCTGCATCCGATTATAAAAATCATCGAGAACATGTTGCTCAGAAGGCAATACTTCCGCTTGATCATGTTGATATTGTTCATTCAATTGTTGAAATTGTAAGAAACAATTCTCAATCGCCGTCTGCAATTGCTTAATCAAACTATTATGCGTTGCAAAAAAGGCCGTGACCGCTTCGGTTGTAACCGCAATTTCAACCGGCTGACTGCCACCCTTTTGTGCGACGACAAATTCCCGCGCTAAGGCCGCTTGTAATTGTTGCAAATGTAAATCCGTATCATTCAAGGAATTATCTAATAACTTTAACCGATAATCGGATTGTGGTTGTTCGGCAAACAGCGCCCGTAGATTCAGCCCGTGTTCTTGATCAATCCGACTGGTCAAACTATGACAAGCTGCCATGAAGAAGTTGAAATCAAAGCGTTGTCGCGATTCCCGTAAGACGCCTTCAGCGAGATGCTGTGCCTCATCTAAAACTAATAATGGCTGTTGTTGTCGACTACCTAATTGCGCCACGTGTTGCATCAAATAAGCGTGGTTCGTAATAATAAAGGTTGCTTGGGCCATCTGCTGATCCCGAAACCGTAAAAAGTCATCTTTGAAGAACGGATCATCCGCCTTAAGTGAGGCCACCCCATGATGCGCGATTTCTTTAAAGTAAGGGGCCTGATAAGTGGTCAGATGAAGTTCATCTAAATCACCCGTTGTCGTCGTGGTCAACCATACTAACACACGTAATTTTAGGAGTTGCGTTTGCTTAGAATGCTCATGTAACGCCAGCCCCCGCGCAAACCGGTCTAAATCAACATAATGCTGATTTCCTTTAATGACGACTGCGGTGACCGGATTAGGTAATAACACGTTTAAGAGTTGAACGCCTTGGTCTAACAGTTGATTCTGCAACACCGTGGTTGCCGTACTGATGATTACTTGCCGTTGTCCTTGCGCCAAGTACGCCAGTGGCAACAAATAGCCCAGTGTCTTGCCAGTTCCGGTCGGCGCCTCAATTAACAACGGTTCATTTTGACTGCTAGCTTTCGTATAATGCCGATAAATTTGGTTCATCATCCGCGCTTGCTGTGGTCGATACCGTAAATCCGTGCCAAATAGGTGCACTTTTTGCACCTTAGTTAACGGATAACGAGCATCGCTACGGCCAACTGGTTGTTGCGGCAACTTTTTTTTGCGCAATGCTAACCCGTTCTTGATCATTAAATCATGTGGCAACCGGCCCGGATGCTTTTTCCCTTGTTGTAAGGCATACGCAAATAGTTCCGCTGTATCGCGTGGTAATTCCGGCGTTAGTTGCACCATTTGTTGCAACGTCGTCAACGGTAACTGTGCTAAGCGTTGTTGCAAAAAGATAAACAAATGGGCCGTCGCAATTGCATCACTATCAGCAGCATGCGGATGTTGATGTTCAATCGTCAATAGCGCACTTAAATCTCGCAAACGAAAGCTCGGGGCCGTTGGCAATAAAATCTGACTCAACGAAACCGTATCAACCGCTTGAATCGGCAATTCTGGATAGCCAACTCGTTGTAATTCAGCATTGATGAACGGTAAATCAAAATTAACATTGTGCGCCACAAAAACAGTGCCTTGTAAAAGACTATAAATCGTCCCTGCCAAGTCATCAAATGGCGGCGCTTTACGCACCCGCGCATTACTAATACCGGTTAAATTTTCAATCACCGGTGGCACTTTCGTCAGTGGATTAACATCCGCTGCAAAAGTATTAATTATTTTATTGTTTTTGACGAACGCACAGCCAATTTGAATGATACGATCGCCATCCTTAACACTAGTACCAGTTGTTTCAATATCAACAACGGCATAGGTCGTGTTTGGTTTCATGGTCATTTCCCCAAATTCAGTCTTTAATATTATTTTTTCTGAAAAAATTAGTCTCTTTAAATTATAGCATAGACGTAAAGCGAATTATGGTCGATTTCAAGCGTTAACACGCCCAAACGGTCCTAAATTTTAGCCCTAAGCTTACCATAATTGTTGACCTAACTGGTCAGATTCAACTTTTAGTCACCGGACTAGTCTCAACTGACCCCATTTTTGTTAGATTTTACTCAAACTTTTGTAACTGTTCTTTATAAATCCGATAAATTACTAACCGGCCCCTAATGGAACGTAGCAAAAAACTAAATTCTAAGGTATCATTATCCTATTATTAATCCATTTAGAAAGGCAGCGACACGATTGAAAAATCTAGCTACCGGCACTAGTCATGCCAAAATCATTTTAATTGGCGAACATGGCGTCGTCTACGGACAACCCGCCATCGCCTTACCGATTTCGACGATTCAAATGCAAGCCGTCATTCACCGCCGTGATACGGCTCAAACGGTTAAAAGTCGTTACTTTAATGGGGACTTTCAAATGATGAGCGCTAACTTAGGTGGTATCCAAGCCTTAATCAAAACTTTGTTAGCTCGTTTTGAGCGTCCTAATCAAGGCTTCGATATTCATATTACCAGTGATATCCCTTCGGAACGCGGCATGGGTTCTTCAGCGGCGGCCGCCGTAGCAGTGACACGGGCGCTTTATGACTTCTTTGAACAGCCCTTATCACATCAGGACTTACTCCGAACCGCTAATATTGCCGAAAGTTATACTCACGGGCAACCAAGCGGCTTAGATGTGGCGACCGCAAGTGCTAATTCACCGGTCTGGTTTATTAAAGATCGTGAAAACTTTCCAATTCCCATTAAATTACCCGGTTATTTAGTGATTGCGGACACCGGCATTAAAAGTCAGACCAAAGTGGCCGTGGCAACCGTTAAAAATCTTTTAATGGTTGAAGGAACGACTATTCAAAGCCGAATCGAACACTTAGGCCAGCTCACCGAACAAACACGTTCAGCCTTAGCGACCGGTAATTTAACGGCCTTAGCCACGGCTTTGAATGGTGCACAAGATGATTTGCGTTCATTAGGAGTTAGCCACCCAGCCTTAGAACAGCTCTTGGCAGTGGCCCGCCAAAATGGCGCCGTAGCGGCTAAATTAACGGGGAGCGGTCAAGGTGGCTGTCTCATCGCCATCGCCCCTGAAGCTAGCATTGCAAATAATCTGTCACAAAAACTTTCCGCCGCTGGGGCGACCGCTACTTGGGTTGAACCCCTATTACCAACTGATTAATTTGGAGGACCCACATGTCAAAAACTGTTACTGCTAAAGCCCACACCAATATTGCACTCGTTAAATACTGGGGGAAAAAAGATGCCACATTGATGCTACCTCAAAATGGCAGTATCTCATTAACTTTAGATCATTTTTATACCGAAACGAGTGTCACCTTTGACGCTAAGGCTAATCAAGATGTTATTTATTTTAATCAGACGAAGCTAGCCCCTGGCAAGGCTCGGCGCATGGTCAGCTTTCTCGACCTTGTTCGCCAGCTAAGTGGTCAAACCGCCCGGGCGATTGTCAAGACCAGTAACCATGTCCCCACTTCGGCCGGCTTAGCCTCATCGGCTTCTGGCTTTGCGGCCTTAGCGGCAGCCAGTAGCCAAGCAGCCGGCTTAACCCTCACACCAACTGAATTAAGTCGGCTAGCACGGCGCGGATCTGGGTCAGCCACCCGCTCCATTTTCGGTGGCTTCGTTGAATGGCATGCTGGCCATGATGACGCCAGTTCCTATGCGGAGACCATTCAAGATCCCGTTGATTGGGACATTCAAATGATTGCAGTTGTCTTGCAGGCACATAAAAAGCCCATCAGTTCAACTAATGGCATGGCCCGCGTCGTCCAAACGTCTCCTTATTATGCGGCTTGGGTCAAAACAGCTAATCATGATTTAGCACAGATGCGCACGGCTATCGCTGACCGGAACTTAACTGCGGTCGGTGAAATTGCCGAGACCAACGCCATGCGGATGCACGCTTTGAATCTAAGCGCTAAACCAGCTTTTAATTATTTCACTGCGGATACGTTAACAACCATTAAAATCGTTGAAAACTTGCGTGCACGGGGGATTAACTGTTATTATACTTTGGATGCTGGGCCCAACGTGAAGATTATTTGTGCTGGTAAAGATACTGCTAAAATCACCAGCGCGTTACAAACACACTTTACCGCCGAACAACTCATCATTGCTAAACCGGGCCCAGGAATTACAATGACAACCAATTAATTTAGACTTAATTTTGACTGGTAGTGACTAACTGCGTGCGGTGTTACTACCATGAAAGGACATGATGGCATGATTACGGTGAAAGCACCTGGAAAACTCTACATTGCAGGGGAATATGCAGTGGTTGAGTCTGGCTTTCCGGCCATTATTGTGGCTCTCGACCAATTTGTGACGGCCACAATTTCACCTAGTGATACTTTCGGAAGTATCGTTTCGAAGCAATATCAAGAAAACTCAATCTTTTGGCAACGCCGTGGCAACAAAATGGTGTTTGACAATCGCGATAATCCATTCCACTACATTCTTTCAGCAATTAGCTTAACTGAAAGTTATGCCCGTGAAGCTGGGCGTGAACTGGGCGTTTATCACCTCGGCATTAATAGTGAGCTAGATAGTTCCGATGGCAAAAAATACGGTTTAGGCTCATCTGCCGCCGTCACCGTTGCCACGGTCAAAGCGCTCTGTGAGTTCTACCACTTATCAATGGATAAAAGTAAGCTCTTTAAATTAGCTGCGATTGCTCACCTCTCCGTCCAAGGTAACGGTTCCTTAGGGGATATTGCGGCAAGTGTTTATGGTGGCTGGATTGCCTACCACTCTTTTAATCGGCAATGGTTAGCTAAGCAACGCCAAACAGCCTCATTAACTGACTTACTTGCCATGGACTGGCCAGATTTAAATATTGAGCTACTGACACCGCCAGCCGATCTTCGGCTGATTATCGGTTGGACCGGGTCGCCGGCCTCAACTTCACACTTAGTTGACAAGGTGGCCTTGGTGAAAGCTAAGCAACGGTCCGAATACCAAACCTTTTTAGCTGCTAGTAAAACTTGCTTAAAACGGATGATTCAAGGCTTTCACACGCACAATCTGGCTGAAATCCAAGCGGAGTTACGTCAAAATCGACAGTTATTACAAGCCTTAGGCGCCTTTAGTCAAGTCACGATTGAAACGCCCATGCTCAAAAAAATGATTGCCATCGCTGAAGCCGCCGGTGCGGCCGCTAAAACTTCTGGTGCTGGTGGCGGTGATTGTGGCATCGTCTTAATTGACCAAGCCATCAATCCAGCCCCACTTCTAAAACAGTGGGCGCATGAAGGCATCGAACGCTTGAACCTAAACGTGCATTTAGTTGGTGATAGCCCAATCTCGAAAGCTTAAACTGACTTTAAATACGAATCGCTCCGGCCACTAAGCAGGTCGCGGTGCCGATTCGTTTTTTTAACCTTAATTTTGTTTATTTGGAGGTGGCCCATGCCACAAAGTATGCAATCTCATCGTAAAGATGAACATGTCTCATTAGCTGAAAAATATTACCATGCCGATCAACCAAACGGATTCGACGACCTCCGTCTACGTCACGATGCCTTGCCAGAAACCACTGTGGCGGAAATTTCAACCCAGGCTACCGTTGGAAAATGGCACTGGGCTACCCCACTCTATATCGAAGCGATGACGGGTGGTTCAATTCAAACCGGGCGTTTGAATACTCGGTTAGGCACCATTGCGGCCGCCTGTCACTTGCCAATTGCCACTGGCTCCCAAAGTGTTGCCATTAAAGATCCCAGCTTAGCCCCGACTTTTGCTAATGTCCGGACCGCTAATCCAACGGGCTTAGTCTTTGCCAATCTTGGTGCTGGGCACTCCTTAGCCGCTGCTAAAACAGCCATTCAAATGTTAGCCGCTGATGCCTTAGAATTGCATCTAAACGTTGTTCAAGAAATTGTCATGCCAGAAGGTGACCGCGACTTTAAATGGTTAGCGAACATTCAACAATTAGCGACCACCCTACCAATCCCGGTCATCGCTAAAGAAGTGGGCTTTGGTATCTCTAAGCCCACGATGACCCAGCTTTACCAAGCCGGCGTCCGCTATCTTGATTTAGGCGGACATGGCGGCACTAACTTTGTCGAGATTGAAAACCGCCGGCGGCCAGCGCGTGATATGGCCTATTTAGATAACTTTGGCTTATCAACGGTTGAATCTTTATTAGCCGTTCAGGACCATCCACAAGATTTAACAATTTTAGCGGCTGGTGGCATCCGCCACCCCTTAGATGCTTTAAAGGCCCTAATTCTAGGCGCCGATGCAGTGGGCATCGCGGGCGTCGTCTTACACGCCCTTTTACATCACACTGACGCTGAAGTCATTGCCCAGTTAAACGACTGGCAAGCGCAATTTAAATTACTAATGGCACTAGTCGGAGCTAACAAAATTAGTGACTTACATCAAATGCGTGATAAATTGATTTTTTCACCTACGTTGTTAGCTTATCGCCAAACGCTGACACCCTAATAAACGAGTATGAACCCCTTGCAGTCCCTGCTTTAGATATGCCAGTATCCTTTCAAATGTCAATCTTATCCAATTAGCGTTACTTTCGGTAAGCTAGGCTTAAACGGATGGGAGCGATTAAAATGCTAATTTGTCAAAACTGTGGTAAACCATTAAACAAACGTGATCGGGCCTACTTTCTTTTTGAGGTCCCCAAACCAGCGCTAACTGAAATTCGCTCATTTTTAAAGACCAACTCAGTCAGCTACTGTACCTATTGCATTCAAGTTCTCCGTCAACGGACGGTTAGTCTTTAACATACAAAAACCTCGCGCAGTCACAGCAGCGCGAGGTTTTTTGTGTTAAAGATGTCCCTATTATAGGGTTGAATTTTCCGTTGTCGCTAAGAAACGTAAGCCTTTTGGAAAGAAATTCTTCACGGTCCGGCCAACAACTTTCCCAAAACCAACTGGTAAGCCGGCACAAGTTAGTACCACAAAACCGGTCATCGCTGGTGCCGTTAGTTCAAAAGTTTCACCATGAACATATTTAGTCCATTGTGTCGCAGTAATAGGCAATTTAGGTAGGTTCAAATCATCACTAGCCAAGGCTAACGCATAACTAGGTTCAAATCGTTTTTTCTTAAAGGTCCCTAATTGAATACCTGGACGAAAAACTTTTAACCGGCGCGTGACCGGCATCATTGCTGGCAATCCATACAACTGATCCCCATGTGCTTGCAAGACCAGCGCAGGAAAGTCGGTCACCTGCAATTGCGTTAAAAATTGGTGCCATAATTGTCGCTGAGCTGGCGTTAAGCTATCACGAACAACTTTGACTGGTTTAACCTTGGTCTCATCACGATAAACCAGCTTTGCAATAAAATGACCTTCACCACGCACTAAGTGTGGAAATAACCGGACAGCCTTCGCTAATTCAGGATTATTATCGGCCCATTCGGGTTTAGCTGCCACCATACCAGCACTTTTTTCGATTGGTTCTAGTGCCAATGCTGGATAAGTCGCCAATAACCATGCAATCATTTGTTCGTCTTCTTCAGGTGCAAACGTACACGTTGAATAAATCAAATGTCCGCCTGGCCGTAGCATCTTAACCGTCTCAGTTAGGATTTCTCGTTGGCGGGTTGCACATTCAGCTGGATACTCAGGCGACCAATATTGCATCGCATCCGGATCCTTACGAAACATGCCTTCACCAGAACAAGGGGCATCCACTAAAATCCGGTCAAAAAAGTGTGGTAACGCCTGCGCTAAATGCGCGGGGGTCTCATTCATAATCACAGCATTGCGGGCGCCATACCGCTCGACATTATCACCTAACGCCGTGACACGTTTGGGGTTGATTTCATTTGTGACTAATAACCCCGTTTGTTTTAAATAACTTAATAAATGCGTCGTCTTGCCACCAGGGGCCGCACATAAATCTAAAACCCGCTCATTCAATTCTGGTCGCGCCACTTCTCCAACCGTCATCGCACTGGGTTCTTGGCTATAAACAGCGCCAGCTAAATGTTCTAGCGAATTACCATTAACTTTGCCATAATAACCGATTTCACTGTAAGCAATCGGGTCAGCCATTTTGGCACGCATTGCGGGCGTCACTGCTTTTTCCGGATTAACGCGGAAGCCTTTTTCAACCGGTTCATCAAATGCCGCAAAAAAAGCCGGCGCTGCTGGACCAAGTAATTTTTGATATTTTGTAATAAATTCTGCTGGTAAGTTCAACCGTCAGTCCTCCTAATTCAAAACATGATCATAGAATAGATTACCACACTTCGAACCGCCCTCGCTGATCCACATTCGCATTCTTTCAGAAAATATGCTAAATTGAAAAGACTAAGCGTATTTCTGATAATTGAGGTGTTTTTTTAATGGAACGAAAATTGATTGCATTAGATTTAGACGGCACCACGTTGAATGCCAGTTCTAAATTAAACTTACCCACCATCCAAATCATGCAACGCCTGCAAACGGCCGGCCACTTAGTTAGTATTATTACCGGTCGTTCTTATCAAGGCTCGCAATTGATTTATGATGAGCTCCAACTAACCAGTCCTATGATTAATTTTAATGGTTCATTGGGACATTTACCCCACCAGCGATGGGATTCGGAATATCAATTCACGGTTAATAAAGCGATTGTCTTCGCTTTGGTGCAACACCGTGAACAATTGGGGATTAATCAAATCATTGCTGAAAACAAAAACAGTACCTTAACGGCCGGACAAGACCTAATTGCAGGTCAATTTTTCCCTGAAATTGCTAAAAGCTTACCAATTACACCGGCCAATTTAACCCGGAATCCTAACTCACTGGTCTTACTCGTAAAGCCGGCCCAACGATCAACCATTATTGCTTGGATTAATGACCACTTTGGTGATTTCGTCGATGTTGGCGTTTGGGGTGGGCCAAATGCCATTTTGGAAATTACGTCAAAAGGCGTGCATAAGGCCAAGGGCGTCGCTTACTTAGCCGACCAGTTTCATATTCCACGCCAAAACATTATTGCCTTTGGCGATGAACATAATGATTTAGAGATGTTGCAATATGCCGGCCTCGGCGTCGCCATGCGTAACGGTACTGCTAGTATCAAGGCAACCGCTGATGACGTGACTGCCTATGATAATGATCAAAATGGCGTAGCGCGCTATTTACAAGATTATTTTAAATTAGCTGAATAGGGCCAAACTAAAACCGCCATGGCAAGCTGGCGGTTTTTTTATGACACTCATTTCTCATAATGGCGCGCTCGATACCAACAGGAGCCGCCAATCACCAATACTGCAATTAAAAAAGCAATACTGATTTCATTCACTTTAGTTGTACTATCATTTCCATTAGTTGCTACTACCAACAATGCACCACTGCGGCTATCAATCACTTCTGGATGTTTAACCTGATACCTACTTTTAGACGCTGTCTGCACCATCGTTGGTTCGGATTGGTGGGCTTGAACGACTTGCGTCTTGCTACCTACAACTAATACCAAGCTCGCAATTAGTACCCCCAGCATGCGCCAATTAATTCGATTTAACCAGTCGAATTCTGGTTGCTTTTTTTCCACGAAAAACCGCCCCTCCAAGTCAGCTTAGTTACAGTGAATAAGTCTAATTTAGCGCAGTTAATCGTGAATGAAAAACTTAGTGTTTTATTTGGAAAGCTTATTAATATTCGCGTGCAGTTGTGTGATCAAAGTGGTTATCGTCAAAAAGACATTTGGGCTAATCCCAAATGCCTTTCAATTCAGTGCTGATTTTTAGACCGCTGCCGCCTTTCACTGCGTTTAACCTCGGTCTGTAACGCATCTACTTTTTGAGTTAAAGTCTCGATTTTAGCTAATAATAACTGAATATCCGCTTGACTATCAGCCGGCTTTAGCCTGTCGTTCTCACTAGTCTGAGTCGTGAAGAAGTCCGTAATCGTACTAGTTAGCAACCCAATAAACCCAATTCCACCGAACATTAGCGCGGCGGCAATAATTTTACCAACGGGCGTATGCGGTGTCTCATCGCCATAACCGACCGTTGTCGCGGTAGTAATCGCCCACCACAGGGAATTCGATAAGCTTTGATGTTCAAAAACCGAAAATAACAGCGCACTTAGCACAATGATGGCAATACTAATTGAAAATAGATAAATAAAACCGGTGCTATAAACAAAACGATGAAAATCATGTGACCACTTGCCGTCTAGGCCTAAACGCCAAAAAAGATGGTGATACTGAATCATCCGTGCCAACCGACCCAAGCGAAACAAGGCAAAGATAGGATGCATCGGAATAATCCCAATCAGATCAAACGCTGAATGAATCAAAAACATTTTACGATCATGAGCGGTCACAAAGCGAACTAAGTAGTCAATTGCAAAGACCGCCAATAAACTATTAGCCACCACCCGTTCCACTTGCCAATCACCAATGTGAAACGTCATTAAAATAACATTACCAACGGACAAGAGGGTTAATATTGTGACTGCTAAATGATAGCCGACGACCAAACTTTGCTGTCGTTTCCCCATATGATCAGACTCCTAGCACTATAAACTAGTTAATAATATAGTCTTATCGGCTTAAATTAACTAGTCACGACCCCCTAAATTTATTGGTTTATTAAGATTCTCAATCTGCACAAATAAAATGGCATCCAACCTAACCCGCAATGAGTTATTGGACGCCAAAAAAATTACCCTAAATCGCCAGTTAAGGCCTGCTTGACTCACCTACTGGCACATCAAACGCTTTTAATTATTGACCTTTGTCACCAACGGCACGTCTAACCGGACCAAATCGGCATACGTCTCTCGTTGAACGACCAGCTGGCTATGACCATCTTCACAAAAGACCACGGCGGGCCGTGGATTGCGGTTATAGTTACTTGCCATTGAATACCCGTAGGCCCCCGTATCTAAAACGGCTAAAATGTCACCCGGCTGTGTAGCCGGCAACTGCTGATTCCAAATCAACATATCGCCAGATTCACAATACTTACCGGCAATCGAGACAACCTCATCACTTGGTAACGTTGGGTTCTTAGCCAAGACAGCTTCATATTTTGCTTCATACAAGGCCGGTCGGATATTATCGCCCATCCCACCATCAACCGCCAAATATTTCCGAATTCCAGGAATTTCTTTAGTGGCGCCCAACGTATACAACGTCATCCCGGCCGTTGCGACCAATGACCGCCCCGGTTCAATCCAGATTTCTAACATGGGTACCGCATGCGCTTGCGTTTGTGCGATGGTCTCCTTAATGATTGCATCCACGAATTCAGTTGGTAATAGGGGTTGATCAGCTGACGTATACTTGACGCCGAAGCCACCCCCAACATTCATAATTTTAGGATAAAAGTTTAACTCGGTCTGCCAGCGGGCAAATACAGCCACTAGCTTATCCACGATCAGCTTAAAACCATCGACTTCAAAAATCTGGGAACCAATATGACAATGAATACCGACCAAATCTAAGTATGGCGCAGCCTGTGCTTGTTTGACTGCTGTATCCGCTTGACCACTATGCAAGTCAAAGCCAAACTTAGAATCCGCTTGCCCGGTCGAAATATACTCATGGGTATGCGCTGAAATTCCAGGTGCAATCCGTAACATAATGGTTGTCAACTGTTCACGTTCGGCCGTTAACCGTGCTAATAATTGCAATTCATAAAAATTATCAACCATAATGCAACCGACACCAGCATCCAATGCCATTGTTAATTCTTCAATCGACTTGTTATTACCATGAAATGACAACTTAGCCATCGGAAAACCAGCTTGCTTGGCAGTATATAATTCACCGCCAGACACGACATCACAGTGAATCCCAGCTTGCGCTGCCAACTGGTACATCGCAACCGTTGCAAAGGCCTTACTGGCATAACTAATCTGATAATGGACTTGATTGGCTTCAAAGACTTGTTTGAACGCCGCAATTTCGGCCCGAATTGCCCCCGTATCATAAACATAGAGGGGGGTTTGATACTGTTGTGCTAGCGCCAGCGTATCAACCCCGCCGACCGTTAAATGTTTTGCCGTATTTAAAACGGCTGGCGTAATTTGTTCATTCACAATTTAACCTCACTTTTTATTAGACCACGTGGCTCGATTCTAAAAGAACCGGCCCTTTAACCCGGCCGGTCCAAGCAATTCACCGCCTATTCGGCAGCTTCATCACTTTTTAAAACACCGCCAACACTGTAGCGGTCCTTTTGCATTTCATTCAAAATGACATGAATATGTTCAGCCGGCGCGCCAGTGTTCTTACTAACGGCCGTCGTCACGTCCTTAACCAGTGCTTTAAGTTGTGATTGTGAACGTCCGGCAATTAAATCAATGTGTACGATTGGCATGTGGTCACACTCCTATTATTATCTTATAAAATCTAATCATACCTTAATTTTCTAATTTTGCAACTGTTGGCGTTGTTCTGCTTGTTCCCGCTCATTCATAAATAAACCGCTAGTATCAACTGTATTTAAAATATTAATAAACGCATGCGCATCAGTGGTACTAACTGACGCCTGTAATGCGTATAATTCATAGCGATTTAAGACAACCATTAACGTCGCATTCGGTTGCCCAGAATACGCCCCTTTGGAATCAGTCATCGTAACTCCCCGTAGAATCGCCGTTTGAATCGCTTGTGCCACTGCATCTGGCTTCGTTGTCACAATAATCGCCGTCAACTTTTGATGGCGCGTATGAATTAAATCCACCATTCTTGTCGCCGCATAAATCGAAATGATCGTAAATAATGCATTTTCCCAACTAAACAACAGGCCAGACAATAGAATGATGGCAAAATTTATCAGGAACATCAAGCTACCAACGGTCCGTCCTGTTGCTCGTTCTAATACGAGGACGATAATATCAAAACCGCCCGTCGAAAAACCGTAACGCATCGTTATGCCAATACCGACTCCGGTCAAAATCCCGCCAAATAGAGCGCCCAGTAACGGATTATGGGCAATATTGGTGACCGGCATCAAAACTGCGGCCAGCGACGTTAAAAAGGCCGTTACAAAGCTCATAATCGTAAACCGATGACCTAACTTAAACCAACCTAACAAGGCGATTGGGACGTTAAATACCAGGATATAATACCCGGTGTTAATTTGCAGTCCCAGCGGCTTGCCGGCTGAATATAAAAGCTGAGCAATCCCATTAACCCCACCACTAAACGTGTTTGCCGGAATCAAAAATTCATTCAATGCAAATGCTGAAACCACCGCCGAAGCCACCATGACAACTAGTTGCCAAAGAAAGGCTAATCGTGGATTTGAAAGATGTGACATGCCCTAACCTTCTTTTCCTATTTTTCTCACTTGCTATTATAGCGAAAAAGCCCCATTTATTCATATAAATGCTAAAATTAGATTAGAAAATTTTTCTTGTCGGTTTACTTTTAGAAAGAAGGTCCCTTATGCTGACCCATCAGTTTAATCCTTATTCCGCTTGTACCAGTATCCTAGTCGGTAAAAATGCCACGGCGGATGGCTCAACCATGATTGGCCGCAATGAAGATTCACGGGCCGCTTGGGCGAAAAAGCTTGTCGTTCATGCGCATGCCGAATTTACCACTGCCCCAACATTTAAATCAGCGGATGTTGCGCATCCGTTTGAGCTGACTTTGCCCAAAATCCGCGCTAAATATACCGCTACCCCCGAATGGACCCCGAAGTTTGGGTTATTTGAAGAAGACGGCATTAATGAATACGGCGTCGCTATGAGTGCCACTGAGAGTGCTTATTGTAATACACGCGTTCTCGCCGCTGATCCATACGTGCAAAATGGCATTGGTGAAGAAGCGATGGTTACCGTAACATTACCTTACATTCACTCAGCACGGGCCGGAGTAGAACGCCTCGGTCACATTATTGAAACTGCTGGAACTTATGAGACTAATGGCATTCTCTTTAGCGATGCCGAAGAAGTCTGGTACATGGAAACCGGTGCCGGCCACTATTGGGTGGCACAACGGATTCCTGACGACGCCTATGCAGTCGTTGCTAACCAGTTAGCTATTCAAGAAATTGATTTAGCTGACCACGAGAATTTCTTATATGCAAAAGGGATTCGCGATTTCGTCGTAGACCATCAATTAGCCTCAATGACTAACGGCCTGAACTTCCGGGAAGTCTTTGGGACTGCTGACGTTTCAGACCAACACTACAATACCCCTCGCGTTTGGGATGGGCAGCGTTACTTTAGTCCCGAAATCGACCAAACACCTGAATCATTCAACTTACCTTTTATTCAACGTGCGAACCGCTTGATTCATATTGACGAGGCACAACACTTCTTAGCTTCACACTATGAAGGTACTCCCTTTGACCCCGTTGGTGGTGGCACTGATGCCGATAAGCACCGCTATCGACCAATCAGTCTAGCCAAAACTCAGGAATCTCACGTCTTGCAAATTCGGCCAGACTATCCCACTGCAATTAGTGGGATTCACTGGTTAGCGATGGGTGTCGCCGCTGAAAGCGTCTACGTGCCTTTTTATGCGGGCGCAGACACCACTCCAGCTGCCTATCAATTAGCGACTGAAAAGTTTGATCCTCAGTCCGCCTATTGGATTTTTAAACACGTTGGTGTCTTAGTCGATGCTCATTATCATGACCTGCATCCCAAATTGCAAGCCGTGCAACAGGACTTAGCGATTCAGCTTGGTCATCATCTAATAACCACGGATGCCACCCTTAAAACCTTATCAGCAACGGCTTTGCCAGCCGCGCTTGATCAAGCCAATGCGACTGCGGCGACCTTAGCTTTAACGGCCATGCAACAACTGGCGGCCGACTTGATTACCATTAGCACGGACCTGTCACCCTTAAATTATCAAACCGATTTGAATCTGTAACTCATCGAATCGAAGCATTTGTTTTTCAAGCATTTATTATCGTTTTGATAAGCGTGAGCATATTATTGGCCATTCTTTAAACGCTACGGCATAATGATAACAATTCTTATGATTAAGGGAGGTTATCTGATGAGTTTAGATGAAAAGATCGATAGCACTAAAGATAAGGTTAGTGGTAAGGCTAAAGAGGTTGAGGGTAAAGTTACCGGTGATAAAGCCCGCGAAACTGAGGGTAAAACAGAAGGGTTAATTGGCAAAGCGAAAGAAAAGTTAGCGGATGCCAAAGACTCAGTCAAAGGTGCCGTAGATGGTGCCAAAGAAAAATTAAATCAGTCCGATAAATAAGTTTTTATACGAATCAGTATCACCTAATTTGCCGAACCAACGGCTTTAGGCGGTGCTGGTTTTTTTTTGCATTGGTTCACCACTTGCCGCTTGAAACAAGTGACGACAGCTTCATATTTAATACCAATTGTATTGGTGAAGAGAAGTACGACAGTATCTCAATTACCAGTGCTATCTAAAAAGCGCCTGGGCCTGATAGAGCCAAGATAATTTGGAGGAAAAAGAATGTTAGTCGTTAGTGGTCTCGGCCTCGTTTTATTGATTATGCTAAAGGAACCCATAAGCTGGACGAACTACCTTGTTGTGAACCATTCAATTGTTCAGCTACTGTGGCTCCTTCTGACTTTTTAGCATCACTAGTGTCAGTAGGCGAGGTTGTCGCCGAGACCGAGATTCGTTTGTCAATTGCCTTTTGCAAATTATCCCTAAATACCTCTTTGATAGCTTTATAGGCTTCTTCAACCCCATCATCAGCAAGTGTTCTTTCACCAAACATAGCAATAAAACCAGTAGGCAAGTCATCAGCGCCGAGCTGTTCAGTCATTTTAGCCCGATTTTCAATAATCTTGCCGTGACGTTCTGCTTCGGCTAGCTTAGTCTGAAAATTATCACGGTCATACTGAGCTTTTTCGAGGTCTGACATTTTGTATAGTCCTTTTTCTGTTCAGCTGTGCTGGCTGGCTTTTCGTCATGTGTTTTAATAGCTGTTTGGATTAGCTTATCAACACTCGACTGCCATTCTTTCTCGTTGGCAAACGATTTAAATGGCGTAACTGGCTTACCATCCTTAGCGTCGCCGTCCTTGCTATCATTTTAATCAACATTACCATTATCGGCCACAACATCAGCAGCGTTAGCACCATCACCACTGGCTTCATCGCCACCTTCGGCAAACATTTGTAAATTCATCTTTAGTTTCAGTAGTTTTTTCATAATTAAGTTCCTCCATACCCACGCATTCCTGATAAATCAGCCCACAAAAAAAGCACCCCGTGCATTGCCCGAAGGCCCCACAAATTGTGCTAAATTGATCGTGGCATCCTTATCAGACCCACGCATGCTATTTAGTTTGAGTAGTTTAGTGACATGCTCAGGTCAAATTAAAAAGCCATCAGTAATATAATTGCCGATAGCTCTACTTGAAATCACTTGGACGATTGTAAACTCGTTCAATATCTTTTAATTCAATTGCAATATTTTCCCAGTCACTCGGTCCATCGCCAACATCAGCTAAGAAGTGCGTACTATCGAGAACTTCAACGATTCCCGCTGTACGTCCATCTTTCAACACAACATCATCAAACTCTTTAATTTCCATCCTTAGCCTCCTCGATAAAAGTAGTTGTCATCCGTGTAGAACCATGATCATCAATCCACGCAACTAACATATTGGTTGCATGGTTATCCTTATCATAAACAATGATATTTTGTTGATAACGTTCACCGTGCCCCAAGTCACCTTTGGATATCGCTGGATACTTCACGGCAGCATCTAAAATAATCTTTCGTAGTTCTTGATAATTGTTCGTTCCAATTCCAAGCTTATTAGTAATTAACTGACCCTTAGGCCATCCAACCTCACTGCCAGGATTGAACAAATACTTAGTGAACTTGGCAATTGGTAAATCCAAATTATTTAAATTAGGTAATTGTAACTCTAAATGATTGTTAAGCTTATTCTGACGTAAATAGTCAAGATGCAAATTACGCCAATCTCTATCATCATTATACTTCATTTCTTGAAACTTATTGAAGGTTGGCATATGTTTATCGCTAATGAATGCAGACATTTCATCATAAAATGCTTTGTCAGCAGGATAGCTATTAGTCCGCTGGTTACTCTTGTCAACTTCGTACTTACCGTGCTTCAAGACTAAAGCCTTTTCCCATTCCGCATAAGTAGCATCAGGCTTTAATTTAATCAGATTACCATCAATTGGATCGTTAGCAGTTCGATTTAACTTATACGGACTGTTTGATAAGTGAATAACAGCTAAGGTAAACAACAATGGACTAAAAGATATGATGCTAGATACGCCCAAAACGACAAAAAGTATTCAAAAGATTCCTCTAACCAATCGTGCCTACGATGCACTACTAGATCTGTGTCAACCACTCCCGACTAAAGTCGGAAGCTTGTGAGAATCGCACCTAACGGTACAATGACCACAATTTGCTTAGATACAGCGGTTGCCTGTAAACAGGTCTTACGTGCTAATTACCAAAGCCTTTACTGTCCGCAGGTTGCCAGACGGACAAGCAAGCTAGGCGCTTGTTGAGCCTTTTGCCAAAATATTCTTAGCGGCATTCCAATCTCGAATGTGATGGACGCCACACTGTGGGCACGTCCATTCACGATCTGCAAGAGTTAGCTTTTCATCACCATGCATTAAGTAGCCACAATCAGCACACGTTTGCGTCGTGTTTCGAGGGTTCACGGTAATAAATTTCTGCCCGTACAGATCAGCTTTATAGGACAACATACCCAAAAACGTGCGCCAACCTACATCGGCAATACTCATCGCCAGGGCGTGATTTCGTAGCATGTTCTTACTCCGCAACTCTTCAGCGACAACCAAATCGTGGTTCTTGATTAGTGTTGTCGAGACGAGATGCAAGAAGTTTTTACGTCGATTGGCTACTTTACGTTGGATAGTTGCGACAATTGCCCGTTGTTTTTGATAATTTTTAGCATTGCGTAAAGGACGGTGTTCCTTCTTCGCACGAAGTGCACGGCGCGATAGCTTGCGCTGGGCTTTTGCAAGTTTGCCCTTAATGGAACGATAGTAATGTGGATTGGCAACAATGTTGCCGTTAGAATCAGTTAGAAAATTATCAATATTTAAGTCAATGCCAATAGCTATGGCTGTTTTATTCTTTACTTCACTGACAAACGGTCGTTCAGAAGCCAGTTGCATCGAGATATAGTACCGACCAGTGGCATCCATTGAGATAGTTGTCGTTCCAATCCGCACATCATCTTGCCGATTAAGTAATTTAGTAGGCATTCCCTTGAACCGTAAGGTACCCAATTTTGGTAATTGTATATGCTGCTGGTCGAGTAATCGAACACTACCATTAGCCATACCAGGATTACCTACCTTACTAGCATACAGGCAGGAAGTTTGATATTTTTGCTCAGTTTGCTTTTTATGGAAAACTGGTGTGCCTGACTGATGAACCTTACGAAAAAGGTTCCAAGCAGCACGATAGTTTTTGATAGCATTAGCCTTCATCAGGCTATCTAGATCATGATCATTAAGCCAGCCATGGATGTTTGAAATGCCAGTTGCTGGTGACTTAAGACGCTGTTCTAATGTCTGAATACGTTGCTGAACCATGGTGATAGGAATTTTAACTTGACGTAACATAAGTAATTCCCGATTCATACCATTCATTTCGTTATAGATAAAGCGACTCGCATCACTATTGTGTTTGATCAACCGTTTTTGTTCAGTGGCTGGGAAAACACGCACTTTGACACCATAATGATAGGGTAGCTGGGCCATCGTTTTACTCATACGAATTCACCTCCTTAATTGTGTTATACTGAGTATAACACATGAGCATAGAATTATACGTATTAATACTATTAGCATACGCTTTAAGGAGCAAACAGATGAATAAAAACAACAACCACTTAGATGATACTATTTATGAACGTAACTACGTTTACAACTTCCATTTCCACTTAATATGGGTCACTAAGTACCGCAATACTGCATTTTCAACACCACAATTAGTAAATGATATGGAAATTATCCTTCAGCGAATCGCTGATCTCAATGAGGTCACTATCGAACATATGGAAGTTATGCCAGACCATGTCCACCTTCTTATTAGCTTTAAGCCAAAATATGCACCGACCAACGTTGTTAAGGCTTTCAAAGGTGGCTCTGCCCGTCTATTTTTCGAGAAACACCCTGAAATAAAACAGCAAAAATTCTGGGGCGGGCATCTATGGTCACATAGTTACTATATGAGTACACTCGGAAATATGAGTAAAGAAGTAGTGGAACGATACATTGACAATCAACGAACGACAGCGGCAAATAAAAATGCCTCCCGGCGTTAAGCTTAGGGCATTCATTCACCTGATTAAAATCAGGTGATTTCTGCCCTATTTTTAATTAAATTTGCGATTTCTTCACCACTGACTTCACCACAAAAATGCATCACCAATTTTTATAATGGTGATGCGTTTAAAAAACACAGCTACAAACGTTGTCACATCAACATTCCTATTTAACCTCCGAAGTATTAATAATCGGTTGTGAACCCCGCTCCGAAATAATGGTGACCATCATATTATTTATCAATTGTAATTTCTTATCATCTGAAAATTGCATCCCGGTATCCTTCTCTAGGCGCCGAATCGTCTCTTCCGTAATTGAAACAGCCCCTTCTACAATCACCTTACGCGCCGAAAGAATCGCGGAAGATTGTTGGCGCTGTAACATGGCACTGGCAATTTCAGTTGCATAGGCCAAATGAGTCAACCGTGTTTCTAAGATTTCTACACCAGCGACAGTTAACCGTGCCTGTAATTCAGCCGTTAGTCGATCAGACACTTCCGTTGGATTACTGCGTAACGTTAACTTCTTGTCATCATCAAAGGTATCATAGGGATACTCAGAAGCAACGTGGCGCACAGCCGATTCACTCTGAATCTGCACAAACTGTTCATAATCATCAACTGCAAACAAGGCCATACTGGTATCAACTACTTTAAACACAATAACAGCCGCAATCTCAACAGGATTACCACGTAAATCGTTCACTTTTAAAATGGCACTGTTAAAATTACGTACTCTTAGTGAGATTGAAAACTTACTCGTTAAGGGGACTGTCATAAATAAGCCAGAATCACGAATTGTGCCAATATATTTTCCAAAAAAGGTCATCACCCGTGCCTCATTAGGCCCCACAATAGTTAACGAGCTTGCACCAAAACCCGCAATAATAATTAAAATAGCGCCTAAAAAGACCGTCACCAACTGATTAGTCGTGCTTCCCGACCAGACTAACCAGCCACCACCGAGAACAAATAAAATAGCTAAGACTAATCCAATATACCCATTAATATGAAAAACTTGCTTTTCTTTCATACTTAAAAGCCCCCTTTTATGTTCTAAGTATACCTGTCAAAATTAGTAAAACCAGTTTAATTGCTTCAATTTTATCACCACAACCTAAAAATGACATTTAACCAGCCAATGGCGACCTAAATGTCATTTTAATATTAATTTAAGCTGAGCTAATGTGTCATCTGACGATTGCGCATAAAGAGTGCTGCGCTTAAGCCACCAACAATCACAATACCAGCTGCAGTCAAGGTCACGGCTCGTGTGCCATTGGCGTATGCTTGCCAAACAAGTTGTTGTACGGTCTTAGCAAACGGCATTTGACTCAACCGCTGACTGTAAGCAATCGCATGACCTGAGAATGGCCCCGCCTTTACTAAAGCCGCATGAATGGCAGTAGCGGAGACTTTTGGTAATTTGGCCTGACTGAAATGTTGGGTCAAATACTGTTCATAAACATTACTTTGAACCAAGCCCATGGTCACGATACCCAGTGTGACCCCAATCTGCCGAAAGACGTTAATTAAGCCGGATGCCATCCCCATTTCACGGACAGCAACCCCTTCCATACCTGCAGAATTCAATAAAGGATTAACCAAGCCATTAGTAATCCCCATCAAAACCATGCCAGGCCACAATTGCGCAAAAGATACCTTAACCGTCATGGCGTTGGCTAACATCAAAAACCCAATACCGCCCAAGAATAAACTACCACTAATCATCCATTTTTTAGAATATCGATTGCCTAAATACCCCGTGACTGGTCCTAATATCAATGACCAAATACTGATCGTTAATTGTCGGACCCCTGCATCCAGCGCTGAATACCCCATATAATTTTGCATGAGCGCAGTGAGATAAGTGTTATAAGAATAAATTCCAGCTCCCAAAGTTAAGGCGACAATAACCGTCCCAATAAAATGCGGATTTTTAAACATGGTTAAATTGACCATGGGTTGCTTCGTATGAGCTTCCACCAAAATGAAAAGTCCAAAACATACGACTGCGGTACCTAACCATAGCAACATGTGCATGCTCGTCCAACCCCATGTCGGATGGCTTTCTTTTAAAATCAAGCCATAAATCAAGGCAAATAAGCTTGCAGCTGACAAAAACATTCCAATAAAATCAATTTTTTTGTTAGTGCTAATATCAGGCACCTCGTCGACATAAATCAACGTTAACACAATGGCAATTAAACCAATCGGAATATTAACGAAAAAAATTGACCGCCAGCCAAATAACGCCACTAAATAGCCACCGACTAATGGCCCTGAAGCCGAAGATAGCCCAATCACGGACCCTAAAATTCCTAACGCAACGCCACGTTGGCTCCCTTTGAAACTAACGGCGACGAGCGCCATCGCCAAAGCATTCATCCCGGCACCGCCAAGCGCTTGAACCCCACGCCCAATGTCCAGAACTAACAAAGATGGTGCAAGGCCATTAACTGCCGAGGCTAAGACAAAAAGTCCTAGTGAAATCACAAAAATCTTCTTTAAACCATACATATCACCAATTTTAGCGACAATCAGTAACGTGACCCCTAAAACTAGTGAATATGCATTCAACACCCATTGCACATTATTAAATGATTCATTAAAATCACGAACCATTGTTGGTAACGCCACGTTTACAATCGTGACATCTAAGAGCGCCATAAAGACACCCAGTGATAGGGCAACTAACCCAATCCATTTTCGGTAATTTTTAGTCATTGTTGGTCATTCCTCCATGTGCGATCACTTGCTGCACTTTCTCTAATTGTTGGTTACTCCATTTGATTTTAGCTTCACTCTCCGCAATCTGTAAACTGAGCGTACGCAAGCCCCAATCGACTGAAACTTGGTTTGAACCGCCTACCGCTGATTTTCTTTCTAAATGCACATAAATCCGTTGATAACTTTGTAAGTCAGTCAAAACAGCATTTTTATAGTCATTCAAAATTTGACCTTGAACCATCGGTGTTTCCTGTGCCATTCCCTTAAACTTAAATCGATAGATAGATTCTCGTTTCGCATCCATCGGCACCGGTGCTAACAACATCGTATGTAAATGCGCTTTACCAGTAGCTGTTAAATGCGCTAACCGTTTCCCACGCGAACTTTCGGTAGCGGCAACAAAGACAATATCACCAGCCGCCGCTAACTTATTCAGCAAGGGATACATGACCCCATTTGAAATCTTACGCCGCGGGACTAACGAATTTTCAAGCACTTTGCCTAACTTATAACCCGATCGGTCATGATCAAGTAACGCGCCCAATACTAATAAGTCATACATTTGCGTCTCCTCCTGTTCAATAAGTCTTAACGACTTATTAAGTATAGGTCTTTTCGACGTATTGTCAATTATTATTTTAGCTTATGCCAAAATAAGAGTGCTAAATCCCTTGCGCAGTTAAAAACAGCCTGACAACGCCGCTATGTGACGAGGCCTGCCGCTTATAATTAGCCAGTGACTCTTTAATTTTCTGATTTAGCCATCAAAAAAGCCAGCTAACTGAAAACTCAGTTAACTGGCTCATTAAACTCAAGCAAAAGCTTGTTGTTTAATTGATTTTAAATTAGTTACGGCGACGTTCTGGAATCCGCGCAGCCTTACCATGTAAGTCACGTAAGTAGTATAACTTAGCACGACGAACACGACCTTGACGGACAACATCGATTGAAGCAACCCGTGGTGTGTGTAATGGGAAAGTCCGTTCAACACCGACACCGTTACTGATTTTACGAACTGTATAAGTTTCGCTAATTCCAGAACCGTGACGTTTGATAACGACACCTTCAAATAATTGGATCCGTTCACGCGTGCCTTCAACAACTCGGGCATGGATGCGAACAGTATCACCGGCACGGAAATCAGGGATATCCGTACGGAGTTGTTCATTGGTAAGCTTTTCGATCAATTGGTTTTGACGCATAGTTTAGTTCTTCCTTTCGCCGAAATTCGTGACAACTTGGTCAGCGGAATGTCGTTAATGGGCTTAATAGCCAATAAATAGAATACCATATTACAGGGGGCCACTGCAAGTTTTTCTTTACTGACCGGCGGCATCCGCCTTAATATCAGCCAATAGCTGCCGTGCCCTGCCCGACAACTGTAACTTGGCCAACATATCAGGCCGTCGTTCATAGGTCCGCTTTAAAGCCTGCTGTAACCGCCACTCATCAATTTTACCGTGGTCCCCGCTCAATAAGATATCTGGGACCTTTAGCCCCCGAAAATCAGCTGGACGCGTGTATTGTGGATATTCCAGCAAGCCAGACGAAAAGGAATCTCCAGGCGCCGATTCAGCATTACCCAACACGCCCGGAATCAACCGCACCGTCGCATCAATCATCACCATGGCACCTAGTTCGCCACCCGTTAAGACATAATCACCGAGCGAAACCTCATCCGTCACTAATGACCGAATACGTTCATCATAACCCTCATAATGCCCGCAAATAAACGTGAGGTGGTCTTCTTTAGCAAAGTCTTCTGCAACCGTCTGAGTGAACTGATACCCTGCTGGATCAAGTAGAATGACCCGCCCCTTAGTAGGATGCTTGGCTTCAACATCCGCTAAGGCGTCAAAAATCGGTTGCGGTTGTAATAACATCCCCGCCCCACCCCCATAAGGGTAGTCATCGACATGTTGGTGTTTATCCGTCGTATAGTCGCGAAAGTTCGTGACTCCCACGTCAATGACTTGATTTTCCACAGCATTGCCAATCATAGATTCATGTAAGGGCCCGGTGAACATCTCTGGAAATAAACTTAGAATGTCAATCCGCATTAATCAATCAATCCTTCCATCAATTCCACCGTAACCGTCTCAGTGGCTAAATCAACCGTTTTAATAACTTGCGGAATCTTTGGTAGCAAGACGTCAGCTTGACCATGCTCGCGTTGCACGACCCAGACATCATTGGCGCCAGGTGCCAGAATTTCTTTAATGTGACCTAACGTTTCTCCGGTCGTAGTGACCACCTTAAGACCAACGATTTGATGATAATAATATTGACCAGCGGGTAAGTCCTGTAACTTATCAGCTGTGACTTTTAACGTCCAACCTTTATACTTTTCAACATCATTTATATTGTCAAAACCGGCGAAAGTTAAAAAGAATAAGCCTTTTTGTGCGCGTGAACTTGTAATGGTGACGGTTAACCCACCGGTCGTGTCATCGATATCTTTAAATAGCGTTAATTGTTGCCCTTTGGCAAAACGTTTTTCCGGAAAATCCGTTACTGCGACGACCTTCACTTCACCACGGATGCCATGCGTATTAACTAAAGTTCCAACTCGATAATAATCCATTTGGTTGCCTCCTCAAAAAATCAATTTAATTGTAATAAAAAAACACTCAAACAAAACATTGCTGCTTCGCTCAAGCGTTTTTTTTCTGTCCATCTTCGATCGTAAGACGGACGCGTTTAGGTCCAGAAACTCGGACACTATAAACAATCGTTCGAATTGCTGAAGCAACCCGGCCCTGTCGACCAATGACCCGCCCGATATCCTCAGGATTAACAGTTAAGTTATATTCTAAGTAACGACTAGTTTCTTGGAAACCAATCTTAATATCGGTTGGATGTTGGACTAACGGCGTAACGACCGTTTGGATTAAAGCTTTAATATCTGCCATGATCAATTACCGCTTTATTATTTAGTGAACTTAGCTTCGTGATACTTCTTCATGATACCGGCTTTTGATAAGATATTCTTAACCGTATCTGAAGGTTGTGCACCATTGTTCAACCAACCGAGGATATCTTCCTCTTCAAGTTTAACTTGGGCTGGTTCTGTAAGTGGGTTGTATGTGCCGACTTGGGCGATAAAACGACCATCACGTGGTGACCGTGAGTCTGCGACAACAATCCGGTAAAATGGATTTTTCTTAGAACCCATCCGCTTTAGACGAATCTTGACTGACATTTAAACACCTCCCGAATTCTTTAACAGGTAATAATATACCAGTAAATCAATAGCTTGTAAAGGTTTTTTTCTTGACAGGCTAAAAAATGGTTTAGATTAACGTTTACGCCGCCGCATTGCCTTGGCTAATCGCTTCTTTTTTTGCTTTTTAGTTTGACGGACCATCCGGTTCATTGCCATCTTTTGCATTTTACCGCCAACGCCATTGCCCATTAAGCCTTCCATCCCAGAAAAGTTGCCTTTAGACATTTGGTTCATCATTTTCTTAGTTTGGTTGAATTGCTTAATCATCCGGTTAACTTCTTGCACTGGTCGGCCAGACCCAGCCGCAATTCGGCGCCGCCGAGAGGGGTTCAACAAGTCGGGATCAGCCTTTTCTTTCGCTGTCATTGAATAAACGATGGCCCGGATATGGGCAATATCCTTCGGGTCCATAGTCATATTCTTCATCGCCGGATTGTTCGCCATGCCTGGAATCATCTTCATGATATCTTCCATGCTCCCCATCTTATCAACTTGGTCCAGTTGATCGATGAAGTCATTAAAGTCAAAGCTGTTTTCCTGAATCTTTAAATTCATTTCTTCAGCTTGTTTTTCATCATATTGCTGTTGCGCCTTTTCAATCAAGGTCAACATATCGCCCATACCTAAGATACGATCAGCCATACGATCAGGGTGGAAGACGTCTAAGTCGGTCATCTTTTCGCCTTGACCAACGAACTTAATTGGCTTACCCGTTACGGCCCGAATGGATAAAGCGGCCCCACCACGGGTGTCACCATCTAACTTCGTCAAGACGACCCCGGTCACATCCAGCTTGTCATTAAAGCCTTGTGCCGTATTAACCGCATTTTGACCGGTCATCGCATCAATGACTAACAAGATTTCGTCAGGATGGACTAAATCTTTAATGTTAGCCAATTCATTCATGAGCTGTTCATCAATTTGTAATCGCCCAGCCGTATCAATAAAGACATAATCATTATGATTAGTGGCCGCTTGTTGCATCCCTTGGCGCACGATTTCAACAGGATCAACATCCGTTCCTAATTGGAACACGGGCACATCAATTTGATCCCCAACTTGTTGCAATTGTTCAATCGCAGCAGGCCGATAGATATCCGCCGCAATCATTAGCGGCCGCGCATTTTGTTCAGTCTTTAGTTTTAAGGCTAATTTCCCAACAGTGGTCGTTTTACCGGCCCCTTGCAACCCAGCCATCATAATGACTGTTGGAATCTTATCCGATTGATTCAACGGTACCGCCGTCTCACCCATCGTCTTGGTCAATTCTTCATTAACGATTTTGACGATTTGTTGAGCGGGGTTCAATCCTTCAAGGACTTTAGCTCCGAGTGCTCGGTCCCGAACCGTTTTAACAAAATCTTTGACCACCGTAAAATTAACATCGGCTTCTAATAGTGCCAGCCGAATTTCACGCATGGTTTGTCGTAAATCACTTTCGGAAACTTTCCCTTTCCGTCGGAGATTGGTCATCGCCTTTTGTAAACGTTCTGTTAGGCCTTCAAATGCCATTAGTGTCACCTAACCTTCATTTTATTATTCTGAGTCAGCTTCTAAGTTGACTAGTTGTTGAATCATTTTTAACAAGTGTGCATCACCATGATAAGATTTTTTAATATAATCAGAAATCGCATCTACTTGGTGATTACGAGCAACAAACGCCTGATAAAGATGCAATTTGGTTTCGTAATCTTCCAAAATCTTTTCGGTTCGCTTGATATTATCATAGACGGCCTGCCGTGAAACGGCAAACTCCGCCGCAATCTCGCCTAATGAATAATCGTCACCATAATATAACTGAATGTAACTTTTTTGTTTATTCGTTAATAAGGGTTCATAGAATTCAAATAACGAATTGATGCGATAATTCTTTGCAATTTCCATGCGAGGCTCCTTCAATTGACAGCGCAGTAATACAAGCTTAATCTAGAGTACCGATTTTACTGAGAAAGGTCAACTCTTAACCAGTAATCACGTCTTTAAATAGCCCATAAACAAAGTCATTTGCATTAAATGGTCGTAAATCAGTGACCTTTTCACCTAAGCCAACGTATTTAACCGCTAAATGTAACTCGTTACGAATAGCTAACACAATCCCACCACGAGCGGTACCATCTAACTTCGTCAAGACGATGCCCGTCACTGCAGTCGATTGTTTAAATAACTTCGCTTGGTTCAACGCATTTTGACCCGTAGTCGCATCCAAGACTAGCAGAACTTCTTGGGGGGCTGCTGGAATCTCACGCGTAATCACCCGTTTGATTTTTTCCAATTCATTCATCAAGTTGACTTTGTTTTGTAAACGGCCCGCCGTATCGACGAACAAAATATCATAAGCTTCAGCTTTAGCTCGCTTCACCGCATCAAAACAAACAGCCGCCGGATCACTCTTTTCCGGACCCGCAACCACGTCGACGCCATCACGTTTGCCCCATACTTGTAACTGTTGAATAGCGCCAGCTCTAAAGGTATCACAAGCCGCTAGCAACACTTTTTTACCCTGTTGCTTATACATATTCGCCATCTTACCAATTGTCGTTGTTTTACCAGCGCCATTCACGCCGACAAATAAAATCACGGTCGGTCCGGATGCGGCTAAATGAATACTATTATCTTCACCGGCACCAGCTTCACCATACATGTCGACTAATTTTTCAACAATGACACTCGAGATTTCTTTTTTACTTTTAGCATTTTTGAGTTTTACTTCATCGCGTAACTCATCACTAATTTGCATCGCCGTTTCATAGCCAACATCGGATTCAATGAGCGTATCTTCCAATTCATCAAAGAAGCCTTCATCCACGTGCCGGAAATTGGCTAAAAAGTTGTTAATCCGGTCACCAAACGTTTGACGTGATTTCTTTAATCCTTGATCATACCGTTCCGCTTCCGTGGGTTCGGCTGCAGCCGTCGCTGGTTCAACACTTGGTTCAACGTTTGATTCTGCAACTTCACTAGCCGCTGGTTCACTTGCGGGCGCTAAAGATGCCGCTGCTGATGATGCACTATTGGTCGCCTGACTATCAACGACATCAGCTTCAGCACTCACTACTGGTGCGCCACTAGCGGCACTCGCTGGTACTGATGAAGTGGCTGTGACTTCAACAACGGTTGGCGTCGTCGGTGCCGCAACCGTTGTAGCGGTGCTGGTTGCTGGTTCAGCCGATGCAGTACTTGTAGCAGTGACGGCTGCAGTCGCTTGACTGTCATCAGTCGTTTCAGCGGCGGTACTTGTACTGGCCGCACTTGAAGCTGCTTCGGACTCTGGTAAACTAAATGCTTTTTTGAGGCGACTAAATAATCCCATTTATTTGACACTCCTTTGAGTTAATTTTGGGTCGTTTTTAAATCATCCAATGATACTGAGACCATCTTAGAGACGCCGGATTCTTCCATGGTCACGCCATATAACACGTTAGCATGCATCATAGTCCCTTTCCGGTGAGTAATGATGACAAATTGGGTGTCCGTTTGAAAATCATTCAAATACTGACTAAACCGATCGACATTGGCATCATCTAGGGCAGCTTCAGCCTCATCTAAAATACTAAACGGCGTCGGTCGAACTGCCAAGATAGCAAACAACAAGGTAATTGCCGTCAGGGCCCGTTCACCACCAGATAATAAGCTTAAGCGTTGGAATTTTTTGCCGGGTGGCTGTGCCATAATATCGACCCCACTTGTCAACAAGTGGTCGGGATCAGTTAGCATCAAGCGCGCTTCGCCACCGCCAAACATCTGACTAAAAATTTGACTAAAGGCCGTGGCAACTTGATCAAAGGCCGTTTTAAACCGTGTGACCACGGTTGCGTCTAAGTCCGCCATCGTTTGTAACAAGTGTACTTTAGCCGCCTTCAAATCGCTGGCTTGTTGTGTTAAGAAGTCATAGCGAGCGGATACCCGGTCGAATTCTTCAATTGCACCTAAATTAACAGTCCCAATCTCATCTAAGCCACGTTTTAATAGCTTTAATTGGTCATTAATTTCTGTCAACGTTAATGAACTGACCGTTGCTTGCGCCGCACTGACAGTTAAGTCATATTTCTCTGCCAAATCAGCGGTTGCATGTTCAACTTCGCCCGTTAACTTGGTTTGACTAAGCTCTAATCGACGATAGTCATCCGTTGCAGCTGCAGCTAATTCGCGTTGACGCGTTTGCTGAGTGGTTGCAGCCGCAACACCATCAGTTAAAGCCGTCAAATCAGCTTGTACTTGGGCTTGCTGGGCAACGACTTTGGCTTGCTCAGCTTTGGCTTGCTTTAAGCGTGCAGTTCGTTCTTGCACGGAAAGTTGCTGACTTGATAGATTCGTTTGAATTTGGGCCAAACTAGCAGTCGCCGTTGTTTTCGCCATTGTCTGGCTTTTAAGTTGCGCTTGGCATTGCTGCAACTGTTGTTCAGTTTGTTTACAACGCTCTTTTAACGTCACTAACGTTTCACGTTGCGTTTGCAACTTACCCGTCTGGTCCTTTTGATACTGTTCATAGTCACGTTGTTGTTGTTCAATATTAGCCATTTCAGCCTTGAAATCAGCTAATTTTTGCTGATTTTCGGCTAAATTAGTTTTATTTTCACTGACTTGCGTAGCATAACTGGTCTCATCCGTCGCCCGTTGCGTCTGTTCATAGGTTAATGCTTTGACTTGGCGCGCTAATTGCTGGCGGTCATTTTGCGCCGCTTGCAACGCTACTTGCGCCTGTGACAGCTGTTGCTGCAACGCTGCTAAGTGTTGTTGCCGGGTTTCAATCTGACTGACCAATTCTTGCCCTAACTGCTTGGCCGTTGCTAGTGCTTGTTCGTGCGTGATTAGGGCCGCATCCATTTTTTCAATGTTAGCGGTTAGGCTTTTGACTCGTTGTTGTTGTTGCAATGGACCCTGTGTTTCATGGCGATTAGCCCCACCAGTAATAGCCCCACTGGCAGCAATGGTTTCACCAGCAACCGTAACGAATTTACAATGAAACCGCCGCGTTTTGGAAATAGTCAGCGCATGCTCGAGCGTATCCACAATGACCGTCGTCCCTAACAAATAGCGCTTAATGGCGACAAACGCTTGCTCACATTTGATTAATTCACTCGCAACGCCGACCACGCCAACTTGTTGCTGGAGATCGTGCTCTGTCGCTACGGGCAACTGCCGGGCTTGAATCCGTTCAACTGGTAAAAAGGTCGCCCGACCCAAATGTTGTTGCTTTAAAAAATTAACCACATTCCGGGCGGTAAATTGTGTATCACAAACCACATTCTGGAGTTGACCGCCTAAAGCGACTTCAACCGCTTTCGTGTAATCAGCTGGCACCGTCAATAATTCAGAAACCGGCCCAGCCACCCCCGGAAATTGTTGCCGATGCTGTAGCACGGTCCGTACCCCAGCGTAAAAATTCGTATAGCGTTCTTGCGCCGCTTGCAAGTTTTCGACTTCTAGGCGCGCTTTTTGCTTGATTCCCGCCGCATCGAACAACTGCTGCTGTTGCTCGTCAACTTTAACCCGATTCGCTTTTTGTTGTGCTTCTCGTTGCTGGAGTAATTGCTTTTCAGCAGTGACTTGATTGGCTAACTCACTGCGAACCCGATTTTTAACATCGACCGTGGTTTCAGCTTGTTTGAGCTGGGCCTGACTAGTCGCTAAATTTTGGGCAGCGGCGGTTCGTTGCGTATCAGTTTGTTGGTGCTGTTTATCTAAATGCTTCGCTTCATTATTGAGTGAGGCCTGACGCTGCATTTCGTTAATATAATCCGCTCGCAGCTGTGCCAGTTGCGCGGCTAATTGTTGCCGGCCTTGCGCACTAGTGGCAATCGTTAACTGATCGACCACAGCCTCAACGGTCATAACCCGCTGCTTTTGCGTAGCTAACTGCGTTGTTAACTCGGTTTGTTGCGTCGTCAGCGTCTGAAGTTGGGCCGTTGCTGCTGCTAATTCAGCTTGGACCCGTTGATGGGTGGCCTGCTGATTTTGCTGGCGTTCAGCATCCACCCCTTGTTGACCTTGGGTATTTTCGATGGTTTTAGTCAACGTTAAGTTTTTAGCAGTTAGCTTGTCCTTTTGGCGTAACTTGGCACTTTGATCTGCTTGCATTTGCGCCAATTGTTGTGCGCCAGCGGTGGCCTTTTGCTGATAATCCGTGACTAAAGCTTTGGCCTTCACCAACTGTGCATTAACTTCGACTAATTGATCATGGGCAATCGTGACTTTTTTAGCCAACCGCGCCTGATCAAGCTGATCAAATTTTTGTTTTTGATCTTGATAATCACGGGCTAAGCTTGCTTGTTCAGCCAATGGCTCCCTTTGTTGTGCCAATTCGGTCACAATATCATTGACGCGATCCAAATAATCCGTCGTTTCAGCTAATTTGTTTTCGGTCGTCAATTTATCTTTTTTATACTTCAAAACCCCCGCCACATCTTCAATGATACTGCGACGTTCTTCTGGTTTAGCATTAAAAACCGCTTCAACGCGGCCTTGTGAAATGACTGAAAATGAATCCTTCCCCAAACCGGTATCTACCATCAAGTTAGTAATATCCTTGAGGCGACACGCTTGATTGTTGATGAGGTATTCGCTATCACCATTTCGAAATAATTTCCGTGTAATGCTGACTTCGGCATAATCCAGGGGGAGAAAGTGATCACTATTGTCAAAAACAATGGTCACTTTTGCGAGATTCAGCGGTTTACGATGCGCTGAGCCGGCAAAAATTACATCGGCCATTTTCGTGCCTCGTAAATGTTTGACAGCTTGCTCACCTAGAACCCAACGAATGGCTTCAATAATGTTACTTTTGCCACTCCCATTTGGTCCAACGATCCCTGTCATACCAGCTTGAAAGTCAATTTTTGTTTTATCGGCAAACGACTTAAAGCCGCTGATTTCTAATGATTTAAGTTGCATTCGACCCAAACTTCCTGTAAGTATTAATCGTTACTTTGTTGTAATTGCGTATAAGCTTGTCGGGCAGCGCTTTGTTCCGCTTCCTTTTTGGAATAACCCGTACCCACACCAATCTTTTTACCATTAGCCAGCACGGCAATCTCATAAGATCGGTCATTCGCCGGACCATTTTGTTCGACTAAGTCATAGTCAATCTCGACATCGCCGGCTTGTTGCAGATATTCTTGTAAAGTCGTTTTATAATCAAACACGCCATCAAAACGGCCTTCATCTAATTTAGGAAAAATGACCTGATGGGCAAATTTTAAGATTGGCTCGCGACCTTGGTCTAAATACAAGGCCCCGACAAAGGACTCAAAAATATCACATAATAGTGAATCACGTTCCCAGGCTTTGGCTTTTTGTTCACCTTTACCTAAGCGAATATATTGCGGAAACCCACACTCACGAGCAAAGCTGGCGAAACTATCTTCGCAAACCATGGCTGCCCGGAGGCGAGTCAACTTACCTTGGGGCATGTCTTTATAGCGTTTGTATAAATACTCAGAAACTGTCAATTCCAAGACGGCATCTCCCAAAAATTCGACCCGTTCATAAAATTTTAAATTTTGATCTTGATGCTCATTCACGTAAGAAGCTTGCGTAAATGCTTCAGCTAACAAATCAGGGTTCTTAAAGGTGATTCCAAAGCGTTCTTTTAACATTGCGGCTAGTTCAGTAATCATTTTTAACATCCTTTCTGAATTTAAATACCGATACATTAAATTATTATACTATGATTGCTGGATTAATAACAATTTTATCCAGCTACTTTCATCAAATAAGGTCGCAAAAAGCAGGCCCCCGGTTATTTAACCGGGGCACCTGCTTACTTACTGATTCTTATTTCTGTCTTACTTGGCTTGCCGAGCTGCCACATAATCGACAACTTCACCAACCGTGTTTAATTTTTCAGCATCTTCATCTGAGATTTCGCTACCGAAAGTGTCTTCGAGTTCTAAGACAAATTCAACAAAATCAATTGAATCTGCATCTAAATCTTGTTGCAAGTTCATTTCCATGGTCACTTTGCTTTGATCCACTTCAAAACGATCGGCAATGATTGCAGCAATTTTATTAAAAATTTCTTCCTTAGTCATGCAAATACCCCTCACTAACTTGAATTCACTCAAGTATTCTAATCGTTTTCGGCAGGCTTGTCTACACTTGCTTGCTGATTTACTTGCTGGCTGGCAAAGTATGCCGCCACACCAGGCACTAAGTCGGTATTGACCATCTGCCGAATTTGCCGAATCGTATTAACGATGGTCGGCGCCTTACTAGAACCATGGGCCTTCACAACAGGCGCCTTTAAGCCTAATAAGACCGCGCCGCCATATTGCGAATAATCCATTTGTGATTGAATCTGGCTGAACCCGTGCTTTAACAACAAACCGCCTAGTTTACCACTAATCCCGGTATTATAAACGGCATCTTTCACTAAGCCTAGCATCGCACGGGCCGTGCCTTCAATACTCTTTAAAACGGCATTTCCAGTAAAGCCATCAGTGACGACGACATCCGCTACGCCATTTAGTAAGTCCCGCGATTCAACATTACCGATAAAGTTAATATCAGCCGTTTGTTGTAATCGTTCAAAGGCCGCCTTGTGCACTTTATTTCCTTTATCATCTTCAGTCCCATTATTCAATAATGCCACGCGAGGATTCGTTGCTTGCAGCATCCGTTCTGCATAATATGTCCCTAAAACGGCATATTGTTCCAAGTTTAATGGCTTGCTGTCAGCATTGGCCCCAATATCCATCATGACAAAATTTGACTGGTGGGCATTCCGAACCACTGGTAATGCAGTCACTAACCCAGGCCGATCGATGCCTTTAATGCGGCCAACAATAAACAAACCCGCGGCAAGCACAGCCCCCGAATTTCCTGCTGAAAAGAATGCGTCGGCTTGCCCATCTTTAACCGCCTGAGCTGCCATGACTAACGATGACTGTTTTTTACGGCGAACCGCTCGCACTGGTTCATCTTCCATGGTAATCACTTCATCCGCATTGATGACTTGAATCCGATCACGGTTTTTCAAATGTTGATTAATGACGTCACGCTGACCATATAATAAAAAGACCGTATCTTCAAATAAATCACGGGCTTGTTCGACCCCTTCAATGACTGCGGTTGGTGCAAAATCGCCGCCCATTGCATCAATTGCAATTTTTACCATGTTATTCACCATTCCTTCTCGTTTAAGGCCACCATCGGTTAATCTAACGTGCCAACAGCGGCTAATTTTGCTTGCAAATACTGTGCTAGAGCTTGATTTTCCGGTTGTTGTTGCCAAGCTGGCGTTGCAATCAGCGCATGCGCATCTTGTTGTGCCACCTGTAAGACGTTCAAGTCCGCAATCGGATCACCCACTTTAAAGGTTGGCATCCCCGACTGTTTAACGCCCAACACTTCGCCGGAACCTCGTAGCTCTAAATCTTTTTGTGCTAATACAAAACCATTTGTGGTTTCTGTCATAATTTGCATTCGTTGAATGCCTTGTTGATTTTTAGGATCGGCCACTAAAATACAATATGAGGCTTTCGTGCCACGACCAACTCGGCCGCGCAACTGATGCAACTGGGCTAACCCAAAACGATCCGCATCATAAATCATCATCACCGTGGCATTTTTGACATCAACACCAACTTCAATCACTGTCGTTGACACTAGCAATTGTAGCTTTCCCGCCTTAAAATCAGCCATCACAGCTTCTTTTTCGTCCGGTTTCATCCGGCCATGGAGTAACCCCACGTGATAATCAGGGGCAAAATAAGCCTGTAAATTTTCAGATAAAGCTTCCGCATTTTTAACATCTAACGTTTCTGATTCTTCAATCAACGGGGTGACAACGTACACTTGTGACCCCGTTGCCATTTGTTGGCGGACAAAATCCAGGGCTGATTGTGCTTGATTACTGCGAACCCAGGTTGTTTGAATCGGTTGGCGACCCGCCGGCAATTCGTCAATTTCAGAAACATCCATTTCACCATAAGCAGTAATTGCCAAGGTCCGTGGAATCGGTGTTGCCGTCATGGCTAAAGCATCCGGTTGATGTCCCTTTTGACGAAATTGCGCACGCTGATTGACACCAAAACGGTGTTGTTCATCAGTAATCACTAGACCTAAGTTAGCATAATCAACACCCGCTTGAATTAACGCGTGTGTCCCAATCAACAGGTCAATCTCACCCGCCGCTAAAGCCGCCAGCAAAGTCTTACGGGCCGCCGCCTTAGTTGAGCCCGTCAACAACGCAACGTTAACATCCGTCGCGGCAAAAACTTTAGCCAAGTTGTCAGCATGCTGTTCCGCCAAAATTTCGGTTGGCGCCATTAAAGCAGTTTGATAGCCCGCTGAAATGGCGGCATACATGACGATTGCGGCCACAATCGTTTTCCCAGAACCAACGTCACCTTGTAACAACCGGTTCATGTGCTTAGGTGATTTCAAATCTAAACAAATTTCATTAACCACTCGTTTTTGCGCGCGCGTTAATTCAAATGGCAACGTCTTGATAAAGGCTTTTAGCTGGTCATTATCATAATGAATCGCAATGCCATCCGTCGCATGATCAGCTTGCTTTAACGCTTGTAATTGCATTTGAAAGACTAAGAATTCTTCATACGTTGCCGACCGCCGTGCGGCCGTTGAAGCCGCTTGACTAGTTGGAAAATGCATATCATGAACCATCTGCCGGCGTGGTAATAACCGATATTTAGCCAGTAATGGCGCTGGGACAATATCGACCAGCTCAGTCTGATAGGCGTCATACGCTTGTTTAATGAGTTTTTGAATCGTGGTCTGGCGCACGGCCTTGCTTGCCGGATATATCGAACCAAATGCCGACTCAGCATTATTCGGATTAATAATTTTCATCCCGGTCATGCTATTACGAGTGGCATCCCACTTACCGTATACCGCAATTGGCTGTCCAGTTTCAAGTTGTTTCATCAGATAGGGCTGATTAAAAAAAGTCACCATGTAGACATCATGCGCAATCAGTAATCGAAAATTCAAGCGATTCTTTTTGCGCCCAAAACGGGCTAATACTGGTTCAGAGGCAATAGTCCCCTTTAAAGTCACCTTCTCTTGATCAGCAATCTCATTAATATCTTTCACTTGTAAATCGTCATAACGAAAGGGGTAATAGGTCAGCAAATCCGCCACGGTATTAATCCCTAGCTCAGCCAGCGCTTTTTGCCGAGTGGGGCCAACCCCGGTCAGATCACCAACTGAATCAGTTAATTGTTTTGGCATGGCTTCAATTCCCCCTTCAATTGATTTTTAATAATTAGACCAACGGCACCTAATCCTGCTCAAAAAACGGGTCGTAGGCACTCAAGCTCCCACGACCCATTTTTGTATTAAATTCGTTACTCAACCGAAATCAAGAATGGATAGACGGGTTGGTCGCCTTCATGAATTTCTATTTCAAGTTCATCATCCAAGCCTTGAATAGCCGTTGATAACTTATCAGCGTCAGCCTGTGTCGCATCTGCTCCAAAAATAATCGTTACTAATTCGCTGTCGTCATCAAGCATGTGTTGGACCATGGCGATAGTTGCCGTTTGACGATCTGGATCAGTGACCACGATTTCGCCGTCTACTAAGCCCATGTAATCGTCCTTATGAATCGCCAAGCCATCAATCGTCGTATCACGTACGGCATGGGTAACTTGACCACTAACCACCGTATCCAACGTCTCTTCCATGGCACTTTGGTTAGCCGTTAATTCCGCTTCCGGGTTAAAAGCCAACATTGCGGTCATCCCCTGTGAGATTGTCTTACTATGGACGATTTCAACCGGAATATCCGCGACATCCGCAGCTTGTTCAGCAGCTAAGAAAATATTTTTATTATTAGGTAATACTAGGGCGCGCTTAGCTCCACTTGCATTGACCGCTTTAACAATATCCGCCGTGCTAGGGTTCATCGTCTGCCCACCGGCAATAATATCGGTGACGCCTAGCCCATTGAATAATTGCCCGATTCCCTTACCGGAAGCGACTGAAATAATCGCATAGCCGTGCATATCTTGGGCTGGTTGGCTAACAGCTGGCGTAGTGGCAGCTGCTGCCTGGTCATGTTCCATGATGGTTTCTTGCTGTAACCGCATGTTATCAACTTTAACTTTAATCAAAGCCCCAAACCGTTGGCCCCAAATCATGACATCGCCAGGGTGTTCAGTATGCACATGCACCTTAACAATTTCATCATCATTAATGACTAACAGTGAGTCGCCTAACTTCGCTAAGTAGTTATAAAACGTATCATAGTCAAACTTCTGGTCGACCAACTTGCCGTCACCAATTCGAACCATGATTTCAGTACAATAACCATACTTAATATCATTAGGATCAAGTTGTCCTTGGACACTTTGATGATGAGCCGCGTCAATCATTGAATCCATCTCGGCATCGTCTGGAACGTAGTCTTGTGATTCATCAACTTTACCGCTGAGCGCATCACTAAAGGCTTCCAATACGAAAGTTAACCCTTGACCACCAGAATCAACCACGCCGACTTGCTTCAAAACCGGGAGCAAATCAGGGGTCGACTTCAAAGCGGCTTCAGCCGCGTCAACTACAGCCACCATGACTTCACAAATATCATCCGTCGTTTTAATGGCTTCTTTACCGGCACCAGCAGCTTTACGGATCACCGTGAGGATAGTTCCCTCAGTTGGCTTCATAACTGCCTTATAGGCCGTCTGAGCCCCAGCTGCTAACGCTTCAGCCAAATCAGTTGCCGTTAATTCGTCTTTACCGGCGACTGACTTAGAAAAGCCCCGAAAAATTTGCGACAAAATAACGCCGGAATTCCCCCGCGCGCCCATCAGTAACCCTTTGGCTAACGCTGAAGCTAGATCGCCGACTTTAATGCTAGTTTCTTCGCGTTCATATTTCGCGCCACTAGCCATTGATAAACTCATATTTGTACCGGTATCACCATCTGGTACCGGGAAAACATTTAAAGAATTAATAAATTCGGCCCGTTGGTTAAGCTTTTGTGACGCCGCTTGCACCATCTTGCCAAATTCAAGATTAGTTATCATGGTGATTTTCAATTTCAAAATTCCTCCTTGGCTTACACAATTTCGATTAGTCGTTCATTACCCGAACACCCTGGACAATGACGTTGACCGAATTTGCCGCAACGCCAAGCATATTTTGTAAGTTATATTTGACCTTGGCTTGGACATTTCGTGATACTTCTGAGATTTTTGTCCCATAACTGACAATAATGTTGACTTCAATTGCGACCCCATTATCTTCTTGTCGTACCACCACACCCCGCGCAAAGTTTTCGCGGCGTAAAATTTCATTTAAATTATCACGAATTTGGTTCCGACTAGCCATGCCGACAACTCCGTAGTTATCAGTAGCGGCACCGCCAACTACCGTCGCAATCACATCGTTATCGATATCGATTGTTCCAAATTGCGTTTTGATTTTGACAGCCATGAAAATAGCCTCCTTGTTTTAACGCGTTCATTTACGATAGTTTATCATAGCACAAGAGTTGTGGAAAGAAAAATTACACGACTGGCTTTTAGAAAGCCTGAATTAACGGAATTTAGCAGTAAAGTAAAATTACTTGATAGAAATGTATTGCAACCTTTATTAATCTATGATAAATTATTCTAGTGAATGATAAAGCATCGACCTTTTATCTAATGATTACCAAAGGAGGCAGATCAACATGGCAAAAGACTTCGTTACAGGCAAACGGACGCACTTTGGTAACTCGCGTTCTCACGCTTTAAACCACAGCCGCCGCAGCTGGAAAGCTAACTTGCAAAAAGTTCGCATTTTAGTTGATGGTAAACCAAAGAAGGTTTGGATTTCAGCTCGGACCTTGAAATCAGGTAAAGTAACGCGCGTTTAGCGCAGCAAAGCGTCACCACATTTTTTTGTGGGTGGCGTTTTTTGTTGCTTAAAATGGCTAGTTTGATCGTCATTTTTTATAAACTTTAGAAAATCGCCCATTGATTAAGTCAATGAGCGATTTTTTTGATGACCGTTTAACAGCCCTCAAAAGTAATTGGGGCTAAACTTAAACCGGTTGCTAAATTTCGTTTTCGTAACGCCGCAGCGTCGATGGTACCGGCAGTAACATCCGCCTGTAAGCCACGATAAATGGCTAATACAGCTGGCGGCACTTGGTGATAATGAACATAATAGCCTGAAATAGCATGTGTTAACTGATTAATGACCTCCAGATATGGCGTGCCATTATTAAGCGCTATTGCATGCGTTAACAATAACTTTTGTAAGGCCTGATCATCCGCCTGCTGCGCCTCAGCGTAGGCTGCACTTAACTGATCTGTCAGTAACGTCACCCGCGCTGCCGATGTTACAATCGCCTTAGTTGGTTTATCCATCAACATCATCTCCCCTATTTGACACCTAACGCTTCTCATTAGACTAACACTCGCCCGCAAAAAATGCGAAAAAAAACGGTGTCCAACCTAGGACAACCGCTAATTGATAACCAACTAAAGGCTGGCTTATCTTTAATCACAACTTTGAATCACGGCCACCACACCTTGGTCAAAACTAAACCGCGTTGTATCCCCAACAAATTCGTTGCTGGCCCATGAGATTGGATAGTCATTGGCAGCATCTTGTAAGCGGTACTTCGCATCAGCTAACGTTAAATGTGTCGGTAACAGTGGTACAAAGGCCAGATAGGTCTTATCAACCTCTTTTTGAAGCGTATAGACGCCCGGCAAAAAGAATTGCACACTATTCTGGCGATCAACTAATTTAATTTGCGGCGCCCACTGCCGAAATTGAGGATCGAGGACCAACCACAAATTCGCTAATAGATGGTCTAAGCGCCCACCTGTCGCCCCATAGATGATTAACTCATCCGGATGCAGCTGCGCAAAAATTGTCTTAACCGCTAATTGCGTATCCGTCTGATCCTGATCAGGCTTAACCACGACAGTCCCCGTCAACACTTGTTTCACCGTCGCTAATTCAGCCGCATCAATTGAATCAAAATCCCCGACTGCAATGACTGGCTTAAGGCCTAACTTAACCAACCGTAATGCCCCACGATCAGCTCCAACCCAGGGTCCCGGTAATTGCGCTAACCCGGTCGGCCAGTTCGTCGTTGGTCCACCCACTAACAATCTAACCGTTTTGGGCATTAGTTCGTCGCCACCTTTAAATCCTGAATCCGTTGACTAGGATCGGCACTGGCGTACACAAATGACCCAGCGACTGCGACCGTCGCTCCCGCCTCGTAACAAGCTTTAACCGTCTGATCATTGATACCACCATCAACTTCAATATCAAACGTATAACCATTTTGTTGTTTTAATTGATGTAAAGCCTGAATTTTTTTGATCATTGGTGCTAAGAAATGTTGACCACCAAAACCAGGATTAACAGTCATGATTAACACTTGGTCAACAAGCGGCAACAATTCCGTAATCATGCTCAAGGGGGTCCCGGGATTAACCACCACTTCAGCCTTAACACCGGCATTTTTAATTAATTGTAAGACATGGTAAATATGCTGGGTACTTTCGACGTGCACCCCGATTAAATCCGCACCAGCTTGTGCAAATTGGGTGACAAATCGCTCTGGTTCCACAATCATTAAATGACAATCTAGCGTTAACGACGTTAAAGGCCGCAATGCTGCGACCGTACTCATCCCAAATGATAGATTCGGCACGAATTGACCATCCATCACGTCGATGTGCAAATAGTCCGCACCGGCCTGTTCCACAATACTGACATCGCGTTGTAAATTAACAAAATCGGCACTTAGAATTGAAGGGGCAATTTTAATCATTAGTCTCACTCACTTTTTCTTATTATAGATAACTTTTTTATTTTTAATCGTTTCATAAAATTGTAAGTAATTATCATAGCGGCTTTGCAAAATCTGTTGATCCGCCAAGGCGGCTTTAACAGCACAATGTGGCTCATTAATATGCACACAACCGCGATACTTACAATCAACACTGAGCCGCACAAATTCTGGGAAATAATGGGTTAAATCCGTTGCTGGAATATCGAACACTTCATAAGAAGAAAATCCCGGCGTGTCAGCAATTAATCCGGCAGCAATTTCAATGAGGCTAACTTTCCGGGTCGTATGTTTCCCCCGATTCAATGCTTGTGAAATCTCACCGGTGGCGAGGCCTAAATCAGGGCGTAAATGGTTCAACAAGGTCGATTTGCCGGCCCCCGTCTGGCCCATAACTACCGCAACATGGCCCGCAATCGCTTTTTTAACTGCCGTTAGCGCAGCCGTTGAAAAAGCGGTTCGGTCAATAATAACCTGATAACCAATCTCCTCATAGGCCGCTGCTAATTGCGCGCGGGCCGCAAATTCGGCCTCACTAAGCAAGTCAGTCTTAGCCATGTAAATCACCGAATGCACGCCCGCCACTTCTAACGCAACTAACTGGCGGTCCAATAAGTTGGTTGAAAATTCTTGGGTCGTGGTTGCAGTCACCACAATCGCCAAATCAATATTAGCGACTGGCGGTCGGACTAATTGTGTCTCTCGATCCAGCACTTTTAAAATATAACCTTCTTGGGGCGTCGTGCTATCAAACTCGACTCGGTCCCCAACTAACGGCGTAATCTTACGCTTACGAAAATTCCCACGGGCCCGCGTTCGATAAAGTTCACCATCCGCATAAACATCATAAAACCCACTTAACGATTGTCGAATTTGTCCAATTTTCAAATTAGCACCACCTTATTTATGATTTGGTACGGTCCACTTCTAATAACTCTATTGTACCAAAAAAAATGGTCAGGATAAAACCCCGACCATTTTTTATTCAGCTATTTATCACTAATTCCTTACTCATTCGTCGCATCAGCACTGGTCACTTTTGCATTTTCAGCAACAACCACCCCATTACGAACGATTCGATACCGCCCCACTGCGCCATTGGTTAACTGAAATGGCAAACTCAACCGCGTATTGTGCGTAATTGCAACATTACGATAAAGTGTCGTCAATAAATGGCTATCATCAGCTAAATAAATTTTGACATCATTTGATTGGGTCGTCGCCGAATTCAGTGTCACATAGGGCACCGTTACTTTAACATAAAAGTTTTTCAGTGTCGCCGTGGTCGCTGGCTGTGCGCCTTTGGACACACTGACCGTTAACGTTGACCCGGCCCGGACCTGCGTCCCACCATCTGGGGTTTGATCATAAGAATAACCCGTCTTTTGTTCATCAGAATAGCCCGGTTTAAAGTTCACATTTAACCGATTAGCGGTCGCATAAGCCAAGATATCAGCCTGACTTTCGCCCGTCAAATCTTTCAAAGCTACCAGCCGATTACCGGCACTTACCGTAAACGTTATCGTTGTTTTAGTCGGCAAAACCTGACTACCAGCGACAACGTCTTGACTAATAATTTGCCCAGTCCCGACGGCAGAAGTACTAAAACGCTCCTGAACTTTGAACCCTTCCGCCACTAATGTTTGCCGCACGGCCGCATAGCTTTCGTTAATATAATTACCGAAACTGACTTGTTTGGCGCCATTACTGAGCGTTAAGTTAATCCGTGAACGAACTTGAACATGGGCCTTCGTCGCCGGCGTACTTTTAATCACTTGGTTTTTAGCAACGCGATTACTTTTGACGCGTTTAATTGTACCTACCGCTAAATGGCGTTTCGCCAAAGCAGTGGTGGCTGCGGCTTGGGTCATACCAGTCACCTTAGGCACCGTCGTCATTTGTGGCCGACTTAAAGCTAGACCAATACCAAAGGCCACCATCAAGAGCGCTAAAATAACGCCAACAATAATTAATCGTCGTCTTAACGGGTGGCGCTTTGACCAAGACCGCTTGGGTAACGGCGCCGTTTGCGCGGCAGCCGTTGCCGTAGTTTCAGGTTGTTGGTCGGTGACACTCGCCGCAGAATCAGCGGGTTGATTAGCCGCAATCGCCGCCGCAATGTCAGCGCTAGGCATGATTTTAGTCTCATCATTACCTAAATCTTGCGGTTCAAACCGTTTTTCACCAGCGCGGGTGCTCGTTAAAGTAGTCAATAAATCATTTGCCATATCTTCGACAGTCGCATAGCGTTCACGTGGATCCTTAGCGGTTGCCTGTAGTACCACGTTTTCTAAAGCTTGGGGAATATCAGCATCAAAATGACGCACCGATGGCATTTCATTTTGAAAATGCTTCAATGCAATTGAGACTGCCGTTTCCCCCTTGAACGGGACCGATCCCGTTAACATCTCGTATAAAATAATGCCTAATGAATAAATATCCGATTGCTTAGTCGCCATGCTACCACGCGCCTGTTCGGGCGATAAGTAGTGGACTGACCCTAAAATCGTATTAGTTTGGGTCATGGTATGTTCCGATAACGCTACGGCAATCCCAAAGTCCGTAATTTTAGCATTGCCCTGTTCATCGATTAAGATATTTTGTGGCTTTAGATCTCGATGAATAATGTTGTGCGCATGGGCCGTAGCAACTGCACTTAATATTTGTTCCATGATGTCAATGACTTGTTGGCGTGGAAACGGAAACTGTTGCTTAATATAATTCTTGAGATCCATTCCCTTAACATATTCCATTACCAAATACTGCATGCCATTTTCTTCACCGATATCGTATAAACTCACAATATGTGGATGCACCAATTCCGTCGTCGCTAAAGCTTCCCGTTGAAACCGTTTGATGGTCTTAGGATCATCACGTAAATCCAACCGTAAAAGTTTGACCGCGACATCGCGATCTAATATTAAGTCATGCGCCAAGTAAACATTCGCCATACCACCTTCACCTAAAGACCGGATAATCCGATACCGTCCACTAAGTGTGTAGTTAGGTGTCATTTACTGGCCACCTCACCATCAACCGCCACAATTAAAGCGGTAATATTATCTAAACCGCCGGCGGTATTCGCCATTTTAACTAAGGTTTCACATTTTTCAGTTGCGGATTGAGTTGTCGTTTGTAACACCTGCATAAGTTGCGCATCCGTCACCATGTTAGTCAACCCGTCTGAACATAATAGCAATTGATCGCCAGCTTGCATTTTGTACAAGTTAGTATCAATATCAGCATCCGGTGAAATGCCTAAAGTTCGCGTAATGATATTTTTTTGTGGGTGTTGGCGCGCTTCTTCTGCCGAAATCTCGCCTCGTTTAACCAGCTCATTGACTAAAGAATGGTCTTCGGTAAGTTGTCTTAGTTCGCCATCGCGCAACAGGTAGCCCCGACTGTCCCCAATGTTAGCCATCAAGAACTCATCATCAAACAATAAGGCCGCTACCATCGTGGTACCCATCCCATTTAGATCTGAGAATTCCCGCGCCTTATCAATAATATGTTGATTTTCATCTTGAACTTCGTTGGCGAGCCATTTAACGGCATCTGTTGGTTGACTAAACGTCGTATTTTCAAAACGGTACCCCATATGAGAGACCGCCATTTCGGACGCCACGTCGCCACCTTGATGCCCACCGATACCATCTGCGACAATGGCAAAATTAATGCCCGCCGTATTTTTAAACACGCCAACATAGTCTTCATTTTCTTCGCGTTGTTGGCCAATATCCGACCGATATGCAAAATCCACAGTTTATCACTCCACGGTTATTTTTTTCGTAAACAGGCAATGAAGAAACCATCTGAAAGATAATCATCTGGATAGATGGCTAAGGTCAATGACTCCCGGTCAGCTTTCACTTGCTGCTCAGTGGGTGTTTTGACCAATTCAAAATCCGGATGGTTTGCTAAAAACTCATTAATCACATCTTGATTTTCTTGTTGCAAAATGGTACATGTGCTATACGTCATAATACCACCTTTTTTCAAGGTTGGGGCAACCGCCGTTAAAATCGATAATTGGACCCGTTGAAGGTTCAAACTATCTTGTAATTCTTTTTCGTAACGAATTTCTGGTTTCCGCCGAATAAGACCTAATCCGGAGCATGGCGCATCCACTAAAATCCGATCAAAGGTTTCTGCTGAAAACTGAGTCTGCACTTTGCGCGCATCCAATTCAGTCGCCACAATCCGATCAGCCACGTGCATCCGTGCGGCATTTTGGTTAATTAACCGAACTTTCGGCGTATGAATATCAAAAGCGACCACTTGCCCACCTTGACTTGCATCTAAAGCTGCTGCAATCTGGGTTGTTTTCCCACCAGGCGCAGCACAAGCATCCAAGACCCGGTCACCCGGTTGGACCCCCATCGCTGGTACCACGAGTTGGGCACTTTCATCTTGCACGGTAAACATGCCGTATTTCATGGCATCCGTGTTAATCGCTTGGCCCTCAGTAACCACCAAGCCAAGCGGTGATAGCTCACTTAATTCAACGTCTAAGTCTTCATTGCGCAAAGCCGTTGCGACCCCGTCAACGTCGGAAACAGCCGTGTTCACTCGTAAGGATTGCTTAGCGGGTTGATTCAACGATGCAATAATCTGCTGCATCTTAGTTGCACCTAATTGATCACGCAGTTCGTCAATAATCCAGATTGGCATACTATAAGTCACACTCAATCGTTCATCGGCATCTTCAATCTGATCAAAATCAGGTAATCCACTGCGATCCATTTGATGCAAGACCCCCGTCACAAACCGCCGAATTCCCGGATGACCCTTCACTTTAGCGATTTCAATCGTTTCATTGAAGACGGCTCGTTGTGGGATTTTATCTAAATATTGCCATTGATAGAGCGCTGTTAGTAATAGTTCATGCACCCAAGGATCAAGTTGGTGCGGATGGCGAACAAAGGGGGTTAACCAATATTCCAGCGTCAACCGGTGTTGAATAACGCCATAGACGATATTCGTTAATAAATTAATATCGCGCCGGTCCATGCTATGTTGATTGATTAATTGGCTCAATTGTAAATTAGAGTACGCCCCATTATTGATCTTGGCTAACGCCGAAACGGCTAACCAACGAGGACTATTGCCTACTTCTGTCATTTTGTAATTACCTGCTCTCCAGTATTAAATTTATCAGTCGCGCCATTTAAGAAAGCGGTAATCGCCATCTTAGGCTTACCAGCGGGCTGTAATTCGTTGATTGCTAAGGCGGTATGCTGTCCCGCCGCTAAAACTAACTCATGCTTGGTCTTACGAACGACCTGACCTGGCGCTTGGGTGACCGTTTCAGCTAACGGGGTCACTTGCCAGAACTTAGTGCGTTTACCATCTAGAATAGCGTAAGCAATCGGTGCTGGTCGTAATCCACGGACTTGATAATCAATGGCCGCCGCCGTTTTGGTAAAGTCCAATTGCTCTTCTTCCGGCTTAATGGTTGGTGAAAAGGTGACCTGTGTCTCATCTTGCGGAGTCGCCACAATCTCACCCGCAATCAACTTAGGTAATGTGGCCAACAACAAGTCACGACCAACTAAACTGAGCTTGTCAAACAAGGTACCGGTATCATCATCCGCTTCAATGGGAATTGCCCGCTGAGCCAACATATCGCCGGCATCCATCTTTTTAATCATATAAATAATGGTTACCCCAGTTTCTTTTTCGCCGTTCATAACGGCATACTGCACCGGTGCACCACCACGATACTTCGGTAACAATGAACCATGCACGTTCACCGCCCCAATTTTAGCGGCTTGCAATAACTTAGTCGGTAAAAACTGACCAAAGGCTGCGGTGACAATCAAATCTGGTTGCATCGCAATAATTTGCTGCATTTCATCACTACCGCTGATCTTTTCTGGTTGTAATACCAAAATATCATGCGCCACGGCCACTTGTTTGACCGGCGAAGCAGTTAAGACGCGCTTACGGCCCACTAACCGATCGGGTTGGGTCACAACCGCCAACACTTGATAATCTTGTTCAATCAAACTTGTTAAGATTGGGGCCGCAAACTTCGGCGTTCCCATAAAAATCACTGATGTCATTTAAAAATTCCTCCAATTACATAAAGTGTAACGGCTCCACGTCAATCGCAATCTGTAATCCTTGCCGTTGCTGGACCTGAGTTTCTTGTAATAAGGTCGTTAAAGTCGCTGCTAAGTTTGGTTCTTGTTTATATTTAATGACGATTTGATAATAATAGCGTCGATTAACGCGCGCAATTGGCTTGGGCGTCGGACCGAGCAAAACAGTCGAAGGCGCCAGTCGCGGCTTTAACCATTGTAACAGTTGATACATCCGTTTGGCAGCCACGGCTTCATCTAAATCACTAGCCGTAATCTGAACTGTGAAATAATACGGCGGATAACCGCCTTGATGACGCATCCGCATCTCATATTTAAAGAAGCCTTCATAGTCATGATGTTGCGCAAAACGAATTGCATAATGTTCGGGATTAAAGGTTTGAATATACACCTGCCCGCTCTTTTCGGCTCGGCCAGCCCGTCCACTAACTTGAGTTAAGAGCTGAAAAGTTCGCTCACTGGCACGAAAATCCGGCAATCCCAAAGCCGTATCGGCATTTAACACGCCCACCAGCGTCACATTGGGAAAGTCCAAGCCTTTAGCAATCATCTGGGTTCCAATCAAAATATCCGCTTCGGCCCGGCCAAACTGTGCCAATAACTTCGCATGGGCCCCCTTCTTACGGGTCGTATCATTATCCATACGAATAATCCGAGCAGTTGGCATTAACGTTTGGAGTTCTTCTTCAACCTTTTCCGTTCCCGTCCCATAATAGCGAATTTGACGACTATGGCAGTTGGGGCATACTTTTGGAATCGCTTCTTCATGCCCACAATAATGGCACTTCATCGTGTGGGTATCCATATGTAGCGTTAAAGAAATATCACAATTTGGACACTTCAACACAAATCCACAATCTCGACAAAGCACAAACGATGAATAACCGCGCCGATTGAGCATCAAAACACTCTGTTCATGCCGCTCTAACCGGTCTTGCAAGGCCACTAACAATGCTGGTGAAAAATTACTTTCAGCATGTTGCTGTAATTCTTTTTTCATATCAATAATCGCAACCGGTGGTAACGGGCGTTGATTGACGCGATCCGCTAAGACTAATCGCTGATACACGCCTTTTTCGGCTCGAGCACGGGTCTCTAAAGCCGGCGTCGCCGAACCGAGGACCACCGGACAATGGTGATACTGACTCCGCCATAACGCCACCTGACGGGCATGATAGCGGGGCGCATCGTCTTGTTTATAACTACTTTCATGTTCCTCATCCATAATAATAATACCGATATTAGTCAACGGTGCAAAAACAGCTGAACGGGCGCCAACGACCACTTGCGCAGTTTGTTGCCGAATACGGCGCCATTCATCGTATTTCTCACCACTAGATAGTCCACTGTGTAAGACAGCCACTGCTTTTCCAAAGCGCCCCTTAACACGTTGCACCATCTGAGGTGTCAATGAAATTTCTGGGACTAACATCAACGCAGTTTTGCCTTGAGCTAACGCTGCCGCAATGGCTTGCAGGTAGACTTCGGTTTTACCGCTACCCGTTACCCCTTCTAATAAAAAGGTGGTCGTCGCCGGTTGATCAACCGCTTGTGTAATTTGGTCAACAGCAACTTGTTGCTCAGCATTCAAAGTCAGCGGTTGCGTTGGTTTAATATCAGCAGTCGCATAAGGATCACGATATATTTCTAACGCTAACTTTTTCAGCCAGCCCTTTTGTTCACCCGTTCGAATGACCGCCTCAGTCACCCCGAATCGTTGGCAAAATTCCTTTTGAGTGATTGCTTCCCCATTCAAAATTTGTAAGCCCTGCAAGAGTGCTAGTTGTTTCGCTGCCCCAGCCCGGACCATGGTCATTGCCTGTTGCAATTGGCTCGTTGATAAGACCGCTTGCACGCCAACTAAGGTTTTATGGTGCGCTTGGTTTTTAACTTGATAATAAACTTCCACTTCGCCGGCAGCTTGTAAGCGTAATAACTGACTCACTGCAGCCGGAGTCGTTGCAACTTGGTCAAATTCAACTTCGGCTTGACCTTGAAAAAGTTGGGTTGCAATCGCCGGTGACGTTTGCGGCGTCGGCCGTAACAACTTTTCATACTTAGCACGCATAACGGCTGGCAGCATGGTTTGGGCACACGTTATCTGAAATGAAAACGTACTCTTCGCTAACCAAGCCGACAACGCCAACGCTTCTTGATTCAAGACAGGTGCTAAATCAACGACCGCATCAATCGCCTTTAAATCGCCAGCGTAATCCGTCGCCGCCGCACAACTTAAAACGAATCCTTGAACTCGCCGTTTACCCCGCCCAAATGGCACGACCACCCGCATGCCTGGCTGAACTTGAGATTGCCACGCAGCCGGAATTTGATAACTATATGGCCGGTCCGTCTGCATCGTTGGGACATCGACTAAGACTTGTGCAATTTGAGCCACCTTTAACTTCCTCTCTTATTGGTGCTTCACAGCGCCCTGACTAATTGCGGTTTCTAAAATCTTTTCGGCAATAGCTAATTTAGGTAGCACTGCCGTCGTGATTGCCGGTGCATTTGACCGTAACAAGGTGACCTGGTTCGTCTCCCCATTAAAACCAACACCAGGTTTAGCAACGTCATTGGCCACTAATAAATCTAATTGTTTAGCCGCTAATTTTTTATTAGCATTAGCTAATAAATGCTCAGTTTCTGCAGCAAACCCAATCACAAATTGCGCTTTTTTCTGGGTTGCTAGATACTTTAAAATATCCGTTGTTTCCGTTAAATCTAACGTCAGACCAGTTTGACCGGCCTGCTTTTTAATTTTTTGAGTCGCTGGCTGAACTGGTCGATAGTCTGAAACCGCGGCCGCCATCACTAAAATATCGGTCGTAGCAAAGGCTTTAGTTGTCGCTGCCAGCATGTCAGCTGCCGAAGTAACGGACACGATGGTCACACCAGCTGGTTTTGGTAGGGCAGTTTGAGCGCTAATTAGTGTCACTTGAGCCCCCATCATATAGGCCGCTTGTGCGACTGCGTAACCCATTTTTCCAGAAGACCGATTAGAGAGATAGCGCACCGGATCAAGTTGCTCACGCGTGCCACCAGCCGTCACCAGGACCTTTTGACCATGCAGTGGTAACGTTGGCGTCGCTGCTAGTAGCTGATCTGTCAACCACGCTAAAATCGCCGGTGGTTCAGGTAACCGACCTTGACCAACATAACCTTCTGCTAACATGCCAGTGGCCGGCGTCAAAACGTGATTACCATCCGCCGTCAGTTGCGCAAGGTTACGTTGTGTGGCTGGATTCTCATACATATGTGTATTCATTGCTGGTATCACATATTTAGGGGCCGTTGTGGCTAAAATAGTGGTGGTCGCCGCATCATCCGCTAAGCCCATCGCCATTTTAGCAATAATATTGGCGGTAGCTGGGACGACTACCATGAGTTCCGTCCAATCTGCTAACGCCACATGCACCACGTGGTGCGGATCTGCCAAGGTAAACTCGTCACAAACGACTGGTTGTTGCGTTAACGTTTGAAACGTTAATGGGGTCACAAATTCAGCGGCATGTGCCGTCATTGCGACCCGGACCGTCGCCCCTTGTTTCATTAATAACCGAATCAAGGTTACTGCTTTATAGCTGGCAATGCCCCCACTAATGACTACCGTTACCCGCCGATTCGTCCAAATACTCACTTTGGTCACGCCCTTTTAATCAATTTATCGCTCACTTACCTATGAACAGCCTATTATACACTTAATATGATTGTATCAAGAATCAGGCCTTTGTTGAAGTCCAAAGGTTGCATATAAAAAAATAGGTTCGAGACCAAAGTCTCGAACCCACTCGCTTTGTTAATCCGTAACTAGTCCTTATCGGTTTCGTCAGGATCAATCATTAAGTCGCCGGCCGCGATTTCTTCTAACGCCCGACCAATGGTTTTAACTGATTTGTATTCGCTAAGCATTGGTGCAGCGCCGGCATCTAATTCATGGGCCCGCTTGCTAGCTAGCATAATCAATGAGTAACGTGAATTAACTTGCTTTAATAAATCATCAACTGATGGATATAAGATCAAGATTCAGCATCTCCTAACATTTCTTCGTATTGAGGCATTACCCGTTTGACACTGAAACGTTCACTGCGAATAATCGCTTTAATCCGTTCAGCAGCCAACGGGACTTCATCATTAACGACCGCATAATCGTAATTACGCATCATCTTGATTTCGTCGACAGCTTTGGCCATCCGTTTATTGATGACCGTCATATCATCAGTCCCACGACCAATAATACGATGTTTGAGTTCCATTAAGTCTGGCGGTGTTAAGAAAATAAACACCCCATCGGGCATTTTTTCACGCACCTGCATGGCACCGTTAACTTCAATCTCTAAAAAGACATCTTTACCGGCAGCCAATGACTGCTTAATATATTTTAAGGGCGTCCCATAGTAATTGTCAACATACTTGGCATATTCAAGCATACCGCCACTCTTGATTTCATCCTCAAATTCATCTTTAGCGACAAAATAATAGTCCTTTCCATCAACTTCGCCCGGACGCATTTTCCGAGTAGTCATTGAGACTGAATATTGAAAATCGTTATCATCTGAGTCAAAGATTACCTTGCGGACGGTACCCTTGCCGACGCCCGAAGGACCTGATAAGACGATTAACATGCCTTGTTTCGCCATGATCGCAAATTCCCCTTATTAAATATGTTTTAAAGATTATTTTGCACTTTTTAGCGCTAGATTGCAAGTCTTATCACGGTCGGCACCTGATTTTCATAATTTGACCCATTTAAAGCTAAAATTATCGCTTGCATTTCAGAACGTTTGTTCGTATAATATAAACACAAACAAATGTTCGAGGTGGTTATCATGCAAAACAAGCAATCAAATCTTAAATATATTTCTAAAAATCTACAAGCGTCTTATCGGCAATTCTTTGATGAATTCTCTACTGCTGCTGAAGTCGTCGTGCCTTTGTTACCTCAGATGCCGACCTTTCAACTAACTTTGTTTTTAACTCAGGCACAAGCTAAACACTATCCAATTATGCTACAAATGCAACCCAGCTTAACCGAAACCCATCCTTATAACATTCATGGTCGTTTAAAGACCTTAGCTTCTGGTCAATTGGTTCTAGTTAATCATGACCGCCAGCTCACCCACATTATTGATGCTGATCAGATTCGCTACCTAAAACGCATCTAATGCTGCATCGAGAGATGAAATCATAGTTCATACAACCTTGCGTATTGCTGTGGTGTTTTCGATGCAACCAAAAAAAGATTGATGTTACAGTTCAAGCTACTCCCCTGAATGAGTATGACTTGATACCTGTAAATCAATCTTTTTATTTTACAACTATTTCTGAGTTGGATCAGCTTTCTTTTCAATCCAACCAAGAATTGCGTCAGAGATAATTGCCATTAAAGCGGTTGGCAAAGCTCCGGCAAGAATGATGGCACCACCATTCGTGGCATTAGTTCCCCGAATAATGATATCCCCTAAACCACCGGCACCTACGAAGGTCCCAATCGCAGTAATCCCAATCGCTAGGACCAAGGCATTCCGTAATCCGGCCATAATCACTGACAACGATAACGGTAATTCGACAATTCGTAAAATCTGCCAACGGGTCATCCCCATCCCTTTACCAGAATCCAAGACACTAGGATCAACATTCAACATCCCAGTATACGTATTCTTAATAATTGGGAGTAAGGCATACAAGAAGACAGTCACAATGACAGTATTCACACCAAGCCCCAACCCGATCATAATAATCGACAGCATCGCTAACGATGGCACTGTCTGAATAACGTTCGCAATCGCAATGACGGTCGCACTTAATTTACTATGATGCGCAATAAAGATGCCAATTGGAATCCCAACAATTGCTGCAAAGAGCACCCCATAAATTGAAATTAAAAAGTGTCGCGAGAATTGACTAAGGACATATGCACCATTTTGCTGGTAGTAATAAATTAATTGTTGCAACATATTCATATTAGCCATTACTTGCCACTCCCTTCAAAGTAATTATTTTTTTCGAGGAACTGTTTGGCAACAACTTCGGGTTCAACTAAGTTATTGTCGACTTGATAATTCAAGTTTTGCATCGTCTTCAAATTAATTTTGCCATTTAAACGTGACAAGATTGGCTTCAATTGTGGATATGCTTTGAGAACTTTATTCGTCGCAACGGCACTCGCATTGTAAGGTGGGAAGAAACTCTTATCATCTTTTAAGATTTTTAAGTCATAACTCCCAATCCGACCATCGGTAGAATACCCTAAAATAGCATCCATTTTACCCGACTCCAAGGCATCATACACTAACCCAATTTGCATCGGGTAAGTCTTACCAAATTGATAACCGTACAACGTCTTGAAGGCATCGTAGCCGTCACCTTTTCGTTCAAGCCAAGTTTGATCTAACCCAACAGTTAACTTAGGGGCCACTTTTTTCATGTCACTAATCGTATTCAGATGATACTTTTTAGCCGTTTGTTGCGTCACCATAAAGGCGTAAGTATCCGCAAAACCATAAGATGGGAAGTACGTCATTTGATATTTAGAATTAAATAACCGTTTAACTTTCGCATCGGTCTTTTTGGTTTGTCCCCGCTCAACTTTTTCACCCAAAATCGTCGTTAAATCCGTCCCGGTAAATCGAATTGATGAAATATCCGCTTGGTCATTTTTCAATGCATTAAAACTAACTGTTCCGGAACCTAAGTTATTGATAATGGTCGTATTTAAGTTCGAATAATGCCCAATCATATCTTGAATCACATACGCCATGATTTGTTGTTCCGTCGTATTTTGAGCGGCAATTCGGACCGTATCACTAGATGTTCCTGATAACCCTGGAAAACCACACCCCGCTAACAATAACGCACTGGAAGCGGCGGCGATTAACTCAAGGAGCCATTTTTTAAATTTTCGCATGTCGTTTCCTCCTTACGCCTGTGTCGTTTGTGGGGTCACCGCAGCTTCAAGCTTACCCAACAACCAATCGACAATTAAGGCCAAGATAATAACTGGAATCGACCCACCTAAAATTAAATCGGTCCGATATAAATTTAACCCGTTAAAAATAAAGTCACCTAAACCACCGGCACCAATATATGAAGCTAACGCTGCCCAAGCAATCACATACGTCGCTGATAACCGAATCCCGGCCATAATAACAGGTGCAGCCATCGGTAATTCTACTTTAATAATCGACTGCCATGAGGTCATCCCCATGCCTTTAGCTGCATCAATCAGAGCCGGATTAACATCTTCCATCCCTAAATACGTATTCCGCAAAATAGGGAGTAACGAATAGATGAACAACGCAATGATGGCTGGCACTGCCCCAATTCCGAAAAACGGAATCATGAGTGCTAACAAAGCCATGGCTGGAATGGTCTGGAGCATACTAGCAATCGCCATCACAAAACCGGAGATGGCTTTCGTCCGCGTCAATAAAATTCCTAACGGCACCGCTACTAAAATCCCTAAAGCTAGCGAAATCGCCGAAATATAGAGATGTTGCCAAGTTTTAAGCAGTAGCTGACCGCCATAATTTTGTAGAAACGTGATCATTGCTGATCACCGCCTTCAGTAGTCGTTTGAGTGGCCGCTGAAGTCGCCGCTACTTCATCGTTGTGATGATGAATGTTGTTTGTTTCTTCATCTTCTTCTTCATCACCCCAAAGTGCATCGTACACAATATCGACTAGGGTCGCCCGCGTGACAATCCCAACTAAGCGATGTTGATCATCAACCACGGGAATATTCTTAAAGCCGCGCTTCAAAATCCGTTCAACCGTATCGCGAATTAACGAATTGGATTGAACATAGAAAATGTCACGGGTCATAATATCGTCAACACTCGTCGCCGAATTGAAACTGTAATCCACATCTTCAATGCCAATCATCCCTTTTAGAATGTTCGCTTCATCGGTTACCAAGAGTGAATCAACCCGTTTTTCATGCATTAACCGTAATGCGGCCGTTAAAGACTTGCCCGGTGTCGTTGAAATAGGATTCTTTAACATCACTTGACCAACGGTGGTAATACTTGGACGTGCTTGAATCAACCGATCTTTCCCGATTAGATTCTCAACGAATTCATTGGCCGGGTGGCGCAAAATACCATCTGGCGTATCAACTTGCATAATCTTCCCGCCATCCATGATGACAATCCGGGTAGCAAGCTTCAAAGCTTCGTCCATATCATGGGTAACAAACACAAAAGTTTTGCCCAGTCGTTCTTGCAAGTCTTTCACCAAATCTTGCAAGGCTTCACGCGTAATCGGGTCTAACGCCCCAAATGGTTCGTCCATTAATACTAAGTCTTGGTTGGCAGCCAATGCGCGGACAACCCCGATCCGTTGCTGTTGCCCACCAGATAATTCGGAAGGGTAACGATCTAAAAACTCAGCTGGTAATTCAACGAGCTTAATCATTTCTTCAGCCCGTTCATTCATCTTATCTTGCGACCATTTTAATAATTTCGGAACCAACGTGATATTGTCACGAATGGTTAAATGGGGCATTAAGCCGATATTTTGAATCACATACCCAATTTTACGGCGTAACTTCACTGGATCAAGCTGACCGATGTCTTTACCTTCTAGTTTAATGGTTCCTGAAGTTTGACTAAGCATCCGGTTAATCATCCGCATCGTCGTCGTCTTACCAGAACCAGACGTCCCGATGAAGCAGATAAATTCACCCTTTTCAATTTCTAGGTTAAAATCTTCGACAGCAATCTTGCCCCGGGATAAGTTTTGTTCAAATGTTCCATTGTTAGAAACAACCTCATCGCTCCAATCTTTTTTAGTTTTTTAATTAACTTTCTAAAGCAGTGCTTAATAAAGGATAACTTATAATGAAACCAAATTGCAAACAACTCGAAATCTAATTAACCACCCGACCTCGCTGGATTGCAGTCAACAGTACCGGTTGAACGCGATTAAAAAAAACCACGTTTTTTTTTAATTTCACCTAGGACTAACTTGGTCAATCAGTTAATTAGCTTTAGCTTCACCGGCCAAGCGTAATAACTCTTCCGCATGTTCTAATGACAATTTAGTGACCTTCGTGCCCGCTAACATCCGTGCTAATTCTTGCACGCGCGCCGGATGAGCTAATTTTGACACACTGGTTTTAGTTCGCTGCCCCGTAATCTTTTTAGCAATAAAGTAGTGATGATCACTCATTGCCGCAACTTGTGGCAAATGCGTAATACATAACACTTGTGAAAATTGCGCGATACCACTGATTTTTTCAGCAATCGCTTGCGCTACTCGTCCGCTAACGCCGGTATCTACTTCATCAAAAATAATACTCGTAATCCCTTGTGACTCTGAAAAAATGGTTTTTAACGCTAACATCATCCGTGAAAGTTCACCCCCGGACGCAATTTTCGCTAATGGTCGCATCCGTTCACCTGGATTGGTTTGAATATAAAATTCAACGCGATCGAGCCCACTCCGATAAATCTGCCCATTAGTCGGCTTAAACCGCACTTCAAAAATCGCTTTATCCATGTAGAGGTCTTTTAATTCTTGATGAATTTGTCGTTGCAAGATTTTGGCACATGCCCGTCGTTTGTCGGACAGTGCCTGCCCGGTTTTTAACAACTCGGCTTGCTGATCCGCAACACGCTGAGCCAAATCTTCGCTGTTTTCTTCAGAATCTGTCATTTTAGCCAATTCTGCTGAAATCTTTTGATAATAATCCAAAATTTGTTGTTCAGAATCACCATATTTACGTTTCAATTGACTTAACACATCTAGCCGTTGCTCTAACTCATCTAACCGGCCCTCATCAAATTCTTGCAAATCCAATTGATTAGAGACTTGACCAGCTGCGTCCTGCAACGCATAGAAGGCGTTTTTTACATTGACAGCAATTTCATTGAAGGCAGGATCCAAGGTCGCAATTGGATCTAAGGCATGCATCACCTCGCCAACCATATCGACAGCCCCGGTCGTTTCTTCCTCGGCAGCCAACAAACTATAACTTTGCTGCAAGGCCTGATTAATGGTCTGATAATTATCTAAACGGTCGCGTTCCGCAGTTAAATCCGCTTCTTCGCCAACTTTAACTTGCGCTGCAGAAATTTCGTCAACTTGAAAATTCAGCATATCTAACCGTTGGGCCCACTCTTTTTCATTAGCATTCTTTTTTCGTAATTCTTGATTCAACTGTTGATAGTCTTCATATTGTTGCGCGTACTGTTGCTTTAACTTGCGAATTTTAGCAGCCGCGAATTCATCTAACAACCCTAAATGTTTCTCTGGTTGCATCAACTCTTGATGTTCATTTTGGCCGTGAATGTCGACAATTGTTTCGCCAATTTGCTTTAGGGTCGTCGTATTGACTAACATGCCGTTGATGCGACAGGTATTACGCCCACTTTTGGCAATCTCACGTTGGAGAATTACCGTATTATCAGCATGGTCAATGCCGGCTGCATCTAACAGTTGCGCCGTATTGCCTGTTTTTGGCAAGATAAACATCCCTTGTAAGATGGCTTTGTCCGCACCGGTCCGAATAAATTCTTGGGACCCCCGACCACCAGCTAGCAACCCGACTGCATCAATAATAATTGACTTACCAGCCCCAGTCTCACCAGTTAAGACGGTCATGCCAGCTTCAAAGGCAATGTCCAAGTGTTCAATAATAGCAAAGTTAGTAATTGATAATTCTTGTAACACTGCAATTTCCTCCCTATAAAAAACGGCCTGTCACGGCAATGTGAGCAGGCCCAATGATAACCTAGTTATCGCTTAATAATCGTTGGATGGTTTGTTGTAATTCTAGCGTTGCCGCCAGTGATTTACAGATAATTAGCACGGTGGCATCATCACCTAAGGTTCCAAAAACGTTCTCATAATGCATGGCTTCAACCAATGCCGCTAAAGCCGGGCCGTTACCTGGTAAGACCTTAATTAACACAAACTTGTCTTGCGTGGCATAGGAAATGTAGGCGTCTTTCAAGGTCCGCTTAAGCTTCTTTTCAGTATCCATCTTTTTTTGCACTGGCATACTGTAACGATAGCCACCCGTCGCCGAGGGAACTTTTACCAGTTGCATGTCTTTAATATCTCTAGAAATCGTGGCTTGCGTCACATCAATATTTTCCGCACGTAATAAGCTGACAAAGTCTTCTTGTCGTTCAATTTCTTTTGAACTTAATAATCGTTTAATGTAGCGTTGGCGTTCTTGCTTTTTCACCCGATCACCCCCGGCGTCTTAGTCATATCTATACTCACATAATAAGCTATTTTGCATAAATATGAAAGACTGGATTTAAGAATCCGTTACTTATTCAACTGGTCGTAAGCGGTTTGCTGCGTCCGTTCGATAGAAACCGTGGACGCAACTGTCGCCGGTTCATCAGTTGCTTGTAAATGGATTAAAAATTCAATATTACCTTCGCCACCCTTGATTGGCGAATGATCTAAACCTAAGACGTTATAGCCCGCACGACGCGCAAACGTGACAATATCTGTCAACACTGCCGTATGCACGGCCGGATCACGAACAATGCCATGCTTACCGACGTTCTCACGACCAGCCTCAAACTGAGGTTTGATCAACGCAACCACGTCACCTCCTGGCTCAATAATAGCATGGAGCGGTGGTAAAATAAGATGTAATGAAATAAAGGAAACATCAATTGACGCAAAGTTAGGCCGGCCTTGCGTAAAGTCCGCTAACTTACTGTACCGAAAATTAGTATGTTCCATGACGACCACGCGTGGATCTTGCCGCAATTTCCAGACTAACTGATTACTGCCGACATCTAACGCATAGCTCATCTTCGCCCCATTTTGTAGCATGACATCCGTGAAACCACCCGTCGAAGAGCCGATATCTAACACGGTACGATCGGTCACGTCGATGGCAAAACTTTTTAACGCGCGTTCCAGTTTTAACCCACCACGGGAGACGTATGGCATCGGCTTACCCTTTAAATGTAATTCAGTGGTCACTGGAATTTTGACCCCCGGCTTATCTAGGCGTTCTTCATTCACACCGAGAATTTCACCCGCCATCACGGCTCGTTTGGCCTTTTCACGCGTATCGAATAGACCCTGCTGAACCAATAACACATCAATCCGTTCTTTTTCCATCTTGATTAAGTCCTCTAATTCGTAAAATACGTTAAAAATGCAGCCAATAATCCCAAATCACGTTGACTCAACGTTTCGGCTTGCTTTAAAGCGTTTTGAGCTTGATTCAAGGCTTGTTTTAAAGCCCTTTTAGCACCTGCTAATCCTAATAGTCCGGGATAGGTATTCTTATGCTCCTGCGCATCTTTATGCGTCGCTTTTCCCATGGCTGCCGGGGTGCTAGTCACATCTAAAATATCATCATAAATTTGAAAAGCTAAGCCAAATGCATCCGCAAAGGCTAATAATGCCGTTTGAACGGGACCAGTCACGGTCGCTTGAATACTCCCAGCGACGACGGCATAGTGAATCAAAGCGCCGGTTTTTTCACGGTGTAATTGTTGTAGCGCTGCGAGTGGTAACTGAACGCCAGCCCCAGTCACATCCGCAACCTGCCCCGCAACCATCCCTTTAGGTCCCGTTGCTTGCGCTAATGCCAAGGTCAATTGGGCAATCATTGTTGCGGATAATTGACTGTCAGCTAACCATTGAAACGTCAAGGGTTGTAAGGCATCACCAGCCAGAATCGCCAAATCTTCGCCAAACTTTACATGATTCGTGAGTTGTCCTCGGCGTAAACGATCATTATCCATTGCGGGTAAATCATCATGAATCAACGAATAAGTATGCATGAGTTCTACCGCCACACTGGCCCGTAATTCCTTAGCGGTGATCGGTTGCTCAAAAGCCGTTAACACTGCCAACGTTAATAACGGTCGTAACCGTTTGCCACCAGCCAATACCGAATAGCGCATGGCCGCCGTTAGTTGATCTTGATCGCTAACTTGCTGGAGCTGCTCATCCAGATAGGTATTGATTCGTGGCACCCAAGCTGCTTCAAAATCTGCTAAAACTTGCTTATTCATTAGTTGCTGGCGCTTTCGCTTGTTCAAATGGGACTTCATTCCCATTTTCATCCATCATCTTAGTCAAGGTCTTTTCGGCCCCTTCTAAGGTTGCTTGTAATTGTTGACTCAACGCTACCCCTTTTTGAAACTGATCCAAAGCCTGTTCTAATGGCACATCGCCTTGTTCCAATTGGTTAACGATTGTTTCTAAATTAGTTAAATTTGTTTCAAAGGTTGGTTTTTCAGCCATTGCTTTTTCCTCCATTAACTTCAGTAATCTGTGCCGTAGCCTCGCCATCCGCAAAATGAATTGCCACCGTCTGGGCTGGCTTCAATTGCTCGGTTGACCGCACAATTTGATTTTGTTCAGTCACAAACGCATAACCGCGCCCCATAATCTTCAACGGACTTAGTAAATCAAGTGACTGGGTCGTCCGCGCCAATTGCTGGCGTTTAGTCACCATCACTTGCTGGGTCGCCCGTGTTAGCCGCTGTTGCAAGTTAGTTAATTGTGTCTGCGCTTGCCGTACTCGATGAATGGGCGTTTGTTGGGTCAGTCGTTGCACCATCTGCTGATAACGTTGTTGTGATTGACTGATAGTTTGTTGACCCGCTTGCTTTAGCCGTTCAGATAAAAAGTCTAACTTTTGTAAATAGCCTTCATACAACCGGTTAGGCTGGGTAAAAACATACGACTGTTTTAATTTATTTAAACGTTGCCGATCATGTTGCACTAAATTTTGAAACGCATTAAAGACTCGTAAACGGTCTTGATTCAATTGTAACAACACATCATTATACACGGGTACCGCTAACTCGGCCGCTGCCGTTGGGGTTGCCGCCCGGACATCCGCCACTAAATCGGCAATGGTCGTATCGGTTTCATGACCAACTGATGAAATAACCGGCAAGCGGCTGGCTGCGATGGCGCGGGCCACGACTTCTTCATTGAACGGCCATAAGTCTTCAATCGAGCCCCCACCACGGCCGATAATCAACGTATCAAAATCGCCCGCTTGATTAGCCCGTTCGATTTGGCGCGCAATCTCTGGTGCTGCCGCATCTCCTTGAACTTGGGCTGGAAACAAGACCAGTTGTGCGATTGGGAAGCGTCGTCGCACCGTCGTGATGATATCACGAATGACCGCACCACTTTGACTCGTAACCACTGCAATTCGCTTTGGAAACCGGACTAATGGCTGTTTAGGCGCATTAAATAACCCCTCGGCCGCTAACTTAGCCTTCAATTGTTCGAACGCTTGATAAAGCGCCCCAACCCCATCTGGTTCCATCCGTTCAACGTAGATTTGATAACTGCCACTGGGTTCATATAGACTAATGCGACCCACGACTAGGACTTTCATCCCAACTTCTGGTTGAAATTTTACTTTGGCAAAAGCTGATTTGAACATAATCGCCGAAATCTTAGCATGGTCATCTTTCAAACTAAAATATTGATGCGTGTTCGGCCGTGGGCGATAGTTTGAGATTTCCCCAGTTAAATAAACTTTACCCAGATAAGGATCAACTTCGAATTTACGCTTTAAGTATTGGGTTAACGCCGAAACTGTCAAATATTCTTGACTATCACTCACCTAAATCACTCCATTTTGCTAACTCGACCGTCGTTTGCATCAACGTGGCAATCGTCATCGGGCCCACCCCGCCAGGTACTGGGGTAATTAAGCCAGCCACACCTTGGGCTGACTCAAAATCAACGTCGCCCACTAACTTACCGTTCGCATCACGATCCATACCAACATCAATCACTGTCGCCCCCGGCTTAATATCGGCACCTGTGATCAGATGCGCGATGCCCGTTGCCACAACCAAAATATCGGCAGTTCGCGCAACGGCCTTCAAATCGGCCGTCTTACTATGGGCTAACGTCACCGTCGCATTGGCATTCGTCAACAAAGCGGCCATGGGTTTCCCAACAATCGTACTACGCCCAATGACTACGGCGTACTTACCAGTTGGATCAACATCATACGCTGCCAGCATCGTCATAATCCCCCGGGGGGTATTGGCAATTGGATAGTGACCAGCATAGTTCGTGATTAGCTTACCGACATTGGTGGGATGAAAGCCATCCACGTCTTTATTCGGATCAATTGCTAACGTCACTAGCGGCTCGTTAATTTGCTTTGGTAGCGGTGATTGGACCAAAATCCCGTGAATTTTATCATCAGCATTGTAAGCCGCAATAATTGATAGTAATTCAGCCTGGGTCGTCGTTGCCGGTAATTGCCGAACAATCGAATGCATCCCCAACTTAGTTGCTTTACGATTCTTATTTCGTACATAAATCTGACTAGCTGGGTCCTCACCAACAATAATCACTGCAATTCCTGGTTGTACCCCACGTTCAACTAACTTGCTAACTTCAGCCTGAGTTGCTTGATTAACTTGTTTTGCCACTTGTTTACCATCAATAATTGTTGTCACACCTGCCACGCTCCTTTGGTTGTCTTTTTTCATTTTAGCATATTAAGACCAGAGATAAATAGCTGGTTTAACGATAACTTATAAAAAAAAGTCTGGCAAATTGCCAGACTTTCAAGTTGAACATCATATTGTTCGGATTTAGCTTAAATTGCTTCGTCATTAACGGCTTTGCCTAAGACGCCACTCACAAACTTACGTGATTGATCATCACTGAAAGTTTTAGTTAATTCAATGGCCTCATTAACGGCAACTTTAGCTGGAACACCATCAGCAAACTTCAACTCAAAGAATGCAATCCGTAAGACAATTAAATCCGTCTTTGCTAGTCGATCTAACGACCAAGCTTGACTTAAATACGGTTGAATCAAAGTGTCTAGTTCAGTTTGATGATCACGAACGCCCGTTACCAACGTACTCAGATAACTAGGGATTTCTAGTTCCACCGTGCCCTCAGGATTTAACAATTGTTGATACAACTGATTTTCATCAGCATCGGGATTAGCATTCAAGGCAAATAAAGCTTGAAAGGCTTTTTCTCGGATTTCATGACGCGTTAAACTCAAGATTCTTCACCATCTTCATCGTTATCAGTTTCTGGATTGGCTTCACCAAAAAGATTATTCGGATCAATTGCACTCTCCGTCTTTTCAGTAACAATCCCGGTAATGTGGACGTTAACTTCACTCAACGCCAAATCAGTCATAAACAAGATTTGTTGCTTAACCTTATCTTGAATCGCTAAAGCAACCTTGGGTACCGAAACGCCATAATTCAAATAGGCGTAGATATCGACGCTGATTTGATCATCAACAATCGTTAACTTAACCCCTTTACCCAGACTCTTTTTACGACCGAACAACTCATTTACACTGGAAGAAATCGAACCGCGCATCCGGTTAACACCATCAATCTGGCTTACCGCGATACCAACGATTATTTCAAGCACTTCGGGTGCAATTTGAATTTGTCCTAAGCTGGGTTCTTTGCTTTGTAGCATAATATTGCTGCTATCAGCCATTTTGACATTCCTCCAATTCCATGTTTGTCGGCACTTGTAAATTAAGCCCGAGAAACGTACGTGCTATCAACAGTGTTAACGATCAACTTGTCGCCAGCCTTAACAAAGAAAGGCACTTGAATAATCGCACCAGTTTCAAGCGTAGCTGGTTTAGAACCACCAGAAGCGGTGTCACCCTTAATCCCGGGTTCCGTTTCAGCAACTTCTAGCGTCACCGTGTTAGGTAATTCAATCCCTAAAACTTCGCTATTGAACAACGTTACTTGAACTTCCATGTTTTCCTTTAAGAACTTCAATTCAGTTTGAATGTTGTCCCCAGGAATTTCAATTTGTTCGTAAGTATCCGTGTTCATGAAGACATAACTGTCCCCATCAGCGTACAAATACTGCATGGTACTCTTTTCGATTGGGGCTTGTTCCATCTTAGCACCGGCCCGGAAAGTCTTGTCTTGAACTGCACCAGTCCGTAAATTCTTAAGCTTTGAACGAACGAACGCGCCGCCCTTACCTGGCTTAACGTGCTGGAATTCCACGATACGCCAAATTGCATTGTCAACTTCAATTGTTAATCCATTTTTAAAATCTGCTGTAGAAATCATTTAAAGTCCTCCTATGAAGATATCTTTATTACTATAACAAGACCAAGCCGCCGTGGCAACTGTCTTGGCTATAAAATCACTAAATCACGGGTTGCTTGCGTCAAGCGTTCATGCCCAGTCGCAGTAACTAACACATCATCTTCAATGCGAATCCCGCCAAGACCGGGGAAATATACCCCTGGTTCAACGGTCACGACACTATCACTCACTAACGTCGCCGAGCTGTTGGTCGAAATCAGCGGCGCTTCATGAATCTCTAAGCCTATCCCGTGTCCCATCCCATGGTTAAAGGCTGGTCCATACCCAGCAGTCGTTAACATCTCGCGACCCACTGCGTCTAAATCAGCGCTGACGGCCCCGGGACGTACTTGGGTCACAACGGCCTGTTGTGCCGCTTGGACAGCCTCATAGGCCGTTTTAAGCTTAGCATCTGGTGTCCCTAAAGCAAAAGTTCGGGTCATGTCTGACGTATACCCATCTAAAAAGTAACCAAAGTCGAGGGTAACCAAGTGACCAGCCGTGAGGTGCGCATTTGAAGCCACCCCATGTGGTAAAGCCGCCCGGGCACCGCCTAAGACAATCGTCGTAAACGACGGTCCGCTGGCACCACGTGAGCGCATAAACGCATCTAGTAAATTACTAACATCGCATTCACGCATTCCAGGTCGAACAATGCTCGTCACATAGCCAAACCCAGCATCCGCCAATTGCGCGGTGGCACGTAACTTGGCAATTTCAGCCGCACTCTTAACCACGCGCAAAGCTTCAACCACATTTGATAGCGCCACCAAATCGCTGACTAGATACTCATCTAAGTAAGTATAATCAACGTATGGCAACGTCTCCTCAAATCCCATGACACCGGTGCTGGTCTGTGCAATCAACTCACAAATAGCCCCTAAGTAATCCCGCGTAATCACCAGATGGTCATGATCATATTCCTTAGCAAAGGCCGTTTGATAACGTGCATCCGTAATCAGATAAGCCTCGTGCGCTAAAACTAATAGATAGCCCGCACCTGCTAGATCATCCATTCCGGTTAAATATTGTAAATTACCATTGCTTGACACCAAAAACGCATCAATTTTTAACCGATCAAATTGCTGTTGTAACCGTTCAATTCGACTTGGCATTTAGTCACTCCCATCATAACCTCTGCTTCATTATACCAAACTTCAGCCTGGTAAACGTCGCTCAGTCATGATTCATCACTAATGCGTTAAAAAAGAGCCTCACGCAGAGGCTCTTTCAAAAGATTATTTTGCTGGGTAAACAGAAACTTGGCGCTTGTCGCGACCTTTGCGTTCAAAACGAACGACTCCGTCAACCTTTGCAAATAATGTATCGTCGCCACCACGGCCAACGTTAACACCAGGGTAAATATGGGTTCCGCGTTGACGGTAAAGGATGTTACCACCCTTAACAGTTTGGCCATCAGCCCGTTTAGCGCCTAAACGCCGACCAGCTGAATCACGACCGTTGGCAGTCGAACCGCCACCTTTATGGTGAGAGAAGAATTGCAAGTTCATTAACATAGTAAAGTCCACCTCCGAATGTGGTTATCGTGTTTGTTCACGAACCTGGATATAATCACCATAGTTCGTGGCAACATCGTTTAATCCGAGTGTGAAACTTTCAAGGAGCGTCTGCAATTGTTGGTTAGCTAAATCTAACTTAGTAAAATCAGCAATTAACAAACCACCATTGGTTTCATCGCTCTGGACTTCGGGTTTCAAGTGCGCAACTTGTTCAATCCCATTGATTGTACTAATTGCTAACACCGAAACCGCCGCACAAACGATGTCTTGTCCATAAGCACCTGAATCAGCATGACCCGTTAACCGGAAGCCAGTTACTGCACTGTCTTGATCCCGGAAAATCATTGCTTGAATCATAAGGAATGCCTACTTTCTTAATTATGCATTAATTGTGTCGATCGTTACCTTAGTATATGGTTGGCGATGACCTTTTTTCGTATGAGTCCCTTTTTTGGCCTTATACTTGAAAGTTACCACTTTACGTTCGCGGCCCTGCTTTTCAACAGTTCCTTCGACCGTAGCACCATCAACAGTCGGATTACCAATCTTAGTTGATTCGCCACCAACAAAAACGACTTGATCAAAAACAACCTTATCGCCTGCGGCTGCATCAAGCTTTTCAACATAAACAGCTTGACCTGCTTCAACCTTATATTGTTTACCACCAGTTACAATAATTGCGTACACGTTTGTGCACCTCCTTAAATTATGAATCACTTAGACTCGCCAAATTAAGCGTCGTTGCCGAACTTAAAACTTAATTCGTGCGGTTGTAGCTGTAGAAGTTCACAAATACAACAAGAAAATACTATCAAAATAGACGCCACTAGTCAAGCTATATTTTCATTATACAAAGAAATCTGTGAAAGTAATATTACCAACTGTCATCAACCGATGCAGCTTTTTAATACATTTAGTGAGGTAACGTGGCGTGTAAATCAAATCATTTTCAAGCCAATCGGTAATCAACCCGACGGTCGCTGAAACATAATAAGCGGTTTGAACACTAATTGGTACTTCTAAGTCGGCAAATTGATCTTCAAACTCATGATAAAACTGTTGCATCCAAGTCGTGAGCTGTTGCTTGATGCGGTGATCTACCGCTAGTTGGCTCTGATCAATCAACAAAGTTTTAAAGGCCTCGGCATGATCGTTGATATAGCCCAACGCCTTAGCCAAGGATAGGACTTGAACACGGCGTAATGGATCAGCCGGATTGGTAATGACCTCCCCAATTGAAACCGTGACGATGCCCGTTGCAAACAGATCGGTCACTAAATCATCGAGCGCTTGACTAACAAACGCCGGCTTATCTTTATAGTGAAGATAAAAGGTGCCCCGAGTCACTGATGCTGTTGCAGTTAACTCCTGGACCGAGATATCTTCAACATTTTTAGTTTGTAATAATGTAATTAAAGCTTGCCGTAAATGCCGCCGGGTCTTATCAACCCGGGGATCAATTTCATGGTTCATTTAACTTCCCTACTTTCTAAGATAAATATACCATCAATCCCCCGGAGCGTCTAATAATCATTATTATCAGAACAAATTAGGACAAATCGTCCATAATCGAGGGCTTTTTTCAAAAAAAAACAGGTTTTCATTAATTTTAGTTGCATTTTACGTTATACTAGTCTTACAATAATTGTTATTGGACTAATTAAAAGGAGGTAATTCTCTCATGACTGTTGTAGCAAAACCTTACAATACATGGGCCACACGTCGTCCAGTTGCTGATAAGCAAAAGCGTCTTCGTCGCGAAAAGCAAACTGCCGCGATTCAACGTTGGGCCGCTGGTAAGACTGAAACCATTGAAGCCACACCAAAAATCAAGTAATAAAAAAAAGAACCGGCCTTTTGGTCAGTTCTTTTTTTATTACTCATTAATAGATAAAGTTGCCGTAAACAATTAGGAACTAACTGATAACTAATGGTTATCACGGGAAGCAGTGAAATGTTTACTGGCTGCATTCTCCTTAGAAACAAAGTTCGAATAATATTGAATCCCTCCGGCAACGGCTAAAATGCCAACGATTGCTAAAACTGAAACCATAAGCGTCTCTCCTCTCCTGTTACATTTATATTATCGTTATGTTACAGGATTATTTCAAGCAAAACGACTAGTTAACCGTCATTTTTTAATCACCTTTAGCTTTTCTTAAGATTTAAGCCCTCAAAACCAAGTACCCAAGGCAAACAAGACCGGATATGCGACGAAAAATAACGACGCACTTTTTACAATTGCCATAAACGTTTTTTGCTTATCTTGAACCGCAAAGAATGGTCGCATCCCACGCCACATGATTGGGAGCAAGACCACTGTTAATGCAGTCACCACTGGCGCTAATCCTAGCCAAGCATTGACCAAGGTCCATAACGTCCCAATCCCAATTGCCACTTGCATCACGCGAACCGCCCCCGGTTGACCCAAGTAAACGGCCAAAGTATAGCGATGATTCGCAATGTCCTCATTACGATCCGCTGTATCATTAGCTAATTGGACCGTAAAGAAGATTAAAGTTAAAGGTAAGCACAGGAGAAAGGTCGTCCCAACAATGCGCCAAGTCAACGGCTGTTGCCCATAGATGGACACGTACACACACGTCAATTGAATCCAAAATGCGATTGCTAATGCCACTACGAGCGCCGACACCGGTGTCGCATTAATCGGATGCGGTCCCGCTGTGTAGAAAATGCCAATCAGATACCCGACCACCCCAAAAATCGCTACCGGCCAGCCCGTTCGCAAGATGAGCGCAACTCCTGGAATGGCTGCGACCGCATACAATAGCCAAGCCAACCAAAAAATACCGCGCGACGGCAACTTTAACCGACCAATCGGATTCGTTTTCTGGGCGTAATCTTGGCGATCTTGCGCGTGCTGATAATCATAATAATTGTCAGCAACGTTTACCGCCAAGTCGAAGATGAAGACGACTAACAGGCACAAGCCCACATTGATCCAATTAACCGTGTGGACGTGATACTGTGCAATCGCTGCGCCCAAGATAAACCACATGATATTTAGTGGCGCCGTATAAATTTCTGTTAACTCGTAAAAAACTGACCATTTCAACCATTTTGCCATTTATTGGTTCCCCCTGAAATTGATTTCGTTTTTAGTATTGCAAATTTTTCACTAAAAAGCGACTTTTGACGACCAGCCTCTTTTTCATTTCACAAGTCAGCCGGCATTAATCTTAAAGCCCCTCGGTAACAACTTCAAATAAGAATTGACAGGGTTAATTTTCTTAACTATAATTAGGCTTGTTGTTGTCATGATAGCTCAACTGGATAGAGCATCCGCCTTCTAAGCGGAGGGTTGTGGGTTCAAGTCCCACTCGTGACATAATTGGTCACATAAGAACTTTTTTAAAAAACAGGAATCCCGTTAAATCAACGTTTAGCGAGTTTCCTGTTTTTTAGTTTGCACTAGATTACACCGTATTATTAAAAAAATGTGCACAAAATGTGTCCATAAAGCGTCTGTTTTTTCGTGACCATAATTATATCAGATGATTATAATTGACTCTTTCACTCATTATCTAAGTAATAGTTTTATATGGGCGTTTTTAGTTTTAATAACCCTCACAGTTCTTGTTTCAATAGTAAAGGAGTCTTCAAACAAATGAGCATATTCCAAAAGTATTTAGACTTACATCACCCACTACCAAGTTAGCAAAACTAGTGGTGTAAGTCAGTCAACACTGCAACGCACTAGCTTATCAAAAAGTGGAACTAATAGTATATCCGGCCGTATTATAAAGGCCATCGCCCTGACACTAGGAGAAAAATTTGGACAAATTTTAGATAAAATGATCGAGTTGGAAAACAGAAAATAGTTTGCTCTAGGGCTATAAGTCCTATGTACTTGCCAGCGTCTCAAGGCGCTGGCTTTTGTGTATCAAAGCCAAGTTGCTGTTGCCACCACTTTAAGCCGCGTTGATATTGCTTATCTTGATCCTTAATCGGCATAATAATCGAATATCCTTTTAAAATCACTTAGTTTATTCACCATTGCTGACGTCCCCTTTCGATTTTGACTGTTTGGCTCTGACACCGACATTCTAAATCTGATGAGGGCGTTTTTGCTATCCGCCATATAGCGAATGCTTTTTATGAAATTAGGCGAGGAAACACATCCTTAAAAGAACGTATTTCCTCGCCAAATTTCAAAAAAGCATAACCAGCTCCAAGCCAGTTACACTTCCCTTTTAATAATTATCTTTTTGTCGTTGCTCGTTCACCTGGTTCTTAGCAATGAACGCTGCTTGAATCTCCGCCTGCGAATAACTAAAATCCACGAGTCCCAGTTTCAAGAACACGTGCCAAGCGTGTTGGTAACTGGCTTGACGATGGGTAAAGTAAGCATCATATAATAGCTGTTTAATGGCCAAATACTGTTTATTCAAGTCCGTACTTGGCTTGGCACTAAGCTCATCTAAGTCAGTCGCCGTCATAGGAATGAGGTGCGTCCACTGTTGGATCGCAGCCACTAGGAAAAAGAAATCCATCGCATCGACGTATTCATTTAACAACGTTTCACGCGCAGTCTTCCCAGCATCCGCCTTACCTTTGTGAATCTTCCAAACTTTGAACCATTCCGACGTATTCGCCATTTCGGCCAATTCAACATCTAAGGCGACCATCGCATTTTGTAATCGTTCAGCTGGCCGCCAATGAATGGCTTGTTTCGCCGTAATATCCCGGTCTAAACGAATCGATTGTTGTAATAAAGTGGTTAAATCTAACATACATCCTCCTGAAAGTTACGCAAATACCACGGGGTCCGCTTTAATTTCAAGTGAGGCAATATTATCTAAATACCAATCACGCATGAAGTCAAAGTGTAATAAGACATCAAACCATGACACCCGTTGATCTGGATCACGTACCGTCAGAACCCATTTGGCTTGCTGAGCAGTGCCAGTATCGAAGAGATCCACGACTAGCTTCCCAGGTAGTTCAATCTGAGCGCCGCGGCCATTTGGCGAGTTACGTAACATATAATCATGTTGGGCGGCCGTGACGAATAACTTATCGACCACTTCGCCAGCTAAATCAGTCTCACGGAGTTCATACTTAGCCGCATTATCCACGTCTAAGATATTGAAGTCTACGTTAAAACCAAAGTCATCTTGCAAGAAATGACCGAAGTTAATTAACGTGGCTAAAACCGTGTTAATCTGGTCAACACCGGTCCCCTTTAACAGTAACTTGTTAATGAACAGATTCGTAAAAGCCGTACTGTTAAACCGCAGTAACCGGCGTTCTAAATGAATGTAAAATAAATTTTCACCCGTCGTCTGTTCATGATAATAAGCGCCACCATTTTCGCCCGCAACGACTTGATACAAGAAAGTATAATCGTCTGATAACGCTGAAAAAACGTGATACAACGATTCACTATGGGTCCGAGTGTTCAAAATTGCTTGCTCATCTTCATGCATGCTCAACAAACGACTCATAAAAATAAGATAGTAATCAGCATTCTTGTATTGATGCGGGAACGTTACATACGCTGAATCCAACTTAAAATCAGCGAGCTTTTGCGCTGCCGTCAATAACACTTCACCATCAGTGGCATCAATCAACTGGTCCATCAATGCGGTGAACTGTTGCCCATTAGCAAGACCACTCTTCAGACCCTCGTTAAACATCGCCAGCTTGCCATGGGTGCTTAAAGTTGCGGAATCAATCTGCTTATCTTCATTCGCCATCAGCATCAACCTGCGCCTTTCCAATCAGCGTGGTGAGGTAGTCGACATAGAGGCTACGGTTACGCTCATTAAAGTTTTCAAAACTCTTAAATGCGGTTTCAATGGCTTGCTTTTCGTAAGCCAAAATCGTGTCTTCTTTCGACAACGTTAAGATTTTAGCTTCATTGTCTTTCATCGTTGCGTGGGCGTTGTTCGCCTGTTCGTCTTCATCTGCCAGCTTCGACAATTGATCAATAATTTGTTGGCGTTCTTCCTTAATTCGACCAGAATCAAACAAGGAATTACGTTGCCCATTTTCTTTTAATTGTTGCCGTAAAGCGTCTTTTTGATCATCACGATCACTTTGCGCCGTAATTAACTTTTGCAACTCATCATTAGCCGCTGAGACCTTCTGAATATTATCCGTATTGAAGCGTTTATGCGCTGCGGCCAATTCAAACGTTTTTTGTAATTTATCAAATTCAGCCTGACTGAATTCAAAAGCGACTTTTAAAACGTTTAATTTACCGAACTTACGCCGGTCCCACCAGTTCCCAAAGTAAATTTGAAATTCGCCCGGTTGGGTTTCTTCATAGTAAAAGAACGGATAAACCTGCGCTAAATAATCAATTAACTTTGTGCTAAGGTAATGGCTAATTGACGGATGAACATCCGTAATCAAACCAACTTGCACATTTCGGGCAGGATTTTGATCCTCATTTAATAAGGCTTGATGATAGTGATCACCATCGATCAATTCATAGATCAACCGGTCATCGCCAGCCATAATTGCTTGACGCAGCGTTGCTAAATAGTCTAATTTTTCCTGTAAACTATCGGTTAGCTCGCGCGTAGGTTGATCTTGTTTTTCGAGATCAGGCTGATTTTGTTTTTCCATGATAATCTCCTTGCAATTATTGTTAATTGGCAAATTGCTGAATTATGCTACTGTTGTTTATGTTACCGAATATTAACCAATTAATAAAGGTTTGTGCCATCAATTTTCCAATTTTATAACAAAAAAGTGCTTAGAACGACCAATTTTGCGTTCTAAGCATTTCTTTTACTAAAAAATAAGGTTCTGAAAGCTCAATTGACATACTATTGGTTTGCCACCGTGGCACCCAAATTCCACGTAATCGTGGCATGATAGTGACCCACCAACCCATTTTCCGGTGCCGTTAACATCAAGCCGGCCGTATCCGACCACCCGCTTGATAACTCAACTGGGTCATGTGATGTGGTCGTGTGAGTCACAATCGGTGTGGCGGCCTGGCCAATAATCGTATTCTGGTCACCCGTGCGATAACGCAACGTGGCACCAAGGTACTTTGGCTTCGTAGCATCTGAATCATCCACAAAACCACCTGAACCTAGTTGCGCTGTGAGGGTCCAAGCCGAAGCCAGCCGCCGATTGTCTTGCACGGTTAGTGGTTGGTCAGGCGTCGCCCCATAAGTGGCATGACTGGCTAACTTGTGAGTGCCGAAATCAATAACAGTCGGTACAGATCCAAAGGCTAGGCTACCTGCCTGATAAATGTAAGTCACTATGCTTGGATCAGCATTTGTTCGATTTACACGTGGATACGTACCAGTCGCATTGGTTGGCGTCTCCGTTAATTCGTAGCCATCAATATCTAATGCTTTTGTCGTGTAGCTATCGCCAACTAGTCCAGTTTGAGTTGTTTCGGGCGCCAGCACATTCTTTGCAGTATCAAGATATTTTGTCGTAATCGTGCCTGATTTTCGTTCCCAGTTATATTGACCGGCCATAGTTGCACCATCATAAGTTGTCATTAACTCATCAGCTGTATAAGTTTGTCCATCGGTCCCAAACTGCCACTTGCCTGTATAACTGTAACTATCATATGTTCCTATTTTGATTGGGTTAAGTGCCATTTGTGTATCACCATGAAAACTAAACTTAGATCCTAATGTTAAGTGTTTTAAATCACTTGCGCCAGAGAACATATTAAAGCGACTAGTTGCCGCACTTGTGTCCCAATTCGTCAAATCTAAGGTCTGCAAGCCACACTGATAGAACGTCCGTCTAAAATCAGTTCCAGCTGAAGTATCCCATTTTCCCACATCCAATGTATCCAAGGTACCACCATCAAGTACCTGTGGGTTACCTTGTCCCAGTTGATAAAAAGTACTATAAAAGTCCGTCACCCTAGACGTATCCCATTTCGAGACATCCAGACTAGTTAAATGTGTACATAAAGAAAAGGTCTCTGACAAAGTAGTTGCTTTGCTAACATCCCAATTAGCCACGTCTAGATTTGATAAATATATACAACCATAAAAAGTGCGGGTAAAATTCGTGACATTACCAGTCTGCCAGCCTGTTATATTAAATTTCTGTAAATTAGTGCAGCCTGCAAAAGTATAAGCCATCTGTGTTACTTTACTGGTATCAAAGCCACTTAAATCCAACGTTAGTAACCAATCACAGTTCCAAAACATCATATTAATGTTTGTCACACTACTGGTCTGCCAACCTGAGAAATCTAAAGTTCTTAAAACTGCGTCGCCAGAAAAAAGCTGGCTCATATTTTTAACCTGTCTAACGTCCCAATTTTGGGTATTAATAGTGGCAACTACTTTACATTGTGAAAACATTGATGCCATCGATTGCACACTGGAAAAGTCATTTTCACCAAAATCAATGCTTTGTAGCTTCTTGTCCCCATAGAACATATATGCTGTACTCGTAACGCCAGCCATTTTCAACTTATCTAGACCCTCAATATTGGTTAAATTAGCTAAATTGGCAAACAAATAAGTATAGGAAGTCAGCGTATCAACGGTAATATCCCCCTCAATACTGATGCTATCAACCGCTGTCAGGGGCCATGGCGACACGCTACTAGTCCCGGTAACTGCCAAGCTCCCACCGCTCAAATGCAACACCCCGGCACTATCAAGCCGCCAACTCACAGTCCCATTCGAACCGCTGGCAATATCGTCAGTCGCTGCGGCTTCTCGGGCTAACGACTTTGGCATGCGACTACTGCTGACAGCGGTCGCTTTTGAACTGCTCGCCGTTGACGCACTGGTTGCCTGACTACTCTGATCACTAGCCGAAGTACGGTCGGCGGTTGTAGTCGCCGTATCCGTCGACGCACTCGGTGGAATCGGCGCCTCATTATCGACAGCCGAAGACGTGGCGGTGACCAACCGTGAAATTGAATTATCCTTGGCTGGTTGCGACGTATCAGCGGTCGTAACCGCTTGCACCTCAATCAATGGCACGACAGCCGTTGCAACTGGCGCTACCAGCCCCAACATGACCCCTATGATTAGGCTACCCCATTTATATGATTTTTTTCTCATGGCTACTCCCATCATCCTTAACTGGCGACCCCCGCCATTTTTGTGCTAATAACTCATTCCCGTTAGCTTATTTTCAGCCAGCCAATTCAGTCACGGTTAACCGCGTTTACTGTCGACCTTTCACACTATTATTATCTATCGTACCATAGGTTACTGTAATGGACACAGCAATTTTTCAAATTTTAGGGTCATCATCCCCTTAGCCTATCATAATCTGGATAGAGCCCTAATAATCGGGGACTTTAGCGACTATTTTAGGGTCTATTTTAGGGCCTATTTTACAGGTTCAAACACCACAAAAAAATTATCCAATCGTTAGTTACAACAACTGGATAATTAAATTTAGTTATTTGCGACGGTATCGCCTAAATCCCACGTTATTTCGGCCTGATAAGTACCAATCAGACTACTATCTTGCGCCGTTAAGAGTAACCCAGTCGTCGTTGACCAGTCACTTGACACGCTAACAGGATTATTCGAGGTGCTCATCTGGGTCACAATCGGCGTTGCCACATTGCCAATCACCGTTGCGGTGCCCAGCGCATCTCGATAAGTTAGGGTCGCCGCCAATGAGTCACCGGTCGCTGTATTAACAAAACCGCTGGCACCTAGTTGCGCTGACAACGTCCAGCTAGCATTGGGACTTCGATTATCCTTCACTACCAACTCCTGATCTAAGTTAGCGCCATAGGTCGCCGACTGTCCCGTCAAAGTATGGCGCCCAAAGCTCACCATACTAGGTACTGAACTGAATATCAGGTTACCCGTATACACATAAGTCACGGTAATCGGGTCAGCCGTGTAAACACCAGTCGCATTAGCTGGGGTCGTTGTTAACGTATAACCAGCCAATACTTTAGGCGCAAACGTGTAGTCAGAACCAACCATACCAGTATAAGTTACCGCTGGCGACACAGTCTCACCGACTGTATCCACATACTTCACAGTAACCGTTGATTTTGTCGGCACTTTGACCCAATTATATTGCCCGGCCATCGTACTGCCATCATAGGTCGTCATTAAGTCGTCTGTCGCAATGGCCGGCCCATCATCCCCCAACTGCCAATCGCCAGTATATCCATTAGTAATCGCACCGCTAGTCAGCGCCATCGACGTATCACCATGAAACGTGAATTTTTCCCCCAGTGTGAGATGTTGTAAGTTTTGAGAATTGCCAAACATAGTCTTATAACTAGTTGCCGCTGAAGTATCCCAACTAGCCAAATTCAAGGTGGTTAACTTAGTCATTCCGTAAAAGGTACTACCAAAATTCGTAACGTTAGCCGTCGTCAGCTGACTTAAATCAAGCGTTTCTAATCCGGTACCGTTAAAAAGCCCAAACATACTGGTCACCTTGCTCGTATCCCACCCCGTCCCGCTAAAGTCCAAGGCTGTAAGACTACTTGCATTCTGAAACGTCTGCGAAAAAGTAACTAATTGCGGTGTTTGCCACTGTCTAATATCTAAGGAAGTGAGGCTCTTACAGTTAGTGAAAGTATAGCTAAGTGTTGTCACCTTGCTCACATCCCAATTACCCACCGGAAGTGTCGTCAAGTTGCTACAACCATTAAAAGCAGATGCCAAAGTGGTTACATTACCCATTTTCCACTTACTCACATTTAGCGTCGTTAAATGTGAGCAGTTGCTAAAGGTGCTATTTAGGGAGGTCAACTTGCTTGTGTCCCAGTTACCGACTGCTAACGTCGTCAAGCTGGTACAATTAGCAAAAGTATTAGTCAAGGCGGTCACGTTACCAGTCTGCCAGTCACTAACATCGATGGCGGTTAAGGCTTTACACCCTGAAAAGGTCCCACTAAGCGTTGTGACATTACTGATATCCCAACCGCGCGTATTGACCGTGGTCAAAGCTGCACAATTATAGAAAACATTTGCTAAGTTGGTCACCTTGTTGAAGGTCCACGCCGTCCCAACAGCCGTTAGTTTAGTACAACCTTGAAACATTGATAGCATGGTCGTCACACTCGAAAAATCATTATCACCAAAATCAACGCTTGTCAGACTGGTATCGTTATAAAACATATAACTCACATTGGTCACGCCAGCCAGACTCAACTGCTTTAATCCCGTAATCGTGGTTACATTAGGTAGCCCGGAGAATAGACGCGCATAGGTCGCACCCGTTCCCGCTGTGATGGCACCCTCAATGCTAATGCTGGTAATCTGAGCCGCATAGCTGTTCCACAGCGAAACACTGCTTGGCAATGTGCCAAAACTCCCAGCACTTAAATGCAAGACCCCATCATCACCAATTGTCCAATTAACCGTACCACTAATTCCAGTTGCCACCGCATCATCAGTGGTCGCCGTGGTTTTCGTTACTGCAGTCTCAGTCGCTGCCCGACTAGCTTCACCGCTAGTCGTTGCACTGGTCACGGCGGCACTACTCGTGGTCTCACTTGCTGATGCAGCCGTGTTAGGAACCGCGGACGAACTAGCAGTGACACTACTTGCGCCACTGTCAGTCACCGGTGCACTACTTGAAACTGCCGAATCGCTCACCGCTGAAGCCGTGGTCGCCACCAAGCGCGCGACCGCATCATCTGAATCAACTGGTGGCAGTGAATTGGCGGTCGTCACGGTCTGCGCTTCAGTCACAGCAGCCCCTACCGTTGTTAGCGGTGTCACAGCCCCGACCGTTAAGCTAAGCAACAAACAGCCCCATTTGCTTTGTAATTTACTCATCACGAATCCCTTCATTCTGTAATTGGTGGCACGCACCAACTTTTTTGTCATGCGTTGAATAATCAATCGATTAGCTAGAACTAATCATTAATGGCGTTTACTGTCGACCCGCCGTATCATCATCACCTATCGTATCATAGGTTGACCTAATCGACATGTAAACGCACCAAAATAATACTAATTAATTATTAACAAACATAAAAAAAGTTATTCAAGAATTAAAAACTCTCGAATAACTTTCATGTCACTTAATCATTTATTTTTTATAAGGCTTAGTACAATTCCATATATTGTTCACGTTCCCATTCACTAACTTGTTGGCGATATGATGCCCATTCCAACCGTTTAGCTTCTAAGAAGCTCTGATAGATATGTGGTCCTAAGGCTTTCTTCATCGTTGGATCAGTTTGGAATTCTTTTAGAGCATTGTGTAATGTCGAAGGTAAATCCGCAATGCCAGCAGCCCGACGTTCGTCCTCATCCATCACATAAATGTTACGGTCAACACTCTTTGGTGGTTCGATGTTGTTTTTAATCCCATCAAGGCCGGCTTCCAAAACCGCCGCAAATGCCAAGTATGGATTAGCAGACGCATCAACACTTCGTAGTTCCAAGCGCGTGGATAATCCGCGTGAACTTGGGACCCGAATCATTGGTGACCGGTTAGAACCAGACCAAGCGACATAAACAGGTGCTTCATAACCTGGCACTAGCCGCTTATATGAGTTAACGGTTGGGTTAGTGACTGCCGTGTAACTCCGGGCATGCTTCATCAAGCCACCTAAGAAATGATAGGCGTCCGTTGACAATTGCAGTTCGTCTTTTTCACTTGCATCGTAAAAGGCATTGCCTTGGTCATGGAACAAGGACATGTTAACGTGCATCCCAGAGCCGTTAACCCCATTCAATGGTTTTGGCATAAAGGTGGCCCATAAATTATACTTACGTGCAATCGTTTTGACGACTAACTTAAAGGTTTGAATATGATCTGCGGCAGTTAAAGCATCCGCATATTTAAAGTCAATTTCATGTTGACCAGGTGCAACTTCATGATGACTAGCTTCAACATTGAAGCCTAAGCGTTCTAATTCCAACGCAATATCACGGCGACAGTTTTCACCTAAGTCCATTGGCGCTAAATCAAAATAGCTCCCTTTATCGTTCAATTCAGTGGTTGGTTCACCCTTGTCATTCATCTTAAATAAGAAGAACTCTGGCTCAGTCCCAATATTAAAAGCTGTAAAACCAGCGTCACGCATATCACTTAGGACCCGAATTAAGTTGTTCCGTGGATCGCCTTCAAATGGTTCGCGATCAGCATTATAAACTTCGCAAATAATCCGTGCAATCTTGCCATGTTCAGTATTCCAAGGCATAATCAACCAAGTTGATAAGTCTGGATATAAGTACATGTCACTTTCTTCAATTCGTACGAAACCGTCGATTGAAGAACCGTCAAACATTAACTTGTTGTCTAATAATTTATCTAATTGTGACACTGGAACTTCCACATTTTTGATCGTCCCAAATAAATCAGTGAACATTAAACGTAAGAAATTAACATTTTCTTCATCGACGATTTTGCGAATGTCGTCCTTTGTATACTGCTGTTTTGCCATGTGAATCGCTCCTTAAATTGATTGACTAATGGGTGCAGATGGATTAATGAGTGGGATATTCTGGCCCATCTTTGGTTTTTAAACCGCCAATAGTCAGAAACTCGTCATGTAAGATCCGGCGAACATCGTTGTCAGTCAGTGGGCGCGCTAAGTCCGCTTCTTTTTGCTGGGCTTTTTGCTTTTGCATGGTATAGATGGCTTTAATCCCCGCCATGTTAATGCCATCAGCTAAATAATCCTTAATCTCTAATAATCGATCCACATCATTCAAAGAGAACATGCGGCGATTACCCGCATTACGTTCCGGGCGAATCAAGTCTTGTTCTTCATAATAACGAATCTGACGCGCTGACAAGTTAGCTAACTTCATAACCGTACCAATTGGTAAGACTGCTAACGAACGACGTAATTCCTTTTCTTTCATAACGACCCTCCTTCTTAATACAGACTTAATAGTAGCAATGTCGGCACGGAATGTCAATCATTCATGTTAGAAAACATTACATGCTTTAATTGGGTATACCAATTATATTTTAGTGGCGCCAATTAGTGACTAAGTCATCAATTTCACGCCGTTGTTCTGGGTGTTCCAGTAAGTTATACCAGTTGACCGTCATTTTATTGCGAAACCAAGTTAGCTGGCGCTTCGCATACCGGCGCGAGTCCCGTTTGATTAAGTCAACCGCGGTAGTCAGCGCCGTGTCCCCTGCAAAATACGGGAATAATTCATGATAACCGATTCCCTTACCGGCTGGCAACTCCCGACCGCCCCGTTCGTAAAGCCAGCGCGCTTCATCAATGAGCCCCGTTGCAACCATCTGATCCACCCGTTGATTAATCCGCTGGTACAGTTCTGCCCGGTCTGCTGTTAAACACACGGTTAATGCTGATAAATCCGCCGGCCGCTGATCAGCCTGCTCTGAGAATCGCCGGCCACTCACATGTTGATACTCTAAAGCTCGGACCACGCGGACCACATTTTGTGGCTCAATCTTGGCAGCCGCTTGCGGATCAACACCTTGCAAGACTGACCAGACGGCTTGGGGGCCTTTAAGTGCCGCTAAGTCTAACCAAGTCTGCCGATACGTTAAGTCCGGGGCCACCTCGGCCGTGCCAAACTGAAAGCCGGCTAATAATGATTGTAAGTAAAACCCGGTTCCCCCAACAATGATCGGCAGCTTCCCCCGCGCTTGAATCTGATTAATCAGTAGCGTTGCTCGCGACACAAATTCAGCGACTGTAAAGGAATCCTGTACTGATTTTATATCAATCAAATGATGGGGAATGGCTTGCCGTTCGGCTGGTAAGACTTTGGCCGTACCAATGTCTAAATGCCGATAAACTTGCATCGAATCGCCAGAGATAACTTCACCATCAAATTGATGAGCCAATTCTAATGATAACGCGGTTTTTCCAACTGCAGTTGGTCCCGCAATTAAGAGTACTTGCTTCGTTGTCACAATTTATCCTCCTTGCATTGTCCGGCGCAACTGATGAGCTAGGCCAGGATAATCCGTAATTAGGCCGGCAAACCGGTGCCGGAAACAAAACTTCATATCACGGGCAGTATTGACCGTCCACGGCCGTAGTTGCACCTTAGGCAACATTAGCCAATGCCGCCGCACCCAGCGAATATCTGGATGATAACCAAGAATCACTCGTTCTGCATGTAACCGTTTGGCGGTTTGAAATTTACTTTTAAATAAACTATCAAACTCAGCGGTCGGTTGTAACGCATGTAGCCGTTCGATTGATTTACCATAAAAACTGGAATAGACCAACTTAAATGGAACGTCATGATGATTAAAATAATCGGCCACCAACGCTTCAATCCCATCATAATGAATTTTATTGGTTTTTAATTCTAGATTAAAGATACCGGTAAAATTCTGTGCCACTAATAACTGCACGACTTCATCTAGTGTGGGAACCCGTGTGCCAGCATAGTCTGGTGCAAACCAAGCGCCAGCATCTAACTTTTTTAATTGAGCCAAGGTTAAATCAGCGATCCGCCCAGTCCCGTTAGTTGTCCGGTCGACCCGTTCGTCGTGCATAATGATCAAATGCCCATCTTTAGATAAATGGACATCGGTTTCAAGACCATCCGCCCCATCTGCCAACGCCGCTTGAAAAGCCACTAATGTATTTTCTGGTCGGGTGCCCTTGCTCCCCCGATGCGCAATAATCTGCGTTAACATCTAAATCACCTCAACTTCATCCAAGATATTTTTTAAGCCTTTCGTATTGATATCTAGCCTCAAAACAATCATAATGAACTTAATAACTTACTAGGAGGGTCAATTCTATGAAATCATTTACACGCGGCTTTTTATTCGGCGTCGTTGCCACGGCAGGTGCCGTTATCGGCTCTGTACTATCATTTAAAAAGCAGGTCGTCGATCCCATCGAAGATCAAGAAAATAAGTTTGAAGAAAGTCGGAAAAAGGCTTTACGTAAAAGCCGTTCCGCTCATAATGGTTAATTAAAAAATGGTGGCTTGAACAAAAAGTAAATTTTTGTTCTGGCCGCCATTTTTTAATACTTCGCTTTTTTAGTTTTTCCTTCCCAACGGGCATAACCTGGCTTCAAAATAAACAATTCTTTGAAACCATTTTTGGATAAGGTTGCCACGGCACGGGTACTCAATGTATGGGTCTGATCATAGACATAGACTGGCATATCTTGACGTAATTCGCCCATCCGAGATTTCAACATATTATATGGAATGTTCCGGGCGCCAAGAATATGGCCGGCATCAAATTCCTTCTTTTCACGCAAATCAACGACTTGCGCTTTCCGCATGCCGGCATTAAATTCGTCAGCTTCCAACATCGTCGAGACTTGGCGGCGTCGAATATAACTATAAAAAACATAAATAAAATACGCTGCGATAAGAATAATTAAGACAATATTAATTGAATTCCAAACGCTGATTGCACCTAAAACCACACTATCCCTCCTAATTTCTACTTCTTTATTTTACACAAAACCGCTTACTTTTACTAGACCTAAACCCATTAAAAGCTAATTATGCCCTAAAAAAGAGGCCCCATCGCTGGTCAGCCTCTCAAAAATCGTTAAATTAGATAAATCGTTGGGCTAATGAAGCGGCCCCAATCACACCCGCATCGTTACCTAATACCGCTAGCTTCAAAGCAGTGGTATTACGTACCGTTGGGAAGGTATTTTCTTTAAAGTAATGTTCAACTTGGCGCAATAGGAAGTCGCCAGCAGCTGAAACGCCACCACCAATAATAATGGCGGCTGGGTTCATCGTGTTACCAACATTCGCTAAGGCTAAGCCTAAGTAGAATGAGACGCGATCAACGACGCTCTTGGCTAAAATGTCGCCTTCTTTAGCTAAATCAAAGGTAATCTTAGAACTGATTTCTTCACCGTTGTCTAAAAGTTGTTTTAACTTAGAAACACCAGAGAATTCTTCAGCCATATCACGTGCCACATGGACAACGCCAGTAGCAGAGGCGTATTGTTCCAAACAACCGCGCTTACCACAAGTACACATGTACCCATCTGGCTTAACCGTAACGTGACCAATCTCACCAGCAGCCCCAGCGGCACCATGTAACAAGTGACCGCCAGCGACGATCCCGCCACCAACACCAGTCCCTAAGGTAACGAAAACCACATTGTCATTGTTTTCGCCAGCACCCTTCCAGCGTTCGCCTAAGGCAGCGACATTAGCGTCGTTGTCTAAGGTGAACTTGATACCGGTACCTTCTTCAATCTGTTGCTTAACTGGTTGTAAAACTTTCCAGTTCAAATTGTAGGCGCCAATAACGGTCCCAGCTTCTAAATCAACGGTCCCAGGAGTTCCCATCCCGATTCCGACGAATTGTGAGCGGTCCATCTTATATAAATTGATGTGGTGATTGATTGATTCAATGATGTTCGGTACGATATGCGTCCCTTCATCAAGAATTGTCGTTTCAATACTCCACTTTTGTTGGATGTCGCCATTTTCAGTTAAAATAGCGAACTTAGTTGTCGTCCCACCAAGGTCGACACCAATTAATTTGCGGTCCATGTGACTAAATCCCTCCATTAATCATGTTTCTGCGCTGTTGGCGCTTGTTCTGCTTCAAGCCGGTGCTCATGATTCAATACAATCTTCACCCGGGCATACATTTTGGCATTAATAACCCCAGCTTGATACAAATGATCAATTTCGATGGCCATTAATTCAATATCCCAAATACGTTTGCCCACATAAACGTAAACACCAAACTTTTTCAGTAGCTGTTGTACATCGTAAAGTGTTTTCATGTGCGTAACCTCGATTAATTATACCGTTTATTTAAAATTTGTAAAACCCAATTTTATCATGGCAGCCCACGCAACGATTAGCGTGAGGCCAGCTAAAATCCGCTTTAAGTTTGGTATTTTACCCATCTTAGGCACCCCAATGACATAAGCAATCAAGAAACCGCCGATTAAGCCCCCAACGTGACCCCAAATATCAATCCCCGTCGAGAATAAATCAAACACCAGATTCATCACCGTAAATAGTAAGAATTGCCCCGTTAATTGTCGAATCATCGGATTTTCCCAGAATGATTCGCCTACCATTAAGAACGCACCTAGTAAAGCAAAAATTGCCGTACTTGCGCCCACTGACTGGTTCGCAGATAAGCCAAAGCTCATCACATTCCCACTGATACCACCTAATAAATAAATCGCTAGTAAGCGCCATCGACCAAACAACGCTTCAATCTGCATACCCATGAAATAAATGACCACCCCATTTAACACAATGTGGGTTAAGCCCATATGTAAGAAGATTGGCGTTACAAACCGCCACCACTGACCAGCAATGATGGCTTGATTATTCTTGGCTCCCATTAAATATAAAATAGCGGCATTCGTACTGCCACCCAGCAACCATTCAATTAAAAAGACCCCGACCGTAACCCCTAAAATGATTTGCGTCATCGCAGGTTGGGTCCGCCACCATCGTTTAATGTCCGTCACTATCACCATCCTCTGCTACTAATAATTGATCCAATAAGATATCAGTCGGCTCAATCGGCCAGCCAGCTTGATCAAATGCCATCTCGCGAAAAGCCAAGGTTAACTTGACCCCTGGATAATCAGCCAGATAACGATCATAATAGCCGCCACCAAAGCCAATCCGCGCACCATCCGCCTGACTATAGCCTAATCCGGGGACCAAAATCAAATCTAACGTGGCCTTATCAACCGTCAACCCAGTAATCGGTTCTAAAATACCGAACTTAGTCCGTTCTAATTGGGTGGTTGCCGTATACGGCTTAAAGGCAAGTTGCCGCTTGGGTCGCGTCTGAGGTACAAAAACAAGTTTATGTGCCCGCCAGGCCGCTTCAATAATTGGCCGGGTATCCACCTCAATGGCACTACTAATTGTCACAGCAATTCGGGTGGCTTGTTGCCAAGCAGGACTAGCAAATAATTGCCGCTGTAGTGCTTGATTTTGGGCCAGTCGATCAGCTGCATTCATTGTGCCTAGGCGCGTTAGTTGTTGTTGTCGAAATTGCTTTTTATCGATCGTAACCAGCTCCTAATTTTTTGCTTAAATAACAAAAAATCTCATTCATCAACATAAGTGACTGGAAACCCAATCACTCATTTGCCAACAAATGAGAAACCCATTGTCTAATGACAATGCAACAGAAAAACAACAGGTAACCCCGTTGTTATTTTGTTTCACGATGTAAAGTTACTTTATGTTCCCGTGGACAGTACTTCTTAAATTCAACCCGATCCGGATTGTTCCGACGGTTCTTTGAAGATAAGTAGTTACGTTCATGGCAATCAGTACATTCTAGTGTAATGTGTACCCGCATGTTGTTGACCCTCCAAACTCATTCGCAAATTACAGGGCCGGAACCCTTAACTTGAATTACTATACCATTAATGGCAAAAAAATACCAGTATCAATTAAGATACTGGCACCTAAAAATCAAGATTTTAGTTATTTTGCATAGTACTTCCAGTAAGCCTTGTAAATCTGGGTCGCAGTCGTGGTATTAACCGCGCTACTTGTTGCTGTAATCCCAGGGAAGACAATAGCCATGACCACTTTTGGATTCTTATATGGCGCATAAGTCGCCAAACTCAACGTTTCCGTCGAAGTCGTCCCATGGAAAGTTTCGGCAGTCCCAGACTTAGCAGCCACTTGTGGTGATAAGTCTTCTAGAGCACTCCCAGTCTTATAGGTACTGGTCCCATGAACCACCAAATAGTAACCCTTTTGAACGACATCAAAATATGATGATGGGACATCAACTGTGTTCAAGACCCGGGTGCCAACATTCGTCTTAACCCGACCTTGGGTCCCATCAGACTTCGTCCCAGTAATGGCAGAAACCACATGTGGGGCAATCCGTTGCCCACCATTAGCCATGGTTGCCATGTATTGGGCAACTTGGATAGTCGTGTATGAATCGTAGTTACCAAAGGACAAGTCAAGCGATTTACCAATACTACTCTCGCTAGAATCCCCTTGATACCCGGTCGCTTCACCTGGTAAATCAATCCCAGTCTTGACCCCTAACCCAAATTCGTTAAAGTAGCTCCGAAGTTTGGAGAAAATCGACGTCGACATGGTCAAGGCTTTACCTGAAGCATACGTATAGTTGCCTTCCTTCATGGCTAACTGCATCATGTACGAGTTAGAAGACACTTCCATTGCTTCAGACGCATTTAAGGATAAGCTCGTTGCCCCAGTTTTGTTAAACCAAGAACTCTTGGTAGCCGTACCTTGCAGCTTGATTGGCGTATCGGTTAATGTGCTGCTGGTTGGCGTAATGACGCCTGATTGTAAGGCCCCCATCACAGTTGCACCCTTAACAACCGACCCCATAACAAAGGATTGGTTAATCGTGCCAAGTGCATTTTCAGTAACTTTACCGGTCGATAGATTACGACTAGCCCCAGCTAAGGCGTAAACCGCCCCAGTCTTAGGATTCATGACGACGGCATAAGCGCCTGGCAAATACGGATTAGCTGCCCCGGCACTCTTAGTCTGCGCCATCATAATCTTTTGAACATCTTTTTGGAAGGCTGAGTTAATCGTCAAAACAACGTTGTCACCCTTTTGCCCACCGTACTTCTTAATTTCTTTTTTGATGACGCCATCTTGTGTCTTCACTTCAGTTTGCGACTTGGTACCACGGAGCACACTCTCGTATTGCTTTTCCAATTGGCTTTGACCAACCGAATCATCCCGCGAGTAACCCTCAGCCAATAACGTCTTGATGTTATCACTAGGTAGCCCTTGCTTTTCAGTGGTAACGGTTCCCAGTACACTGGTCATACTAGTTCCATTGGGATAACTCCGAGTCCAGCTAGTCCCAACTTTTACCCCAGGCATTTGCGATTGGTGTTCGCCAATCTCAGCCAGCTCTTTGCTGGTAACGCCAGTCGACTTGATGTTAACCGTTGACAAGGAATACGCCGCACTCATTTTGGCATAAATAGCGGCGGCATTTTCTTGCTCGGTTGTAAAATTATCAATGAGGTGTTTTTCAGTATAAGCGACTTCTTTATCATATAAGGTATCTGCCGATAAAGCGGACGCTCCTGAAATATGCTTGGCAACTGCTTTTAAATTTGCGCTGCTACCCAAATAGTAATCAGCTTTATTGCGGTCCGTCAAACTCGACGTCGAAATAGTTAAATAGTCGCTTAAGCTCGTTGCAACTTGGTACATTTTGGTCGATGCGACACTCAAGCCCTTGGTATATTGAATGGCTTGATGTGATTTATTACCGACCAAAACCCGCCCCGTTGAATCATAGACTGATCCCCGTTGGACACTTGCCGTCGCCGTCGTATTATTCGCTGAGTTAACTTCAGTCGCAAACTTACCACCATAATCAACTTGTAAGTAAGCCAACTGACCAATTAACGCCGCAAATAGTAAAAAGACGATAAAAAACAAAAAATTCAATCGGAATGGAATATGCGACTTATTAGGATCACGGTTCGCAGTAATTTTCTTAAACAGTTTCAATTCTCAGGCTCCCGTTCTTAATTTGGTAAAATTGGCTCGTCATTCATCAGCCGTTACTAGCACTTTTAGATAATTGCATTACTCATACTATTGTAGCCTATGCCTATTTTTCAATCAATAGTGTACTATAAATCTGACAGTTTAGCCTTCCGATTGCAACTACTTTATCACCATCTTTAACAATTCCCAAAATCAGCACGCTTTTGCGGGCCGATTAACCAAAGTTGGTCCCGCTAATTAACCGCTGATCATAATAAAGATTTAACGCGTACCGTGTAAAGAATATGATATTCTATATAGTAGACATAAGAATTTCAACTAATCAAGCAAGCTAATCCGGTTAACTTTTACGTTAGTTGAAGATTTAAATAAAGATTGAGGTGGCATTTTGAGAATCCGTCGTATTTTTGACAAACGAACTTGGCCGCTCTGGCTGAGTTTCTGGCTGCCATTAATATTAATGACTGGCTATTTTATTTATCGACACATGGCGCCATTTGGGTCCAGCAGTTTATTGACTGTTGATTTAGGGCAACAATATGTTGACCTATTCGCCTACTTCCGCCATACGCTGTTGCACGATCCAAGTGCTTTTTTCTATTCCTTTTCTAAAACGATTGGTGGCGAAATGGTAGGCGTTTGGGCTTATTACTTAATGAGTCCCTTTAATTTAATCTACCTATTCTTCCCTGGTCAATCGCTGACCACTGGGATTTTCATCGTCACGGTCTTGAAATACGGCTGTGCCGGTTTAGCCTTCGCGTGGCTATTAACTAAAACGCAGACGCAAAAAGGTTGGCTCGTCCCAACTTTCAGTACCGCTTATGCGATGATGGGCTGGATGGTTGCTAACCAACTCAACATGATTTGGCTGGATACCGTCGCCATCTTGCCGCTAGTTATCTTAGGCCTTGAACGCCTCTTTAAGACTGGGAAAGTACGCTGGTTCGCTGGTTGGCTAGCAGTCATGTTAATTGATAACTATTATATGGGTTACATGGTCGTGTTGTTTGCCTGTCTCTACTGGTTGTATGGCGCCACGAAATATTGGCAAAACTTTAAAACCCTCGGTATTCAAGCATTAAAATTCGCTTGGGGGGGCTTATTGGCAGCTGCATTATCAGCTTGGTTACTCTTACCTACCCTGTGGGCCTTAGTTCAAAGTAAGGCGCAATATAATGAAACCACCGTACATTGGAAATTTGAATATGCACCTTGGAAAATGCTCGCTAAATTCATTACCGGCAGTTTTAATTTTAACCAAATGCCATCCGGTCAGCCTAACTTCTACATCGCCTGGCTGGCGATTCTGGCATTTATCTTATTTTTCCTACGCCGGCAGGCCAAATGGCAAGTTAAGCTCGTCGTCTTATTAGTAACGGCCTTCTTACTGCTCTCATTTTGTTACGAACCTTTAGACTTACTCTGGCACGCCGACCAATTTCCCGTTTGGTATCCTTACCGCTTCTCCTTTGTCTTTAGCTTTTGGATCGTATGGCTTGGCGCACAAGCGTTAACCAAAGAAATGACCATCAAATTATGGCAAGCGCTAGTGATGTTAGGACTACTAATTGGCCTTTTCACAACGGTTTATTTGAATATGAAACATGTGACGTACGTGACGCAAGCTAACCTTGTCATTACTATCGGGCTAGCTGCGATTACCTTAATCTTATTGATTGTACCTAAACACCATTTAGGCTTATATCAAGCGATTGCGCTCTTGTTAGTCGCAACTGATATGATGATTAATGCCTCAGCTTCCTTAGGCAACCTATCCTATGTGTCGCAAGCCGAATTTGGTAACTACACGACTGCCTTGGATCGCACCGTTAATAAAATCAAAGCCAGCGACAGTCACTTTTATCGCATTGGTAAGACGTTTACACGGACCAAGGATGACCCAATGCAGGCTGCTTATAACGGGGCCGACCATTTCAGTTCGACCTTTGAAAGCATCATTCCGAACTTCTTCGGTTCAATCGGTCAACCAGATGGTGATGGGGTCGTCACTTATTCGAACGGGACACTGATTACGGACTCCCTATTAGACATGTCTTACTTCATGGATAAGACCGTGCCGACTACCCAAACGGATAATGACAACTACAATAGTTATATCCCAGTTACGAGCACGAAGCCGGATTTACAAAATTATCATAAAAAATCAAGTTTAAGTAACCGTGAAGCAACGACTTACCAGAATCCGTATGCCCTAGGCTTAGGCTTTGCCGCTTCGGATAAGATTGTTAATCTGAAAGTTGCTAAAACTACTGGTGATCCGATTGCCCGGCAAGAATTGATTTATCAAACTTTAGCCAACCGCTCCACCACCGGCTTAATTTCAGCGGAAAATTTTGACCAAGTCATTTTCCAGAATGTGAAAAAAGTCGTCACGCTTACCGGGTCAGTGGTTAATAAGCAAAATCTGGCTAAAACTGGGTCGATTTACTTCAAATTCACGCCGCAAACCAATGATTCATACTATTTGACGCTTGGACAAAACTTAACAACGTCTAATGCCAGTTACTATATCAATGGTAAAGAGCTCAAGCAGTACCCTACTTACCGCCATACCATTGCGGTAAACATTGCGGCTAATAGTAAGGGTAAAACCATTACCTTTGGGATTCAGATGAAAAAGACGTCCTTGTGGTTGCAAAACTTCACACTGTATAAGTTAAATAACAGTGCGTTCAAGCAGTCCGCTAAAAAGTTACAACAGTCGCCTTGGAAGTTAACCAAGCACTCCAGTCGCAAATTGACTGGCACTATCAACATTAAGCAAAAGCACCAAGTTTTAATGACAACCATTCCTTACTCGGCTGGCTGGCATGCTAAAGTCGATGGTCAGACGGTTACAACTAAGAAAGTCATCAACACCTTTGTCGCCGTCCCACTAAGTAAGGGTCACCATACGGTCACGCTAACGTATCGGCCACCTTACCTCGCTACCGGCGCGCTCGTCACTGGTGTCGCTGCCGTTGGGACCGTTGCTTGGTTTACCATCAAGCGCCGGCGCCACTAATAACCTAAAAATGGATTCGAGACCAGCGTCTCGAATCCATTTTTTTAGTCTTGATTTGGGTGATAATCGTATTTGGGACCATCATTTTCAGCGTCAAAATCAACCGTCAAATCATAGCCTTTAAAGAACCAGTCGTCACGGTCATTAACGTAATAATTCACGCCATCCTTTTCAACTAGTGCAATCGGGCGATGGGGCTCATCATCGCGCGCCAGTCCAATCGAAAAACCATGATGGACGGCAGTTTTACCATACGTTTTACCGTAAAAACGGACACCGTTGCCAGCTACTACGCCCATTTCAGTTTGGAACCAATGACTGGCTGCATCCGTAACTGTTATTTTCATATCGGTTCACCTCATTAATTGTAATCGTTTACAGTATTGTCTCCTTTTTACCGTTAAAACGCAACATTGCAACTTGGTGAGCAAAGTATGCCAAAAAAAGGCGCCCAAAAAATGGACGCCACCAACTATTTTGGTGGTAATAACTTACCATGATAGCCTTCCACATGTTCTTCGTAATGGTCCGCTTTGTATTTAATTAAATCGTACGTTTTTTGCATCCGGGCCAAGCGTTGGTGAATGCCAACTAATTGCTCGTTAAGTAACGCCTGACGTGCTGATCGAGTTGCCTCGCCTCGCCGAAATAAGTCAATATATTCAATCAAATAGTCAATGCTGACGCCGGCCTCTCGCATGCACTGTGCAAATTCAATCCAACCTAAATCTTCTTGGTCATAGTTACGATAGCCCGCCTGATCGCGGTGAACAGCGGGGATTGCACCGACCCGTTCCCAATAGCGCAACGTGTCAGCAGAAATCTGGTATTTTTCAACAACAGCTTTAATTTTCATGCTTTTAGTCTACCACGGTTGCGTCGTCGGACCAATCGTAAATTCACTAACGTTCGTGTCTTCAGGCTGATCAATCGCAAATGCGACCACGTTAGCAACCCGCGCTGGTGAAATACCGTATGCCGCATAAATCTCCGCTGCCCCTTTGGCAGTTGCTTGGTCGGTAATCGTATCCAAAAGCTCTGTATTGATTGCGGCTGGATAAATCGTCGCCGTTCGAATATTCGTCTTTTCTTGGGCTGATTCCATCCGCAACACTTCCATCAAGTCGCGGACGGCCCATTTAGTCGCGCCATAAACTGCCCCACCAGGATAAGCTTTCAAGCCAGCAACCGATGACGTCGCAATGATATGACCGGACTTTTGCGTTTTAAATACTGGTAACACTGCCTCTAACCCATTTAAAACACCATTAATGTTCACATCAACCATTTGGTGCCATTGAGCCGTCTTTAAGTCCGAAAGTGGGGAATTAGGCATTAAGCCAGCATTTAAAAACATGACATCGACTTGGCCAAATTTCGTCTGTGCCAATTCAACTAGAGCTTGATTATCAGCCACCTTAGTCACATCAGTCACTCGATAAACCGCTTCGCCACCAGCGGCAATAATTTCTTGAACCATGGCTTGCAGCTTACTTTCACGTCGTGCACCTAATACAAGTTTGGCACCTTTACTGGCTAATAACTTAGCGGTCGCCGCACCAATCCCCGCTGAAGCGCCGGTAATAATCACGACTTTACCTTTAATACTCATGTTAAAAACTCCCTTACTTATTTAATAGCCCTAGTGTAAACCTTTGAGTCGACTCCAAGGCAAGTGAAAATAGGCCTTTTTACAAAATAAAAAAAACCAATTCAATAATGAATTGGTCGTCTAATATCACGCCCGTAACTTAGGCGTTTTCTACCTTAATAATCTTAACGTTCATCTTACCAGCGGGAATTTCGATGGTCACTTCTTCATCCACGTGATGACCAATTAAGCCCTTAGCAATTGGCGAATCGTTGGAAATCTTACCTAAAACCGGATCAGCTTCAGCCGCACCAACAATCGTGTAGCTTTCAGCTTCTTCATCAGGTAATTCTTTAAAAGTCACAATCTTACCAACTGAAACTTCAGAAACATCAATCTTTTCACTGTCAATGATTTCAGCGTATTGAAGCATATGTTCAACCGTCTTAATCCGGTTCTCTAATAAACTTTGTTCATTTTTTGCTGATTCATATTCAGAGTTTTCTGATAAATCACCATAACTCCGTGCAATTTTAATCCGGTTAATAATTTCTGGGCGTTGGTTAAGCTTGAGGTCTTCAAGTTCATGTTCGAGCTTAACTTGACCCTCTTCCGTCATTGGATATCTTTTTTCTTCAGCCAATGTTTCCACTCCTCTAGTTCTTCAAATAGTTAACAAAGAACAGCCTACCATGCCGGATTTTAATAGTAAAGGCTCAAATCCGAAAAATAGGCTGTCTTTTAATTTTGTTTATAAAATCGAACGAACTTTCGTGGTCAAAAGATCAATGGCGACTTTATTTTCGCCACCTTCAGGCACGATTAAGTCCGCATATCGTTTCGTCGGTTCGACGAATTGATGATACATTGGCTTGACCGTCGCTAAATATTGGTCAATGACCCAATCTAGTGTCCGACCACGTTCTTTAATATCGCGTTGAATCCGCCGAATAATCCGTAAATCATCATCCGTATCCACGAAAACTTTAATATCCATTAAATCACGCAACCGCTGATCATCTAGAATTAAAACCCCTTCGACAATAATCACATCACGTGGTTCTTGATGAATAGTTTCGGTACTACGGGTAGATTGTTCATAGTCATAAACGGGCTTTTCAATCGGTTCATAGCGCAAAAGTTGTTTGATTTGGGCAATCATTAGATCCGTATCAAAGGCCAGTGGGTGGTCGTAGTTAACTTGCCGGCGTTCAGCCATGGTCATCTCACTTTGATCATTATAGTAAGAGTCTTGTTGTAAAATCAACAATGATTGACCTGACAACTGATTATAAATAGCCTGGCTAACCGTGGTCTTACCACTACCGGACCCACCAGTAACGCCAATCACAACTGGGCGACGATGTTTTTTTTCAGTCATATTTTATCTCAGCCTCATTTTTAATCTTCGGCAGCTGCGTTATGCTTAGCAACTTTCTTGATGTTGGCAGCATGTCCAGCGTCGTCCTTAGCATAATAAACTTTCCCGGTCTTGAGATCCGCCACAAAGTACATATAATCTTTACTACGTTGGGCTGGATCAAGGACGGCTTTAATTGAAATCAAGCTAGGACTATTGAATGGTCCCGGGCCATAACCTAAGTGTAAGCGTAAGTTATAGGGCGACTTCGATTGGAGGTCCTTCGCTGTTAAAGAGGCTTTCGTCGAATTAATCGCATATAGCACTGAAATATCAGAATCTAAGCGCCACTTAGCCGCAATCCGATTCATGAAGACGCCAGCAATAATCCGACGATCCTTCGTGGTACTCCCCTCACGTTCAGTTAAGGAGGCTAAAGTCATCACCTGTTGTACCGTCATTCCGGACTTCTTGATTTGCTTATAATAAGGTTGCATTTCGGCATCCGTCTTAGTCACCATTTGGGTCACTAATTGCTTCAACGTCGTCTTCTTATCGGCTTGATAAGTCGCTGGGAATAAGTAACCTTCTAAGCGATAACGCACGTTTTTAGCTTTCATTGCTGAACCTAATAAATCAGGATACTTCTTTGCTAACGAATTCAAGAAAGTTTGATCTTTCATCAAAGCATAGAATTCCTTCGACGTAAAATCAGTTTGTTTTTGAATGGTTTGCGCAATCGTCTTAATCTGACTACCTTCAATCACTAAAACCCGTCCGGTTGAACTTTGAATAGGCTCAGAAGTGCCACCCTTATTTAATTTCTTCGCAATCTGCTCCAATGACATCGCTGGCTTTAATTGATAATAGCCCGCATGAAAATTAGACAAGTTATGCGCCTTCGTCCAATATTCAAAGACAAAACCACTCTTAATCACTTTTTTGGATTGCAAAATATTCGCGATCTTTTTTCCATTGGCCCCATATGGAATCTTAACTTGGACCACTTGGGTGTCACTCTTATTATAGGGCTGTGTAGCATTATCAAAATAGCGATAACCCATTATCCCAATAATAACCAACAAAGCCACTAGAATCCCAATGACCCCCCAGATGACATGTTTAGAAAACGACTTGCGTTCCTTCTGATTCACCTCAGGTTGATTATCGGTACTGTGATCTGGTTGATTCTGCTTATCTTGGTCGTTATTCAAAATTCGCCCCTCCATCTATTGATTAATCCTATCAATTATACAAAACTGAGGCTCATTTTGCACTAGTTCTATCAGACTTTTAGGCTTTTTTAGGATTATAAGTCCGTTCTAATAACAACTTAACGGATTTCCGCACCTAATTCAGTCGTCAAAGCAGTGAGGACTTTTTCGAATGCTTGGGTCACTTCATCATCAACTAAGGTCGCATTTTGATCTTGATACGTTAACGTATAAGCCAATGATTGCTTCCCAGCTGGGACATTCTTCCCATGATAAACATCAAAGAGTTGCACATCTTGTAAATGAGCACCGCCCTTGGCCGTAATTAAAGCCATTACCGTTGCATTCGTCACGGATTGGTCAATCAACATCGCAACATCCCGCGTCACACTTGGGAATTTTGAAATTGGTTGATATTGTTGCCGGGCTTTTGGTAACGCAATTAGCGCATCTAAATCTAATTCAAACACAAAGGTTTCGCGAACTTTATAGGCTTTAGCAGTAGTTGGATGAATCTGACCGACGAACCCAATCAATTGATCGCCACTGTAGATATCCGCGGTCCGACCAGGATGCATTTCCGGATGGGTGGCACTGGCGACATACGTTACTGGCGTTTCTAAGGCCAATGACTTTAAGTAGCCAGCGACAATTCCCTTGATTTGGTAAAAATCAACCGGGGTCGCTTGGGTATCCCAGGCTGCTTTCACCATTGAACCGGTAATAGCCCCAGCAATATGGGTCACTTCTTTGGGCCGAACTTGTTCTGGTTGACTGAAGAAGACCCGCCCGACTTCATACAACGCCACATCATGTTCTTTACGGGCCTTGTTGTAGGCTAAATCATCTAATAAACCGGCCACTAAGTTTAAGCGTAGGGTCGTCCGTTCGGAACTCATTGGGAAGTCCAGCTTCGTTACTTCACTGGCATGTAACGCAAAGGCTTGCGCTTTAGTTGCCGTAGTCAATGAATAACTGATTGCTTGTGTCAACCCAGCACTTTCCATCAACCGGCGTGAATCGCGAATCAATTGTTGCGTTTCATTGAGTTTTCCAATGGTCGGTTGTCCAGTTGGTAACGTCGTTGGTAACTTATCGTAGCCATATAACCGTGCAACTTCTTCGATTAAGTCGGCTGGAATATGAATATCCCACCGCCGAGCTGGCACCGTCACGGTAAAGGTATCTGCCTTAACAACCGTTGGAAAGGCTAACCGACGGAAAATGGCTGTCACTTCAGCCGTGGTGAGCGTCGTTCCTAACACATGATTAATCCGCGTTAACGTAATTTCAACGACCGCAGGCGTGACAACTTCTTCCCGCCCAACTGCAGTGCCCATGGTGACTTGACCGGCACCTAATTCAGCAATCAAAGCAGCGGCAGCATCTAATGCCGTTTGGGTCGCACTGTGGTCAATCCCACGTTCATAACGCATGGCAGCTTCACTGTGTAAGTCATGGCTATGTGCAGTCTTACGAATCTTAACCGCATCAAAAACGGCCCCTTCAAGGACTACCGTTGTCGTTTGATCAGTCACTTCAGTAGCTAAGCCACCCATGGTTCCGGCCAAACAAATCGGTTTGTCATCACTACAAATTAGTAAATCAGTGGCTAACAAGTCCCGTTCTTCACCATCTAAAGTGGTTAACTGTTCGCCAGGCTTAGCAAAGCGCACATTCACTTTACCGGCATTTAATTGGTCATAATCGAAGGCATGTAAGGGCTGCCCATATTGCATTAAGATGTAGTTCGTCGCATCAACCACGTTATTAATCGGCCGCATTCCAGCATTCCAAAGCCGGATTTGTAACCAAAGGGGACTCGGCTTGATGGTAATATTCTTAACTAAACGCATTTTGTAGATTGGCACATCCGCTTCGTCAACGTCAACCGTCACGTCTAAGGCATCATCCGTTAAGTCAGCCGCATCTTCATGTAAATCAACGGTTGGCATCGTTGGTTTTTGATCATAGATTGCCCCTAATTCATGGGCAGTCCCGTTCATACTGAGCATATCCCCGCGATTTGGTGTGACTGATAAATCGATGATTTCATCGTCCATCCCTAAATATGAGAAAACGGGTTCGCCCGGGGTCGCATCAGCTGGCAAGATAAAAATCCCATCGCTAACTTCTTTTGGTACTAGTTTTTCATCGAACCCTAATTCATCCAACGCACATAACATCCCGTTAGACACTTCACCGCGCATCTTACTACGCTTAATCTTAGTGTGATTGCCAATCCAAGAATTAGGTAATGCGACAATCACCTTTTCACCAGCAGCCACATTCGGCGCGCCACAAACGATTTGAATCGGATCACTAGCGCCGACATCGACTTGACAAATGTGTAGATGATCAGAATCAGGATGTGGCACACACGTTAACACAGCACCCACGACAACCTTCTTCAACCCTTCACTGGGCCGAATCACACCATCAACTTCAACTGCCGTCCGTTCAATTTTTTCCGCTAAATCATCGGCTGGGATGTCCAACTGTAAATAATCACGTAACCATGCATAAGATATTTTCATAGGACCGCCTAACCTTTCTTATAGAACTGTGACAAGAACCGAACATCATTTAAGTAGAAGTTACGAATATCGTCTACCCCATACTTCAACATGGCAAACCGATCTGGACCTAAGCCAAAGGCAAAACCACCATAAACTTCGGGATCAATTCCAGACATCTCTAAGACGCGTGGATGAACCATCCCGGCACCTAAAACTTCAATCCAACCAGTTTGTTTGCAGACGGCACAGCCCTTGCCATTACAGTTAAAACAAGTGACATCCGCTTCAACAGATGGTTCTGTAAATGGGAAATAGCTTGGTCGAATCCGAACATCAAATTGATCACCAAATAATTCATTAGCAACTAGAACTAAGGTCCCTTTTAAATCGGCCATCGTAATATTTTTATCAACAACTAACCCTTCAATTTGATGGAATTGATGTGAATGGGTCGCATCATCCGTATCACGTCGATAGACCCGCCCTGGTGATAACACCTTCAAAGGCCCCTTAGAAAAATCATGACTTTCTAGTGAGCGTGGCTGATCAGCGGAAGTTTGCGTCCGTAATAAGACTTCTTTTGTAATGTAAAACGTGTCTTGCATATCGCGGGCCGGATGATCTTTTGGTAAGTTCAACCGTTCGAAGTTATAGTAATCTTCTTCAACTTCGTCGCCATCCTCAATCTGATAGCCCATGCCAATAAATAAATCTTCTAATTCCGTAATAATTTGGGTAATCACATGGGGTTGCCCTTGTGGCACCGTGCGACCAGGCAAAGTCACATCAACCGTCTCAGCAACTAATTGCTTATTGACAACGGCCTGTTCTAATTGTTCCCGTCGATGATCAATTGCCGCTTGTAACTTATCCCGAACTTCATTCGCATAAGCCCCAACTTTAGGCCGTTCTTCTGGTTCCAAGTCCCGCATACCACGTAGAACTTCTGTAATCGGACCTTTTTTTCCAAGCAAATCAACTTTAACTTGATTGACTTTTTTCAAGACATCCGCTGACTTAATATCTGCTAAGCCTTGATCGCGTAATTCGGTTAATCGATCTTGTAAACTCATATGCTGCCTCCAATTTTTTAGTTGCATTTTAGACACAAAAAAGCCCCGTCCTAAAAGGGACGAGGTCATCGCGGTACCACCCTTGTTCGTCAATTATCGCTTGGCTCAAATTAACGCACTTTCACCGGATAACGGCCGGGTACCGGAAATTTAATTGCGGTTTAAACGCCTAACTTCAGCTCCAAGAGTGAATTCGTTAGCGTAACCGCCAGAGTGCTTCCAGTCGCTGACACTCGTTCCTAAGACGGTATAACTAATTACTACTTCTCATCAATGCTTTTCAATCTACTATGTCAGTTTATGGCAAACCCGGCGTAGCGTCAAGTCCTACTCGCAAGAATCAGTCGTACTGTTCCACTTATCAGACCAACCATGGACCGTTTGCATCACTTGCTTTAAATCGGCGCCCTTCGCAGTTAACCGATATTCAATCAAAGCCGAATCACAGTGGGTAATCCGACTAACGATGCCATTTGCTTCTAATTCCTTCAAACGGACCACCAAAACTCGGTCACTACAGCGTGGAATTCGCCGGGCTAAGTTCTTAAAACGTTGTGGCCCATCTTCTAATAAAACGTCAATAATTAGGCCATTCCACTTTTTGCCTAAAATTGAAAAGGTTTGTTCAAATTTAGGACACAATTCAAATTCGGATTCAGCGGTCGTGTCAACAACCGTATCCAGTATCATTTCTGACATTTACATGACCTCCAAAAAAGTTCTCCTGGCCGGTTATTTACCCAGCGGAAACTTTCCCCCGGAATCGGTCCAGTTGTTTGGCCACCTTGAGACGTAATGGTCCAAAAAACTCATGTTCTGCTTCATAATCATCGACTAAAGAGACTAACAAACTTTCCCGATATTTAGGAATGGCTAACGTCGCCCCAAACATGTGCTTTAAAATGATGTCTTTTTCCATCGGGGTTAATTTGGTTAACTTTTCAGCGTTTCGTAACGCTACCCGCGGGTGAATAAAGGCGTGTGAGCCCAAGTCAAACTTGGTTTCACGCCAATCATAATAAAACAAATCATGCAACAAACCGCCACGTGCGACCGCAGTCGTGTTGAGGTGCCATTTCTTTGCTAATAAATAACTATCATATGAAACTGCAATTGAATGATCTAATCGATTCGAATGATGGTGTTGTGTAAAATCGGCTAAGTGTTGCACAGCCGGTTGAGCTAATAAATCAGCGACAATTGCCACGTACTCGGAATCTTGTTTCCATGCATTGATTTTCATTGAAAGCTCCCTTTGCTAATAACTACCGCTATTCTACTAAAAAGTAAGCCATTTTGAAAGTATTTTGTTTAGCAACCCCCTAATTCTAACGGCAACTTAACGATTAAGTCCGAACATCAAAATACCAGCCGCAATCGCAACATTCAGTGATTCGGCCCGGCCTTTAATTGGAATATATAAATTTTTAGTCGTTTGGGCCAATAAAGCGGCACTCATACCATTACCTTCGTTACCCATAATCAGCCCAAAGCTCGCAGGGGCAGCCACATCTAAGTACGCGGCCGCCTGTGGGTTTAATTCTGACCCATAAATTGGCAATCCTTGGGCTTGCATCTTGGTCACCAGTGCCGTTAAATCAGTACTGATTAATTGCAAATGAAATTGGCTCCCCTGCATGGCTCGTTCTACTTTAGGTTGATGAATATCACCAGTACCAGTCCCGAACGCTACCCCGGCAAAGCCCGCTGCATCTGCGGTCCGTACCATCGTGCCAATATTACCTGGATCTTGCACATTATCTAACAGTAACCATGGGCGACTCAAATCCAGCTGAGCTAATGGATCAGCGGCTGGCTTAGGTAACAAGGCTAACGCAAACACCCCCTGTGGCGTCACGGTTGCACTGATATGACTGGCAACCTCCTCTGAAATTTCAATGACGTCTGGAAAATGCGTTAGATCTGGCTTAGTTGCCAATTGTTTTTCAGTTAATAGCAGTGTTTTGATTGAAACTTTGGCTTTGACTGCTTCATTAACTAAATGCCACCCATCCAATAAATACAAGCCTTGTTGGTGACGACCCTTTTTCGTCTGTAATTTTTTCCACGCTTTCACGTGGGCATTTTGTAACGAATTAATTTTTTCCATGCGAAAATCTTCCTCTACTGAACGTTTTAGTTAAAGACAAGTATAGCATATCGCCCCCAACTAACTTCCATGCTATTATATATAGTGTAAGCTTTAAAAGGGAGTGACAATATGCGAGCAGTAACATTACAAGTTAGCGGTCGCGTGCAAGGCGTTGGCTTTCGTTGGGCCACCAAGGTTGCCGCTGATAAATGCGGTGTCAATGGCATCGTTCGTAATTTGATGGATGGCTCAGTTTTCATTGAGGCTGAAGGTGAAGACCAACGCATTCAAGTTTTCATTGACGTCATTAAACAATCACCGACCGACTTTGGTCGTGTCAAACACCTCATTGTGCAAGACGTTACGCCACAAAACTATCATAATTTTCGGATAACCAATTGAAATCCCCTGCCATCTCTAGTATCATCATGCTTATATGACTAAAATAAAGGGGATTATGATCAAGTGAAAAAGAGAAAAGGCCTCACCGTTACGCTGGCACTGTCCAGCTTAGCGTTGCTACTTAGTGGCTGTGTACAGGTTTCAAAAGCTGGTAAACCATACGGCTTCGTGTATGACTACTTAGCGCGACCTGGACAAATTGTGATGCAATGGTTATCACAGTTGTTCGGTAACAATTATGGTTGGGCCATTATTGGCTTAACGGTCATCGTGCGGTTAGTCTTATTACCAATGATGATTAATCAACAACGTAAATCAACCTATCAACAAGAAAAAATGGCGGCAGTTAAGCCCCAATTAGCTAATATCCAAGCGCGGCAAAAACAAGCCACGACACAAGCTGAAAAGGCCGCTGTCAGCAATGAAATGATGCAACTCTACCGTGATAATGGGATTAGTATGACTGGCGGCATCGGCTGTTTACCCTTACTAATTCAATTTCCAATTTTCTCGGCATTATATTATGCGATTCGCTACTCACCAGAACTTTCTAGTGCTAAGTTTATGGGGATTGCTTTAGGACACTCCAGTCTCCTATTGGCAATTCTAGCGTTCGTTTCTTACCTCGCCCAAGGTTACCTCTCAATGATTGGCTTACCTGCTGAGCAACGTAAGGCCATGCGGACCATGCTAGTGGTCAGCCCCGTTATGATTTTATTTGTAACCATGTCGGCACCCGCCGGTTTGGGGCTCTACTTCTTCGTTGGTGGCCTGTTCGCCTGCTTACAAACTTTAATCATCAACTATTTCCGTCCTCGCATTCGGCGAGAAGTTGAAGCTGATTTAAAGAAGCATCCAATCAAGACGCCAACGCCAAGTGCCGTTGGTGGTGCTAAACCAGTTAACGCCACTGAAAAACCAGTAACCGATACCCCAACACCACACCAAGCAAATGGTGCCGGTCGCAATGCGGGTAAACAGCAACGACATCATTAATTAACTATAAAAAGACGATAATCACGCCCGTAAGTGGACTGTGATTATCGTCTTTTTTTGATGGATTTTAAAAAACAAGCCCTAGAATCAGGGCAATTAATTGTAACCCTTGAAACAACATCAAATTCTGTGGCGCCGTATTAAACGTTGTTTCCTTCACCTGAACAGCATTGAAGGCCTTAATATTTTTGATAATTTTAGGTAGTGCCAAAACAACTAATAATTGATAAAGCGGTAAAATTTGTAAGCCAACACTCACAAGCACCGGTAAATAACTGAGCAACGCTAACCAATCATAGACTTTCAAAGCCCGCGCTTTCCCAATATAATAAGGCACCGTATAACGTTGATTTCGCACATCTTGATCTAAATCACAAATATTATCGGCTAACATAATATTTGCCACTAAAAAGATATTCGGTAAGCCCACTAATATCATGATTAAGATATGTTGTAAATTACCGACAATGGCAAAGTGAGGCCACGCCCAAGTAAAGCCCATTAACACTGGCGTAGCAACGTTAACATAGACCGCTAAAAAGAACACACCGAATCCTTCAACCGTGCCTGACAATAATTCTCCCAACGGAAAGCGGGAAAACGGCACTGGCCCATACGTATAAAATATTGCGACGCCAATCGCCGCCGCTCCCATAAATAGCAAAAGCAAATTGGTCCGTGAAACTAAAACGAGCCCTAAAATAATGGCTGTCGCTAACATACTGAGCATTAGTCTTAACGAACGGCGTGGCGATAAGTGCTCACGGCCAATAATATTGTACGTGTCACGATAATGTAAGTCGATTGCCAAATAATAATCCTGCACATTATTGAACCCCGTTACAAATAAGGCAATCGCCACTTGGGCAATGAGATAAATCAGTGAATTGAGCCAATTAAATGCTTGAAAATAGTAAATTGAAAATAAAACGCCCATAAAATATGGGACGACGCTGGCGGCCTTGGCATTCAATCGAATAAATTGCAAAAAGATTTTAAACGTCATTGGCCGATAAGCTGTTTCATTAGTCACCCTAGTTGCCTCCCCAAAAATAAAATTACTGCTCTTTTACTATAACAGTAATTATTGTTTGTGAAAACCTTTGCAATAGCAAAAGTCCGCTCAAGTGACTGAGCGGACTGCTGGTGACCTTTACTTTTCATGTTCATGTGCATCTAACGGTGGCTCATCTGGATCAGGTGTCGCTGGCTTAATACCAGCTGGTAGCGCGGTCTTTGGAATCTTTTCAACCGTCGTCGCCTCATCCGCGGCCTGGGCCAATAATTTAGGATCTTTTAAAATCGGTAAATGGAATCTAAAAATCGACCCTTGACCCACAACTGACTCAACACTAATCCGACCATGATAGCCTTCCACTAGCCGTTGCGCAATGGACAAGCCCAAACCGTTACCACCTTTATCACGGCTACGGGCTTTGTCTACCCGGTAGAACCGATTGAAGACCCGATCGAGATTATCCTTTGAAATTCCTTCACCAAAATCTTGAACGGCAACTTCAATATACCGGACATCCGTCGACAAGGATAAGTGAATTTCGCGGCGTTTAGTTGAATATTTCACCGCATTATCTAGCAAAATAATCAGAATTTGTTCTAAATGATTCCGATAAATTTGGGCATAAACGGGTTGCTCAACATCATCATCAAACGTAAAAAGAAAGTCCGGATGAATCATCTTGAAGTCATTAAACGCCTGGGCAACCAACTTCTGGACGTCAGTTGTTTCATGACTAAAGTTGATTTCCAATTGTTCAGCCCGTGACAGGTCAAGCATCTCTTGTACCAGACTTTGCATACGCTTGGTTTCCGATAAACTAGCCGCCAAGGACTCAGCCAACACCTTAGGATCATCCTTGCCCCAACGATTCAACAATTCCATATGACCTTGAATAATTGCGACCGGCGTTCGTAATTCATGGGAAACATCTTCCACAAATTGTTGTTGTTGCGTGATGTAGCGCTGCATTTGATCTAACATATCATTAAACAAATGGCCCAAATCAGACAATTCATCATTGCGTTTTAAATCGGGGACCCGTGAATCTGTCTGTGGATCTAAATTAACCGCACTAATTGTACGGGTAATCTGCCGCATTGGTCGCAATAAAAAGGCGGCCAAAAAGTACCCTAATAACGTTGCGCCAAAAATGGCAATTAATGTCATCACAACAAATATCCACATTAAATTATGCGTGGTACTGTGATAATCCGTTAAGCTATCCGTGACTTGCGCATAGCCAATCACCTTGGCCTTATTAGCCGTCCGGATGGGGGCCCGCCCAACCAATTCAGCCGCTGTTCCATGACCGATAAGCTTAATATCACGTTGCGGACTCCGCTTAAATTCATGCGTATCACGTCGTGAAATGTATAACGTCGTGCCGTCTGGATCATAGACGGTCACGGCTAGATTAGTCCGCGATAAAGCCGTGAGCTCTGAATCTGAAAAGAACGTCGTCTTCAAAGCGCCCTGTCGTCGGTCAGACATACTACTACTAGGCTCGACATTGGCTTCTGGTTGTAGTTTTTCGGCGACTGATTTAATGGTTAAGCCTTTGGATTCAGTTCGCAAAGATTGTTGAATAGTGCTTACGGCACTCGCAACGTCACGTTGTTCTTGGCGTAATAAGAGGTTCGTGAAGCTCTTATAAACCAATAATGAAAAACAAATAAAAATGAGCGCGGTCCCAATTGCGGTCCCGAGCGCCCATTTCCATTTCAACGACCAACGTTTTGGTTGCGTTGTCTTGGCAGTTGTCGTGTCAGTCATTACGACCGAATCACATATCCTGTCCCACGAACAGTTTGGATGTAGCTCTTTTCGCCTGGTCGATCAATTTTATTTCGTAAGTAACGAATATAAACATCGACAACGTTAGTTTCAACTTCAGATTCATAACCCCAAACTTTGTTTAACAAGACGTCACGCGCTAAGACGACGTTGATATTTTCCATTAAGGTCAATAGCAGTTCGTATTCCCGCTTCGTTAAATTAATCACTTCATCGCCACGTTTAACGACTAAGTTCTCTTTTTCAATCGTTAAATCTTTATACGTTACTGTGGTTTGTTTCGTACTCTGTTGTTCACTTTCGAGATCAATCCGCCGTAATAAGGCCCGTAAACGTGCCAATAATTCTTCAATTGCAAACGGCTTAACAATGTAGTCATCTGCCCCATGATCTAATCCAGAAACACGATCGATGACTGAGTCACGGGCCGTCATCATAATAATTGGGGTATTTTTAACTTCACGGACCCGCCGACAAACTTCCAACCCATTTAGTTCAGGCAACATTAAGTCTAAGAGAATCGCATCAAAATCTTCGGCTAACGCTGCGTCCAAACCTTTACGACCATTATATTCAACTTGAATGTCGTAACCTTCATGCTTTAATTCTAGTTCGACAAAGCGGGCCAGATTTTTTTCGTCTTCAATAATTAATATTCGACTCATTTACTTTTAGTCACTCCTAATATTCAACTTATCTAACAACCAACCTGTTCCGAGTTAAATGAGAACTAACTGCACGCAACAGGTACAACATGTTATTTTACCATGAATTTGCTAAATTTCCTACTGTCGAAATTTAGGCCAGCCCTCATCTAAATCTCATTCTATCAAGAATCTAGTTAAATGCAATCGATAACAACGCTAATTTTGCGACGATGGTGCCGGATGGTTGGCATGCCAACGTTTAATCGCTGCCAGGCGTTGTTGCCAACTCTTTTCTTGGCCCTGGTCCGTCGGCGTATAGAACGTCTGCCCCATTAATTCTGGTGGCATCGTCGTCATTGCCGTTAATTTATCTGGATTATCATGAGCATATTCATAATGCTCACCATAACCTAAGTCTTGCATCAATTGCGTCGGTGCATTCCGAATTTGTAATGGCACGGGCAGATTACCCGTTGTCTTGATGGCTTTTTTTGCCGCAGCTTTTGCCATATATAAGGCATTTGATTTCGGCGCCAAGGCCAAGTAAGTGACCGCTTCGGTTAAATTAACATCGCATTCTGGCATCCCAATAAGTTGGCACGCTTGATACACCGCGACTGTTAACGGTAAGGCTTGCCGATCGGCTAATCCAACATCCTCACTCGCAAACCGAATCAACCGCCGCGCAATATAAATTGGCGATTCACCGCCACCTAGCATCCGCATCAACCAATAAATCGCGGCATCCACATCACTATTGCGCATCGACTTATGCAAGGCCGAAATCAGATTAAAATGTTCTTCGCCATGTTTGTCATAACGCAATGATTTCGTATTGATTAATTGATTTAAACTTGCGGCCGTCACGGTGACCTGCTGATCTGCCGTTCGTTCACCATTTAGGACCGCCATCTCAAGCGTGTTCAACGCCATCCGCGCATCACCGTTAGCAAAGTTAGCGATCAAGGCCAACGTATCCGCCTGCAAATGAACCGTCAAGCCTGGAAACCCTTGCGGATGGGCTAACGCCGCTTTTAAGACCTGCTCTAAATCCGCTTCGGTCAGTTCTTTTAAGACTAAGACTTTGCATCGTGATAATAACGCCGCATTAATTTCGAAAGACGGATTTTCGGTAGTCGCCCCAATTAACGTGATACTTCCTCGTTCCACATAGGGCAAAAAAGCATCCTGTTGCGCCTTATTAAACCGATGAATTTCATCAATAAACACAATGGTTTTTTCACCAAAGTCCCGATTAGCTTCTGCGTCATCCATAATTTGGCGAATTTCTTTAATCCCACTAGTGACCGCGCTAAACGTCATAAAGTGGGCCTGCGTTTGTTGTGCAATAATTTCTGCTAAGGTCGTCTTGCCGACCCCCGGTGGTCCCCAAAAAATCAGGGATGGTAACTGGTCTTGCGTAATAAATTGTCGTAACAACTTACCCGGCCCCAACAAATGGTCCTGGCCTTTAAATTCTGCTAACGTCGCCGGTCGAACACGATAGGCTAATGGACTATCGGTTGACCGGTCTGGATTGAACAACGATGCTTGCTTCACACGCCCACCTCATTTACGCATAGTTAATAAGTCTAGTTTAACGCAAACAAACGTTCGACACAAAAAAGTTGCAGCCAAATGACTGCAACTTTTCAGATTAACATTAATTTTTATTGTTCTTCATACCAAGTGTAATGGAAAGCCCCTTCGCGGTCAGTCCGTTCGTAGGTATGGGCACCAAAGTAATCTCGTTGCGCTTGTAATAAGTTAGCTGGCAATACTTCAGCCCGATATGAGTCATAGTATGACAACGCAGCGCTAAAGGCTGGCATTGGTACACCGGCTTGAACCGCTAAGCTTAAAACATCACGCGTTGATTGTTGATACTTCGCAGCAATATCTGTAAAGTAATCATCCATCAACAAGTTGTTTAAGTCAGGCTTCTTATCAAAAGCATTGGTGATATTTTGTAAGAATTGTGCCCGGATGATACAACCAGCACGCCAGATCTGTGCTAATTCACCAAACTTCAAATCCCAACCATAATGTTCAGCAGCAAAGCGTAATTGTTCGAAACCTTGCGCATAACTCATGATTTTGCTGAAGTATAAGGCTTGACGAATTTTCTCAACTAATTCTTCTTTAGCTGGTAACTTAACGTCATTCTTAGGACCGGCAAGCTTCTTAGAAGCGGCAACCCGTTCAGTCTTCATCATAGAAATGTAACGCGCATAAACCGCTTCAGTGATCACTGATTGTGGGACTTGGACGTTCAATGCATCTTCGGAACTCCACTTACCAGTTCCTTTGTTGTTCCCACGGTCTAAAATCATATCAACGATTGGCTTCGTCTTGTCAGCACCCAAGTCGTCTTTACGCGATAAAATATCTGCGGTAATTTCAACGAGGTAACTGCTTAATTCACCCTTGTTCCATTCGGTGAAGACGTCAGACATTTCATCAACTGATAGGCCAGCGACGTTCCGCATCATGTTGTAACTTTCATCAATTAATTCTTCATCACCGTATTCGATCCCATTATGGACCATCTTAACGTAATGACCGGCACCGTTAGCACCGATATAAGTGACACAAGGTGCGCCATCTTGAGGGGCCTTAGCAGCAATCTTTTCTAAGATTGGGGCAACTAAGTCATAAGCTTCCTTTTGACCACCGGGCATCAATGAAGGGCCTTGTAAGGCGCCTAATTCACCGCCAGAAACTCCCATACCGATAAAGTTAATCCCAGACTTGTCTAAGCGGGCATTTCGTGCCATCGTGTCATTAAAGTTGGTATTCCCACCATCAATTAACACATCGCCTTTATCGAGCAATGGCAATAATTCATCAATGACGGCATCGGTTGGTTTGCCAGCCTTAACCATCATGATAATCCGCCGTGGCGTTTCCAGTGATGCAACAAAGTCAGCGACGTTATAGCTTGGAACTAATTGTTTGTCCGCATGATCCTGAACGACTTTTTCCGTCTTTGAACCCGTCCGGTTAAAGATGGCAACTTTATAGCCGCGGCTTTCAATATTCAAAGCCAAGTTCTTGCCCATAACGGCCATCCCAATGACACCAATCTGTGGTTTTTCATTACTCATTAGTTGTTTACCTCCCAAATTTTACTACGTGCTAATCGTACCAAAAAAATGCTTTTAATAAAAGGATATTGTCGTGATTTATAAAATTAATTTCATTAAGTTTCATTCTTAGAGAAATTAATTTTCATAGTGAACCACAAAAAAACTCGCCGCAGCGAGTTTTTAAATCCGTCTTGTAAAGAAAAGTAGTATGCGCCATGGCCGCGATACGCCTTTTCATCAACTAAATCAAATTAGTTGTTTACTTTAACGATTTCTTTACCGTTGTAGAATCCACAACTTGGGCAAACGTGATGTGAAACTCGTAATTCGCCGCAATTTGGGCAAGCTGACAAGTTTGGGGTAGCCAATTTAATATGACCACGACGGTTGCGTTTACGCATCTTAGATGTTCTTCTCTTAGGTACAGCCATCAACGAACACCTCCTTAAAATAATTTCACAAATGTGATTTTGATAGGTCTAACTAACTTAATCCTTAGTTTCCTGATCAGGGAACAGGTTTTTCAACTTAGCTAAACGCGGATCAACAGTTTTATGTTCTGTAGCTTGCTTGGCAAGGTCGTCTTCACTGAAGACTTCCCAACCGTTACCAGTTGGCAAAGGTTCACCATTCTGTTCAGCTTCAGAAAGAATCTGCATGGGGATGTGAATTAAAATATTATCCTCCACAGCGACATCAAAATTCAAAATATCATCTTCCGGTAAAATAATTACCGTATCATCCTCACCGAACTGATCTAAATCGGCTCCTTGAGGCACATAATATTCCGTTATTTGAAAGGCCAGTGGCACCAACACCGGCGTCAACGACCGGGTTGACGGTAACGTTAACGTTACTGTCACGGCCGCTGAAATTAGCACATTACCATGATCATATGACAAGTAACCCTTAACTTGGGCTGCCTCGGCGTCAACAATCTCAGGATAACGCGTCATCAGGGCGTCTTTTAAATCCAGTGCTTCATCAAACTGAAGTGGTTCATCCCGGTAACTTTTAAGCTGCCCTAACGACCATTTCATTTAAAAACCTCCTAATGCAACGTGATAAATTATACCTGTGTAAAAATCCTTTGTCAATGTTTTTTCCTTGACAGGTTAAAAAGCCCGCCATTGGTCACTACCATAACAGTTCCCTACGAGCCAGTCAACCGATATTATCGTGCTGATTGTATCCATGGTCGGCGATACAGATCTTGTGATTGACCATTAATCATTTGATAGACCCGCCCGGCCCGATAATCTAAAGCTAACTCATGTAATCGTAATTTTTTGTTGATTTTAGTATATAACGGTAACGACAACTGCGCTTTAATTTGATGTAAATACTGCTGTCCAGTCGGCGTAAATCCAAGTACCCGCACATAATTATGCTGTTGTGCAGCCTGAACCTCAGCATGCGTTAATTGTAGTAACGCCGCCGTTGCCACGCGTTGTAACCGGGTATAAGTATACCGTTTTGACTTAACCAAGCTGATAAACGCTGGAAAATCAGTCGCAGTTTGAGCCATCTCACGCATCCGATATTCCAGACCCTCGGCCATTTGATCATAAGCTCGACTCTGGGCCACACTCCCCGTTAAAAGCTGGTAGCGCAGGTACGGCCAAAAGTCAGACCATTGTTGTAGTCGTTGCGTTTTCAGTGCCTGCAACGTCACGGCTGGGACGACTGGTTCAATCGCCGGCCAAGCCTGTTTAAAGGCCGCCTGTCGAATCGCCGTTCCACTGGCAAAATGCCCAGTGGGCGAAATCGACATATCATTATGCCCGGCAACTTGCCGTTTAATCGGGACCAGCTGCAAGGGCCGACCTAACCGTTGATTCGCAACTGCATAGCAGAACCCTAATAAATCATTAGACTGATTTAGTGTGACCCCCGTCGCCTGCTGTAACGCCGTATTAAACTGTGTTGCATACGTCGCGTTGTACTGCTTAAACGCAGCTTGAGTCTGAGGTAACGCCGTTGATAATTGATCAAAGTCCAATGCTGGATGTTCCGTCCCAAATACTAAGCTGTCACACTGCAACGCCGCTAATAGTTCGACCCCACCCTGCGCAAATAAATGTGCTGGTTGTGTCGCAAAAAAGACGGGTAACTCTACCACTAAGTCAGCACCAGCAGCTAAGGCTAATTGTGTGCGCGTCCATTTATCTAAAATAGCTGGTTCGCCACGCTGTAACCAATTACCACTCATTACAACAACAGTACAATCAGCCTGCGTTTGCGCCCGGGCCTGTTGTAAATGGAACTGATGTCCATTATGCAGGGGATTGTATTCAGTTATGACCCCAACTGCTCGCATCCATTTCACCTACTTTTGGCATTCAAAGAACCAGCGGGTCGTTTGCTCGTTAGGGGCTGCTTGACCAAAGTCAGCAGTCACTTTAACTTGACTGAATCCCGCCGCTGCTAACGCCCGTTGATAGTCCGCTAAGACATAAGTGCGTTCTTGATGGAGCTCACTCACTTCATCAAACGCGTCTTTTTCAGCATTCCAAATAAAGAAACTCAAGTCATGCTCCGCACTATGCGCAACTTCACCCGCATAACTGGTCCACATAAAGGCCCGTTCTTCATCGCGATAATTGTACATATAACCTGGATAGACGTCATCGGTTTGATGAGGCGTAATAACATCGAATAAGAATTTACCCGTTGCCGTTAAATGCGCGGCCACTTGTGTAAAAGCTGTTTGAACTTGGGCTAAATCTGGTAAATAACAAAATGAATCGGCAAAACAAGTGACCGCTGAAAACGTGCCTAATTCGGATAGATCTAACATATTGCCTTCCAATAATGGCATTGCCACTGCCGCAGCTTCGATGTGCTGCTGGGCTAAGGCCAACATATTATCGGACAAGTCTAAACCGGTGACGTGGTAACCCGCCTGGGCCAATAACACACCGAGCCGACCGGTGCCACAAGCAAGTTCCAGAATTTCACCGTCCTGCTGAGGTAATTCACGACGCACAAAATCCAGCCATTGCTGGTACATGGCTGGATCGAAAAGTTCGTCGTAAAGTTCGGCAAACGTTTGGTAAATCATGCGTTAACCCATTGATCCACCGCAACTAACGGTGCATCGGACCATAGCTTTTCTAAGTTATAGTGTTGCCGCGCATCCTTTTGGAAGACGTGTACAATCACATCACCGGCGTCAACTAAAATCCATTCACCAGCCGTTCGACCTTCAACACTCTTAACGTCAGAGCCGGCTTGCCGGATTTCACTCACAATGTTATCCGCAATGGCTTGGACTTGTCGCCGTGAATCTGCTGATAAGACGACAAAATAATCAGCCATCAAGCTAACTTCGGCCACATCTAAGGCAACGATATCTTCGGCACGTTTATCATCGGCCGCTTTAACTGTTAATTGTAATAATGCTTTGCTTTCCATGTAATTCTCCCTTTAAATAATAACTTAATTGTTGGGTACCGTCCCGACACCACCGACCCACGCATTATATGTTGCCAGCGTGGCGGGGTACACCGGTGCACCCTTAGTGACTAGATAGTTCAACGTATGTTGAATCTGATAACGAACCCCAGCTGCAAGTGATTTTTTAGTCAGTTGCCGTGCTTCATCAACACCTGGAAAATCGCGTTGTGGTTCAATAAAATCAGCCATAAACACGATTTGCGCTAAGGTGGACATGTAGGGGGCGCCAACCGTGTGCAAGCGGACCGCATTTAGAATGTCTTCATTATAAATGTGCAACTCTTGCTTAATTAATTCGGCACCTACTACACCATGCCAAACCCCATTGCCATAAGCCAGCAAAGCTGGATTCAGACCACGCGTTTTAATAATTTTGATGAATGTTTCTGCTGGCCGTTGCTTCGCATAATCATGCAATAAGCCGGCAATCGCCGCTAATTCTGGGTCAACCCCATTAGCTTGTGCTAACTCACGTGCGGTTTGTTCGACACGTAAGCAATGCTGGTAACGACTGTCAGTCAACTGTGCCGCAACCTTCGCCATCAATTCAGCGTGCGTATACGGCACCAAGTTAGCCTGATACTCAATCGGTTTGCTCATATAAGTGATGCTCCTTAATATAGTCGGCAACAGCGTCAGGCACTAAATACCGAACAGTGTGCCCCCGACTAACTTTTTGGCGAATCTGTGTTGAACTAATCGCCACTAAGGGGGCATCCACCCAGATGACCGGATATTGACTCGTGGTGGGATAACTAGCCCGCTTGATACCCACAAAAGTGACTAATTTTACTAAATCATCAATGCGATACCAAGTATGCAGATACGCTACCATATCCCCACCGATAATAAAGTAATATTGCACTTCTGGATGTTGGGCCTTTAAAGCCTTAATTGTATCATACGTGTAGCTTTTGCCACCACGCTTTAGTTCGGCAGTTTCTAACTTGAATAACGGATTACCAACGATGGCTTGTTGCACCATATTAGCACGATCTTTAGCGGCAATCGTAGTCTTTTCATCAACATGTGGCGGCTGGGCATCTGGCATGAAGCGAACTTCGTCCAAACCTAATTGGTCCCCCACTTGTTGGGCCATGATTAAGTGACCAAGATGAGGAGGATTGAAAGTTCCACCTAAAATGCCAACCCGTCGCTTTTGAATATCGGTCACTGTTTCGGCCAAAACTTTGGTCGCCGTTTGACTAACCGTTTTCACCCAAGATTCCTCCTTAAAGCTTGTCAACTTGCAACGAATAATGCCGTAAATCGGCGTCACTCGCTGGCATGTATAACACTAAAACACGACCAATCGTTTGAACAACTGTAATTGGCGTTTTAGCTTCCACAGCAGCTTTAACTTCAGCTGTTGTGACCTCTGAATTTTGTAAAATATTAACCTTAATTAGTTCACGCTTGTCGATAGCGCCCGTCAATTGCGTTAACCACTCGTCAGTCAGTCCATTTTTACCAACTGCGAATAAGGGCCGCATGTGATGCGCCGAACTGCGTAAATAACGTTTTTGTTTACCTTTTAAGTTTTCCATTAACTTCTCCTATTTCCTATTAATCATTGCTGGGCGGGTCAAAACATCGACCCCTTTAGGTGCCCAGCCAGCTAATCGAGTTCCGGCCGGGACTGTTACCCAACCCAGACCTTCAAAGACAACATCACTAATTTCTGTCGTCTTAAACTCATGCCGCACCAATGGTGGGAAATCTTTGATTGCATCACCAGTTGGCGGTGTGATCAATTCGCCGACATGTTTCGTATAAAAGTTTTCGGCATTCTCCGTCCGTGTTCGGTGTAACGTTAAATTATTATCCGCATACACGATACCAGCTGGTTTAGCCGTATCCACAATATCCAACCGAGCCACGCCACCTAAGAATAACGTCTGACCATTGCCTAATTGATAAGCCTTGGGCCGGATTTCTTTTTGTGGTGAGACCAATTTCAAGTCATCACCACTCAAGACGTGCGCCATTTGTTCGGGATGAATAATCCCTGGTGTGTCGACCATCTTATGCCCATCATCTAATGGAATTTCGATCTTATCCAACGTCGTGCCGGGGAACCGCGACGTCGTAATCAAGTCTTTCAAACCGGTATTATTCGCAATAATTCGGTTGATTAACGTCGACTTACCCACATTAGTCACCCCAACAACATAAACATCGCGACCGCGACGATACTTTTCAATTAGCGCTAATAATTCGTCAATTGAATGGCCTTTTTTCGCACTAGTCAACGCAACATCGACGGGTTTGATGCCTTGGGACCGAACCTGTTGCTTCATCCATTCCCGTAACTTAGTCCGTCGTAATTGGCGTGGTAAGACATCTTCTTTGTTCCCAACCAATAGCACCGGGTTACTCCCGACAAAGCGTTGTAGCCCGGGAATAATGCTCCCATTAAGGTCAAAAATATCAACAACATAGACAACCAACGCATCGGCTTCCCGAATCGTCGCTAAAAGATGTCTAAAATCATCATCGGTTAAGTCTACGGGCACAATTTCATTATAGTGTCGTAAGCGGAAACAACGTTGACAATATAAATCTTTCGTCTCATTTTCTAACGCCTTTTTTAAAGCTGAGGCTGGTGTGTAGCCAGCTGATTGGGCGTTCGTCGTTTGAATGGCGGCCCCACAGCCAATACAGTATAAAGGTTCTGCTGGTGTTACTTGAGTTGATTCACTCACTATTTAAGTTCCTCCTGAAAATGCATTTCTGGATAACGATGGGCTAACCGGGCCTTAATAAACCGTTCAAAAAATCGGTTAATGCGGGTATTCCACGCATCGGTCTTAACAATTGGTTGGACTAAGACGCTGGGCACGCCCGCCGCATGTGCAGCCCACATGTCGGTAATATACTGATCACCAACCATAATAACTTCAGTACGTCGTATTCCCAGTTGGTGCCGCGCTTTTTGAATACCAAATGGTAACGGCTTCAGAGCCCGGGACACAAACGGTAGTTCCAATGCTGCTACGGCTTTGGCAATCCGGACTTCTGAATTATTGGAAACCACAACTAACGGAATGCCAGCATCTTGCAGGGCGTGTAGCCATTTTTTAAGTTCCGGGGTACCATCCGGATTGTCCCATGCAATCAAGGTATTATCAAGATCAGTAAAGACCGCCTTAATCCCCTTTTCGCGCAGCTGAGCTGGCGTTATATTATAGATTGCTGGTATCATCCAAGTTGGTTTAAATTGATTAATCATCGTTTTCCCCTTCGCTTCTCGCTTAGTCTATGCGCAGGCCTGCTTAGTCGCCAGACCCCACATGCCTATTTTATCATACTCCCGCAACCTTTTAATAGCCGGTCTTGACCGGACTAGTTATCGGCCAGTTGATAAATTCAGTTATCTTTTCATAATAGAGGCTTTTCAAGGAAAGTGCAACTTTTATTAATCAAGCCATTATATCAACACCAAGTCAGTTACTTAAGTTTCATGTACGGTGTCAGGCACCATTGTTTCAACACTATTTGTAACCTATTAAATTTCCCCTTATTCACTTTAAAGTCCCGTCCTTAATTGACTTAACTCAATTAGGTACGGGACTTTTTGACCGTCATCGCTTTATTATTAAAATAAACAGGCCAAGAATCTCCTATCAATCCTTGGCTGTCAAAAGTTCCTTTTTCATCAAAATATCACGTTGTTGATCATTGCCCAAATTAAAAATATGCGCACTAAAAGCACTAAAGCCCTGCTTTTTATAAAAGGCCATTGCACCTAGATTATGTTCCCAAACACCCAACCAAATATAATGTTTATGCTTTCTTGTAGCTTGTTGATAGGCATAGTTAATCAATCGACTTCCCAGACCTAAGCGATGAAATGACTTTCTAATATAGATACGTTCCACCTCGATAGCATCTTTAACTTTTAATTCCGTTTGGGCGGTATTTTCATTCAACTTAAGATAACCTGCGACATCATCATTATAATAGATTAATTGAAAATCAGTATCAGGATTTTTGATTTCAGCCAGCAGCTTTGGCTTGTTATACGCTGACTTTAAATATTTTTCCAAATCTTCTTTTGAATTTTCTGTACCAAATGTATCTGAAAACGTCTCAATACTGACCTGTTGCAAGCTTTCAATGTCATTTACTGTGACTGATCGTATTTCGATAGCCATGAATTCAACTCCTTAATAAGGGTTATTTGCGCCTTTAACAAAAACGGCCATTTTCTATAATATCATACCTGAATTTTCTTTGTTTTTAAAATTAAATAGTAAGCTAAAACCACAGCTATTATGGTAACCGTTGAAATTATGACTAACATGTGAACGGTGCCGAACTTTTGAATAATAAAGCCAATAATTGGACTCACAATCATGGTCACCAAACTAATCGCAAAGGAAAGTCCTGAAATAAAAGTAGCCCGAGCTTCATCCTTAACCCATAAATTCAGCATTGCCATAACAATTGGATCTAAAATATCGACCGTAATATATAACAGGCCAATACCGATTAAGAAGAAGTAATTGTTAGTTTGAACCTGAAAGACACCACCAATTACTAGAATAACTGAAATAATCAGGATAAGTCTTTTAAACCCGATTTTTGAGAGGCGATAAGCTTGGGTTGCCACAATCCCACCAATGAAACTGAAAATCATAAAAATAATACCATTTGCAGCTGATGAGAACCCTAATTTAGACACGTATGCTGGTAATAACGAAAAGACAGCATTCACCATCGCGACAATTAACGTTGCAAAAACAAACATAAAGCATATATTCGCAGATTTTAGCATCGCTTTAAAAATGGCTAGAATACTGCTGATACGGTTGCTTGACTCCGTTGAGGGCTGCTGCTTAGACAAATCAGCCGTCGCTTGGACCGTTAAGATGACAATTAAGCCACAGACGAGCATCATTGATTGCATCAGATAAGGTAAGAAAAGGCCAATTTCATAAAGCACCCCACCTAAGAAAGTCGCAATGCCCGTTGCAATCGCCGTAAATAATTGCATTTTTCCTCTTATTTCTCCGTACTTATCTGCTTTGCCTTCATCGCGAATCGCTTCAAAAAAAAGGGCATCATCGGCGCCGCTCAGAAATGCATTGCCAATCCCCTCAACAATAAATGAAATCACTAACAAAATAAAGCCGACAGTCTTTGTTAACCACACTATTGAAACTAACAGCAGCGGCGAAATAGTGAGAATCATCAGGCCCATCACAACAATGCGTCGCTTCTTGAATAGATCACCAAGAATGCCACTTGGTAATTCAGCCGCAAATTGCGAAAAAAGAAATAGTGATTGCAGGAAAGCAAACTGAACGAGACTAAATTTTAAGAATTGCACTAAAAAAATCACATTAACAATGCGTGTAAACCGAAGTTGCGTGAATATAGCATAAAGATAATATTTTGTAACTGCAGTTTGTTTGGTCATAACTACACCTTCTCTAAACTTAATTCTAGAGATTCAAAGTTAGCATTTAGACGGATTAAGCCCAAAATATAATCAGTTTTTAATCATAATACCATACAAAACTGCCATATCAAAAGTCTATTTTCATAAAATTAGCACAAAAAAACCGGTAACAATACCCAAATGGTATCATCACCGGTCCACCGATACTAACTCGTTAGTGACGGATTTTTAATTAAGCGGCCAAGGCCTTTTTAGCTTCTTCAACCAATGCTTTGAAAGCATCAGCATCGTTAATAGCTAAGTCAGCCAACATCTTACGGTTCATATCGATGTTAGCAAGCTTCAAACCGTGCATTAATTTGCTATAGCTGATGTCGTTAATCCGGGCTGCCGCATTAATCCGGGCAATCCAAAGACGACGGAAGTCACTTTTACGCTTCTTACGATCACGGAAAGCGTATTGGTATGACTTCATTACTTGGTCCTTAGCAACCTTAAATTGGATATGCTTAGCACCACGGTAACCTTTAGCTAATTTTAAAATTCGTTTACGACGTTTGCGTGTAACTGTTCCACCTTTTACTCGAGCCATCTTATTTCCTCCTAGATTTAACTAAAACGTGTTAATTATTTTTGTAATAACTTGTGATATGTTTTGACCATTGGCTTTTCGATCACAGCCGTACCACGTAATTGGCGACGTTGTTTCTTAGTCTTACCATGGAAACGATGACTTGTGAAAGCGTTGGCGCTCTTAATGTTACCTTTTGCAGTTACCTTGAAACGCTTGGCTGCAGCGCGGTTTGTCTTTTGTTTTGGCATAATCAATAATCCTCCTAGAAATTACTTATCAGTTTTTGGTGCTAGCACTAAGAACATGCTCCGGCCGTCCATCTTAGGATAGGCTTCAACCGACGAATATTCTTTAGTTGCTTCAATCATTCGATTTAAAACCTGACGACCAATATCCTTATGGGTAATGGCCCGACCTTTAAAGCGAATGGAAACCCGAACTTTATCACCTTTTGACAAGAACTTTTCAGCATGTTTCAGCTTCGTGTTAAAGTCATTGGTGTCAATTACTGGGCTCAAGCGAACTTCTTTAATGCTAACAACCTTTTGTTTCTTACGGGCTTCCCGTTGCTTCTTTTGTTGCTCGAAACGATACTTCCCATAATCCATAATTCTGGCCACAGGTGGTTTCGCTTTCGGTGCAACTAATACAAGATCTAAGCTTGCCTCTTCAGCAATCTTCATTGCTTCTTGTCGTGACTGGACACCTAATTGTTCACCATCACTGGCAATCAAACGTACTTCACGAGCACGGATGCCGTCATTAACCATTGAATCTTTAGCTATGGTAATTCACCTCCGTAAAATTTCGAGAAATCCACAAAAAAGAGCAGGCGCATAACACGCCCGCTCAACCCCGTTAATGGGAATCAATTCATCGTTCGTCTGCCCGATAACTCTGGTTATCTAGGCGAGAAGCGGGTGCTTCTGCTTTTTTTCTCAACTTCAATACTATAGCAGAACTAAAATCGTAAGTCAACTATTTATTTGCTAGCACCACGACTGTAGTTCTTGACTTCCTGACTGATAGCGCCGATAAACATATCGACACCTTCAGATTCGGTCTTCTCTTCACCATATTTCCGGACTGAAACACTGCCGTTGGCAACTTCTTGATCACCGACAACGAGCAAGTATGGGACTTTCTTCGTTTGTGATTCACGAATCTTGTACCCCATCTTTTCATTACGGTCATCAATGCTAACTCGAATCCCAACTGCGGCTAAACGACGCCGAACGGTTTCAGCATAAGCACCATGGGCGCCATTGTTAACTGGAATAATGTTAACTTGCTTAGGGGCTAACCAAGTTGGGAAAGCACCCTTGTAAATTTCAGTTAAGTAAGCAACAAAGCGTTCCATCGTTGAAACCAAGCCCCGATGAATCATGACTGGTCGATGTTCTTCACCATCGGCACCGACATACTTCAAATCAAAGCGTTCAGGCAACAAGAAGTCCAATTGAATGGTTGATAATGTTTCTTCGCCACCCAAGGCCGTCTTAGTTTGCACATCCAACTTAGGACCGTAAAAGGCAGCTTCACCTTCTGCTTCGAAGTAGTCTAAGCCCATATCATCCATCGCGGACTTCAACATTTTTTGACTGCGTTCCCACATGGCATCGTCATCAAAGTATTTAGCCTTGTTTTCAGGATCACGATAGCTTAAACGGAAGCGGTAATCAGAAATGTCAAAGTCATCGTAAACTTGGACCATTAAACGTAAGATATTCTTGAATTCTTCTTCAATTTGATCCAACGCAACGAAGGTATGACCATCATTTAGTGTCATTTCACGTACCCGTGACAACCCAGTTAAAGCCCCGGATTTTTCGTAACGGTGCATCATACCAAGTTCAGCAATCCGCAATGGTAATTCACGATATGAGCGAATATGGTGATTGTAAATTTGAATATGTGACGGGCAGTTCATTGGCCGTAATTCCAATTGTTCGCCATCACCCATATCCATTGGTGGGAACATATCTTCACGATAATGATCCCAATGGCCAGATTGCTTGTAAACATCCAAGTTTGCTAAAACTGGCGTGTAAACATGTTGGTATCCATTAGCGACTTCTTTGTCGATAATGTAACGTTCGATTTGACGACGAATCGTGGCCCCATTTGGCATCCAGTATGGCAGACCATTTCCGACCTTCGGATCGACGAAGAATAAATCTAAATCGTTCCCAATAACCCGGTGATCACGTTCACGTGCTTCTTGCCGCCGTTTAAGATCTTCATCTAACGCTTTTTGCTTTAAGAAAGCCGTCCCGTAAATCCGTTGTAACATTGGATTGCTGGACTTGCCTTGCCAATAAGCCCCAGCAACGGATAATAACTTGAAAATTTTAACTTTACCCGTTGAAGCTAATTGTGCCCCGTTTGATAAATCAACAAAGTCACCTTGCTTATAGACAACGACTTGGCCGTCATTTTCAGCCGCTTGTTCATTAACTAAATCTTGTTGGTAAGGGTTATCACCAACTAAAGTTAAGGCCGCATCCTTTGAAAGAACTTCACGCACGATTGGTAAATCTTTTTTGATGATAGCTTGCATCTTAATGCTGATGGCATCAAGGTCATCTTCACTCACTTGCTTACCATCAGGATTATCAGTGTCAAAGAAGAACCCGTTCGCATTACCAGCACCACTCCCAAAATTAACTTTAGGGAATAATTGATGAACTGCATTAGCTAATACTTGCGCTGCCGTTTGACGTAAAACAGCCAACCCTTCATCGCTATCAGCGGCAATAATTTCAATGCTACCATCCGTTGTCAGGGGTTGACGATAATCAATCACTTGATCATTGAACTTCCCAGCCACTGACCGTTTAGCCAATGAGGGACTGATAGATTTTGCGATATCTTCGGTGCTAACGCCAGCATCAAATTGCTTTTCAGCGCCATCTGGAAACTTAACCTTAATACTTGCCATAAGTTGACACACTCCTTCAAAATTTACTCATTCACCAAAACACTGCGCCGGGACGACAAAAAAGTCCCTGATACCAGTATTAACTAGTATCAGGGACGTGATTGACGTGGTTCCACCCGATTTTTCAGCGACTTAAAGTCACTGACTCATTAGCGCTAATAACGGAAGCGTTCCGGCTCGTTTGAGCATATTCACAAAAGTGGTATCTCAGCCAATCCGGTCCGGAACTTCCAGCTTAGGTTCCGGTCTCTGTCACCAATGATTGGTTGAGCATGTCTTTTGCATCTGTTTTTATTAAACCACTTTTAGGTTAAAAGTCAATCCTAATTCGTTGAATCTAAGCGGCGATTTTGACCAATCATTTCGATTTCAGTAGTCAAGAACCGAATCCGTTGCATAATTCGCTGGGCTTTAATCGGTTCCTCGTCGCCTTTTTGCGAGACAGTCAAGTAACCATCTTGTAATTCTTGCATGGAAAAGTTAGAAGAAAAACACGTTGGTAACTCTTCTTGCATCCGATATTCCAGAATAACCCCCAGCACATCATCACGAATCCAAGTTGACGAGGAATCTGCGCCAATATCATCAATCATTAAGATAGGGGCCCGCTTAATCGCATCGACTTTGTCGCCCGACGTATTATTACTAATTGATCGTTTCATTTCCACTGCAAAGCTTGGAAAATGAATAAGCGTCGTTTGAAACCCACGAGTCGCTAAATTATTAGCCATTGCTCCCAATAAGAACGTCTTACCGACCCCGAAGGACCCGTACAAATACAGGCCACGATGGAAGCGTTTAGGCGCCTGCGTATATGCGTCAATAAAATCTAACGCCGCCATCAAGGCTGTTGCTCGGTCGCCATCTTGATCATAGGCCGTTAAATCAGCTGACTGAATATTTTTAGGCATACTAATCGAGCGGACCCGGTGCTTTAAGTCACGTTCCGCCTGGGCTTCTTGGAATTGCGGCGTTGGTTGATAGGCAATATCAATTAAATGATTACTCATCACTAATTCAGGTTGATAACCTGGTGCTTGCGTAGGTTCGTGCCGCGCCGCTTTTTGCTTTTCTTGACAAAACTCATAGAGCTTCGTGGCACTTCGCTCCATGGCGTCACTAGATAAGTCGTCCTGATGAGCTGCTAAAAACTGACGAACATCGGGATCCTGATAAACCGTCGTCATGAGTTCCTGGTATTGCTGATTTAGGTGGCGCTTATTCATCAAAGTTTTTAAGCCCTCAGAAATATTCTCCATGCGTTAGTCCTCCTCATCTGAATTAGGATCTAATTTTGCGACCCGTTCAGCCAATTGTTTACGTTGTGCCGTTGTTAACTGATTGCCACTGCTCGTCGCAGGTTTGGTTCCCGTTGTTTTTTGCGCCCATTTCGGCACAATTTCTTTCCGGGTCGGCCGACTATGCCGTTGATTATTCCGTCGTGTCGTTGGCTTTGGCTGTTGCCGTTGTTGCAAGTAGGCCAAGGCTGCTTCTGGGGTCATCACGTCATGTTGTTGCCAATCATTCGCAACGGTCTCTAATAAGTTCCGGTTTAAAGCCGCTAATTCACGATTTTGTAATAAGTAATAGATCACCATATTAATGACCGCATTTGGTAACACCCCTCGATTGACCAAATCATGGACCAACCGCGTTTCACCATTGGTCACAAAACCGTGCTTGGCGTTCTTCAAATCGGCTAAAAAATCATACGGTGATTGTTGTTTCGCTAATGCTACCAGTTGTTGCTCAGCTGTTGATAGCTTGGTTTTAGCAGTTGCCGGAGTCGTTGTAGCTGCCACAGCCACATGCTGTTCAGCGGGAGCGATTGGGCGTTCGTAGCGGCGGGCAATCAAGAGTTTCAACTGACTTTCATCAAAGCGGCCCGTCGTTAAACTGGCGACTTCACTAATCAACTTAGCCATCTCAACTTCACTAATTCCATAAACGCGACTTTCCGTCATAATCAATTGACGTGAACTGGCGACCTGCTTTAAATCAACATAGTTTTGTTTTAAAATCTGACCTAAAACTTGCCAATCAAACGTTTCATCAGTTAAGTCGGGCGTCACTTTTGTGGTTGCCGCCGCAGGTAACTGCTGGCGCACCGTCTTAATCTCGTTAGGCACATGTGTCACTTTTTGACTGTCAATATGAAAGACATCTAATAAATTCGCAGTGACCTCCGTGGCTTGTGTCAAATCCACCGTGGCCGGGGTAAATGCGGTCGCTAATTGTTGATACCGCAATTCACCCACGGCGTCCAAGAGTAAGACACTAAGCAGATCATCTTCAAAGAATTGCGTCACTGGCATGGGGGCCTTTAACTCATAAATATAGACCTCTCCCAGCTCATCTTTTTGATAGTAACTATGGAGTAACCCCGTAGCTTCTAACTTACGCCGTGCCGCTAAAACCGTGGGCAAATCAACGTTTAATATCCCCAACAACTCAGCGTGACTGCGGCGATTACTTAAGTCACTGGTTGGGCGCTGTAACGGTCGCAAAGCCGCATACAGGCTATAAGCCAGTGGACCAATCAAAGGTAAATAGAGCTCAGCCAAAACGGCCTGCTCCGTGGCACTTAACGCTAATGTCGGTGGGACAACTAAGCCCGCTTTCGGCGTCAAGTTTGGATCATCTTTAGGCATGTTGTTCACCAATCTTCATAACTTAATCTTTTTTAGGCTTCGGCGCAGCCCCAGTTTTAGGTGTCCGCTTAGCCAATTTTACTTTATCACGTTCCATCATATCTTGTAGTTCATTTAAGAAGACGTGCATGTCTTTGAATTGTCGATAGACGCTGGCAAAGCGAATATACGAAATTTCATCAATATCTGCCAGTTTTTCCATGACATATTCCCCAATCACTTGACTAGAAATTTCATTCTCGCCGAGTGATCGAACTTGGTTTTCAACGTCATCAACCACGCTAGTCATCGTCTCCATGCTAACGGGCCGCTTTTCAGCTGACCGAATAATACCGCGCAATACTTTTTCGCGATTGAATTCTTCCCGCGCCCCATTCTTTTTGATGACTAATAACGGGGTCGCCTCAACGCGTTCAAACGTCGTAAAACGAAACCCACAGTTTTCACATTCACGCCGTCGCCGAATCACGCGACCGTCATCAGTAGGCCGGCTATCAACTACGCGGGAGCCATTATGATGACAATGTGGACATTGCATAGACTTCTCACCTCATCTTTGCTAATCAATGTTTAAATTTCAGTTAGTTTTTATAGTTTCCAGCCATTTTAACACGCTAGTTCTTGTTTTATCAATGTTTTCCCCGTTATCAATCACAATATTTGCCCGTTTGACTTTTGTCGCCAGGGGTAATTGACTTGCCATGCGTGCTTTCGCCGCCGCCACCGTCAAGTGATTACGCGCCATTAAGCGCTGTAAGATTACTGCATCCGCCGCTGTGACGACCATCACTTGATCACATAACTGTTCCCAGCCATTTTCAAATAGTAACGGGATATCTAAAATAATGGCTGACGGCGTAGGGGTCACTTGCCCCAATGCCACAATTTTTTCTAAAATAGCATATTGAATCGGTAACTGCGTAATTGCCGTCAACGCAGCCATGGCTTGAGGATCGTTAAAGACCAGTTGGCCTAGCCAAGACCGATTGAGCTGACCATCTGGTTGTAATGCCTGAGGACCGAAATAAGCCGCAATTTTTTCGGTCGTCGGCATGCCTGGGCCTTCAACTTGCCAGGCCAACTTATCAGCATCAACAATCGGTAGGCCAGCAGTTGCAAGCATTGCTGACACCGTCGACTTACCGCTTGCAATACCACCTGTTAAACCAATTAATTGCGTCATTTCAGCCTCCTACAACCGTTGCTCATGGGGACAAAAATGGGTCCCACGTTGCGCCACTTTAATTTTTTCAATTAACGTCCCACAACGTTCACAAGGTTCCCCTTCGCGACCATACACATGTAACTGATTCTGAAACTGACCGGCTTCACCAAACGCCGTCGAAAAAGAATGCACCGTCGTGCCGTGACCCTTAATCGCCAGTGCCATTTCAGCAATAATATTTTGTCGTAATGCAGCAATCTCCGTTTCGGTCAAGCTATTCGCTGGTCGCATCGGATGGATTTTACTCAACCATAATGTTTCATCCGCATAGATATTGCCAATTCCAGCAATCTTGCTTTGATCCAACAAGAAAGGCTTAATCATTTTCTTGGATTTTGCCAAAACGGCTGTTAAATACGCCATCGTTAACGCACTGTCAATTGGCTCAGGTCCCATGGTCTTTAACCCACCGACCGTCGTTTCTTCACCCGTTGGTACTAGCGTCATCCGTCCGAACTTGCGGGTGTCGTTATACAATAAATCTCGCTGATCCGTCAGATGAAAAATAACGTGTGTATGCTTAGTCTGGCCTTCATCCTTAGGCATCACGTTATACTTACCTTCCATCCGTAAGTGTGAGACCATCGTCAAGCCATGATTAAACCGGAATAATAAGTATTTTCCCCGCCGATCAACTTTTTCAATGGTCGCATTCACTAAGCGGGCTTTAAAACGATCAACATCATTGTTGACGATTCGTGGCCAGCGGACTTCAACACTGGCAATTGTCGCCCCTTTAACAAGGCGATTCAGCCCGCGCCGAACTGTTTCAACTTCTGGTAATTCAGGCATGTCTTCACTTCCTATTTTGCATCATACCAAGTGTTGCCAAAATGACTTTCAACTTTCAATGGTACGGCTAATTCAACGGCCGAATCCATCACACTTGGCACCAACTTTTCAAGCGTTGGAATTTCAGCGGCTGGCGCTTCAAAAATCAATTCATCATGAACCTGTAACAACATCGTTGCCGCTAGCCCAGATGCTTTTAATTGGGCTTGCATATTAATCATCGCAATTTTAATAATATCGGCAGCACTACCTTGAATCGGCGTGTTCATCGCTGTTCGTTCTGCAAAAGCACGTTGATTAAAACTAGCTGAATTAATGTCTGGTAAATATCGGCGCCGATGCGCAATGGTTTCCACGTAACCTTGTTCTTTGGCCGTTTTAACAATATCCGTCATGTATTGCTTCACGCCTGGATATTCCGCAAAGTAAGCGTCAATGAAACTGCGTGCTTGCTTGCGCGTAATGCCGATATTTTGTGATAAGCCATAATCACTAATCCCGTAGACAATTCCAAAGTTAACCGCCTTAGCTTGCCGGCGGATATTAGGGGTCACGTCGGCCGGTGACTTCAAATTAAAGATCCGCATCGCAGTTGCCGCATGAATATCATCACCGGCTTTAAAGGCTGCCTGCATATTTTCATCATGCGTGATGTGTGCTAAGACCCGCAATTCAATTTGGGAATAATCAGATGAAAAAATCTGCCAACCAGCATGACTTGGCACAAAGGCTTGGCGAATCCGCCGCCCCTCTTCTACTCGAACCGGAATGTTCTGGAGATTAGGATCAACGGAAGATAAGCGACCTGTTTGTGTCAACGTTTGTAAGTAACGAGTGTGCACTTTTTGGTCAGTTGAGTGAATAGCATCCAATAACCCTTCAACATAGGTCGACTGAATCTTCGAAATTTGTCGATATTGTAAAATGTTCGCAACAATTGGGGCCTCAGGGGCCAACTTTTCTAATACATCGACCGCCGTTGAATAGCCCGTCTTGGTCTTTTTAAGCACCGGTAAATGCATTTCTTCAAATAAAATTTTGCCTAATTGTTTGGGTGACTTAATATTGAATTCTTGACCAGCTTCTTGGTAAATCACTTGTTCAATTTCACTGAGCCGCTCTTTGAACTGACTCCCCATGGCCTGCAATCGACTACTATCCACCGTAATCCCAGCAATTTCCATTTGTGCTAAGACCAAGGCCATTGGTTTTTCAATATCGTGGTATAACGGGGTTTGTTCATTTTCATCCAGCTTCTTTAAAAGGTCTGGTTTTAATGCCGCAATCGCCGCTAACTTCCGGGCTAAATGGCTAAAGAAAATATGATCATCTTCTGGAATCGCCCGTTTAACCCCTTTACCATAGACCGCTTCATCCGTTGGTAAATCAAGGTACCCGTGTTGTTCCGCCAAGTTGCCCAAGTCATTACTATTATCATTCGTATCAAGCAAGTATGAGACGAGTAATAAATCAAAGTCAACCGCCTTTAAGCTGAGTCCTAAGCGGTTCAATCCAACTATGGTCCGTTTCATATCAAAAACGTTCTTCTGAATCGTCGTGCTAGCCAATAGCTCAGCCAATTCCGGCTTGAGTAATAGCTCAACATCACGACTGATATACCACTGGTTGGCATGACCAATCGCAAAACCCGCAATCGCTGAGGTATGGTAATTGGCGGCAGGCAACTCTAAATAGAATTCCACATGGGTCTTAAATTGTGCTAATTCATTTAAATTAGCCGTTGTTAGTTCGGTGTACGCAATCGGCTTAGCCGGTTCATTGGTCGCAATTTTTAATTTTTTTAAGAAAGATTGAAAGTCCATCGCTTGATAGAACTCAGCCAATTGGTCAATATCTGGACCTGTATACGCTAAGTCAGCCAAGCCAACAGTAATCGGGGCATCTCGCTTGATAGTCGCTAAGACCTTGGCCCGTTCAGCTAACGCCTGGTCCTCAATCAGATGTTCTTTCATCTTGCTAGGCTTCATCGCAGCAACATTTTCGAAGACCCCTTCAAGGGACTCATATTGTTTCAATAATTTCAGGGCAGTTTTTTCACCGACTTTAGTGACACCCGGATAATTATCAGAAGTATCGCCGGTTAGCCCCTTCATATCAATGATTTGTGTCGGCGTAATGCCTAACTTTTCTTGCACATGTGCTGGCGTATAGCGTTCCACTTCAGAAACGCCTTTAACAGTGACCGCAACCGTGGTCTGATCCGTTGTTAATTGGGTCAAATCCCGATCACCAGTCACGATAGTGGTCGTATACCCCGCCTCGTCGGCAGCTTTCGACAACGTACCGATAATATCGTCGGCTTCAAAGTCTTTTAATTCATAATGTTGAATCCCATACGCATCCAACAATTTTTTAATGTATGGCATTTGTTCAGAAAATTCACTCGGCGTTTTCGCCCGGCCACTCTTGTAACCATCAAACATGCTCGTCCGAAATGTCGTTTTACCCGCATCAAAAGCAACCAACATATCCGTTGGTTCGACCGCTTTAATCATATGATCAAGCATCGTATTAAAGCCATAGATGGCCGTCGTGTGTAACCCATCGGCGTTTACAAACCGCTCAAGTTGATTGTGTAATGCGAAAAACGCTCGAAACGCCACGCTATTCCCATCAATCAATAATAATTTTTTTGCCATTACCGAATGCTCCTTTAAGTCGAACGATTTCTTTAATTGTACCAAATTATCGTGTCTAACGGGACTTTCACGATTAAAAAACGAGCGCCGAACAATTAAGTCAGCACTCGTTTACTAATAGACATTTAATAACGATTTAATCCCGGCTAGAGCCAGCAAAGATTTGAACGAAGTATAAGAACAAGTTAACAAAGTCCAAATAGAGTTGTAGCGCCCCGGTGACCGCTAATCCAGTTGAAGAAACTTGGTCGCCATATTTAAGGTACATATCACGCATCCGATTGGCATCCCACATGGATAGGCCGGCAAAGATTAAGACCCCAATGTAAGAAAAGACGTAACTAATCATGGCGCTTTGTAAGAACATGTTAACGACTGAAGCAACTAACAACCCAATCAAGGCCGCTATCAAGTGGGTCCCTAACTTAGACATGTCGCGCTTGCTAGTGGTCCCAATCACAGCCATGGTTGCAAAGACCGCCCCCGCAGCTACGAAAGCCCCAAAAATAGTGGCTTTGGTATAAAGTGCCAACGTAACGGACATTTCAACCCCAAAAACAACGGCAAATAGCATTAATAATGAAAAACTAATTGCCGGATTGCGGGTTGCATTGACTTGAATCCCACCAATCATTGCAAACATGCTGACCATGAAAATAATCAAGAAAATTAACGGATGTTGCCCAAAAGCAGCGTTAATTTGTGTCATGAAGACATTCATTGCCAAGTACACCGTCACTGCTGAAACTAAAACAGCTAACGTCATGTAACCATACATTTTAGTTAAAAAGCTCCGTAACCCGACTTGCGTGTTAATGGTGCTTGGTTGCTGATTATTTTGAAAATTATTCATAGAAATCCCTCTTTCGCCTAAAAATTTAACTGTTGATTCTTCAAAAGCCTAAGTTGAAGGTACTAATTGCCGTCGTCATCACGGGTCGTCACTCACTAATATCAGTCAGTGACCGACCTGACACTAGTTTTTCAATCTCATGACTGCGTCTTAATCTTTCAGACATTGCCAATCAGTCACCTCAACTTTCTTGACATCTAGTTTATCAGATTAGTCAAAGAAGGTAAAACAGTTAGGTCGGTGAAACGCTAAAAATTTTGTAAAGGTCAGTGCAATAATTAAGCGGCGTTTAGGTTTTAGCCCCAAACGCCGCTTTCTCACCGATTGAGATGGCGTCACCATCTCAGCAGCTTTGCTTATTAGCCAATCAATGCTTCATAAGCTTTTTCATATTTTTGAATATCGCCGGCGCCCATGAAGACCACGACGGCATCATGATACTGGGTTAAAGCAGTCATATCATCGACGGTCACAATTTCGCCACCATTAGGTAACTTAGCCGCCAAATCTTTGGATGACACATCCCCGCTCTTTTCACGCGCTGAACTAAAGATGTTCGTCAAAAAGACATGGTCTGCTTGGCTTAAACTCGTGGCAAATCCAGCCATGAGGGCCTTAGTCCGAGAGTAAGTATGTGGCTGAAAGACCGCTAAGATTTGCTTATCAGGATATTTTTGCCGGGCAGCGTCTAAAGTGGCTTTAATTTCTGATGGATGATGTGCATAATCATCAATCATCATCATATCGCCCACTTTTTTCTCGGAGAACCGACGCTTAACACCGCTAAAACTTAATAGTTCACGGCGAATTTCATCTAAATCAACTTTTTCAAAGTAAGCCACCGCGATCACGGCCGTGCTGTTCAAGACATTATGTTCCCCGAACAACGGAATCTCGAATTCACCTAGTGATTCACCATGATAGTTCACTTCAAAAGAGGACCCCTTCGTCGTCCGATTGATATTGACGGCTTGAAAATCATCACGATCCTTGGTGCCATAATAATAAATAGGGGTGTCCACGTCTAATTGCCGTAAGCTTTCATCGTCACCCCAGGCAAAGATACCTTTTTTAACTTGACTACCGAACTGTTTAAAGGCTGACTGAACATCCGCCAAATCATGATAATAATCCGGATGGTCAAAATCAACGTTGGTCATAATCGCGTAATCAGGTTGGTAAGCGACAAAGTGCCGCCGATATTCATCCGCTTCGAATACAAAGAAACGGGCATCAGGGGTCCCTTTTCCAGTCCCATCGCCAATCAAGTAACTGGTTGGCGCAATATTACTCAACACATGGGCTAATAACCCCGTGGTTGAGGTCTTACCATGTGTCCCGGCAACGCCAATACTCGTGTAACCAGCCATTAGTTTGCCTAAAAACTCATGATAGCGATAGACGGGCAACCCCATTGCCCGGGCTTTTTTAATTTCAGGATGGTCATCAGTGAAGGAATTCCCAGCAATAACTGTTAATCCCGCATGAATATTAGCCGCTGAAAATGGCAACATCTTAATTCCAGCCGCCGCTAATCCCTTTTGCGTAAACGTATATTGTTCAATATCAGAACCTTCAACTTGGAATCCCTTATCGTGCAAAATCAAAGCTAATGAACTCATACCGGAGCCCTTAATGCCTACAAAATAATAAACCGTTGCTTTATCCATTGTTATTAATCTCCCATATTTGTTATTCATTAATTAAACCATGAATTGTTAATTTTTAATTATGAGTTAGCTTGTAAGTTAGTTAAATCATCCGCCGTAAAATAAACATCTCGCGGTTTCGATCCTTTAGCCGCTGAAACATAATCGCGTTGCTCTAAGTCATCAATGATATTCGCTGCCCGGTTATATCCCACTGAAAAAGTTCGTTGCAGTTTCGAAGTTGAAACAGTCTCTTCCTCAGCTAAATAAGCCAATACTTCTGGCATTAAGTCATCTTGACTCTTAGCGACTTCTTCATGTTTCGCTAAATTGTCCGGCTGAAATTCATAATGCGGCGCTGCCTGTTCACGGACAAATTGTGCAATATCATCAATCTCACTGTCCACATAGGTCCCTTGCAATCGGATTGGGGTACTTTGCCCATTACCAAGGTACAGCATATCGCCACGCCCTAATAATCGTTCCGCCCCACTCGCATCTAAGATAGTCCGCGAGTCAATCTGACTGGCCACCATAAAGGCAATTCGTGTTGGAATATTATTCTTAATCAAGCCAGTCACGACATCCACACTTGGCCGTTGCGTTGCGACCAACAAATGAATCCCCGCTGCTCGCGCCTTTTGCGTAATCCGAGCAATATAATCTTGGACTTCACTAGAGGCCACCATCATCAAATCAGCTAATTCATCAATCACAATCACGATATACGGCATTTTAAGGCCATCTTCGTGATGGGCCACGGCCATTTCATTGAATTGTTCAATGTTTCGGGCACCGCCAGCCGCTAACTTATCATAACGATTATCCATTTCATCAACGACCCATTTCAGAGCCGCTGACGCTGCTTTGGGCTCTGAAATAACTGGGGCAAGTAAATGCGGCACCTTATCATATGGTGCAAGCTCAACTGCTTTTGGATCAATTAGGAGCAACTTAACTTCTTGCGGATTCGCCTTATACAACAATGAAACTAAAATACTGTTAATAAAGACTGATTTCCCTGAACCAGTTGCACCAGCAATTAAACCGTGTGGCATTTTCCGTAAATCGGTAACTTGTGGTTGCCCAAATAAATCCACACCCAGAGCCACCGTTAATGGTGACTTACTATCGCGGAATTTATCTGAATTAAGCACTTCTGACAACATAACTGGTCGTGATTTTTTATTAGGGATTTCAATTCCGACCGTATTCCGACCGGGAATTGGCGCTTCAATTCGAATATCTTTCGCCGCTAAGGCTAATTTTAAATCATCATTTAAATTCGTAATTTTGTTAACTTTGACACCACGGGCTAATTTCACTTGGAATTGAGTAACGGTTGGTCCAATCGTCCAATCAACCACATTCGCATCGACGCCAAATGCATCGAGCGATTCATCTAGTGCACTCGCCTTGCCTTCAATCCAATCATCCATTTCAGATTCATCTGGAATGACCGGTGCTTTCAACAAGTCTAATGGTGGTAAGTGATACGCCGCTAATTCCTGGTTAGCTAATACCGGCGCCGCCGAAGTCCCGTTATGGGCCGCAGAGACTGGCGTTACGTCGGCCTCAACACTGGCACTCGTGGGCGCCGGTGCAGTCGTTGCTTGTGATGTTACTGGTGTCGACGTTACCGCCGGATGCGCCACACCAACCGGCTGATACAGGTCGTCTTCGGCTACCGGCGTTATTGGGGCCGGTTGCTTACTAGGCTCGTCTTTGAATAGCGCCAAATCTGCCTGTGCATTATGCTCTTCTGTCATGATTGCATCGAGCGATAACCCTAAGCCATGCGTCGGTTTAGCCGCTGCACTTGTCACAGTACTGGTTGGCGCTACCGTCGTGACAGCACTAGTCGCCACGCTTTGCGGCGCTGCTACTTCACTAGTCACTGTAACTTCAGTACCAACAGCACTTGCGACTGCACTACTGGGCACAGCAACTTCAGGCGTAGCAGGCTGTTCAACTTGATCAAGCGACGGCACTGTCACTGGTGGCGTCACGGCACTGGTAGCCGTTGTTGGCGCTACTCGATCAGTTAAGTCGATTGGGTGGGTCGGTTCAAAAACAACTGTCGGCGCACTGCTAGCCACGGCTACCGATGCACGACTTACTGCCACTGCCTGTTCGGGTTCAAAGACCACCGTTGCTGCATGACTAGTTGGTGTCAACGTTACCGTGGGCGCTGCCGACATAACTGGAGCAGTAGCCGGACTCGGTTCAAGCTGTGCTAATTCAGTATCAGCTCGCTCAATATCGGTCGCTGTTGCAAACAATAAATAACTAGTCGCAGCTTTGTGCAAGCTCGCTTCAATCTCCAAGTAATTGGCTTGATCAGTTGACACGACGCTCCCCATCGAGTGAGCCGTTGGCGCTAATTGCGCTGGCACATGTGATGGATGAAAAATGCCATGCGTTCTTTGCGTAGCAGGTGCCGAACTAGCTGATCTCGCTGGCATCGCTGGCGTTGATACTGGTGCCGCTGGTGCACTAATAGGTGGCGTATCCACCGGTGGTGTTGGTTCAACGACCGCTGGCGATGGTTGTTTTTTAGTTGTTAGTTGGTGATATTTCCGGTAAAAAGCCGGGCCATCATAATGGGTCATTTTCAATCATCCTATTTAATAGTCTCATCGTTTAAGCTGTAAACAAAGTTTGGGCCCGTTCGAAATCAAACGGTTCACCAACTTTTTGATAATCGGCTGGCAAAATTAAAGCTCCCGGCCGTTGCGGCGCATTCGGTAACCGAAGTTCCCGACCAGAAACAATCATGCCGTTACTAGCCACGCCACGTAATTCACCCGGCCAAATGATTAGCCCATCTGGCATCATCGCGCCGACTTTTGCCACGACAACCAAAATATCAGCTTGCATATTTGGTGACCCACTAACAATTTGTAACGGCTGATCCGTACCAATTTGCGTTTTTGTCACTAATAAATGATCAGATTTTGGATGATCCGTTGCCGTTTCAACATAACCGACGACGAATTTAGGTGTCGTATCTAAGACCAAGTCGGCCTCAAAATCATTGGCTGTTAATAACGCATTTAATTGTGCCACTTGGGTCGCAGTTAAGTGCACTTGACCATTCACTTCTAAAGCGCCCAGGGTCTTTGAAACATCAAAAAAGTTGTAGCCCAGCGTCTCACCCGTAGCGGTATCGCTAATACGGGTCACGTTTTGATGCGTTTCGATTTTTTGATCAGCAGTATCTGGTCGTAAAATGGCGATTAAAGTATCGCCTAACTCGGTTGGATTATAACTTGTAATTAACATTTGAAACCCCTTTACTCTCATTCTAGACATTCATTTTAATATTATAGCCTATTTTGCCTATATCTTACGGATTAATTATGACTTTTATTTGTTTTATCGTCAATCATTGGTATACTAATTCTGAACAAAAAAATCCCGCATTGAGTTGGTCGAAAGGAGCACACAATATGCATAAACAAATTCAATATGGCGGCTTGTTAGCAGTTGGCATGGCAGGGATTGCTGGTGGTTTTTCCGTTAGTGGGCTATTTAAACGCTTACGCCGACCAACCCCTAATCAAATTTTAAGCCAGGTTAAACGCGCTTTTTTAAAGGAAGCCCCGATTGAAGGTTCTTGGATTGAAATGAAAAAAGCCCCCTTACAGAAGTTCGCCTTACGAACGGATGTCTATTACGGTGGCGTGACACGTTATGAGGACGGTCAATTGGTCCAGTATGAATTCTTAGCAGATGCCAATACTGGTAGTATTTTAGATATTTATCGTCTCTAAATTCAGAAAAATTCAGCTCTTTGTCAACGGCTGTCGACGAAGATTTATTATAGGGAAATCAATCCATTGGCGGATTGGTTTCCTTTTTTATGTTGAATTGTCCATTCAATCCAAATTCGTGTAAAAATATAAGGGTCACTGCACGTACGCCAGCAGAGCTTTTATTCGACAAAGTGTTGCACTTGGTTTGACAATTCGTCCCAAAAAAAGACCCATGCAATTATGCACAAGTCTTAATTCACTATTTAGTTGGAAAGGTCGCAATAATCTTATAAATTGGCCCTTTTGAACTATATTTTTGTTCATATTCAGTTTCAACATTTTCTTCAGGTGTCATTGCAGCATGCAAGTCTAACCAGACCTGTTCAAACTGCAACCCAAAGTTATTCATACTCGTTAATGAAAACTCAAATAACCCACGATTATCCGTCTTAAATTCAATCTGCCCATGTACCTTTAAAACTTCTTGATAACTTGCCAAGAAAGTCTTATAGGTTAAGCGCCGTTTCGCATGTCGACTCTTCGGCCATGGATCAGAAAAGTTTAAGTAAAGGCGGTCGACTTCCTGTGGCTCAAAAAAGGTCGTCACCGATTCACCATCCGCATGAGCCAGTTGCAAGTTTGGCAACGGTTCAGCGACTAATTTTTTCAAAATCAGTGCAATCACCGACGTTTGAATCTCAATCGCCACATAATTAATCTCTGGATGACGTTTCGCCATCTCGATGATGAATTGACCCTTACCACTACCAACTTCAATCTGGAGCGGCTGAGGGGTCTTAAACCGGCTTTGCCATTTACCACGAAAATCCGCGGGGGTTTCAGTGATCAGTTCTGGATGGGCATTGATTAATTCCGGGGCCCAAGGCTTATTTCGTACACGCATATGTTCTTTTAACTCCTCTACTCATTAAAATAGCCGCGAATTCCGCTTGGAACGCGCGACTATCAGGTTTGATTTTAGAAAAATGATAATTGTTGCTGCATCAGTTCTTCTAAGAAAATAATTTCATGATTCATTTTGTGATATTGATTACGATAATAATTATCTTTAATATTCAATAACAAGTTCACCTTAGCATACCAAATGACGCGTTGCTGCATTGCTGGTGTCATGGTCTCACCGTACTCCGCTAACCACGGTTGCCAAGCGGCTAATGGCAAGTATTCACATAATAATAGACTAATATCTGAAGCGGGGTCCGCAAACCGTGCCGCATCCCAATCAACTAAATATAATTGGCGATGATCCGATAATAACCAGTTTTTATGATTCAAATCACCATGACAGACGCGATAATCGGCCACTGGCAAAGTGGGGAGTTGGTTCTTTAACCCCGCCAAGACGTCGGCCATCAATGGATGTTGCCGCAAGTCATCTGGTAAATCACTAAGATATTGACGAATAAAATCTTGTGGTCGGACAATCTGACCACCAACTTTAGTTAACATCCGATGAAGCAACTTGGAATTGTGCACACGTGCCAATAAATGCGCCACTTCAGGCAGCTGCATTTGTTGCTTCGTTAAAGTTTGACCATTCAGCCATTCTTGCGCGGTCAAAGTATCACCGCTTGAGATGCGTTTCGTCCAGATTAAGCGCGGCGTTATTTCCTCCATTGAGAGTGCCGCTAAGAACGGCGAGGCGTTCCGTTTCAAGAATAATCGTTGTTGGTTCTTCTTACCCATAAAAGCTTTATCAGTATTACCATCAATCGGATAAACCGCCCAACCATCATCAAGTTCGAAATCCATCAGCCCCACTCCTCTCAAAAAAATTCATTTTACGACCGGCTCCATAATTCACTTAACAATCACATTCTAAAGACCAAACTCGGCTACGTCAAGTCCTTTTTATTCGGACCGCCATTTCGGTGCTATCCCAGTCGTAGCTTGGTATACCATGCAACTAAGAGATAGATTTCAACGGCATTAATGACCGCTAAAAACCCGACTTGACCTAACGATGCGTTACTCAGCCAAAAAGCCAGTAAAAAGATGACACCGGTGGTCCCCAAAATGACCGCTAATAGACGCTGAAAGTTGGCACGTCGCTGTGTCGGTTGCAAGGGATAAATGTGGGTAAAGACAATATTATCGTACCGTTTATAAAACGGCAACAACTGGAACCCAATTAAGTAGATGAAGATAACATCTAGTCCCATCGCCAACCAACCATGACCGCTAAAATACAACAAAACCGCACCAATTACGGTTAGTCGAGCGACCAGTCCACTGAATTCTGTTCCTCGCAACATCCCTCGTGTTAAGAGATAGCCAAAAGCATGCGCTTGATCTTGCGGTAACCAACGTAGTAACCAATCTAAATAACGGCGACGTTTAACCGTCCCTTGTACCATCGGCACATCCGTAAACAGATTAAAGAACCGATAAATACCTAGCATCCGGTTCGCTTCTAACTTAATATCTGCTTGCCAAGCAATCACGGTTTTAGGCCAGATGCTGGCATGCCACCACCGTTGACCACCGGCTAAGCCAGCCGCCAAAATGAGGCCTAACCACGGACTGACCAGTAAGCTAAGACCGATAATGACCAGCGCCAAGCCCCAATTTAAACCCCGTAGCCACCGTTGCTGTGACCGCGTTAATCGATACAGAGCAGTGACATAGCCAGTCAACTGCCCATCCTTCAACAAGAGTTGCGTCGCTAACAAGGCCAATAATGACCAGCCTGATAACTGATCCACTAACATTAAGATGGGAACGACTAGGCCAACTAGCATGACTTGAACCACTTGTGCCAACCACCAACTATAGCGCCACGCATGAGTTAAATAGCCGTGTAAATCTTGTTCACGTGGCAACAAAAATACCGCATCTGCGGGTTCTAATAACGTGGCAATCCGGCCAATCGATAGGCCGCCCCACAATAAGAGCCCCACCAACAATACAATCCATGTCATCTGTGGCGTCACCGTTTTGAGCCAATTAGAATAGGCTAAGCCTAAGCCCCCACAAAAAACATTAACGCAATCACGAAATGATCGTTAAAGACCAATCGTAGATACCGTAACATTTGACGTAGATGCCGTTGTAATCGACTTTGATAAAGCTTACTCATCCCGAGTCACCCCAGTCAAACTGAGATAAATATCGTTCAAAGACTCCCCCGCATCTGGATAATTCGCTTTAATTTCTTCAAAACTACCTTGCGTTTGAATCTCACCTGCGTGCAGCAAGACAAACCGATCACAGAATTTTTCAGCGGTATCCAACACATGCGTCGACATTAAAACGGCCGCACCTTGTTCCTTGACAGTCGCAATCAACGCCAGCAAGTCATGTACCGCTAAGGGGTCCAATCCCAAGAAAGGCTCATCAATAATGAATAACTTAGCGTTAGTTATAAACGCACACACAATCATTACTTTTTGTTTCATCCCCTTAGAAAAGTTCGCCGGAAACCAGCTCAACTTATTATCCAAACGAAATGTTTTCAGCAACGTATGTGCGCGCTCCCATGCGACTTTTTGATCCAGCCCATAGGCCAACATCGTCATTTCTAAATGTTCTTTTAAAGTTAATTCTTCATATAAGACTGGCGTTTCTGGAATATACGCCAATTGTTGTTTATATTGTTGGGGGTCCTGTGCTAACGTCACATCATTTAACATGATCGACCCTTTCATCGGCGTTAACAACCCGATAATATGATTAATAGTGGTCGATTTACCAGCCCCATTCAACCCAATCAAGCCCACTAATTCGCCCGGTGCAACTTGAAAACTAATATCTTTCAAGACCGGAATTTGTGAATAGCCACCAACGAGATGGCTTACTGATAATGCCATAAATCTAACCTCTTTCTGTATGGTGTAAGTTGAGCTCTATTATAGCATAGCCCCGTTAAGAAAATTGCCGATTAGGGCCGGCCCCCAGCGATTTGACCAGCGATTTGACCAACGCTTTAGCCGCCGTCAAAAATTAAAGCGCCATCATTTTCAAAGGTGTTAGTGTATAATAGAACTAAATTTTAGAAAAGAAGGTCATCAAATGCCAGCTTTTGAACCCAAACTCGATGCCGATTGTATCTTTTGCAAAATCATCAACGGCGATGTGCCTAGTTATACTATTTATGAAGACAACATGGTCAAAGCTTTCCTAGATATTTCGCAAGGAACGCCCGGTCACACCTTAGTTATCCCTAAGACACATGTGCCTGATCTGTTCGCATATGATAGTGATTTAGCTAGTGCCGTTTTTGCTCGTATTCCAAAGATTGCCCGGGCCATCAAAGCTTCTGATGAACGCATTATCGGCATGAATGTCGTTAATAACAATGGTGCCGTTGCTTATCAATCTGTCTTTCATTCTCATTTTCATTTAATTCCTCGCTATAGCGATAAAGATGATTTCCGAATGATTTTTAAAGATAATTCTAAGAAATACGATGAAACCGACTATACGCGTTTACAAAATGCAATTAAAACTCAGTTAACTGATTAGGAGGCCTTCTGATGGCAAAATTTTTCCGCCGCAGTCTCGCCGGTCTTGGCCTAGGCGTGGCCGCTTATATGATCATCAATCGCAAGTCTCCCCGCGCCGTTTACACGGATGCTAAAGATTATATTCAAGACGTCTTAGATGCTGCCGACCATTTACAGCAGGCTCGTGAAGATTTCGGTGAGGCTCAAAACAATCTAGGTAACGAAATGACGCATGCGAGCGACGTCTTAAATGACATCCAAACAGAAGTGGACAAGTTCCAATTCAAATTAGAACCCCACTTGGCAATCATGAAAAAGCATGCCGACCACTTGCAACAAACGCTTGACCAATGGACCCCTAAAGACTAATTTAGCCACTTGAGTTGTTGAATTTACAAACCATTTTCATTCAGTTTGACCTTAACTGGTGCTAAACTTTGTGAAGAGGTTGTGAATTATCTGAAAATTTTGTAAAGATTTCCAACCGCCTGCAGAAGCGAACTTACTTATGGTATAGTAGTCTGGTAAGTCTGCTAGAGCAGAACTATTTCAAGAATGGGATGTGTTGTCGGAATGAAAAAATGGCTTATTGCGCTCGCCGGTGTATTGTTAACCTTTACGCTTGCCGGTTGTGGCAGCAAGACAGTTGCGTCGACCTCTGGTGGTAAGATCACCGAAAGTCAATATTATAGTAGTATGAAGGGTACCTCTTCAGGTAAACAAGTCTTGCAACAAATGATTTTGAACAAAGTCCTCGAAAAAGACTACGGTTCAAAGGTTTCAACTAAGACAGTTACCAAGCAATACAACACATATAAATCTCAATATGGGAGTTCATTCTCAACTGTATTGACACAAAATGGGTTGACTGCTAAGACCTTCAAGGAACAGATTCGTTCAAACTTGTTACTCAAAGAAGCCGTTAAAGATAAAGTAACGATTACGGACGCTGCTTTGAAGAAACAATGGAAGTCATACGAACCTAAAGTCACTGTTCAACATATCTTAGTTGCGAAGAGTGACACTGCTGATACTGTTCTTAGTGAATTAAAGAAGGATTCTAGCCAAGCCAACTTTACGAAGTTAGCTAAGAAGTATTCAACTGATTCAACTTCTAAGAGCGACGGCGGTAAGTTAGCTGCTTTCGATAATACGAATACAAGCTATTCTTCTAAATTCCTAACTGCGGCCTTCAAGTTGAAGAACGGTGCATACACCACTTCTGCAGTTAAGACCAGCAATGGTTATGAAATCATCCGGATGATCAAGAACCCTGGTAAGGGTAAGATGTCTGATCACACCGCTGAATTGAAGAAACAAATCTTGGATAACGATATGAGCGACTCAACTGTCTTGCATAACGTTGTTGCTAAGGTGCTTAAAGCTGGGAATGTTAAGATTAAAGATAGTGATTTGAAGAACATCTTATCTTCATACCTATCAACTTCATCTTCTTCATCTTCAAGCACTAACTAATTTAAAGTAACTTAAAAGACGACCTATCTGGGTCGTCTTTTTTTGTCGTAAATTAGTCTTTATCTGGTAAATACTTGCTAGCATCATGTTCTGGCCGATAAAAGTTTCGCCCGTCCATTGCAAAGAGCCGTTCCGTATATTCGCCCGGTTTTGCATGTATAATCGCCGTTTGCATCATCTGAATCGATGCATCTAAATCATCTAAATCATGTAAAATCTCAGCTTCCATCACATGTGGACGCACTGGTGACCCATACTCCAACAACCCATGATGGGCAAGAATCATATGCCGCAAAATCAAAACTGATTCTGCCTGCTCATCAATCTTTAACTGTTGGCACGCTTCAACAATTTGTTCATCAATTAAAACAATATGTCCGACTAAGTTGCCCGCCAACGTGTACGTTGTCGCCACTGGTCCAGACATTTCAATCGTCTTCCCCATATCATGCAAGATTGCCCCCGCATAGAGTAGTGAGCGATTAACGTGCGGATATTCATCAGCGACCGCTTTTGCCAACCGTAAGATGGATAACGTATGATACGCCAAGCCCCCGGCAAACGCATGATGATTCTTTTTAGCTGCTGGATAACTGAAAAAGGCATCATGAAATTGCGTTAGTAAATGCCGAACAATTCGGTTCCAATTCGGCGTCGTGATTTCAAAAACATATTGATTCAACTGCTCTTCCATCGTAGCTGTGTCGAGTGGCGCATGCTCGACAAACTGCTGCACTTCTTGAGGTTCTCCCGGTTGAGTTAACCGCATTTGTTGAATCTTAATTTGGGGATTACCTTGATAATTTTCTCGTTTCCCCTTTAAATGCACGATTCGTCCAGCTTGAAAATGTGCCACGTCTTGATCACTTGCATCCCAAAACTTCCCAGAAATTTCACCAGAAGTATCTTGAAAATTAATTGCTAAGAATTTTTTACCGGTCTTGGTGACCCGCACTTCAGAATCTTTCAATAAAAAGAAGCCCTCAACGGTCTCATCAAGCTGATAATCAAATAATTTTTTTGTCATCCTCATTACCCCCAAAATTAGGTTAGTTTATGCACAGTTGTTGCGTTCATCGCTGTTAAAGCTGCGGTTTCATTCGTAAAGTATAAGATTTGATGGTGGGTTGCCACGGTTGCTAATAAGTGCCACGCCAACTGTCGTCGCTCCTCGTCAAAGTTCACAAACCCATCATCAATCATTATCGGTAAGCTCGCCTGATCACCTAGGTGCACAATCAGGGCTAAGCGTAAGGCTAAATAAAGTTGCTCTTTGGTCGCCGTCGATAGCTCTGCAACCGCAAAAGCTGGACCAGCCGTCGCTTGAACGACCAAATCATCATCAACTAATTTGATTTCATTATACCGCTGTCGGGTTAATTGCGCGAAATAGGTCGTGGCTTGGCCCATAATCGTCGGTAACTGCTGATTGGTTAATTGCTGTAAGGCCTGTTCGATCCAAGCGGCCCCTAGTTGTCGCGTCAACCACTGTCGCGCTAACACCGTCATTTCAGTTTGCTGATTGGCTTGTTGTTGGCGTAATTCAGTATAACGCCCATCTGCTGTTAATTGTGCTAATTGCGTTTGTGTGGTTACTAATGCTTCAGTTTGTTGTGCAAGCTGCGACTGCAATTCAGTTTGTTGTTGCCGATTAGTCGCAACTGCGGCCTGTAAATCAGCTAACGTCTCATATTGCGCCAACGCTTGTTGTTCCGCGGCAGTTAGCTGCCCCGCTAATTGCGTCAAATTAGTTTGGCGGGTCACTTGGTCCGCTTGCGCAGTAATCGCGGTTTCCAGTGCGGTCGCATCTGCCAATTGATTTTCAGTTGCCAACTGCTGTAATTGTGCCGTAACTGCCTGTACTTGGGTGGTCAATTGTTGAACCTGTCGTTGCGTATAAGCAAAATCTGGGCCAGCCATTGTTTGCGTCTGCATCATTTGATGAATTTGATCATAAAATGCTGTGATACGGTCAACGCTGCCCGCTAATTGTTGATCATCAACCGGTAACCAAGCCGCTGCAAACTGATAATCAGCTAAGGCCTGTCCAACGGTCACCGCTTGCGCTGCTAATTGTTGTTCCGCTTGAGTCACCGTCGCTTGGGCGCGTTGCAAGGCGTCAATTAATGCCAATTGTGTCTGCGCTGCTACCGGGTCTAAGTCTGGTGCTAATCCCGCCGCCGTCAATTCAGCGCTCAAGGCGGTCTCCTTGGGCGCCACTGCAGACTGATGGGCTGAATGCCAGCCGACCCACCCCAATAAACCGACGCCCACTAAAACTAAGCACCATAAAAGCCACTTGAGTCCAAACACTGGTAAGCCAAGCACCACCACCACGCCGCAAACTGCGAACAGCCGCCAATCTGGCTTAACTTGGGCTGACTTAGTCGTTTGATGTTGCTGTTGCCGTGATGGTCTGGTTAGTAAAGCTGATTTTAAAGCTGTTAGTGCGGCTTGACGCTGTGGCGACAAACTCGCCGTTAATTCCGGATGTGCCGCTAATTGTTGCTGATAATCTGCTTTGGCTGCCGTCGTTTGCCCCGCCAAAGTCTGATAACGCCCTAGTGCCTGTTGCAACTGCGGTAGTTGCGCTTCCAAAGCCTCAAATTGGGCTTGATGGGCAACGTAAAATCCTAATACGCCCTGTGAGTCTCGATCAACAGGCTGTTGGGCCAATTGTTGGCGGGCACTTGCTAACGTATGCTGCAATTCAGTTTGGGTCGTGCTTAACTGCTGATAGCGTTGAACTGTAGCCGCCGACAATGCAGACTGTGTCGCTGTCGCTTGTGCCTGTAACTGTTTCAGTTGCTGATAAACTGGCCACTGATTCCGTAAATTAGCCAATGTTTGTTGGGTGACATTAGCGGCTGACAAGTGCTGATTTAATTGTGTTTGTTGCGCCGTTAATTGTTGGACTTGTTGCTGTAACTGTTGATAATCTGGATAACGTTGGCGAGCCGTTTGAACTTGGTCGGTTAACCCTTGATACGCTTTTAGGCGCTGATTAAGCTCTGGCTTACGACCACGCGGTTTATATAGCGTATCTGCACTCGTTCGTAATGCTGCCGCCGTCGCCCGCCATGGCGCACTTCCTAATGTGCCGACTTGTTGTAATTGTTGATTTAAATCAGTCGCACTCAGTGATTTTAGCGCCGTTAACTCAGCCTGATTAAAGGTAAATAATTGCTTATAACTCGTCTCATCATAGGGATTCAACCAATGCGCCAATAGCGATAGCGGTTGTGGGGTCATCGTGCTTAGCTGAACTAACTTTGCCGGCTGGTCGCCTAACCGTGTGAGCCGATAAAGTTGACCTTGAACCATTAAATCTAGTGAACCACCATATTGACTGGTCGTTTTCGGTTCATACCGGGCCAATAGATGGCGCCGTGATGGAAAACCGAATAACAATCCCAAAATAAAAGCCCGCAACGTGGATTTTCCCGTTTCATTAGCCCCATAAAAGACTTGTAACCCGCTCGCCAAGTCAAAGGTCTGCTGGCTAAATTTGCCGAAACCGGCAATTTCTATACGTTTAATTTGCATCATCGGCCTCCGTCGTCGTGAGCTGATATTGATCGGCTAACAAGGTCATGACCTGTTGTTGCCATTGTGCTGGCGTTAACGTTTCTAATAAAGCCTGATTTAGAAAAGGTTCATCTAGTAAATGTCCCGCTAAGTCGGCAATATTGGCGGCCGTGACGACCTGCTGACCAGCATGTTCCCATGTTGCCGTCGCCACACCAAATGTGGCCGGCGCCGTTGATAAAGTCGCCAACTTAAGGGCCACCGGCCAAATCGTTGTCGCCGCTAATTTTGTTTGTAATTGTGTCAACAAGGCGCCCTGTTCTAGCGCTAAATTAGCACTGGCGGTCAGTTGTACATGCGTTGGTAATTGAATCGTCACTAATTGCTGCTCATTCGTGGCTAACGCTGTAAGTTGGTCGGTTAATTGTGCCAGCAAAGTGGCTCGATCAAGTTTCCCACTTAATACCGGTGTCCAATCGGCCCAGCTCAAATCCGTTAATGATTCAAACGTTGGTACTAACTGATGATTCGCTTGACTCGTCACAATCAGACAGCCCTTATCCCCCGTCTCATGACGTTGCCGGCCTTGAATATTGCCAGGATATTCGATTGGTGGTACGGCATTTAGCTGTTGCCGTTGATGAATGTGTCCCAATGCCCAATAATCATAGTGCTTCGCTAATAAATCGGTAACATTAAAGGGCGCATAGTGGTCGCCGGCCGTCCCGACCTGTCCATGTAACATGCCAATTTGATAATCCACGGCTTGCGCTTTAAATGGAAATTCCGGCACCATGGGGGTCGTAATCCAACGCTGCGCATAACTAAAACCACTGATAGCAACCCGTTCTTGTTGTGCCGTTGTTAACGTAACCGTCTCTACTTGCGCACCCAAAACATGTACGTTATCTGGAAACTGCCAAACCGTCAAATCTGGTTGAAAATCATGATTTCCAAAAGAGAGTACCACTGGGATTTCAGCCGCCTTCAACTGTTCTAAGGCCGTCATTAAAGCCGCTTGCGCTTGCACACTTTGGGCTTGCTGATCGAACAAGTCCCCGACTAATAAAACAAAATCCACTTGTTGTGCAAGTGCCAAGTCAACTAATCGTTGTAATGCCCGTAACGGTGCCGCAATGATCTGCTGTTGTAATGCGGCTGGTAGGGCCGTTAGCCCTTGAAACGGGGTATCTAAATGTAAATCCGCTGCATGCAAAAATTTCATTTTTTCCTCCATAATCAAAAAAAGAGGCAATCACGAAAATTTTTTCGCCATTGCCCCCTTTTAACCCCAATCGAACTAGCCTTGATATAATTCTTGGACCGGTTTCGTAATCACTTGATTCAAGTCATTCATTAACTGGTTCAAGTTACGTTCCTTACCCATTAATGTTTTAATTTCATCAACATTGCTGACCTTATCAGCTAAGTCATGGGCTTTTTTAACTTCATCATCCGTGAGGTCTTCGCCATTCATTTGTTTTTGTGACAATTGCATTTGAATTTCTTGGAAATCCTTAAACAAATCAAACGCACTGGCATTTGTTTGCATGGTCGCATAAGCGGCCTTCAATTCCTTAAATTCTTTCGTGTCACGTAATTCTTGTTCTAATTGGTTTGCAGTATCATAAATATTTACAGCCATGATTAGTTCCTCCTCAAGTATGGGTCCTAACTATTTTAGCATTTTTGAAAGCCCTTGAATAGCCTTAACCTGACTAGTTACCAATCAATTTTTTAGCCTGTGAAAACCAATTTTTAGCCGTACTTTTAACCGCCTTACCCACTTGTCCGGCACTGTCTTCAACATTGTCCCAAACGGAGCTACTACTATTACTACTGTCACTATTAGCCGCTCCTTGTTGCGCCAACGTTGCTGCATCAGTCGTATCAAAGCTGGTATTCTTCGTATTCGGTAAGATACTCGTCATTTCATTCTTGAATAACGCTGACAATTGATTTTCTGATAAGCTCTTCAAATAATGGGTACTATTAGTTGAGTCAAAACCAATCCACGTGGTGACAACCACATCCGGCGTATAGGCGATCATCCACTGGTCTTTCGTCCCAGAACCAGTACTATAATCCGCCTGTGTACTCCCCGTCTTACCAGCAATTTTATACCCGTAAGGCTTCGCCGCCGCCCCAGTCCCGCTATTATAAACGCCCAGCATCATACTGGTCATCTTCTTAGCAACACTGGCTGACATGATGCGTTTACTACTAGTCTTCGTATTGTCGACAATCGTCTTTCCACTCGCATCCACAATTTTGGTAATGAAATGCGACGTCGTTTTCTTCCCACCATTAGCAAAGGCGGTATAAGCACTCGCCATTTGAGCTGGCGAAACCCCCGTTGTTAAGCCACCGAGCGCTAAGGCCAGGTTATCATCCGATTTAGTCACTGGTAAGCCAAACTTCTTAACGGATTTATACCCTTTATTGACCCCGATTTTGTTCAATAACCAAACGGCCGGAACATTCATACTTTGGGCCAAGGCCTGATACATCGGCACTGAAGTCGAATAAATATTATCATAATTTTTTGGCGCATATTTATTCGACCCAAACGTCTGTTGCTTATTGGATAACGACGAATCATAAGTATAACCACTCTCCAAAGCTGGCGTATACACCGCTAACGGCTTAATCGTCGATCCTGGCTGTCGCTTAATCTGAGTAGCCCGATTGAAGCCACGGAAAACATGCATCCCACGCCCACCAACAACGGCTAAGACGCCCCCAGTTGTCGGATCAACAGCGATTGAGGCCCCTTGCACCTTCGTCCCATCACTCGCATTATCCGGAAACAAGGTGCTATCTTTGAAGGACGTTTGCATCTGCGTTTGATCATCTTGATTAAGTGACGTATAAATCTTATAACCACGATTCATAATGTCAGATTCGCTTAACCCGTACTTATTAATCGCTTCGTCAACGACCGCATCAAAGTAATAGGGATAATTATAGCCACTATTATAATGATAGTTATCACTCAGCGTCATCGCTTTTTGTGAATAAAGCTGATATTGACTTTTAGTCAATTTATTATTATTAACCATATTGTTTAAAACCACATTCCGCCGCGCCGTTGACGCTTTGGGATGACTAATGGGGTCATAACCACTTGGTGAACTTAACATGCCTGCCAAAGTTGCGGCCTGATCCACGGTCAACTCGGAAGCCGAGACCCCAAAGTATTTCTCAGCCGCATCTTCCGCCCCCAAACACCGCGACCAAAGTAGGCGTTGTTGAGATACATGGCTAAAATCTGCTGTTTCGAATAGACATTTTCAGTTTCAATCGACAAGAAAATTTCACGCAATTTTCGTGAGAAGGTTTGTTGCTGGGTCAAGTACGCATTTTTAACCAATTGTTGCGTTAATGTACTCCCACCACCACTAATGTAATTACGCCCGAGCGCCTTATTCATCACTAATAGTAAAAAGGCCCGCCCAATACCTTTAATCGAAAACCCATGTTCCTGATAAAAATTACGATCTTCCGTAGAAATCACGGCATTTTGTAAATTTGTCGAAATCTGGCTTAAATGAACATAGGTCCCTTTTTGAGAATAGAGCGACCCGGCTTTTTTATTGTCGGTATCATAAATCACTGTGGTCTTTTCCAACTCAGCCTGTAAGTTCCCAATCTTAGCCGTTTTAGCTTCGAATGTTAGATAAGCGCTCCCGACTAAAATAATACTGAGCACGATAATAGTGAGCCACCGAGTAACTTGCCGCCGGTGCCATTGATAGCCAACCACTGCAGCAAAACGTTGCCAATATGGGTGTAGCCAATGACCAATAATCCGTAAACCGGACTTGATAGTGGCCCAAAAACCATTTTTTTGCATAATCTTCCCCTTGTTCAGAAGATAACCGACCCGCCATCAAAGACGCCGGGCCTCGGCCATTGACCGTTATCACGGCACTAGTTATCTCCGTTACTTGTTAATCCTCAATAATTGTATCATAAATTCAATTATGCTAACTAAATCACTCAAAGTTTGACCAAATCTTCAAAAATACCTATATAATAACCAAAAAAAGCCTGAGTGGCTTAACTCAGACCTTTATTTCCGGCGGACACCACGGCGGCTCGCATTCAATTCATTTTGTTGCTTCTTAAATTTTTCAAAAGTGGCATCCCGTTGTTTTTGATTTTTCCGGAGGCTTTGTTTTTTCGTTCGTTTCATCTTAAACACCTCCACCCCTAATTGATTAGGTAGGTCAACTATACCGTGAACTAGGCCGAAATGCAAAAAAGACTCCCGCCTGATTGGCCGTCGTCTTAAGCACCACTTGCTTTAATCTTCATCCGCTTGCACATGACTCATTAGTAAGTCGTGCAAACTCTTAGCTACCGTGACACTAGGACTCACAATAAAAATCGTATCGTGCCCAGCTAACGTGCCACTCACTTCTGGTAACTTCAAATCATCAATAATGGCTGCCAATAAATTCCCGTTACTCGGCAACGTATGAATAATATTCATAAATTCAACGCGATCAACGCCAGTCACCACTTCATGCAGACTTTCAAATAACCGATCTTGTTCATTCTTATTATTTGCTTTAAAAATCATGTACCGCGCCTGACCACTTTCGTCTGGCGACTTCACAATTTGCATTTCACGGATGTCCCGCGAAATAGTCGCTTGCGTCGCTGCAATCCCTTCAGCTTTGAGTCGTGCCATCAAATCTTCCTGTGTCGCAATTGGATATTGATGGATTAATTGTTCGATTACAGCTTGCCGTGCCGTCTTCTTCATTCCCGGGACCTCCCCTGATAAATTATGAATACATTATAGCAAATATTCACCTAGCAAACTACGTTATGGACTTAAAAAGCATATTTTCACGGTTCTCAAACCGGAAAATATGCTTTCAAATTGAATAACTATTAATTTTATTTATCGTAGCGCCGTAAAAATTGACTCAATTTAGTCAATCCGGTCTGTAACGTTTGGGTATCAGTACAATAACCCAAGCGGGCATGGCCTGGCCAATCAAAGCGGGACCCTGGGACCAGCAAGACCCCCGTCTCAGTCAAAAGTTCGCGACAAAAAGTTTCATCATCAATCGGAATGATCAACTTAATACAAGAAACTGAGATGGCCTGTGGGGCAATCAACGTTACCCGCGGTTCTTGTGCGACCCAAGTCGTTAAAAGAGCTAAATTACGGGTCACAATTTCTCGATTTCGTTGTAAAATTTCAGCGCGATGTTGTAAAATCAGCACTGCCACCTGATCATTGAGAACCCCACCACAAATCATTGTATAGTCACGATACTTGCGAAATAGCTCGGTCAACTCAGTTGATTGCGTCGCCGTCCAGCCCGTTCGAATCCCAGGCGCCGAATAAGTTTTCGATAAACTATTCACGGCAATCCCTTTTTCGTAAAGATCAGCAATTGAGGTGAATGGCGTGTCATCCAAGGGTTCATAAACTTCATCAGCTAAGACATAAGCCCCCACTTCACGCGCTAACGCCACCACTTGCTTTAATAAAGTGGCATCCAACAAACTCCCCGTTGGATTAACCGCATTATTTAACAAAATCATTTTGGTTTCTGGTCGGATCAACTGTTTTAATTCCGCAATATCTGGTAACCACTGCTGGTCCTCATGAATGTGCCAATAATCAACGGTCGCCCCTAATGACTTTGGCATATCATATAATTGTTGATAGCTCGGATACAAGGCAATCACATGATCGCCGGGTTCGATCAAACTATAAATTGCCAACTGATTCGCACCCGTGGCGCCATTTGTTTGCAGGATGTTTGCTGCTGGCACCTGCGTGTACAGGTCACTAACGAGCTGTTTAAAGGCTGGTGAACCTTCAATCCAACCATAATCTAAACGCGTTTGATTGAGTTGGGCATAAAATTGTTTGCCTTGATGCCCATCCAAAGCGACGAGTTCCGCCATTGATAAAGCGGCAATTGAACTTTGACTAATATCAGTCGTCGCCTGCTTTTCATATTGATTTAACCAAGACTCAACCCCAAAACCAGCAATTTTCATCTACTCATCGTTCCTCTCCTGAAAAATCCAATACGACTAGCATACCGATTGTTTCAGTTGGCTGCAACTATATTTTAGTGATGAAGGTCACCATTAATTTGACCCCATATAACATAATGACAATCCCGCATACGCGATTAACCCATAATAAGACTTTTGGTTGCATTAAATGCTTAAACTGACTAATTAAGCCAGTCAGCCCGAAGAACCACGTCATTGATGCCAAGATGACGCCCACCATAAAGGCATGCGCTGAGTTTCCGGTCAACGAAACTCGAAAAGCCCCTAATAAAACAGAGCCATCAATTAAAGCTTGCGGATTTAACCAAGCAACGGAAAAAGCCGTTATAATCGTTGCCTTGTACGAGAAGCTCGTCGTCATTGTCCCCATCGCGACTGTTTTTTTTCTGACTAATCCCCAGCCAATGTAAAAGACCAGTAAACTACCAACTAATAACACCGCTAACGCCAACCACGGGGTCGTCTGCAATAATTTACCGACACCATAAAAACAAGCTAACGAAAGTGACGTGTCAAACGCAATCACGATTAGTGCTACTTGAAAAGCTCGTTTCCGTGGCTGTTCAATGGCCGTTGAAACCACAAATAAATTCTGCATCCCAATCGGTGCAATGTAGACAATTCCAAACAGGAGGCCTTGTAAAAACACTTGTAACAAATTTCCATCCCCAATCCAACCAATTAAGAAAGCCAAAATTGCGCTTTAGCTTAATTGGCTTTAATTCATGAGATGATTATAATAGACCTAATGAGCTTTGTCCCCAACCAATTCTTAATTTTATTCCCAACCATTTAAGGAGGTTCTTAATTAACATGACCCCAATCAAAATTAACTGGCAGCCTGACAAAACGGTCACGACCCCAATTTATCAGCAAATTACAGCCTTTTTCCAACAACGGATTGCCAATGGTGACTGGCCCGTGGGCGCTAAATTACCGGCCCAACGTCAACTTGCGGCCCAATTTGGCGTTAATCGTAGTACCCTGATTACCGCACTCGACGACTTAATCGCAGTCGGTCTAATTACCAGTAATCCTGGGTCCGGGATGGCTGTTTCTGGAAACCATTGGTCGAGCTTATTGGCTGAACATGTCGATTGGACACAATACGTCAAAGCTGGCCAATTCAAGCCTAATACGCATGCGCTCCAAAAAATCAATCAATTTGAGACGGATGATATCATCCGTCTCAGCACCGGTGAACCGGCACCCGACCAATTCCCACGCGCGCTATTTCAAAAAGCGTTTGACCATCTAGGCCGGCACTTAACTAGCTTAAATTATACAGAACCTGCTGGGATTTTGGCCTTGCGGATCCAAATTGCACGGCACCTCGCTAAAGTTGGTATTCAGACACACCCTGCCAACATTCTGATTACCTCGGGATCGTTACAGGCGCTACAATTAGTTTCACTATCCTTATTTCCTAAGAATGCGACCATCTACACGGAAGCGCCAACCTATGTTAAATCACTGCAAGTCTTTCAGTCGGCCCATACGCAACTATCAGGCGTACCGATGGATAGTCAAGGGATGGCTTACTGGCAATTAACCCCACCAAGTAACGGTTCCCAGGCCATTATGTATACCATTCCAACTTTTAATAACCCCACTGGCATTGTCATGAGTGCTGAACGCCGTCAACAAGTTTTGACGTTTGCCCAAGACCACCAAATACCAATTTTGGAAGATGCTGCTTATCAAGATGTTTGGTTTGACCACCAACCGCCACAGCCGTTAAAAGCCATGGATACGACAGGTAACGTTATTTATTTTGGCAGTATTTCCAAGTCACTGGCACCCGGGTTACGACTGGGATGGACGGTAGCTAGTCAACCAGTCATTGATCGCTTAACCGACGTCCGGATGCAAACAGATTACGGGGCGAGTTCCTTATCACAACTCGTCCTCGCTGAAATTCTAGCTAATCCGGATTATGAGACTTACCAAGCAAACTTCCGCGCCGTCCTAGCGCAAAAAGCCAGCGCGGCGCAAGCCATTCTGCATCGTTATTGGGACAATGGAATTGCAACATGGCAAGCACCGACTGGTGGTTTTTATTTGTGGGTCCACTTGGCAGATCGCATCAATATTCCCAAGCTACTCGACCTTGCCACCGCTCACAATGTCCTCTTTAATCCGGGCAATATTTACGACTTTCAGCCCAATCAATCGATTCGCTTAAGTTTTTCCTTTGAAACTACCGAACGCTTTGAACGCGGCATTCAAATTCTGACCCAATTGATTGAACAACACTTTCCGGTCTAAAGTACTGATTAATTGGCTATTACAAAAAGGATTTAGCTTCAACGTTTGAGCGCTGAAACTAAATCCTTTTTATCACTCATTTGGTTAATACAACTGGCATTATATCGGCCGCGATAACGTCAATTGAATTCCAAATCCGCCAGCCAGCGGTAACTTTGCTGTCAGGGTCCCAGCCATTGCCACCACCAATTGCTTGGATAAATATAAGCCAAGCCCGCTAGATTCTGGATTGGTACGGCTACTTGAAGCCGTAAAAAAAGCGTCTGGCTCTTGTGCCAAACGCTTCATCAGCCAATAGTTAACGAACTGTTATTCACCCTAAAACAGCCGAATTAACACTACGCCGCCAATCATCACAACTAAACCGAGCACTTGCATGACGGTAATTGGTTGCCGCTTAGCCCCTAACCAACCAAACTGATCAATGAGCAAACTCCCTGTAATCAAGCCGACCAACACAATGACTACGGCTAAGCCCGTGCCAACCATGGGGACAAGATACACGTTGCCGAGCACATATAGTGCCCCAATCATCCCACCAATCCACATCCACCATGGATTAGCCCGCTTAGTGGGCCGACTTAAGGTTAAGGTAGGACGTAAGACCAGATTGATCAACACTAGCGCAATCGTCCCAAACAAAAATGAAACCAACGCTGCTTTTAAGCCAGAATTCAAGACTTGCCCTAAATGTCCATTAACTGCCGTTTGGGTGGCACTAAGCATCCCGGCACCAACCCCTAATAATCGCCAAAACCAAAAACCACCACCAGCTTGACTAGTCCGTGGTTGGTGGCGGGTCGTCAGCCATTGACTAACTGCCACCGTAATCACAACCCCTAACAAAACACAAGCAGCTCCTAATAGGCGCACACTCGTTAGAGGAGTCACCCCGGAATAGAACCAGCCAAAGTTATCAATTAATAATCCCATCAAAATTTGACCACAGACAGGCATAATGACGGTCTGAACGCTACCTAGTTTAGGAAATAACAAAATATTTCCTGTGAGATAAACCACCCCAAACAGGCCTCCCAGCCATAGCCACCATGGCTGACTGACGAATAATTCATTGGCGAACCAGATTGAATGATCGACACCTAAAGTGATGATTCCTAAAAACATGGTGCCAATCGCAAAGGAAATTAACGACGCTAAAAATGGTGAACCGACTGATTGCCGTAAACGTGAATTAATACTGGTCTGAATTGGCAATCCGATTCCAATCGCAATCCCAATCATGATCGCTAACATCGTGTCACCTGAAACCTATTTAAAAATTTAACTGCCATGTTTAGACGCTCCCACGTTGCTGAATTTATTGCTAGCAGTATTGTACAATACATCGTTCGGAAATGAAAAGCATGCTCCTCGACTGGCATTTCAACTAATCGTTTTTTAAATTTTCAAATTCCGCTGATGACGCTACCAAGCTAATTTTTATCGAATTTCTGATTTTAGCAGTCATTAACAGCCTTAATGACGAAAAAGCAATTGCTTTTTATCCAAGCTTTTGTTCAATAAAGTTAAAATCAAAGTTCAGCTTATCCCAAGAGCGCTTTTAATCCATCTTTAGCGTTGCTATACGCAACATAGTTGGTGCTGGCTAAAGCTGCTTTAAGCCGTTCCGTTGGTTTTTCAATTCGAAATGGTAGTCGTCCAGTTGCAATGGTTGCTGTTATAAAAAGCTGAAAACCTTGTTCCAACGTTAAACCTTGCACTTTGAAAACAGCTTCAAGTTCATGTACAGTGGCTTGATCTAACTCAATCGTGACCTTTTTATCCATACGCCCACGCTCCTTCTCTGAACAGTGTGGCAACCTAAAAATCTATATTCTTTTAAGCAACAGGACTATAATTTTAATATTAGTCTACCTGCGCCAAAAGTGATTAACCTTTAACTGGCGTTAACCCCCGGACCAAAAATTCAGCTGCCTCTTGACTGGCTTGTTCAGTATCAAAATCAGTTGACGTTCCTAGCAACTGCGGCGCAATATAGCTTGCAATCGTACTGGCAATGTAGCGACCAATTCGTGGCAACGGCCAGTCAACAAGTTGCCCACTTGCTTGAAACTTATTAAATAATTGTCCAAGATCACCAGTCAATAATTGTTGTAATCTGGCTGCCATGGTTTGAATAATTTTCGGATCACGAATCATTTCTTGGACAAAAATCTTAACTTGTTTTTGATTAGCTAAGGCAAAATCCATTCGATCACGACTCACATACGTTAAAAATTGGCGAAAATCATTAAATTGATTACTATCAATTTCGGTTATAAACTCTGTAATCGCCAACGGAATAATTTTAGCGACAAAGGGTTGCATTAAGGCTTCCAGAATACCTTTTTTGGTTTTAAATTGTTTAAAAACTGTCCCCTCCGAAACCCCCGCCTGTTTAGCAATTTCGCCGGTACTGGTCTTATCAAACCCTTGTTCAGCAAACAAGGCTAGACTGGCCCGCAGAACAGCTTGTTGTTTTTCAGATAGCGTTGATGCTTGCAACGTCTGTTCGAATAACACTTCAAAATTATTAACTTGCATTATTTGGTCCTCCGTTTAGGCTTAAGAATACACTTTAATAATCATACTACAGTCTTAATTTTTATTAAACTTGCCGGTAACGTCGCATTACTAATAAATTCAAACCTAAGAACACCGCACTAAACACGGCTAGAATACCAAGATTTGGTAACACATCCATTAACTTAGCCCCTTTAATCACGACCGCACTCATACTAGAAGCCCCATAGTACAGCGGCATGATATAAGTAACCGGTTGTAACCAATCGGGTAAGGAACTAATCGGAATAATGCCAGCAAAGAAGATCTGTGGAATCGCAACAATTGGAATAAATTGAACCATTTGGAACTCACTAGCCGCAAAACTAGACACTAAGAGCCCTAAAGTCAACGCCACTAACGCTAACATGACATTAATCAACAAGACGGTCCAAATACTCCCTAGAATCTGGATTTTAAAGGCTCCCATCGTAAAAAGGACAACTAGTAACGTTTGAATTAATGCAAAGGTGCCATAACCAATTAAATACCCCGCTAAAATTTCACCACGTTTAATGGGGGTTGCTAATAACCGATACAAAGTCCCCGTCGTCCGTTCGCGTAATAGCGCAATCCCAGAAATTAGGAAAACAAAGAAGAAGACAACAAACCCCATCATAATCGGCAAGAGCGTATCAAAGAAAGTTGAATCCTTACTTCCATAAAGATAATGATAGGTCGGATGATACGACGTCGTCCCTTTAACCCTTTTCGTCGCGTGACTAGTCTGCGTAGCTGGTGTGCTGACGCCTGCAGTTTTAGTTGCCGTGGCTAAAGCGAGTTGTAACTTTTTCATTGCAACGGCTTGCGTTTTAATCGTCGTTGCCGCCGCTTTAGTTTTCAATTTAATTTGCGCCGCTTGTAAACTTTGTTTAACCAAGGCCGCTTTAGTTTGGTCATCATTAGCCAACGTAATCGTTAACTTGTCCCCCGTTTGAGTCATCAGTGCATCATAATTATGAGTACGAATGAGCGCCTTTGTGGACTTTTTAGTCGTCACCTGATGAATCTTAATATGCTTCCCTTTAACAGCTGAAACTAAGGTGCGATCGACATTTCGAGTTGCTAGCGATGCCGTCGTTGTCGCATTACTTTGAAATAAAAAGTAAACTAACGACAAAATAAATAATGGTGCAATAAACATTAATGCAATTGTTCGTTTGTCCCGTGACATTTCACGGAAAACGCGTTTAATCATTGCTGCTGTGCGCATCTTGATCTCTCCCCGCTTGTAAGAATACTTCCTCGACTGTCGACACTTGATACTGTTTGATTAAGTCAGCTGGCGTGCCTTGTGCAATTGCTTCACCACCGCGAATCATCATTAATTGCGTGGACTGTTCAGCATCTTCCATCACATGAGTCGTTAATAAGATGGTCTTGCCTGAATTCGCAATCCGATGTAATTCCCGCCAAATTTGTTGCCGAAGCTCAGGATCAATGCCAACGGTCGGTTCATCCAGAATTAGAATTGGCGGATCCGCCAACAAAGCAATTGCGAGTGACAAACGGCGCTTCATTCCACCCGAATAATCCTCAACTCGGCGATCTAATTGTGGGATTAAATTCACAATTTTAGCGGCATAAAGAATCCGTTTTTTGAGTTCAGCTGGTCGCATGCCCTGCATTTCACCAAAAAAGATTAAATTTTCACGTGCTGATAAGTCTGCATATAGTGCATCACTTTGCGCCATATAACCGATTTTTGCTAACATTTTTCGGTTAGGCATGGGGGTGTCCAATAAAGTAACCCTACCTTGCTTCGGCTTTAACATGCCCATAATGGTCTTAACCAAGGTGGTCTTACCGGCACCACTAGGCCCGATTAGGCCTAAAATATCGCCATTTTTCAAAGATAAATTGATGTCTTTAATAATCACGGTCTTACCATAGCCTTGTTGTAACTCACTTACTTTAATAATTTCTTTAGTCATCCGACACACTCCTTTAAAGCTAGCCTATTTTTAACTAGTGAGTAATTAGTCACTCATTAACAAAGCCAATTATACCCATTTCGATGTGAGTGTCAACTTTTTTCCAAAAAATGTATGACCGAAAAGTCAATTCGGGCCGTTTAACCAAAAATCGGCGGTCATTCAAAAAACAGAATGACCGCCGATTTCAGGTTAATGCTCACAAATGACCACACTTTTCAAAAACTTATTCTGCTGCTAATGCAGTAATAGGATTCAAATTAGCTGCCCGTCGTGCTGGCAAGATGGCCGCTAACCAGGCAATCACTAAGGCAATCACGACGATTAGCCCCACATCAATCGGGTGAATCTGAATGAACTGATAACCAGCAATCCGATATAAGATATGGTTGAGACCGGCACCAACACCATACGCAAGTCCGGTGGCTAACACAGCGCTAAACCCGCCAATCATTAACGCTTCGCCCGTAAACAACCGCCGAATATCCCGGCGACTCTCACCTAATGCCCGCAAAATTCCAATTTCTTTCATACGCGCACTGACAGACATAAACATTGTTACAACAATCATCAAAATCGAAACCAATAATGAAATGCCCGCAATAGCCGCTAAGATGGTCGTTGCTAACGTTACATAGGTATTAACCGTATCTAGGGCTGCGGCAATACTGGTTGCGGCAAATTGGGGCTTACCATTCACCTTTAACCGATTAATAGCGTTCACAACAGCTTCATTTTGTTGCCGTCGCGTAATTCTAACGGTGACAAAAGTCGGTTGCTGATTGACATTAGCTTGCGCACGCATTGCTTGCATCGTCGCATAATTAACAGCGTTTAAACCGGCACCAGCGGTACTATCTGCAATGCCAGCTACCGTCAATTGACGTTGCACCGTGACGGGACGGCCTTGCGCATTAGTTGCTTGATAACTAACCATCACCGGTTTACCAATTAACTGCCGCCAATTTTTAGCCGACCATTTTTGTGCAATGGTGCTCTTATCAACCACAATCTGATTATTTCCGGCGACATGACCGGCTTTTAAATTAGCCGTTTGATCAGCACTGGTCCACGTTGTTAATTGGGGGGCCGAATAACTAGTGCCGGCAATCTTAATCATAGCATTACTTGCCGCAATCCCAGGCTCCAGCTTCACCACCTGCGATAAATCACGCAACTGTTGTAATTGAGCCGCTGAAAATGTCGGCATGTGTGTTGCAATACTCCCGGCCGCTTGTGGGTCGGCTTGGGCAGCAAACTGTTCTTCTTGGTCCTTAGCACTATTAACATACCGCATGACTGTAATGGATTGGGGATCAACTAATGAATTAATTTGATGGTTGATGTAGCCTTTAAGCCCATTTCCTAAACCGGCAAACAACAAGACCGCAAACAATCCAATCGCCGTTCCTAAAACAATTAATGAGTTCCAACTTAACGTATGGCGGAAATGTTTAAATGCCGTCGCCAATGAGACGCGCCATGGTAAGTTTCGAGCCGTTAACCGTGGCTGGGACTTAACGGGCGGCAATGCTGTTTTCAACGCCGTATCTGCGACAATTTTACCGCCTGTTAACTGAACCATCCGGGTCCCAGCTTGGGCAACAGTCGTCGAATGGGTGACGCAAATCACTAAGCACCCACTCGCCGCAATTTTTTGTAAAATCGCCAATACTTCTTGCGTATTTTGCGCGTCTAAGGCCCCAGTCGGTTCATCCGCAATAATAAGTTGTGGCTCACTTGCCAAGGCCCGGGCAATAGCGACCCGTTGTTTTTGCCCACCTGACAGTTGTTGTGGATATTTCTTTAACTGATCTTGTAAGCCTACCTGAGTCAATAAATCACGCGCACGTGCTAACCGTTCCGCATGTTTTAACCGAGTCATATCCAGCGACAACATCACATTATCTAACACGGTTAGGTGACTGATTAAGTTATAAGCCTGATAGATATAGCCCACTGTGGCGCGCCGATACTGATCTAGTTGGCGATCATGACGATGGTCTAAAAGTTGACCTTGTAACCGCAGTTCGCCGTCAAAATCACGATCCAAACCGCCAATAATGTTCATTAAGGTTGATTTACCCCCACCAGACTCACCTAAGATGGTCACAAATTCACCTAAGTTAAATTTTAAATCAATCCCATTCAAGACGGGATAAGCTTGCTTGCCAATATAATAAGCTTTATGAATCCCATGTAATTCTAAGTAACTCATCTAAAACCCCCACTTTTCCCTGCATGCAATCTCAGCTCAACTTAAAGCTTAGCACTGCCATGAACCAGGACGGGTCGCAAACTTTTAGTATCGAAAGTTACCTAATTAGACCCCTAAAATCGGTGCACAAAAAAAGCGCTTGGATTACGTCAAGCGCCACACCATTCATCATTATTGAGTGGTCCTAAAATGTGATTTCATATTCAAATTTCAACTGCTTGTAATAGTCAAGTTCAATGAAATCAGTTGGCCGAACTGCTCCCGCCGCTTTATCAAAATAAGTGACACCAGCTAACTTCAACATCGTATAGACGAATTGCGAACAAAACATGATATTGGGGCGAAAGGAGTGCTTGGCAACGAGCCCGACTAGATTATACGCACTCCCCTCACGGTTAATTTCAGTAATTTTATCAATCATGAATTGCTTGGCCGCCGTGGTGACCGGTAGCCGATAGACCAGAACCGAAGCATCCGCTTTTTGATGAAAGAACGCCAAGTTTTCAGCGTTCATCCCTGGTGGATAGACATTATCACCACCATTATAACTAATAATGGTCGTTAACTCCCGGTCAAAAGCCAGTGACACATGGTTATATTGCTTTTGCGTAAACGATGAAATGATTTCACTGGCCGGGCTGCCAGTATTCGAAACGACTAAATAAATATTTTGGTCCGCAAGTGTTGCCTGGGCGGCCGTAAAATAAGCGGCTGTCAAAGTGCCATGATTAATATAAGTTGCGGCCCGATGGCGTGGCAAATCAGTAATGACCGTTTTTAAATGTGCCACCGAAATCCGCTGTTTCATTTCAGCCATCTGCTTTAACGTCGCCTGCATCCGGGTTCGATTGCGGCGTAATTCCGCAAAACTAATCGCCGTCACATCTTCTGCAGTTGGTAAATAAAATTCAGTTTGCTGCGTCACCATCATAAATCGTTCGACGACTAGCGGCAATAGCAATAAGCCGACCGCAACTAATTTAGTGGGATAATAGAGCGGACTAACGCCCCGTAATGCAAACACGACCAGCGCATTGAATGTCAGCTGAAAGACCATGACCCCACCGTAAATGACACTTAGTCCCACTTTTACTGTCCGCTTCGACGCCGTTAACCAAGTGCGAATCATCATCGCTGCTGCAATTCCACAACTAGCTAAGGTCATCAGTGGCAACTGGGCAAAAATCAATAGCCCGATTAATAAGCTGATGACGATGGCCCGATTAAGTTTATATTGATGTAAAATATCATTCACAATTATTGTGCCATCACTTTCTAATATCCGTCAACGGATGTTGTTCAACTATACGGAAGCGCCGTTAGTTTGTCAATCGAATTAATCATTCTGTGCACGCGACCAACACTTGTGTAAATTCTTGTTTTGGTGTCAATCATCAAAAAGATCATACTTGTTTGTTTCAAAATCTAAGTCCATAAAGAAAACCTCCTAGCCAAAGTCAATTTGATTCAACATTAAAGATATCTGTTGGTTTTAAACACATAACGTCACTGACTCCTAGTAGCGTAGCTTTCCCAACTTGAAGAATCGTATCGTTACGGCGGCTAGCTTTAAAATTATTAAGTAAAGTATTTTGTACCTCTTTAAGAACATTTGAATCTTTGATTGGTAAGACAACTTGTTGCATAGTTTTAGCCCTTCAAAAAGATTTTTTGCCTTTCAGTACAAATTAAGGTACAACATTAGGTACAAAGAGAGGGTGGTACGATGACATTGGCACTAACACAAAGTGATTTCCGCGCTAACTTAAAAAAATATTTAGATCAAGTTAATGACGAAGACGAGACCGTTTATATTGCACGTTCAAATAGTCGGGCAGTGGCCATCGTTTCGCAAGAAAAAATGGACTGGCTAGAAAGAGCATTAAAAGCGAAGGAAGGTTCATTAGAATATGCAATTGCGCGTGATCAATTAATTAAACGGCATGTTTTGCCTGATGATGAAAGTGTAGAATCAAATGATGATTATTGGGGTCAGTTTAAAGCATGAAAAAACTAAGATTTAAACCACGTGCCACTTTTAATGCTGACCTAAAGCGATTAGCCAGTTTGGACAAAACTATTATTGACGAAGTTCGAACAGCCATCGACCTGTTGCTTGAACAACAACAATTACCACCAGAATTTGAAGATTATGAGCTTAATCGACGAATGAGCGGATATAATGAATTTCATTTACGCGATACACCGAAAAATAAAACACCAAATGAAACTAACAATGTCCTGGTTGTTTACACGATTGATAAAAATGAACTAGTCTTAATCGGAATTCGCGTAGGGTCGCACGATCGTTTATTTCCTGGGCAAAACCGTTCTAAAAGTTATTGAAAAAATGGCAAATAAATAAAAAGGCTGTGACATATCTAGCCTTTGAAAAGTGAAAATGGACGTACAACCGAATCTTGATTGTACGTCCATTTTTGTACTTTGTTTTCGTTATATCAAAAAGTCAGTCATGGAGAATCCGCAGATTCTCTATGACTGACTTTTAAAACAAGGACTGATGTCACATCCCCTGCAGACTAACACTTACATTTCGTCAGGTGCCTTAACACCTAATAATCGTAACGCTTCTTTCAAGACGATGCTGACACTCTTAACCAAGGCTAAACGTGCTGGTAATTCCGCATCTTCCACTAAAATTTTGGTATTACCATAATACTTATTGAACGCTTTAGCCAAATGAATCGCATACTTGGCAATGACAGATGGTTCGTAATCATCACTGGCCCGCACAACGGTCGCTGGGAACTCGCTCAATAGCTTTAAGGTATCCCAAGCGGCTGGATCCGCTAATTGTTGATCAGTGGTGTCAATTGCTGGACTACCGGCCTTACGCAAGATACTTTCAGCTCGCGCATGGGCATATTGGACATAAGGACCCGTTTCCCCTTCAAAACGCACGACTTCTTCTAAATTAAAGTCAAAGCTATTCATCCGTTCGTTCTTCAAATCATGGAAAATAACGGCGCCAATCCCGACGGCATCCGCAACCGCATCTTTATTAGCCAAATCTGGATTTTTCGCTTCAATTTGTTGATGTGCTAATGCAACGGCATCATCTAGCACCTTATCTAATAAAATGACCCGGCCACTCCGCGTTGATAATTTCTTACCGCCTTGAGTAATTAAACCGAATGGAATGTGGTAGATTTGATCAGACCAATCAAAGCCCATTTCTTTTAGCACAGCCTTTAACTGCTTGAAATGGTTGGTTTGTTCATTACCGACCACGTAAAGTGACTGGACAAAATCATAGGTCCGCTTCCGATAAACGGCCGCAGCCAAGTCCCGCGTAATATACAAGGTGGCGCCATCAGATTTTTTAATCAAGGCTGGATTCAAGTCATATTTACTTAAATCAACCACTTCGGCCCCTTGGCTTTCATGCAATAAATCTTTAGCTTCTAAAATATCGACGATTTCCGCCATCTTATCATTGTAGAACGCTTCGCCCTTAAACGAATCGAACTCGATATCCAAGCGTTGGTAAATTTGTTTGAAAGCTTTTAATGATTCAGCGCGGAACCATTCCCACAAATGAGTTGCTTCTGCATCCCCATTTTCAAGCTTTTTAAACCAATCACGTGCTTCATCATCCATCTCAGGATGGTCAACATCTTCTTTATGAAAACGTACATAATATTTCAATAAATTATTAATGGGGTCAGCCTTAACTTCCGCTTCACTTCCCCACATCTTATAGGCCGTGATCAGCTTACCGAATTGGGTACCCCAGTCACCTAAGTGATTGATTTTTACGGGCTGATAATCAATTTTACTTAAAATGTTAGCCAATGAATTCCCAATGACCGTTGACCGTAAATGGCCCATTGAAATTGGCTTGGCAATGTTAGGTGATGACATATCAATCGGCACTTGGCCTTGATTCCCAATACTTGCCGCCCCAAAATTAGCACCGGCCGTTAAAATTTGGCCTAAAATATCGGCTGAAAAGGCCGTCTTCTTAAAGAAGAAATTGACATATGGGCCCATCGCAACCACTTTTTCAAAGTTACTTTGATCCAGCTTTTCAACTAAAGCGGCCGCAATCAATTGTGGCGCTTGATGCATGGTTTTAGCCAAAGTAAACGTTGGAAAAGCTAAGTCACCTTGTTTTGACGTTTTCGGTTGTTCAATTTTTTCAGTAATTTCAGCCACTGATAATGCTGGTAATGCGGGTGCTAAAGCCGCCGCAACTTGTTGTTTATAATCCATATTGTCCTCCTTGAATTTGAGGGTCACAAGACAAAAAAAGCCCCTTACATAAAAAACATGTAAGAGACGAGATGACCCGCGGTACCACTCTAATTGACGTTAAGATCCACTTATTATCTAATTGTCGTCCTCAAAAGTGCGCTTCAATCAACTTGTCTGATTCGGCTCCCATCACCCCGAACTCGCTTGCCAGTTAGCTGACTTACTTTTCTTTCTCATAAGACGTTTTACATTTTAAACCATGCGCTAGTATACCAAATATTACACCGTTTGACTAGCATCAGTTCCAGTGTTGACCTTCAAAATCATATCTTGGTGCGGAATGCCGTCCTCTAAATAAACTTCTGAGACGGGAACAAACCCAAATGACCGATAAAAGCGGTCCAAATAATGTTGCGCTTGAATATTAATCTGTTGCGTTTGGGGCCACAATTGTTGAATCGTCGCAATGGCCTGACGTAATAGTACCTGTCCTTGACCGGTACCACGTGCAGTCGCTCGCACGACAACGCGCCCGATACGCGCTTGCTGCTGTGGTTCAACCATTAACCGCGCGTAAGCCTGTAAGCCAGCCGAGGTAGTGCCTAACAGATGGACCGCCGTTAAATCCAAATCATCGACGTCTTGATAGGGACAAGCTTGTTCAACCACAAAAATTGCCACCCGTAATTGATAAATAGCATTCAACTGGCGTGGCGTTAAATCATCAAACTTAATCGCCTGAAAAGTCATCATAAGCGCTCCTCCTAAATAAAAAGCTAGCAACGTCAAGTGACATTACTAGCAGCCGAATTATTAATTAAGCGGGTGACGAGAATCGGACTCGCGACTCAAGCTTGGGAAGCTTGTATTTTACCACTAAACTACACCCGCATTGACAACAGAAAATAGTATAGCATATATTTTCTGTGTTGTCATTGAAAAAATAAAAAAATTTAAGCTTCTGAGTCGGGAACCTCAACGGGCGCTGGTGCGGCTTTAATCATCTTGATATCCACCTTACGTACGACTGCCCGATGATTATATTCATTCACAATTGGTGCATCTGATTTGTCGAACTCTTTGATTAAAATTAAAACTGAATTTTCGTAGACCTTTTCAATTTCACCACTAAAATCATGTTCAAGTGAAGCAAATTTTTTACCTTGGACGTAATCGCCAATTTTTAATTCCACAGCCATTAGAAAACTCCTCAATTCAAATTAATACCACATACTAGCAAATTCCCACTTGAGTTGCAAGTAAAAGATTAGTTTTTGGACGCAACTTCAACCGTTGGCGTCGTCGGGGTAACGGGCGTTTTTTCGGCCCGCGCCCGTTGATGTAGTTCACGAACGGCTTGTAAATAAGCCGGTAACAAGACTGCAACGGACCCTAACCAAGCTAGCGGTTCTGATGCACAGGCCCCAGGATAAGCAAAGAACCGAACTAAAATTAATGCCGCAAAAACCCGCATAAATAATTCAGCCGCACCCGCCAAGGTTGGAATGGCACTTCGGCCTAGACCTTGCAGTGTATTTCGCATAATGAATAACATGGACAGCAAAATATAAGTACTCCCAATGACATTAAAATAAGTTTGCGATAAGTTTAGGACGGCCATATCTTGGTGCCCAACGAAGAGCCCAACCAATTGCTTGCCCCATAAAATTTCAATTAATCCGGCGGCCACACTGAAGCTGCCAGATAACCACATGGTTTGTTTAACCCCTTTGATAATGCGTTCATATTGATGGGCGCCAAAATTTTGCGCCGCAAAGGTGGCCATCGTCACCCCAAACGACATTAAGGGTTGCGTTGCTAATTGGTCAATCTTTTGAGCCGCAGTGGTAGCTGCCACTGAGTTAGTCCCCAAGCTATTTAAGGCCGCCTGTAAGACAATCGTTCCAATCGCAATAATTGACATCTGAAACGCCATTGGTAACCCTACTCGGAGATGCCCTTTCAGTTCAGACAATCGCAAATTGAAATGGCGCCGACCAATGTGTAATATTGGCACTCGCACGATGATATAGATCACACACATCAAGCTCGCAATTAATTGAGCGAGAATTGTCGCCCAGCCAGCCCCAGCGATTCCCCAATGAAAGCCTAAAATAAAAAGCAATTCCAAGCCGATATTAATCACCGAACTAATTATCAAAAACCATAATGGTGTCCGACTATCACCGAGCGCACGAATGATATTAGACAGTAAATTGAAGGCAATTGGTGCCAACATGCCGCCCAACATGATTTGTAAGAAGGTTCGCGCATCATTAATAATGTCAGTCGGCGTCTGCATTAAGACTAAGATGTGGTCAACAAAGATTAAGGACACAATCGTTAAGATAATCCCCACGACCAAACTAACCACGATACTAATGGCAAAACTACGCCGGACAGCTTTAAAATCTTTGGCGCCATAGTGTTGCGCCGTTAAGATAGATAAGCCGGCGGTTAGGCCTTGAGCAAACCCAATTATTAAGAATTGGACACTCCCAGTTGATCCAACGGCCGCTAAGGCTTTAACACCCAAAGTCTGACCAACAATCAACGTATCTGATAAACTATAAAATTGCTGAAAAATGTTACCGATTAATAATGGAATCGTAAACCAAAAGATTAGTTTTAACGGGTTCCCCTTCGTTAAATCGTTCATTTTTACGCTCCTTTCATTAAGTGAAGTCGTGGTTAAGAAAACGTTTTCTTTAGCCAGTTTCTAAGCAAACTTTGCTAGTATACCAACTTTACCATCGCAATACTAGTCATTTATTCTAAATTATTAAAGTCCTTGTTTTTATAACAATTTTGCCGACTTATCAAGGGTTTTAAAAGCAAAAAAACTGCAGTCGATTCGCAAGGCTTTCCTTGCGGACCAACAACAGTTTGCACGCCGTTTCTAGACGAGATAGAGATAATACGTCACCAAGACACAAATCACCATACAAATAAGATTCAGTGGTATTCCAACTTTAAAATAATCTGTAAATTTATAATGACCGGGACCATACACAATCAGATTAGTCTGGTAGCCGATTGGCGTTGAAAAGTCGGCTGTCGCCGCAATCGTGATCAACATAACGAGCATCATCACAGGTAAATCCACGATTTTTGCGGCCGAAATCACAATGGGAAACATCAATGAAATGGCAGCTGCGTTTGACAAGATCGCCGTTAAAAAATTCGTCACAAAGTATAGCAAGAACATAAACAAAATCGGCGTCGACGTCCCCGCCACGTTAACTAACAGCTTTGCAATATACTTATCCGCGCCCACATTGGACATCGCTAACCCTAGACCATAACTACTGGCAACTAGGAATAGAACATTCATATCAACCGCTTTGACCACGTCTTTAACCGAGACACATTTTGTTAAGAACAAGATGACACAACTCACTGCCAACCCAACAAATAGTTCAATCACATTGAACGACGACATTATAATCGTCATGACTAATAAAAAAATTGGTAAATAGTCTTTATAATTAGTCTTCTTATTTTTATTTTTCGTTGCTTGGACATTGAATACTTGGACGTCACGCATGGCTGCCAATTGTTCCGGTTCATTCGCCGTAATCGCAACCAAGTTATCGCCCGCCTTCAGTGTAATACGACCAATTTGGTCATGCAGTTTGACCGCATTACGATGAATGGCGACGATCACACTACCGTAGACATTGCGAAAGTCCGCTGACTTAACACTTTGACTAATCAAACCAGAGTTTTCTGGAATTGTGATTTCAACTAAGCGGGCCCGTTCATTGGTAATATCCGCCATATTAATTTTTTCAGTACTGGGAATTAAGCCTTTAATCTGTAATAAATCATTAATACAGTTCACAGGACCAGTAAAATAAAGTCGGTCTCCTAGTCGCAAAATCGTGCCATCAGTAACCGGAACGATGGCTTGGCCTTCACGATTAATCGCCGCTAGATAAACATTGGTTAGGTGACGCAACTTAGCAGCGGCGACCGTCCGATTTAAATAATCAAAGTCCGCGCCAATCGACATTTCAATCAGATATTCATTCGGGGTTTTGACGACTTCATCAATTGAGTTGCCGCGATAAGTCGGCAATAGTTTATAGCCAATCGTGACCAAGTAGACTAGACCCACCACGGTAATTGGGATCCCGACAACGGCTAAATCAAAAATACCAAATTGCTTCAAATTATACTTAGATAGCAACCCCTGGGCCACCAAATTCGTCGAGGTCCCTAACACCGTCGTTAACCCACTCAAAATTGTGGCATAGGATAACGGAATCAAAAATTTCGATACCGCTAAGCCCTTTTCTCGGCACCACCGTTGCACCATGGGGGTCACCGTTGAAACGATTGGTGTATTATTCATAAATGGTGAAATCACACTAACACTAGCTAGTAATTTTAATAAGGATAGTCGTTCATTTTTTCCATTTCCTAAAATGCGATTAAATAGAGTTGTGATGACGTCACTTTTAGCGATTGCATACGCAATAATATACATTAAGGCAATGGTTGCTAGGCCATCATTCGAGAAACCTGACAGGGCATCCGTTGGTGATAGAATGCCGACAAACATTAAGAAACTTAACGCACACAGAATCACCGCATTCGGGGTGGTAATTTCGAGCGCCATTAGAATAAAGGCGACTAATAAAGTGATTAAGACAGTGGCGATTTCTAGGGTCATATGCGTTTCGCTCCCATACTCAACTTAGTTTAGCTGACACGCTGTTCGTAAAATGACCATCTGTCAAAAAATGGCTTAGCGTTTTGTCAACCTGCTTTACATTGTAGGCTAGGAATGTGAACGAATTAACGACACAGTGTGAATTTATTCGATAATAAATTGTCACAACTAGGTCGTTTATGATTTTTCTTTGACTAAAAGTTGAACGCAAAAAAAAGTCGATCTAAAGCCCTCATAATCAGGCTTCAAATCGACTTTTCACGTTCACAAAATACTATTCGTTAATCCCATAAGCATGCTTAGTCGGATACAGTGAGAAGCGTTCAGCACGATAAACGTACCCGCCACTACCAAGATTCGTCAACTTCACATTAAAGACTTCTTGTTGCGTCTTTTGATCGTATTCAATAATATTAGCGGCCTTACCACTATCTAGCCAACCAAAATCAATCAGCCGGTTAGTCGCACTCAAGTACCGGTTAGAGCCAATGATATCGGCAAAGTTGGCCTTACCTAATGATTTTCCATAGCTAGCCACTTGCTTAATGGTCTTCGTCTTTTCATTGATGCGATATTCAACGCCTTCAGAATACTTCCCTGATGAAGCAGCTAAGGACTTTTTAGTCGTTCCAACTGCGATATTATTGTTAAAAATCAACAGTTTTAAGGAATTTTTGTTTTTTAATGTCGTTGGATCAACAATTGCCGCGTGTTGCCCACCTGGCCAGGCAATCTTACCACTCGCCTTCAATAGATACTTCCGGTATGATTTCGGCCAAGCTGAACGCTTTTTACCCGATAAAATCCATTGAATCTTTTCCGTCTTATAGTTAATCTTCATCACTAAGTTCTGGTTTCGACTAGAGATAATCAGACTATTGTCCGACTTCGTATAATAAACTGAATTTTGATGGAACCAATCCTTTTTGCCCATATACTTATTTGAACTTGTCGCATTATAGGTCGTATAGAATTTCGCCGGTAATATTTTTTTCAAATTAATGACTTTGATAATTTTACCCGTCCGATGCGAAATCACAATCATCGTATCTTCCACGTAAGTCCGGCCACCATCAGATACCGTGGCAATCAAGTCGCCATTCGCTAACTCGGTCACATCATGATGGACTTGGTTATGATTTTGCTTCTTTGAACCCTTCGTTTTACCCCAGGCCTTATGATTGAACTTGTAAGTCTTATAGACTTTCCCGGTATAATCCATTTCAACTAATTCATCGAAATAAGAATGACTACTCTTGGATTTCGTCCAAATCAACAAATGCCCGTTGGTTAATTGCTTAAAAATATGCGACGTTGGTTTTGTAGTATACCAGCGAATCGCGCCATCCGCATCAAGTCCAAAGGTAAAGTTCTTTGCTTGATTCTTCCCAGAAATCGTCGTCCGCACCATAAACGTTAACTTCGAGTTACCAGTGCCCACAACCATCTTTTGTTTGTTCGCTTTTTTAACATTAATTTTGATACTGGTTAACGAACTCGGCAACTTAGCCGTCTGTAAATGAATCGTTTTCGACGTGCTGGTCCCATCTTTATAGGTTACTTTCACCTTCACTTGATTATTGGTATTGGCATACAATCCCAACACTTGTAGCTGGTGGTGCGTTGAATACTTACTTTGTGTATTCGTAATTGAAGTCGCTTTGCTCTTACCAGCGACAGTATAACTAATTTTAGCCGCTTTAGTCGTTTGAAAAATCACTACTGCTGACAACGGGGAGGTGCCGTATGGATTGACCTTGGTATACATGTTATTGACCGTATACTGCTTATTATTGACTGCTTTTTTCAAAGTAGTCTTCATACCTGACTGCGCTTTACTCTCATTAGTCACCAACCGCGTATTGATATCTTTCTTAACTGCTTGATCAGATCGAATATTACTTGTCGTAGTCTGCTTAGTGGTAGTCGTTGACTGATAGTGCTTGTAACCATAGCCACTACCAATTGCCACTAAAATCACCACGATTACCGAAATAATTATGCCTTTTTTTCGCATGTCGCGATTTCCTCCTAATATCTCTCAATATAATTTTTTTATTAATTAAAGCAACCTTCATTATGCTTTAAATTACCGTTAAAAACCATTTAAACCCCATAATTTTATTACGGGGTTTAAATGGTTAATATGATTGGTTAGCTCGCAGACACTTGGTTACGTCATCAACTTGTTTTTTTCATCAGCGCCTGAACATGCTGAACCACCGACTGGACCGTTGCTAAATCGGGGATAAACGCCCCACTCGCTAGCGGATGACCGCCACCATGATAAGCTCGGGCAACTGAATCAATCGCCAGTGCTTTAGACCGGAAATGTACCCGATATTGACCATCTGGTTGTTCAATAAACAATAACCAGACAGCGACATTAGTCAACTGTCCCGGTAATTTAACAACCGCATCTTCTTCACCAGGTAACAAGCCAAACACCGTTAATTGCGACTGGGTTAAAACAATTTGACCTAATCCGGCCGCATCCACTTGGATTTCACTTAAAACATAACCAAATAGCTTACTCAGTGCTGGTGACAAATCCATTTCGTGATGACTAACCTGCGCCACATCCACACCAACTGCGACTAAGTCAGTAGCGATTTGCAGGGTTTGCGCCGTCGTTTCCGGGGTTGAGAATCGAACCGTATCGCCGATAATCCCCGCATACAATCGGGTCGCCGCAACCGGTGTCACCGGTAACTGGGCCGTTTGTGCGAGCCTAGCAATTAATTCGGCACAACTCGCCACTTGCTCGTCCACCCAGTTCAAATCACCATAAGGATCATGGTTAGGATGGTGATCAATTTTGATGATCTTGGCACCAGCCGGCAGTCTGCCATCAATCCGCTTTTGATTGGCACAATCAACCACAATCACTAAATCAGTGGCCGTGGCCGTGATGGCCGTGGACATTGGTTCACTCAACCACTGCAGGGCCGGTGGAATCGTCCCCATCGCCATCACCATTTTAGCTGGGAAAGCTTGCTGGAGCACTGTGACTAACCCAAATTGCGTGCCAATCGCATCCGGATCAGGGTTCGTATGGCGGTAAACGAAAATCCGATCATACGCTTTGATGGTCGCCATGATGGCGCTAATCAATCGCTTCAAAATCCTTGGCATGAGCTAAGTCGATATACGCATTTTCATGCAAATAGTCCAACACCTGAGCGACAGAAGCAGCTAATGGTTGTTCAGCGGTATTGATCGTAATCTCTGGATTAACTGGCGCTTCATAGGGCGCATCAATGCCGGTAAAACCGGTGATTTCACCACGCCGCGCTTTCGCATACAACTGCTTAACATCGCGCTGTTCACAAACTTCAATCGGCGTATCGACATAAACCTCGATGAATTCATCCGCTGCTAGTAAGGCCCGAACCTGATCACGGTCAGCACGGTAAGGTGAAATAAAGGCCGTCAGCGTCAGCACACCGGCATCTATAAACAATTTGGAAACTTCACCAATGCGACGAATATTCTCTTGCCGCTCAGCAGCTGAAAATCCCAAATTACTGTTTAGCCCAAAACGGATATTATCGCCGTCTAAGACATAACTGCCGATTTGTTGACTGAAAAGTTGTTTTTCAACTTCATTAGCTATTGTTGACTTTCCTGAACCGGATAATCCAGTGAACCATAGTACGGCACTCTTATGACCCATCAACGCTTGCCGCTGGATCTTATTCACTTTTGAATCCTGCCACGTAATATTTTCAGCTTTAGCCATCCTTAGACCTCCATTTCGCGTTTACGCTGCAAACCATCAATTAAGACTTGGGCCACTTCTGGACGAGAGACCTCTTTTGGTGGCACAACGCCGTCACTCAGCATCTGCCGTACTTTAGTTCCACTTAATGAGACATGATCGACATCATCGTGCGGACAAGTTTTGCTGGTCGCCATGGCGCCACATTTTTGGCAATAGAAGGCATTATCAAACTTAAAGAAATGCATCCCTAGTTCATCCTCGACAGTCGCAATCAGCTCTTGGGCCTCATAAGTACCATAATAATCGCCAACACCGGCATGGTCACGGCCCACGATAAAGTCAGTACACCCATAATTTTTGCGGACAATTGCATGTAAAATGGCCTCTTTAGGCCCGGCATACCGCATAGCTGCGGGATAAATGACTAGCCGAACCCGATCAGCCGGATAGTAATACTTCAAAATGGTTTGATAACTTGCCATTCGAACATCCGCCGGAATATCATCAGCCTTAGTTTCGCCAACTAATGGATTGAGGAATAAGCCGTCAACATTTTCTAAGGCTAATTTTTGAATATATTCATGGGCTCGATGAATGGGATTCCGAGTTTGGAAGCCCACGATAGTCTGCCACCCTAAGTCATGGAACATTTTTCGGGTTTCGATTGGCGCCATATAAAATTCATTGAAATCACCATGACTAGGCTTTTTAAGTAACTTGATGGCACCGCCTAAATAAACGTCACCATTTTCAAATAACCGTTTAACCCCAGGATGGGCAACTTCAGTGGTCCCATACACATGCTGCGCTTCAAGTTGCTTATCTGGCACATATTTATCTTCAACTAAGAGCGTGCCATAAATGGTGCCATCCGCAGTTTTTAAGGCAATTTTTTGGTTTAATTCAATTGTTGCCGCCACCGCTTTTGATACTGGCAACGTGATGGGCACACTCCAGATAACCCCGTTATTTAAATGCATCGTGTTAACCACAGCATGGTAATCATCACTAGTCATAAAGCCGGTCAAAGGGCTGAAACCGCCGATGCCGATTAGTTCTAAATCAGATAAATTCCAAGCATTGATTGTTAAGCTAGGCAATTGGGCTGCCTCAGTTTGAGCCACAACTGAATAGTCTTCTAAATTAATTAATTGACCCCCATGTGGGGTAATACCATATACTTTTTCCATTATTTATCACCTATCTGTTTTAAAATTTTGGTGGCATTCACATCAATAAATTGGTTTAATTCGGCCTGACCCGCGCGACCTTGACTAGCCACTTCGCATAAACGGGTCACATTTTCGGCGACTTGTTGCCAATCAAGCGGTGTTTTCAACATGATTGGTTTGCTGGTTGCGGTTGCCAGTACTGCCGGTTGCGCCACCGCTGCTGTATTGATAAACGTTTGAATACGCTGTGCCGTTGCGTCGCTCTCCAGCTCCTCGGCTAGGACGACTAAGTAAGGCCGTTGTTGAACGGCTTGCACCGTTCGAATTAAGTGCTGCAACGCTGTTTGTAATTGAGCTTGATTTTCGATTGCCATGTAGTCTTCAGCAATCACGATATGATGCGTATCAGCACCAATCTCAGCACTTACTGTGGTGACCATTTCGGGAACTGCCATCATCGCGGCATCGCCAACGCCCCACCGTTCCGTACGTTTGGCATGACGTCGTAAATAATTGTTCAGGTTCTCTTTCCGTTCGACTAACGAAAAGTCCTTAGTATATGTCTTAATATCAGCCACCCCAGCCTTTAGTGACTGCGTCAAGGCAACAACATCATCATGACTATCAGCCGTCTGATCATTTTCCATGACCACACCATTGTTAATCAATTGTGCATTAACTTGATTAATTTCAGTTTGATGATTGCCAAAAACAAAAACTGTTTCATGCGTAATCTTGGCGTTGAAATCACGATATAAAGCGCCATAGTCTGTCAGATAGGCCGTCGTCAGTGCTTGAATTTGTTGATTGAAATCTGCTGATTCAAAGAAAGTTTCATCATCGGCTGCTTGCATGCCTAATAGATACAATGCTTTAACATCCGGTGCGACATCCGTGCGGGCCGCAAAGGCGGCGACGGATTCGCCACTATCACTCTGCTGTAGCTTGGGATCAATGAAATCATCAATCTCAGCACTCAAAGCCGCTTCATCAGTTGGCCAAGGCAAGCCTAATTTATCAGCGATGCGATGTAAGGTTGCCAGTGGCTGATTGAATAAATCCTCATACGTCACTAAAATCCGATTTTGCGCATGGGTATCGCGTAACGATAATAGCGTCCGTACTTGCCATTGCCGCATCGCCAACGTTGTATCCCGGTGCCAAGCCCGTTCATTGGAACTAACGACGTCCAGTGGATGACGTAATAAAATAATTTCAGCCGGTTGAACGTCAATCTCGGCTAACACTTGTTGCCATAAGTCGATGTAATCATTCATGCGCGGATCTTTAATCGCTAAATAGGACTCATTTTCAAAAAAGTTAGTGAGATAATTCGTCAAATCCTGCCGGTCCTGCTTAATTTTAGGGCTGTCATAATACCCTTCAAAAGCTGGCCGGTACCGTAACTTACCACCTAATGATTTATGAATTTTGATAATATCCTTATTCTCAAAATAGCCTTTCGGGTTAATCTTCTTGCTGGGGGCCAACAAATTGTCCGTCCCTAGCGAAATACCCATCAAATTAATACATCTGGTCAAAACCGACGTGCCAGAACGACCACTCCCTAAAATCAGCACCGCTTTTTTAGTTTGATGTTTTGCAAATAGTCGCTGTAATATACTTTTCGTCATTTTGATCATCCTAATTTTTTATTTTTTTAACTGACTTAAGTGGGCTCAAACAATATCCTAGCAATAACTTTGTTTAAAGCTATAACCATATCTCGAAAATAATATGACTAATTTATGACTAACCACCGTTGGTCAGCGTACGGTCGCTCGAAAAAATGGGGTTCCTAAATTGCTCATTGCTGTGCAATGAGTCACTTAGGAACCCGCTACGATCTTCCTTTTAAAGGCGTCAGTTAGATTAATGATTGGGCTTAACTATCTAGTAAGCCAAAAAAGCTTGAAAAACCTGCTCTGTCACGTGAACGAGGCGCTCGTATGATGAGGTTAGACTGATAAAAATGGCTAAATGATTAAAATTAGATTTGACTTTAGTTAATTTAGGTGGTATTTTCTAAGCAACCTAAAAATAACAACGTTTTGATGAGGAAAGTAATTGCGTCGTCCTGAACAGTGAGCTTGGATTAGTGCAAAACAAGCCAGGCAACGATGCAACGAAAATGGCCTCTAAACGGCACCACTGAGCTTTTTGCCAAGTGATGACAGCCAGCCACTGTTACCCCGCTACCGTATGATATGTACGGGATAAGATCAATATCATGAGATATTGATGAATTAAGGTGGTACCACGAACGGTAACTTCGTCCTTTTGCGACGCGGTTACCGTTTTTTTATGTTCAATTAGATTAAAGGAGTGGTCAAGATGACAGTAATTAGTAGTAATTTGGGGTATCCCCGCTTAGGTGAACATCGAGAATGGAAGCATTTATTGGAACATTTCTGGCAACAACGGTTAACTGCGCCAGAATTTCACGCCACTGCTAAAAAATTACGCTTAATCAATTTAAAGAAACAACAAGCCTTGGGTGTGACTTACATTCCTGTGGCTGATAACTCAGACTATGACCACGTTTTAGATACAATGACCGCCTTTGGGGCGATTCCCAAACGGTTTGGCTCATTCAATCACCGGTTAAACTTGACCGATTATTATGCGATTGCTCGCGGTACAGCTACCGTCGTCGCCGCTGAAATGACAAAATGGTTCAACATCAACTACCATTACATCGTGCCAGAATTCGATGACGTTCAATTTAAATTACTCGACAATCGCTGGTTACGCTACTACCAAGAAGCTAAAACCGAACTTGGTATTGATGGTAAACCGGTAATTTTAGGCCCAGTTTCATTCTTAAAACTGGGCAAACGCCACGGCCAATATCTGGATGCCGCCGCAATCACGGCCTTGTTACCGCAACTATTACCGTTATACACGCAAGTCTGTCAAGAATTAGTCGCTGCCGGCGCCCACTGGATACAACTAGATGAACCAACATTAGTCCAAACAACGACGGTAGCTGAACTGGCCCCCTATCAAACAGCCTTAACTGCCTTACATCAGGCCGTACCAACGTTAAATATTGAACTACAGACTTACTTTGACAGCTTAGATTTGTATGATCAAGTGGTCCAACTGCCGGTCCAAGCAATCGGGTTAGACCTTGTGCACGACCACGGTGAAAATCTCGCGCACCTAAAAACTGCGGGTTTCCCTAGCGATAAAATTTTAGCTGCGGGCATTATTGACGGTCACAACGTTTGGGCCAGTGATTTGCACCAAAAATTCGACTTAGTCCAGACCTTACAATCCTTAGTGCCAACAGATCACTTGTGGTTACAACCAGCCAATTCATTACTTCACGTCCCCATCACTACCGCTAATGAATCACAAGCTGATCCCGTCTTACGGCATGGCTTAGCGTTTGCTGACCAGAAGCTACAAGAATTGACCACGTTAACGACAGCCGCTAATCACGGTATTCAAGCCGTCCAAACCGCCTTTGATCAAAATCAAGCCGCCTTGCACGCCCTGAATGCTTCCAGCCATCGCAATAATCAGACGGTCCGTACAGCTGAAGCACAGCTATCGCAACAAACCTTTGAACGCCAGGCTCCCTTTGCGGTTCGGCGACGTTTACAACAGGCCAAGCTCAAGCTTCCCTTACTACCGACTACAACGATTGGTAGCTTTCCACAAAGTCCTAAAGTCCGTGAAAAGCGAGCTGCTTGGCGTCATGGCGAGCTTAGTGAAACTGACTACCAAACCTTTCTAAAAGCTGAAATTAAGCGCTGGATTCAATTACAGACCGATCTGGGCTTAGATGTTTTGGTCCATGGTGAATTTGAACGAACGGATATGGTTGAATATTTTGGCCAACAATTAACCGGGTTTTACGCAACGCAAAATGGCTGGGTCCAATCCTATGGTTCGCGGGCAGTGCGGCCACCAATTATCTTTGGCGATGTTGCTTACACGAAGCCCATCACGGTTGCGACCGCGGTGTATGCGCAAAGCCTCACGAATAAACCAGTGAAGGGCATGTTGACAGCTCCCTTGACGATGATTAATTGGAGCTTTGTCCGTGATGACTTACCGAAAGCGCAAGTTCAAAATCAGATTGCTTTAGCTTTACGTCAAGAAGTTCAAAATCTAGAAAAAGCCGGTATTAAATTGATTCAGGTCGATGAACCAGCTCTCCGCGAAGGCCTACCGCTCAAACACCGCCACTGGCAAGCCTATCTGCAAGAAGCCGTTTATTCATTTAAAATTACGACAACGGGCGTTGCCAATGAGACGCAAATTCATACCCATATGTGCTATTCCAATTTTGCAGATATTATTGAAACGATCAAAGCACTCGATGCTGACGTCATTTCAATTGAAACCTCTCGTAGTCACGGCGAATTGATTAGTGCCTTTGAACAGACTGGTTATGACCAAGCAATCGGGTTAGGCGTCTACGACATCCATAGTCCGCGAGTTCCCAGTGTGGCCGAAATTGAAACCAATATTCAACGGGCATTACGGGTGATTGATGTGCATCAATTTTGGATTAATCCCGATTGTGGCCTTAAAACTCGACAAGCACCTGAAACAGTCGCAGCTTTGAAGAACATGGTGGCGGCTCGCAATGCGATTCGAGCAGCCCTACCGGCGTCAGTGCAGTAAGGAAGTGGTCAAAATGAACTTACGCCAAGCTTTAAAACAACGGGTCTTAGTTGCAGATGGGGCGATGGGAACCCTACTATATGGCAATTATGGTCTCTCATCCGCCTTTGAAAATCTGAATTTGACCCATCCGGATACGATCTTACGGGTTCACCAAGCTTACATTAATGCTGGTGCGGATGTGATTCAGACCAACACTTATGCGGCCAATCGCTTAAAGTTAACACGGTATGACTTACAGGACCAAGTCGTTGCAATTAACCAAGCCGCCGTCAAATTGGCAGTAACCGCCCAACAAGCCGCGGATCATCCGGTCTATTTACTCGGAACTATCGGTGGCCTCGCTGGCGATACCGATCAGACCGTTCAACAAGCGACGCCTGCTGCCATCACTGCTAGCTTAACGGAACAATTAAATGCGTTATTAGCGACAAAAGCCTTAGACGGTATTTTATTAGAAACCTACTATGATTTGCCTGAATTATTAGCCGCTTTAAAGATTGTCACTGCCCACACGACACTGCCAGTAATCACGAATGTTTCAATGTTAGCGCCAGGCGTCTTGCGTGATGGGACCACGTTTGCCGATGCAGTCATTCAACTGGCAGCCGCTGGAGCTGCGGTGGTCGGCACTAATTGTCGGTTAGGGCCTTACTATTTAGCACAATCGTTTGAGAACCTGCCGATTCCAGCTAACGTCCAGTTGGCCGTCTATCCCAATTCCGGCCTGCCAGGTACCAACCAAGCCGGACAGGTGGTCTACGATGGCGAACCCAGTTATTTTGAAGAATATGCGGAGCGCTTCCGCCAATTAGGCTTGAACTTAATTGGCGGCTGTTGTGGGACTACCCCCTTACACACCGCCGCATTAGTACGCGGTCTGGTTAGTCGCACCATTGTCCCACATTCAAATCAAGGCGTTCCGCCCATTGCGACGCCCCTGACCCCTACTGTTGGTCACCATGATTTCTTAAAAAAGGTCACGCAACAAAAAACCGTTTTAGTGGAACTCGATCCGCCGAAAGACTTCGCAACTGCTCATTTTTTCAAAGGGGCGCAACGGTTGAAAGCGGCTGGCGTGGACGGCATCACCTTATCTGATAATTCGCTGGCAAGTGTCCGCATCGCCAACACCATGATTGCTGCACAACTCAAGCTCAATTACGGCATCACACCGATTGTCCATTTGACGACGCGCGATCAAAATCTAATTGGATTGCAATCTGAAATCATGGGCTTACACAGTTTAGGCATTGAAGATATCTTAGCGGTGACCGGTGATCCGGCTAAATTAGGCGATTTTCCAGGTGCCACTTCAGTTGGCGATGTCCGTTCTGTAGAACTGATGAAACTCATTAAACAATTCAATAGTGGGATTGGCCCAACTGGAAATTCACTCAAACAAGCCACCGACTTTCGGGTAGCCGGGGCTTTTAATCCCAATGCCGTTCGAACCACCGTTTCGACCAAATCGATTGAACGTAAGCTGGCTTATGGCTGCGACTATCTCATTACCCAACCCGTCTTTGATTTGGAAAAAGTCCACGACTTAGCAGCAGCTTTACGCGCGCGTCACTTACAAATCCCCGTTTTTATCGGGGTAATGCCGTTAGTTTCAAAACGAAACGCGGAATTCTTGCATCATGAAGTCCATGGCATCCGTTTACCGGTAGCCGTTCGCGCGCGGATGGCCCAGGCGGAACTTGATGGCAACGAAGCCGCGGTTGGTCTCCAAATCGCTAAAGAATTAATTGATGGCATCTGTACTGAATTTAACGGCGTGCACCTCGTCACACCGTTTAATCGGTTCAAAACAATCATTAAGTTAGTCAATTACGTGCAACAAAAAAATTTAACGGTAACCAAATAAAATCTTAACGCCTCCGAACAACACTTTCATGCTAAAATTAGACATGTTAGGTTGATTGGAGGCGTTAAGATGTTTTTATGGATTCATTTATTAAGTTGGCTCTGGCTAGTCATCATGGTTAGCTTCGGGTTAACCCGGCATTCCGTTAAATTAGCCAATCGTTATTTAATCTTGAGTCGATTAGGCTACTTATTATTAATTATTAGTGGCGTTTACTTAGCGACTAAAACGGTCGGCCAAGCTTGGGCCTTAACCTTATTAAAATCCGTCTTAGGGATTGGGTCAATTGGCTTAATTGAGGTTGCCTTTGCACGCAAGCAGGAAAGTCATCTCTCCCGCCAATTGATTACGGTTTTAGTCAGTAGCCTACTTTTGACCCTACTGTGTGGTGTCGGGTTACATTGGTTACTGACTGGGCAAGTGATTTAAGCCTGATTTTGGTGGTTAAAAAAGTGTTTCGACCTAGGCCAAAACACTACTCGTTGCGATTATTGAGTCGTTTCATCAGTTGTTGACGAATACGCATTTTTTGATTATGTTCCATAAAGATCAACCGTGACGTGCCATAATTGAACAGTCCCACTAACAGCTGATCAATAATTTTAACTAACATGGGACCCCAGAATAAAACTGAAATCCCCACAAACATTAACAATGTATCAAATAGGTAAGATAGGCCGCGCGTCAACATAAAACTAATGAACTCGCGACATCCTTGCCAAAAATTTTTAGATTTTGATTGGAACACGACGGCTTTATTCGTAAAGAAGCTGAATAAAGTTGCTAAAATCCAAGCAATCGTATTAGAAAACAAATAATGTTCTAGCAATACCGAATGTAAGACCCAAAAGGCTAGGACGTTCACTAACGCTCCCATAAAGCCAAACAAGGCATATTTCCAGAAATACCGATATCGCCGGTAGATTTTTGTTACCGCTCGCACTGCCGTTCGCCGCCATTTCCTATAAAATAGTAATAATTAAAAGTCATTTATGGCTTATCATAACCTATTTGACTAGTAACTGACAAGTTCAGGCGCAAAATTGGCGCTAGTCGGCGCAGTCCTTTATACTGAAACTAATTTGCAATTATTCTTGGAGTGAAATTTTATGACAATTTATTTGATGCTCATTTTCGGCCTACTCGCCGGCATATTATTGATTGCTTTACTGATTATTGGCGTCCATTTGCATCGCGTTAAAAACGCTGCTGGCGATCAGGCCATGTTATTAAAAACGATTCGCACTAAACTCGTACGACAAACTTTATTAACTCAGCGTCAAGAAACCACGATTGCTGAATTGCAACAACAAAATACGGCCTTCAAAACTAGTTTAGTCAAAACAAGTACGCAGACTGCTAACAGTCCCCAAAATCACCGTATTGATGCAAATTCACGGGCCATCTTCCGCTCTTATGTGGTTGGCCTGGACTATTACCAAAAAAACTTCGAGGCCGCTCTAACGGATGCTAGTCAACGCGGTTATTTTAAGCCTTATGATAATTACAATGAAGCCGGCTTAAAAGCAGACTATTTATATGCCAAAAAATATCGGGTCGACGCCAACGCCAATATTGGTGAAATTCAATTGGTGGAAGAAGTTGACGGCGCCCAACGTTCCGTGCGGGTTGAACTAAAGATTGCTGAACATGGCTATGTAATTGGCTACCTACCCAAAAAGCAAGTCAATGAAGCATTCAATGTAATTGATATTTATGCCAACTCGGTCATGACCCTATCCTCCAAAACCCGTTTAACTGGGGGACAATGGAAGATGGCAATTGATGCCGTTGACGAAATCCAATACATGAATGATCCGAATGCTCAAAATCGGGCCCTCCCCGATTATGGTGCTGCAGATACACCATTACAAATCAAAACGAGTCAAAAATCCTACTTTCTACAATTTACTTTATATGAAATGGCCGTCGCAACAAATCAGATTCCACTTTATAGTCTGGTAGACACCGTCGATGGTCAACGAGGTTCTGTCGTGACAGTCCTGAGTAATCCGACCGCTTATATGGTAGCGGTCGAAGCTGGTCCTAATACTGGTGACCAAATTCGCGTGACCTCGGACCAAATTGATCGCGTTATTTGGGTTCCTAACTGGAAATGATTGGAGCGCACCGATGAAAAAACTACTATTAACTGTGCTCTTACTGATTAGTATCTTAATAATGGCTCATGCGGATTATCAAATCATCTCCACGGCCACTTATCCTAGTCTCTCACAAGTTCAATGAATGGAGATGGTCAACTTGTTCGCACGTCATTTAAGTAGCTGGGTCAGTTTAGTTGCACTGGTCGGCTTACTTAGCGGTTGTGCCGCGACCGTGCAGCCACACATTACGGCAAAAAAGACCGCCCAAATTGCGGCCGCTAATCGTCAATCCGAGGCAACGGTTAACGCTCAAGCGCAAGACACTAGCGCCGCCAAGCGTACTGGCAAGCAGTATACCGCCGCTAATGATCATATTACCAGCGCCACTAGTGCCGCCGCTGCCGTCAAACAGGTGTTAGCTAACCCTCGCCAGCGTTTGTTCCAACCCGTCCCCGCTATCAGTACGGATGCCCAAGGACATCATTACTATCAAGTTGATGCTTACGTACTCACTGCGACCGGTCAACGTGGACATCGCTTACAAAGTTACTTTGTTTATCCTAATGGCGTCATTACAACTAAACAAGCCGACTGACACAAAAAAGCTGGTCACCTGATTTTGCTCAGGTGACCAGCTTTTTTAGCTTAAGGGCGGTAGGTGGGAATCGAACCCACGCGTGCCGGAACCACAATCCGGTGCGTTAACCACTTCGCCACTACCGCCAACAAGTTAGTTAGTAATAACCAACAAAGTTAAGTATACACTACTTTGGCACTTAAACCTACTTATTTTTTAGAATGTCGGTAGTTACGGCCAAAATGCGCCGTTTTTGTGGGACTGAGTACTCAAAATGTGCACCGATTGTGCACCGATTGTTTAAAATGTCATGTTTTCTCATACCATCAAAAAAGTAGCAATCCCGAGAAACGTTGATTTACCGGGATTACTACTTTTTTAAAATGTTCTCATTTATCCTAAAATGCCCCAGGCAGGATTCGAACCTGTACATTGTTGCCAATACAGCGACCTGAACGCTGCGCGTCTGCCAGTTCCGCCACTGGGGCAAGTGGTTATTCAGCAACAGTCTTAATTATAGCGAAACTTGCTTTAAAAATAAACCTTTTTCTAGATTTAAACCATTTCCCCCGCTAATCCGCGAGTTTCACAACGGTGCCGTACCCGGTTACCACTAAAAATCGTGGTGCCACACTCATTTGAGCGATTTCAGTATTAAAATTAACATAAATCAGGCCGTCGCCGTCTAACGCTTCGGCCTTCTCAATCAGGGCCTGCTTAACTTTTTCGATTAAATCATCAAACAGTTCAAATTGATCAATGCTATCGGACTGAAACATTAAATGTGACGTTGCGGATACGACTGATTTAATCATATGTGAACGTTGTAAATCACCAGTTGTTAAAAACATTCCGTTACCTCCCGTTTTGTTTTAAGTTTACTTGAAATTATGGGTTCCTGCAATCCCAACTAGTCGTCTTCAAGCTACTTTTAAAACTATATTTATTTTTTTATAACTATAAGCAATATATAAGTTGCAATTAACGAATTAATTGCGTACAATATAATAGAATATAAAAAGGAGGTTGGTTTAATGGCTACGCCAACAAAAAATATTTTACTTGATGAACAATTGTGTTTCGCTTTATATACTGCCAGCAAACGCTTTAATCATTTTTACGCAGAAGCGCTCGCGCCATTCAAGCTTACCTATCCCCAGTACATCACCCTGTTAGCCCTTTGGGAAAACAGCCCGATGACTGTCCGGGAACTAGGCTCGCACGTTAACTTAGATAGTGGCACTTTAACGCCACTACTTAAGCGGATGCAAACCCAAGGCTGGGTTGAACGCAATCGTGATGAAAATGATGAACGTCAAGTTAACATTTCACTTTCAACTAAAGCCATTGACGCCAAACCAGAAATTTTTGCTCATGTGAATACTTGCATGGAATTACTTGGCATGGACGAGAAGACTTACAATGAAACTCGTGAAACGGTCAACTTTGCGGCCGATCGGATTAAGCACGCCGATCCCCAAAAGATTAAATACACTGGCAACGACTTTTAATTAATTGCGTGAGCTTGGGATAAAACCTAAGCCCACTTTTTTTATCGCAATTTACGTCGTAAAACTGGACCTGGTCGCAATCATGCTTTTAAAGCAGTAACGATCCTAACATCAAGGCCATCGCACCGGCATTGATTAAAAAATGAATAATAATCGAATTTTGAATCTTGCCAGATAACCGATAAACGCTAGCTAACACCAGACCCATCATCACGTACATTAAAAAACTAGGAATAGTCGAACTACTATGCAGACTACCGAAAACCAACCCACTCAACCCAATTTTTAACCATTCTTGCTTAAAAAATAAATTCGTTAAGGCCCCTCTAAAGACTAATTCTTCCATTATTGGTGTTAAAAAAACTGCCCCGATAGCCATGAGCCACATCGCAATGGAACTCCCACTCATTAATGTTTTAATCGCATTATTATTTTGAGTCTGCGTTTGCTGGTACACTAAAACATTGATCATTTGGAGCAGGCCCTCAGATAAAATAATGGCTAAATAACCGCCAAAGACGAAGCCAACATCCTCATGATGTAGTCGTTTTAGTCGGTAAGTGCCACTATAATGTCGGTATACCACCGTTGCCAGACTAATAACACCCAAATAAACTAGGAAATACAATACAATTAGGACTAGCTGCCAAATGTCAGTTCCGGATTGCTGATTAAGCGTATTAATTAGTCTTAATAACATTGGTGGCACTGTCACCCCAACAATTAAGCCCACCATAATTATCACTCGCCATAGCCAACTCAACCCACGATCAACCACTTGCATTAACCTTCACCTCTTCAATTTTTATTCTACCGCAGTCATCCGCGAGTTACACGTTTTCACATGTCTAAGTTTAGCGATATTAATTTATTAAATATTGAAAATTATATGCTTAATGCATGCTATTTAGGTTGCTAATAAAATTGGCTGCCACACTTAACGCTTTAACTGGCCAAAAAATTTGGCGTCCATTTGGGGGGGCCGCACAGCATAAAAAAATGACTCTACTGCACGGGGCAGTAGGGCCAAAGAGTTAGGTTTAAGTACAATATGGGGGATTGTACTTACTTGCCCACCCACTTTGGGGGAGTAAAATGGACAAGTTGTATAATTATTAGGTACATTTATATATTATTATATAAATGTGAAGAAATTGTGAATTTTAAGTCAAAAGGCACTGTAAATATTAGAATTATTTTAAAATTATTACTGATGGTTCCATTTGTTATTAGAAACATAAGGATTTAATCACTTATAAAAAAATCAACTTGTGGACCAAACTAATAGCACATCAAAAAACAGGAATAATAGATTGAATTGTAACAGCCACCAATTCATGAGCCCTCGCTCACGCCACATACCAAAGCCGGCCAGTCCCATACCGACTAGTGGGATGAGCCCCCCTTGTAATCCCCGATAAATCAATAGATACACCGTATTAGCCGCTAAAGCTGACCCAAATAGTTGCCCTAATAAAACAAAAAATAAAAAGACACCGATATTTAATAGTGCACAGGCAAAGGCCGTCTCGGTGACAGCACCCATTGATAAACGGTAATGGTACTTAAACCGTAAGATGCCCGTTCCAATCAGCCCCACGATTAGAATAATGCCAACGATTAGCATGGTTATTTCACGACTCCCTCTTATTGTCCCATTAACCATACCGTATTTCCATCAGCACGCCTACTAATCAACTAGAAGCTTAAGGCTTTTTTAGCAAAAAACAGCCAAAAAAAGACCCGCAAGTTTCCTTCCGGATCAACCCATAATTACTTATTCACCTAACGCTTTGACACTACTGGCACGGTTAACGCAACTGCCTTTAAGCCTTTTACTTGCACAACGACTCGTTTTTGACCTTTAACGGCTAGTCGCACTAAAAACCGACCATCTTGTTTGTTCGAAATCACCTGTCGGACCTGCTTACCGCCACGAATCGTCACAATCACACCTTGCTTGGTTCGCCCGGTAATCGTCGCTTGTTGCTGCTTTTGATTATAGACTATCTTGGCCACGACTTGATGTCGATAATGGTGATCATCACCTTGCAAGCTGTATTCCGAACCGAGAATTAATAAGCATCCGGCGAGTACCATCAATGTTAATGACCAGAATTGCCTCATTCCTATATCCCCCTCTAATAACTAGCTCCCATGGCTAATTATTTCGATAGGTTTATCATAGTCGATTCGGTCCCAAAAAAACTAAAAAAGGTGCAAAGCCTGAAATAGCTTGCACCAACGTCACTCTTATTTTAATCAGTGGCACGATTTTGTTACATTAAGGTTATTAATCTAGTTTAACGGTTAGCTGAGCTTGTTTGATTAAGACTAATAAATCATGCATTTTTCGTGAAGAAATTGCCACCGTCTCATCATTCGCAAACCAGCCCAACTGTGCTTGCTTATCAATTCGAACGAGTCGCTCAGGATTAACTAGAAAACTCTTATGCACTCGAAACAATTCCGGATGCGCCACCGTCTCATCAATTATTTTGCCATTATACTGTACAAGCCGATCCACTAAATGCAAAATCAATTTATTTCGACTAGCGCCAGTTTCAATAAATAAAACCTGGTTCACCGGTAGATTGAATAACTGGCCCCCCTTAGAATAAGCAAACATGGCCTTGCTGACGACCCCTTGCTTCAAGTAACGGGCATATGCAATCCGAATATCTTTCTCGACTTTTTCCTTTACTGTTGCCTGTCCTAAATCTTTAACAATAAAATCCAGCGGTTCAATTCGCCGTTCAAACGTTAAAAAAGCCATTTCTGAATGGGTTGACACGAAGACAATCTTGGCATTGACGTCTAATTCACGAATCTTGGTCGCTAACCCTAAGCCATTTAATGCCTGCCCTGGATACTCAATATCCAAAAAGTACAGGCCTTCAACCGCCCCTTGTTTTTCAAGATAATCCAGTAACACTTGTGCCTGATTCGTGGCCAAAGCTAATGTCATTTCAAAGTCATTAATCATAATGTGATTATTAATAACTGCTTTTAACGTTGCTAATTGCTCGGGATCATCTTCAACTACAAAAGTTTTTAACACGCGCCCTCACTCACTTTCAATACTGATCACAAATTCAAATTGCTGGCTGGCCCCTAACTCAAAAGTCACATTTTCTAAGGGATCCAGTAATTCTCGTACGGTAGCTAATCCCTGACCATGACCTTGACCTTTCGAGGTATGTCCGGCGACCAATAATTCGTCTAACCGCTTAATCGGGCCTTGTAACGAATTAGTAAAAAGCAATTCAACCATCCGTGGGTATTTGACAATTGCCACCGCAATTTCGCCACCGCTTTGACCCGTGACAGCTTCAATTGCATTATCCAATAAAATGCCGCTGACCCGCGCTAATGTTACAGGATCAATGGCTAAATCAGTAATTGTATCGGTCGCTTCTAGGCGAACCTGAATCCCCGCCTGCCGAGCTATCGAAAACTTGTTTTGAATAATCGCCTTTAACGACTTATCTTTAATGCGATCTAAATTATCAAAATGACCAAAGTCACGCGTCAAGCTCTGCTTAGAGCGGTCAACCACTTGATTGAAATAGTGCTTTAATTCGGAACTATCAGTTGCTTGGATGTATTCTCCTAGTGATAATAAAATATTTTGATAGTCATGGCGAAATTTACGTAAATTTTGATAGCTATTTTCTAGATTTTTAACATAAATATCATATTGATGCCGTTCTAACGCCTGCCGATGGGCCTGTACCCGCATCGTATAACTGTAAAAAAGATAGATAAAGGTTCCACCGTTAATTAACAGAATGGCAATCAAAATCAACATTAGAATCCCTAAGAATCCAGAACCAATGTTATAGTTGTCCGCCGCCGTAGCAATCGTAAAGAAAGCAATTGTTGCGACCACTAACGCACTCATAATAACATTGAGCATGACTTCGTCGCGAAATTGTTTGACATGACGCTTATACAACAATTGAAAACTGACCGCGACCGCCAACATACAGGCCGTCACAATCGTCTCGCCCACAATTTCAAATAACCAGCCACTCCACTGATCAATACCTAAGTGGCACAAATGAAAAATTGTTTCCGTTGCAAAATTACCAAAGAAACTAAATAAAATATAAGCGAGCGTCGCTGTTAAACTCGTCACGACAAAATATTTTTTATCCCGAACAAACCACAGTAGCCCTAAATTGACCATAAAAGTCGCAATATCAGAATAATTATCATATAACATGTAAAGTCCAGTTAAGAAGCTTGCCATTAAAACCACGGCAAGATAAACACGCCGTTGCCGTAATTCTCGATTAATCAAAATTTGTAGCATAAAAACCAGCATGACCGAATACCAATGATCAACTGCTGCGATATACCAATAGACATAAACGATGATTAAGCCCCTCCCCAGAGTACCGATAAACCAATAGTCTTATTGTATCGAATCCCTGACCATTTGTATATTTCATCTGATGGAAACTTAACAATCTTTAACTAATCTTTTCGAGTTTTGGTCATATCAAAAAAACATCGAACTATGACCAGTTCGATGTGTTAGGACTTAATTAATGGAAGTCACCGGGCATATAGCGCTCAATAACAGCCGTAATATTAAAAGTTTCAAAACTATGCAAGCTCGCTTCGTCAATTTCTGCATAACGAACAGCAATTTGGGGCCGTTTAGCCAAGTTAAACAAATCCACATAATTGAATTCCAAATATTTTTTATGTTCACTATGAATAAAGCCAGTATAACTATCACCGTGCTTTTTAATCCGACCAGACAGCTGAATGACTTGGTCTTGCTTGAAGGCCATTTTAAGTAGTTGTTTGAGTAAAGAATGCTTGGACTCTTTTTTCAAAAACTTGGTGACCAAGCGTTCGGTATTCCAAACATCGAAATAGCCTCGTTGTTGCGCTAAACTGACGATTGTCGCCATACTCTTTAAATAATCGGTCCCAGTCACTACTTTAGCCAACGTGGCCTTCCGAAAAACGACTAGTCCATCTAACTCACCGTCAACATTAATGGTTTCGACTAAAACAAACTTTTCATCTTGTTGTATCACATAGCCAACACTAAATTGTTCGTTGGTCCCTTTAGCATAGATCTCAACGAGGTGTTTGTTTTTAATGGCTTGGGCTAAATTGTCTTGAATCGCACTCATGCGCGTTCCCCCATTTATTAATGTCCAGTGAGTGATCACTGGCAAAATTATAGATTTTATCTTATTTTCATTAGTTATCATACCACTTGTAAAAGCTTCAATCCAAACACACACCATTATAGTCCGATTACTATTTTATTTACAAGATAAATTTATTAATAATTTCAGCCATCGCATCTTGATTATTAGTCGCAACCGTCACGTATTTAGCGGCAGCTTTAACTGACGCAATGCCATTAGCTACACTAATTGGCAAGCCCACAGCCGTTAGCATTGGCAAGTCATTACTATTATCCCCGGCAGCAATGATTTCAGCGGGTTTAATTCCCAGTTGTGCGCCCAGTTGAATCGACGCCGTCCCTTTATTGACACCAGCGCGATTAAATTCCACATAACGGTCCGAAGAATACGTCACGGCCAATTCGGCTGGATCAACTTGTGCTTCCACGGCAGTTTGCATCTGCCGTCTTTGCGCCATTGTTGGCAACGCCATAATCACTTTCATCACGTTCGCCGTCTTGAAACAATCGAAGTCCGCTGTGGTTAATGCCGTGAATGTGACGCCCCGATTAGTCAAATAAGCCGAATCATCCGGGGTGGCATGATAAATATAGAGGGTATCCTGCGTATAAACATGGGTCGCCGCTTGGGGATGAGCTGCGCCAATTGCAAAGACTTTTTTCGCCGTTTCAAATGGCATCGCATTTACTGCCATCACCCGATTCCCAGCATTTTCCAAAATCAAACCACCATTATACGAGATCGAATATTGATCCGCTTGGTCTTTTAAATGCATCTGTGCTAAATCATTTTGAAACGATGTATAGCTCCGGCCTGAATTAGGCACAAAGTACACACCCTTTTTTGTGGCCGCCTGAATCGCTGCCGCGTTGGCCGCCGAAAGCGTGCCGTCATCGTTCATTAAAGTTTCGTCCAAATCACATACGATCATTTTATACATGCCAATACCCTCTCAATTCTTAATCTACCTTTTACTTTATCGAAGTCGGCCGGCAATTGCAACCGCTTTATTCAACCATTTAACGCAAAGCAGTTGAGTCTCCTAGGAGATTTAGCTATACTATTAATGACAAATTGAAGGGAGCACTTACACCATGATTGAAGAATTTAAAACATTTATTGCTCGGGGCAACGTCATCGACTTAGCGGTCGGGGTTATTATCGGGTCGGCATTTACCTCGATTGTTAAATCCTTGACGAATAACTTAATTAACCCTTTTATCGGAATTTTTCTAGGCCAGATTGATTTATCTAACCTTAAAGTTAGTATCGGTGAAGCCACCTTTCGCTACGGCGCCTTTTTAAATGCCGTCATTAACTTTTTTATTGTTGCCATCGTCGTCTTTATCTTAGTTAAAATTATTAATCGCCTCGTTAAACCGGAACCAGTCGCTGAAGAAGAGCCCGACTTATCCGCTCAATATTTAGCTGAGATCCGCGATTTATTGAAAGCACAAGCTGAAAACAAACATTAATTTTAACCCCAAGCAAAGTTTCGCCCAAAAGTCTATATGGTATTGAAACTTTTTTTGTTATACAATATGTAGTGCAATTTTCTATAAAGAGGGGCTATCATGGTGATAATAACAGCAGGAATGATTGGGGTCGGCAAAACTACTTTAACTGGTTTAATTGCCGATCACCTTGGAACTAAGGCTTTCTACGAACCCGTTGGCGACAACCCAGTTCTGCCACTATACTATTCGGATCCTAAGAACTATGGTTTCCTATTACAAATCTATTTCCTAAACAAACGCTTCGCAATGATCAAAAAAGCATTGGCCGATGATAATAATGTCCTCGACCGTTCAATCTATGAAGATGCTTTATTTACGACCGAAAACAACGCTGAAGGTAATATTTCAGATACGGAATTAGATGTTTATCTGCAATTGTTGGATAATATGATGACTGAATTAACTGAATTACCTAAGAAAGCACCTGATTTGATGGTCTATTCAGAAACCGATTTTGAAACCATCCTTTATCGCATCAAAAAACGTGGTCGGGATTACGAGCAATTTGATCACAATCCTGAATTGGAATCCTACTACTATAAGATGTGGACAGCCTACCGTAAATGGTTTGATGCTTACGATGCAAGTCCTAAGATGAAGCTTGATCTACAAACTTATAACTTAGAAGATCCCGCTAACCAACAAGCTGTCTTAGCTCAAATTGATGCTAAGCTAGCCACGGTGCGGAAACCAACTAATGTTTAATTAAAGAAATGGTTCTCGTTGAAATTATTCAGCGAGAACCATTTTTTATCTAAACTTCAGCGCGAACATCTTGGGCTAACTCAAAATTATTCGTAATAACCGCACTCACCTGATGATCAAACAGTTGGCGCATGGCATCGGGGTCATCAACTGTCCAAACCCGTTCTGAAACATGACGCATGGCTTGATAGTGCTCTAAATGTAACCCTTCCAAATGTTCGGCTGCACAGAACCCCTCAGGATCACCAATCCGCGCCGCTGACAAGAAAGCGTATTTCTGATTGGCATCAATTCGATAGCCCCGTTCAAGACTCCGTAAATTAAATGAGGAAAATACCACCGGATAAACTAAATCCGTCTGGTGAACCAATCGTAAAACAATTCGTTCAATCCCTTGATAGTAATGCCGATCCGTTTTAAACTCTAGATTCAGCCGAACCGGCTCCCCGCTGACTAGCTGCAATAATTCGGCTAAAGCTGGCACCGGCTCCCCATTAGTTAACCGAAATTGACGTAGTTCCTGATAACGATAGGCCGCAATTTCTCCCTGCCCATTGGTTGTCCGATCAATGGTCTCATCATGCATAATAACAGGAACTTGATCTTTAGTCAGATGCACATCAAATTCTAACCCATCAATCCCCTGACTAATGGCATAGGCGAACCCCGCCAACGAATTTTCGGGAAACTTAACGGGCACCCCGCGATGCCCATAAATTAATGATTTAACTGTCACTAAAATTCAACTCTTTTCTTTTAGTTACGACCATTGGCACGATTATTCGATTTTAACACTTGATTATACGAATTTTCAGCAGTTTTTAACGCGCGATAACTATCTTGACCAGCAAAAATCTTTTGCATTGCCGTTTGAATCGCCGTACGGGCTGGGACCAGTCCATCAATAAAAATGCCTGAATTAGTGCCATTCGGCACCGTCCGCCGCATCTGATCACTGGAAACTTTTAGTGCGGGTGATTGCTTGAATAACGCTTGCAATACTGGTTCCGCTTGTGAAGCTTGATTCACTGCTAGGTACCCCGTCTTAGCTTGCCAATTAGCTTGATTTTTTGCATTCACTAAAAATTTCGTGAATTCCCAGGCACCTTTTTGAACGGCCGCCGACTTATCGTTTGTAATCCACAATGAGGCCCCACCAACCGCAATGCCATTCGCTTTTTGCCCATCTGGATGTGGATAGTACGTCACACCTAAATCCTGCTTCAAGATTTTCGCTAACTGACCCGTTTTAGCTGATGATTGCATAAAAATCCCTAAGTGTCCGGATAGAAAGGCTGCCGCTTCGTTGGCCGACGCATTCCCACCCGAACCAAAGTTCATAAAATCACCATAATCAATATTAGTTTTAACCCAATTCATAGCTTGAATGGCCGCTGGACTGGTAAAATCAACCTTGGTCGCATTTCCCGTGTGACCATTATTGTGATTAGCAAAGGCGGTATCCGCATTCGCTAATAATTGTTCAAATAACCACGAGTAAGCCTCCATGGTCATGCCACTAACTTTACCGTGCGACCGATCATGAATCGCTTTAGCCACCCGCGTAATATCTTGATATGTCGGATCAACTGGCGGTGGTGTAATGCCATATCGCCGGAGGACGGCTTTATTATAATATAATGCGGTTTGCGAGGCATTAAAGGGCATTGATAATAATTGATGATTGCGGGTGACAACGGCCTTCGCACCTGGAATAATCTGCTTCAAATCATACCCCTCTTGGTCAACAAACTTTTGCATAGGGGTCGTAAACCCACTGTGATACATCTGACTCGTTGAAATATCCATTGACTGAAATAATGCTGGCGAAGCCGCCGTCCCATGTGTATTAAGAATCTTTTGAATCACATCATTGTAGCCCCCCTCAAACTCGGCGACCACTTCGTACTTTGTTTGCTGCCGATTGAAGGCTTTGACAGTTGCGGCAATTTGTTCAACACCAGGGCCTTTCATCTCATGCCAAAAGACCACTTTTGTTCGTTTTGGCATTGCGGCAGCTTGAGCCTGATTCCGCGCATAGCCCCAAGCACCCAGTGCAAGCATCATAATCCCTAAAATTGTCAATCCGTACCGATAACGTTGACCCATCTGCTTTAGCTTCATCATTTGACGGACCCCTCATTTAAACCGGATTTAAAATAATGCTGCCCAATAAACAACACAATTAACGTGGGAATGACCACAATGGCTGCACTCGCTTGAATCAGCCCCCAGTTCGTCGCGGTCTCTTCCGAATGTAATTGGCGCAGACCATCTTGAACTGGCCGCAGCCGATCACTAAAAGTCGTTAGCATGGGCCAGAGATATTGATTCCAACTGCCTAAGAAACTATAAGCTGCCAGCGTTAACACACTAATTCGTGAATAAGGTAAGGCAACACGCCAATAAAACTGCCAGTGCGTCAAACCATCAATATCGGCCGCTTCTTTTAAATCGCGTGGGAGTTGTTTAAACGCTTGCCGTAACATGTGAACTACTCGGCCATGAATGTCCAAGTTTCTGAGAACACTGCTAACTTACACAATAGTGCGAGCACTATGCCCAGCGGTTACAGCTATTTATCACGGCTCGTTCCGAACCTAGTTAGTCTTTTCTTTAAGCATTCAATATGTTCTTGGCGGCATTAATATCCCGATCATGGTTAATGCCACATTTTGGACATGTCCATTGCCGGATAGCTAGCCCATGCTTACCGTCATCGTAACCACAGTCAGCGCAGATCTGACTAGTTTTTCTAGGGTTCACAGTGACCAACTGTTTACCATACCAAGCACATTTATAGTCAAGCTGAGTGCGTAGTTCACGCCAAGCTTGATTGGCAATTGCTCGAGCTAACCTATGATTGCTAAGGAGATTTTTGGTTTTCAAATCTTCTATTTTAATCACATCGTACAGCGTTACCAGTTTCTTGGTAAGCTGATTCAAATAATTACTACGTTGATTAGCGATTTTTTCGTTATATTTGGCAACCATGAGACGCGCCTTGCGATAATTACTGAAATCCGTTAATTCACGGGGTTCTAAAACGTGATTGTGTTTGTCCCATGCAATTTCCTTCATAGCTTGTAACCGACGTCGGGCTAGCCGTCTTTCCCAATAATGTTTCTTTTGCGATAAGACTTTATCAAAGCGAATAGTCGGGTATTTTACCCCATCACTAGTAATCATTAAATCCGCTACCCCCATATCAATTCCCACCGCTTGCTTAGTTTTAGGCAGTTTTTGCACGTCATTATCGACTAATATTGTTGCATAGTATTTACCCGTAGCTGATAGTCGGACGGTCACATTCTTAATCTCACCAATGAGTTGTCGGCCAGATTTAAATGCAAGATGACCTAATTTTGGCAATTTGATCAGGTGTTGGCTTGTTTGACTAATATTGTGATTGACGGCATTAGATTGATAGCTCTGTTTGGGGAACTTACGTGATTTGAACTTCGGAAAACCAACATGCTCCTTAAATAACTTCTGAAAAGCATGATGTAAATCACGGCTAACGTGTAAAAGACTGGTTGATTCCGCTTGCTTGAGAAACGGGTATTCCTGTTTGAGACACTTGATCAGATAATTCATGCCAAATTCGTTGACGTAAGCGCCACCGTTATTATGGCGCTCAATCTGCATACTCAATAACTGGTTCCAAACGAACCGACAGCAACCAAAGTTATTAATAATTTTTTTTGCTGGTCAATTTGGGGATAGAGCCTTGTTTTTATTGCCCGCAGTGTCATCTATAAGCACCTCTTTTATTCGTTGGTCATCAATACTTGTTGGGTAATGTGGTACTAATGCTTTCGATATCATAACTAGGTAACCACCAGTGACAATTAGTTTTTTACCGATAACTTTGGCGATACATTAACTAAGTGGCTATAATCGTCGTGACTAATTTCCATCTATTCAATACTAAATCCGCATTTTGAAACGATTTCTATTAAACATATGCGACGTACAAAACAAAAAGCGATTCATCACGTCCTTAAAAGAACGTATTTCCTCGCCAGATTTCAAAAAATAAGGTGGGTGAAATCATCGGGACCGTGATATGGAAAAACTGATAACGGTGACTAGCCCCAGCGATATCAGCGGCATCGTACAGTCCTTTGGGCACCGATTGTAGTGCCCCAAAGAAAATGAGGAAGGTAAAGCCCAAATGCATCCAGACACTGGTCATAATTATCGCTACCATAGCCCAGTTAGGGTTAGTTAACCAATTAATTAGCGGTAAATGCAGCAGCGTTGCCAGTTGATTCAAGATACCGATTGATGGATTGAACATGAATAACCAAAATATAGCCGAAACCGAGACTGATACCCCCATCGTCGCCGTAAAAATCGTGCGAAAAAAGGCAATACCACGAACTTTTTGATTAGCAGCAGCCGCTAACAATAACCCAACCAGCAAGGTAAAAGCGGTAACACCGACAACATATAAGCCAGTTGCCTTCAGACTGGCTAAATAATCACTGGCCGTCAATAAATTAAAATAATTCTGTAACCCAACAAATACCGTGGGCTGACCTAAACTGTTCGTTAAAAACAAACTCAGATAAAACGTCCGCAACATCGGATAAAAAACAAAGACCAGTAATAAGCCTAGCGATGGCCTAAAAATAACCACGCATAGCGCTGATCGTGCTGTTGTTGCGTTAAAGTAGTGCTAGCCGGTGTTATCACTGTTGTTTTTTTAGGTGTAACGGGGCCTTTAGTTGAGCGTAACGAGTTGATCATCGCTTGACCCTCCTTGTGCCATAATTAAAGTTTGATCCGCTCCAAAGATGAGGACTGGGCCTAAGGCAGTGACGGTGACTCGTTGCGCTAATGTTAAGATTGCTTGACCGTTTTTAACAATGCGCACTTCCGCCCCATTATCCATGACGACTGCCACAATGGTCTGATCGCCTAACACTTCGACATTGACGACAGTGGCATTACCAGCGATCGGTGTCGTCACGGCGGTCACGGCTAATTGATTCGGTCGAATACCGACTGTATACGTTCCCGCTGGTATTGACGTCGTTAAAGTGACTTGAATAGTATCAGCCACAACTAAAGTTGGCTTAGTTTCAGAATCACGACATATTGCTGGCAATAGATTGAGTTGGGGCGTGCCGAAAAACTGGGCGACAAATTGATTTGCTGGCTGGTTATAAAGCCCTAATGGCGTCTCAATCTGTTGCACATGCTGGTCATTTAAAACCATCACATGATCAGCCATCGTCATAGCCTCCGTTTGGTCATGCGTGACATAAATCAGGGTTAACCCTAATTTTCGTTGCAACTGACGGATTTCAGACCGCATTTGCACCCGTAATTGTGCATCAAGATTAGATAGCGGTTCATCCATCAAGCAAATTTTAGCATCACTCGCAATTGCTCGAGCTAAGGCCACCCGTTGGCGTTGACCGCCAGAAAGCTCTCGCGGTTTCCGGTCTCGATATTTGGTTAAATCTACCAAAGCTAAAGCCTCATCAACCCGGCGCCGCCGTTCAGCAACCGCAACTTTTCGGGCTTTTAAACCAAAAGCAACATTATCGGCCACGTTTAAAAAGGGAAAGAGCGCATAGCTTTGAAAAACCATTGATAATTGCCGATCTTTTGGTGAAACATCGTTCATCACCTGTTGATTAATCTTTAACACGCCTGCTGAAATTGGAATAATTCCCGCAATCATCCGCAGTAACGTACTCTTACCACACCCGGATGGCCCGACAATCACAAATAACTCACCATCCTGAATCTCAGCATTAATTGCTGTTAATACTGGTGGTTCTGTCTGATTATACGTCTTGGTAACATCCCGTAATTCAATTCCCATAACGTCTTCACTCCCCACAATTTAGTTGTAATTCTGATGCGCGAGCCACTTCTTAAATCATGCCAGATAAACGTGTCAATCCTGTCGTATTGCTGTAAAATTCATGTATAACTTATGTAAATATTAAAAAAGATCTACAACATCGTTTTAACCGATAGAGTAGATCAATAACGTTTCAATTAATTTGAATCCGTAATAATTGCGCTTGATTAATTTCGGTATATAGCTTACTAGCAACGGCTTTGGTGATAAACCCTTGATCAATTCCTCGCTGAATAAAGTCATACTCATACTGAAAGGCGCGTACATAATAATCGGCATCAATCGGTTGCATTTCGGGTTGATATTCATGTTGAATACCTTCAAAGAAGCGGTCAATCGTCTTTTGTACCATGTAAATATAATTGTTATCACTATGCTGTTGTACCAGCCGGGCCCGTAGCACCTCATCTAAATACTGATCAGCTTCTTTGATGACGGCTTGATTCAACCTTAATAAGTCTTGGCGCGTGGCTTGCCAGTTTTGGACCTTAGCAGCATAATCGGTATCAGTCCTTAAGCGGTGATCTCGAAACGAACGGCGTTGTCGTTGCGTAAAGACGCCATTCTTCGTATGCCAAATCACTTCTTTTTCCAGATGTTTTAGCCGATGCTTGAATTTAAAACGATGCTGTTCCACCAGTAAGCGATTAACAAGTCGATCATAGCGATTAATACTTTGACTACTATAATTAGCTGTCACTGTCGCACTATGAATAAAAGCATCAATCAAGCTTTTCGTTTCATCAAATAGCAAATAAAAATTATTGGATAAATTGTGACGATTGCTGGTAACCTCACTATTTTTTTGCGACTGTAACTGATCAGTTAACAGCTCTCGTATCATATGATCATCAATCGTGGCCCGCATTTGTAGAATCGCAAAATCAACCATTTTATTCCGAACGTGGTCGACCTCATCTGCAGTATAGGCGTCAACCTTTTTAGGCAAAATAACTGGTAAAATCACCGCACTGACCAACATGCTAATTAAAATAACTAGCGTGGTCAAAATAATAATTTCATTACGATACGGAAAAGGCTGCCCGCCCAAGGTTTTAGGCAACGAGAACGCCAGCGCTAGTGTCATCGAACCATGAACGCCACTGATAGCAAAAATCCGGGCATTAAACCGATTCTGTGACTTAGATTGCTGTGGCCAAAAGACCCTGTGAATATCGCGATTAGTCACTGACCAAACATAGCGCACGACAAACATGACCCCATAAATAAAGACACTTAACCCAACTAAGTTCAGTGTCGACCCCCACCCTAACTGCCGAATATCTTGCCAGATTGAAGGTAGTGATAACCCTAGAAATAAAAAGACCCCATCATTCAAAACATCCGTAATTACCGTCCAGATCACTTTCGTTGCCAATTGAACATTGGTGGAAGTTAAGCGTAGGCGATTAGCCTCCCAGTTATGTTCAATCCCGGTTGCGACGACCGCCAAAATGCCTGACGTGCCAAAGTGTTCAGCTAATAAATAAATTAAAAAAGGGGTTAATAAACTAATTGGAATCGTGATGATTTCGGGATTGTTTCCCATTCGATTTAACTTATAGCGTAACATCACTAAGCCTAGGCCACCCAGACCACCGATTAAAATGCCGCCAATCGCAACGAATAAGAAATGACCAATCCCGTTCGCCAGTGAAAACGTACCTTTAGTCAAGACTGACAGTGCTAAATCCAATAAAACTAACCCAGTAGCATCGTTAAATAGCGACTCCAACGACAAAGCATCCTCAACCCCTGCTGGCATGTCGCGATCACGCGTTAGTGATTCTACGGCTAAGGCATCCGTTGGGGTCACAATTGCCGCCAGCGCTAGGGCTAGCGGCAAGGTCCACTGGCCCTCAATACCATTGGCGGTCACCCCCACCGCACCCACAGTTACCACTGCCAAAACAACTGACATTAATAAGATGCCACGAAATTTTGACCGAATAGTGTTAAAAGATTGCTTTTGCCCATCAATAAACATCAATGGGGCAATAAAGACTAACATAAAAAATTCAGGTTCTAGGCTAGTCCCCTTTAATATTGGCACAAAGGATAGACCAATTCCCGTGACGATTAAAATAAAAACTTCCGGTACCATTGGTAAAAAACGTTTTAAAATATTGGCGCCGACAACACCCAATAAGAGCCCGGCAACCGTATAGAATCCTGACATTGATTATCTTCCTAATAACTAAAATTTAACAAATCGTTATCCTCACATAATACTCGTAATTGCCCGATTACACCACCTGATAGTCATTTTTTTCAGCACCAAAGGCAACCGCCGATAATCAAAAAAGAGCTTGGGATTTTAAGCCCAAACTCTATATTCACAACATGAACTGCTATTAAAGTTTGCGGATCAACCGTTTTTGCTGTGCAACCGCCTGTTGGTTCAAATCAGTTCGGACAATCAACGTATCGCAAGCCGCATTGCGAACCACATAGGCCGCATTCGATCCAATCAAGATACGAGAAATGGCATTTAGACCCGTAGCGCCAACAATAATTAAATCGTTGCCATACAGTTCCGGTAATGTCGTCGCCAATAGCAACTTGGAATTACCAGAATGCAAATGCACCCGGACCTCAGTCACACCAGCTTTTTCAGCGGTCTGACGAGCAGCGGCCAAGTTCGCCTTTAAATCAGTTGTTAGGTCATCTAAAATTTGGGGATTCGTGGCACCAAACCCCATTGGTCCTTGTGTAATGCCGATAAACTTTTCCGTGTTAATAATCGTCACAATGTCTAAAGTGGCTTGATTTTGACTCGCAATCGCAATTGCTTTATCTAGGGCAAGTTGTGATTGTTCAGAAGTATCGATACCAACGAGAATCTTTTTATATTGGGTCATAGGATAGCCTCCTCAAATTATAGTGCCTAGTTGCTTACTTGTCTGTCGCTAAGACGGCAATTGATTCTCCATAGATCGCCATTGCAGCCATCAGGTCATCAACTGGTTGAAATTCATTCGCTTGATGCATCGTATCTTCAGTGTGGGGGAATAAAGCCCCAAAAGCCACGCCACGCTTCATCATCCGGCCGTACGTCCCACCGCCCACAATTTCTGGTTGTGAGTCATGATCACCCGTTTGGCGCCGATAAACAGCCATTAAATCCTTAACAATCGGATCTTCGGGATCAACGTAGTGCGGTACCATAAAGTCACCTTGGCTAACCGTCGCCTGTGCGGGTAATTTAGCTTGGACGCCAGCCGTTAATTCTTGTGGTTCAATCCCCTTAGGATAACGGAAATTTAAGGTTAAGTCGCCACCAGCTTGGTGGTCAAAGTGCAATAAGCCGACGTTCATCGTCAAATCACCCATCACTTCATCCGTAAAAGCGAGTCCTAATTGATGCACCCGTGAGTCATCATGTAATTGATTGGCAGTAAATGCTAGAAAGTCTCGTGCATCACCAGCAAAAGGATATTGATTTAAGAAACTTGCAAGGTAAGTCCCGGCATTGATGCCGTTTTTAGGTTCCATGCCATGCGCCGCTTTACCAATCACTTCTAGTTGAACCCCGTCAGCAACTACTTTTAATTCACCAGTAACCGGTTGTTGATCCAAGAATGCCGTAAAATCAGCAGCTAATTGTTCATTAGCCGAAGTAGTCACAACTGCGACTGCTTCACGTGGCACCATGTTTTCACGTAGCCCAGAATCAAATGAAACTAAGTTAAAATCACCGGTATCCGTGGTACCAAAGTGAACTTGTAAGCTAACATTACCTTTTTCACCATTGATTAATGGAAATTCCGCATCCGGTGAAAATCCTAACGTTGGCGCTGGTTCCACTTCAAAGTAACGCTTCATCCCAGTCCAATTGCTTTCTTCATCAGTACCAACAATAAACCGAACTTTTTTATTTAATTTTAACCCTAATTCTTTAACTAATTTTAAGCCATAGTAAGCTGCCATACCCGGGCCTTTATCATCAGAAGCCCCACGTGCATAGAGCTTACCATCTTTAATCGTCGGTTCAAAAGGATCGGTATCCCAACCATTACCAGCAGGCATCTCATCAACATGAGCTAAAACTGCCAACGTTTCATCGCCTTCGCCATATTCCGCATAACCCACTAAGTTATCGATATTTTTTGTCTTAAAGCCATCACGTGCCGCAATCGCTAAGAACGTGGTTAAAGCTGCTTTGGGGCCTGGCCCTAAAGGTGCCTCTGCCGTTGCTTGACTATCATCTCGAAAACTCGGTACGCGTAACATGGTCGTTAAGTCAGTTAAATAATCCGCTTTGTGTTCAGCCGCTAGTGCTTGCCAATCAATTGTCATCTATTGGTTCCTCCCAAAAGTATTAATACCTTAATTTTAGCATAGGTCACGCTAACTTAATAATCAGACGCAACCGGTCTCAATAATCATGGTATACTCGACTAAAATAAGAAAGCTGGCGTTATTTTGAAACCAATCACATCAGCACTAGTCCGCCATACAATTATCAAACGGCCGGTTGACTCTTATAAAGGGACATTTGGTCGGGTCATGTTAATTGGTGGTAATGAAAACTTCGGCGGGGCCATTATCATGGCCGCAATGGCTGCCACTTATAGTGGAGCCGGCTTAGTCACAGTAGCCACGGCCGCCAGTAATTTTACTAGCTTACACGCCCATCTGCCAGAAGCAATGGTATTAGATTATACCCAAACAACGGCTGTATTAGCGTTATTACCGACCATGGGTGTTATTGTTATTGGTCCTGGACTCGGCACCGAACCTTTAGCGGCTCAGTTGTTACAACACGTGTTACAAACAGTGACACCCCAACAACGGTTAGTTATTGATGGCTCCGCAATCACCTTATTAGCCGCAGCACAGACCGTCTTACCCGTCGCACAAATCGTCGTCACCCCTCATCAGATGGAATGGCAACGTTTGAGTGGCTTAAAAATCGCTGACCAAACACCAGTTGCTAATCAGGCGGCCCAACAACGCCTGCATGCCATTGCAGTCGTTAAGGCCCATCATACAACCGTTTATACGGACACTGATGCTTGGGAGAATCTCGGTGGCACGCCAGCCATGGCAACTGGTGGCATGGGCGATACTTTAGCCGGCATGATTGGTGGTTTCGCCGGTCAATTCACTGATTTTACGGCTGCCATTTTGAGTGCCGTCTACCTACACAGCGCAATTGCCGATGACTTCGCCAAAGATCAGTACGTGGTCTTACCTCATCAGATCAGTCATGCTATCCCTAAATACATGCATGATTTCGCGCAATAGTAGCGTGGTAAATTCCAAATTATGAAAAAAAGTTTAAAATTTAGTGGGTTAGGCTTGGTTATCTTAACAATCAGCATGATGTTAACCATTAGACCAGTAACGCCAACTAATCCGCAATCTAAAACAGTACCAACAACTCATAAAGAAGTGATGATGCCGTTAACATCGGCAGAACTAAAGAGGAAGCCGTCATTACTGATTTGTAGCATTATTTACTATGCCATCAATCACCTAAGAATCCAGCGTTGGCAAGAAGTCGCTGATGTTAAACGTGGCTGGCAAGTTGACATTTACCCCCATGGTGCCACGACGCAATATTTAGTTTGGCCGGATAAAAAGATTAAAGCCGCCGCCAAAACGTTAGAACCAAATTGGTTTGAGTTAACGACAACCGACCACATTAAGTTTCACAGCTATACAGTACACTCGTTTCAAAAGGCAATGACCGCCACCACTACCCTCGACCAAGTAGTTAGCCAACTCAATTCAGAGCGGGCGGCCAACCGCGTTCGACACTTGCAAAACCAACTCATTCTGAATACACCAAGACAAGCAGGCAACTGATTAATCTAACCGCTCCAATCAAAAAACGACCACCTAGTAATAGCTAGCTGGTCGTTTTTGGGTTGATTTAACGTGGGCGCTGGTGGTGACCAGTTTGCCGCTGATTTGCTGATGTTTTACCGGTCATTTGCCGAGCAACCCTAACAAATATGCTCTTGGCCGCTAAAGTAGGAACTGATCGTTGCCACAATAGATGGTTCCAAATACAATTTTAATATGGCGTTACTACCGCTTTCTGAATTACAGGAATCCCATCTTTTTCAATAATTTCCATAACGGTATGTAACTGCCAATCAGTTCGGATGCCGCGATTAATTTGAGCATTGACGATATTATTTCCCGTTACTTGCCAACCATTTTTTATGGCACGAGCATTAACAGACTGTTCTCTTGATGAAAAATAATGCATTTGTCCATTCGCAATTTGAGCCAACCATTGATCAATGGGTTGGACAAATCCACTCATATGCGTCAACGTAAAATCAGATGACAGTAATTGTTTTAATGTGGTTACATCACTGTTTCTCATGGCAACATTAAATTGTCGATAACCATCAATCGCTTTGTTCTTTTCCATAATAACGACCTACTTTTCAATAATTTCATTTAATAGACTAAGCGCAGTCAACACACGTGGCTAGCCAATAAATGGCAGTAACACCGTAATAACATCAATTAACAATTGCTTACTATTGCCAACATTGGCATTAGCAGCAATATGTCCTTTCACTTGTGAATCAGCCCCACGCATTGAAATCAACATGGAAAAGGTTAGCAATTCTCTTGTGGTACAACTTTATTTGGTATTTTGCCTAGCAACCTTTCTTATCGACGATTAATTCCTAGACTATCACGCGCGCCATAGTTATCATCATGCGCCAATTTTACGACTAAATCAGCAATGCTGGTCACCGAGACATTGTGACCCCCAAATGGTTCACCTTTACGGGTGACCTGATAATCAATATCAGCCCCACCGTCAAACCATCCAGGACGAATCGTCGTATAATTCAAGTCAGAAGCAGCGATAACATCGGCCGCATCCCGATAAGTTTTCAACATTGGATTGGCAACCAGATTACCACTGGCACCCATCGAAGCCGGAATTTCATTGTAGATACCCATTGACGTAATGAATAAGAGCCGTTTCACACCCACTTCGTCCATACCTGCAATTAGGGCTTGTGCCATCTGACGCAAATTACCGCTTAATGCAGCAAATACAACGTCTTGACCAGCCAAGGCATTTTGAAGTGCCGTCGAATCAGTTACACTACCAGCAATAACTTTTTCACGGTTCGTGTCAATCTGACCTAATCGCTGGGTATGCCGAGCCATCAAAGTTAATTGGTCGTCAGTATGATCTAAGAAATATTGCCGAGTCGTGCTACCAACCGTACCTGTTGCCCCAATAATTAAAATATTTGTCATAATTCATTCCTCCATCACAGTGTTAATTAATAACAGTTTCAATTCAAATAATTTAGCTAAACTACTACTGACTAGTTGATGACTATAGCGTAACCCATTCAAGTTACTATAAGGCCAGCTTTATTTTAATTTTATTTTTCCGAAACCGTCACTGTAATCAGTTGCGGTCCTTTTGCTAAATATTGACTTGCGGTCGCATCGTCAAAACGACCAGGTTCAATAACTTGATAAGGCGCGATATTTAGATCAGCAAAGTTGAGTGAAAATGCATTACGCCCCGCAAAATAATAAACGAAACCCGCTTTCACTTGACTAGTACCAATGGCAGTTGCCGCAACTTTGCTGGGTAATGGCTTATAATACTCATTAATACCACTTCGATTCAGCGTCAAAGTTAATGGGAATTGTTTTTTGATATCAGTCACAACTGCATTTTCAGATAAACTGACCCAGAATATTTTATTTTGAATAACTACTTTAATTTTATTCATATCAAATCCTCCTGAAACTTTGAACCAACGGCACCGCATAACCTTCCAGTTACTTTAAGGTCAACCACTATTAGGTGTGTTTCATTAAAAAAATCACACTAAAACCAGATAATACACATCATCTAAGCTTAGTGTGATTCTATCAATCGTCCTGATACTTATCCTCAAATATGACTTAATCGACGGGCCGTTTCTCCCCCTGAGTATCAGGATCAGCAATCCCAATACTGTCGCTTACATACTTGTCAGGATTCTTAATTAGGTCAACCACGACAGCCGCAATACTGGCCCGCGATCCAGAAACACCATTGTACGGTTCATTACGAGTCGTGACTAAATACTTAATTTCATCATGATTATTTAACCACGGCAAACGCAAGGTCGTGTAATCTAACCCCGATGCTGCTAATAGCTGGTCAGATTGTCGTGCCGATGCCATTCCAGAACGAATCATTTCGGCATTCCATCGACCAAATTCACCGGGAACTTCGTCGTACAAGCCAAGTACATTAGTGAATAAGACTCGTTTGACATGATTCGTCTGCATTGCCTTAATAACATTTTTAGTTAACCGATTGCGTGAATCGTGATCCACAGCCGCCACAAAAACAATATCTTGATTGACCATCGCTCGATCGATAGCGGCTTCGTTAGTCATATCACCATCAATTAAGGTGACTCGATCATTAGCTTGTAACTTGTCTAAGCGCTGCGCATTGCGTAAAAACAAAGTTAAATTGACTGTGCTAAATGCTGATTCATGCAATAACCGTTGTTCAACAATTTGGGCAATTTGACCATTAGCTGCTAAAATTAAAACATTTTTCATGAGTTAAAACCCCTTTGATAACCGAATTTAGTGGTGATTAAACCAAATGGATTAGCTTAATCAATGACTATACGTTAAACCTTAATGTGCGCTTTAAGGCAAGGGCCTTGCTAAATAAGTTTTAAATTTTTTCAATGCTTAACGACTCAATTCAACTGGCATCGTCCGCCGCATCAGCCAAGTCACAATTTGCGTCGCGATTGCTAGCGGAGTCAACGCATCCGTCGACACAATTAAATCAGCTGTGCCCTCATATATACTAGCCCGTCGATGCTTCAACGCTAACAAGTCAGCTGATGCCAAGGTGTTAACTAACGGTCGGTCACGATTGTTAGCAAGTCGCTGCAAAATAGTTTGATCTGCAGCCGCCAGCCAAATCACTGGAATTGAACTCGCCATCAAGATTTCAGCATTTTTTTGACTAGTGGGTGTGCCACCACCAGTAGATAAGACCCCCGGCTGTGTCAACGCTTGACATAACGTCGCTTGTTCTAAGTGCCGAAACCCAGTCTCGCCCTGTTCACTAAAGATTTGCGTAATAGGTTGACCCACTTGTGTGACAATCAGATCGTCCAAATCAACAGCTTGCGTCTGTAACTGCTGCGCTAATAATCGACCAACTGTCGTTTTGCCACTACCCATGAATCCAATTAAAATTGCTTGCATTAACGATTCCTCACAATCTGATAGCCAGCGGCCTTTAACAGTCCTGCTGCTTGTGCTTGACTTTTGGCAGTGCCAAAGGTTAGTTGTAGTACCCCATCAATTTCTTCACGCACCTCTAAAATATGACAATTAATTAAATTCAGCTTTGCTTGAGCCAATTGCTGCATAATCGTTGCTAAAACCCCAGGATGATCTGGAATATTTAAAAACAAATCATAAAAATTAGGCAACTGGCCCAGGTGTTCTGGCCCAAGTTGGTCACGAGTCACCTTAGCTTGCGTAAAGAAGGCCTCAATCGCTACTGCATCCTGGCCCTGAATCGCCTGTTCAATCTGTGCCAATGCGCCGCTAAACTGACTTAACTGTCTCAACACCAGTTCAGTGTTATTCAATAAAATTGCCGTCCACATCGCCGGGTCAGCTGAAGCAATCCGGGTTAAGCTCTTAAACCCACCAGCCGCTAACCGTAACCCCATTGGCGAATCGGCCAAAGCCGTGTGCGTCTGATTAACTAAAGTGGCCGCGACCACATGTGGAAGATGACTCAGCTGGCCCACCAAACGATCATGTTGCAGTGGCGTTACTGGTAACCATTTAACTTTAGTTGCCCTAAGTAACTTTTTTAACTGCGTCATTGCTGAGGGCGGCGTGAGTCCCGGTACTAAAAAGTAAAAGGCATTTTCAAATAAATCCGCACGGCCTGCAGCCACACCAGTTCGCTGTGAACCAGCCATTGGATGACCACCGATAAAACTAATACCACGTGCCTGTAAAGGTTGCGCCGCTGCGATAATCGTTTGTTTGGTACTTCCAACATCAGTTACTAACACTTGTGGTTTCAAGGCTAAGGTTGCTAAGAGACTTAAGTCAGCCCGAATCACTGAAACCGGTCCCGCTAAAATAATCACATCCGCTTTGATGGCGGCAGTTGCAAAGTCAGTGACAACTTCATCAATAATTCGGTGTTGTTTAGCGTACATCAAACAGCTAGCTTGCCGATCACTCCCCATAAGCCACACATCAGCATGTGCTTGTCGAATGGCTAACGCCAATGACCCACCAATCAGGCCGAGTCCATTAATTAAAACCTGAGTCATTTAAGGCGCTCCTTTCTTGATAACAATTGTTGCAAATCGCTAAAAAAGGTGGGGTATGAGATATTTATCGCAGTCGCCCCTGCCAATTGTAATGGGGTGTTGATCCGCAAAGCAGCAATCGCCAACATCATTCCAATGCGATGATCACCATGGCTAGTAAGGATCGGTGATTTGACGTGCCACGCTTGCCGACCATCAATCGTAAAGCCATCGGGACGTTCGGTAATTGCAATACCCAATTGCCGAAATTCAGTCACGATTGCCTTGATCCGATCCGTTTCCTTAACCCGTAATTCGGCAGCGCCACTAATGGTGCTCACACCATCCGCCGTAGCGGCCAATAATGCCACTAACGGTAATTCGTCAATCACTGCGGGAATTTCGCTAGCCGTTAACTTAATCGGTCGCAATGAACTTGCCATCACTTCAATATTACCGACCGGCTCACCGTCACTGACTAATTGTGTCACTTTCACGTTTCCACCCATGCGCTGTAATACGTTTAACAGTCCCGTTCGCGTAGGATTAAGCCCCACGTGTCGTAGCAACAGGTGTGACTTGGGTACAATACTTGCGGCTGTTAAGAAAAAGGCCGCTGATGACAGATCTCCTGGCACGATGACATGCTGACCTTGTAAATTTGGCTGTGGTTGTACGGTAATGGTCCGTTGATCGGCGGCAGTCGTAATATCACCACCAAATAGCTTTAATAAGCGTTCGGTATGATCTCTAGTGGGTTGTTTTTCAATGATCGTACTTGGCCCAGATGCCTGTAATGCCGCCAATATTAAGGCACTTTTGACTTGCGCACTGGCGACCGTTAGGGCATAATTAGCTGGTTTTAGGGGCTGTCCATGAATATGCATCGGTAACGCCCCGGCAGTCAACGTTACTTGTGCCCCCATCGTTGCTAAGGGTTGCCGAACCCGTTCCATTGGCCGGCGACTCAACGATGCATCACCAACTAAGGTACTATCAAATGGCTGACCAGCTAATAGTCCAGCCATTAAACGGGTGGCTGTCCCGGCATTTCCCATTTGTAGCGCCCCAACCGCCGGATGTAGCCCAGCTAAGCCAACCCCATCAACCTTGACCGTAGTCCCTGCCCGTTCGATGACTACCCCCAAGGCTTGTAACGCGGTTAAAGTTGTGAGGCAGTCATCGGCGACTAAAAAGTGATCAATGTGCGTCACGCCATGACTAATTGCGCCTAAAATCAAACTGCGATGTGAGATACTTTTATCCCCTGGCACAGTAAGCGTCCCCTGTAATCCATTTTGTGGACTCGTCATTAATTTTTTCATCATCGTAAACTTCCTTAATTGATTTGATAAACACACCACACCATCGCTGGTGTCAATTGTTTGATAATCTGTTCGGTTGACGTCAGCGTCACATTTTTTAGATTAGTCAACACGTAAGCGGCTTGATTTTTAACGTATAACTGATAAGCAACGACTTTGCTAGGCGCCGTTTGGACTGTCACCATGTTCACCGTCCGTTGTAATAGCTGAGCAGTAGCGGCATGAGTATAGCCCAACCGATTTTTAGCCGTTATGCGCTGAACGACCACTAACGGGTCAAGCTGTGTTATGAAACAATCTACCAACGTCATTTGTGCTGACAATGCATAATGAATGTCGCCCCAACTTGCATCTAAACTAGTCGATTTAAAGGCGGCTGGCATAATTAAATAATCACCTGTATCGCGGTCCAAATGCCTTAATATAGCTTCAAAACTTGATTGACCTTGGATTTCGGCGCGTCCTTGAAAGTGTTGTTGATTATATTGTTCAGCAGCAGCATAACTATCGGTAGCTTGCGGACCCAAAGTTTGAATCCGCATCGCTAATAGGCCTGCAATTCAGCCCGATAGTTTTGGAGCATCTGCTGTAACCGCGTTAAGTTACTACCATCAAAAGTGGCTGTTAACACCCGCACTAATTCAATGGCGACGACACTTTCAACAACCACGGCGGCTGGCACGATGGCCGTCGTATCGGAACGTTCTACACTCGCTTTTTTAACCACTTTGGTTTGAATATCTACACTTTGCAGTGGTCGATATAACGTTGGGATTGGTTTCATGGCCGCCTTAATAACAATCGGCATCCCATTAGTCATGCCACCTTCAAAACCGCCAAGATGGTTCGTCAACCGTGACCAGCCGGTATCAGCCTGCCAGTCAATGGCATCCATGACTTGACTACCATACTGGTCAGCGGCTATAAAGCCATCACCAATTTCAACGCCCTTGATTGCATTGACGCCCATGACCGCCGCCGCTAATTGACCATCTAACTTTGTATTCCAAGTTGCATAACTCCCTAATCCAGCTGGCACATTCGTTGCGACCACCCGAATCACACCACCTAACGTATCACCAGCTTTTTTAGTCGCTGTAATCAAGTCATGACTGGCCGCAACCTTAGTTTGATCGACCAACCGTAAATCATTTTTCTTAATCTGCTTTGTTAATTCGGCAACCGATAAGGACTGGCTAGTTGTCATAATTGGCCCAATTTGTTGAACATAGCCGACGAGTTCAATGCCTAATTGACCTAGTAGCTGTTTACAAATTTGACCAATAGCAACCCGCATCGCCGTTTCGCGCGCGGATGATCGCTCCAACACGTTGCGCAAATCACGATGACCATATTTCATCCCGCCGACCAAGTCCGCATGCCCTGGTCGTGGTCGGGTTACTCGCCGCAACGTATTATCATTAGTCGCTGGACTAATCGGATTCATAATTTCGTGCCAATGGGCGTGATCACGATTCTGGATGACTAAGGCCAACGGTGACCCTAGCGTGACCCCATGGCGCAATCCGCCAGTAATCGTCACCATATCGTGTTCAATTTGTTGGCGATTGCCGCGCCCAAAACCACCTTGTCGTTCTTCTAGACCAGCATTAATCTGATCAACATCTATCGATAAACCAGCAGGTATGCCAGTCAAAATTCCTGTTAATTGTGGGCCATGAGATTCACCAGCTGTCATATAATCAATCATGTGTTAAGTCCTCCTGAGTCTTCATTATTTTAATAGGTTCTACTTGTTGATACGTACGCGAATTCAGCATAATTTCTCGGTAAATTGCTTGTAAGTACGGCGTTTGTGCTGCTGAGCGACTCTGTTTGGCAATTCGGGCTAACACTTGATCTTCGCGTTTAGCATCCAATACTGGTAACTGCGCCTGTTGCTTTAACCCGCCAATCGTTGTGACAGCATCAAATCGTTGGTTCAACAAACTAACCAAGTGGTGGTCAATTCGATTAATCCGGTGACGTTGCTGTACTAGTGACTGCTGTGGCCCTAAAGCCCAGATTGCGAGTAAGACCAAACCCACGCCGACCAGACTAATGACTAAATCAAACCGCATCGCACGACCAATGTGCTGTTTTGAAAGCCACCCGGTTATCAACGGAATCGTAAAAGAGGCAACACTACCGAGCGTAAAGAATAGCCCCATCACACGACCTTTAGCTTGTGGATATAATTTAAGCAACAAATTTAAGCCGATTTGCATGCTACCACCAGCCGCTGTAAACCCAAAGATAAACGTTGCCACCATTGATAACCACGGCCAAGTAGTGAAACAAACCACCAATAATGCGCTGAATGCGCCGAGATTCAAGCCAATCAATAGCTTTGTTTCAGCGACACCCCAACGTAAACTCATAAAGATGAGCACAACCCCACTGATTGACCCAATACTATAAAGCGACAACAATAAGTGCGCGGTAATTGACGAATAGTTCAGTTCACGAGTCACAAACAAGCTAATCCATTGCGTATATAAAATCATTAATGCCATCGAGGTGTAACCATAGCCAGCTAAACCGATAGTTGCTAGCCAACGGCGTAATCTTGATAACGGTGCACTAGTCTTAACGACTGCTGCTGAGGCTTGATTCTTTGGCGGAAATTTTTGTCGATTTAACTGCCAAAAATTAAGGCTCAAAATAAATGCGGCAACCATGAAAGACCAGCCATACCATAAATGAGCCGTTTCCAATGACGCAATCAACAGCGGTAATAAAAATTCACCGGCCGACATGAATGCTTTTAACAACACATTGGATGCACCTTGATTGCCATTCAATTCCATGAAGGTCGGATAAGTACCGGCATCAAGGGCCGAATTAGCAATCCCAGCCAATATCGCTAAGCCATAGGCCACTTGACTATCGCGCACAAAGGCCATTCCTAAGAAAAAGATAAAATAACTTAACATCCCTAAATTAACGAAAACTTTGCGACCGTATCGATCAGATAATTGCCCAAATATGAAATAAGCTAATAACCGACCAATCCCAATTCCTGAAATAACATAAGAAACCGTTTCGATTGGGGTTTGCCAATGATGGCTCAGTGCTTGCATATTCTGCGTTAAAATAATCAATCCCAACCCGTGGACAAAGTAATTTAAATACAAGCTTAGTGATAACGTTTTACGATGGCGCTTAGTCATAGCATTTCCTCCTTCAAAGGTCCAACAATATAAAAAAAGCCTGCTAGATTTTAGAAATCTAGCAGGCGACACCTCATCAAAAACGATGCAAGTGACTATTATTACCAGCTAGACTTCCCGTGTCTAGCTGGCCAAGACAAATCTGACTTCGCTAACCTTAGACACGAACGTGCGTGACGTTCGTATCTAAGGAACCAATACGAACGCTACCTAAAGTAATAAAAGCCAAAATAATAAGCATTAGTTGGTAATAGTTTCGTCATTGCGATCGATCCTTTCCGTTTTGTTGTTGTTTACATTAAATCATTCTCATTTTACAAAGTCAATACTAATTAAAATTTAATTTAACGGGTGACGACTTGTCAAACCAAGTGCAACACTTTGTCGAATTAAAACTGTAATCTTACAGCTACTAATTATCTATGTAATCTTTCACTTGTTTGAAGGACGAATTTACAATTGAAGTGCAACACATAATCGAACAAAAAAAGCCTAAGCTGTCACACTCAGACTTTTTGACGCCTTAATCTTCATCAGGATGCCCAGCATCCGCCTTTAACGCCACTAGTTCAGCATCCGTTAACGCTCGGTAATTACCTGCAAGTAACCCAACCGGTAATTCTAAAGAACCAAAGGCAATCCGTCGCAACTGCACGACACGCTCGCCTAAAGTCCCGACCATCCGTTTAACTTGATGATACTTACCTTCATGGATTTTAATCCGTAATGTCGTAAAGTTTTCAATCTCATGAAAAGCAACAATTTCAGCGGCTGCGGGTTGCAATTGCGTCCCGTCTTTTAAAGTAATGCCATCATTAAAACCAGCCACTTGCGCAGCCGTAATTTCACCAGTTACTTCAGCTTCATATACCTTAGTAACATGATGGGCTGGTGCCAACAAGGCATGGGACAACGCCCCATCATTGGTAATCACCAATACACCTTCCGTATCCTTATCTAAGCGACCAATTGGAAACAAGTCGTCACGATAATCCGTCGTATTAAATAAATCCAAGACCGTCTTCGCTTGATCATCAACCGTTGCGGTGATAACCCCAACTGGTTTATTCATCACATAATAAAAATACTGTTGATAACTGACAGGCTGCTCATCTAAGCTAACCACATCATTGACCGGATTAACTTGTTGCTTCCCCGATAAAACGCGCTCACCATTGGCCGTAATATGACCGTCTTTAATCAAACGGCGGACTTGGGTTCGGGTCCCAATTCGCATCGCATGTAAAAATTTATCAATTCGCATCATTCACCTACTTAATCCGGAGCTTGCGCCGCAATCCATCGGCCTTAGCTCCAATCATTATATCTGCCAAACGAGACCGCAAAGCAAAGTATACGTACACGCCGCCACCAATTGCCACCGCTATTAATAAAATAATTAATGCTTGCGTCTGACGTTGTTCGTTAAATATTAAATTTAGCCCATATACGGCAACTTTAGCAGCCACATAAGTCACAATCGAATACATGAGAATCCGATTGATTTTAGGCAATAATTTCACATAACGAACGCCAAAGTTAACCTCTAAGTCATGCAAGATTAAAAGACTCGCTACCAACATCCCAATTGCTGTCGCTACTAATGGACCGGCCGCTGAAAGTAACACAATACAAGGCCATTGTAGAACTAGCTTGACTCCTAGACCAATCAAATAAAATCGAATAACATCTCGATTGCGCGACAACCCTTGCATTAACGCTGAAACGACAGTAAAGAGCCCGAGAATAATCGCCGTAAAAGCGGCAATTTGTAAAATCACGGCCCCCGTTTGATCGTAACCATAAAATAACGTATTCAACGGTTGCGCGACCGCTGCCATCCCTAAGGCGCCCGGAATCATAATGAACAGGAACAAAATAATCGCATCTTCTAATTGTTGGCGAATATTGCGTAAATTTTGCGCTGCTAATGATTCTGATAATAATGGCACCACGGTAATTGCAATCGCGGAAGCTAACGAGACAATAATCATCACTAATTTATTGGAATTAAAGGCAAATAACGCATAAAGCGTATTGATACTTTCCACCTTAATATGAAAAGTTGCCTGCATAATTGGCTGGAAAGTCGCTTGATCTAACAAGTTAAAGACCGTCGTAGCCGTATCAATCACAATGAACGGAATGGCTTGCACAATGATATCTTTAAATAACTGCCATACCGGAATAACCAGCTTAGCTTCACTCTGAGCCGCCAACCGATTGAGTTCAGGACGTTGGCGGTAATAATACCACCCTAGCAGTAAACAACTGGCAGCGGCCCCAATAAAGGCCGCAAAGGTCGATTGCGTAATTGCATTAACCCAGTTACCATTTTGAATACGCATGATAAAATAGGTGGCCGCCAACATGTAGACGACCCGAAAAACCTGTTCAACAAACTGAGAAACCGCAGACGGTGCCATTTGCTGGTAGCCTTGAAAAAAGCCTCGCATTAAAGCCATCGGTGGAATAATCACCAAGGCAATCGCCAAAGCCCGTAACACCGGAATCACATGCGGATCGCCACCGCCAAAGATCAAAGCAATCGGTTGTGCGCCAAACCAAAGAATGGCTCCAGAGGCAATCCCCATCGCACCAGCTAATAATAGCCCGCGTTTAAAGAGCCGTTGGCCGACACCATATTCATTAATCGCATTATATTCAGAAATTTGTTTAGAAATGGCCGAAGGAATGCCACCGATGGCCACCAACAAGAAGAAGCTATAAATATTATAGCCTTTGGCATATAGCGCATTACCTTGCATCGAATTGCTACCTAACCACATGACCCATGGAATAATATAAATGGCGCCAAGAATTCGTGAGAAAAGACTGCCCGCCGTCATCCAAGCTGACCCGCGCACCATTTTTTGATGTGCGTCAGCTTCGGAATTAACGTGGCCACTTTGCGGTTGATCGGCTTTTGGTTCCTCAGACATGTTTTGTAACCCACTTTCTTAGTTCAATCTTAACTATTTTAGATGAAATATAGTGAACTTGCAATTTAATTCTAAACTTCTGGACGACTTTAATCGAACCTTAACGAACCGCAATCTGACTAGACCAAAAAAGCCTGAGACTTCGCCTCAGACTTTTCGCGTTATTATCACCTTTAATTAGCGACAATATTAACTAATTTACCAGGAATCGCAATCACTTTGCGAATCGTTTTACCCGCTGTAAATTCTTGTACCTTGGCATCCGCTAAAGCTAGTTTTTCAAGTTCAGCTTGGCCGAGATCCTTGCTAACTTCCGCATGTGAACGGACTTTACCATTGACTTGCAAGACAATTTGCACCGTTGCTTCGACGAGCTTAGATTCATCATAAGTTGGCCACATCGCATACGTAATCGTCTTTTCATGACCTAACAATGACCAGAGTTCTTCAGCCAAATGCGGCATGATTGGCGCAATTAACTTGACGAGTCCTTCAATGTAAATAATCGGTAAATCATCTACTTTGTAAGCTTCGTTAACAAAGACCATCATTTGTGAAATGGCAATATTAAACCGCATTGCTTCATAGTCGGCCGTCACTTTTTTAACTGTTTCGTTATAGACTTTCGTCAACTTACCGTCGTTAAAAGTCGTTACCCGGTCACGGACACGATTATTTTCATCCACAATTAACCGCCAAACCCGTTCAATCCACTTGTTAGCACCATGTAAGCCATCCGTACTCCATGGAATTGACGCTTCCAATGGTCCCATGAACATTTCATAGAGACGTAACGTATCGGCCCCATATTGGTCCACAATATCATCTGGATTAACGACGTTGCCACGTGACTTAGACATTTTTTCATGGTTATCGCCTAAAATCATTCCTTGGTTAACGAGCTTTTGGAAAGGTTCTTTGTTTGGAACCACACCCAAATCATATAAGAACTTGTGCCAGAACCGTGCATACAATAAATGGAGCACTGCATGTTCAGCCCCGCCAACATACAAGTCCACAGGTGACCAATACTTGAGCTTGTCATAATCGGCCAAGGCATCTGGATTGTGTGGATCAACGTAACGTAAGAAGTACCACGAACTCCCTGCCCATTGTGGCATCGTGTTCGTTTCACGCTTCCCTTTACGGCCATTTTCATCGACCACATTAACCCAATCGTCAATGTTAGCTAATGGACTTTCACCGGTTCCGGAAGGTTCCAAGTTCTTAGTTGCGGGTAAGCGTAACGGCAATTCATCTTCTGGCACTAATGTGGTTTCGCCATCTTCCCAATGAATCACCGGAATCGGTTCGCCCCAATAGCGTTGCCGTGAGAAAATCCAATCTCGTAACCGATAATTGACTTTCTTTTCACCACAGTTATGGGCAACTAACCAGTCGATCATTTTATCAATCGCGGGTTGTTTTTCGAGACCATCGACAATGCCAGAATTGATATGAACGCCATCACCCGTGTAAGACTGGCTAGCATAGTCATTCTCACCGGCAATAACGGGTTTGATGGGTAAGTCGAACTTCTGGGCGAACTCGAAATCACGGTCATCATGCGCTGGTACAGCCATAATGGCCCCGGTCCCATAAGAAGCTAAAACATAATCAGCAATCCAGATGGGCAACTTTTCGCCATTAACTGGGTTGATGCCATAGCTCCCAGTAAAGACCCCGGTCTTATCTTTGTTAAGATCGGTCCGTTCCAAATCAGACTTAGTCGCAATCTTAGCTTTATAAGCTTTAATCGCAGCCGCTTGCGCTGGCGTGGTTAAGCTTTCAACGAGGGCATGTTCTGGTGCTAACACCATGTAACTAGCGCCGTATAGCGTATCTGGCCGAGTTGAGAAGACTTCGATGACCTGATCGTCATGGTCCGCAACTTTAAACTTAATCGCAGCTCCGACCGAACGACCAATCCAATTCCGTTGTTGTTCTTTAATATTTTCAGGCCAATCAATATCATCTAAATCATCAATCAATCGATCAGCATACGCCGTAATCTTTAAGCTCCATTGTTTCATTGGCACCCGATAAACGTCGTAGCCGCCCCGTTCAGTCTTGCCATCAATGACTTCTTCGTTTGAGACCACAGTCCCGCCCATCATATCTGGTGCCCAGTTAACTAGCGTTTCAGATTCATAGGCCAAGCCTCGTTTGTATAATTGTTCAAAAATCCATTGAGTCCATTTGTAGAATGTCGGGTCCGTGGTATTAACTTCACGATCCCAATCATAGGAAAAGCCCAATGACCGAATTTGACGTTTAAAGTTCTTAATATTTTGCGCTGTAAAGTCCTTCGGGTTGTGGCCCGTCTTTAACGCATACTGTTCAGCTGGTAACCCAAACGCATCCCACCCCATTGGATGTAACACGTTATACCCTTGCATCCGTTTCAACCGTGACATGATATCCGTCGCAGTGTAGCCTTCTGGATGACCGACGTGTAAGCCTTGACCAGATGGATATGGGAACATATCCAAAGCGTAATATTTCTTTTTATCCGTTGTATCTAACGTCTTGAACGTTTTGTTAGCTTTCCAATAATGTTGCCACTTGCGTTCAATAATCTGATGATTATATGCCATGCTAGTGCCCCTCTCTTGGTACTGGTTTATGTAACTAAGTATCAGTTACCGGCTCAAGTTACAAAAAAAGCCTATAAGCAAAAAGCGCTTATAGGACGAAAACAGGTTCCGCGGTACCACCTATGATTCCACGTTTCCGTGGCCTCTTGGGAATCTTAACGCGAAACCACGTCCGTCTTGTAAGTTGAGCCGGAAGACTCGAAGGTAAGTTCAGCGTCGCTAATTCCTCGTTTTCAGCGCCCACGAGGTTTCTGAAAATCAGCTTGGCTTACTAGTCCTTGTCAGAGTCGTAAAGTTATTGCTACCTATGTTAGCAAATTCGGCTTACTTTTTCAAGAGCGAACACGCTCAAAAACGTGGCTTTTCATGCACTGGGCCCGGTTGAAATTGTTAAACATGCTATAATCAGGACAAGAAATCTTGATTGGAGGACTCCGATGGCTAAAATTCATTGGCGCCGGCGTGACTGGGCAATGTTACTGGTATTTTTACTGTGGCTCGGTTGGACCTGGGCGGTTTGGCGCCAAGCCCCGTTTATTAAAACTTTCGATACGCACATCGCATGGCCGCTGCATCAAAGTCCGGCCTGGTTACAAACTGGACTAGTGGCCTATACACAGTTGGGGAATTCAGTGCCAGTGACTGGCATTACCGTCGTCATTGGTTTGCTATTAGTTTGGCGCCAACAACAACGAGCCACGTTGTTTTTTTGGGTTAATACTTGGGGCTTAGCTGCTTATGGCAATTATTTTATCAAACAATTGATTCAACGACCTCGCCCAACGGCATGGCGGCTTATTGAGATTGGGGGCTATAGTTATCCCAGCGGACATTCCACAACAGCGACCGTATTAGTCGGTAGTTTATTAGTTATCGCCTATGATCAGCTACAGCACCGCTCGTTAAAACGTGGCCTATTAGTCGGTGGTTGCGCCCTGATTTTACTAATGATGATCAGTCGCATCGTCGTCGGCGTCCATTACCCCAGTGATACTGTGGGGGGCGTTCTACTTGGGAGCTGTCTCTTATATTTGAGTACCCGCCTGAGCCAGGGCCAACGAATTGGCCCCTTAACCCCTAAAAAAGTCGACTAGTTTACGCACCCATTTTGGTATGCTTGAAAACAAAAAATAATTGCAGCAAGAATTGTGTGACTTCTTGCTACAATTATTTTATTTTTTCCAAAGCTTTTTACGCGGCTTTAGGTCACCTAATTTACTTTTTTAACTTAGCTGCATGTTGCGCCGCAGTCATCTGTTTGCCTCGGTCAAAACTATTCACGATTAGCGCTAAAATCACCAGACCAAGGCCAATTAGATAGACCCAATGTAACCCGGTGTACAGAATTCCATGTAGCGTTGGTAAGCGCTTAGCTGGCAAACTCGTTGCCGTCTGTGGATTAATCAGTTTATTCATCATTGCCATATTAGTGCCAGCATGCTGTTGAATGCCTTGATTCATCCCGACGTTTAGGGCAATCCCAAAAATCGAAATCATTAAGGTCTGGCCGATTGTCCGACTCAATGTATTAAACGACGTCGCCACACCCACATTTTCTGGTGCGACGAGATGCTGTGACGTTACTGTCGTTGCAGTGATGGTAATCCCAAAGCCAACGCCTCCAATGGCGGTAATCAAGAAGAACCAACCAAAGACGGTTGAAACCGGTAAGAGAGCCAGGCAAATACTGGTAATCAAAATAAACATTAAACTTAAATAGATAATTTTTCGTGGCGCCCATTTAGCCAATAATCGGCCCGTCACGAAGGACCCAATAATCCACATTAACGAACTTGGCGTTACTGCAAAGCCCGCTAATGACGCTGGCACACCCAGAATTCCCTGCGTCCACGTGGGAATGTATACTTCGACGGCCATCAAGAACCCGCTCACTAACGCTGCCACGGCATTTTGAATGACAAACGTATGATTTTTGAATAAGTCCAACGAAATCACGGGTTCTGCGGTTCGACTCTCACGGCGAATAAATAACCACAGGCTAAAGCCGCTTAATACCCATGCCATGATAACTGTGGCCCAACTAATTGTGGCATTTCCAAGTAATTGGAAACTCAACATCAAACACAATAAAAATAGCATTAACCAGAAACTACCCAGATAATCAACTTTACCTTGTCGCTGGCGCTTAGGTTCTCGTAAATAAACTTGAAATAAAACTAAGGTAATCAAGCCCACGGGCACATTGATGAAAAAGATCCAATGCCAACTTAACTTATCAACAATGATGCCCCCAATTAAAGGCGCCAAGACTGAGGCAATCCCCCAAGCCGAACTATTAAAGCCCAGAACTTTGGCTCGCCGTTCAAATGAATAAATGTCCGCAATAATAGTCATGGAGACTGGCATCAGTGCACCAGCCCCAATCCCTTGGACGGCGCGCCAGAAAATCAGGACTGGCATGGAATCAGATAAGCCACTCATCATCGAGCCGATAATAAAGATAATCAACCCCGCTTGCATGACCGGTTTACGACCGATTAAGTCCGTTAACTTGCCATAAATTGGCGTCATCATGGCATTGGTCAATAAATAAATTGAAAAAACCCAGTTCATTAAAGCAACCCCGTGCAGGTCACCGACAATTGTCGGCAAGGCCGTTGACACGATGGTCCCTTCGATCGCGCTCATGAACGTGGCCACGTATATCGCAATGGTAACTGCGATAACGTTGGTTTTACGTTGTTGCATGTCATTTACTCCTTCTATGTTTGAAAAATGACCCGCTTTAATGGCGACGCAGACCGCAAAAAAAGCGACCTGTTAAAACAAGGTCGCTTTTAGCGTCGAGTACCTACAGACCGTAACGAAAAGTCGTTACGTTTATTTAGTTAAATTCAGCTTTTAAAGCCGCTACTTTATCAGTATGTTCCCAAGGCAAGTCAACATCCGTCCGACCGAAATGACCGTACGCAGCAGTTTGCCGATAAATTGGGCGTTGTAAGTCTAACATTTTAATAATTCCAGCGGGCCGCAAATCAAAGTTTTGGCGAATCGCTGTAATTAAGGCATCATCACTGACCTTACCGGTACCAGCCGTATCAACCGCAATTGATACTGGTTCAGCAACTCCGATAGCATACGCTAATTGGACTTCAACCTGATCAGCCAAGCCAGCAGCAACTAAATTTTTCGCAATATAGCGCGCCGCATAACTTGCTGAACGGTCCACTTTGGTCGCATCCTTACCAGAGAAAGCCCCGCCGCCATGATGGGCGAACCCACCATAAGTGTCAACGATAACTTTCCGCCCAGTTAAGCCAGCATCCCCTTGGGGGCCACCGATAACAAAGCGGCCAGTTGGGTTGACCAAGTATTTGGTTTGATCATCCAACAAATCAGCAGGAATAACCGCCTTAATCACTTGATCAATCACCGTTTGCCGAATCGTGGTTAACGAAACGTCAGGATCATGTTGCGTTGATAAGACGACGGTATCAATCCGCTTAGGTTGATTCTGAGCATCATATTCAACCGTAACTTGCGCTTTCGCATCTGGCCGCAACCAGTTGATGGTCCCAGTCTTGCGCAAAGTTGCAATTTGGCGCATTAACCGATGACTTAGAGCGATTGGAAGTGGCATTAACTCAGGTGTTTCGTTAATGGCATAGCCAAACATCATCCCTTGATCGCCGGCTCCAATTTGATCCAATGGGTCCGCGTCACCTTCACGAGTTTCCAAAGAATCATCAACACCTTGGGCAATATCTGGTGATTGTTCATCCAACGAAACTAAAACGGCACAGTTATCACCATCAAACCCATATTGACCATCAACATAGCCAATTGATTTAATCGTGTCACGCACAACCTTTTGAATATCAACATAGGCTTTGGTCGATACTTCACCAAAGACTAATACTAACCCCGTAGTTACTGAAGTTTCAACAGCAACCCGAGCTTGTGGATCTTGTTCTAACATGGCATCTAAAATGGCATCACTGATTTGATCCGCGATTTTATCGGGATGGCCCTCAGAAACTGATTCAGATGTAAATAGGTGTCTTTCACTCACTTTAAAATTCCCCCTTGAAAAATTGCGGTTACAAGGCATCTAAGAGTAACTACCACGACTGTTTTCATAGCCATTGCTAGTCCGTTGTGACGTTTCCAGTCCCAACCTCTTATCCTCTCGGGAACGGCTCATAACTATATTACACTATCACAATCAACAGAATTTTTAAAGAATCTTACCAAATTATTGACTGGCTCGCCGTCTATCGTTAGGATTGTAATAATACCTACAGAAAGACGTTGGCCATATGATTCGAATTGGAAAAATAAAATTAAACCGTGACTATGTTCACCTGGTCCTTTTCATGGTTGTTCAAAGTATCATTTGTTGGTGGGCTGCGCTAGATTACGGGCGTTCCTTCCAAACCGCACAATTTTCATCCGCACAACTCCCGCTCATCGGGTATACGTTAGCCATTACGGCAACGATTTTTATTATTTTAGACCGGCGGATTGCCCCCCAATGGAGTTTAGTCGCCATTGGGATTTCAGTAGCTCTGGCTCTGACAAGCATCATTGCTAAGGAATCCGAACTATTATATTTATTGTTAACCGGAAGCGCGTGGTTACTAATTATGGCAATCCCCCGCTTTGGCATGCAAAACTATTTCGGGTTAACCGTCTTCAGCATTGTCATGACGTATACGATTCCAGTGGCCGTTTTTTATTTGCAAAATAATTATTTATCGACGACCTTTTTATGGAAATTAGCCCCGTTAATGGCAAGCTATCTTTTCTTATACGTGCCAAGTTTTAGCCATCAACGCCAGATCAACCAGCTCATTTCGGCGATTACCGGTCTTTTATTAGTGATCGTCATCTTTTTACAACCTTTGACTTGGCAGACTATCCTGGCAATCTTAGTCACAATCGCCGTTTGGTTTAGTCAACAATCGGTCGGACGGATGCGGTTTCATTTGCTAATTAATGCAGCCGTTCAACTAATTTTAATGTTCTTACTTTATTAAGTTCAGTTTGACCTTCCTGATAATCAAATAAAAACAGGCCCTGCAAGTCGTTCATAACTGCTTGCAAAGCCTGTTTTTATTTTTTTGCGGCCTTAAGCTGACTCATGAATCAAGCTAGCAACGGTCTGAATATCGGTCGGGGTCGTCCGACAACAACCACCAATAATTTGGGCACCAGCAGCCAACCAAGCCGGTACAAATGACGAAAATTGATGACTTAAGGTAGTCGATTGCCACGTTTTTGTCATCGGATCATATTCATCGCCTGAATTTGGATACACAATCAATGGCACTGTCACCGCTGCTCGCAACGTTTGCAGCGCTGGTTCAATATTTTCCAAAGTGGTACAGTTCACGCCAACTGCCACCACATTGGGCTGTGCAGCAACCCACCGTGCGGCCTTAGCCAGGCTAGTCCCATCACACAACGTTTGCGCATCACGAATACTGAAGCTAACCCAGTAAGGCTGGGTGGGATAAGTTGTTGTCACTAAGCGCACCAACGCTTGAACTTCTTTAAAGTTTGGCATCGTTTCTAAGGCCAGCGTATCAACCCCAACCGCCATCATTAATTCCAGCCGTTCTCGGTGAAACGCTTGATAGGCCTGCGCCGTTAACTGATAATGACCGGTGTATTCACTGCCATCCGCTAAATAGGCCCCATAAGAACCGATACTGCCGGCCACAATCCCCGTAAAATCAGCGTGTTGCTCCGCATAGTCATCACGCGCCTGATTTGCGAGTTGGACCGCTGACTGAATTAACTGTCGCGCTTGCGCTGCTGGAATCCCAGCAGCTTCAAAGGCAGGTACATTAGCTTGATACGTATTCGTAATCGCAATCTGCGCCCCAGCGGCAAAATAACTCTGGTGCACCGCCGTAATTGCTGCGGGTTTAGTGAGCATCGCCGTCGCTGACCATAAAGCGCTGTCGGTCGCAACACCTCGTTTTTCTAATTCAGTTGCCATCGCACCATCCAAGACGACAGGACCCATTTTTAATAACGCTTTCAATGATTTTTTTGCCATACTAATATTCCTTTCTGACCCAAAATTATGGTATTCTAATTGCATTAATAGTTTACTCATCTTATTCTAATTATTTTAAACTTGCAAGGAGCGCCTTTATTTATGTCTAAACAAACTCATCTTAATCGCCAAATGGAGTCACGGCATGTCCTAATGATTTCACTCGGTGGGGTCATTGGAACTGGACTATTTCTCAGTTCTGGTTATACCATTCATGAAGCGGGCCCCATTGGAACGCTACTCGCTTACACCATCGGTGCCGTCTTAGTCTACCTAGTGATGTTGTGTCTGGGTGAACTAGCGGTCGCCATGCCCTATACCGGGGCATTTCATGTCTATGCAAAAAAATATATCGGCCCTGGGACTGGTTTCACAGTCGCAATCCTATATTGGCTGACTTGGACGATTGCGCTAGGTTCCGAATTCACCGCCGCAGGGCTAATCATGCAGAACTGGTTTCCCCACGTTGCCACCTGGCTTTGGAGCTTACTTTTCATGGTCGTCATCTTTACCGTTAATGCCTTATCGGTCCGCTGGTTCGCTGAAGCCGAATTTTGGTTTGCCAGTATCAAGGTCGTTGCAATTATCGTTTTTATTATTTTAGGTAGCTTAGCAATTATCGGCTTACTCCCATTGCAGGGCCATTCGAGTGCCCCCTTACTGGCTAACTATTACAAAAATGGCTGGTTTCCCAATGGTTTTGGCGGGGTCTTCACGACGATGCTCACCGTTAATTTCGCCTTTTCAGGAACCGAGCTCATCGGCATTACCGCGGGTGAAGCCAAAGATCCGGCCCATACGATTCCAATTGCCATTCGGACCACGTTATGGCGTTTGATTATTTTCTTTGTCGGTAGTATGTTCGTGATGGCTGCTTTAATTCCTTATCAAAAGGCCGGGGTCACGCAAAGTCCTTTCGTCTTGGTCTTCAAAGAAATTGGCATTCCGTATGCAGCCGACCTCATGAACTTTGTCGTATTGACTGCGATTATGTCTGCCGCTAATTCCGGCCTATATGCCTCAACGCGGATGTTATGGTCGCTCGCCAATGAAGGCACAATTCCTAAAATCTTTAAACGGACCACTCGCCGTGACGTTCCTTTGATTGCCCTAATAACGAGTATGTTAGGTGGTATTCTCGCGTTACTGTCTAGTGTGTATGCGGCCGGTTCCGTTTATCTCGTTTTAGTCTCAATTTCCGGTTTAGCAGTGGTCATTGTTTGGATGGCAATTGCCTTATCAGAAATTAATTTTCGTAAAGCTTACGTTAAGAGTGGCAAAAATCTGGCCGACTTAACCTATAAAACGCCTGGCTACCCGGTCGTGCCTTGGCTGACCTTTATTTTAAGTGGTCTGTCCTGCATTCTGATTTGGTTTGACCCTAATCAGCGTATTGCTCTCTACTACACGTTACCCTTTATTGCAATTTGCTATCTCGGCTATTATCTCAGTCAAAAAATCAAACAGCATCGTCAAAACTAATGTAAAAGTCTGACAAATTGTCAGGCTTTTTTAGTTTGGACACAACCCCACTATTACTAGCATTAGACTAACTAACCACACGACACCGTCACACTGCATTTTATGCTAAAATAAAAACCGTCGTTATCCCGGAGGACAACTACGGCTTTGAAACGAATTGGCTTGAATATACGTGCTAATATATTACTTCGTTCCGTAGTATAGTATACCAGATTTAAGCGGCGTTGTATTTATCAGCGTGAGTTGCTAACCGATTTTTAACGAATAGTAAACTTTACTAACCACAACAACTGTTATTCATGAAAGGATTGCTTTAAGATGCAAAAAATTGCAGTTTTATCTGATATTCACGGCAATGCGACCGCCCTCGCTGCCGTTTTAGCCGATGCTCAGGCACAAGGGGTAACCGAATACTGGACCGTTGGCGATATAACCGTTCGTGGCCCTGAAGCCGAGCGGTGTATGGCTTTACTCGATCAAGTCCAGCCAACCGCTTACGTTCGTGGGAATCATGAAGAAAATTATGGTAAAGTTTTAGCCGCCACTCCCACTGACTTTAATCAACCCAAGCAAATTATGGCGACCATCTTAACCGCTTACGATCGCCAACAATTAACTTCAGCACACTTTACGCAACTTTTACACTTACCCTTAACGGTCACTAAGCACGTCGGCCCGCTCACGATTCGTTTGCAACATGTCTTGCCACAGCGTGCTCGTGGTCATGCCTTAGCACCGACTGCTGAACAAGCCAACTTTGACCAAGCCGCGACCGGGCAGCCGGATATCGTCATCTATGCCCATACCCATCAACCCTTAATGCGGTATTCCACGGCGGGCCAATTGATTTTAAATGCCGGAACCATTGGCTTACCGACTGCACCATGGCCGGCGTTACGCTCACCACGAGCCATGTATTTATTGCTAACCTTTGACGACCAGGGCCTAACTAGTATTGACTACCGACAAGTGGCTTTTGACTGGCAACAAGCCATCAAAATCGCACAGGACCATGCCCTACCCTATTTAGACTTCTATGACCGAACACTACGTACGAATACTTACCAGTACACCCCGGATGCCGTGGCTGCCTATAATGATGCTCATGCAATGGCCGCCCGCGCACAAGCCATTCTGGCAACCAACAATTAAATTGAAAAATTACTAAGAAACAAGCTAAAATAGTACCAATCTCGTGTGACTTCTGTATACTGTTAAAGTCAGCGTTTTAAACACAAACGTTGGGCAGTTAAGAGAGGAGTCACAGATAATGTATTTTAAAAAAGCAACTCTTGATGACATTGACACTATCATCGATATTTTAAGCGATGGGCGTAATCAATTAGCCGAGGCCGGTGTCAACCAATGGCAAGGCGATTACCCATCACGCAATCAGATTACCGCCGATATCATGCAAGGATCCGCCTACTTATTCAATGCGGATGATAACGCCACAGTAGGTGCCGTCGCCGTAGTACCGTCACCAGACGCCACCTACGACACGGCTAATGCTACTTGGTTAAACACCACGGCGCCATATGTCGTTATCCACCGTGTGGCGATTCATTCTAGCCATGCGGGTCATGGTTACGCCACCCAACTTTTTGAAAAAATCATTGCCCATATTACCGAAGAACATCCGGCTATTAAAAGTATCCGAATTGATACCCATGCCGATAATTTAGCCATGCAGCATTTGATTGCTAAAATGCAATTTGAGCGCGTTGGCGAGATGGTTGGGGTTTACCATCAAGATGATACCTGCTACGTCTATGAGAAGCTAATTAAGTAAAATAGACACCGATTAATCATTCAGACCAGTCCGTCTGTTAGATTAATCGGTGTTTTTTAAACCAAGTGTTCGTATTTGGATTGCCAGTCGATGTTGGTCTGATTAAACCCAGGTTGTTGCAACAAAAAAGCCAACTGAGCTTGTCGAGTTGGCTGATCCAAAAATAGATACTGCCGTGGCGCCACAAAGTTTTCAAACCGATGCCTCAACATCGCTAAGCTAATTTTAGGAATTTGAGTAAACGCTGTGATTGGTATAATTAGACCCGTATTCTTAGCAGCAAAATAAGCTTTAATTTCATGATAGTCATCATGCTGAAATTGTTGCCCCAGCTGTGCCAAAGTAGCCGCATCTCCAGTAATGGGCTGATTGCACTTAATAAACAGCTCGATCCCTCCTGCAGCGCCCGTAGTATAAACGAACGCTTGAAACGGTTTTTGATAGAAGCGCCGGCGATACTCAATAATCTTCGTCTGGTTAATAATAGCTTGCGTATTTTCTGGATGTAGTGATAGTAGTAAGGTTGTAGATCTGAATCATATATCGTTAAGGTCAATTTATCCCCTCTTTTTTGGTAAGTGTATCTATCGCTTAAATTAGCTAGTGTTTAACATCCAGCTGGTGATTTGGGTGGTCAACGTGACACGCACGTTAGGCGACCTACATCATAAAGGCACTCTAGCCTAGTCATGACTGAATAGACAACTGATCTTTAGGCAAAGCCGTTGCATATTCAACATCATCATCCATTAACTCTGGTAAACCGACGTTCACGTTATCTTCCAAATAATGATAATTAGTCAACACTAGCTTTGTATGACGTCGGTTTTTTGATACTCGGACTTCAGCGCACGTTTATGGCTATCACGATAAGCCTTAACTCCTGCGTTGGCCCCTAGGATTGCAATTGCTTCAATTTGTTCATTCGTCAGCACTGTCAAGAAGCTACTCTCACGCCTCGTTTACTTAGTTAATATCGCACAACTACCATTTTTGTCTAAAAAAGTCAGTTAAGTTAACACGCCTTCTGTGAATTAACTTAATTAAGCTCAGGGAATTATTTCATTACTAACCTAAAATTAAACACCCTTAATTTTAGGTTTCTTGTGTTCTATCCACACGGCTACCAAAACACTAAAATCTATAGTTACTTAATCAATATTTGGACCTATACTCCCAGCATCAAATTAATTTTACACGGAGGATATAGTCATGAAATCTACATTTTAATACGTTTACTTTTTATTAATTTAAGAAATATGGTGAGCGATGTGCATGAACTACTTCAGTTATTTAAAGACTACTTATCTAGCTTACCAATCTTCATAATTAGTTTTTACTTTGTAACAGCTCAGCCTAGCGGTCACTTTATTTTTATTTTGAATCCACTCAATCTATTACTTCTATTTTCCTACTTGATAACCTATCCGGTGGCCCTGCATTAGTTACCTGCCTTGAACAATAATTCCCTTTACATGCAATCCTATGTTACACGGGAAATTAGTAATTATCCACGACATACGATACTACACGATCAGCTAAAATTTCGCGATGATATAACCAACATGCTAGTTATTTGGGCCTTACATGGGATTCTCTTTATATTTTCTATTCCTGTTGTAATAGTTATAGGTAGCACTAAAATCGTGAATTATTTAATTCACAATAGATAACTACGATGAAAGGTCAGCCGGCGCGGCTCCGCGTCAAGTAGACAATCAAATAATTAAAATTATTATGCAATTTTCTTGACGGCATGCTTTCGGTATTCTACTGGGGTCATGCCGTTTAGTGTTGTTTGACGGCGAGAATTGTTATACCAATCCATAAAATTCACCACTAACCCAATATCGCTTTCAATACTAATGGCCTCTCAAAGTCAAAATATTCCGTCTTCATATGGCTCCACAGGCTTTCCATCGGCCTATTGTCACCAGGTATTCCCGGACGAGACATACGATGTGTCACGCCGGCTCCGGGCTTTCACTTTGCATGGTCTCGCATGACTTTTGAAAATACAAAAAAGCCTCCATATCAAGGATATGAAGACCATGCAAAGGTACCGAAAGCTACCTGAATAGCTATTAGTACCGGCGATCGGGGTCGAACCGATACTCCCTCAACGGGAACTGGATTTTGAGTCCAGCGCGTCTGCCAATTCCGCCACGCCGGCAAAATGAAACTAAATATGAAACTGATCAGGATTATAACCTTTTCAGGAAAGGCGGTAACCGGATTTGAACCGGTGATGAAGGTTTTGCAGACCTCTGCCTTACCACTTGGCTATACCGCCATCATTTTTTGCCCAACCCAATTGGGTTAGCTGGATTCGAACCAGCGCATGATGGAGTCAAAGTCCATTGCCTTACCACTTGGCTATAACCCAATCAAAGGGCGGTATGTGGGAATCGAACCCACGCGTGCCGGAGCCACAATCCGGTGCGTTAACCACTTCGCCAATACCGCCAACATGGCAGGGATAGTAGGAGTTGAACCCACACCGACGGTTTTGGAGACCGTTGTTCTACCATTAAACTATATCCCTATGAAAAAATGGAGGGAAGTGGATTTGAACCACCGAACCCGAAGGAGCGGATTTACAGTCCGCCGCGTTTAGCCAGACTTCGCTACCCCTCCATAAATGGCGCGGGACGGAATCGAACCGCCGACACATGGAGCTTCAATCCATTGCTCTACCGACTGAGCTACCGAGCCAAATAATCATTATGATGAAGTCTATTTAATTTTTCTAACAGCCTAAGCCATTAAATGGAGGATACAGGGCTCGAACCTGTGACCCTCTGCTTGTAAGGCAGACGCTCTCCCAACTGAGCTAATCCTCCATGATGACCCCTACGGGATTCGAACCCATGTTACTGCCGTGAAAGGGCAGTGTCTTAAACCACTTGACCAAGGGGTCATATTTATTATATCTAACTAACGGAGAGTAAGGGATTCGAACCCTTGAAACAGGTATAACCCGTTTACAGCATTTCCAATGCTGCTCCTTCAGCCACTCGGACAACTCTCCATGGCTTACGTAGATAACTCCGACAGGCGGGCTCGAACCGTCGACATCTTGATTAACAGTCAAGCGCTCTACCAACTGAGCTATGTCGGAATATTGCATGGCAACGTCCTACCCTCGCAGGGAGCGATCCCCCAACTACTCTCGGCGCTAAGAAGCTTAACTTCTGTGTTCGACATGGGAACAGGTGTATCCTTCTTGCCATCGTCGCCACACTATTGAGAAACTTGTGCTCTCAAAACTAGCTAATATCAAATTGTATTTTTCATCTTACCGGAACACCAATTACTTGGTTAAGTCCTCGACCGATTAGTATTAGTCCGCTTCACACGTCACCGTGCTGCCACTTCTAACCTATCTACCTGATCATCTTTCAGGGGTCTTACTTCCATAAAGGAATGGGAAATCTCATCTCGAGGTGTGTTTCACACTTAGATGCTTTCAGCGTTTATCACATCCATACGTAGCTACCCAGCGATGCGCCTGGCGGCACAACTGGTACACCAGAGGTATGTCCATCCCGGTCCTCTCGTACTAAGGACAGATCCTCTCAAATTTCCTACGCCCGCGACGGATAGGGACCGAACTGTCTCACGACGTTCTGAACCCAGCTCGCGTACCGCTTTAATGGGCGAACAGCCCAACCCTTGGGACCGACTACAGCCCCAGGATGCGATGAGCCGACATCGAGGTGCCAAACCTCCCCGTCGATGTGGACTCTTGGGGGAGATAAGCCTGTTATCCCCAGGGTAGCTTTTATCCGTTGAGCGATGGCCCTTCCATACGGTACCACCGGATCACTAAGCCCGACTTTCGTCCCTGCTCGACCTGTCTGTCTCGCAGTCAAGCTCCCTTGTGCCTTTACACTCTGCGAATGATTTCCAACCATTCTGAGGGAACCTTTGGGCGCCTCCGTTACTCTTTAGGAGGCGACCGCCCCAGTCAAACTGCCCACCTGACACTGTCTCCCACCACGCTAAGTGGTGTGGGTTAGAGTGGTCATACAGCGAGGGTAGTATCCCACCAACGCCTCCACCGAAACTAGCGTTCCGGTTTCTATGGCTCCTACCTATCCTGTACAAGCTGTACAAACACTCAATATCAAGCTACAGTAAAGCTCCATGGGGTCTTTCCGTCCTGTCGCGGGTAGTCCGCATCTTCACGGACAATATAATTTCACCGAGTCTCTCGTTGAGACAGTGCCCAGATCGTTACGCCTTTCGTGCGGGTCGGAACTTACCCGACAAGGAATTTCGCTACCTTAGGACCGTTATAGTTACGGCCGCCGTTTACTGGGGCTTCAATTCTGAGCTTCGCCGAAGCTAACCCATCCTTTTAACCTTCCAGCACCGGGCAGGCGTCAGCCCCTATACGTCATCTTACGATTTTGCAGAGACCTGTGTTTTTGATAAACAGTCGCCTGGGCCTATTCACTGCGGCTGATCTTGCGATCAGCACCCCTTCTCCCGAAGTTACGGGGTCATTTTGCCGAGTTCCTTAACGAGAGTTCACTCGCTCACCTTAGGATTCTCTCCTCGACTACCTGTGTTGGTTTGCGGTACGGGTAGTTAAATACTCACTAGAAGCTTTTCTCGGCAGTGTGACATCAGACGCTTCGCTACTAAATTTCGCTCCCCATCACAACTTGTCCTTAAATTGATAAGCATTTGACTCATCAAAAGACTTGTTGCTTGGACATCCTAATCCAACAGGATGCACATCTTAGCCTACTGCGTCCCTCCATCGTTCAAACGCATTTAACTAGTACAGAAATATCAATCTGTTATCCATCGTCTACGCCTCTCGGCCTCGACTTAGGTCCCGACTAACCCTGGGAGGACGAGCCTTCCCCAGGAAACCTTAGTCATTCGGTGGATGGGATTCTCACCCATCTTTCGCTACTCATACCGGCATTCTCACTTCTAAGCGCTCCACAAGTCCTCACGATCTTGCTTCACCGCCCTTAGAACGCTCTCCTATCACGTGACCTAATGGTCACATCCACAGTTTCGGTAGTATACTTAGCCCCGGTACATTTTCGGCGCAGAATCACTCGACTAGTGAGCTATTACGCACTCTTTAAATGGTGGCTGCTTCTGAGCCAACATCCTAGTTGTCTGTGCAACTCCACATCCTTTTCCACTTAGTATACATTTAGGGACCTTAACTGGTGATCTGGGCTGTTCCCCTTTCGACGGTGGATCTTATCACTCATCGTCTGACTCCCGGATATGAATCAATGGCATTCGGAGTTTATCTGAATTCAGTAACCCAAGACGGGCCCCTAGTCCAAATAGTGCTCTACCTCCATGATCCTTCATCCGAGGCTAGCCCTAAAGCTATTTCGGAGAGAACCAGCTATCTCCAAGTTCGTTTGGAATTTCACCGCTATCCACACCTCATCCCAGCAATTTTCAACTTACACGGGTTCGGTCCTCCAGTGCGTTTTACCGCACCTTCAACCTGGACATGGATAGGTCACCTGGTTTCGGGTCTACAACCTCGTACTAAAAACGCCCATTTCAGACTCGCTTTCGCTACGGCTCCGACTTTTAAGTCTTAACCTTGCACGGGATCGTAACTCGCCGGTTCATTCTACAAAAGGCACGCCATCACGCATTAACGCGCTCTGACTTATTGTAGGCACATGGTTTCAGGAACTATTTCACTCCCCTTCCGGGGTGCTTTTCACCTTTCCCTCACGGTACTGGTTCACTATCGGTCACTAGGGAGTATTTAGCCTTGGGAGATGGTCCTCCCGGATTCCGACGGAATTTCACGTGTTCCGCCGTACTCAGGATCCTGAACTGAGAACGTCTAATTTAATCTACTGGGCTATCACCATCTATGGCGGATTTTCCCAAATCCTTCGACTATCAAACGTTTTGGTAACTCAAATGTTCAGTCCTACAACCCCAAAGAGCAAGCTCTCTGGTTTGGGCTGTTCCCCGTTCGCTCGCCGCTACTTAGGGAATCGAAATTTCTTTATATTCCTGCTGCTAATGAGATGTTTCAGTTCACAGCGTTTACCTCCGACTAGACTATGTATTCATCTAGCGGTAACAGTTGATTAAAACTGCTGGGTTGCCCCATTCGGAAATCTCCGGATCATAGCTTACGTACAGCTCCCCGAAGCATATCGGTGTTAGTCCCGTCCTTCATCGGCTCCTAGTGCCAAGGCATTCACCATGCGCCCTTGTTAACTTAACCTCATTTTCCTAACGGAAAATGCGATTAATGAGTTTAGCGATTTAAAACTTCTTTAAAAAACTCAAAAAACGCGGTGTTCTCGGTTTAATTATGAAAAATTATATTTGATATTATCTAGTTTTCAAAGAACAAGTTTCATTGACAACCAAAGCTGTCAATGGAGAATAACGGGATCGAACCGTTGACCTCCTGCTTGCAAAGCAGGTGCTCTCCCAGCTGAGCTAATTCCCCATAGTGATGCAAGGACAAAAAATCCTCGATGGGCCTAAATGGACTTGAACCATCGACCTCACGCTTATCAGGCGTGCGCTCTCACCAACTGAGCTATAGGCCCAAAAGCGTTATTAAATTGAGAGTTAGACCTCTCAAAACTAAACAAAGTTTCAACAATCATGTGTAAGGTTTCCGTAATATTCCTTAGAAAGGAGGTGATCCAGCCGCAGGTTCTCCTACGGCTACCTTGTTACGACTTCACCCTAATCATCTGTCCCACCTTAGGCGGTTGGCTCCCGAAGGTTACCCCACCGACTTTGGGTGTTACAAACTCTCATGGTGTGACGGGCGGTGTGTACAAGGCCCGGGAACGTATTCACCGCGGCATGCTGATCCGCGATTACTAGCGATTCCGACTTCATGTAGGCGAGTTGCAGCCTACAATCCGAACTGAGAATGGCTTTAAGAGATTAGCTTGCTCTCGCGAGTTCGCAACTCGTTGTACCATCCATTGTAGCACGTGTGTAGCCCAGGTCATAAGGGGCATGATGATTTGACGTCATCCCCACCTTCCTCCGGTTTGTCACCGGCAGTCTCACCAGAGTGCCCAACTTAATGCTGGCAACTGATAATAAGGGTTGCGCTCGTTGCGGGACTTAACCCAACATCTCACGACACGAGCTGACGACAACCATGCACCACCTGTATCCATGTCCCCGAAGGGAACGTCTAATCTCTTAGATTTGCATAGTATGTCAAGACCTGGTAAGGTTCTTCGCGTAGCTTCGAATTAAACCACATGCTCCACCGCTTGTGCGGGCCCCCGTCAATTCCTTTGAGTTTCAGTCTTGCGACCGTACTCCCCAGGCGGAATGCTTAATGCGTTAGCTGCAGCACTGAAGGGCGGAAACCCTCCAACACTTAGCATTCATCGTTTACGGTATGGACTACCAGGGTATCTAATCCTGTTTGCTACCCATACTTTCGAGCCTCAGCGTCAGTTACAGACCAGACAGCCGCCTTCGCCACTGGTGTTCTTCCATATATCTACGCATTTCACCGCTACACATGGAGTTCCACTGTCCTCTTCTGCACTCAAGTTTCCCAGTTTCCGATGCACTTCTTCGGTTGAGCCGAAGGCTTTCACATCAGACTTAAAAAACCGCCTGCGCTCGCTTTACGCCCAATAAATCCGGATAACGCTTGCCACCTACGTATTACCGCGGCTGCTGGCACGTAGTTAGCCGTGGCTTTCTGGTTAAATACCGTCAATACCTGAACAGTTACTCTCAGATATGTTCTTCTTTAACAACAGAGTTTTACGAGCCGAAACCCTTCTTCACTCACGCGGCGTTGCTCCATCAGACTTTCGTCCATTGTGGAAGATTCCCTACTGCTGCCTCCCGTAGGAGTTTGGGCCGTGTCTCAGTCCCAATGTGGCCGATTACCCTCTCAGGTCGGCTACGTATCATTGCCATGGTGAGCCATTACCCCACCATCTAGCTAATACGCCGCGGGACCATCCAAAAGTGATAGCCGAAGCCATCTTTCAAACTCAGACCATGCGGTCCGAGTTGTTATGCGGTATTAGCATCTGTTTCCAGGTGTTATCCCCCACTTCTGGGCAGGTTTCCCACGTGTTACTCACCAGTTCGCCACTCACTCAAATGCTATATCACTCAGGTGCAAGCACCGTCATTCAATAACCAGAGTTCGTTCGACTTGCATGTATTAGGCACGCCGCCAGCGTTCATCCTGAGCCAGGATCAAACTCTCAAATTAATGATGAGTTCTAAAAAAGCTCATTTAGTACTTGATTTAAAAATTGTTTGTTTACGAATTGACTTCGCAAATGTTTGCTACCAATTCAAGAATTGATAGACCCTACACATTTGATTTGTCGAAACTTTGTTCAGTTTTCAAAGGTCTAATTCGTTGGTTGATTACCTCAACACAACTACTAAAGTTTATCATCATCAGAAGAACATGTCAACAACTTTTTATAACTTATTTTGAATAAAAATTCAAGATAGCGGTTAAACCGCCCTGATATATTCAAAATAATGAGTATTGTTGCATGCCGTTCTTAACGACAAGAAATATAATATCAATAATTACGACTCGGGTCAAGCCTTTTTCCTAATTAATTGCGAAAAAAGTTTAAAAGCCCTTAGTCATGACAATATCTATCATTCTACGGCGAATAGTGACAAACTGCAAGCCACATTTTTAGGCTTAAAACCCTTTACAGATACAAAAAGAGATGCCGCATAAACGACATCTCTTTGAACAACTAATTACTTACGCTTGAATCTGAACTTGAATCAGCACTGGAACTAGATAGTTCTGGTGCATCCGTCTTATACAGATCAACCGTCGACTTGCCTTTGTGCTTCGACAAGACACTGGTCTGCTTCTCAGCTTGAAGTTCCTTCAACGATTTCAAAGTCTTCGTAATCTTATAACTGTAATCAGACTTATTGACTTTCTTAAAGCCCTTCGGCGTATAGAAACGCAACAAATCACCTTGAATAACACGATCAGACAAGGACAGTTCCGTTGTCACGTGGTTCTGCATCTGCTTGACTGTCTGCTTTTGGGTACTGGTCATATTTTTCAACTGATCACCAGTCTTCGTGTCATAGACCGTCCCCCCGAGCTTCGTATAAGTTGGCGACACAAAATCACCATTTCTAAAGGCAACTGTTTGATCGTGTTGTTTCGACAGTAAGTCAGTTCCAAACTGAATGTACCCTTTATTCTTAATCCCTAATAAATCAAAGATTGTTGGCAAAGCATCGATTTCGCCACCATAGGTATGGTTAACCCCACCCTTAATTCCATCAGCATGAATCATAAATGGTACCTTCTGGAACTGTGCTAAATCAAAATTGTTAACGGACTTCTTACCCAATAACTGCGCAATTGCCGCACGATGATTATTCGAAATCCCGTAATGGTCCCCATACAAGACAATCATACTATTCTTATATAAGCCAGCCTTCTTCAAATAACTAATGAATTCAGCAAAGGCTTGATCTAAATAGTGGGCGGTTTGCACATAGCCATCGACGGTAGAATCACCGGTCGTCGTCTTATCAATAGATTGATTTTGTTTATCCAATGTATAGGGATAGTGGTTAGTCAATGTAATCAGCTTCGCATAGAATGGTTGCGGAAGTTGTTCCAAATACTTCACTGAGTCTTTTAGGAAGATTTTATCCTTCAACCCATAGCCAATATTATAACTAGCCTTCTCTTTATAATACGATGAATAGAAGAAGTAATCATATCCCCATGATTTGTAGGCATTGTCGCGATTCCAGAAACTGGCAACATCCCCATGAAAGGCCGCCGTCGTATAGCCTTTTTGCGCTAAAATTGCCGGCGCTGCTTGGAAGGTATTCGACGTCCCGTACTGTGTCATCGCTGAACCAGTTGGTAACCCGAATAAGGAGTTTTCCATCATCATTTCTGCATCTGAAGTCTTCCCTTGGGCCACTTGATGATAAAAGTTATCAAAACTCAACGTGTTCTTATTATGATAGAACTTGTTTAAGTTCGGCGTAACTTCCTTACCATCAACCTTATAATCAATTAAAAATTGCTGGAAACTCTCCAAATGAATCACGAAGACATTCTTACCTTTAGCTTTACCAAAGTATTTGATATTCTCACTAGCCTGATTCTTCTTTAGATAAGCAAGCACACTCTTCATATCACTACTGCTGGCCTGAGCTCGCGTGGCACTTTCTTTTTCAGTCTGATAAAAGCTATAACCCGCGTAAGTATTTAACCCTAAATACTTCACGATGTAATTATTATCAAAAGTCCGGGTTAGTAAATCAGAACGGTCATGCTCTGACATCCCCAAATCAACTGCAAACAAAGCGACCCCAATCATCGTTAGCGTTGCTGCATAGCGAAGCTTGAATGGCCGAGGATCAATCCGAATTACCTTAAATACTAATAATAAAATGAGTATCACGACATCGGCATAAACTAAGAAGTCAGTGCCCCGGATAATCTGGCTTAAACTAGTGCCCAGATTAGTGCTGGAAGCGCCTGAACTCTTGATTACACCAGCCGACATAAAATCAGAAAACTCACGATAATACAAAATATTGGCAAACAACCAGGTTGTCTGTAAAGCATCGATGATCATCATCATCCAATATTTTAAGCGACCTCTAAAGTATAACGCCACCCCCAACAGCACAATCGCTGTTGGAAACGGATTAAGAATCAAAATAAATTGCTGCACGGCGCCTTTTACCCCGAGCGTAAATTCAGTTTGATAGGCGATATACGTCTTTAGCCAAAATAAGACCACCGTTAGGATAAAGAAGCCAAGGGTTGTATTGACCTTTCCAACCGTGTTTTTTATAAATTTGGGCATCATAATTCCTCCGTCATTGCTATTAACAAATCCATATTATAACGGTTGAGGGCTAGTTAGCAATATCTTGAAGATTTCTTCAACAATTCTTCACTATTCAACGCATAATATGGATCAGTCTTTTAAAATATCTAATTGGCGGAAATGTTAATTATCGGTTAACAAGTCATATAGTTCAATCGCAACTAAGTCGATGTTATCGAATTCGAACGTTTGATCAGGGTTAAATTCTTGGAGCGTATACGTTGATGTTGCTGGGTCATAAGCAACCTGACCGCGTTCAACACCTTCCTTTTCGAACCGTCGTGATTGAACTTCTGTTGCTTCCGAGGTCCGCATTGCTTCTAATCGTTTGAGAATTGCTGATAATTCAGATTTTTCCATTATTATAATCTCGCTCCTTAAGTTTTGTTTTTATTCTAGCAAAAAATGAGACCAATGGCACGTCTTTTTAGTGAGTAGCCCCGTTTCAAAGCAAATTATCACATTTAATTATACCGCAAAGCAACCGTTTGTCCTTGTGAAGATGTGATAAACTTAAAACAATTTATAAAACAAAGGAGTCTTGTTCATGACATTGTTTAGAGATGATCTCAACGATACCATTGCTCAAATTCAAGTATCCACCATTCGTCAATTTGACGAAGCAGTCAGTGCGATTCCTGATATGGTTAAATTAACTTTAGGGGAACCCGATTTTAATACCCCTCAACACGTGAAAAATGCCGCCAAAAAGGCCATTGATGATAATTTTTCACACTATACTGGGATGGCCGGTTTACTAGAACTACGTGAAGCTGCCGCTAATTTCCAAGCGAAAAAATATGGGCTCCATTACAATGCGGCCGATCAAGTCTTAGTCACAGTAGGCGCAACCGAAGCGATTGCCACGGCATTAACGACCATTTGTAATCCTGGCGATGCCATTATCGTCCCCTCACCAATCTTCCCGGCTTATATTCCAATCATTCAAGAAGCGCGGGCAACACCCCTGTTTATGGATACTGGTGTCAATGACTTTGTGATTACCCCAAAATTAGTCGACGACTTTATTGCAGCACACCCTGATGAACACTTCAAAGGTATTATTATGAATTATCCTAATAATCCGACCGGGGTGACTTACGTTGAAGATGAAATCAAAGCATTAGCCGCTTGTTTCAAACGCCATAACCTCTGGGTTGTTTCTGACGAAGTGTACAGTGAATTAACTTATGGGAGTACTCATGTTTCAATTGCAAAATACATTCCGGATGAAGTTATTTTAATCAATGGGTTGTCAAAATCACATGCGATGACTGGGTGGCGGATTGGCTTCTTGTTTGCGTCAAAAGAAATGACCGACCAAATGAAGAAAGTTCATCAATATTACGTTACCGCCGCCACCACAATTGCCCAAAAGGCCGGGATCGAAGCTTTAACTAACGGCATTGATGATGCGTTGCCGATGCGGACCGAATATCAAGCGCGCCGGGATTTTGTTTACAAGACAATGGCCGACTTAGGCTTCAAAATTGCGCGACCAACGGGAGCCTTTTATATCTTTGCTAAAATCCCAGCTGGCTTCAACCAAAATGCGATGGCCTTTTGTAACGACCTAGCCCGCAAAAATAAGCTAGCTATTATTCCTGGGACTGGTTTTGGCACTCAAGGTGAAGGTTACGTCCGCCTAAGCTATGCAGCTAGCATGGAAAAATTGCAAAAAGCAATGGCCCGACTAACTGCCTACATGCAAGACCCGACTAATCGAACTGCTTAACAACAATCTAAAAACGAGCTCGGGAAAATTTCCCAGCTCGTTTTTTCATCGCCAAAATTTAATTGCGGCGTTATTTTTTATTTGGTCAACGCAAAAGCGGTGTTCAAATTTAAAGTTGACTTAGTATTGTCCGTTGTTGCCCATTGCAGCGGTCCTAACAAAGTCACAGCTTGCGGTGTTTGATACTTAACCGTACTGGTAGCTCCTGATGACGGATCCGTTAACCGGACTTTCATCACCGTCGTATGTGCCGCTAAATAATTAGGCCGGTCACGATGCATCGGCCAAACTGCCACCGTCGTTTTTTGCATCGGCTGCTGCTGATTCGTCCAACGATGGCCGTCCGATTGCGCCACTAAATTGACGGTTGTTTGTGTCCCCGGAATCTGATAATTGAGCGTTTTGGGGACTACCGTGCGATACTGCTCTTGCTGTTTTAGCTTGAGCCGCAAATTGTTATTCGCCGTAAATTTCCAAGTTGACCCTAATGTGGTCGCAATCATCCGTCGACCATTTTGGTGGAACGTCGCCACTAAGCACCCACCAGCTTGCGCCGTATACCCCGTTTTTAAGCCGTCTACGGGCACGCGCCCATCATAGAAAGATTGTCCCTTTAAAATTAACACCGACGTTGGAACCCGATATTTATGGATTTTAACCGCACTCTGGTTAGAAACCTGCACAATACTTGGAAATTCATTGACCAAATGGCGCGCAATCGTCGTAATTGCCCGTGCTGAAACCATATTTTGAGCCTGATCATTCGTCCCCGGTAAATTATAATGATACGTCGTTAAATCCGTATTATCTAACCCCGATGCACTCACAAAGTTAGCCGCTAAATGCCATTTTTGGGCCTGCTGATTCATTAACTGAATAAATTTGGTATTACTGCCACCTAGATATTCACCCAGCGCAATCGCACTACTATTGGACGAACCCACCAAAGTCGCCGCAACAAGCTCTTTGACAGTAAACCGATCATTAGCCGCCATCGGCATCGTGGATAACGTGGCACTACTGGCCATCTTACGCACCTGTTTACTGATTGGCACATTATCTGTCCAACTAATTTTACCTTGTTTGACCGCTTGTTCGACCAAATATAAGGTCATCAGCTTACTCAACGACGCAATCGGCAATTTTTGATCTGCATTTTGCGCGTAGACCGCCTGACCAGACTTGGCATCAACAATATACGCCGCCTTAACCGCATCCGCTTGACTTTTCTGGGCATGGACTGGCTGGGTAATTAATCCCACACCACTTAATCCCAACCCTAACATTAACCAGACACACAGCCGTTGGCGTTTTTTCAACTTCAACATCCCGACTCCCCTTTAATCGACAAAAAGCGCTGGCAAGTCGCTAGCGCTTCATCCTTACTCATTCGGCCTATCTTTAATTTCTTCCGCTTTTTCTGGACGCATGGCCATTGCAAACATCCCTAGGAACAAGCCCAAATAATAAGTTAAAATCCGCCAGATAAGCATGGCCAAAATTAATTTACTATGACTAGGAATAAATTTGGCAAATAGCTCGGTAAACCCAAATTCAGCGCCGCCAGCACCGCCAGGAATTGGAAATAACGAGGTTACTAAGAAAATCAAAACGTTCAAACTAGTGACCATAATAATATTAATGCCATGATACCCCATGGCCCGCATAATAAAATACGGAATCATATAGTAAAACAATAGTTGAAAGAACGTAATCAACGAAATTTCCACTAACATCCGCCAGTCCTTCGTCATGCGGACACTTTCTTCATAAAATGAATCGATTTTTTCACTGATTGTTGCTTGTAACCGGGTAAACCGGTCGTCATTCATGAACCAGCCAACGGGAATTAAAACAATCTTCACCGCTTTTTTAGTGAAGTTATACCAATACATCACTAATAACAGGCCGACAATGACGGCAAAATGAATCAAAAAGCCCAATAACACATACAACGATAAGTAGCTTAACTTTTCAGCTAAATAATGAAACCCAACCAGCATGGCGACTAAGAAATTCAAGACGACCATCGCTTGAAACACCACGAACTTCATTAACGCCACGGAACTCGCGCGCCCCGCATCAATACCCGATTGGGCCATCACAAAAATCTGCGCCGGTTGGCCCCCGGATGAAAACGGCGTAATCCCATTAAACAACTGTTCTGCTAAAGGAACTCGCAACGCACTCTTAAAAGAATAGTGCCGATAGCGATGACGGACAAACTTTTGGACCACAACCGCTTCTAAACCATAGTAGAGTCCCACACACCCCAGTGCTACCAATAACCACCACCAATTTAACTGGAGAATATCGGCCATTAAATGGCTGAGTTGAACATTACGTAGTGAATACCACGAAATGGCGACCCCAATTAAAATCATGGCTAGTAAAGACCACACATTTTTTCTAGTCATGGCTACCCCTCTTTTGCCTGCTGCAAGTAAAAATCATGCCAGATTTTAGCTAACCGCTGTTCAGAATAGTCTGCTGATGCCAACACCGCTTTATCATGTAAAAATTGTAAGCCAGCTGGATTCTGACGCAACTGTGAAATCTGCTGTTGCATCTCATCAACATCCGCCGCAGCTTGATAATACCCATCAATGATTGCGCGGTATAAGTCTAAGTCCCGTAACAAAACGGGCGTCCCACAACTAAATGCTTCTAGTACTGACATGGGAAATAGTTCATTGTACGATGGCAAGAGGAATAGATCCGCCATATTATAATAATCAACTAATTTTTCTCGATCGACAATGCCAGGAAACGACAGATTGGCAGGGGGATTATCGACTACTTTTTTTAAGTCTTGATAACCATCCGTAATTCGCCCAAACGAAAAGCCCCCGGCCCAGACAAATTGAATATCTGGATTTTGACGGGCTAACTTAATAAAATCTGGTACGCCTTTACGTTCTTGAATCTGACCGGTCCCCAAAATCATAAATTTATTTTGGTCATAACCATAGGCTTGACGCAATTTAGTTTGTTTTGGTTGCGTCATTTCATAGAACTCACGTTTACTAACAAAGTTTGGAATATAGGTCACATCCGCCCGTTTGATATCGTAGGCTTCCAGCTTAGGGATAAACGTCGGATTAACGACAACAATATGATCCATGCGTTTATAAAATGAAATCAAATAACGGTTAAAAATCGCTTGCAACGGCCTTGGTAACTTCAAACTTCCGGCTAAAGTTTCCGGTAAAAAATGGACGTAACCAATTTTACGTCCCCGGTTAGGCATAAATGTCGACAAATAAAACAGCGGATTAACCGTATGATAATGCGAAATCGTCGAACGACCATAACGATTCACTTTAAGCTTGAACTCGTCCTGCCAATGAGTTTGCAATAACCGCATTAATTCTTGGTACGCACTCCCGACCCCTTGACCTTTAACTGAGTCAGCTTTCGAAAACATCGTAATGTTTAGCATAATTCGTCCCCTTAGTCACTGATATCGGCTGACTTCCCTGCTGATTCTGAATAGGTCAACTGAACATCTTGATAGTAATTAATTACTTGCTTGCCAAAATACTCGGCTGAAATCTGATAGAGCTTTTTTTGGCGTGGTTTTGGATCATCAAATGCATGCGGGTGCTGTAAATATCGAACCACGTCACGAACTAGGGTTGACGCACTAGTAAACGTTGTCCCTAATGAAGGATCATCTAACAATTGATCCGTATACGGGCTGCTAGCAACCACCATTTTAAGCCCTGCCGCCATGGCTTCGATATAAGTTAACCCTTGTGACTCCGAATTAGAGGCCGCCACAAATAAATCAGCCATTTGATAGTAGTTATAAACTTCATCATTATCAATCTCACCAGTAAATTGCACATGTTCGCTCAGATTGGCAGCCTTAACTTGGTTTTCCAACGTTTCACGCGCTGGCCCGTCACCGACAATCACCAGTTGTGTCGCTGGTACTTGCTCCAATACTGCTGGCAAGGCCGCAATGACTTCATGGATATTCTTCTCATAGGCTAATCGACTTAACGATAATAGCACCGGTGTTGTCGCTGCATAGCCTAATTTTTGCCGATAATCAGCAGTTGGCGCCTGTTCATATTGATTAATATCAATCCCGGTCGGAATAATCCGACTCGGTGTTTTCACACCATATTTTTTTAATGTATTCGCTACCCGTTGACTGGGCGCCACAATGCCATTCAAATGGTAACAATAAGCCCGTGTCGCTTCTTTAACGTGGTAAGGCTTCAATAATTTACCGTTAGCAATATAGTGTAAATAGTCCTCATACATCGTATGGTAGGTATGAATACAGGGCACCTTTAACTGTTTCGCGACGAACTTACCAATCATGCCCATCGAAAATTCAGTTTGGGTATGCACAATATCTAAACCTAAATCTTTCGCAACTTGATAGGCCTTGAATAACCCACGGACAGCAATCCGCCGATCCGTAAAGGACACAAACGGAATACTGGTAAACCGAAAAATATTGCGTTCATAGATAGTCTTATCAACATGGGGATCCGTGGTCGTAAAGATATACACTTGATGACCAGCCCGCTCAAGTTGATTGCGCAGCACCTTGATCGACGTTGCTACCCCACTAACTTGTGGATAGTATGTATCTGTAAATATCCCGATATTCACGTAGATTCTCCCTTTATTTCCGAGAACTAATTGAAAAAACCAATTAGTCTTCGTTGCTTCAATCAGCCCTTAAGTCCATTTGATTGAGCATTCTCGATCACTTTTAATAATTAATTATAACAATTATATTGGTTCAGTATCAGAGTTGCAAATAATCTTAAGATAAATTAAGAGTTCCCTGTGGATTCCAGCACTGGCTGGCCTAATTTTAGGCTAATCGTGACTGCTCACAAAAAAATGACAAACCCTATTTATGTATAAAAAAAGATGGATCATGATGATCCACCCGTTTAAAGAAGCGCCTATTTATTAAAAACGTTCTTTTCAACTAATGCTTTAACTTCTTCATTGGTAACACATTCATTAACGGCCTTATCAGCTAATTTAGCCATTTCAGTCGTATCAATGCGTTTCATCAATGAACGCGTCTTCAGCACTGAAGTTGAACTCATTGAGAATTCATCCAAACCTAAGCCCATTAATAATGGCACCGCGATTTGGTCCCCAGCAACTTCACCACACATCCCAGCAATCCGACCATTGGCATGGGCTGCGTCAATAACATGCTTGATTAACCGTAACAACGATGGGTTGTATGGTTGATACAAGTATGAAACGCGTTCATTACCACGATCAGCAGCAAAGGAATATTGAATCAAGTCGTTGGTCCCAATACTAAAGAAGTCAACTTCTTTAGCAAATTGGTCAGCTAAAATAGCAGCAGCAGGGATTTCAATCATGATACCAAGCTTGATATCATCAGCAACTGGTGTCCCGGCAGCAACTAATTTCGCCTTTTCATCCTCAAAGATGGCTTTAGCTTGACGGAATTCATCTAAGGTAGCAATCATTGGGAACATAATCCGTAATTGACCATAGTGTGAAGCCCGTAGTAATGCCCGTAATTGTGTCCGGAAGATATCGTCACGATCAAGTGAAATCCGGATCGCCCGATAGCCCAAGAATGGGTTCATTTCGTCTGGTAGTGGCAAGTATGGTAAATGCTTGTCGCCCCCGATATCCATGGTCCGCACAATCACTGGCTTGCCTTGCATGCCTTCAACAACCTTCTTGTAGGCTTCGAATTGCGTATCTTCATCAGGTAGTTCCGCACTGTTCATGTACAAGAATTCTGATCGGAATAAGCCAACTGCTTCAGAACCAGCTTCCAAGACACCATCCATATCGTCTGGCGTCCCAATGTTAGAAGCTAATTCAAAATGCTTACCGTCTTTTGAAACGGTCGCTTCATTCTTAAGCTTCTCCCATTCAACCTTTTGCGCAGCGAAATCTTTGGCTTTTTGTTGATAGTCACTGATTTCAGCATCGGTTGGGGCGACTAAAGCTTCCCCGTTAATCCCATCAAGGATAACCGTCGTATCGGCTTTAATTTCAGTCGTTGCAGTTTCAGAACCTACTACGGCTGGAATTTCAAGCGTCCGTGACATAATCGCAGAGTGACTTGTCCGACCACCAATATCGGTGATGAACCCTTTGACAAACTTACGATCAAGTTGGGCCGTGTCACTAGGCGTTAAATCATGGGCAATTACGATAACTTCAGAATCGATTAAGGCAGGACTTGGTAGGGTAACCCCTAACAAGTGACTCATCACGCGCTTAGTTACATCGCGAATGTCGCCAGCTCGTTCTTGCATATATGCGTTGTCCGTCATTGCTTCAAACATGGCGATGAAAGTATCAGTAACTTCCTTCAAAGCTTCTTCAGCATTGACTTTATCATCCTTAATCTTACCTTCAATTTGACTTAACATTTCGGGGTCAGATAAAATTGTGATATGAGCTTCAAAAACTTCCGCTTCTTCGGCACCTAAATTCTGAGTTGCTTTGTCCTTAATGACTTTTAACTCAGCTTTAGCAGCATCAAAAGCGTCATGTAACCGTTGGATTTCGGCATCAAAGTCGGAAACCGTCGTTTTTTCGAATGACAAATCTGGATCAACTAGCATATAGGCCTTAGCAATTGCAATCCCATCACTGGCAGCAATTCCTTTTAGTACCTTTTCAGCCATTATTCAGATAAGCCTTCTTTCTTCATCGTATCAGTTAAAGCTGCAATTGCGTCAGCTTCGTCAGCACCTTCAGCAGAAATCGTAACATCTGCATCTTTACCAACACCGAGTGACATTACACCCATGATAGACTTCAAGTTAACTGACTTGTCTTGATATTGCAACGTAACTTCTGAGTTGAACTTACTTGCTGATTGTACCAATAAAGTAGCTGGACGTGCGTGGATACCTGTATCTGCGATTACGTGAAATTCTTTCTTTTCCATAGTTATTCGATCTCCTTCAAAGATGTAAAATTTAAATTGGTTCTGAGTCAAACCGAGTTGCCGCCAACACATTTGCTCTAGAGCCCTTAGTATTGATGATAGCAATTATCCAATTGAAATACAAGCCCTTTCATTCATTCAATTGCGATTAATTGGTAGCCTTACCATCCTTGTCAAAGTGGTAAACAATATGGCCGTCTAATTCCGCCATACCAATGATTCGTTTGCGATATTCATAACCCATATAAGCATCATGAAACGCCATAAAGTCGTCCGGATCAACGCTAAAATTTTCTCGTTTTCCCGTCCGCAAGTCTTCCATTAACTGTTCAAAATCTGGTGCCACTAAGTTACCCCCTTCTACAAGCCCGGTTATCGGGATCAATTTATCTGCCTTAGACTAGCCTAACACGGGCTTTTGCCATGCAAAACTAACGGTTTGTACTATAATATAATTAGGTTGCTAGTTCAACGGCTCGTCTAATCAGAAGTTTAATATACAACTGATTTCTGTGAATGACAAGCCTTTTGACTAGGACGTAAAAAGACTTCAGAAATAATTAAATTGATTGGCGCAGTGACTTGATTAGTCTTACGAAGCCTGGTTGCAAGCCGGTCTTGCTCGTCAAGACTTTTGAGTTGCATCACGGTTAAAAATCATTATACTAATAGTCAAAGGTCAGCAAAGGTCAAACAGCTTTTGAACCTTTAGCTAAATTGAACCTAAATTTAGTTATATTTCTGATATGAAAGGTGTGACAGCAAAATGCTTTGTGACAACTGCCATAAGAACGAAGCGACGATTCATTTATATACGAACGTCAACGGTCAGCGGCGACAAATTAATCTTTGTCAGAATTGCTATCAACTACTAAAGAATCAGGAACAGCATCCAAATAACGGAGTTGGAGGTACTGATATGGCACAAGATCCATTTGGTTTTGGCGGTCTTGACGACATTTTCCGCGCAATGCAAGGCGGTGGCGTCACCCCCGATGATACGACGAGTCGGCAACAGCCGACGCAGCCAGCTGGGCCAACTAATGGTGGTAACCGTCGTGGTAACAATAACGGCGGCGGCCTCCTCGGCCAATACGGCTACAACTTGACGGAACAAGCCAAGCAAGGCAAAGTCGATCCAGTCATCGGTCGGGATAACGAAATCAACCGCGTCATTGAGATTTTAAACCGGCGGACAAAGAACAACCCGGTCTTAATCGGTGAAGCTGGGGTTGGTAAGACGGCGGTCGTCGAAGGCCTCGCACAGAAGATTGTTTCAGGACAAGTTCCCCAAAAACTATTAAATAAAGAAATTATTCGGTTAGACGTGGCATCACTCGTTCAAGGCACCGGTATTCGGGGCCAATTTGAACAACGGATGCAACAACTCATGAAAGAGGTTCAGGCTAATCCGAATATCGTGCTTTTCATTGATGAAATCCACGAAATTATGGGCGCCGGTAACGCTGAAGGTGGCATGGACGCCGGTAACGTTTTGAAGCCAGCATTAGCCCGTGGTGACTTCCAATTAGTTGGGGCCACGACTTTAAACGAATACCGCGACATCGAAAAAGATGCGGCCCTCGCCCGGCGGTTCCAACCAGTAACGGTTGATGAACCCAGTGTCGATGAATCCATCAAGATTTTACAAGGGATTCAAAAGAAATATGAAGACTACCATCACGTGACCTATAACGCTGATGCAATCGTTGCGGCGGTCAAGCTATCTAACCGGTATATTCAAGATCGTTTCTTACCGGATAAAGCGATTGACTTGCTCGATGAAGCTGGCTCACGTAAGAACTTAACCTTGAAGACGGTTGATCCTCAAACCATTCAAGAAAAGATCGATGCCGCTGAAAAGCAAAAGCAAGACGCCTTGAAAAAGGAAGATTACGAAAAAGCAGCTTATTATCGTGATCAAGTGGCCAAGTTAGAAAAGGCCAAACCAGACGCTAATGCTAAGGCTGACAGTGCTGATGCAGCAGTAGTCACCGTGGCTGATATGCAACAAATCGTCGAAGAAAAGACCGATATTCCAGTTGGCGAACTACAAGCGAAGGAACAAGCTCAAATGAAGACCTTAGCGGCTGATTTGGAGGCCAACGTAATTGGTCAAAATCCAGCAGTTGAAGCCGTTTCTCGCGCTATTCGCCGTAATCGAATCGGCTTGAACGGCACTGGTCGGCCAATTGGCTCCTTCATGTTTGTCGGCCCTACTGGGGTTGGTAAGACTGAACTAGCCAAACAGCTTGCTAATGAACTCTTTGGTTCAGCGGATGCGATGATTCGCTTTGACATGAGTGAGTATATGGAACCCCATTCAGTGGCGAAGCTGATCGGGTCACCACCTGGCTATGTTGGCTATGAAGAAGCCGGCCAATTAACCGAACAAGTTCGGCGTCATCCGTATAGCTTGATTTTATTAGATGAAATTGAAAAAGCCCATCCGGATGTCATGCACATGTTCTTACAAATCTTAGATGATGGCCGTTTGACCGATTCACAAGGTCGTACGGTCAGCTTCAAAGATACCATTATCATTATGACGTCAAACGCTGGGACTGGCGATGCTGAAGCTAATGTTGGTTTCGGTGCCGCTGCTCAAGGCAAGACGCATGATATTATTGACCGCTTAACTCAATACTTCAAGCCAGAATTCTTAAACCGGTTTGATGATATTATCCAATTCAATGCCCTTTCCAAGGAAAACTTGATGAAGATTGTAGCTTTGATGATTGATGATGTCAACGGCATGCTTGCCAACCAGGACTTACATGTCCACGTTACTGAACCAGTGCAAGAAAAGCTAGTCAATCTTGGCTACAACCCCCAAATGGGCGCACGGCCATTACGGCGTGTTATTCAAGAACAGATTGAAGATCGGATTGCCGACTTCTACTTGGATCACAGCGATGTTAAAAACATGGTTGCCAAAGTTGAAGATGGTAAGATTACATTGGCGGCGGAAGAACCCAAAGCCACTAAATAAGCTAGTTAAAAACGCGTCATTAGCCGTTAAGGCCAATGGCGCGTTTTTTGTTGCGGTGATAATTACGACGCACACCTTACTTTTTAGTTTGTTCCGCTTTCCAATTGTCGACAATGGTTGTCATTGCAGCTACTGACTGTTGTTTTTGTTGGTCATTAACTGGCAGCGATGCCGCTGCCGACTTAGTCGTTGCTTGTGAGGCCTTCTTTGCAAGTAAATCCCCCTGCTCATGGTTAGAGGGCGCGTTGGGGCTAACTTGGCCGTCGCATTTTGAACTGGAATCGGTTGTCCCGCTTTCATTTGGTCCATCGTCGTGTTCAATAACTGATCGACGGCATTATTGCCACTAGTATTGGCATGTCCCTTAACCCATTTAAAGTCCAAGTGCTTAAAGGGCTGTAACTGCTGATAAAGGGCCTGCCAAAGTTCGGCGTTAATCAGTTCACCTTTAGCTCGCCGCCAGCCGTGTTGCCGCCAACTTGTTAACCACCCCTTTTGAATGGCATCCAAGACGTATTTTGAGTCCATAATCACTAAAATTGTTGCAGTCGTTTTATTTAACTTAGTTAACCGATCAAGTGCCTGTAACAAAGCCATGATTTCCATCCGGTTATTTGTGGCCCCCCACTCGCCACCGGTTCCCGTTAATTGCTCATCGGCAGTTTGAATCTGATACGCCCAAGCTGATTTGTCGGTCGACCGCACTTGGCCCCCCTGGACATTCCCAGTATTTCGATTACCGCCATCCGTATAAACAGTAATCTCACTTTCTTTAGCCGCACTCACTTTTGGACTGGTTCTAACCGTTTGACCTGACTTAGTTGGCCTTGCTTGACCGTGCAGATACGCTTCGGCTTCCGTACGAGTCATAAATCCTTTATATTGAGCACCACTATAGCCATTAATCTGCTGCTGACACGCCGCCCAAGTCTGATAAATCCCTGTTTTATAACCGGCGCGAACCGCATAAAATTGTTTTTTTGCCATTATAATCTCAACTTTCTGATAACTAGTAGGTTTTATTATACCGCGATTCGTCATTAATTAGGCGGCAAAAAAATACGGTTAACATCACAAAAAGATGTTAACCGTAGCTGACATTACTGCTGCGCCGCTTGCCAACGACTCAATTGCTGTTTGACATGGCCGCGCCCTTCACGCCAATTACCACGCAATTTAGTTTTGGTATCCCCATTCAGGCTAACTTTAACTTGTTCCGCTTTACCTAAAAGCTCGTCGTCCAAGCCATGAGCTTGAGCTTCCAGTCGTTCCTTATTGCGAAACAGCCAATAAACCCCACTACCACCTAACACTAAAACAATAAACATCAGTAATTTCTTCATGAGGTGCCCTCCTAGTTGGCTAGTAACATCACTTGCTTGTCATTTACTATACTAAAACCAACACTACATTTCAAAGGATATGCTTATCGTTAATATAATATTTAAAAGCTAATGTTTGAAAATAGTTAACTCGCTTAAAGCAGCTGCTCTTGCTTGAATAGAGTTAACCGTCGTCTGCAAAAAACACCTAATTTCCGCTGGATTTTGAACAAACAAGCTTTCATCAGTAGCTAAATGACCATCCCATAATGAAGTAGGCATGTAATCTTTATCTAAAAAAGATTGCAACTGGAATGTTTCAACATACTTATTCCAAGCATCAAATGATGCTAAAAAGTCCTTTAACCTATTCAAGGCAAAATCACCATAATCATAACCACCCCTGCTCTCATTAAACCCCTTAGGAACAACAATAATATTTGCGATACTATGCGTTAACTTTGCAAATTCTTTCAAATCAGGATACTTACAATACACTTCTTTGTCAAACACATCATTATTGTAGAGCAAGAAGTCGATCCATGTATATTTGTCAGGAAGCGAATCTGGTAAATACGTTGAAAAATAATTCTTGAAGTAAGTTATATATTTTTCATCCATAGTTAAATATTTAACAGAGTAAAATGGCGGATAACCTTTATCTAAAGCTGGAAGTTCATCTTTCAATGGTTTTTTTAAAGCTTTTCCGTCCTCCAAACTACCTAAGGGTCTAAACAACTCTGGTTTTTCTATTTGCATTAGGATTTTATATGTCATCCAAAATGAGTGTAGTATATCCTTGTGGGTAGTAGCCTTATTATCTGTTAATTCTTTAAATGCACCGTCTACCACTTTATAGTTTTCCACATCACCACGGTTACCACCACAATAATCACTAGATACACCTTTTTTGTCAGGTGTATCTAGATAATATTTTTTATCTTTTGCCATTAGTATATTTTTTATAGGCTCATTCTCATCATAATTTCCGTTTTCATCATTACCAAGTAAAATCCGTTTTAAATCATAGCTGGGTGTTAAATCTTTCTCCGTCAATCTAGACATAATCTAACTCACTCCTTTTTGAAACTGGTTTCCAATAATTCATTATACCCCGCTCTGCCAATCCATCCCATCAGCTATTCAAAAAAACAAGTTATACAAAAAATAAATCATCCTCACAAAAAAACCGCTGAGCTAATTTGCTCAACGGTTTTTGAAAAGTCACACCCTAATCAGAAGTCACTAAACCGGCTTTAATCGCCCGTTCAGTATACATTGGAATTTCATCTTCACTGGCCCGAACAAAGTGTCCTGGCGCAATTTCGACCATCCGCCGCTTTTTATCATCCATTTCACGGGAATCATCATATGGCACTTGCTTCCGATTCCGTTCAAATTCAGGATCTGGCACCGGAACAGCTGAAATCAAGCTTTTGGTATAGGCATGTAACGGATGGGTATAGACTTCATCCGCGGGACCGATTTCGAGAATCTTCCCGTAATGCATCACCCCAATACGATCACTGATATATTTAACCATGGATAAATCATGGGCAATAAACAAGTAAGTCAAATTATGCTTCACTTGTAGTTCTTTCATCAAGTTAACCACTTGGGCTTGGATCGACACGTCTAAGGCCGAGATTGGTTCATCCGCAATGATAAATTTCGGTTCAACCGCTAAAGCCCGGGCAATCCCGATTCGTTGTCGTTGACCACCAGAGAATTCATGTGGGTAACGGCTCGAATGGTCCTTATTTAAGCCCACGGTTTCCAACAAATCTTCTACTTGTTTCGTCCGATCAGCATCATCTTTAGCCAGGCCATGAATATCTATCCCTTCGGCTACGATATCTTTGACCTTCATCCGAGGATTCAAGGAGGCATATGGATCTTGGAAAATCATCTGCATGTTACGCCGAAAAGCATGCTTTTCCGCCTTAGTATGCAACTTAGAAACATCTTGACCATCAAAGAGAATCTGACCATCAGTTGGTTCATATAAGTGGATGATAGAACGACCAGTGGTGGTCTTACCGGAACCAGATTCACCAACCAACCCGAACGTTTCGCCTTCATAAATATCAAAGGAGACGTCATCAACCGCCCGAACTTCGTCTTTTTTGCCAACATTAAAATATTGCTTTAAATGATGGACTTCTAGAATTTTTTTACGTTCATCTGGCATCATGATTACTCCTTCGTTGCTTTTTTAATCGGTGGTTCTGGTCGTTGCATCGTCGCAAATTTCTTTTGCCGCCGCACAATTTCAGCTGGTGGCGTTACTTTAGGTGCATCGGGATGCAATAACCACGTCGCCGCATAATGCGTATCAGATACTTTGAAGAACGGTGGTTCTTGTTCCGTATCAATCTTCATCGCATAGTCACTCCGGGCCGCAAAGGCATCACCCACAGGTGGTTCCAATAAATCTGGTGGTGTCCCAGGAATCGCTTGTAACGAGCCACTGTCCGTATCCAACGTTGGCATCGAGTTCAACAAGCCCCAAGTATAAGGATGTTGCGGATTGAAGAAGATTTCATCAACCGTCCCATATTCCACAATCTTGCCGGCATACATGACTGCCACGCGGTCCGCCATCCCAGCAACTACCCCTAAATCATGGGTGATGAAAATAATTGACGTATCAATTCGATTTTGTAAATCTTTCATCAAATCCAAGATTTGCGCTTGAATGGTAACATCTAAAGCCGTCGTTGGTTCATCAGCAATCAAGACTTCGGGGTAACAAACTAATGCGATAGCAATCACAATCCGTTGCCGCATCCCACCGGAAAATTGATACGGATAATCATTAATCCGACCTTCTGGATTGGTAATCCCGACTAACTTTAACATTTCCAAAGCTTGCGCAATGGCTTCTTTTTTCTTCAACCCTTTATGCTTCATTAGCGGTTCTGCAATTTGCATCCCAATCCGCATCGTTGGGTCCAATGACGTCATTGGATCTTGGAAAATCATCGCGATATCTTTACCACGAATATGTTGCATTTCTTTTTCAGACTTTTTAATAATATCTTCGCCGTGAAACATAATACTGCCGCCTTTTACTTCGGCATTTGGTGCTAGTAACCCCATTAATGACCGGGTGGTAACTGACTTACCAGAACCGGATTCACCAACGATGGCTAATGTTTCACCTTTACGTAAATCAAAGCTGACATCACGAATCGCTTTAACCTCACCTGCATAGGTGTGGAAATCAATTTTTAAATGACGAACTTCAATGACATTTTCAGGATTTTCCATGTTGTTGCCACACCCCTATCGTTTCGATTTCGGATCAAATGCATCCCGCATACCATCGCCTAATAAGTTAAAGGCCAGCATCAAGACAATCAAGACAATTGCTGGATACCACATTTGGTATGGTAAGAATTGGAAGTTCTTTTGCCCATCGGAGATCAAAGTCCCTAATGACGCTTGTGGTGAACTAATCCCAATCCCAATATAACTCAAGAACGCTTCAAAGAAGATCGCATTTGGAATCGTGAACATCGTTTGGATAATGATGATACTTGATAGGTTTGGCAACAAGTGCTTCCAAGCAATCTTGGTTGAAGACTCACCCAACGTTCGCGCTGCCAAAATAAAATCTTGGTTTTTCAATTGTAACGTCTGCGCTCGCGTTAGGCGGGCCATCGTGGTCCAGTTAATTAAAGCCAACGCTGCAATGATTGAGGCCATCCCGGTTTTTTGGAAAGCGGTCGCCATCAAAACCATCACAACTAGCGCGGGAATGGACGAGAGGATTTCAATAATACGTTGCATAAACAAATCCACGCGCCCACCACGCCAACCGGAGAATATCCCGAATCCGACCCCAATGGTCAAATCAATCAGCGTCGCAATTAAAGCAATTTCTAATGAAACTCGGGTCCCATACATAATCCGTGCCAATAAGTCACGACCTAAATAGTCGGTCCCTAAGAGGTAATGAACGTTGGAACTCGCACCGGCTTGCTTATAAGCATCCACATCTTCACCCGATTGGGTAATATGCCCATTCAAGCCATGAATACCGACACCCGGAATCTTCGGTGGTAAGTTCGCATACTTCGGTGATTGATCATTTGGATTGTGATGATAGACCGTTTGCCCAGCAAAGGCCATCAAGAAAAGTAAAATTAAGACGATAAAACTGGTAAAAGCCGTTTTATTCGACTTAAGCCGCCGCCAAACATCTTGACCGAAAGTTAAGGAAGGTGCGGCAATTTTTTCATTATCGGGCCCGGCCTGCTTATCTAATGGTTCAAAAGCTCCGGGCTTAATTTCAACATCATTTACATTATCTGCCATGAACTAGTCCCCATTTCCACTTAAACGAATCCGCGGATCAATGATGCCGTAGACGATATCAGTCAATAATAATAACAAGCAAAGTAAAGCAGAATAGAAGATCGTCACACCCATGATCGTTGGGTAGTCATTGACCAGGATTGATTTGACAAATTGTTCCCCAATCCCAGGAACTGAGAAGATGTTTTCAACAACCATCGACCCCGTCATCAAAGCGGCGGCGAGTGGTCCAATCAAGGTCACCATTGGAATCAAACTGTTCCGCAACGCATGATGGTAAACAATCCCGAACTTCGACAGGCCTTTCGCCTTGGCTAACTCAATATAATCTGAGCTCAAAACATCCACCATGTCGGTTCGAATGAAACGGGCAGTTTCGGCTAACGGACTGGCCGCTAACGCTAAGGTTGGCAAGACGGTATACGCAAAGCCCTCCCACCCAGCAACTGGGAACAAACTGAGCTTCAAGCCAAGATAGTATTGCAATAGAATCGCCAAAACGAAACTTGGTACCGCAATCCCTAAGATTGACACCACCGTCGCCAAACGGTCTGCCCAAGTATCTTTCCGAATGGCGCCAATGGCACCAAGGATAATCCCAAAGACAACCCCAACGACCATGGCTTGCCCACCAAGTTGCATGGAAGGCCCCATCCGACTACCAATCAAGTAACTAACGGCTTGATCGCTAAATTGGAAGGATAACCCGAGACTACCTTTAAAGATACCGCCAATATAAACCAGATATTGTAACCAGACCGGTTTATCTAATCCATATTGCGCTAAAATCGACGCTTTTTCACTAGCAGTCAACTTGGCTTCATTTTGTAGCGGCGTTCCGGGCATTAGCTTCATCAGGAAGAACGTGGCCGTAGCCACAATGAATAATGTCAGGAACAAGTAAAATATCCGCTTTAAGAGATACTTTCTCATTAAAATTCCTCGCATTCTATTAAATTAGCCTTAAAAAATAATGACATGTTTGATTATAAAACAAAATGGTAAGGATTAACAATGATGTGTCAATCCTTACCCCTTTCGTTTCACATTCGTTAAGTTAAAGCACACACACTACTGACAATCTCTTTTGGTTCTACTTAACGTACATGTACTTGTAGTTATATTGTGAACCCGCGGTATTGTAGATGATGCCCTTCAAATTGGTCCGCATCAAGTGCGCTTCCGTCTTTTGATAGATTGGTGCAATCCCTTGATCCGTCATTAATTGCTTTTCAGCAGTGACCATGTCATTCCAACGGGTCGTGGTATCGTTAGCATCTTTGCCTTCAGCATTGTTAACCGCTGTATCGTAGGCAGCACTGTTGTAGCGACCATTGTTGTATGAGTTGTCAGAAGTGAAGAGTGACAAGAATGAGATTGGATCAGTAAAGTCGGCATTCCATGCAGAAATTACCGTATCAAAGTCGCCATTTTGTGACCGTTGTAAACGTGTCTTGAATGGGACGTTTTGGTTAGTAACCTTGATCTTAGATGAAAGCTTCTGCCATTGACCTTGTAAGTACTCAGTCGACTTCTTACCACCATCAGTATCATCAGAAAGTAATTTAATGTTTAAGCTAGATTCCCCGACTTCTTTAAGCCCTTCATTAAGTAACTTACGGGCCTTCGTCATGTTGTATTCAACACCACTAGCAACGTAGGCATCATCCGCAAAGTCTTTCTTATTGGTTGGACTCTTAGCTAAATCAGATGACACATAACCCTTAGCAGCGGTTGAGCCATCAGCCAAGACATCATTGACGAATTGTTTCCGGCTGATTGCCATTGATAAGGCTTGACGAATCTTCTTATTCTTGAAGGCCTTAGCTAACGCTTTATTGCTATCGTTTTGGTTGAATTCAACATAGAAGGTTGACGCACTCTTACGGGCAATAAAGTTCTTGTTGTTCTTGTAGCTCTTAACTTGGGTCCCAGAAAGGGTAATATCATCAACCTTGTTTGAGTTGAACAAGTTCAAACCAGTTGAAGCATCCTTAACAACTTGGAACTTCAGGCTGCTCATCTTAACGTTCTTAGCATCCCAGTAATCCTTGTTCTTTTGCAAGGTCCAAGTTAAGTTAGTCCCTTTCCAACCAGTCATCTTGTAAGGACCGTTGTAGACCATTGCTGAACTCGTCGTCCCATACTTAGACCCATATTGCTTAACGGCTTTTTCATTTTGTGGGAAGAAGTTAACAAAGCCCATTAATTTCTTGAAGTATGAGATTGGCTTATCCAACGTAACAGTTAACTTGTAATCGCCGTCCGCTTTAATCCCCAAGGTTGAAACAGGTTTTTTGCCGGCCACGATTTGGTCAGCATTCTTGATGCCTGAATATAAGTATGCGTATTGTGACGCAGTTTTTGGATTAACAGTTCGTTGCCAACCATAAACGAAATCTTTGGCAGTAACTTTTTCGCCATTGCTCCATTTGGCGTTCTTTCGTAACGTGAACGTATATGTTTTACCATCTTTGGAAACGGTCGTTGATTTAGCAATCCCAGGTGTGATCTTGCTATCTTTGCCCAACCGGTATAACCCTTCATTGGTGTTATTCAACATGTTGGAACTAACCACATCAGTTGATTTTGATAAATCCATCGTTGGCAATTCGGCCGATTCAGTGATCGTCGCGGTCTGCTTACTTGATGTTGATGATGAGTTACTCTTTGAACCGCACGCTGCCAAGAACAACAAGGATGCCCCGGCAACGACAGTTACTTTAGCAGCTGTCTTTAAATTCATAAAACCCCAACCCCTCTGACTTTTAATGTCGTGTGTGTGCTTTTCCCTCGAAAAGTTAAAGTAATTGTATATTATAAATAAATTAAAATCAATGCTAAACTCTAATTTTTATCATCATTTCGTCATAATTCACTTAGTTAATTTGAATTACCAGCATTTAAAAATCATTTTTTGCGCTTACAAACGCCTTAATATCAGCTTTTTAATTTGATTTGTTTTTTTACTATCCGCGGTAAAATAATTTGCCAATTTTTTTAATAAATAAGTCAAAATCACTTAAATACCCTCTAAAAAGCCGTTAAAAGACTTGGTTAAAACAACTAAAAAGCCAAAACAAAAGAGAACGCCGACAATAATTATCAGCGTTCTCTTATTATATTAAATTTAATGCCCTAAATAACCGATGACTGACGCAATGATTAAAATGACTAAGACTAACGTCGTAATCCAAACGTAGAGGTGATCCTTTTCGATCGCAAAGGCATAGATTGACACCACTACCCGCAAGGTAGGCGTTAAAATCAGTAAAAATAGGCCCAACATAATAACTGCATAGGGTTTTAAAGCCATGACACCATTAAAAATAGTTCGGAATCCGGTCGGTTGAATCCCATTGGGATAGCCACCATTACCGCGCATCACCATCAAAATAAGGCCCAGACCAATCACTAACGCCGAAACAATGACCCCAATACGTAAGATACGGCCAATTAGTCGTTCGACTTGCCGCATCTCAGCCGCTTTACTGTTTTTTTGAATCATTAGATGGTCACCCCAAATCCTTTAGCAATCATTTGGATGCCTAAGTAAAGCATGACCGGTACGAAAATCATCCGAATTAAACGTGGTTTTAAATGCTCCATAATCCGGGTTCCAATTAAGGCCCCGACTAAGATGCCAATCGCTAACGGCGCCGCAATTCCAGGTTTAATTGACCCATTAAAGAAGTAAACCATCGCACTGGCCGCTGCAGTAACGCCCATCATTAAGTTGGACGTCGCGGATGATGGCTTGAGCGGCATATGCATAATCGTATCCATAGCTAACACCTTGAAGGCCCCACTACCGATACCTAATAACCCACTCGCAAAGCCGGCACCAAACATCATGGTAAATCCGCCCGGAACGTTTTGAACTTGATAATCAACTTGTTCTTTAAGCGCCTTATCATAGTAAGTCCCATTTAAATTGAGCTTCGTCGCTAACTGATCCGCTTGCACATTCTGTGCATCGCTGGCTTTACTGAGCAACTTGCGAATCATATTGTAAGTTGTGAAAACTAATAGTGCGCCAAATAAGAAATAAAGAAAGTTCGCATGAACAAGGCCCGTCAACACGGCCCCCAAAACTGCCCCCACGGTGGTTGCAATCTCTAAGAACATGGCCACTCTTAAATTCAACATGTCGTCTTTTAAATACGCAATTGTCGCGCCTGAACTAGTCGCAATTACGGCAATGATACTGGCCCCAATCGCATATTTAATATCTAGTCCCATCCCTAACGTCAGGACCGGCGTAATAATTAAGCCCCCACCAATCCCTAGAATTGCACCAAAAATGCCAGCTAATAAGCCGACGCCCAACAATAATAATAATGAATATGTCACGTGTGTCACCCTCACCTTTTAAGTTTCAATTGTTAGTGTACCATTTAATTTCACGACGACCTAATGATTAAGAATACATCAGCAAATCCTTGTCACATCAAGCAATTACCCCATCTTCTAAGCTCATTAAACGATGGGCTTAAAAGATGATGTAACCGTCAACAGTCCTAATCAATCAGCTTTTCTGACAGAATAGCCATTAAAAAATTAGATATCGATTTCAAAAAATCAGTCTAGCGCTTGAGCTTGGGGGAATTGGGCCAGCAAACCAGCCACCATAGGCGTTGCCAGTGACTCTGGGGTTGTCGCTAAGACTAATTGTGTATCGAATCGCCGGTCAGCTAACGAGCGAATCATCACTTGACCACCGTCATACGTTTCGGCTAAAGTACGGGGTACTAGGGCCACCCCAATCTGTTGTTCAGCCCAATGCATCGCTGTCCGTGCATCATCACAAGTCATCACATAGCTTGGTTCAAACGCTTGTTCCAAAAATGCCATATGAAATAGCTCATTAAAACGCCGATATTTGATTAGGGGTAACTGCTCAAGGTCGCTTAATCGTAATTGCCGCCGCTGTGCGAATTGCGAATAACGGCGAGGCAACACCGCAACCATTCGTTCCGCCGGAAAATAGCGACAAACTAAGTGTTGCTGATTAAACGGCGTTCGCAAGATAGCGACATCTAACAGTCGTTTATGGAGATCATCTAATAATTCATATGTATTCCCCTCGGTTAAGTCTAACTGAACATCTGGATGTTGTTTCAACCACTGCAACAGTGCCTGATTCGGCATGACGCCCGCCGATGATGAGACCGTCCCTAAATTCAAAGTGCCCGTAATCCCCTGCGCCAACGCCCGGACCTTATTTTCAGCGGTCGCCGACAACTGCGTCAGCTGCTGGGCGTAGCCAACTAATAATTGCCCAGCCGCCGTCACCGTAACACCTTGGGGTAGTCGCTTAAATAAGACTACACCGAGTTCCAACTCTAGTTGTTTAATCTGATAGCTCAAGGGTGGTTGTGCCACGTGCAAACGCTTCGCGGCAGCTGTCATCTGGCCCTCTTCAGCCACTGCTAAAAAATACCGTAACTGTTTTAAATTCATTGCCAACTTCCCCCTATTTGATCTTAGTATACACGAGATTGACGACGCACTTTTTACAATTCACTTAAACCATGCCAGAACGGTAATGATTGCGTTATACTATACTTAATAAACTTTTTTATGAAAGGAGTGGTCTTGTGCATTTTCTCGATCGTTTAAAATCAATGTTGCACGACCTCAATAATCCGGTCGGCGCCGGACCTAAAGTGGTCGCTGCGACAGCTGCCGAAACGACCACAACAGTCCCAGCTAGCGACCAAGCTGCGACACCTGCTGTCCAACACACGGATGCCTTAATCCTAGTCCATCACTTGGATGCCGCTGGTCATGAATTACAACCCACTGAAATGATTGCCGGTTTTGTCGGCGCCGAGATTCACCTGCCTGAAGTTACCATTGCTGGCTATCATCTCGTCAACATTGCTGGCCTAACCCGGTGGTTCACCGCACCGCAAGCCCAAATCATTTTAACCTATGAGCGCCAAGCCGGACAACCGGTGTGGGTTTATGCCTATGATATTGACCAACGTCAACTCATTGGACTCCCTACCATGACCCGGGGCAAATTAGGCCAGCCTTACCAAGTCACGGCACCCACTGTCGCTGGCTTTAAACTACTACGCTCCGTCGGGGACTTGAACGGTGAATATACGACCCATTCAAAAACCGTGCTCTTTTTTTATCGCAATCAGACTTGGCTTAAAACCGATTTAAGCACCGGCTTTATTCAAATAAAAACGACCACCCCAGTTTTGCCAACCCCAGGAGCCACGACGACTACTTATTTAACGGCGTTACAACCTGGGAGTATTTATAAAACGTATATGCGGGTACAACTCACTGATCAGACGATTTGGTACATGATTGGTGATAATCAGTGGATTCCTGAAAGTCATTTACAATTAACTAATAGTCAACAATTATTACCAAAGCTCCCCGTGAGTTATCGGGCGCGCAATAAACGTCAAGTTCGCCAAACTGGTCGCGTCAGCTTTGTTCCAAATAAGCAGGTGCATACTTATTTGGAACCTTATGGGCGTTACCTAACCACGGTCACTCACGGTGAGCGGGTCGCATTAACTGAACGCCTAGTTGATGACAACGGCGTGGTGTGGTATCAGATTCAAGACCGTGGGTACTTACCCGGTCGTTATTTAACCGATTTAGATCCCGCTGATTTTATTTATTAATAACGCCAAACGAGCTTGAGGATTTTTCCCCCAAGCTCGTTTTTTCATCATCATTGCTGGTTAACAAACCGTGCTCTGATTTAATCAGGCGCGACGATCCTACTCGCTTGCCCGACCACTGGCGTCGAAAACACCCGCACGTGCGCCGGCATTAATAAAATAATACTACTAATAATAATGAGTACCACTTGCCACTGCCATTTTGTCATCCGCATCCCCCAAATCAAAAAGCTCATCTCAAGGGCTAGTTTAGTTCAGGTCCACCGTTTTTTTCACGTCATGACCATTGTTTAGACAATTAATTTATGCCAACAAAAAAAGCCGCTTGAGTTTTTAGCCCAAACGCCTCGAAAAATTTTTTTATAAGAAAGCCGTCATCACACTGCCGACTACGATCAAAGCCAACCCAATAATAGTCAGCCGTAATTCTCGCCGTGATTTCGTCTCATGTAACACTAGCATGCCACCTAAGGTCGAAATAACCACACTCAACTGGGTAATCACAAAGGCCGTTGCCACACCATTGGCTTTAGCTGAGAAGATATACGCTAAAGCAGATAACCCAAAGATTAACCCGGCAAACACATTCAACCAGCTGGTCCGTTGCTTAAATGCCACCACGTGATGACTCAAAAGCACGTACAAGACGGCGGCCAAACACATCCCGACCATCTGCGGGAAGAAAATAGCGACGCCAGACGCCGAAACTGCTTTTGGTAACGCACTGTAAATCCAATAACCAATCGTCGTTGGCACTAGGATCATTAATCCGCTGGCTAACCCGGCCCGACTATCTGAGTTATCAGTGACCGCGGTTAAGGCCACCCCAACAATCATAATAATAATCGCCGCAAAACCAACTAACTTCGCTGTCACCCCTGACCATTCGCCAAACATCAAAACCCCGATTACGGAAGTCCCGACTAATTGAAGTCCGGTTGAAATTGGCATCGTCGAACTAACACCCATTCGTGAATACGACGTATACTGGCCAATTTGACCGAGCACCCAAAAAGCCCCTGACAAGGCACTTAGCCAGAAAGTGGTCGTTGACACCGTGGGTTGAAAGATGAGTTGGACAATAATCCCAACGATCACCGCCCCAATTCCAGTTCCAAGCGTTTGATTGGCAGGCTTCCCGCCAATCTTCGATAATAACAATGGATTTAATCCCCAACCTAATGCCGGGATGAGCGCAATCAAAATATTCAAAAAAATAGCCTCCTACAATCATGGTAATCAAAAAAGTTATCTTAACTAGTTTAACATTATCCAACCAAAAGCTTAACTAAATAAAAACGGAGCTTACCGCAATCAATTGCTGTAATCCCCATTTAAGCCGTTAATTTATAATTTAGCCGTTAACTTCACGTCTGGATACTTCTCACTGAACCAACGTTCGGCAAACGCATTTTCAAATAAGAACAGTGGGGCGCCAGCTTGATCCTTCACAAGTAAGTTACGTGAACTAGACATCTTTTCATCTAGTTGGGCCGGATCAATCCAGCGTGCCGTCTTATTCCCCATCGGTTCCATGACAACTTCTGAATTATATTCATTTTGCATCCGGAACTTGAAGACTTCAAATTGAAGTTGACCAACAGCCCCTAACACATAGTCGCCCGTTGAATACGAGGTATACAATTGGACAGCCCCTTCTTGAACCAACTGTTCAATCCCTTTATGGAAGGACTTTTGTTTCATGACGTTCTTCGCAGTGACGCGCATAAAGAGTTCCGGTGTAAATTGTGGCAACTTTTCAAACTGAATCGCTTGTTTACCATCATAAATGGTATCGCCAATTTGGAAATTCCCAGTATCATATAACCCGACAATATCTCCCGCAACCGCAGTTTCAACCGTCTCACGGGTATCAGCCATGAATTGTGTCGAATTATTCAACCGCATCTTCTTCCCGGTTCGTTGTAAGAAGACGTCCATGCCACGATCAAATTCACCGGAACAAATCCGAACAAATGCAATCCGATCACGGTGATTAGGATTCATATTAGCCTGAATTTTGAACACAAATGCTGAAAATTCATCATCAGTTGGCTTAATAATCGTATCGGCGCGTGTCTTATGCACATTTGGCTTCGGCGCATATTTTAAATAAGTCTTCAAGAAGGTTTCAACCCCAAAGTTAGTTAAGGCCGATCCGAAGAAGACGGGGGTCATATCCCCATCAGCGATTTTTTGTTCATCGAATTCATTACCGGCGGCTTCAATAAGTTCCATCTCATCCAAGACATCTCGATAAATACTATCCTTCGTCAGGTCATTTTCAACCGTGACTTCGCCCGCTTCATTCAATGGTAAGAACGTCCGCCCATGGGCTTCGTTATGGTAGAGTTCAATCCGATGATTATACCGGTCGTATAAGCCTTTTAACCCTTTACCCATCCCAATCGGCCAATTCATTGGATACGTTTCAATGCCCAAGACTTCTTCGACTTCATTTAAGAGGTCTAACGGTTCACGGCCATCGCGATCTAACTTATTCATGAAGGTAAAAATCGGAATCCCCCGCATTTTACAAATTTGGAAGAGTTTTTTCGTTTGTGGTTCAATCCCTTTGGCTGAATCAATGACCATGATCGCTGAATCAACGGCCATTAACGTCCGATAAGTATCTTCTGAAAAGTCCTCATGTCCAGGGGTATCCAAAATATTGATGCGTTTGCCATCGTAATCAAACTGCATCACCGAACTCGTGACAGAAATGCCCCGCTTCTTTTCGATTTCCATCCAGTCAGATTTGGCAAAACTGCCACTTTTACGGGCTTTAACCGTCCCAGCTTGGCGCACAACGCCCCCAAACAACAGCATCTGTTCAGTAATCGTTGTTTTCCCAGCATCCGGATGAGAGATAATTGCAAACGTCCGGCGGGTGTCAACTGCCGCTGCTAATTCTGATTTATTCATAAAAATTCCTTTCAAAAAAACTGTCTTTTATTCACTTACTTAATTCGTCATCGGTCTGATTGCCCCAAAAAAATCCAATGCTACCCACACTGGATCTTAAGTTGGTGACCTATTCAGTTCAATCTGGAACACCGAGATCTTTTTTGATTTTGGAGGTTGAGATGCCCGCTGTACGCGGGAGATAAACGACTTCGCAGTAATCCTTTAGGAAATCAAACTTACCTTCCCAATCGTCCCCCATTACAAAAACATCAATCTGATGATCCACCACGTCACTAATTTTTTGATCCCACGATGTTTCTGGAATCACTTCATCAACGTATTTAATGGCTTCTAAAATATACTTGCGATCCTCAAAGGAGGTATACGCATGTTTGCCTTTTTGCGCATTGAACTCATCCGTCGAAACACAAACGGTAAGATGGTCACCCAGCGCTTTAGCCCGTTTTAAAAGTCGAATATGACCCTTATGCAATAGGTCAAAGGTGCCATACGTAATTACTTTTTTCAAAAAACTCACTCCCTGCTACATCGCCAGGATGTTGATCGTTAGTATTCATTATAGCATAGCCATTCCATCGGTTAATCACAGATTCAGATATTTATGCTTTGGTCTTTTTAGTGGCCGGTTGCGTGGCTTTAGCTCGTTGTGGTTGATACACGGTGGTCTGCATCCGTAAGTTTTCCGCATTTCGCAATTGGACAATATTAAACAGATAAACAACGACTGTCCGTACCACTGCGTAGAATGGAATCGCTAAAATCATCCCTAAAATCCCTGCAATATTGCCCGCCGCTAATAAGAGGATGATAATGGTCAATGGATGAATTTTCAGGGTCCGCCCAATAATGTTCGGGTAGATTAAGTTCCCATCAACTTGTTGCACGATGACCACAATAATCACCACATAGACGACTTGCATCGGTGATTGCGTAAACGCAACAATTAACGATGGCGCAATCCCAATATACGGTCCCAGATAAGGAATGATATTCGCTAACCCCGCGACTACCCCAAGTAATAAGCCATATGGTTGTGAAATCAGCATGTAGCCAATCGCAGTAAAGGTACCAACGAAGATACATTCAATCACTTGACCACCAATATAACTAGAAATCGTATCGCCCATTTTTTGGATGAGGCCGACGATTTCCGGCCGTTGTTTCCGTGGCAAAAAACGACTGATGGCCGGAATGAACTTCTCGCCATCTTTTAGCATGTAAAACAACACGACTGGAATCGTGATTGCCATGATGGTCACACTAGTAATCGTTGAAATGACGGTCACGATACTAGTCGATAATGAGGCTAAAAAGTTTTGCGCGTACTTACTAATTTCGCCATTGAATTGACTCACATAAGCACTCAAATCAACTTTTTTCAAAATACTACTATTATTAATCATTTTAGTGGCGGCCTTTTGAATCTCCGTCGTCAAACTTGGCAAATTATAAATTAACTGTGTGACCTGTGTCACCAGCCGCGGGATTAATGATACGGCGCCATAAGCAAGTACCCCTACTAGCAGCACAAAGACAATGGTAACTGCCCCCGTTCGAGAAATTCGAAACCGCTTATAATGGACCTTGGTTAACATTTTCACGAGCGGATTGAGCATATAAAATAAAAATCCCGAAATAACAATGGGCATGAAAACCACATTCAAAAAAGTGCCAATCGGCTGAAATAAAAAGCCAAGTTTCGTACAAACCCAAATCAAAGCCGCTACAATCAAAATTTCGAGCGACCAAAACATTAGTGAAGACTCTCTTAGGCGCTTAAGCAAAGCTGCCCCTCCTTTAAAATAACCCATAATAATGGTTTTAATTATAACCTAATTTTACTTTTAGTGGGACCCATGCCACTCCATTATCACGAAAAGTATTTATATTTAATGAGAATAATGGTAGTTTAGTTAAGAAGTGTTAAAAATCAAAAGGAGTGTTACTCATATGTCACGAAAAATTGCCATTATTGGAATGGGCCATGTTGGTTCGACCGCTGCCCATTACATCGTTGCCAACGGTTTTGCCGATGATTTAGTCCTGATTGACCCTAATACGGGTAAAGTTGAAGCAGATGCCTTGGATTTCAAGGATGCCATGTCCAACTTACCGACCCACACCAATCTCATTGTTAACGATTACGCCGCCTTAAAAGACGCCGACGTCATCATTTCTGCGCTAGGGAATATTAAGCTTCAAGATAACCCAACCGATGACCGCTTCGCCGAGCTTCCTTTTACCAGCCAACAAGTCAAAGCAGTCGCTACTAAGATTAAGGCCAGCGGGTTTAACGGCATCATTGTTGCCATCACGAATCCAGTCGATGTCACCACGTCCATCTATCAAGCCGTCACTGGACTACCTAAAGCCCACGTGATTGGCACGGGAACTTTATTAGACTCAGCACGGATGAAACGAGCCGTCGCTGACCGCCTCCACTTGGATCCCCGCTCCGTGACTGGTTATAACTTAGGTGAACACGGGAACTCTCAATTTACCGCTTGGTCAACGGTTCGCGTCTTCGACCAACCGATTACAACGCTAGCCGCTGACCGTGGGTTGGATTTAGCGGAATTAGATACGGAAGCTCGTCGGGGTGGCTTCACCATCTTCCATGGTAAGAAGTACACGAGTTATGGGGTTGCGACCGCCGCAGTACGCCTCACCAATATTATTTTAAACGATGCCCTAACTGAATTACCAGTCTCTAACTATCGTGACGAATACGGTGTCTACCTCTCCTATCCAGCCATTGTCGGCCGTAACGGGATTGTCGAACAGGTTCAGCTCGACCTCACTCCTGAAGAGTTACAAAAACTACAAGTTTCAGCGGACTACATCAAAACAAAGTTTGCTGAAAGCCAAACTGATTAATGCAAAAATCCCTTACACCGGCAACTTAAGGCTTGCTGTGTAAGGGATTTTTAGGCCACAAAAACGAGCCTAGGGTTAACCCCAAGCTCGTTGGTTTATTTTCAAGTCAATGCGTTAGCTAAATTCCATATCATGATTATTTTGTTTGGCTAAGGTTGCGACAATCTGTAGCCAATCTTTCATACTAACCATCACAGCCGAATCCTGCGTATTAGGATTCTCAACCTCGATCGTATCATGGCCTTGGTTAACGATTGTTAACAGCTGGTTGATATTTTTCTTTGCCAAGGTACTTGTGACTTTTTTCATCTGCGCCATCTCCCAACTTGTTGACTGATTGAGGATATTGTGCCTCAATCTAATAGACACGTCAAGCATTTTCGAAAGCTTTTTGACGACTGGAAAATGACTTGAATAACTGATGACAATTTTACACTAACTATTCCCGGGTTGCACTTAATCTGGTCGCAATTAAAGAAGAAATTAAGATTGTCGCCGCTCAAACATCGTTTTTAACACATTTCGGATAATTTTAAGTTGCGCTGGTGAGACCGGTTGCCCATTATATTCAAACTCATTTTTCTGATTTTCAATGACCTTTTTTAAATCAACTGCCGTCACTTGATCATTCCGCGACCCTTTACCCACTAACTTGGCATAGCTCGTCCCGAGAACTTGGGCAACTTCTTTCAAAGTCCCTTTTGAAGGCGTATGTTGCTTCCAACTATATATCGCGCTGACGCTTAGACCAGCTAGCGTCGCAACCTCAGCTAAAGTTAAGCCGTTTTTTTTCGCAAACCGCCGAATATTTTTTAATAATTCGCCATTATCTAGCTTCATGAAGGCCATCCGAGTTCCTCCGTTTCTATCTATCTTAATGCAATATACGCAGAAACTGATTAAAAAGCAAGTGCCATGATTAAAATGACCACAGCCGCTGTGAACTACTCGGCCATAAATGACCGCGCTTCTGAGAACACTGCCAACTTACACAATAGTGCGAACACTATGCCCAGCGGTTACAGCTATTTATCACGGCTCGTTCCGAGCCTGGTTAGTCTTTTCTTTAAGCATGCAATATGTTTTTGGCGGCGTTAATGTCCCGATCATGGTTAATGCCACATTTCGGACATGTCCATTGCCGGATAGCTAGCCCATGTTTGCCGTCATCGTAACCACAGTCAGCACAGATTTGACTAGTTTTCCTGGGGTTCACAGTGACCAGCTGTTTACCATACCAAGCACATTTATATTCAAGCTGAGTGCGTAATTCCCGCCAAGCTTGATTGGCAATTGCGCGAGCGAGCTTATGATTCCTAAGAAGATTTTTGGTTTTCAAATCTTCGATTTTAATCACATCGTACAGCATTACTAGTTTCTTAGTGAGCTGATGTAAATAATTATTTCGCCGGTTAGCGATTTTTTCGTTATATTTGGCAACCATGAGACGCGCCTTACGATAATTGCTGAAGTCATTCAGTTCACGTGGTTCTAAGACTTGATTGTGTTTATCCCACGCAATTTCTCTCATGGCTTGTAATCTTCGACGAGCTAACCGTTTTTCCCAATAGTGTTTCTTTTGCGATAGGGCCTTGTCAAAACGAATGGTGGGATATTTGACACCATCACTGGTAATCATTAGATCCGTTACACCCATATCAATTCCCACCGCTTGCTTAGTTTTCGGCAGTTCTCGCACATCATTATCGACTAACAAAACAGCATAGTATTTACCGGTAGCGGATAGCCGAATTGTGACATTTTTAATCTTACCAGTGAGTTGTCGGCCGGATTTAAATACGATACGGCCTAATTTTGGCAATTTGATATAATGTTGATTAATTTGAATAACATTGTGATTGACAGCATTAGATTGATAGCTCTGTTTGGGGAATTTTCGTGATTTGAACTTCGGAAAACCAACATGCGTCTTAAATAACTTCTGAAAAGCATGATGCAAGTCACGACTAACATGTAAAAGACTAGTTGATTCCGCTTGCTTGAGGAATGGATATTCCTGTTTAAGACACTTAATCAGATAATTCATGCCAAACTCGTTGACGTAGGATCCACCGTTATTATGGCGCTCAATTTGCATACTTAATAACTGGTTCCAAACGAAACGACAGCAACCAAAATTGTTAATGATTTTTTCTTGTTGATTAATTTGGGGATAGATCCTTGTTTTTATTGCCCGCAGTGTCATCTATAAGCACCTCTTTTATTCGTTGGTCATCGACATACTTAGCAACTGCTTGCTGGTCAGTAGTGCCAATAACTATTTTGAAGTTCTAGACATTCTCGAAACAACCGCCAAACACTAATTCCTTCTAGCCAACAGACAATGTTGGTCACCAATAGCTTCGGCAGCGCACTAACTAATAAGTGGCTATGATCGTCCGGACCAATTTCCATCTATTCAATACTAAATACGCATTTTGAAACGATTTCTATTAAATATACGCTACTTACAAACTAAAAAGCGATTCATCACGTCCTTAAAAGAACGTGTTTCCTCGCCTAATTTCAAAAAAAGACACCCACTGGATGTCTTTTTAGTATTCAATTACGCCACTGGCTAACCGCCAGCAGAGCTATTGCCGACGTGATAATTCCTGATAACGGCTATACCAAATATCAATATATTCTTGTGAAAAAGGCCCTTTTTTATGTTTAATCCAATCAACGAGCACCTTCACATTAGCCTTTAGAATTTGATCGGTTTCAGTTGGATATTGCCACTTAGCCCCATGTTCCTCATACTCATCAACGTCCAATAAGCGACGTTCACCATCCGGAAAGACCTTGACGTCCAAGTCATAGTCGATGTACTTCAAGGCTTCTTTATCTAAAACGTATGGTGACGCTAAGTTGCAATAATACGAAACGCCGTTATCGCGAATCATCGCCACGATATTAAACCAATAATGCTTATGAAAATAAACGATTGCCGGTTCGCGGGTCACCCACCGACGGCCATCATCTTCGGTGACCAGCGTGTGATCGTTACAACCAATTAAGACATTTTCGCTTGTTTTGAGTACCATTGTATCGCGCCAAGTTCGATGTAAACTCCCGTCGTGCTTATAGCTTTTGATCGTAATGAAGTCGCCTTCCTTAGGTCCTTTAGCTTCGCGCGTCATGTTGTTTAGCCCAACTTTCCAAAAAATAGGGTAAAAATTCATCGAATTTCAATAAACATTATACCAGATTTTAATGGGCTGCGTGTAGCTATTTGTCGCTTTTCACTCACCATCAACCTGTTCATCAATAAATTTATTAATATCATCCATTAAGAAACCTTTTTGATACAGATTACGCTTAGTACGCTGCCGTCGTTCTGAAAATGGATACTTCCGATTACGACGCCATAACTTCTCACCTTGCGCCACCAGGGCATCCCATTGGGCGTCCGCATCCGGGGTTAAAGCTAATGCCGCAATGGCAGCTGTGATTGTCTCGCCATCAAAGCCTTTGGTCATCAAGCCTTGCCGGACTTTTTGTTGCATCGTTTTAAACGCTTGCCGTTGATAACGTTTAACCAGCTTTTGGGCAGCCGCAGTGGCATTCTCAAGCCGATCATCCGTGCTAAATTGCGTCGCTAAGGCATCGTCAATCAATTGCTCGCCCACCCCTTTAAGGCGTAACTTTTGCCGAATCACATAGGGCCCCTTATCCGCCGTCGCCTTAACTGTCCGCACATAGGCGGCCGCATACTGGGCATCGTCTAACAAGTTCAGCTCGCGCAGTTGTTGCATGGTCGTCGCAATGACCCCTTCATCCAAGTCCTCATCACGTAGCTTATCATGCACTTCTTTTTCCGTTCGTAACTGGCTTGAGAGGTAATCCAATGCCCGTGAATAAGCTTTAGAGATGTCATCAGCGGCGATTAGTTCTGCTTGCAGCGCCTCGTCAACTTCCATCCCCTTGAAAACGCGAAACTTAATCATAACCGTTTCACTCATTGGAAATGCGTATTTATCGTCTAAGTAAACGTTAAAACGTCCAGGACGCTTTTGCGCCATAATTTTTGTAATCTTTTTTACCATGGTTGTTTTGATGCCTCCGTAAATTACTCTGCTTCTATAATTTACCAAATTTGACGTCATTTACCAAAGTAACTGTTTAGATAACCTTCAATATCTTGCGCAGTCGTTGGATGCTGGGTCTGAAGCATCAGGTCAATCGCAAATTGTCGGAATCGATCTCGCGCCAGCTCACGAGAAAAAATCGGTTGCGTCATGACCACTGGCTGTTCAAAATAAAAGGGATGCTCCCCGGCTCGTTCGGCTAAGAGCAACATTTGGAGGGCTTGGGCCCGTTCCAACTGCCCCATCAACATTTTAAAGTTAACTGGCGTTTTTAGATGAATGCGGCGGCAAAATACCAACTCTGTCCGCCGGGCTGGCAAGGCCAACTGATCCGTTAACTGATGCGCGCCTAACCAACTGGTTGAGGCCCGTGTCACAGCGCCTAACGGTAATAACCGCACATCGCCTTTAATAAATGGCAGCTTACGTTGGGTTTGGTTAAGATACAAGGCCAAGCGTTCGATGTCTTGCTTCAAGCCAAAATCAGCTCGTAGCCAAACTGCTTGGAGACAGCGGCGACTCGTTTTGTCGGTTTTAAGGAGACCACGCTGCGTATCAAAAATAACCGTATTGGCGGTACAGTTTTCCTGACTGACGTCAAGGACAAAAAAAGTATTTAAAAAGCTAAGTTGCACACTCTCAACCGGTTGCGCCCAGGCAACAATCGCCAGCGGGTGGTTAAGATCAAAGACGTCTGGTAATTTCGACCACACTAAATCGTTATAATTGAACTGATTATGCTTGATGACATTCAATGGATAATTCCTCCAATTGCCGATTAAGCCGACATTAACACCAGATGGGCGTGCAGTTGTGATAACCGTAACAGCCGCTTTCATCAAGTTACCCATACTATACCTGTTTTGTACGCAACAAGCGATAACTTAATTGAGTTCTCTTTACATTCTTAGGGTACTACCATAAAAGCGTTCGTTAATTGCGTTTTTAGCCGTATTTTTTCAAGTCGCCAGCATCACGACCGGCTGGTTATACTAAGCACAACCTTGGCCAAGGGCACTTAAGAAATGAGGACTTAATCATGCACACTGATCGTTTTGAAAACGAAACTGCCTTTAACTTATTAGCTGAACCAGCTCATCAACGCCTCCTATATGGTGCTTTAAAAGCCGCCAATGTGACCAAGGGCCATCCTCAATTTGAGGATTGTGTGACTGTCGCTCATTTAACTTGGCTCGCAGCTTATCAAAATTACGCGCCTGCTTTACCAGAAAACTTACCAGACTTTCGTAAATTTGCCTTTCGCCGAATTAAATGGCGCACGGTCGATTATCTTCGCAAACAAACCTTACGGACCCAAGCACAAGTACCACTGGAAAAAGCCGCTGAATTAAGCATCACGCCAATGACGCAGTGCGAACAAGCTTGGCAATTGACCGACTTATTAACACAGCTACTCGCACAATGTCGCCCTGGGGAACGAATTTATTTAGTGGAATTCTTCTTAGCTGAACAGACCGTTCCGATGATCATGCGGACCCATGGCGTTAGTCGCCGGACCGTCTATAATTGGCGCGCGAGCCTCCTCGTCAAAGCCCGAGCTATCTATGCACAAGCCCGCTAAGTGCACTTTTACGATGACCTAACCGTTAGTATCCCGTAAGCTTACAAAAACAGACAACTGAAAGGAGCTGACCCTCATGCAGAATTGGCGTGCAAATCAATTAACCATTTCAGTGGCCGCGGACAACCCCAAAGCCATTAAGCGAACTTTCAATAACTTGAACGAAGCAATCACGGTTGCACAAGTTACCGATTTAGGTCAATTAGTCGCCACCCTAGTTGCCGCACCGTTTACTGGTGCCACCCTAAAAACGACCCGCCAATTTACTTTCTAATCACCTGCACTTTTATTGCCAGCTAACCGTTTCTATCTATGTAAGCTGGCCAGCCTACTAAAAACGCTAGGAGGACTCACCTATGAATAAGATTTGGAAAAAATCGGCTTTAGCCGTTGAATTGCAAAATGCCGCCGGTGAAACGCATAAACAACTGTTTACGGCCATTGCGCAAGACGCGACGGATGCCCAATTGACCACCTTTAGTAAGGCCTTGGAAACCTTAACGGCTCATCAATTTGTCAACGCTGAAGTAATTGCTTATTACGACTATAACGCCGCTACGACCGTCTAATTAGGAGGACTTAATTAATGAAAATCTTAGATATGAGCTTCAAAACGAGTACCAATAAGATTCATCACTTAAAGTTACACTACGCCAGTGATGGTTTGACTAAAGAAGTGGTCACCAAAGCGATGGCTGATCTAGTTGCCGCTAACCTGTTCAACAAAGACGGCGAAAACCTGATTGTGGAACCAGTTGCTGCTAAGTATGTTGAAACCCTTGAGACACCCATTATTGATGCGCCAACTGCTTAATTAACTCCCTATTACTGCTACGAAATAGTCCGGTCCACACCTGAAACTTGGGTGTGGACCGGACTATTTATTTTAAGCCACATTTATATTGACTGACAAAGTTACAGTTTACCAGTAACGCCTATTTTTTAAATATCACACGCCAACCGAGTCGCCTTCGTGGTCTCTCGTTGGACATTATAAATTTCAACAATGATACTATTCCCTACCGGATGCCAATCAATGGCTTTCACCAACCGTCGCATAAAATGACGCGTAATCTGCGTTTTGATTGAAATCCCACTCCGTTCCAAATCATCATAAAAAATAACCCGCTGATCGAGTTTATCAATTTTGAAATAATAATAGGCATAATGCGCCGTTCCTCGTTGAAGAATTAAATGATATGAGGAATTGAAATCCGCTGGAAAAACTGTGATACCATCATCGTTCATGTTCATAACATCCTTTTTGCTAAAGTTTTTTCACGCGTTCATTCATTAGTTCAATTGTACCGTGAACCAAGCGAAAAGAACACTCCAAAATGAAACCGCGACTTCGACCCCTTAGCTATTTCTAATCCGTGAACTGGCAGTAATTTACTTAAATCACCAAAAAACAAATTGTTATTAAGCTTTATTAATAACCTTAAAATACAGATATACCAAGCAATTTGGCCGTTTTACGCATCATTTTTACATTCCGGAAACAAAAATAGTATTCCCAAACAAGTCATTTTTGGTATAATGTAGTCAATTAGAAGTTTGGATTCATGAATTAAATCGTGTTTACTTTAGTATAAGTTCGCATTATACTTTTCATTTAAACGCCACCCCGCGTGTGCTGGGCACACATGTCATTCTAATTACAGTTTGAACTTTTGTAGTAATCGGGGAATAATCAGAAGGAAGTCTAGGGTGTTACTAATGGAATACAAAGAACGGGAAATTCGACCAATTACAATTGATGTTGAAAGTCAGCACCATCGCTATGGCTATCGCCTAGTAAAACGACTATTCGACTTCGTGGCCAGTTTAGTGGGCTTAGTGCTCTTATCACCATTATTTCTAGTCGTCGCAATCGCCATTAAAGTAGAAGACCCTAAGGGGAGCGTATTCTACTCACAGATTCGACTGGCCAAGGCCAATTACCATTTAAAATGTACAAGTTTCGCTCCATGGTTTCTAATGCTGATGAATTGTTGGCAAAGCTACTCACAGAAAATGAAGTTGATGGCGCCATGTTTAAAATGCGCGATGATCCCCGGGTCACTCGGACTGGGCGCTTCATCCGTAAGTATAGTATTGATGAGCTGCCACAATTACTCAATGTTCTTTTGGGCCAAATGAGCTTAGTTGGACCACGGCCACCGTTGCCACGTGAAGTTGCTGAATATACTGATTATGATAAGCAACGGCTCACCGTTAAGCCCGGTTGTACCGGCTTATGGCAAGCTACAGTCCGTAACAGTGTTGGCTTTGACGAAATGGTCAAGTTAGATTTGATTTATATTTCTCGCCGGAGCGTCGGCTTTGATTTGTACGTCCTCTTTAAAACCGTCATGGTTTTTATTCGGCCCAATGGTGCCTTTTAATTAAAACCATTTAAATAAGCCACTCTGAGAAAAATTCAGAGTGGCTTATTTTTTGCCTTAGATTTCAGGCTTATAGTTAAGATAGGCACGCCGATAAACCCGTGGCACATACCGTAACGTCAAATACGCTAATTTATATTTCCAACTAATCAGCCGATTAATTAACATCGGCAGCGTTTTAAGCCGAGCTGCTAGAAAATGGCGTTCCCACTGCGGTGACCATTGGGGATTATTCACCAAATAATGATGACTGACGTGTAATAACAAGCGACAACGCAATGCCGTTAAAATAGTGCGCTGTGTCTGGTCGGCATAGTGCAACTCCGTCAAAGTTGTCGCCACCCCTTGATAATACCGCTGTGCCCGTTCAATAATCGCCGGTGAAAACTGGCTAGTCGTTGTATTCGCATGCTTATTCAGGACGTAGAATGGCTTTTCAATGTAACGAATATCTTTAGGGGTGACATGCGCCAGAAAGGCTAAGACAAAGCTACTGTCTTCAAAGAAATTACCATTTGAAAATTGAAACTGATAATGATCAATCATCGCTTTTGAAAACACTTTATTCCAGACACCAACATCCATTTCAACATTTTTCGCCAAATAATTTTGAATAAGCTGTTGCTGATTATGACTCCCTTTAGTGCCTGATTGCACTTCTAAAACTTGCTTTTGGTCATAGTCCTTTTGAATACCAAAAATCGTTAAGGCATGCTTCAAATCTGGAACTACCGCTTCGAATAAGCCTGGTAGCCAATAATCATCCGCATCCGCAAACATGATGTAGTCCCCTAGCGCATGTCGGAGACCATTATTACGTGCAGCGGCTTGCTTTTGATTGGTCTGTCGATAGCAACGTATCACAGAATATTGGTTAGCTAATTGTTGTAGCCGCACCCAAGTCTGATCGGTCGACCCATCATCCACACAAATAATCTCATAATCCCGAAAACCCGTCTGTTGAATAATTGAGGTAATCAGTCGATCAATGGTTGCGACAGAATTATAAGTTGGAATAATAATACTAATTTTTACCATCACGTTCACCTAACTCTCTAAACCCAATTAGGGTCAATATTTTATGACGTTTGTTAATTCATCTGGCTTTCCCCTATCTAAGCAGTCACAATGTCATCCTGATTAATCCGGCGACTGACTAAGAATAACCGCCTAGTAAGGGTCCCAACCACTTTCTGTCCAGTCTATTAAATAGCGCTAAAGTTCAAAATAATATAAATTATTTATCATCAATTAACATATTTATAACGACTAAAAAACTTACAATTCCCATTTTTGTACTTCTATTTTATAGTGAGTTACTATGATACAATACTAAGGATGTCGCGGTTTACGCCCATTCGTAGGCGACTGCGATACCTTTATATGACTTAGGAGCTTGGACATGAAAATTATCAGGAATTACTTTTATACGGTCGGTTATAATATTTTAATCTTATTAACACCATTATTAACAGTACCGTACATTTCACGGGTGTTAGGCCCAACTGGGGTCGGAATTAATGCGTCCACCAATTCGGTCATTACTTACTTTTTACTTTTTGGGACGGTCGGGATTACCATTTATGGTAACCGGGAAATCGCCTTTATCCGTGATAATCGTGCTAAACGCTCACAAACCTTTTGGGAGATTGAGGGATTACAGCTGATTACGATTAGCCTCGCCTACCTCGGCTTCTTAATTTTCTTATTGGTTGAACAGCAATTCAAAGTTTATTTCTTTTATCAGTCTTTTTACATTATTGCTGGTGCATTTGATATTTCTTGGTATTTTATGGGCCTGGAAGACTTTAAAAAAACGGTTTTACGTAACACCTTAGTTAAGTTGGCCTCACTGGTCGCTATTTTTGTCTTTGTTAAGACCCGCCAAGATACCGGTATTTATATTTTAATTTTATCCTTATCACAATTACTCGGTAATCTGACCCTTTGGCCCTATTTGCGGCGGTCAGTTAATCGACCGGTATGGGCCAAATTACACTTATTTCGTCATTTACGGCCATCCATTGCCTTATTTATTCCCCAAATTGCCACGACCGTTTATCTGGCTTTGAATAAAACCATGCTTTGGCAATTGGATTCCGTGACGGCCTCTGGTTTTTATGACTACTCTGATAAGCTCATCAAGCTCGTGTTAGCCTTAGTCACCGCTACTGGGACCGTAATGCTACCACATATTGCGAACCTTTACATGAAACAACAGATGACTAAGGTCAAAGAATACTTATACGCGTCATTTGATTTTGTACTAAGTATCTCGATTCCAATGGCCTTTGGGATTGCTGCCATTGCGACTTCGTTAGCACCGTGGTTCTTCGGTTCCCAGTTCACAGCCGTTAACACCCTCTTGATGATCGAAGCACCAGTCATTGTTTTAATCGGGATGAGCAACGTCTTAGGTCAGCAATTCTTACTTCCGACCCGACGGACACGGGACTACACGATTTCAGTCACAATTGGGGCTGGCGTTAATATTTTATGCAACATCCCACTAATTCTCATGTGGCATGTGCAAGGCGCCATGTTAGCCACCCTCCTGTCAGAAATTTGTGTGACGGTTTATCAGCTCTTTGTGACCCGCCATGATTTACAATTAGGACGCTTAATGAGTTGCTTTGGTCAATATCTCATCGCCGGGCTAGCCATGTTTCTCGTGGTCTATGCGTTGAATCAAGTCATGTTAATTTCAGCGGTGAGCCTCTTTGAACAAATCGTCATTGGCCTATTAGTCTATCTGGGATTCATCTTCATTCTACAACCAAAAATTTTAGCCGAAGCGCACCATTTACGCGCATAACTACTGTTGGCTGATAAAAACGCGTCATTCGAGGGAGCCATGCCAGTCGAATGACGCGTTTTTTCAAGGTGCTGCTACTGCCATCAGTTGCGTCGAAAGTCGCGTATAATACGCATCCGTGCTTAGCCAAGTCATACTGTCACGAACCTTAGCTCGTTCAAAATCAACTTGACCATCAATGAAGTCTTGTAAAATAGTCGTTAACCGCACACTATCCCCCATCGGGTACAAGAAGCCATTTGTTCCCGACTGAATCAAATCAGCCGGACCAGTCGGACAATCACTGGCGACTGCTGGAATTCCCCGAATTAAAGACTCAATTAAGCCCATCGGTAATCCTTCAAATTTCGAGGTTAACACGCTACAACTGATATCCGTTAACCTTGGCCAAGGTGCAGCTTGCCAGCCTAATAACTTAACTTTATCAGTTAAATGTGCTTGCTGAATAAACTGCTTAACCGTTTCGTCATCATCACCGGACCCAATGACCTTTAATTGCCACGGTCCATGTAACTTTGGTAAGACGTTAAATAACTCTTGTAGATTTTTTTGCTGCTGCCACTGAATCCGACCAATATATAGGAACGTCACCGGCGTTGTTGCCTGCCGTATCGGTACCAGTGGCACATCCAAATTAATCGGATTATAAATTACCGTGATTCGTTGGCGCTGAATCCCTAAGTCCATTAGTTGCTGCTGAATGCCACGGCTAATTGCTAAATGGTAATCGGCGTACTTTAGTAAACCTGTTGAAACCACGTCCCCGCCAACTAACGAAAAATGTACCCATGAAATGACCGTATACGACTTATGCCACAAACGTTTCACCTGGGCCGCCAAATAAACTAAGCGGGTACTCATACAGATGATTTCATCTGCTTGTGACTGGCGTAAGAAATTCATAATTCGCAGCACATTGGCCGCCTTTTTAAAGGTGGATTGTTGTTCCAATTTCGGATCATTTAACACTTGATGCCGATTCACAAAGCGCCGTAAAAAGTCCTTGTTTCCCAAGCCCTGACTAAAATAGACCTGTAGCTTAATCTGGGAATCCTGATTATAATGATTAACCACGGCAGTCAAGACAGTTTCCATACCCCCATGGCCGGTTAGATACGGTGCCATCACGACGGCAGTGATCGATTTTCGTTTGGATTGAACCTTAGCTGTCAAATTAAGTCACCTAACTTCATCTGGAATAGCGGTTACCTGTGCTAAAGCTTGCTCAACTGCGGTAACCGTATATGTGCCGGCTCGTAGCTGGGCTCCGACTTTAGCCACTTGTCCCTGCATCGTGTGATACTCATCGGCCGTGACTGTTGCTAACTTAGCCGGTAATTCTGATAACCCTGAAATCACTAGGCCAACTTGCTGTGTCGTGACAAAATCAGCAATTGCAGCCACCGCTGGCACAATCACCGGTAACCCCGATGACAAGTACAACGAGACTTTATGCGGATTATTATACTTTAAATATTGACCAGCCAAACCAGTTAGTTCATCCGGTGTGCCACCATCCCAGACCAAGCCAAACCCATCTGGTAAGCGGTCTTTTAAGTCATCCGGGGGAAAGATCCCTTGATAATGTAAATTAGCTTGTTCAAATTGCCGTTGGTTATCCAACATGCCAAACAAAAATAATTGATACGCATCAGTACTTGGTAACTGATACAAAAATGACGATTTATTCAAATTACCTGCAAAAGAAATTTGATTTTGATCTGGCTGTACCCGTGGCGTGTGCCGTGGCGCCTGCAAATAATCATAAATTTTTAGCGTAATCATGGGTAACGTTAACCCATGGGCTGTGAGTAATCGACTCATGGCTTGATTAGGCGAAATTAAAACTGTCCCCATATTTAATAACCGCGTGACCCATTCAAGATTTTTATACCGTGGTAAATTAGCGACCCGGAGTACATCCACGTCATGTAACAAGATAATGATTTTAACGTTTTTTTGCCCTAATTGCTTAAATAACCGTTTTTCCCAGAAATGACCAAAATACGTCGGATACTGGATTAATAAGACATCTCCAGCCTCAACTTGGGCACAGATCTGATTGACCACGTGCTGACCTTGTAACTTTTCCAGTTTAGACCGGAATTGAACTTGCTTAATTTCTTTAAACTGTAATTGGTTTAATAAAATTGTCGTCACATCAGCCTTAGCTTTGCTACCGGCATTATTTTTCTCATCGTAAACCACATTCAAGACGAACTTATTCATTACACTCACCCATATCCCTATCTTTATTTCGGCATATAATCATGATTAGCCCCCATCTTATGCCGAAAGCCGTCCAGAACACCACTCGTTGTCACCCGTAATGCTGCACCGCGTTGCCCGCGATACCGTCGGCCATCACGGATAATTTCAATCCCGCGCTCAACAATTTGCCCCATGGCCCATAAATTAGCGCCAAGGCGATGCCGACCAAGTTCGCGCACGGTTACTGTCCGATTGCGGAACCAATAATACTCTTTCCAATTCTGTTGGTACCCTTCATCCGATCGTGGTTTGTCGGTATGATGGACTAATACCGCTGGTGACACGTTCAAAATTTCTGAATTTTTCCGTAAGCGAATTGAATATTCAATATCATCCCACCAAATAAAGAAATCTTGCCGTGGCATCCCCGTTTTAATCATTAAATCAAAGTTTATCACACAACCACAAAAGGTAAATAAATCGATGAAAAAATCATGCTGATAATCTAATTCCGGCACGGCTTGCGCATCAAAATGCGTCCAATTTTTCAATCGTTGCCGTTGATCTAATTGCTTCGTCCCATCCACAAATTCAACCGTCCCCGCAAAAGCTTTAATAGTTGGATGTTGCTTGGCAGCTTGGGCGATTTTTTCAAAATAATCAGGTTCAAAAATAGCGTCATCATCTGATAGTGACACCCAATCAGCAGTCGTCCGATAACGCTTCGCCACTTTAATCCCCTGGTAAAACCCACCGGCACCCCCGACATTCTGTGGTAACCGAATATAGTGTAACTGCTCATCTTGATAGTTCGCCATCATTGCAGCCGTCCCATCGGTTGAAGCGTTATCCACCACAATAATCTGCTGTGGTGGCAAACTTTGATTACACAGACTTTCAATGGCTTGCTTTAATAGCGCTTGCCGATTAAAAGTCACAATTACTGACACATATTTCATTTCGATTAGGTCTCCAATCATTAAAAATGAGTGCGCTTTTTGGCGTTCGGTAAAAATTTTCGTTTTAATAAATTAAATCCTTTTGCCACTAATTGTTGTTTTTCCATATACATCACTGGAACTTCGGCACAGGAAATCTGATTCTTATGCAACCACACATCTAGTAATAATTCTGACAAATAACCGAATACCCGAGCCTCAACCGCATCATAGTCCGAAATATCGATTGCTGCGTCCACTGCAAACAGAATTGAAAATAACCATTGCGCATAGGCATCAAAATCTTTAGCTGGCATAATCATCATGTTAAACATATGGGCCGAGGTCCGATGCATCACCGTGTCGTAACTGGACAAATAAGCCGGACAGAGCTTTGCAATCACGACGCGAGCTTCATCGAGTGGTGCCGCCTGATGGGCATGAATATAATGTGAATAATTCGATTCAATATAGTAATGCCGCTTTTTAGGGACAATGACTGTCCGATCATGTAATAACCGATCAATTTCCGTCTGGGTCAGAATACCAGTTAACCGATCTTTCGGTGTCAACGCTAAATAACGCCGGTACTGCATGAGCCCCTTTACTTCAGCATGGCAATTCTTCCAAATCCAATAAAGCGCCGTTAATTCGTTATAATTTGGATTTTTAGCTGAAATATTATCGCCGGTATTGTCTGCTTGATAGCCCATTGGTAACGTCCCATTAATATCCGCCCCAACGAATATTGGTTGATAGGTTTTATCAATTGGCATTTGGTAGTTTTTATGTGCTGCCACAAATATTTTAGTTGTCATAGTGTCCCCATTCTTTTGACTACGTTTTTATTAATCATGATGTATTCCCCAATAATTATCAAAGAAAAGCGGTGTTGCCATAGCATTAAACTGCTAAAAGGCTAAATTAAAAAAGTGGTTTAACTTACAATGTTCGTAGCGAATTTAAACTTTTTGATATACCAATTCATTTCAGTGTTGTACATAGTCACACAGACCCGATCAGTCTGTGTTTCCGTTAATCTTTAACCATTTTCCGCCGTAAATTAAGGGTAAATGGATATTGCCGCATTAAATAACAACTCCGGATAACAGGCACTTTCGGCACCAAGAACATTGCAATGGTCACAAAACCAATCCGATATAAGATTGTGACCACTGTGGCTCCGCCAGCCCCCATTAACAAGCTAGCCCGATGATATAGATGCCCCTCAATCCCAATCACGTTCAAATCAATCAGATGAAAACAGAGAATAATTAATGAGAGACGGCCATACTGTTCGAGTAACTTTAAACCAGGACGGCCATCAAACTGTGCTAGCCATGCACTCACTTTAAAAATACAGAGACTGCCTGCGATGCCGCCCCCAAAACTTAATAATAAGTTGGGCGAATTCGGTACATTCAGATTAAAGTACCCCGATTTCGCACTGATCACCCACAACAGGATGAACCCAACATAGTGCCAAAATTTAAGCCAGTCCAAAATGTGATACTGCTTAATTAAAAAGCCCGCATATAAAAATGATTGCGCAAATAATGCCGCATTCAAGGCCCACGGTAAATAGATGACCTGTCCTAATCGACCGCCTAAAACGGTTAATCCAACCACCCAACTTAAACGAACCACCACGGGATAACGCATCCGTTCAGCAAATCGCATACCACCATTAAAAAACTGCATGGCAAGAAACATACTCAACAAAAACCACAGTGCCCCAAGTGGTTGGACGGTTAATTGCCATGGTGCGAAGACGGCCGATCCCGCACCGTATAAAATCGAAATGACACCCGCCTTGGTTGACGTAAAATACCCCATAATCAACGGATTAGCTGGCAATTGTAGGGCCACCATGCTGATTAATAGCACTAAAACACTGGTGATGGCGTAAGGTACTAATAAATTCAAACTGCCATTTTTCAATTCTCGCCGTAGTGGCCGCTGATGATATAAGTAGCCACTCAAGACAAAGAAAATTGGCATGTGAAAAGTAAAAATCAAACTGCCAAGAAAGCCACCGGTATAAGGGCCTAACGTGTGCCCCACGATGACTGCTAAAATGGCAATGCCGCGGGCAATATCAATCCATTGAATCCTTGATTTCATTATTGTGGGCCTCCGTAAAGTCCATGAAAATGCTTGGAAACAGCTTGGTAATACCTGCAATGTGACTTAATACCATTGCAACTAAATAACTTATTAAAATCGTGGTCAGCACCCAAATTAGACTACCAATAAAAGGCCCCAGATACGGCGTTAAACCCATTAAGATTACTTTTAACGGTGCCAGCACGACCCCTGTAATCAATAAAACACCATAACTCAGGCGTAAAAAATTAGTTGGACGTAACCGATGCTGCGTACTGAATGGTCGATTTAAAATAAACGTTTCAATCGTGATAAAGAAAGTTAGGCAAGGAATCGCTTGAAAAGTTTGCGTAAAGTTTTGTGTGGCAATGACACCGAAATCACCTTCAAGTACTGATTGATACAGTGTAACGGCAATCATAATTGTGTAACAAACTAGTGATAAAATCCACGCAATGAGTAGTTGTTCCCGGGTAATCTTACGCACAAAATCCGTATGGACTAACCAATACCCCATTAAGGGGAAGAATGCCCCACCCTGTAACGCAACCGGGATATTAATATAAATACTCGATAGCCCCAATAAATACCCCACTACTGGGAAAACGCCCACAAAAATCAATTCGACAATCACTAAATATTTGATTGTCATCGCATCAGCATGCTTAGCAACTACTCTCAAAATCGGTAGTGTGACAAAGAACGCAATAATGCCATACAGCGTATCATACGTACTGAACGGCCCCTGAACGAGCTCTGAGAGAAAGGTTGCCGAATTAAAATGATGCAATTGTTGCGTTGTGGCTAACCCATAAACGTAATAAATTAACGAAAATAAGGTAATCCCACCAATGATAGTGATAATATAGCGGACCAAGCGGGCAAAAGAATAATTCGTCTGCTTTAATTGATAAGCACCTAGCGCCATTAACAATAGGTCAGGCCCCGCCGCAACTAACATGGTCACCACCATTTGTGGATAAAATCCCAATTTAGTTGGTTGTAAAGCGAAAGCAAACAAACCATCACTTCCCGTACTAGCAAGCAGGATTAGAAAGATTGCCAATAAAACTACGGTGTACTGTAACCAATAAAATTGTCGCCTACTCATAGTGCCTCCTAAAATTTGGTTGCCGTTGCGACTTGCCCTGTTCAGTTGCCACATTTGTACGAGTTGATTGCGTCACGACTTGCCTTTCAAATGCTGGACCAATCTGTGTCTGATAACGAGGTAAAATCGCAAAGAACGCCAGAATAAAGATATTGTAAGTCACCTCCAATAAGTGTTGATCGAAACCACTACTAAAGGCAATAGCGACAAAGATAATGGGGAGCAAGTAGTCGTTAGCTTTACTACGCTGATAGAGGAAAAAGCTCGTCCCAATCACAATAACTAACGTCAGTAAGACCCCATACGCAATCAACATATTCAAATAAGAAGAATCAATATAGAAATAGGTTAAATCGCCAATGCCATTTTTAAACGTGGCTACGCGAGACCCACCCCAACCATTCACATAAATTGGCGATTGCCCCAGTAATTTAAATCCATAGGCTAAAATTGCGTTGTTGCCCAGTGATAACCGTGATGAAAACAACGTATTTAATTTCAGAAAAATACGCTCGTGATAGTTAAAGCCGGCCGACAACTGCACAATCACCACACTCATAATTGGCATCGCTAAAAACGCATAGCGTAGGATCACGGCGATGAACCAACGCTGATTTAATTGACGCCGATAAATGTAAATGACGTACAATCCTAGTAAAATTAGCATTGCTAAGACATCGGTTAACGTCTTAGTAAATAGGTAAATAACCATTAACGCTAACCCCACCGGCAACAAATCAATCAGTCGAAAAGCTTTGGCCCGCAAATATAAATAAGCACAACTCAAGTAAAAAATATGGGCCGCAAAATCGGTCGTATACACCACCCCAAAAGACTGCCGGACACCATCGCTGGTCGCAAACGTAATATTGGCAATTAACCCCAATTCGGCTGCAATAAAGGCAACCAATAAAATGGTCCCTACAATCATCAGGTACAACTTAAGAATTTGTCTAAAAGAGACTTGGCGGGCGCCCATGGCTAATAACACCGTTGTCATTAAGTAATGCGCCCCAGATGTGAGGGCTACCACCACGATCAATCCTAATAGACTAAGCTGTTGTATCACTTGACCACTGGTTAAGTCATCAAATCCAACAATTTTGACAAGCATGATTGCAATCGTGCCTAACTGAATCACCGAACCAACAATCTGCGGGTAATACGCATTAAACGTCGTCGTTTGAATGGTGACCGAAATCAAGTAAGCAGCTAGGGTGATGAGATATAAATTCTCTGGTTTTAGGAGGCGGCTGTTAGCGACTTGTTTTTTTATTTTTTGCATGCCACCCACCTTTCTCGCCAGTGAGATACGCACTGACGTACGGCACCAATAGTGCCAAGATAAGACCCACAATTAATGAGAATTTATAAACTGAGCCTGAGATTCTATTAGGTTCAAAAATCACTGCCCGAGTCGTTGACCTGATTCGATACCGTTTTAAGTGCCGTAACGACTTCGTCACCGCATAATCAAACGCCGCCGCATTTTGCTGGGCAATCGGTTTAGACGTACTTGAAACTGATAGCCGTAACACGGGTTGCTGATGACGAGCCACGGCTTGAACGGACTCGCTTAAGTCACCAACTGGTTGCCAAATGCCAAACCGCATATAAGCATACTCACTAGCAGTATACAAAACATCCGGTTGACGTGGCATAACATTGAATTGAGTAACATTTTTAATGTCTTGGCGATGCATTTTTTGACGTTGCTGCTGCGTTTGCCGCTTAGTGGTGGTCTGTTGAATGCTAATATCAACTCGGGCCGTATATACCGGCTTAGCTACTGTCTGATTAACCAGCCAACCACTACCAAGACTAAGTAGTAAGACGAATAACTCGATTGGTAACCACTTCCAAGCCAGTCGTAATCGCGCTTTAGGTTTATAGACTAACATTCGCATTCCTCACTAATACTCATGATTAACGACCTCAAATCGATACCATGGAAAATCGGTTATCAGGTTACGTTGCCGCCCAGTCGGCTTAAAATTGGCCATTAAATCCCGATAAACCGGCCCTGACTGGACGCCTTGACGATTAATCACGTTGTAAACCAAGCGATACCCATTTTTGCGTTTAGGCAACAAGGCTACTGAATTAACCGTCACTTTAGCCGGCCGTTTAACCCGCTTCACTAATTTAAAAGGCGCCGTTAGTTTTTTCGCCTGATAAATATTAAAATATCGTTTGGTCGCCTGAACAGTATAAATCCGCTGATTACGCTGATTCATGGTAAATGTAGCGGGTTTGATGGTCGATTTCAGGTTAAGTGATTGCCAGTTAGCAACCGTTAACCGGGCCGACTTAACTCGCCCAGCATAATACTGACGCTTCCCCGAACGGCGACTTTTACCAGTTACCACTAACGTTGCCGCCCCAGTCTTGGCGGGCATCGTCGCAACGACCTGACCATCCTTAAACACCGCATTACTAAAAGTCGTGGTGCTTTGATGCCAATCAACAAAATTCGTGGTCATGTAGGTCTTGGCGCCATCAAATAAATACAAGTGTTGCTGTATATAGATCATGACTGGCTTAGCCAACTGAGTTTTAGGATAACTAATCGGTAATTTGGTCCAAGTCTGCCCATCATGACTTGTACTAAGGCGTGCCACGGTGTTTTTATTGTTCACCTTAACCAGTTGACGCCCATTTAGCACTGGCTGATTGACTGATTGAGTCTCAACACTCAGATATTTAGCTGTCGCTAACCGATGCTGAATCTGCGTTTGGCTTAAAGTCGACTTATAGGTTAAATGCACCACTTGATTCTGCCGGGGTAACCGCGTAGATAACGGATTAGTCGTGGTTAATTCATAGCCACTAAGCGTTGCCTTAAACAGATTGCGATGCCCGGCTTTCCCCACCAACTTGATAGGTGACGGCGATACAATCGGCGTACCATTCTCATCATTTTGATAAATTTGAATGACGGTATCTTGTCCCTTTTGAATACTAATTGCATAGATTGAATAACCTAAGATTGCGATGAATCCAAGCATGCCAACAATAATTACTGCTAATCTCTTTTTCATATAACCCCCATCAGAAGAAAATTGACCTCAATTTCTGTAGGTGTTTTTCTACTTTATGCCGATTTAATTCAATTCGGCCGCCACAGTCACTAGTGCAGCGTGTATGACTTGGTGCATGTCATAATACCGATATTGCCCTAAGCGTCCACCAAAAATGACGTGGCCTTCTTGTTTGGCTAACGCCGCATATTGCTTATACAACGTATTATTTCGAGTATTATTTACCGGATAATAAGGTTCATCACCCCGTTGCCAATCGGCGGGATATTCCCGGGTAATCACGGTCTTATCTTGATTCCCTTTGCCGAATTCAAAGTGCTTGTGCTCAATAATCCGCGTATATGGCGTTTCGGCGTCCGTATAATTAACCACCGCATTACCTTGATAGTTATCAACGGGCAACGTTTCACTTTCAAAGCGCAAAGAACGATAAGCTAACTCCCCTAATTGATAGTCGAAATATTGATCAATCATGCCGGTAAAGATCACTTTTGGTGCCATTTTTAGATAATCAGCCTTTTGCGCAAAGAAATCGACCCCTGTTTCAACGTCAATCTCGGGATGAGCTAACATTTTTTCAACGATTTGCGTATAGCCACCAACAGGAATCCCCTGGTAAGTGTCATTGAAATAATTATTGTCATAGGTATAGCGTACAGGTAAACGTCGAATAATAAATGCCGGTAAATCGGTTGCTTTTTGCCCCCATTGCTTTTCGGTATATCCTTTGATTAACTTCTGATAAATATCGGTTCCAATCAACGCAATGGCTTGTTCTTCCAAATTCTTAGGTTGCCCGCTAGCTTGAACCGCCGCTTTTTGAGCTTCAATCTTTGCCTTGGCTTCCGCGGGAGTACGCACCCCCCACAACTTACTGAAGGTATTCATATTGAATGGCAAGTTATACATTTGTCCGTGATAATTCGCAATCGGACTGTTTGTATACCGATTGAACGTCGCAAACTGATTCACATAGTCCCAGATACTTTGATCTGACGTATGAAAAATGTGAGCGCCATACTGATGAACCTGAATGCCGGCAATTTCTTTCGTATAAATATTACCGGCAACGTGATCACGCTTTTCAATCACCTTAACGTGCTTGCCACGCAGCGCAGCTTCATGCGCAAAGACGGCCCCAAACAATCCAGCCCCCACGACAAGATAGTCATATTTCTTATTCATATTGGTTTCCCCCAAATAGACTTTTATCGTGATATTATATCAAAGAAATGCACGAAAAGAAGCCATTTACATGCGGGTATCCCTGTTACGACGGCTTTTTGCTGGTTGTTTTAATTAACTTTACTTTCTTGAATAATGAAATAATAATATTTGCTTTTTTGAAAATCAGGAAATGATTTGTAGACATAGTATGTATTTTTAGCTGATGTGATTTGGATAATATTTTTGGCATGGATGATGGCGTGATGTAATTATTTATGGGTAGAAAAAAATTAAAAAATATCCCCCCAAAACAGTTGTTGGTAATCTAAACTGATAAATATCGGTTCTCTGTCAACTGTTGTTTGAAGTGAACCCTTAAAGTTGGACACAGAATTTACGCTGCTTGCTGGATGGCGAGTTCCCGGTATTCTTCCGGAGACTTGCCGTCCATTTTTATTTTGATTCGCCGTTTATTGTAGAAGTTAATCCAGTCAGTCATGGCTTGAATCAGGTCTTCTTTGTTCTCAAAATGTTCATCCATGACTTCGACTTTCATGATGTGGAAAAATGATTCAACCACCGCATTATCTAGGCACGTTGCTTTGCGCGACATACTTTGAAAGACGCGATGTTCTTTGAGTGTTTCCCGCCAAAGTTTATGTTGGTATTGGAAACCTTGATCTGTATGGACCGTCGTTCGATACCCTAACTTGGGTAATCCCGCTAAGACTTCTTTAAGCGGTTTTAAGGCGAACTTGACTGTTGGATGATCACTGATGTTAAAAAGCTAAGACTTCATCTGAAAAAAGGTCAATGACTGGTTCTAAATAGATCCGTTCATTTTGACTCATACCACCGTATCGAAATTCGCTGACATCTATGACGAGTTTTTGATAAGGGCGGTCCGTTTTAAATCTTCGATTTAATCGGTTTGGCGAAACTTTTCCAATGGTGCCTTTGTACGAATTGTACTTCCGTTTTTGCCGATTGTATGCTAAACAAAGCCAATCATGCTCACGCATTATGCGTAAAACTCGCTTATGATTCACGGTAAATCCATGTTCCTGTAAAGCTTCAGTTAGTCGTCGGTAACCATACTTCTTAGTGTATTTAGCGTCTTCCTGCCGGATCTCATCGATTCGACAATCAGCTAGCCTTTCATGCTGCTGATGTGCTCGTGCGTAATAGTACGTACTTCTTATAACCTTGACTACTCTGAGTAGAAGTTTGATGGGAACTTGAAAGACTTGCCTTAACTCGGTCACTATTTATGAGATTTCTTGTTTTATGTTTAGCCATAGTTTTAGGGTTTCCTCGCCTTCGTTCAAGGCCAGCGATTTCATGCTCCTTGAAGCGCTTCTCCCATTGCCAGATAACGCTTGACGAAGATAGATTGAAGTGTAGCACTGTTGCCGGAAACGTGGCCTGGTGTTGTTTTATCCGGTTTAATACAGTAACTTTGAACTGACTAGAATATTCTGCCTTACAATGTTTTAACTTCAATCCGTCTACACCGTATCTCTGGAAGCGACTAACCCAAAGAAGGATGGTTATTTCCTTGCTGATGCGCTGATGTCATGTTTTTTTGCCAATGAAGTTGACCCGATGCCACTCAAATATTCGGTGACAACTATAATCCTAAATTAAACTTAACCATAGTAAAACCCCCAAGGTTGGATTTTTTGTCCAACCTTGGGGGTTTACTTCAAACTACTTTTTTAAAACTAAGTTTTTAATACGCATATATGCCAAATAAAAAATCCAACTTAAAAATATTGTTACGAGAAAACAAAAATATAGTGAAATCGGATTTTCATTAACTATCCCACGTGAAAAGTACTGTATTAAATAGATTTCATATGAAATTACTCCTAAATATTTAAATAAGCCATTTGAAAATAAAGGATAAGCAATGCAAGAAATTCTAATCAAAACAATTGCCAGCGGAACAATAGTAAACAACGATAAAACATTATTCAATAAATTTGGCCAAGAAGAAAAAATATCTGATACATTTGTCAAAACATTTACCCCTAAGCTAAATATGGCCAATCCACCAAATAGTACATGACTTTTCCATGAGCGTTCAATAAAAATAGATTCCACATTTTTATAATAATCATAAAAAATCACGCCCAGTGGAAAAGCATACATTTGTCGTGCAAGTAAAGACGTCGCACTCGGTATAATAAAATAATACGAAACTATTACAAACCAAATTGTAAAACTAGTAAATAACATTAAGTAAAACTTTTTTTTACTAAGCTTAAATCTTACAGTTAAAAATTTGAGACACCAATAAATAACATAAACTATTAATATGTATGGTATGTACCAGTTAGCTCTAATAAATATTAAAATTTCAATAACAACCTTCATGTTAAAATTTGAATTTAACAATACTCCTGCCAACAAATACACTATCCAATACGGAATTATTACAGCAATTATTCGCTTTTTCCAGTAGTGTGCTAACCCATTCTTATTGAACGAGGCTTCCAATCCATAACCAGAACAAATTAAAAACAAGGTAACACCAATTCCAGCAATCCATTGAATACTATAAAAATGATACGCTAAGCCAATATGTCCCCACAACACTGTTAGAATTGCTATACCTTTTAAAAGCGTTGTGTGATTTCTCGAAAAGAATATCAATCGATCATGTGTAACTGTCGCACTAACTATTCCAACCAATATTAACACCAACGTGAAGACTAAAAAATTTTTCAATTAACATTCCTCCATACTCTTTATAGCCCGATTGATCCCAGTATATACAGACTTGGGACGTATTAAATGTACATTTTCTTGTTGTAATTACTATCTAGTAATTACATCTAATATTTTATTATTTTTTTGTATAGTTCCCCTGTTACCTCCGTTAATAAATACAGAATTTCTCCAATCTGAGATCACCTCATTATTATTCACATAAGATTGACGAAAAGGATTATTCTGTCGAATAGATTGAATGATAATATACTGTCGGGTAGGATTAATGTTAGAAAAAGTATTTCCAGCAATATATATCCCACTCATCTTGTATGTCTTTAACGGATTATGAACCCTAATATAACTCGCTGGACCAGCTGCAACTGTATTGCTAAAATTATTATTAAAGATAAATATATTCGATGCACCTTCAAAATTCACTATTCCTGTTTGCATTTGACGCCGAGGAATACTATTCACAACCTCATTATTATCAAAATGCACATCATGGACTATTCCCGCCTTCGCATTATTGTAAATAATATGCTCACCTATAGGATTTGGTGCATAATACTTTATTTTGTTTTTTTTCATAATCGGCAAGAATTGGTTATCATTTATATAAATATTGTATGATGGTAAATCATCATATTTATCATCACGCAATATATAGGACATAGCTTTTTTATTAGAATAATCAATTTGTATAGCTTCCTTATAATCACTCTTAGAAATAAAATTAAACCCTATAAAACTAGACCGTTTTACACTAATATTCCGACTACCACCAATATCCAAAACATGCCCTTCAGGGTTCTCAGAATTATAAAACACACATTTATCGAATGAAATGTTCTGAGCATGATTCATGCTCTGAACAAACGAACTTTGACCATTAATATCTGATCCTCTAAAAGTAGCATTCGTCCAACTAATATTATTAATTCCCCCATCATATCCATTAGCTGGACTAGGGTACGAAAAACTCAATAATTGATTATCATATATCACAAATTCGGCTCCGTTTTCAAATTTAAAGTGCAAATTTGAATGCAAGACTATTGCACCACTGTTAAAACAATACACACCTCGAGGAATATAAATTGTTGTCTGACCATTTCTATGTTGATCAATGATTTTTTGCAGTGATTTATTATTATCTACCTTTTCATCAGTTGACATACCCTCATTTTGAACATTGATAAATGAATCTGCTAATGCACATACATTCATAATAATAACGTATCCCCAAAAAACAATCGCACCTAATATAACTCTACGAACCAATTTCAAACAATCAGTATTCATCGTTCACTTCTCCCAAAACATGAAAATGTTACATATAACTTTTTGTTTCTGTAAATTTTGATTATATTATTTTTAATTTAGTTCCAAAATAAAAAACATCTAAACAAAAAAGTAAAACATCATTGAATTTTAGATATAACCAATGAAGTGACTTTTCGTCGTGATGTAAAAATAGTTTAAAACATGCCCCATGTAAAAGGCATACTATTTAATTAGTCGATTTCATTCCCAAATCAGTCTTTATTTTTGTTGATGAAATCCCCTCAGTACGTGGCAAATATACAACTTTGCAATAATCTTTTAGAAAATCAAACTTGCCTTTCCAATCATCACCCATTACAAAAATATCAATGTCATTATCTACAACATCTCCAATTTTTTGATCCCAATTGTTTTCAGGAATAACTTCATCAACATAACGAACTGCTTCTAAAATATATCTCCTGTCCTCAAATGAAGTATATGCTCGTTTTCCTTTCAATGCGTTAAATTCATCAGTAGACACACATACCGTTAAATGATCTCCTAATGCCTTAGCACGCTTCAATAAACGAATATGTCCCTTATGAAGTAGATCAAACGTGCCATACGTAATTACCTTTTTCAATTATTATTCCCCTGAAAAATAAAATTAATTTTGTTATTAATAATTATAGTATATCATCCTTTTACTTTATCTTATAGTAAATTTAATGTCTTAACTTTTTTAAGTTTTTAAATATACTTGGTTGTAAAATAAACAACATCCCTACATAAAATAAGATTCCCATCATAATCTGCATAGCCAGGCTAACTGATGAAATTTTCATTGAAGCATTCAAAAAATAAACCGGTATAAACATGGTAACACCTGCAATCACATACTTATATAAGTTAGTAAACAATCTACTAAATTTTAACGACGAGTGGACTTTATATAATTGATAAGAAGTTACAGTCAATTCTGACACCATTGTAGCAATCATCGCTCCATATACACCTAAATTCAAAATCAATGGCACATTAATAATAATGTTCACAAGTGCTCCCAAAACAACTGATATAGTATATGTTCTAGTTTTCTTAGTAGGTAACAGGAATTGCTGCCCAATGACATTACTCAATCCAATCAATACAATAACTGGAGACTCAAGCATTAACAACTTATTAACTAGCGTAAACTTTTCACCAAAGAACCAGGGGGCTAACGCCGTTGCGAGAGATGCTACCCCAAATGCCATCGGTATTGATATTGATAACACAAAATCAAACGATGTATACAAGTATTCCTTAACTTGATGCATTTTCTTTTTAGCATATAAATTTGCAATATGTGGTAACATAACCGTCCCTGTTGAAGTAACAATAGCCAATACTAATTTAATCAATTTATCTGAATAGTCATAGTAGCCTGAGGCTGTAACTGAATCTAGTTTCCACAACATTGTTTTATTAACAGCTAAGTAAACAGTAATGGCCACTTGTGGAATAAACAGCGAAAGTGACGGTTTTAGATGACGAAATATTTTCAAACTATAAAGTTTCGGCGCATAAACCATCCTAGGTAAATATGGCCATAATGTAACATTTCCTAACAACTGTGAAACAGATAAAATCAAAATATAGATTCCAACATCATTTTTTGTTTTAACAAACGTAAAAATAGCTAATAGTGATAACAGCTTTACAATCATATTACGAATAACAGTTTTTTTGAAATCTTCCAATCCCATAAAAAACCAAGAAATATCAAAAGCACCTGCAATAATATAAAAAGACTGGTAAAAAAAGTAAATTTTTAGTTGATTTTGAAAATAAAGAAATACACAAAAAGCAAGATACGCAAGTGTAATCATAAGGATCTGCAGAAACTCAATTTCCCAAAAAGTTTGTGACCTCTTCTGCCTATTTTCTCGAATAAAAGCAATTTCACGATTGCCATAAATTGTTATCCCAACAGTACCAGCAAGTAAAAAATATGTAATAACAGAATTAGTAGTTGCATTAATTCCAACACCTGTTGGTCCAAGCACACGTGAAATGTACGGTACTGTCAATAATGGTGTTAGTAAAATTAATATATTATAGCCAACATTATATAAGTAATTTTTAACTATTTTCATATTTTTCCCCACTAATATTTAAATTAAAAAAATAACACATAACTTATATTTTAGCATATCGACAACCGAAAAACTATCTTTCAAAAAAATCCAGAAATTTCTATTTAGATAGACTTATTTATACTCCCCTATATTAATACTGTTCAACTTTGATATAATGTTTAAGTAGTTAAAAAATTAATAGGAGTTATATACTAGAATGACAAAACATGTCTTAAATATAATTAGAACCCAAACATCAAATAGTGGGTTAAGCAAGCCCAAAAATGATATCAACCGTATTTTATCCAATAATGGTTACAATACAATTCAAACATCATTATTGACCGGAAAAAAACAAAAACTTCTAAAATCATTACCTGCTATTAAAAATTTGCTTAAACAATTAACTGCAGATGATAAGTTAGTTATTCAATACCCTACATACATGGGGACATTGTTTGATATCACACTATTAAATGCACTCCGTCACAAACACATTTATACTATTGCATTAATACACGATATTGATGCCCTTCGCTTTAAACAGCCATTTGGTAAAGGATTAAAATACGAAATTCACTTGCTCAATAAATTAGATACCGTGATTTCACCAAACGATACCATGACTAAGTTATTGAAAAATAATGGTTTAAAAACTAATTGCTCTAACTTGAATATTTTTGATTACCTTACAGAAATCGATGTAACTACAAAAGAAATTGAATACTCTCACAATATTTATTTTACTGGTAATTTAAATAAATCTAAATTTATTTTCAAACTACAAAATACTGATAATTCCACATTCAAGTTATTTGGCCCCCTAGATCAAAATCGAGATAAAGTTGAAACTATGTACCAAGGTAGTTTACCTTCAGACGAACTGCTGAAAAAAGTAAATAATGGTTTTGGACTGATATGGGATGGCCCTGACGCCAAAATTTCTGATAAAAATGATGTCTCTTTTGGAAATTATCTTTTGTATAATAATCCTTATAAATTATCATTCTATCTAGCTGCCGGTATTCCCGTTATAATATGGGATAAGGCTGCAGAAGCAACATTTGTAACCTCGAATCATTTGGGATACACAATATCATCTATTAATGATATTGATCAGTTAATGACGTCCATAACCACCAACGACTATTTTAAAATAATAGATAATGTCCGTAACATTCAAAATAAGTTAGTTAATGGTACTTTTACTACCAACGTATTTAATAATCTTTAAAGACTTAACCCATATTTTTTAGATATCTTACACTAGTTATCCCTTTGCAGATACCTAAATTTTCAATCATATATAGCTGTCTCAAACCCTTCAAACTATAAAATAGATTCTATAATCCTGTTTTGCCAGTAAATAAGACGATACTTGTTTACTGGCAATTTTTTATACTTTTAAAATAAGATACAATATCCATAAAAGAAATATGACGAATTATCAAATTCAAACACAACTTTTTACCAAAGAAAACCTCACTTGAACTTTTCCAATCCAATACCTTGCGTGAATGATTATTTAAGTCCGTTCTGGACGCAACGATTTCTTGATCATTAAGACCATGCAATCATCAAGAATCAGGATCGATTATATCTCGATTCATAAGTGGCCAAATTACATCAATAATCATAAACGAATTGTCCATTGAGAGTTAGACACTGTCCAAGGTGAAATTAGCAGTGAAATATTGTCCAATAGAAGTTAAAATATCGTCCTAAAAGGATTCTAGCATATTGTATACCATCGGAGCCTTTGTTCAAGAAAGTGTTACACTTGGTTTGACAATTCGCCATCAAAATAAAAGTTCCCTAAAGTTTGACAGACGAATTATACTTTTTCATCTGTCAAACTTTAGGAAACTATAACACAACAAAATCAATTAATTATTATTTTTCACTTATAAAACAAGAACAAGTTTAACTTCCATCTATTTCAGTAAATACAATCCATTCAAAAATATGAACTTAACCGGATTGCAGTTAACAGCAAGCAACATTTTCACTTTCTTAATACCATGATAATTTTTATTAATTAGTAAAGAACTTACAGGGAAAGATCGATACGCTCTGTTTAATTCTTCATATTTATGTTTAAACGCTAACCCCCCCGTTTACGAAAAGTGTTAGTAATAACTCTATTCAGCGTATCTAAATTAATAGCATCTACTACTTGTTCTCGTTCTGCTTCAGAATTAGCCAGTGAAGCAACAATTTTTTCAAGTTGCGGTTTTTGCATAATGAAATTCTGTAATCGATTTGAATTATACTTCTGCATGATAGAATCATTAGACTCTAAATCATAAGTATATAAAACTGTATTAATGAATGCGGTCAACGGTTTCAACTGAATAATATCTAATACAAATTGAAAATCTTCACCGACAGATAGATTCTTAAATCTAATACTTTTGATAAATTCCTTTTTGACTACCTTATTATACATTGTTGGTAAAAGATTGTTTTTGAGTAATGTATTAAATATACTTGCATCAATTATAGTCGATTTCATCTCAGGAACTTGATTAATGCTAACAATTTTTCCAGCAAAATTGACATTCTTTTTGCTAAAAATAATTAAGTCATCTCTAAAATGACCCGATTGAGCTTTTGCATAAACCGTCGTTAATAAATGACTACTTACTTTATCATCTGAATCCAAGAATAGTACATAATCACCACTCGTTTTTTCGAAACCTGCATTACGTGCACTACTAACACCCTTATTAACTTGTGAAAAAAAGTTAATATTAGTATATTTCTGAGCATATTCTCGAACAATAGATTCTGTTTCATCTATTGAACCATCATCGATGATGATTAACTCAAAGTCATTAAAATTTTGAGTTTCTAAAGATAAGATAATATTCCCAATTGTTTTAGCCGCATTGTACGCTGGAATCACAATTGAAATAAAAGGTATCCTTTTCATGGAACCATTCCTTTCAAATTCCGACAAAATCTAGTAATTCCTTAATACCACTCGAACCATTAGCATAAAAATCATTTAATTTTCCATGTCTTAACGTGATAAATTCATCTTTATTAGCAGAGAAATCAGAAATTGCTTTTTTAAATTGATTCATATTTTCCACGATTTCCCCAGCAACAAATTGATTAATGGTAAAATTAAAGCCACGTGAATTCGAATAGCTCTCACGATCATTCATCACGTAAAAAATCGGTCTATCTAAGAGCAAATAATCAATTGAAATAGATGAATAGTCAGTAATCAATGCATCAGTTCTCGCTAAAAACTTGTATAAATCCGTATTTCTTTCAAATAACCATGTGTCATTAATAAAAGTTATATTTTTTAAATTTCGTGGAATATTAATTGTATCTTGTAAAGGGTGTAATTTGATATACATACAGATGTTTTTTGTACCTAAAAAATCGTCAAATGATTCAAAGTCCTTTGAATCAGAGAAAAGTGGAATTATTTCGTCTGAATCACCATTGCTTGATGCTAACTTTGTAGACTTACGATACGTTGGTAGCCATGCAATTGTTTTTCTATTGTTAACCCTTCTGGTATCTATTTTGATAAAAGGTTCATTACGTGGTGCATTAGCAATCATGATTTTACTTGGGTTTATATCAAACGATTGCTGTAAAACCGATGAAAAGAAATCTGAGTACGACAGTAAATAATCAAAGTAATTCAAATCTCGAGACATACCTGATTCTAACCGACCGATTTTTTTTATGGGCATACCGTGCCACAAATTAATCACTTTTTGTCCTCTAGCAGATCTAATTGGAATTCCACCAAAACAATAGAAAAAATATTTTGAAGTCAAAAAATATTTTAAAATTTTCACTTTGCTCTTTATAAAAATAATATTCTTGGATGCTATCTCATCTAGTCCATAAAAATCATTTGAAGCACAGATAATCTCATATTCTTTATCATAACTATTATCGATTAAATAATCATAAAGATATCTTACATTATCTCGGAATCCCCAATTTGAGTATAGAACAATACGCTTTTTCTTTGCTATTAAGTGATTGACCATACCACCTAAGAAACTAAAAAGTTTAATGAAGCTTTCATTATGCTTGATATTTTTTAACATTATCTATTTCTCCATCATCTTTACGACAATCTTAGTTAATTCATTATTGAACTCAGTATTATGCCACTTTACTGGATTGATAGCAGAATGCTTATTGATAACACGAAAAATCGTATCACTTAAATTATCTATTTCATACACTGGAAATAATGCATCTTTATATTGAGGCGCCAACCTGCGTAAAAATTCTACTTGGTGATTGTTAACATGTTCTTCAAATTTCAACATTCTAGGTACAACAATTACTGGTTTATTATGTTTTAAAGCAGCTAAAAAGCTAGATGGACCACCATGGGTAATAATGACACTTGCTTTCAGCATGTATTCATCCATTGCTTGAGGACTAATAAAATCATACGATTTCGCAAAATTACATTCATATGTTGAATATCCAGACTGAATAACGACCTCCTCATCCGGATGCTGTTTCTGATAATCATCCATATATTTGACTAACCTATTGAACTGTTGTTCATGCGTACCGACTGTTACAAAAAGCATTAATAGATACTCCCTAAATTTTTTGCCTTGGGATATATTTTCTTCATTTCATCCCATTGAACGATAAACTCATCAGATATTGGATAAACTAATTTACCTGTAATAGTGGGGCGATCGATACGATCAAATACTTCAATGTAAATAATCTTAGCTCCCATCAACTTACCAAAATAACAAAACGGCACCGCAACCGCAGCACCTGAAGAAATAATTACCTTTGGTCGTTCTTTCCAGAGTAATTTAATAGCAAGAAATGTATTTCTAATTAAATTATGAATATTTCGATTAGTTGGAAAATAACAATGATAGACTCGCTCATTTGATAACAAATCATTTGCATCTTCTTTATCAAAAGTTACCCAAAAACGATCATAATTTTCCCACGTTGATTTCAGTTTATACAAATGCGTTAGATGACCACCACTAGATCCGACTAAACATATTTTATTTTTTTGCATCTTCACTTACTCCTCTATGAATCTAAAAAAATTTTGGCTTCTATATTTAACAATTCGATATAAACTATGATAATCGTCAGTATCCATCAACATATAAAAAATAAAAACATTGCAGACACTCATAAGCGATTGTTCCCACATCACTTGAATGGACATAATAACCAATAAAACAAAAATAGTATACTCATTTTTCATTAATAATATGGCCATTGTTATCATATACAAAGTCAATACAAAAACAAATAGTACCACCCCATATCGTAGTAGCAAGCGTAAGTATGATGAATCAATAAAGAAATAATTGTTGGTTGCTATTTGTGTTCCTCCACCATTACCATTTTCGATGGTTTTTTGACCAAATAATTTTATCGGATACCGAAAAATTGCTATATTAGATAATTGTAGGCGACTGGATAAAATATCATTCAATCTACTCATTATAGTGTTTGAAGCATCATAATTAACCGCCAGACTATAAACTCCTAAACTTAATATCGGCATTAGAAACACCATCAAATCCCTGAGCACAGTAAATCTAATTTTTACTTTCCACTTTCCTAACAATAATGTGATAACAATTAATAAGATGAATACTGTATCATTTCTGGCATTCAGATACCAATAACACACCGTTGCCAAGACTACCATACTAATTATTTCAAAATATTTAATTGTTTTATATTTTAAGCAAGCAACTGCTACACATAATGAAAACAACTGTGCAGATAATATTGTGGGTTGAATACTTCCAAATGCATGCCTTTCCACCCCACCACGAATGAATACCAAATCTTGTATTATACCAACTTGGCTTAATATAAAAATAGCACTTGTCATTACTATGGAAATTACAACATATTCTTGCAATATTTTCTTTCGTTTTATTCCTTGCGAAGTAAAAATCAAAATACCAATTCCTATAATTACCACATCACGAGAAGTATAATAACTAACTAACGTACAAAACAAAAAGAGTGAACATAACCATAAGACTTTTTCGTCAATTTGAAAACCCATAAATACATAAACAAAAAACGCCAATACATTAAAAACTGCCATGTATTTCGCCAGTTCAGGTATCATCGTATTTAACATGGAATAGTTGATAAACCATGCTACCAAATTAACACCATAAAGACCCAGAAAAAACTTTTCTTGCCTATTCTTTCTTTCATCAAGTAATACCTGATCCATTATTTTAATCTCCTAAATTACTATAATAACTTTCAGCAGCCTTTTTTGCGTTATAAGAATCAGGCTTAGAAGTTATGTTATAGACTAGACCAGTATTATTCAAATGCTGTACAATTAAGTAGCTCTCATAGCCTTGGTTTTTATTGGACGCAACATATACTCCATTCCTGATTGAAGTTGGACCATATATTTTTTTGTATGCTGTATCAAACGTAGCACGTAGTTTAGAGTCCGCATATTTATCCACAGACTTATCTAATAATACATACATGTTTGTCGTACTCATACATAAATCATCTAATCCAAAAACAAAATCACTATTATCATATGGATTATTATAGTCAACAGAACTTCCATCCCGATGATATGGAATAGCTAATTGCGCATTAATCTCATCCGTTGAGACAAATGAGGTCTGATTCATACCATTCTTTAATAAAACTTGCTTCTGAGCAAAATCGATATAACGTTCTCCGCTGACACGCTGAATAATCATCGCAAGTAATAGATAATTTATATTCAAGCTATCGGTACCTTGCTCAAACAAATTTTTTTTCAATTTAAATTGGGCAAGCAAATCATAATAATCCTTATTTATAACAATCTTTTTTGAAGCATAAATATTCTTATTATTGGTTAACAAACTATTTACACTTACATCTGAAATTTTTGAATTCTTAAGCTCTGGAATAAGTTTTCCTATTGTATCAGTTAGTGCCAATTTATTTGAATTATTCAATTGTAAAACTAAATCTATTGTTAATAATTTTTGTAAACTTGCTACCCGAAATTGCGTTTTTCCTGACCAATTCACACCTTTTTTTGCCACTCCATTAGCCGTTTGTACTCTAACAGCACCTTTATTCACAGCCATGATATAGGAATTAACACGTTTACGCTTCATTAATGCTAAGTATTTATTTTGAAATGAAACGTAATCTTTACTAGCACCATACATATTCGAATTTTTCAAACCTGACACATTCAAAGTTCGAGTCGCTGAAACAGAATTTTCCACCTGCGATATTGTCCTTTGGCTACGAAATAATCGTGCACTAATACAAAAAAACACCGTGAAAACAATTATGCCTATAATAGAAAATATCTTCTTTTTAATAGAACTCACTCCCTACTTTATAGCAACGTAACCAATTATTTTGCTAAAATCATCGATCATCCGAAGTTGTTTACGCATTCTATGTTTATCACCGTTTTCCTTAGTAACAAGTAAAACATTCTTTACATTCGCAACTAACAAGCTGAAATTCTGTTCGTCTAAATCGCTTGAAATATCAACAATAATTTTGTCAAAATTCATACTATTATCAAAAATATTACGCAACTTTTTTTCGGGATTAATTGAATTAAGTCTCATCATGAATAATTGATTTATTTTTGATCTATAGAGTGCTTCGTTTTCATTTTTTTCGAAACCAAACGCATTCGCATATTTTTCACTTTCTCCAGTTTCAACTAGTAATACTTTTTCTTGCTTATTAATCCAATACAAAACCAAATTTGCTGTTACAACAGCTCGTGTCTCCTCAGCCTCAGGAGAACATACTAATAATTTATTATTATTTTTTTTGGCTAACTTCAAATCTATTTTTTCAGAAATCGATGTTATTTCATTTTTAAATTTATTATTATCATTACCCATAGATTTAACTCCTTGTTTGCTGAGTTTCCTTACTATTTAGCTCCACACTACCTAAATATTCAATGCCAAAAACATCATTTAAATATTGACTGGTCATTTTTTTACCATAAAACTCCTTTAAAAAAATCAGTAATAGCGAAAGGACTAAACCAATTGCGCCAGAAATAAAAATGACTTTTTTTAAACTTTTCTTTACTGGCTTAGCATCAGAAGAACTTTTTGAAACAATTGCTAAACTCACGTTATTCTGATATTTACCAACAAAGTTAATTAAATTTTGAGCTACTTGAGTAGCAGCATATGGTGCAAATTTAGGGTTTTCAGTCACAACTGTTAATGAAAATATAGGTGAATTAACTGAAGATTCAATTGACATGCTACTAATTTTTGAATTACTAAAAACTGAAGCGATGTTTTTCTGCTTTAATGCAGTGTTTAGCTCCGTTTTAAATGATTGTAAATTAAGCACCTGATCATAAACACTTATTTTGGATGTATCATTATCCGTCTGTAGAAACTGTACATTTGACTTGTATTCTGGCTTTTCAACAAAGGAAGTCCATCCAATTCCTGCTACAACTGCAACACAGGTAACCCCCACAAGTAAGATACTATGTCTGATAATAATCCGTATTATATTCCGTAATTTAATTCTTAATTCCATTAGTTCTCCTCTAAATTTAATTAGCCAAAATTATCTTATAGTTCTGTTTGAGACAACTTCAAAGCGGCTAAGATTACCTGATGCATATCATAATATCGGTATTGCCCCAAGCGTCCACCAAAAATAACATTACTTTCCTTTTTAGCCAACTCAGTATATCGCTTATAAAGTGTATTATTTCGGCTATTATTTACTGGATAATATGGCTCGTCCCCACGTTTCCAGTTTGCTGGATACTCGCGGGTAATAATAGTCTTATTTTTATCACCTTTACCAAATTCAAAATGCTTATGTTCAATAATCCGAGTATACGGCGTTTCAGAATCAGTATAATTAATGACCGCATTTCCTTGATAATTATCGACATCTAACTTTTCAGTTTCAAATCGTAGTGATCGATATTCTAATTCACCTAATTGATAATTAAAATATTGATCAATCATCCCAGTAAAGATAATCTTAGGAAAGTTCGCCAAATACCTGTCCTTATCAGTAAAGAAGTCGATACCAGTTTCAATATCTATTTGTGGATGATCTAACATTTTTTCAACAATTTGGGTGTATCCACCAATTGGAATTCCTTGATAAGTGTCATTGAAATAATTATTATCATATGTGTAACGTACTGGTAAGCGACGAATAATGAAAGCTGGTAAATCAGTAGCTTTCTGTCCCCATTGTTTCTCAGTATAGCCCTTAATCAGTTTTTCATAAACATCAGTACCGATTAGAGAAATCGCCTGTTCTTCAAGATTTTTAGGCTGTCCTTCAAGTTTAGCAGCATCTTTCTGATCTAAAATCTTAGCTTTAGCCTCAGCCGGTGTTCTAACTCCCCACAACTCATTAAAAGTATTCATATTAAAAGGTAAATTGTACATTTTACCCTTATAGTTAGCTACTGGACTATTTGTGTACCGATTAAATTCCGCAAATTGGTTGACATAATCCCATATTTTTTTATCTGAAGTGTGAAAAATATGCGCGCCAAATTGATGAACCTGAATACCATCAATTTCTTTCGTATAAATATTACCGGCAATATGATTACGTTTATCAATCACCTTAACCTTCTTACCTTTTAGTGCGGCCTCATGTGCAAAAACAGCACCAAATAAACCGGCTCCAACAATTAAATAATCATATTTTTTTTCCAAATTGACTTCCTCCAAAATTAAAGACTATTATTTTAGTATTATATCAGAAAAATATTAAAAATGAAGTTTAGCACAGGATAATAATACTTTAATTCCAATTAGATTTATAAATTTAAATCATTTTTTTATGTAAACCTGCATTTCCTATACTAATTGGTACCTATCCGATAACAGTCGTTTACTACTAATATAGACAATTGTTACCGATTAAATTTCAAAATAAAAACACCTACCCCGTATCAACAGGCATAGATGTTAAAATCAATCAGTATTTATTTTACCTATCCAATTCCAAAGAACCCATGCATAAACAGCGCCGCACAAGCAGCCCCAACGAATGGGGCAATCCCAGGAACGATAATCCCGTATTGCCAGTCGCTGTCAGCTTTATTCTTAATTGGCAAGATAGCATGTGCAATCCGTGGCCCCATGTCTCGGGCTAAGTTCATGGCGAATCCGGTTGGCCCACCAAGGCCCATCCCGATTGCCCAAACTAACAACCCCACGCCGATTGGTACAATCCCCGGTGTCTTCACTTCAGAAATAGCTAAAATCCCAGAAATAAAAATAAAAGTATCAAAAAATTCAACGAAGAAATTCCGTGGTAAGTTCCGAACGGCTGGTGCAGTTGAGAATAAGTTTCGAATTGTAATTGGTGAAATTTCACCGGCAGAAGCAGCAAAGTGATCAGCATACATGATCCAAACAATCACGGCACCGACAACCCCACCTAACACTTCAGCAACGGAATAAGGAATAAACATGCTCCAAGGGATATTCCCTAAAAGACATTGCGCAAAAACCATGGCCGGATTAATCGAGACATTCCCAAAAATAAAGAGCGCAATGGTAATCCCAAAACCCCAAGTGGTAATCGCAAAAATATGCCCAGAACCACGATACTTGGTCCCCTTTAAAACTTCACTACAATGGACCCCAACACCAAAAATAATCATCAAGGCGGTTCCCATGAACTCTGCCAGCAGCTGATGAATCACTATATTGTCCTCCTGTGGCGTTCGTGACGCCGTTTTATTTTGAATTAAGTACCGTTAACTAACTTTCTGAAAGTAACGCGTCTTTTTTCACACGAACACCATTATACACAAAAAACTAACCGTTTAATACGTGAAATTGATAAAATTGCCACTTTCTGCGCAAATTTAGCCCTTATTTGACTTACGGACCCGCCCTAGTCGCCGCCAAATGCGTTTCATCATCCGTGGTGACTTTGGCTGAATCGTCTGTTCAAACCATTCCTGAACGGTAGCATTTACGACCCCACCAAACATCAGCAACATCCCAGAGAAGTTCAACCAAAACATTAAGACAATCAGACTACCAATCGTCTGATATGATGTCACCCGTTGTGCAAAGAGCTCGACATACAATCGGAATCCTTGTGAGATCACAATCCAGCCAACCGTTGTGACTAACGAGCCAATCCACACATAGCGGAGCTTCACGACAGCATTCGGGACAAAATAATATAGCAATAACGCCAATACAAACATCCCCACAAAGGTAATTAAGTTTTTATTGGCTAGCAAGCTTGTCCACCACCCCGGAATAAAGGCTTCAGATGTATTCGTCAGTTGCAAGATAGCATCCATAATCACCTGACTGAGCGTAAAGAAGATTGCCAGTCCAACGATGAGCACTAATAGACCCAAGGTCAGTAAGAACGCCATCAGTCGCGTCACAATGGCTCCCTGTGTATCCTTAACGCCATACGCTTCATTCAAGCTGCGCCGGACAGCTGCGATAATTTGTGATGCCGACCAGATGGTCACCACAATCCCAATCGACAAACTACCACTCCCACTAGAAGATAGGAAAGAAACTAAAATTGGTTTAAAGATTGAATAAATGTTACTTGGAATAAACTCTTTAGCGTAAGCTAAAATCTGGCCGGTTTTTAAATCAAACCGGGCCACGATATTACCAACAATCAAAATAATCGGTGCAATTGACATTAAGGCATAATAGGCTAAAATAATGGCATTGTTACTTACATTAGCTTGATTATATCTTCTCACAATTATTTCAATCCATTTAGCAGTTTTGGGGTAGCGTGTTTTAAGGCTCATCTGATGTTCTCCATTAATTTAGTTAGTGCTTTCCATTATACAATGGATTGAAAATCGAAACAGCTTAAATACATTGTGGTAAGCTATTAAGTAGTCAAAAAGGGAGTTAGGAGCTTAATATTTATGAAAACTATGAGTTTAATTGTGCCCTGTTACAATGAAGAGCCCACAATTGAAATTTTCTTTAACACCGTTGAAAAGGTGATCAGTGCACATCCGACTGAATTTGCAGCCATTCATCATGAATATCTATTCATTAATGATGGCTCAAGCGATGGAACCCTGAAAGAATTCCGTAAACTACAGGCCGCCCATCCGGATATCGTCCACTATATTTCATTTTCACGTAATTTTGGCAAGGAAGCTGGCTTAGCGGCTGGTTTACAACATGCGCATGGGGATTACGTGGCCGTGATGGATGTCGACTTACAAGACCCTCCAGAATTACTACCAGAAATGTTAACCACGATTGAGACCGGCGATTATGATTGTGTTGGCACGATGCGGGAAGACCGCAAAGGTGAACCCGCCATCCGTTCCTTCTTCTCACGGTCATTTTACGCCGTCATTAATAAGATTTCAAAGGTTCAAATCATCCCGAATGCCCGTGACTACCGCTTAATGACTCGTCAAATGGTGGATGCTATTCTTGAATTACCAGAATATAATCGTTTTTCGAAAGGGATTTTTAATTGGGTCGGTTTTCGCACGACTTATCTCAAATTCGAGAATGCTCCCCGGTCCGCTGGTGAAACCCATTGGTCTTTCTGGCAGTTATTCAACTACTCGATTGAAGCCATTGTTGACTTTTCCGACGTTCCCTTAAAGATTGCCACATTCATCGGGGGCTTATTCGCCGCTATCTCCGTGGTTAGTATGATTGTGGTTATCATCCGCAAGATTCTCTTCGGTAACAGCGTTGGTGGCTGGGCCTCGATGGTCTCCATCCTACTCTTTACTGGTGGTATCCAACTCTTCTGTATGGGAATTATTGGGAATTACCTCGGCAAAGTCTACTTGGAAACCAAACATCGGCCGCAATATATCGTACAAGAACAAAAGTAAGTTAAATCAAAAAATGAGCTAGCGAAATTAATCGCTGGCTCATTTTTTAGTTTAGTTAAAATGTTCGACAATTGCCTTTAAGATATAGGTCGCTGCATGGCCGTCACCATAGGGGTTCTTGGCCGCTGCCATCCGATCATACTCGTCCTGATCATCTAACAACTGCGTCATGGCGGCTTCAACCCGGGCACCATCCGTCCCCACTAACTTCAAAGTACCCGCGTCAACCCCTTCTGGGCGCTCAGTCGTTGTCCGTAAAACCAAAACAGGTTTATTGAGTGACGGGGCTTCTTCCTGTACACCACCAGAGTCCGTCATGATAAAGTAACTCCGAGCCGCCATATTATGAAAATCAACGACATCTAGCGGCTCAATCAAGTGAATCCGGTCAGTTTGACCTAGTACCCGCTGCGCAATCGCTTGTACAACTGGACTTAAATGGACTGGATACACGACTTCCACATCGGGATGGCTCAAGACGACCCGCTTAATGGCCGCAAAGACCGCTTCCATCGGAGCACCTTGATTCTCACGTCGATGCATGGTTAACAAGATCATGCGGTGCCCCGGTTGAATCAAGTCCAACGCCGCATGCTGATAGTCCGCACTGACCGTTTGCTTTAGCGCATCGATTGCCGTATTCCCAGTAATCGTAATCTGCGCTGCTGGATGATTTTCTTTGAGCAAATTGGCGCGGCTCAGCGTAGTTGGCGCAAAATACATATCAGCCAACACATCCGTTAGCTGGCGATTCATCTCTTCCGGATAAGGTGAATACTTATCCCATGTTCGTAGGCCCGCTTCCACGTGTCCCACTGGAATTTGATGATAAAAAGCACTAACACTGGCGGCAAAGGTGGTGGTCGTATCACCGTGAACTAAAATAATATCCGGTTTGGCAGTTGCTAATACTGCATCTAATTTCGTTAACACCCGACTCGTAATCCCGGCCAAAGTTTGATTGGGCCGCATAATATTTAAATCATAATCCGGTTTAATCTTAAAAATGGTCAACACTTGATCCAGCATTTCACGATGTTGCGCAGTCACTACCGTAATGGGCGTAAATTGCGCCGATTGCTGCAACTGTAGCACGATTGGGGCCATTTTAATGGCTTCCGGCCGGGTCCCAAAAATAGTCATTACTTTAATTTTTTTAGTCATCCTTATGTTCACCTATATTCTCATGATAATTTTCGTCAAATTTATTAAACTAGTTACCGTTATGATACCGTTAAACGCAATAACTAGCCACCACAACCGACACATTTAACAAATTCTAAACCCTAATCTGCCGCAATCAAATTGGCAATTCGCTGAACCAGTTGCTGAGCCAACTGATGGTTCGCTTGATTCATGAAAAAGACGACCGTCACCCCACCGGCTGCGGTTCGCTGATAAAAATTACTGATGTCATTATCATAGCCTGAAGCGTGTTGCCCGCCACCGGTGCCGTAATACCACCCGGCAGCGTAAGTTTTCGCCCGAATTCGCGTCAACTGCGTACGCATGTGGGGCGATAACAAGGTCCCGTCGTTAAAAGCCGCCACAAATCGGTAATAATCCATCACCGTAGTCCCAATATCGCCGGCCCCTAATTCACTAGACAACAACGGCAATGAAATGTGCCGTGCCGGCGTTGTGGCCCGGGCCGTCGCCACATAGGGTAACGCAATCTCTTGATGTGCGAACTGACTCCAAGGCGCCGTCTGCGTCATTCCGGCTGGTTTCAAGACCCGTTGCTGCAAGTTTTCTGCATATGTTTTTTTCGTTACTTGCCGAATGACCCCTGCCAATAACGTATAGTTGGCACTACAATAATGCCAATGATGCTGGTTGGTGGACGTTAGGTACTTCAACGCCCATTGCACGGCTGCTGCTTCCGACAAAGGTCGCGTTGGGGCCACCTCATTCATCGTAATACCGGAAGTATGATCCAACAACTGTTGCATCGTGATCTGCTTCGCATACGGTATCTGCGGGTAAAATTTTGCCAACGTCGTGGTCAACGTTAACTGATGGCTTTGAATCAACTGACCAATCATGACGCCGGTCATTGCTTTTTGCAACGACGCAATCGGATAAATGGTTGTCGGCTTATCCAAGGTTGCCGATGGCCGATCAGTCGTACCATAATCTCGGACAGTCGGCATCGTCTGGCCTTTTTTAGCAACTAACAACGTTCCTTGAATTGATTGGGTCGCAATTAACTGGTCGATTTGCCGCCAAGTCTTAGCCTTAATCGGCGTCACCATGGCAGCTTGATAATCGAACGGTGATGCCGCTACCCAACCATACCGATGCTGATTGATTTGTAATAAGTAATACTGCCCAACACTCGTTTGCGTAGTGCCAATCACCTGAACTGCCGGCTCAGTTAACTTCTTCGCAGCTACGCGCTGTGTCACCGCAGTTTTGATTGTGCCCGGCGGTCCAGCTAAAGTAACCGTAACCTGCTGATTTGGTTGGCTTAAGACCAAATGACCGTTACGCTTGTGCGTGCCCCAGCGCTTTAAATGACCTGCGACTAACGCTGGTTGAACCGGCTGTAGGTCTGCTTGCTTGACCCATCCGCGTGGCTGACCGGTTAACGTTTTTAAATAACGGTAAGTGGTGTGCTGGCTGGTGACGGGGAGCGTGCCCCGATATAGTTGCCCCGATCGCACCGCTCGTGATTGTGACTGACCAGCTGACGCTTTTGCCAACGTGGTATGCACTTGAACCCGCGCTGACTTAACTTTAAAGTACACCGCTACGTCACGGGTCTCGGTCGCAACTAAGCCCCCCAATTGTAGGCCGATTAAACCACTCACAATGACGACCCCCACTTGTCTCAGTCGACGCAACCACATCTTAACATCCCCCATTTTGCTAACGTTTAAACCGTTCAGCCCGTTCTAAAATTGCTTGAATCTCATAACCAACGGCGTTATCTCGTTTAAAATTCCCTTGATTATCGAATAAGACAACGCCCACACGGCCATCCGTCGTCCCCATATAATACGTGTGAAAGCCATTGTCGCTCCCACCAATGCGGACCTTGTCTTGACCCAAATAATAAACCCCCGCTGCGTAGGTCAAATGCTGATTCGCCGTCAACATGTTAAGGCCCATCTGACCAACTAATCGACCGGATAGTAACGCCTGCATAAACCGATAATAATCGCCCACACTCGCATATAAGCTCCCACATCCTAGCTCACTAGACTGTAACGGTTTCGACAAAAATACCCGTTGCAACCCCAGATTGGTCCGCCGATAGCCGACTGGATTGACGACATTAGCTGGAACCTCATTATAAGCGTACGTATGCCGCATTCCCAGTGGCTTTAACACCTTGGCTTGTAAATTAGCTTGATAGGAGCGACCGGTTACTTGGCGAATGACCCCAGCTAACACCGTAAAATTCGCATTAGAATACGCATAAGTATGATGATTCGTTGATATTAAATGTGTCAACGTATAATTAAGTTGCGCGGTTTCCGTTGGCAGCAGCTTTGATGGGGTGGTCTCCTTCATCCGAATACCAGACGTGTGATCTAATAACTCACGGATCGTAATCTGCTTTGCATAGGGCACTTGCGGCAAATACGTACTTAGTGGGGTGCTCATTGACAATCGTTTTTCATTGATTAGCTGTTGAATCATGGCCCCCGTCACGGCTTTTTGTAATGATGCCAGCGGATAGGCCTCATTCGCGGTATTCGGTTCAAGTGGCGCTACGTTGGCCGCGCCAAATGACTTAATCTGAACACCGGTCGGTCCATTGTTCGTCACTAGTAACGTTCCCATAATTCGCCGCCGCTTAACCAGGGCCGTAATCTTAGTCATCGCCTGGGCTTGCGTCAATTGCCGCGTTGATGCCGTATCAGCCATCGCGGTCTTTTTGACCAATGGTTTAGACGCCGTTGCCGAATTAACCCGCGTCGTCCGAATACCATGAAATGCCAGTCCCATCAGACTAACCACGACTACGCTACCGACTACTATTTCCAAGGTCAACCGCCATCGCTTCATAATTACTATAATCCCCCAATTCTTATTGTTGTAAGGATACGGCTCCACTTGGCAGAATGCACGCAAACATCCTTTTGTGTTAAGCGACCGAACCATTTTTCAATTTGACGGGTATAATCACCAAAATTCCGGTGCAAATTAGGCGATTTAACTCGTGCAATTACCGAACAAAACCAGTAAAATATGAATGATAGTTAACTTATGTATGGAAGGATGATTATATTGAGTAAAGCAACCGATTATTTACAACATGTTTATACGGTGATTGAGCACCGTGATCCGAACCAAGCTGAATTTTTAGAAGCCGTCCATGACTTCTTTCAAACGATGACGCCGGTCTTCGAGCAACATCCAGAATACATTGACGCCAACATTTTGGAACGCCTAACCGAACCAGAACGGGTCATTCAGTTCCGTGTGCCTTGGTTAGATGATGCCGGTCACGCTCAGGTCAACCGGGGCTTTCGAGTCCAATTCAACTCAGCCATTGGTCCTTATAAAGGCGGCTTACGACTCCACCCTTCCGTCAACCTAAGTATCGTTAAGTTCCTAGGGTTCGAACAAATCTTTAAAAATGCCTTAACTGGCCTCCCAATTGGTGGCGGCAAAGGGGGCTCAGATTTTGACCCTAAAGGTAAATCTGACCACGAAATTATGCGCTTTTGTCAAAGTTTCATGACGGAATTAAGCAAATATATCGGACTAGATACGGACGTTCCCGCTGGTGATATTGGTGTCGGTGGCCGTGAAATCGGCTATCTCTACGGCCAATATAAGCGGCTGCGTGGTGCCGACCGGGGCGTCTTAACCGGTAAAGGCTTAACCTATGGCGGTTCTTTAGCACGAACCGAAGCTACTGGTTATGGCTTGGCCTACTATACCGCTGAAATGCTCAAAGCCAACCACCTCAGCTTTACGAATCAACGGGTCGCCATTTCTGGTGCTGGTAATGTGGCCATCTATGCGATTCAAAAAGTCACTGAACTTGGTGGTAAAGTGCTCACTTGTTCTGATTCCAACGGATATGTCGTGGATGAAAACGGGATTGACTTTGAAATCGTTAAACAGATTAAAGAAGTCGATCGTGACCGCATTAAAGCCTATGCTGATCAAGTCCCAAGTGCGACCTATCATGAAGGTTCCGTTTGGACTGCTGAGCTTGCTTATGACATTGCCTTACCTTGCGCAACGCAAAATGAAATTGATGCTGACAACGCAGCAACCATTATCGCTAACGGGGCTAAAGCCGTCGCTGAAGGCGCCAACATGCCTAGCACGCCCGCAGCGATTGCGGCTTACCAAGCAGCTGATGTCTTATATGGTCCCGCTAAGGCAGCCAATGCTGGTGGTGTCGCCGTCTCTGCTTTGGAAATGAGCCAAAATAGTATGCGTTTGAGCTGGTCTTTCGAAGAAGTCGATAACCGTCTAAAGACGATTATGCAGACTATCTTTGCCCAGTCCGTCGCCGCAGCCGATGAATATGCCGTTAGTGGCGATTACCTAAGTGGCGCTAACATTGCTGGTTTCACAAAAGTTGCTGATGCCATGCTTGCCCAAGGGCTGGTTTAAAAGTCCCTAATTTAACTCAACCCTAAAACCCCCATTCCAAGGACCGTTACGATAACGGCGACTTGGAACGGGGTTATTTGTTTAAGTGACTGATAGCTGTTGAGACCAACAACATTAACCACATTTACATGCCAAATAGACAATTATCATAAGTTATGTGCGGCCTGATCACATGGCCTAAGCTAACTAGTCCGATGCTTATTTTAAGCTAATCGTCATTTATTAATCTGGATAGCCAGTATGTTTCGCTAACTGGGCATAGGTTTCATGGAGTGTCTTAGCGGCGACTTGCCACCCAACCTTCAATAATGGAATTAAACGTAAGGGGTCTTCAACCGGAATGCTGTGTGCATGGGCGAACTTAAAAATAGCTGGTAAAACTTCCATATCTGAATTTGCAAAATAATAGTTCCCCGCATCCGTCACAACAAAAATAGTTGCGCGAAAAGCATGTCGCGGATCGAGTCCTTGAGTGACATGCCAGCGAATAGCCCCCACCTGAATAAGTTTAATATCGGTTAACGCCATTTCACCCAAATTCCGGCGCTCTGGCGACCATAAAATCACTTTTGTCGGTGTCAATTCAACCATCGCATAGTGCTCGCTCCGGGTCCCCGATAGCCGGCGTAACCAGTTCTTTTCCGGTACCGGTTGTGGATATTCAGTGCCTTGAATTTCAAAATGAAACGGCACAATACATTGTTTGGCTCGGTCAATCGCACGATAATGACCAGCAATCTGATGATTTGTAAAAATTGATGCCATTGGTTTAAACATGATCGTCACTCCTCTCACCGTTAGTATACGCTTTCATTATCATTTTTACAGCTTTTTAATCGCATTAATTTAACCCTCAGGGTAATCAAAAATGGCTACCGAATTACCAAGTTGTAATTCAATCGCCATTGACCTTGCGGACACCCGGGGTTCTCATCCTATGTGCGCATCGTGCTTTTAAAAGTATGTGTGCTGACGGATTAACACTCGTTAAACCGCCACCCCCAACTTTGACAACCAAGGGTGCCGTCAGTCCGTAGATAATTGCAAGCTAACGCTAACAACGCCTTTTGACCTAATCCCAACTAGCAACTGCTATTGAGGTCAATTCCCATTATATCACGATTGTTAATAATTGCACAAATGGTTTTGTAACTTCGTTTTTTCACTTAACAAAATGACTCGCCCATAAAAAATAACGTTTGAGCAGCACTCAAACGCCATTACTAAGGAGCATTATTTTATTAACCACCTAAAGCTTAGGCTGGTTTAGGGGCATTTTCCTGACTATCATCAAAATCCGCTGGCATCACTGCAAAATTGCTAGCTTCCGTTGAGAACAAGGCAGCATAGGCCCGTACTTTAGCTGATAAAGCGGGAATAATCGCACCGTTTAGGTTATCTAGCATCCCTTTTTCATCATCTTCTAACGGCTTGTTACTGGCTTGCCGTTCAATCATGCTGACCATTTCACCACTTAAACGCACAATGGCAAAGACCGTTGCTGATAAATCGTACATTTCTTCCTTATAGGTCACGTCTAATTGGGCTTGCACGACGTCATCCCCAAAGGTTTTTTTAACATCTGGATTAGCTGGTGTATAACTAAATTGCCCTTGGCCGGGTTCATCTTTCGTTTCATCACGGTCATAAATAATTTGAAAATGTAAATCTTGAATCGCTGAGTTTAAAATTTCAATATTCATTTAAGTAAACCCCTTTTTTATAATATCTTCACCATAAAGGAAATACGCCTAAAATACAATCACATTTCATCGGTTTTCGTTAATTCTTTGTTAACAGGCGGTAAAAAGATTGTAAACGTCATCATTATCCTCCTAGATTGACGGCGACCACAATTACTTATAAACTAATGGAGCAGTTTAGTTAGGGGGAAACTAATTTTGAAAACACGACGACTCATGACACTGATCCTCATTATAGGAATTGGTGGCAGTCTGGCTTTAACACCAACCACCACGATTGATGCCGCTCGCCGGCCCATGCCGCGAACCTTGCTACGCTTACGCTTGAAAATCAAACGGCCAGCCAAGCACCGGTCAACTACTAAGAAAAAAGTTGAGACGAAACATCACGTTTCCAGCCATCATCGTCGTTAACACGAAAACTGATTTGAAAAATAAGTGCTGCCGGAAACCAAAAAATTCTTGCAGCACTTATTTTTTATCGTTATAGTTGCCAAAAGTCAGTTTGCAACTATTGCGGCTTCATTTGTTGCGCATTTTGCCGCCTAATTTTATCCGAGACATTTTCATCAAGCAGATACTGTCGAATCAACGCCACAATCTGTTTATTTTGTGGTAGATCAGAATGCACGGCATTTGCACCCGTAACGGTCACTTCAGTAAAGTGTTTCACTTGGTCTTGAAAGATGTACTTGCCATAATTCACACTATTGTATGGAACCGTCCCATCACTCGTGTAATTTTCGGTTCCCGCGATTGAATAGACCGTTAAAGCTTTCGGTAAGCCTTCGCGATACCGGTACAGCTCCTTAAACATCCCGGTCTTAGCTGTGGTACTCGTGGATTCCATATTATATGGCGTCCCAATCGTCATTAAGCGATCAATTCTGACTTGCGGTGATTGCTTTAGATAGCGCGCTAAAAACAGTGTCCAGATTAGGCCACCGTTAGAATGCCCCAACGCCCGAAAATGATTAAACCCGTATGTTTTGACTAACGCTTTAAACGCTGTATTCAACCAAACCGCCTGCTTATCAATATTAGCTTGCCCGTCTTTATTATTTTCAAAACTAATCACAATAAAGGGCGCCGTATCACGGCGGCTCAGATTACCACGATACTGAATCGTGCCATCCGTCTTAACCGTTAACTTCAGCACACTGTGTTTTTGCGGTGTCTTTTTACCCAATTCCGTAATCAGGGTATCGAAGCGATTCTGTGTCGCACTGGACCCCGGAATCATGATGACCGGTGCCATCCGCGTTCGACCTGCATTCTTCAACGTTTTAATGTTAGCTTTTGACCAGTTATAAGCCGGCCAACTGACCCCCACTAAAATAACAATACCTAATAACCAACGCCACCAATTATGCTTCATCGGCTAGCTCCCCCTTTGACTGCTTGATTGTCTAACCAAATGAAAGGTAAATAAATAGCCGTGGCGACCACGAGATTCACCCCGCTCACAAGTAAGGCGTGCCAATCGCCTCCGGTCCCCAACCAACCCATCAAGAATCCTGGTGTGGTGCGATGCAATGGATAAACCACTGGTGGCATCCATTGTAACTTCAATGCAGTCCATGTGATGAGGGTCGTCACTAAAGGCGCCACTAAAAACGGAATCGCTAAAATCGGTCGCAAAATTAAGGGTAACCCGAATAACAAGGGCTGATTAAAGTTAAACAAACTGGGTAGCCAACTGACTTTAGCCACTTGACGATACCGGCGATGCCGCGATTGCCAAAGAATGGCAATAATTAACGCCAGCGTCATCCCCGGACCACCCACATTCGCAAAACTATCAAAAATCGTCTGCACGGTCACTGGATTAGGCGCCCCCCAGGCCGACCCATGTTGGAGCGCATATTCTAAGTTTTGAATCGTACTGACCGAACTGTCCCCACTAAAATCAAGGGGCCCAACTAACCCGAGTAGCCAGTAGCTATTACTTAAAAATGTGACGCCTAAAATAGCACCCAGCACGGTGCCAGGATTTACAAACGGCCATTGGCTAACGAGATAAAACAAGCCATTTACACCGGTCTTATTCACCAGACTACTCCCATAGCTTAGCAAGCTGAACCCACCTAAAGTCAAAACTAACGGTAGCCAATTCATTTTAACCCGGGCTAACCACTGGCGTTCGTTAAAAATCGACTGACTAGGCGCCGTCAACTTATTAAACAAAGCGCCGGTGATTAATCCGACCAATAGTGCGAGCAAAAAGCCCCGCATCCCTAAATTAGTGGTTAAAAATGATGTCCCTGCCGCTTGATCCGTTTTAGTTGCGATTCCAAAGTTAAAATTCAACATCATAAAACTCAAGGTTGCCGTCAGCCCAGCTAATAAATAGTCCCGTTGGGCCGACCGCACAACAAAATTTGCCACCGCAAACGCTGCGGCAACCGCAATCAAACCATTCAGACTAGCACTTAATAACGTGGTATACCGAGCAAAATGTGAAAACCCGGGTAACCACTGACTGATGGCATAGATTTGATTAAGAAAGCCATTTTTTTGAAAGACTGCTTGATTCACACTGTCCACGTAAGCCCCAAGTAAGACGACTGGAAATAATAATTGCAAAGTGGCTTGAATCGCTTGAAAATACCGTCGTCGATTCAGCCAAGCTTCCATTTTCAGTAATTGTTGCCCCATTCGATACATCATCCGCTGAGCTCCCCTCTTAACCTATTTTAAATATACGCTACCCCAACGACACTGCCTACTGGAATTACTTGAAAAGGTGCATTTAACTTTCCAAGCAGCACGCCATCAGGTATGATAAAAAGAAATTACTGGAGGTGGGCAGCATGCCTAACAACTACAAACACATTTTAGTTCCTGTTGACAGTTCCGCCCAAGCTCAGGTGGCCTTTGAAGCCGCCGTGAACATTGCGCAACGCCATCACGCTAACTTAACCGCGCTTTATGTGGTTGATGACAATGCCTATCATGCGCCAGCTTTAGATCCGGTCCTCAATGAATTACTGGATGCCGAGGCTGCACATGCTCGGGCCGATATGCATGACCGCCAACAATTTGTGGCAACCACCCCCGTTCCTGTTTTTAAAACCGAAATTACCTATGGCAATCCGAAACGGTCCATTCGTGATTATGCTAAACAACACCCTGACATTGACCTGATTGTGATGGGGGCAACCGGCAAAGATTCGCCACATCGAGTCGCAGTGGGCTCCACCACAAGCTATGTCGTGGACCAAGCCCCCTGTACAGTCACCGTTATTCGCTAGTTCAACTAAAAAACCGGGTGTTGAGAAAAGCGCTCACATGCGGTTTTTTAGGTTGTATGACAGCCGCAATCATCACTGATGACAAGGATTGGTTTGCCTTTATCAATTAGGCCGAAAATCCGGTTATTATTTTTTTGATTGCTATTGACTAGCGAGTCAACAATGACTATGATGGGATTCATCAATTAAGTTAATTTTGAAGGGAGTGCTGATAATGACAGCAATTGTTAACGTCCAAGGACTACAAAAAAAGTTTGGCAAATTTCAAGCGTTAAAAGATATTAATTTTACCGTTAATGCCGGTGAAGTGGTGGGGTTTATTGGACCGAATGGGGCCGGTAAATCAACCACGATTCGTACCCTATTAGGAATCATCAACCGCGATGCCGGTGACGTCACGATTTTTGGCGAAGATGTCTGGCAACATAGTGTGAAAATCCATCAACGGGTCGCATACGTCCCCGGTGACGTTGCGCTGTGGGGAAACCTAACTGGTGGTGAGATTATCGATCTATTTATGCGACTACATGGTCACGGTCACCCCGAAAAGCGGGCCGCACTCATCAAACGCTTTGAACTTGATCCTAAGAAAAAAGCGAAAAATTACTCTAAAGGAAATCGCCAAAAAGTTGGATTGATCGCCGCCCTATCCGTCGATGCTGACCTCTATATTTTTGATGAACCCACTTCTGGGTTAGACCCCTTGATGGAAGCTGTTTTTCAAACAGAGGTGGCCCAACTAAAAGCCGCTGGCAAAGCCATTTTGCTATCCTCACACATTTTAAGTGAAGTCGAACGGCTAGCAGATAAGGTCGTCATCATTCGCAAAGGCACCATCGTCGAATCCGGATCACTCGCCCAACTCCGGCATTTAACCCGGGCCACGATTACAATGGTCACAGCGCAAGATTCCAGCAGCTTACAGGCCTTACCCGGCGTGCATGATTGGGTCCAAAAAGGCACGCACACCACTTTTTCAGTCGATAATGAGGCCCTTAACACCGTTTTATTAACCGCAACTAAATTTGATGTTAAAACCTTTACTTCCACGCCACCGACACTTGAAGACTTATTCATGCGGCATTATCAGGACTAAGGAGGGACCTAAAATGCAAGAAAGTTTTGGTCGTTGGCCACAGTTATGTTGGCAAGCCATCCGTCGAGATTGGCAAAAAATACTGGTCTGGGTCGTTGGGCTGGGCCTATTTTCAGGCGCCTATGTTCCTGCTTTTAAAGCAATCAGTCAAGGTCAAGGCCTGCGCGGCATGTATCTCACCATGCAAAACCCAGCGATGATTGCGATGGTTGGGCCCACCCCCATCAAACACGCTGCCAATTATACGATTGGCGCAATGTATGCAAATGAAATGCTCTTATTCTGTGGCTTATTTGCCATGATTATCGCCGCCTTACACGTGATTAGCCATACTCGCCAGGAAGAAGAACGCGGCTTAACTGAACTCGTGCGTTCCTATCAGGTCGGTCGGCAAGCGAATGCGTTGGCTATTATTTTAGAAACCATTGTCATCAATGCCCTATTAGGCTTGTTAACTGCTAGCGTGATGGTTAGCTTCGGCGTTAAATCAATCACATTATCTGGGGCATTGTTATTCGGCAGTGCCCTTGCCTTAGCCGGCATTTTAGGTGCGAGCTTGGCACTTGTTTGTGCCCAACTAATGCCAACAGCAGCCGGCGCTACCGGCACCTCATTAGGTCTTATTGGCCTGCTTTATTTAAGTCGAGCCGGCACAGATATTAGTCATCTACAGGCGTCATGGTTTAATCCAATGAGTTGGATTTACCTCACTGCCCCATTTACACACAACAACTGGTTACCACTCTGGTATAGTCTGGGCTTTAGTGCCATTCTCATCATCATCGCCTTTATTCTCGGCAGTCATCGTGATATGGGCGCTGGTTTCTTACCAGAATTCGCTGGCCGCGCCCATGCCGGAATAATCCTACGTTCAATTCCCGGGCTTAGCTGGCGTTTGAATCAGGGACCACTCATAAGTTGGCTACTAGGCTTTATCGTCATGGGTGCAGCCTATGGGTCCATCTATGGTGACTTACACACGTTTATCACTAGCAATCCTTTAATCAAACAAGTTTTCACTGCCGCTAACCAGTCAATCGAAGCCGCCTTTACAAGCACTATTATGCTGGTCATGTTAGCATTAGTTGCGATTCCACCGATTATGATTACGATCAAGCTCTTCACTGAAGAAAGTCGTGGTCATTTGGATCAACTCTTCGCTACTAAAATCAGTCGTGGTCAATTATACTGGTCAACGCTGGGACTGGCTTTAGTCACTGGCCTCGTCGGCACCGTGATTGCCACAACAAGTTTAGGACTGGTCGCTTTGCATAGCTTATCGCATCCGACACTGATGCTAACCGATTTTTGGGCAGCGGGTTTTAACCTCTTTCCTAGTGTATTATTTATACTCGGGCTGACTAGTCTCTTGCTGGGCTGGTGTCCACGCCTCAGTAAAATCAGTTACGTCTATCTGGGCTATGCCTTTGCTCTCAATTACTTCGGTAAGCTGTTGCAGCTCCCCGATTGGTTCGCTAAAACCGCAATTCAAACTTGGTTACCACGCTTACCAATCGCTAACTTTGATGGCCCAACGTTTATCACCATTACCTTAATCAGTATTGGGTTAATGGTAATCGGCTGGGTCGGCTACCGTCACCGTGACATGGTGATTGGCGCTTGATTTTACATTTAAGCATGATAATATATATTTTTTTGTTATTTTGGAAGCCTGAAAATTTTACTATATAATGAGTATTATTTTTAACAAGAAGTATCACGATGGCTCGCCCTTAGATTAAATTTTAGAAAAATACACCCAGCGACTTGATGATGTCGTTGGGTGTATTTTTAAAACATCATAACTTTCAAGTTGACCAGCTAAAAAGTTCAGAATTAATAGGCAAATTTAACTCAATTAAGAGGTGGGGGCTTATCAACACAACCAACCAACGGCATAACAGATATCTAACATGATACCTGCGTCATTTGCCTGTCACCCTTAACATCCACACACCTATTCATTAAAGAAATAAATGATTATAAAGATAATACATTAAACCTGACTATGCTATAAGCGGTCAAAAACAGTTAAAAATTAAAACTGAATATAGTAAAAACCAGCTATCCTATAGCTTAACCTAAGTCAAATTAGATAAACAAGGTAATAGTTTTAATTACAATATTTAGCCAGCTCGTTAACATTTCCACTTTTCTACAGGCTGAATTAATGACATGCCCCTCAGTACCTGTATAATGATCGATTGCTTTTATAAATCCAGCTAATGATATATATTTTGTAGTCTTTGATTTCACTGATTTAGGGCGCTTTTATACAGTTATTCTCTCATTAGAAATAAGTATATGATAATTTTAAATACATTAATCAAGGACCAATATAGCAAACATATGCATGCTATTACACCGATAATAAGATTTGAATTTATTAATTGATAAATGCCAATAAGTATCACGAATGAGCAAAAAGAAAACCATTCTAAAAAAACTATTGCTTTATGATCAGATAGATAGCTAACGCGCTCATCATCGTATTTACTATTGGCATTTACAGAACTATCTTTAAAGTTTAAGACGGCCAGAATCAAAAAGGACAACGCAACTAGTAAGTCCTTTGCAACCGGTAAGGTAGCCAGATAATCTTTTACCGTAAAGAAAGAAAAAACAACAAACATCAAGCTTAGTACTAAGAAAATTAATTTGTGCTTCATTTGTCCCTCCCATTATTCTTTCAATATTTTTATCAAACAAAATTGCTAATTTATAGATCGAATTTAAGGAAGACTGGTACACTCTCTTTTCAATCAATATTAGCGTTCAACAGGTCACGTATACCCTTTTTACAACTTGAAATTGCGTCATCCATTTTTATGAATAAAAAAGATACCCATACCCAGTCAAATTTTAGCACTACCCATCACTACCAACAACATCAATCTCAATTCACCTTAAAGTCTATTCTGAATCTGTAATATCAACTAGATAAATCTGCCAACATAATTTATCTCACATAAAAAAGCCCTGCCGCAGCAAGACTTCCACTTATTGATTAAGCCTACATGAACTTCAGGACTAATCTTTATTCAATTTATCAGTACCGATCTCTTAACTATTGATAACGAACTAGAGGTCCTGAAAAAAGCACACCTATTTATCGTTACCAACAACGATTAGCACAGAATCCTTTTGATTTTAACTATCTTATCTTAATCTCACAACTTTGATTAACGCTTACGGTACCAGTAACCAGAAAGGCCAAGTAAAGTCAGCATTAAACCACCTAATACCGCCCACCAACCAGTCGACGTCTCATTCGTTTGTGGTAAAACCGTCGCCGATTGTGTTTTCGTCGGTCGTATCATTGCTGGTTGCATTGGCGTTAATCCAGTCTGCCGCTCGTTAGTCACTACTTGAACAGTATCGGCCGTTAAAGTCGTTGCTAATACTGACTCTGGCTTTGAAACAGTATTCACTGTATCGGCATTTGAACCAGCGTCTGACTTCGAATCCAGGTCCGGTGTTGGCTCTGGGTCTGGTACTGGCTTTGGATCCGGTGTTGGCTCTGGATCCGGTGTTGGCTCTGGATTCGGTGCTGGCGTTGGGTCCGGATCCGGTGTTGGGTCCGGATCCGGTGTTGGGTCTGGGTCTGGCGTTGGGTCTGGGTCTGGGTCTGGGTCTGGGTCTGGCTCTGGCTCTGGGTCCGGTGTTGGGTCCGGGTCTGGTGTTGGGTCCGGGTCTGGGTCTGGTGTTGGTTCCGGGTCCGGGTCTGGATCTGGTGTGCTAGGATCAGTGATTGCCTGATAAGTAACCGTAACTTGACTATCATCCTGATCAGCAGTAACCCCGCTCATCACCGGCACCGTCAACTGGTCAGCTTGATAACCAGCAATCACCGGCGAAGTCTGCGCAGCAAAGCTCGTTTGGGGTGCTTGCCAAGCCGACCAGCTAGTTACCCAGTCTACTAAATCTCGTTGACCGGTCCGCGTAAATAAGAGCTGCTGGATCTTATCAGCGGCCGCCGAAGTGCCGTCAGCATAAACATAATGAATGGTTCGGGTCACGGTCTTGGTCTCAGTTATATCAACAATTTGATGACCCAATCGCACCGTATAAGTTGGGGCTTGATCATCAAAAATTATCCCGGCACTGGGAAAACCATCTTCAATCAATTCGTAGCCTAAATTAAAATAATGTTGAATCATGGCATCAGTTTGATACGCACTGGTACTGCCCTGTACGCCAGTAATGATTTGTTCAGTCAAAGTCTGACCCGTAGTACTGTCAACATAAACAATCGTTACTTGCCCATCCGCGACTGGGACACTCGCATCTTTTTGATAAATATAAGTCACGGTCCCACCAGCTTGCGTTAATGTCCCATTGGCTGCTAAACCATGGCTGTCAATTGCTTTAAAGGTATAGCCCTCAATGGTCCGTGCCGTTGTAGTATAGGCTTCATCAACCCATTGCCCCGCCGGATAGGTTGCCGTATCAGTTGCTAACACGTTGCCAGCTTCATCAACATACTGAACCTTCACATCACCCGCCGCTTGCTTAGCCACCGGCGAAAAATACAACTTAATCGTTTGTGGATCAGCTGTATACGTCCGTACCAAGTTGTCGGCATCCGTTTTGACATAATCGTAACCAGTCAGAGCCGTATATTGGGTTAGATCCACCGTATCACCAAGTTTTTGATTAACCCCTAATGTTTCAGGATTTTTAATCACTTCGCCAGTCGTGGCATCTAAATAATTAACTTGAATACTAGGATTATCCTGCCAATTCGCCTGCCGGTAAATCATGGCATCCGTGATTAGTAGCAACCGCTGACCAGTTGCATCACCATAAGGAATCCTAAAATAATACGTGCCAGCAGCGTCGGCCTGATGCAAATAACCCCATTGACCATACGATAAGTAATCATCTGTTTGGACTGGCGCATCAATTCGATACTCGCCATCACCTAAATAAGTAATTGGATCCCACTCACTACCATTTCTGGGAACACTGTTAGATTGCGTATTTTGATGGTATAACGTCTCACCAGCTAACCCAATTTGTTCAGTCGCTTTGAAGACCAGCGGCTGACCAGTCACAACATTAATCGGATTAGGACTAAGATAAGTCTGAGCAACGGCAAATACCCAAACATTCGCTAACTGATTGATACCGCCTAACACTGAAAAATCGGTTAAACAATTTCCAGATAAGTTTACTTCCCGAAAGACACTTGGTTTAGTGTATTGATAGCCATTGTTCAAGAAATCCGTTACCCAACCACTAATTTGGGCCAACTGAGCATTGGTCATGCCATCAAAATTTTGATGATAGTTTGCATAGATATCAGTATTACTTGCCGCTAACGTCACATACTGTAAGTTGGCCGTCGCAATTTTGGTTAACGGCGTTAAATCAACTTTACTGAAATATCGCGTATACAAGGATAATTTATTGAAATTGATATTTTCTAATGGTGCCAAATCAAACCCGTTTTCAGCCTGAATTTTTAGCTCTAACGAAAGTTTCACACTGGTTGGTAGTTCTGCCAAGGCTTCCAAACCAGTTAGCGACGTAATCTCAGGATTAGTCTCACTAGTCTGACTAATCGTTAGGCTAGTCTTTTTGGTATGACGAATGTCCCCCATCGTTAACGACGCATCGGCCGCCAGACCTAGGCTATTCTTAACACCCGCTAACAAATTAGCATCCGCCATCATTACTACAGTTGCATCATCATCAACGGTGGTTGCCACAGCGGTTGACGTTACTGCCGCAGCCATAGCCTTCGTTGTGGACTGAGTTGTGGCCTCACTTACATCAGCAGTAGTAGCACTAGCGACACCGGTCTGACTTTGGGTCGCTTCACTGGTTGCTGTCGCAGCACTGCTGGGCACCGTTGACGACGTGGGTGCGGCTACCGCTGACGTCGCACTAGTTGCAAGTGATGTACTTGCTGAAGCAGAAGCCACCCCAGCTGAAACTGAGCTAGTTGTGGTCACTGAAGCCGCTGAATTAGCGGTTGTCGAATTGGCCGCAATACTAGCCACACTCGCTTGTGACGTATCTGTTGCACTAACTGGCGTTTGACTTTCAGTCGCTTTCAACGACACTTCACTTTGTTGAAGTTGATTAGTTTGCTGATCATTTTGAGCGGTATCAGTTGTCCCCGTGATGGGAGTCGTCGCTGCTTGCACACGATCTTGTACAGCAAAAATTGTCCAAGACAACGCGACAACAACACTAGTTGTTAACCAAGTTGACTCATTTTTGGTGTTTGCTAATCGACTATACATCCACATCTGGATTTCCCCCTAAGTTTATTGATTCTACCCCAGTTAATCATTACAGTCCTTTTAAGTTCTCGTGTTTTTAGATTAGTGTGCTTATAGATTTATCACCTTAATCAATTATATGCCATCACCTGATTAATGTCTATATTCATCATATAATTACGATTAATACCATAATTATGAATAAAAAATAACATAGTTTTTATTAACAATAATCAGGATAAGTCTTGATTATTGACAATAGTTTGATTTATTGCAAACAAAAAAGGCCCAATTCATCACTGAATTGAACCCTAACTGTTGAACAAAAATTAACCGAAAATACAATCTCAAATGACCCCATTTAGAGTACAATGTCCTATTTATGCACTGATATTACAGTGTTTAGTTCTGCAATGTGCACCAATACCTATGCGGGTACAATACATAACTAAAGAATTTCAGCAAACGAACTCCAAGGAATTATTTAGATAAGTATAAACACATAGAAAGTTTTTCCAATTGTTGATAAGCGTCTGCATAGTTAATTGTTGCCATAATTTAAGTTCCTTCTTTCTTATTGTTGTTTAAATGCGTCTACCATGGCTTGGGTAGGGTTGTCATCTTGGGGACCACCGCCACCATTTGGCTCATAATGAGTCTGCTTACCTTCATCGAATAAATAGCCATCGGATTCCTTTAACGCTGCTACTTGATCATCAAAGCCTTCTAACTTGCCATCATCCGTCAGCTTGACCTTATCCATATCAAGCAAACCACGGACTGCTCTGGGATTGCGTGCCTTAGCGCCAGTCAATGCGGACTCTAATACGCCGTTTAGTTTGGTCTGTGCAAGTTGCGTTGTTAAACTCTGAGTATCCTGGTCGTATTTGGCTTGTAGGTCAGTAACCTGCTTGGTTAGGCCCTCATTGTCCCCGACCTGTTTCTTCAAGACTTTCATATCCTTGTCACGAGTGATTAGTTGGCCCTTCAACGTTTCATTTTCTTGCTTGATACTGTCAATGTCACCAAGTGATGCCTTAGCGTTTTCGATATCATGGCCGTTAGTCTCCATGATGGCGTTGATTTGTTCTTCGGTCAGACCCATTTTATGCTTCACGTTTCATTATTAACCAATCCTTTCACGCTTTTATTACGCGGTGCGACCGCAACTCAAGGCAAAATAAATAAACCTTTTTACGTCTTGCTAGGGACAATTTGGGTATAAAAATAGCACTCGACTCAATTGTTGGGTGCTTTATTTTTTAATATTCACTAATTCATCAAGCTGGGTAGAATCTAATCCAGATAACCTAATTCTTTAGAATCTAACTGATCCAACCATCTAGGAATGTTTAAATTATCATTCTCTTCTTCCGATGGAAAATTATCATCAGGATCATTTAACAATTGCGTTGCAATCCAGAACTTTCTTTCTTTACTTGGCTCTAGCATCAGTCGCCACCCACCTTTCCAAATTCAAATTTATATTTCTTAGCATAATCGCTTAATGCTAATTCTTGACTTCTTACTTCATTATAACCCATATGCATGTATTTCTTAATATTAGTACCATACAATCTATTATCATTTTTATTAAATTTGATTAAATTCCCAGTATACCAATATACTGATCCATCATGCCCAACTGTTAACCCAATTCCAACAGTTCCTTCTTTTGATTTTTGACTCAAGGCTGAAATATCACTCAATGAAGGTGGATATCCTGAAGGGTGACTGTGTAATGAAATATATTGATTCTCAGAACCAGATTTAAATGTTCTCGTACTTGATTATTATAAACAACCCCTTTAGTTTTAGTCGCCTTATTAGATAGGGCAATTGTCTTACCCGATTTCATATCCAATAGATAATAGTCTTCAAAAGGGGTTCCATTTCTATGCTGAAGCATTTTACGGCTAATCTTAGCAATCTCTAGACTGATTTGTGACAATCTTTCATTTGAATGAATCTTTTCTTCAAACGACTTACTACGAACATATTTTAAATTAGTTCCATAAGTTCCCGAGCTTAGTTTTTCTTCATGTTCTTGATTAATCATATCTTTCCATTCATTGAAAGACATATTCTTAATAATCTTACCTTTGCCAGTCTCGGGGTCACGCATCCAACGCTCCCCAATCTCTGGCAAATCTGCAATATATGGCACCGTAGTACATCGACAACGGGGATGAATCAATGGGCAGTTAATCCCTGCCTTACGTTCAGCCATTCTAAAGTGTCGACCATCTAAGTGACCACAAACAGTACAGGTATGGCTTTCCAGCGTTGCCATGTACTCGTATTGGTCAATATCGCTCTCTTCATAACTCTTCGCAGTCGCTTCCTCGGCAACATGCCCCATCTCGGATGCAACCAAGTTGTGAATTTTATTCCGCTTGACGTCTTGGAATTGTGCGTGCATGAGCTGACCAACTTTTTGTGGTCCCCAGCCCATCACTGTCGCTCTAAAGATAGCATCCATCAAATAGCTGGGTAGTTCTTGCTGGTAGTTCTTCCAAATCCGTTTAGAAAAGTCCTTACCATCCTTGGCCCATGGTGAAGACACCACCATCTTTAGCTGAGTCTCATTAAACCGTGCAAAATCTGCTGTAAACGAACCCTTTTGAGCTTGGGTATCGTAAGTAGTTCTCATATACGTGTCATTGTATTGCTCGGCTAATGCGGTGCCCATGCTTTTAGTCTGACTTTGAGCCAGATTTTGGGTCAACTATTTCATTTGTGACTCTAGCGATGACAAACGGGCCAAACGTGAGCGATAATACTCCCTGTGGCTCTAAGCTCGATGGATGGTTTGGTGCATAAATCTTCTAAAAATGCTTAATGTGCACCAGAATGTCTTTTTATACCTCTTTTAACATTTTATAAAAAACAAAAACCGCTTCATATCAACGTTTTGCGTTGATATGAAGCGGTTAGGCTAATATTCAAATGACCCCATCCGGACTTGAACCGGAATCAACCGCTTAGGAGGCGGGTGCCCTATCCAGTTGTGCTATGAGGCCAAAAATCAATCCGTCAAATATCATCTCACGGATTGAAATAAATTACAATTACTTATCGCCGAAGCGGTCACGATTCTTCTTCCGCATCCCTTTTTTCTTGGAATGCTTATTGTGACCCTTTTTCTTTTTTTCATTAGCCATTGGCGCTGCTGACTCAGTAGGTGCTGATGTCGCCAAAGGCTTAGCTTTACCGGTAACCGTAGTTGAGGTAGCCTTAACAGCTTGCCCACTAACCGATGATGCGGCAGTGGCAGTCGTCGGCTGGGTTGGTGCCACTGGTTGTACTTTGGCGGGTTTTGTATCAACAATCTGATAATCCACCAAATAGCCTGGCTTAATCTCATAATCCGTGGGCTTCATCAACTTCTTGAAGTCCCGCACATCATGATCGTCTCCCATCGTTAAGACTAAGCCAGCGGCTCCCATCCGACCGGTCCGACCGCTACGATGAATGTAGGTGGTCACATCTTTAGGCAACTGATAGTTAATCACTGCGGGTAGCTTTGGTAAATCTAAGCCACGCGCCGCTAAGTCAGTCGTTAACAATAAGGCGACTTTTCCTTGCCGGAACAGCCGTAGCGCTTTTTCACGTTCAACTTGGCGTTGCCCACTCGTCAAAGCGACATAACTCACATGTTGATGCCGTAATTCCAATGCCACGTGTTGTAACTCTTGCATCTTATTGAAGAAAACTAAGGCCCGGAACTTATCGGCCCGACTAATCCGTTTCAATAAGTCAACACGATGACGGTTCCCAACTTGTAACGTCCGATGGCGAACAACCCCTTGGGTCTGGTCAATCGCCCGCACGTCAATTTTTTCAACTTTTTGACCAAACCAACGTGGTAATTCATCTAAAATTTTAGTTTCGGTGGCAGAGAAAAAGCCTAATTGTAGCGTCTCAGCAAAAGTAGCATCTAGAATTTCTCGGATTTGATCCAACGTCTCATCCGTCAATAATTCGTCCGCTTCATCAATAATCATCAGCTTTAAATGGCCCAGCTTGAGCTTGCCATCCGCAATCAGATTAGTCACCCGACCAGGGGTCCCAACGACTACTTCTGGATGTTGCTTGAGCTTTTCTAGTTGGCGCTTAATATTAGCGCCCCCGGTAATGGCCAGAACTTTAGCATCAATTAATTGGGCCCAGTCCCGAACCACGGCGGTTGTTTGCATGGCGAGTTCTTGCGAAGGTGCTAGAATCAACGCTTGAGTACCAGCCCCAACCGTTAAACCAGCCAACATTGGCCAAGTAAATGCCAACGTTTTTCCTGATCCGGTTGGTGCTAACCCTAAGACAGACGTTCCCGCCGCCATTGGTTCCGCCACTGCAGTTTGAATTGGTGACTGCTCAGTAAAACCTTGCGCAGTAAATTTTTCTTTAAATACGTCTAACATAGTTCCTCATTTCTAATTAGCCGGCGTATCCCGTTCGTCCGCCTTAAAATAAAGCCGACCGGATTGCCGTAAATTAAATAATAGTTTATTAACGTTGCGACTGAGTTGTCGCCAAGCTTGATAGTCGGCCTGATGGGTCGTAGGGTCATTAATCACGGCCGCAAAATCACGTGCTTCGGCGATCATCGGATTCTTATCCGGGGTCACCCCGAGATTAATGGCTAACCCATCGGCATCGTAGTATGTGACTCGACCCAACTCCGCCGCATTGTCCATGACAATTGTATCGCGCAGACCATTGATTTCAGATGGCAAATAAGAATTACTCGTCTTCCCCACATTCAAAGTGACTGTAAAGCTTGGGTAGCGCAAAACGGCAACCCCTTTACCATCAACCTTGGTCCTGGTTAAAGTCGGATAATAAGCCACTTCATCAGGCATTCCGAACCAACCAACCGCATCATAAGCCAAGTAAACACCTAAGTCTTGCAAGGCGCCACCCGCAAATTTTGGCGAGAAAATATTCGGTTCTTTCCCGGCCAGCACCGCATCATAGCGTGAAGAATACTTCATGTAAGTTAAGGTCGCCCCTTGAAGCTGATCAAGCTTGGCAATTTGTGCTTGCACGCGTTTGAAGTTTTCTTCATGAATCTGACGAGCCGCTTCGAACAACAACACTTGCGGATGAGCCTTTAAACACTCATCCAATTGTTCAAACTCGGCTTGGTTAGCAACCGCTGGCTTTTCCACAATGACATGCTTGCCATTTTCAATCGCTTGTTGCGCTTGGCTAAAATGGAGGCTATTTGGAGAAGCAATATAGACTGCTTCAAAAGTCGCCGCCTTGAAAAAATCGTCAAGGTTATCAAAAGTGTTCGTCGCCCCGTTTTTAGTGGCAAATGCTTTAGCCCGGTCTAAATCACGCGAATAGACCGTCGTTAGCTGCCAGTCACCCGACTCATGGGCCGCATCAATAAATTGTTGCGTAATCCAGTTAGTCCCAATGATTCCTAATTTTAACATACTAAGACCCCCTCTCGATTTTTTGTAACCGGTTTAATTTTGATATCAGTCAGATTACTTATGATTACAGTTTAACAGTTTTATGGCATAAATATTACTATATTACCTAAAAGTAACACTAGTTTAAATGGTTTACTAAAAACACCATATTTCGTGACGTTACCCATTCTTTAGTGGTATATTTTAGAGGTAAACTATTATGAAAGAAGGTTGATCCGGTGAAGCGACGTGGCGCCATTTTATTTGGCTTATCCTTACTGGCAGGACTCTCAAGCACCCTCATCCGCAAACAACACCCTTCAAAAACAAACCGTGGCGATTTAGCTGTTTTTTACGCTGGGACTTGGACCTATCGCGATGAAGACCATCACCGGGACCACAAATTAGAGATTGACCCTAATATGATTATCCGGATCGATGGTCGCGCAATGCCGGCAACGGTGGAATCGATTTCACCCAGTGCCCTAGTCTTACTTGATAAATATGGCTTTCATTTAGAAATTAAAGCCAACGAACAACGGCCTGTTACGTTATTTGATGAGGCCGACAATCGTAATTATGTGATTTTATCGCCTAATCAACTTGATAAAATCAGTGACTAAAATTAGCCTGGGCTAAAACCCAGGCTAATTTTGACTGCTCAAACGGCTTAATTCAAACCAACGCCAATTAATTTTTGAAATGCTGACTCATCGCCATTATAAATTAAACCCGTAAATTCTTGACTAACACCACTTTGACGATAAACGGCGCGCTTCGCATAACTCATAAACATGACGCGTTGTGAGCGACCATGTGTCTGCGCCGTATCTAACCACAACGGCGTTTTTTTGATGACTGGCTTAACTAACGTCTTGGCTAAGCTCGGCGTGACCCAAATCACACACTGCCGCTGATAATAGGCCGTCAACTTTAAAACCAACTGCCGTAACTGGCGTTGCACCCGTTTGGTTGCAAGGGTCTTCGCCGTATAATCACCATAATACTGAACCTGAATCCCGATGGGGAGATTCCCGATATTGTCGTTAACTGTTTTTTCAAAGTAAGCGGCCTGCGCTTGTCCCGAGGTTGAAAAGCTAAACACGTGATACACGCCGACACCTAAACTCGTTCCCAAAATCCGCGCATAATTATTCGAAAAGTTATCATCCGTATAACTCGCACCTTGCGTTGACTTGAGGTAAACAAATTTTAAGCCATCGTTTTGTAAGGCCGCAAAGTCTAAATACCCATCCGCCTGTGTGACGGCCACGCCACGGACATCAAAGCCACTAACCACGGCACTTCGTTTCAATTGTAGCCACTGCCAGCCCCCAAAGATCAGCCCTAATATCACTAATAACACGGCCCACCAGCCCAAGCGTCGTCGCCATTTAGCAGCACGCGTCTGGGCATAAATTGGTTTAAAAGGTTGTCGTTTTGCCATCTATCAATCATCCCATCTTGAAAATACTGACCTAACGCAGGCTAGAGTTCTGTTCGTGTTTGACTGATTGCATCCCGGACACGGCCCAAACTAGCCGCCATCTCAATATTTCCGTGCACCGCCGTCATCAAAAATAAACTATCAATAATACTCATTTGCGCAATCAACGAAGTCAAGCCTTCGGAGCGATAATTCACTTCTTCGGCGACTGAAATGAAAGCTACCGTGCTCGCTTTAGCCAATGGTGAATTGCCAAAACTGGTTAAAGCAATAACCGGCACTTGTTGGCTTGTCAGCGTACTTAAAAGTTGTAAGGTCTGCTGATTCCGACCGGTATGTGAAATAACCACTGCAACATCCTTAGTGGTCATCTGTGCAGCTTGCATCAGTTGCATATCATAATCACTGTTATAGGCACAAGAAATCCCCGTACGGATGAACTTATGATAGCCATCAAGGGCCGCTACCGCCGAGCCCCCCAGACCATAAAAACCAATCGTCCGCGCACCTAACAATAAGTGCACCGCTTGTTTTAAATCAGCTTCAGTCATCACTTGACTGGTCTGATCGAGTGAACTACGAATACTATTAAACGCAGTTTCAGCAATACCTTTAAACGTCGTTTGTTTTTCGACGTCTTGAAACGCTTCGGCATTGGTGCGTTCTAACGGTTCTGCAGCCGTTAATTCACGTGAAAAATCACGAAAGCTATTAAAGTTAATACGTTTGACGAACCGTGATACTGTGGCCGTTGAAATGCCCACGGCTGCCGCCAAACTCGAAATTGATTGGGCCGCCGTCTTAACGGGGTCCTGAATAATGTAATCGGCAATTTTTCGATCCGTCGGACTTAAATTAGGATAATACGACCGAATCAAGGTCAAAACCCGATTACGATGTGTGGGTGCTTGTCTAGGCAATCTGACCACCTCCATGACCAAATTTTACCACAGTTTCGCAACCGACCACAGCTTACACCTAACCCGTCCTGGTTTACTGGCATCATCAAGCTCAACTGCCGCCGGTGCCTTTTAATTATCCGTCGCACTGATTAGATGCTTCTGCTTACTACTTTGACGATTCAAAATATATTCTTGAATCAGATGCACGATTTGCTGATTTTGCGGTAAATCTGAATGCTGTGCATCGCCACCCGTCACCGTAATTTCCGTGTAATGTTTGACTTGGCCCTGGTACACATACTTGCCAGCCTCAACACTACGCGCAGGGACTAAGCCATCCGTATCGTAGTTTTCCGTGCCCGCAACTGAATAGACCGCCAATTTTTTTGGTATTTTTTCGCGATACTTAATAAAATCAGCCAGCATTTGTGTCTTATGACTTAAATTGGCTTCCGAGAAGTTATAAGGTGATCCAATCGTCATCATCCGTTTCACCGTAATATCATCACGATTAAAATAATGCTCCAAAAAATACGTATAGATTAAGCCACCATTGGAATGACCAATCGCTTTAAAATTATTAAATTGGTATTTTTTAGCCAACTGCTTAAAGGCCAGTGAAAACCAATAAGCTTGTTTCTTGATATTATTATAACCATCTTTATTATTCTCAAAACCGACCACAATAATTGGTTCATTATCGCGCGGACGTAAGGCCCCCGAAGACGTAATCCGATTGTCGGTATGCACGGTTAACTTAATTAAACTATGCTTTTTTTGCGTCGTTTTGTTTAGCCGGGTCACGAGGGTGTCAAATCGATTCTGAGTTGCGCTACTCCCAGGAATCATGATTACGGGTGAGAGCTGTGAATCATGTCGCCCCGTCATCGACGCCACGTTACTTCTAGTCCACGTGTAAGCCGGCCAGACTAACACAGCCAAAAAAAGCACCGCTATCCCGAGGACGACTAAGAGCCGCCGTTGTGTTAATTTAGCTTTCATGATTAGTCACCTCCCGCCGGCGACTTTCGACTTCCGCCGCTTGGATGGTTGCTTCTGCCAAACGCATGAACGGCAGATAGATTAACACCGACAAGCCTAGATCAATCATGCCCAACGCTAAGGCGACCCAGTTACCATTAGTGCCAATAAAGGCCACCAATGGTCCGGGCGTCCCAATCGGCACCGGATAGACCATCGGCGGCAACCATTTGGCGGCGATGACTAGGGCCGCTAACCCCATATTGACCACCGGGGCTAACACAAAGGGAATCAAATAAATGGGATTATATAAGATTGGTAGCCCGGTCATGATGGGCCCGTTATTATTGAATAACGCGGGTAACACGCCCAGCTTAGCGACAATCCGATAATGGGGTTGTTGACCACGTAAATAGATTGCGATGACTAAGGCCAGTAACATCCCAGTCCCACCAAAAGTCCCGAAAGCATGATAAAGGGTATTGGCCGTATCTGGATATGGCACGTGCATCGCGGAATGATGACTCAAAGCATAATTCAAATTAGCCGTCGTGGCCGGGCTACTAACCATCAGACGTTGTTGGTACGGTCCCGCAAAGCCTAAAATTTCTAATAATAACGTCAAGATTGCCATACTAAAGGTCAACCACAAGCTATGACTCGTGGTCGCAACTTTTTGAACCGTACCTAATAATTGCTCCGGATAATTGACAATAAAGACCCAATTTAAAATTAAACTGACCCCGACAGCCAGTCCCAAGACCAATGTCATCGGCAATAACGCCCCTAACGTACGCTTTAAAATTGGCGGATTTACCGTTACTTTAGTGTGCGGTGCTGGTTGTCCTAGCCACTGAAAGCAAGCACCGGTCACGCTGCCCACTAAAATGGCACCGGTAATCCCGTTAGCCCCTAACAGCGCCGTGGTAAAGATACCATGTGATTGGTCGGTATACCGATAGGCCACTAGCAATAGCGCAATTGCGCCAGTCAAGCCAGCTAACTGGTCATCACGGTGGTGCAATTTGGCGTGATACTTGGCCGCCCCAAAAGCCGCAATAACAGCGACACTATTCAACGTTAAATTCGTTAAATTATCAAACGGATAATGCCAATAGCGATAATATGGCACCCATTTCGATAAATGAAAAATACTGGCGATGAACCCTGTTTTGGTTAATACCGTCACTTGAATAATTTGACTAAACGAGCCAATCAATACAAATGGAAATGTCAGCATAACAGTCCGTTGCACAATTTGATAAAAGTTCGTTTGCCGCATACGCACAATGGTTGGTACTAATCGCTTAATTAATTGCTGTTCACTAATCCCCAACATCTTGTCCCCCCACTCCCTCTAAATAGCCTAATTAGATTATAGGCCGTTTCCCCCTTAAACTGGTAGTAAACTTATTCTGAATATAAAAAAACGTTTGGACAACCCAAACGTTTCCTGATGATGACAAGTTAATATAATCGAATTGATCCCGATGTCGTCCGACCTTTGACTTGGTAGTGCGGCGTCGTACCGACTTGCCCCGCTTGATAGCCATCGGCAATATGATCCTTAACTGCATTAGCGGGGGCAACTACGCGACCACTATGAGCCTCCAACTCAAACCAATAGCTGGTATCGGCCGGTAAGGCTAACTTAATCGCGCCACTTTTGGCATCCAAATTAATATCGCCCGTTAAACGATCAAAGCTAAGTTTAATCGCACCAGATTTGGCATTCCAACTCCCACCGCCAACTAATTGCGTACCTTGAATACTGCCACTCGTTGCGGTTGCGGTAAATTGGCCGGCTTGAACATCGGCCAACCGTAACCGGCCACTCTTAACTAGCATGCCTAACTGTTCAGTCACACGCAATTGATCTAATTGTAAGCTGCCCGAGACGATGTCGGCGCTTAAGGCACGAGCGCTGACCGTTCCAATCCGACAACTGCCACTAACGACCCGTAAACTCACCACGCCTAAATTTTCCAATCCGGCCATTAACAAAGCACCTGAGCGACTAGCCACACTGAGGTCCCCCATAAATTTAGCTGGCACATGAATCTGAACGTGCACCCGTAATGGAATCAGGAAGGGCACTTTACCTTGGGCCACACTTAAAGCACTTCCGACTTGAGTCGTTTGCGCATAATAGGCGGCATTATTATGATTCATGTATTCGCGCACAATAATTTCATCATCTGCGCCCACGGTCGGTAAAATTTTTACCCGTGCTGAACGATAAGCAATCGACAGTGTTGTCAGCGCCGCCACTTCAAACCGCTGTTCATTAACCAAACGCAGGTTGTCTTGATATTCCCCCGCCAAATTCAACGGTTGCACGGGATCACCAAAATTAGGCTTAACGCCCGGTCGCCCTTCAATATTAATCCCATCTTCATTAAAGACGACCTTACCAAGCTTTAAACCGGACGCATCCGCCTTAATTGCGCCATGATTAATCGAAACACCCGTCGCATCCATCTTTAGCGTTTCACCATCATCAATCATTAGACTGTCGTCATCAATCACCACCCGATGGGCATGTAAATCAGCATTCGTTCCATTTTCAGCATTAACTTGAGCAATCAAGTCATGGATATCACCAAAATCACTAAAAGCTTCGGCTACAGCCGCTTCAGCACTACCACTCGTTGCCAGCTTATCATTAGCCGCCTCATTTAAATCTGTTGCTAATTCAGTCTTTAACTCCGCTAAAGCGGGGGTCATCGTCTGCTGCTTAAAATACGTGGCTAAGCGCATCGCCACCAATTGTTCAATCTTCTCACTCATGCTTATCAATCCTTCCTAAAATCAAATCATCAATCACACGTTTGGCAAATTGCCATTCTTCAGTATTATGGGCCAAAGTTTGTTGGCCTTGAGTTGAAATCTGATAATATTTACGGCGACCGCCTTGGGTCTCATTTCCCCAATAACTCGTAATGTCACCATTTTTTTCTAACCGTCGAAAAACGGTATATAACGTGGCTTCATTGATATCGTAAGCGGCATTGCTCAACGTCTTAATCGTCTTCGCAATCGCATAACCGTAACTATCACCCTGATTTAAAATATTGAGGACAATCGTGGTCGTATGCCCACGAATGATCTCTTTTGAAATCGCCGGCTTCATGCTTAACTTCCTTTCAAAACAACTATTATGTGTCACACAGTAATTCAATGTTAATAATGTAACACCAATTACTGTGTGTGTCAAAGTAATTGGTATAAAAAAAGATGCTTGGGATTGCACCCAAACATCCGCACCAACTTAAGTTAATTTTTCTTGATCGATAGCCAATTGCATCGTTTGCGTAAAACGCACGTCTAATGCATCCGCTGGCATCGTAAAGAAGCCGCCGATTTCTTGGAGAATAAACCCAAATAAAGTCGACCGATATAAGGTATTTTCAACCCGAGCACTATCATCGAGCTGCAAAGGCCGAAACATATCTTGATACAATTTAATCAACGCTTTTTGGGTACGCGGACTTTTCAAATCATCTTTTAAATTCAACAATAATGGAGCTAACCCCACGTGTTGCTTACAAGCTGCTCGAAACTCTTGTGCGAAAACCATTAATTTTTCTTCTTCACCGGTTTCAGCTAGCTTATCGACCAAACGATCAGAAACACTCTGAACGAACTGTAGCCCAACCTGATCGAGTAAATCACTCAAACTATCCACATAATTATAAATTGATTGTGGCCGGACATCTAAGGCCATCGCCAAATCACGGATGGTCAATCCACCCAATCCATTAGTTTCAATTAATTGATTGGCGGTTGCCAATACCTTGGCTTGCGTTAATGTTCTTCTCTTTATCATGTGATCCCCACTCTCAAAATTAATTCGTTTATTATTATAACGCATTAACTGCTTTAAATGTGACTTTCAGCATACCGCTAAAACCGGAATTAAACCACATTTAAATCGGTTACAATTGCGAACTTTAAGCTTTATTAAATTTCAATTCTATTATTAGTTAATTTACATAAACATCGTTGCACAGTTTAATTTTTTGACCAAAAGGATTATACTAGCCTCAAACTGATTTGGACAGTTTATAAATAAAAGCAACGGAGGTTGCATCGATGGATACCAATGGTAAACGTTACAGCCAAGTCTGGCTAACAATCACCTTATTACTGGGAACGTTTTGTACAGCGCTCACGACTAACATGCTCGTGACCGCTTATCCCACCTTAATGGCGCGCTTTTCAATTTCTAGCGCGACCGTACAATGGTTAACCACCGGCTTCTTGCTCGTTATGGGCATTATGATTCCGGTCAGCGCCTGGTTGCTCAATAATTTTAGTTTACGGCTCATTTATACCGCCGCTTTAGGTTGTTTTTTAATTGGCCTAATTATTAGTTACACCGCGCATAATTTCCAACTAATCTTACTCGGTCGGCTGGTACAAGCCATCGGGATTGGAATCACTTTTCCCACGATTCAAACCGTCCTCTTAGTCATCTTTCCACCGGAAAAACGTGGCACAATGATGGGGCTAGGCGGGATTGTCATCGGGCTAGCGCCAGCGTTAGGACCCACTGTTTCTGGTTGGATTCTTGACAATGCCAGCTGGCGAGATCTTTTTGGCATGATGATTCCACCGGTTGCCATTATTTTAGTGCTCGCTTGCTTTACAGTTAGACCGGTCATCCCGATTAAAAAATCCCCCATTGATGCCTGGGCAATCGCCTTATCGACCATTGGCTTTGGGAGCTTGTTATATGGCTTTTCATCCGTTGGTAATCACAGCTGGACATCCGGTATTGTCATTATCAGTATTATTATCGGCCTGATTTTTATTGGTTTATTTGTTTGGCGTGAATGGCCACGGAAAGCCCCATTATTAAACATCCGGCTCTTAAAAATCCCCTCATTTACAATTGCCTCCATTATCACCGCATTAGCCAATACTGCGATGATTGGGGTACAAGTTGTTTTGCCAATGTATCTGCAAAATGTCCGTGGACTCAGTCCGTTAGATTCTGGCTTAACGATTCTGCCAGGGGCCTTACTTTACGGCCTAATCAGTTTGCTTAGTGGCCGGGCCTATGACAAAATTGGTGGTCGGCGGTTGGCCTTAATGGGCATGTTCTTGTTAACGTTAGGCACGCTACCGTTTTCAATGCTCACACAGCACACGCCGTACACCTACATTATTTTTGAATACATTATCTTAATGAGTGGCGTGGGCTTAGTGACAATGCCATTAACTGCTGCCAGTTCGATTGATCTCAAAGGGATTCAACTCAGTCATGGGACCGCCATTAATAGTACGATGCGCCAAGTGACCACTTCCATGGGGACCGCCATTTTAGGGAGTGTCTTAGCGAACGTGACGAGTAATGCGAATCCCGTCAAACACTTGCTACACACGGCACCGTTAGCCTATCAAAAACAAGCTTACAGCGCTGCCATGCAAGGCTTTCACGCGGCCTTTCTCGTTGCAACGGCCATTGGCTTAGTGGGGCTAATCTTTGCCTTCATGGTTAAGGACACGCCTAAAGGAGGTAAAACCGTATGATTTTAATTATCCTAATAATCGGTTTGCTCGGCTTTATTGTAGGCTTCTTAGCCTTGAATCACCCTGTTCGGCAGGTGCTGATTGGCGGTGGTGGTCTGCTGGTCTTAACTATCGCTGCCATCATGATGATTGGTAATGATAATTGGCATTGGGGCATGCACACGACGACGGCCACGACCACCACGACCTTAAGCTCTGCAGTTAAAAACAATTATGTTTCACTATTACTTTATGAACCCATTAAAAAATCCAACACTGAAAAAGTTTATGTTTACCGAACCCCGTCATCGACTAAACAACAGCACACCGCCGTTAGTTTGACGACCACTAACCACATTGCTACGACGACAGGCACGACGGCACAACTCGTCACGACGACGAAACGCTGGACTTATAATAACAACGTTTGGCGTGAACTCTATCGCTGGACTGGGACGCACCAGACCTTAATCAGTCATCACAATACTTTTAAAGTCCCGAGCACCTGGGCCACCTTAAGTGTGAGTCAAGCTAAATGGTTGGCTAGTCAGGCTAAAACAATTGACGCTCAGGCCAAAACGCAAGTTACGGCAGCTGTTCAGGCCCAAGTTAAGCAAGCTGTTGCCGCACAACCCAACATGACTAAGGCTCAGATTGCCGCCTTAACTAAAACTGTCACCCAAAAAGCCACCGCTCAGGCCGAACAACAAGCCCCAGCGATGATTACCAAATTAGTTAAACAAGCGCAAGCCCGGTCTATTCATTAATTAATTACGAAAAAGCTGCTGCGATACAGTCGCGGCAGCTTTTTTAGCTTGATCACGCCGAAACAAAAAAAGCCTGACCCTTAAGTCAGACTTTAATTTGATTAGTTTCGTTCTAAGACCGTAACACTTTCAATATGTGGCGTTTGTGGGAATTGGTCCACTGGTTGAATTGGCGCACTCACATGGTACCCATGTTCGCCAAAGCGTTGTACGTCACGAACCAAAGTCGATGGGTTACAACTAATGTAAACCACCCGCTTAGGTGCCATGGCAGCAGCACTTTCAATAAAGGCTTCATCAAGCCCTTTACGTGGTGGATCAACGACAACAACATCCGGTTTAACGCCGTCTTCTTGCCACTTAGCCATCACCTTTTCAGCACTGCCCAAGACAAACTTAGCATTACTAATGCCGTTTTTATCTGCATTTTGGCGGGCATTATCAATCGCAGCAGGCACAATTTCGACCCCATAAACTTGCTTAGCATGTTGCGCCATGGTTAATGAAATAGTCCCAATCCCAGAATAGGCATCAATCACAGTTTCATTTCCGGTCAACTTAGCTTGGTCGATAGCTAACTGATAAAGCTTTTCAGTTTGTTGTGGGTTCACTTGGTAAAATGATTGCGCTGAAATCGCAAACGTCAAGCCTAACAATTGGTCATTAATAGTGGACTTACCAGCTAGCACGTTGTTAACTGGTCCTAAAATGACGTTAGTCCGCTTTTGGTTGACATTCTGAATAATGCTAACGACTTCTGGTAAAGCTGCTTGAATCTCTTCTACAACCACATCAGCCATTGGCAAATGCTTCGTCCGGGTGACAATCACAATCATCATTTCATGACTGTAGTACCCCCGGCGCACCATAATCGTCCGAATCGTCCCACTATGATGAAATTCATCAAATGGCGTTTCGTGGTACTTCCGTAAAATATCGCGCACGATAACAATCGCCTTATCAATCTCAGGGTCTTGAATATAATAATCTTCGATTGGCATTAATTGATGGCTACCTTTTTTGTAAAAGCCAGTCGTTAACTTACCTTGTACTTGGCGGACGGGAACTTGTGCCTTATTCCGATATTGCGTTGGATTTTCCATCCCAATGGTTGGTAAGACTTCCACATCGTCCATATGAATCTTAGTGAATAATTCGGCAATCTGATGTTGCTTGAACTTTAATTGTTCGCTGTATTCCAAATGTTGTAACGGTGCGATCCCGGTCTGACGATAAACCCGGCCTTTAGGGTTCACCCGATGTGGACTAACTTGTTTAATTTGGTCAATTTCACCAAACGCAAAGTTTTTCGTCGTTTTAGTGACCTTAATAGACATCTTTTCTTCTGGTAAGGCATTTTCAATAAAAATAGGATAGTTGTCGACTTTAGCAACCCCCATGCCTTGATAAGTCAGATCCATAATCTCGACATCTAAGACTTGGTCCTTATAAACTGGTAAAGTGGTTTTCATTAATTTCCTCTTTTTTCTTTCTGATTAGATGAGTTTTTATTTTTTTGAAACGGTCTCGGTTAGCCATTTTCCACTAACCGTGTTAAAAAAATTACCGTCCACCATTGTATCGGTAAACGGTAATTTAAGCAAGCTATTCAGTTTCTGAATCAGCCACGGCCTTTGGTAATTGGTCTACCGCAGAAACGAAATTACGTTCAGCATCTTGAATCTCAGGGTCCGTGATGGCTTCATCAGGAATCCGATCCGTATCCGCAAACATCTCGATATGTTGCTTCAAGTCACGGAAAATCATCGGCGCATCGCCGCCGTATCCCCCATCCAAGTTAATCATTAAGCGGTCAGCAACTGGCTTGGCTACCACCTTGTTAGTCTTCACATAAATAATACTAGGATCATTGATGTGCCGACCACCGTTTAAGACCAACGTCATCAAATGTAAAATTTTGGCGAGATTACTCGTCTTCACGATAATCATCGTAAATTTGCCATCATCCAACGATGCATCTGGAACAATTTGTTCAAAACCGCCGACTGAATTAGTCAAAGCTAAGAAAAACATCGATGCCTTGCCAGTGAAATGACCATCATCATATTTCAAGTCCATCTCAACGGGCTTCACCCGTGGCAATAACTCGGCGCCCTTAGCTAAGTAAGCCGCATAACCAAAGATTGATTTTAATTGTGACGGGACATCATAGGTCAATTCCGTCAATAGGCCCCCAGCAGCAATATTAATAAAATACTGCTCACCAGCTTGACCAATATCCATCTTAACTGTCTGATTCTTTAAAACAACTTTAGCCGCTGCCACGGGATCATTACGGGGAATACGTAACGCTCGAGCATAATCATTCGTCGTTCCAGCTGGGATAATTGCCATTTTAGGCCGCCGTTTCAGCCCCGCAATCCCATTAACCACTTGATTGATGGTCCCGTCACCGCCAGCGGCAACGAGTAATTCAAAGCCATCTTTCGCACACCGGCGAGCTTCATCAGCTGCTGAATTGGGTGCTGGCGTGGTGGCATAGGCACTGGTTTCGTACCCGGCTTGTTCAAAGATATCTAAAATTTCAACGAGGTCATGAGCCAAAGCTTCACGACCAGATGTCGGGTTATAAATGATTCGTGCCCGTTTACGCATGTTAATTCTTCCTCCGCGTCTGACCAAAATTTTTAGAACTTACCGTGCTTTTAAAGCCGTCATTAATAATTGGTTAACGACTTTGGGATTAGCTTGACCATGGGTTTGCTTCATGATTTGACCCACCAAGAAACCAACTGCCCGGTCTTTCCCATTCTTAAAGTCATCAATTGATTGTTGATTATTGCTCAAAACACCATCAATAATGGGTTGTAATTTAGCTGGATCTGACAATTGAACTAAACCTTTGTCGTTGACCCACTTAACCGGATCTTCACCTTGCATGATTGCCTTGAAGACTTTCTTCGCGATTTTACTTGAAATTGTTTCGTCCGTCAACATCTTAATCATACCAGCTAAGTTCTTTGGCGTAAGCTGCGTCGCTTGTAAATCGACCCGATTTTCGTTCAAGAACGCATTAACGTCCCCTTGCAAGTAGTTCGAAGTCAACTTAGGATCTGCGCCAGCCGCCACCGTGGCATCAAAGAAGTCTGACATTTCTTTAGTCTGGGTCAAAACACCGGCATCATATGCCGTTAAGCCAAAGTCGTGCACGTAACGTTCGCGCCGTGAGCCTGGCATTTCGGGTAAGTCACGCTTGATTGCAGCAATCCAGTCATCACTGATTTCAACAACGGGGACATCTGGTTCTGGGAAGTAACGGTAGTCATCGCTACCTTCCTTAACCCGCATTAAAATAGTTTGACCTGTGGTTTCATCAAAACGGCGGGTCTCTTGTTGAACTTTGCCACCAGACATTAAGACCCGTTGTTGGCGTTGTTCCTCAAATTCGAGGGACTTACGGACATAGTTGAAAGAGTTCAAGTTCTTCATTTCGGTTTTGACACCGTACTTATCTGAACCTGCTGGTCGAATCGAGATATTGACATCAACCCGCATTGACCCTTCTTCCATCTTAACATCGGAAACTCCGGTAAATTGCACCCGTTGCCGTAAGGCTTCACAGTAAGCATAAGCTTCTGCTGGTGAACTTAATTCTGGCTTCGACACGATTTCAATTAACGGTGTCCCTTGCCGGTTCAAATCCACGTAAGAATAGTCATTTTCATGGGTATTCTTACCAGCATCTTCTTCAATATGCATTTCTTCGATACCGATTCGTTTCTTTTCACCATCGACTTCAATTTCAAGCCAGCCATCATGAGCTAATGGTTTTTCATGCTGTGAAATTTGATAAGCTTTCGGATTATCTGGATAAAAATAGTTTTTACGATCAAAATAAGTTTCAGATTCAATCTGGGCATGTAAGGCCGTGGCCGTTTTAATCCCAGCTTCGACAACCCCTTGGTTAGCCGTGGGTAAAACCCCCGGATAGCCCCAGTCAATCACGTTCGTATTGGCATTAGGTTCCGCCCCAAATTGAACGGGTGACGGACTAAAGATTTTTGAATTGGTTTTTAATTCAACGTGGACTTCTAGCCCAATAGTCGTTTCAAAATTCATTAATGCGTCCCTCCTAACGTGGGTGTTGCTTGATGAAAGTCGGTCGCTTGCTCAAAGGCATAGCCCGCTTTATAAAGCGTGCTTTCATCAAAGGACTTCCCAATCAATTGTAAGCCTACTGGCATGCCATCGGCAAAGCCAGCTGGAATAGACATCCCTGGTAATCCAGCTAAGTTAACTGGAATTGTCAAGACATCATTCATGTACATCGTAATCGGGTCAGAAATTTCGTCACCCAACTTAAAGGCTGGTGTTGGCGCAGTTGGTCCGATAATCAAATCATAGTCTTCAAAGACTTTATTAAAGTCATTAATAATCATCGTCCGAATTTGTCCAGCTTTATGGAAATAGGCATCATAGTAGCCAGCTGACAATGAGAAAGTGCCCAGCATAATCCGCCGTTTAACTTCATCACCAAAACCTTCAGAACGACTCCGAACATAGACATCTTCTAGGTTCTTAACGTCTTGGGCCCGGAAACCATACCGAATTCCATCAAACCGTTGTAAGTTTGAAGAAGCTTCTGAGGACGCAATAATGTAGTAAGCAGCGACCCCATATCGACTATTTGGTAATGAGACTTCTTCAACTGTTGCCCCTAAAGCTTCAAACTGTTTAACAGCTGCTTGGATGACTGCCCGGACTTTAGGATCAATCCCGGCACCCATGTATTCCTTAGGTAACGCAATCTTCATGCCTTTAATATCGCCGGTTAATCCGGCGGTAAAGTCTGGCACAGCTCGTTTAGAACTCGTGCCATCGTGCGCATCATTACCAGCAATCAAGTTCAAGGCAGTTGCATTATCCTTAACCGTTCGCGTCATTGGTCCAATTTGGTCTAGTGATGACCCAAAGGCAATTAAGCCCCAACGTGATACCCGACCATAAGTGGGTTTCATCCCAACAATGCCGTTAAATGAAGCCGGTTGCCGAATTGAACCACCCGTATCAGAACCATAGGCAACCGGGACTTGACCAGCTGCGACTGCGACTGCTGAACCACCCGAAGAACCACCGGGGACCCGCGTCAAGTCCCAAGGGTTTTTCGTTACTTTAAACGCTGAGGTTTCAGTCGAACCACCCATGGCGAATTCATCCATGTTAGTCTTACCAACGATAATCATATCATGAGCTAACATCTGATCCACGACTGTGGCATTATAGACGGGCACAAAATTAGCCAGCATCTTAGAAGCTGCGGTGGTCGTGAGCCCTTTGGTAACAATATTATCCTTAACTGCAACTGGAATCCCAGCTAAGACATTGTCAGCGTTAATCCCATCAGCATCTAATTGTTGGGCCTTAGTTAACGCAGCCGCTTCATTCAAGCCTAGAAAAGCATCGACTTGGGCATCAGTTTTCGCCAAATTAGCAAAAGTTGCTTGCGTTAATTCGGTGGCGCTGAGCTTTTTAGCCACTAAATCTGCATGGAGACTTGTTAAATCTTGGTCAAAGAAATCCATTATTCACCGTCCCCACTTTCATCAATAATTGCTGGCACTTTAATTAGCCCATTTTGCGTTTCAGGGGCATTCGCTAATAAGGCCGCCCGGTCATCACTTTTAACAGCAACATCCGCGCGTAAGGCATTCCGTCGGTCACTCACTTGTGAAGTCACCGGAACCCCCGTCGTATCAACTGTGCTTAATTCTTCAAACATACCAATGATTTTTTCAAGTTGGCCCGTAAAAGTTTCAAGTTGTGCTGGTGTAAATTCAAGCTTCGCTAAGCTAGCCACATGGGCAACTTGTTCAGCATCAATGCGTTCTTCAGCCATCAATTTTCCTTCTTTCTACCAATTATCATTTAACTTAATTATTACCTTGATCACTAAAGACATGGGTGTAATAAGCGCTCCCTTTGGCGGTTCGAGCTAAGAAACTCTGAATATCACCATTCGCACTCTTAACCGTAATCTCAACCGGTACGCCTGATGGTAAGTAGCGTTTGGCAGCCGTTGCCAAGTATTGCGTAAAGCTGATGATTTCAGTCTCACTGTAGAACTTAGTCGTGATATTAACACTCAACTTACTCAATGACTTGTCTTTGTAGTGCGCATTAGCCGTAACGCCCGATAAGTTCGGGAAGAAGTTTTGAACATGCGTCTTAAAGGAACTGAAATCAGACGTATCCGTACTATTGGCACCGGCGTTCTTCGATTCAGTCGTTGCTGGGAAGACATAATTATTCCAATTAAGGGCTTTCCAATCACTAACACTGGTCGACCCGTTCTTAGAAACGGCATAAGCCACCATGTTCCCACCTACTAGACTATCATTTGAAGACTGCTTGTAAAGAGCCAAAACAATTGGCACGCTCTTCAAGGCCGACTTTTGCCGTAAGCGTTGTAAGACGGTATTAGCCATCCGCTTCCCTTGCGCTGTAAGTTCCGTCGTTGAGATATTGGTCTCATAGGTTGCGCCATATTCGACTTTCGTGTAGTAATCGACTGAGTTCAAACCTAACCCAACGGTCACGCCACCTAAGGTGAGCTTACTGCCACTTTGAATCATATAGTCTTGTTCTTCCAATTGTTGCAAATAAATTGGATTTCGCGTACTAGCACCGGTTTTCCCATTGCTAGCGGGGTTTAAGCCGGTCGCATTGCTCTTGGACTTGCGGCCCAACCAATCTTCAACCGTCGACGTGCTTAGATATTGCCCTTCTTGATAAACGTATTTACTGGTTGAGAATTCTTTCTTTGAAACGTCTAATAAACCCGTTTCAAAGCTCTTCAAGTTCATCACGTTATCATTTTGAGACACATTGACGCCCCGTGATTTGCTGGTCCGGTACTGGCCGTTTTTAATGACCCCTTGATAGAATTCTGAGTCTGTCGATCCGGTCGTGGTCGTGGTTTTCGACCCCGTTGTCGTGGTACTCGTGCTATTTGATCCAAATGACGAACTCTTTAAATTACCACAAGCGGCTAATACGATTGCGGCAACTGCCACTAAGCCAATCGTGCGTATGCGTTTGACATTCACGCTCATGCATCCTCCCTCATTGTTGTGCTGAACCGGGCTTCATCCCAAACCGTAATGTTCAACTGTTCTGCTTTTTGCAATTTACTGCCCGCGTCTTCACCCGCAATCACTAAATCAGTCTTTTTAGAAACACTGCCGGTCACGGTTGCCCCGTGTGCTTCTAACCACTGACTAGCATCCGTACGCGTGAACCGCTGTAGCTTCCCCGTTAAGACCACCCGTTTTCCAGCAAACCAACTGTCACTATCATTGGCAACCGTTGCACTGGGACCTTGGTAAGTGGTATTAACGTTAACAGCGTGTAACTCGGTAATTAAGGTTTGCACTGCCGTACTGCCGAAATACTGGACAACTGCATTGGCAATAATATCGCCCATCGAGTCAATCGCCGCAATTTCAGCTTGATCAGCAGTCATCAGCGCATCAATCGTGCCAAAGTGTTGCGCAATTAAGCGGGCAACCTTGGCGCCCACGTGCCGAATACCCAAACCAAATAATAATCGTTCAAGTGAATTATTGCGACTACGGTCAATCGCTGTCAAGAGGTTTTCAGCAGATTTATCTTTTACTTTATCTAAAGCGAGTAGTTGATCTTTCGTTAACCGATATAAATCAGCGACATCACTAATCAAGTGATTGGTATACAATTGTGCAATCAACTTAGGTCCTAAGCCCTCAATATTCATCGCATTACGTGATGCAAAGTGGACTAAGCCTTCTTGAACCTGAGCTGGACATTTCGGATTAATACACCTTAAGGCCACTTCATCTTCTAAATGAACCAACGGTGCCCCACATGAGGGACAATTGGTTGGAATTGCTAAAGCGACGGCTGCCGCTGGTCGTTTCGTCAAATCAACGGCTGAAATTTCTGGAATAATATCGCCAGCCTTATGCAACAATACCGTATCTCCAATCCGGACATCTTTGGCTTGCACATAGTCCGGATTGTGTAAGGAAGCTCGCGCCACCGTGGTACCAGCTAACTGCACCGGGGTCATAACGGCAGTCGGGGTAACGACCCCCGTCCGTCCAATCGTCCATTCAACGGCTTCTAATCGGGTCGGCTGTTCATCTGGTGGAAATTTAAACGCAATGGCCCAGCGTGGCACCTTAACCGTGGCTCCTAAGGCGCGCTGCAAGGGTAACGGATTGGCTTTGATCACAATCCCGTCAATCCCATAAGCTAAGTCCGCCCGTTTATTTTGATACTGGTCAATATAGTCAAAGACCTCAGTCATCGTATGAGCCACCTTGAACGTCGGATTAATCGCTAAGCCCAAGTCCGCAAACTCAGTTAACAAGTCACTTTGCGTCCGGGCCTTTAAGGGCGCATAGTCAGCGACATTATACATAAAAGTACTGAGTTGACGTTCAGCTGTCACCCGTGGATCTAGTTGGCGTAACGTCCCTGCAGCAGCATTTCTAGGATTCGCAAAGACACTCTCGCCAGCGGCTTCTCGTCGTTCATTCAGGGCCGCAAATGCAGCTTTAGGCATGTAACACTCGCCTCGAACTTCCACCGTTAACGGGCGTGTTAGTTGGTGTGGAATTGACGCAATCGTCATAATATTGCGTGTAATATCTTCGCCAACGGACCCATTACCACGCGTTGAACCTTGGACTAAACGCCCATTCTCATATTGTAAGGATAGTGCTAAACCATCAATTTTTAATTCGCAATTATAATCAAATGGGTCATCAACATTTTGGCGTAACCGCTCATCAAAGCTTTGTAATTCAGCTTGTGAGAATACATCGCCTAACGACAACATCGGAATCGGATGCGATACTTTGGCAAAACCAGCCTTGACCGTACCACCAACCAGTTGTGTGGGTGAATCTGGCGTGACTATGGCCGGAAAAGCCGTCTCTAAAGCCACTAACCGGGCATACACTTGGTCATAAACTGCATCGTCAACTTGGGGCGCATCATGATCATAGTAATCTTGCCGCCACTGATTCAGTTCAAGTCGTAATTGACCAGCCTCAGTTGCAGCACTAGCCGCGTCTAACTGTGTGATGGGCGTTTCTGCCATGTTAATTAACCTCCTCTAACAAAAATTCTAGGCTTGGACCTTTTTAATCGGTGCAAAGGCTGCGAGCAATCGTTTGATTCCTTCAGATTTAAACGCAATATCCAATTCAGCATCTTCGCCCGCACCGGTGACCTTAACCACCGTCCCAGTCCCCCACTTACGATGGGTTACCTTGTCGCCAATTGACCAGCTATTCTTATCAGCACCAGTACCGCTGGCCTTTTTAACCGTTGCCCGCGTGCCAACTGGGTGTTTCTTATAAGCTGGCGTCAACGCCTTCTTGGTTGCAAATGGGACATCTAATTGACTGCCTTGTGACCCATCTAACGTATTATCATTTTTAATCAAACTTTGATCGATTTCTTCCACAAAACGTGAGGCTTGATTACTTTGACGCCGCCCGTATAACATCCGTGAATACGCATTTGTCAGATACAACTTCTTTTCAGCCCGCGTAATCCCGACATAGGCTAATCGCCGTTCTTCTTCAAGCTCGTCTTCATCCATCATCGCCCGTGACAACGGGAAGATGCCTTCTTCCATCCCAATTAAGAAGACCACTGGAAATTCTAGACCTTTAGCAGCATGTAACGTCATTAACGTCACCGCTTGTGGTTCTTCTTCGACATTATCAACATCTGAAACTAACGCTAAGTCAGCTAAAAAGTCGACATACTTATCACTATCTTCTTCTTCTGGCTGGTAGCTATCATCAAATTGCTTCGTAACGGATAAAAATTCTTCAATATTTTCAATCCGGGCCTGGGCTTCAAGTGACTTGGTAGCTTTAGCGTTCTTTAACGCCTTCATATAGCCAGTCCGATTTAAAATTTCTTGCGTTAAATCTGTAACGGAGAGATACGCCCGCATTGCCCGTAATTCATTCAAGGTAGTAGCAAATTGGGTTAACGCCCCCTTAGCACGGGTAGAAATGCCATTCGCCATATCCACGTTGCTAGCGGCCTCTAACATCGAATAACCCGCTTCATCAGCAAAAGCCCGTAACTTATCGACACTCGTCTGACCGATGCCGCGTTTCGGTTCATTGACCACCCGTTCAAAGTTAAGTGAATCCTGATCATTGACAATCAAAGTTAAATACGCCAACACATCGCGAATTTCTTTACGATCGTAGAATTTATTGCCCCCGACCATCATGTATGGCATGTTCGCCTTAACTAAGGACTCTTCCATCACTCGTGACTGCGCATTCGTCCGATACAAAATAGCAAAATCACCATAATTATAATGATTTTCAGCCATTTCGGTTTGAATTTGTGCAATGACATAGTGAGTTTCGTCATTTTCACTTTGGCCCCGGTAATAAGAGATCTGATCACCAGTGGTATTTTCTGTCCATAATTTTTTCGGCTTACGCGTCGTATTGTTATTAATTACTTTATTAGCGGCTGCCAAAATTGTTTTGGTTGACCGGTAATTTTGTTCCAACATCACGCTATCAGCTTGGGGATAATCCTGCTCAAAGTTCAGGATGTTCTCCATATTGGCACCACGCCAGCCATAGATTGACTGGTCAGCATCACCCACGACACACAAGTTATGGTATTTATCGGCTAATAAATTGACTAACGTATATTGTGCATTATTGGTATCTTGATATTCATCAACGTGAATATAATGAAATTTATTTTGATACCAGCTTAACGTCTCAGCATCACTACGGAACAATTGAATGGTCAACATGATTAAGTCATCAAAATCAACCGCTTGATCCGCAGCTAATTCCCGTTGATACTGGGTGTAAACGTCCGCTACAATGCTCTCAAATGGACTAGCCGCAGCTTCTTGATACATTGCTGGCGTCTGTAAGTCATTCTTCGCATTCGAAATTGCTGATAGAATTGACCTGGGATCGAATTTTTTGGCATCAATATTTTGATCGTTCAAAATCCGCTTCACTAAGGTCCGTTGTTCGCTAGTCCCCGCAATGGTAAATGCGCGGTTATAGCCAATCTTATCAATATCGCGGCGTAAAATTCGCACACATAACGCATGGAACGTCGAGACCCAGACGTCACGGGCTGCTTCGCCTAATAAAGTTCCAACCCGGTCACGCATTTCACGAGCGGCCTTATTAGTAAATGTAATTGCTAAAACATTCCAGGGATTGACCCCACATTCTTCAATTAAATAAGCCACGCGATGCGTTAACACTCGCGTCTTGCCTGAGCCAGCGCCGGCCATAATTAATAGCGGCCCCTCAGTGTCTAAAACGGCTTCTTGTTGCTTGTCATTCATTCCAGCCAATAAGCTTTCTTTTGACACGCTGTTCGCCACCCTTTCTAAAAATCAGTCACCAAATATTATAGCAAATTTTGGCCGTCAATGCTTAGTTTTAGCGTGTAAAAACCACACTGAAACTCAAAAAATAGCCGTCTCGGCTCCTTGGCCTGACGACTATCTCATTTGATTCAAATTTAATCACGTTGCGCGTCACTATCAGCTGCATTCGTAGCAGCGCCTAAGCGCCAAATGCCAGTATCATCAACTTGATCCAAGGCATCTTTCACGCTATCGGCTTCAATTAAGACGTGCCCGGCTAATACCGCTTTTTCAGCTTGTAATTTTGTTCGATGGTAAAAATTAAAGAACCAATTTGGTTTAATCTGCCATTGCGTCCGAATCCCATTAAGTTGGGCTGACGTGAAGTAGACGGCCACAATCGGCATGACTTGTTTAATTGGCATTAATGGCAAGCCAGCGATTGCCCGCAAATGCTGCTCCGCCATGCTAATATTCGTCGCCCGGTCAAAGACGTACCCAGCCTGATGCATGGCCGGAACAATCCGTTTAATGTATAAATTACCACTGGCAGTTAAGAAAAAGGCCACTTCAAAAATCCCAGTATAAGTTAAATTATCGCTAATTTCAGTCGTAATTCGTAAGATTTCATCATTAACGGCGGCATCAATCTGCGCCGGGACAATCGTTTCCAATAAATCATGGTCACGATATCGATTCTCAACAATTGGGAAAAATTCTGTCGCCGTCGCCGTTTTTGCCACAATCACGGACAACTCTTTTTGATAAGGAATTAGTGATTCCAATAAATAAGTGCCCCAATCCAATAAATCAGCGGCTTTTACAATATCGGTCTGCGTCTTAATGACGAGTTGCCGATTTTGCCCTAATCCTTTTTGAATCGGCTTTAAAATGCTGGGGTACCCAATCGACCCAATTGATTGATAGACATCATCCAGACTAACAATCGTTGCTGAGGGCGCAACATTTAAGTTCAGTTGACTGAAAAAGGCCCGTTCCAATGATCGATCTTGCATGATTTCTAAGGCATCGGTTCCTTGAGGCACGCGGGTGTGCGCCGCTAAGAAACTAACAACTGATGCATCAATCGTTTCAGATTCATACGTTACCATATCGCAACGTTCCGCAAAATTCTGTAATTGTTGCTGATCCTTTAGGGCCCCGACAACGCGAAAATCTGCCAGTTCCATGGTCTCAGTATTTTCATTATCACCGTAAACCCCGACATTAATGCCAGCATTACGCGCGGCAATTACCAATCCAACACCGTTGGTACTATTGCCAATAACACCTAAAGTACCGCCTGGATTTAAAACTGAGTTGTCCACATCCGTCCCTACTTTCTTGTCAATAAATAGTCATCTAATTAAAAAGCTTATCTGTTTATAATCATACGTTTCACCCGCGTTGCTTGCAAGTTTTAATCATGTTTACCTACGCTTGTTCAGAAGCAAAGTGAACCCGATCGCCTTCAAATGAGGTGATTTGTGCTAAGGATTCTAGGCGGACGCCCCGTTTTTCAACTAATTGGTGCCCAGTCTGGAAGACTTTTTCGATGACAATCCCAACTCCAGCAATGGCCGCCTGCGCTTGATCACAAATATCAAACAACCCTTGAACGGCTTGTCCATTTGCTAAGAAGTCATCAATAATCAAAACCTTATCCGTTGCACTTAAAAATTTCTTGGAAATCGAAATATGATTCGACGTTTTTTTAGTATAAGAGTAGACTTCCGCAGTAAATAGATCGTCAACCAAGGTGACTGACTTGTGTTTCCGGGCAAAGACCACTGGCACGTGCAATTGCAGGCCGGTCATCACGGCGGGGGCAATCCCAGATGATTCCACCGTCAAAATCTTAGTGATTCCCATTTCACGGAATAACTGCGCAAATTCAGACCCCATTGCAAACATTAGGTCCGGATCGACCTGATGATTTAAAAATCCATCCACTTTTAACACTTCGCCAGGTAAGACCCGACCGTCCTGTAAAATCCGTTGTTCAAGCTGTTGCATAGCGTCCTCCTGATGATGTGATATTTTTTATTATAAAACACTTACTACTTATCATACCTTTGTAAGTTATATTTTTGAATAATATTAATTAATTTTTGGTCATAATTCGGATCAGTTGCGTAGCCCGCAGTGACCAAAGCCCGTGCCGCCGTCTGATAATCTTTGGCCTGAATGACCGCCTGATAATGAGTCGCATCCCAACTCGGCCCATTGGCAAGTCGTTTGGCATGACCAACCATTGACGCATCCCAACTTGAATAGACCCGAAACCGTTGTTTAACCTGATGATAAGCCCCATCATAATATTCCTTGGTCATCATTAATTTGCCTGGTTCAGCGGCTGTTGCCTTAACCCCGAATAAATTATAATTCTTAGTGGCATTAGTACTTTGACCCCAATCCGATTCTAAAATGGCTTGACTCAAACTAATACTCGCTAACACATGGTATTTTTTCTGCATGCGCTGGGCAGATGGTGCGAGCTTTTTGATAAAGCCAGCATGCGTCGTCACCGCTGGCTGTGCTTTAGCTGTCGTGGTTGGTTGTGACTGGTGCCCTCTGACTAGCCAGACAACCCCACCAATCAGACAACATAGAATAAAAATATTCAACCATTGCGGTTGACCATGGTGGACTAATAAGCCACCCGTATCACCTTTGGCCCGCCGTTTAATTTTGAATGCCATTCATCCGCTCCCTTCGTCGTACCACTTGTCGCCGACTAACTCACCTATGTACTCACGCAACCGACACCTCACTGGCATCAGCAGCTACCTCTATTCTACAGACTTTCATCACAGAATAAAATATCGGTTAGCGGATTGCTAAAACTTTTTCACCTGCTAAACTAGAGACAGACCAAACTCGAATTTTAAGGAGGACTTTTTTCATGTCAAAAACTTATCGGTGGGCTATTGTTGGGCTTGGCAATATTGCAACCCAATTTGTCACTGCCTTTGATCAACCAGATGGTGAACTGTATGCCGTTTGTTCACGTTCGCAAGCCAAAGCCACGACCTTTGCGCACGACCATGGTATCCCGAAAGCTTATAGCGATTTAACAACGTTATTAGCGGATGACCAAGTCGACATTGTGTATGTCGCCACGCCACACAACTATCATATCGACACGATTCTACCAGCGCTTCGAGCCGGCAAACACGTCCTTAGCGAAAAAGCCATTACTTTAACTAGCGCTGAACTCGCTGAAGCCACCGCCCTCGCCACCAAAAATCACTTGATATTAACTGAAGCAATGACCCTTTATCACATGCCATTGTATCAAAGACTGCATGATTTTGCGGCTGAACGCGAATTAGGCGCTTTGAAAATGGTTCAGGCTAGCTTCGGTAGCTTCAAAGATCCCGATCCGACTAACCGGTTCTTCAATCCCCAACTTGCTGGCGGCGCCCTACTTGATATTGGCGTCTACGCCCTCGCTTTTGTCCGTGAATTTTTAACGGCAACGCCCGTGATTACTGGGACAACGATGCATCGTTTCAGTAGTGGCGTGGATGAAGCCGAAACGATTACACTCCGAACGGCGCATGATGAACTCGCAACGGTGGCTTTAACGTTTCGCGCTAAGATGCCCAAACAAGGCATCGTCGCCTACGAAAATGGGTTTTTCACGATTGATTCTTACCCCCGGGCCGACCAAGCGCGTTTCACCGCCGCTAATGGCGCAACTGAACTCATCCAAGCCGGTACAACTGCACAAGCCATGGCTTATGAAATTGCTGACATGCAAAAAACGGTCGCCGGTCAACTCGCCAACACAACGTTAGCCAAGACAACGGATGTGATGGCCGTCATGACCGCCGCGCGTAATCAATGGGATTATCGGTATCCTTTTGAAAAATAAAGCTTAAAACGCCATAATTTAGGTACCCGACACAGTTTGTGGGCCTAAGTTATGGCGTTTTGCCGTTAAACGATGAGCCCGATTCCCATAAAAACGATAAATGATAAACAAATTAATGTTGCATTCTTAATGGATAAGCTAAAGGTCTCCCGTTTGACTTGTTTTTGCATAAAGACACGCGTATTTTTGAAAACTGGGATAGCACTTAACAAGGTCAGCAAGCTTAACGGCGGTAAAACACCCAGCCCAACCGCGCCGACTAAGCAACCATAACCGGCAACATAACTCCAGGCAAAGACTTGCAGCATCACTGGCTTGCCTAGATAATACAAAATCGTGTGTCGGCCCAAGGCTAAGTCTTCGGCCTGATCACAAATATTATTGGCCAGCATAATATTGGCAATGGCAAAAATTGCTAAGCCAGACGCCACCAATACTTTCAGACTTGCACCCCAGGTCAACGGGGCGACATCAAACGTATTTATATAGACGGCAATCCAAAAAATCATGAAACCCATGGTAAATCCTGAAAAGAATTCACCAAACGGTCCCGTTGAAATTGGCTTGGGACCACCGGCATAAAAATACCCGACAGCATATGAGTAAACGCCCATCCACAATAGCGGCCACCCCGTCTTAGTCACTAACCACAGGCCCAAAAGTAATGACAGCCCCGCCAAGCCAAAAGTCACAGTGCGTGCTTGGCGAATCGAAATCTGCTGCACCCCGACGACATTAGTCGCTTCCAAAAAGTCCTGATTATCCACATTACGTGGCGCATGGATAAAATCCTGATAGTTATCATTGGCATTAGTCGCCATATGGAATAACGAAGATGCCACAAAGAACAAACTCAGATAGCCCAAATGAATTTGATGATAGTTATAGCTTGCGTACAAACTGCCTAAAACAAATGGTAAAATGCTAGCAATCAACGACTTAATCTCCACAAATTCCAGAAAAACTTTCGGTTTCAAGAAAATGCCTCCCCCTTTTATTTGACAACGTTTCCAGTTATTTGTACCTTTAATATAGATTGTATTTTAGAATAGGTGGGGCTGCAAGGGTTGATTCAGCCCACCCGTATGGAGTGACGGTGCATGATTCAAAATATTTGGCGGTCCAATACTCAAATTCACGACCAATTAACAGCGCTAAAACCTTATTTACTGGCAAATGTGCAGATTGATAATGCGGCCATCAATGACCGGGTGCACACGCTATTAGCCGCTGGCGGTAAATTTTTACGCCCAGGCTTCTTTTATTTATTCAGCCAATTTGGCGCTGATCAAGATCCAGTCCGGTTACAAGCTGGTGCGGCGGCAATGGAGCTTTTACATGTTGCCACCTTAATTCATGATGATGTCATTGATGAAGCCCCTAAGCGCCGACAAATTACGACTATTCACCAAGATTACGGACAACGCAATGCCATTTATGCGGGCGATCTCTTATTCACGTGTTACTTCGACCAAGTCGTCTTATCTGCCCGTACCCCTGCTGATGTGAAGCGCAACACTGCTGCCATGCGGGCAGTGTTACAAGGTGAGCTAGATCAAATGGCCCATAACTTTCAACCGACCACTACGCTTAATGACTATTTACAAGTCGTCGCAGGTAAAACAGCCCGCTTATTCAGCCTCAGTTGCCAGCAAGGTGCACATTTAGCCGTGGCACCAGCTGCTGTGGAAACCTTGGCACAACAAATCGGTCAACAACTTGGTCTTGCCTATCAAATGTTAGATGATATTCTGGACTACACCGGTGATGAAGCCTTGACCCATAAACCGGTCTTGGCTGATTTAAAGGTGGGGGTCTATTCCTTGCCTTTAATCTATGCGCTACAACGTGACCCGAGCTTGGCACAACAGCTTCCCATGCCAGGCAGTCACCCAACTAATCAGGACCTGCTCGCAATTCGCGACCAAGTGATTGCCTTAGGCGGGGTCACGCAGACCCAACAATTGGCTACCACGTATACACAACAAGCCTTAAGCCTGATTAATCGCTTACCCGCCGGCAGCAGTCAACAAGCCCTAAGACACCTCGTGACACAATTGTTAGTTCGCAACCATTAATCCAAGGCCTAAAAGGTGATTTAACCCAAAAAATGCGGCAAGAATTCATAAGATTCTTGCCGCATTTTTTGGCCTAAGTTAATGTCAAGCATCACGACCGCGGTCTAAATCATACAACCGCTTAAATCGCGGCGCAGTTGCATATAATTCGGCAGGCGTCCCAGCCATATCGAACCGTCCCGCCTCTAAAAAGCGCACTTGATCAACATAATCAATCCCAGCTAAATGATGAGTCACCCAGAGAATGGTTTTATCTTGTAACACCCGAAAAATAGTAGCTAACAAATGTGCTTCTGTAATCGGATCTAGGCTAACTGTAGGTTCATCCAAAATGATAATCGGCGCATCTTGTAATAAAATACGCGCCAAGGCCATCCGTTGGCGTTCACCGCCCGAAAACCGGGTCCCGCCTTCTTCGACTAGCGTCGCCATTCCCGCTGGTAACGCATCGATTAACGGTCCTAATTCCACTGCAACTAACGCGGCTTTAACGGCCGCATCCGTGGCCTGCAAATTCCCCATGCGCACATTATTTAGAATACTCGTATTGAACAAATAAGGTTGCTGGTCTAAGACGCCAAACAAAGCAGCTCGCGCCGTTTGCAAGCGACTAATCGGCACATCGTTTAACTGGATAGTCCCAGCATTGGGTGTCAAATCACCTAAAATCAATTTAAGTAACGTGCTCTTGCCAGTGCCAGAAGGCCCGAGTAAGGCCACTTTTTCACCAGCTTGCAGCGTTAAATCCAAATGGTCAAAAATAGCTGGTTGGGTGGCGTCATATTGAAAGCCAAGCTGAGTCACCCGCAGTGTTTGGAATGGTTCAGTGAGTTGTGTCTGTTGCGACTCATCTGGTGGCGTCGTATCCAGCTGATTAACCCGCTTAATCGACCGTTGGTAGCTGGGCCACTCGCTGACACCTTGACTAACTGACTGAAACGCATCAACTAACGGAAAGACCGATAACACAAAGGCAGCAATCCAGTTAACGCTAGCCGGATTAGTGGTCCAATACAAGCTACTCCACCCTAATAAGGCCAAGCAAATCACACCGAACAATAATTGAATGGTAAAATCACGCCACCATTGAAATTGATGGTCCGCTTGCCGGAGTGCTTCTATTTGCTCGATGGGTGCTGTTTGCTGCGCATTAAAATCCGCTTGACGCCCAGCAATCACCCAGTCACTGAGTCCCATCACTGAATCGGTCAATTGCGTATAAAATTGTTGTTGAATTTTACGACTTTTGGCTTCCCTAGCACCATTGATTAAGACGGACCACAATGGCATCACGACCACGATTAGCCCTAATAAGACTACCATCAATAACCCGAACCACCAGCTGAAATAGCCGAGTGCAAGTACAATTATCACGTACATGGTCCACGCAATAACTGTTGGAAAAACTGTCCGCAAATAGAGGTTTTCAATGTGATCAATATCATCGGCCAACAAACTTAAGACATCTCCAGTTTGAAAATTCTGCCGAATGGCGACGGCTTGTTTAGCCACCGCTTGATAGAGCTTCTTCCGAAAATCTGAGACGATTCTTAAAACCCAGTTATGGCTCGTAATCCGTTCCGCATACCGAAATGCTGGCCGGCCGATACCGAAAGCTCTAGTCAAGACAATCGGGACGTAAATCAATAAAATATTTTCTGGTCGTTGCGCCGCACGACTGATTAAATAGCCTGAATTGAACATTAATGCCGAGCCACAGAAAAAAGTCATCAGACCTAAAAAGAGCGTAAGTGCTAGTAATTTCTTATATTTGCGGAGGTACGGCATCACCCAAGTATCATGTTGAAACGTGGCAAAAAAGTTTTTCATTCGGTCGCACCTCCCATTTCAGTCCATAGCCGTTGATACGGTCCGGCGTGTGTTGCTAATTGCGCTGGCACCCCTTGTTCAACGATACGACCATGTGACAAGACCAGCACATAATCCATTTGATTCAACCAATGTAATCGATGTGTTGCAAAAAAGACCAAATGTTGATCAAATACTGGCAAAATCGTTTGTTTTAAGGCCGCTTCAGTCTCAATATCTAAATGCGCTGTCGGTTCATCAAATAATAAAATCTGCCGTGAATTATCTAAGAACGCGCGGGCCAACGCAATCCGTTGTGCTTGACCGCCACTGACCCCTCGCGCGCCTTCCCCAATTGGCGTGGCTAGCCCTGCTGGCAAAGTCTGTAACCAAGCCGTTAAGCCGGCTCGCTCAGCAGCTTGGGCAATTGCAGTCGGTGTCGCCTGTGGCTGATAAAAAGCGATGTTTTCAGCGACAGTCGCATGGAACAAGTACGGATTTTGTGGAATATAGAAAAAGCTTTGTTGCCAAGCAGTCTGATCAAGATGTGGAATCGGTTGCCCATTAACTGCCAGCGTCCCCTGGTTCGGGGTGGGCGTCAAAAAGCCACCTAATAACTTAATCAAGGTTGACTTGCCAGAACCTGAGGCCCCAATAATCCCAATTCGCTGGTAACCTTTAGCCGTAAAATCGAGGTTCGTTAAGGCTAACTGATCAGTCGTGTACCCAAAATCGACAGCTTTCAAACTTAACGTACTATCTGCTTGCCAAGTTAACGGCGTCGTGCCTAGTTGGGCTTGTTGCGTCGGTAACGGTAATGCCAGCATCGTCTTAACGGCGGTAAACGCATTTTTACCATTTAAGGTTGCATGGTAGTCATTAGCGAACGTTCGCAGGGGCAAAAAGTAATCTGGTGCTAAGACTAGAATCACTAGCGCCGGCAATAAGGTAATCGTGCCATTAATTAAGCCAAAGCCTAAAAAGACGGCAACCACTGCAATGGATAACGTCGTGAAAAAATCCAAGGCAAACGTCGATAACATGGCTACTTTAATGACTGCCAGTGTTTGCTGACGATAACTTTCGCTTACTTGATACACATTCTTGGCATAGCGCTTACTCAAGCCCAGCTGTTTTAACGTCGGTAACCCACGCAACGTATCAACAAAATGATTGGATAATCGCTGATAACCTGCATATTGCCGATCTGCCTTGGCCTGGGCCGCATACCCAAGAATAATCATAAATAAAATAATTAATGGAAAAATGGCCAATAGAAACAAGGCTTCCCGCCAGCGTAAAAAGGCAATATAAATTAAAATCACCCAGGGAATCACCATCATATCAATCACTTTAATGACGACCAACATCAAATACGTCTGAACTTTATCAAGCCCCTCTAAGGCAGTCGTCACCACGTTACCCGTGCCCATTTTGGCGACATAGCTCGGTCCTAAGCGATAAAGCTTTTGCATGACTTGGCGCCGTAATGCCCCAGTCGTCTTGGCAACCAGTGGATACATCAAATGATTCTTAATGACCACTAACAATTGTCGGCCCACCCACGCAATGGCAAAAAACAACATTGGTCGTAAGACAGTTGTCAACGCTTGGCGCCGCCATAGGCCCACAATTGCCACCGCCAAAAACTGGGCTTGCATGATAATACAGATTCCCTCAAATAACGCCAACACCGTCAATAACACGGCGAGTCGGCGCATGCCTGGAAGCTTAAATAGTGCTGGATCAAACATTGACCATCCCTCCTCACTCAAAAATCACAAAAGATCGTGACTTATTCATTGCTAAGTCACGATCTGATTCAAACAACTTTTACGATGCTAGGCGCTTATAAAATACCCAATAACTCCAGATAAAGTAAGCCAACATAATCGGTAACACCGTCAGAGTAATGATAGTCATCACATGTAGCGTATATGGTGAATTCGACGCATTCTTAATTAGAATACTGTGAGCGGCATTGTTGGCAACCATCACCCGTGGGAACAGGCCATTAAACAATAAGACCACGACATCAATCAATGATAAGCCACTGCCGATAAAGGATAACCATTCATGATTGCCATATACACCCCACGTCGCTAAGACCGTCAACGCCACTAGGGCAACCACTAAAATCAACGTTGACACTGGCCGTTTCGTGAAAAAGTCGGTATTGAAATAGAGTAAGACTGCGAACAAGACCTCACCAGCGAACAAGACCCAATAAAGGGGTTTAGCCCACTGAAGTGCGCGCTGCCGTAAAGTTCCCGTCGTCTTTAACCGAATAAAATTCAAGCCATGTAAGTAACATAGTAAGGTAACCGCCACCCCACCAACTAACGTGAACGGATTGACGTAATCCGTAAAGTGGGCGGTGAGATTACCATTTGCATCAATCGGCATCCCTTTAACGAGCGCAGTGAACATCATGCCAAACAAGAATGCGGCACAAAAGCTACCAATTGCAGCGGCCCATTCCCAAAAGTTGCGGCCAGCAGCAGTTGCCATCCGACTCCGAAATTCAAAGGAGACGCCACGCATAATTAAAGCCACCAGAATAAATAACAGAATTAGATAAAAGCCAGAAAATAATGACGCATACCACATTGGAAACGATGCAAACATGGCACCACCGGCAGTGATCAACCAAACTTCGTTAGCGTCCCAGTGCGGACCAATCGTATGAATCACAACATCCCGTTCTTGCCTTGTTTGGGCTAAGCTCTTAATCGTCATCCCAACCCCAAAGTCAAATCCTTCTAAGAAGAAGAAGCCACTAAACAAAACGCCAACTAACACAAACCATAAGAATTGTAAGTTACTCATGACTGAAGGCCCCCTTGCCGTATGGATCATATGGTGCATCATCGGCCGCTTGTAACAAATCATCCGGACCCTGACGTAACGTCCGCCGTGATAAGACAATCATAACAACGCCTAAGCCACTGAATAAACAGAAGTAAATGATATTTGAAATCAATAGTGACGCCACGCTCACATTTGGTGAGACGGCATCCGCGATTGTTAACAACCCATAAACGACCCATGGATAACGACCTAATTCAGTAATGAACCAGCCCGCCGTATTCGCAGCAAATGGTAAGAACGTACAGATTCCTAAAACCCATAAGAACCAACGCTGCCGTTCAATCAACGTTGAACTGGCACGGTTAAAGAATAAGCCGACAATCGCAATTAACGCGAATAGGCCGCCAGACACTGCCATGACCCGGAAACTCCAGAATAATGTTTTAGCTGGGACATAGTAATTCATGCTTTTACCAAATTTATGATCATACTTCGCATGTAATTCTTTGTTCAGCCGGTTTTGGCCCTTTACATTCCCACTTAACTTATGATAGCTCAAGATATCTAAGACATACGGCACTTCAATTGACCATTTGGCTTGGTGATTTTTGGTATCTAAGCCCTCAATAATCGCCCAAGGTGCCGGTGAGCCTGAATCCTTATACAACCCTTCAGTCGCTGCAAACTTCATCGGCTGTTCTTTAATAATATAACGGGTTTGCAAATCGCCCATGCCAACCACCCCAATGGTCGCAATCAGACCAACGAGTAAACTGATCGTGATAGATTTGCGGAAGAACTGAACGTTTCGTTTTTTGAGTAAACCAAACGCTGCCATCCCCGCCACAACAAAGGCACCGGTTACGAAAGCGCCAAACAACACATGGGGTAATTCATACCATAACTGTGGATTTTTAATGACCGCTGAAAAACTGGTCATTTGAGCCCGGCCAGTTTTGGCATTAATCATAAACCCAACGGGATTTTGCATGAAACTATTCGCCGCTAAAATCCACATTGCGGAAATCATCGTCCCAATGGCAGTTAGCCAAATGAACGCACAATGAATTCCTGCGTTAAATCGATCCCAACCAAACATCCACAGGCCAATAAACGTTGACTCCATAAAGAACGCCACCAACGCTTCGATTGCCAATGGCGCACCAAAAATATCACCCATAAACCGTGAATAATCTGACCAATTCATCCCAAATTGAAATTCTTGAATAATCCCAGTAACAACACCAACGGCAAAGCTAAGTAAAAAGATTCGTCCCCAGAATTGCGCCATATGTTTATATAACTCATCCTTCTTAACAACGTAAATTGTTTCCATAATAGCGACGATTAAAGCTAACCCAATTGATAATGGCACAAAGAAAAAATGAAATACCGTCGTCATCGCAAACTGAAAACGAGCTAAGGATAAAATACTCAATCCTAAATTCATGGTGGTCCCCCCTTTAATGCGACTGTTAGATTCCCCAAAAAGTAAGCGGAATCAATAACTTTGCCTTTATCATATCAAGCGATAAGTGAAAATTCAAACAATCTTAACTTTTATTTTTAAAATTAGCTTTTTGGGCTGCGCCGGTTGACATTATTAACCACCATGCTATATTAACGACAGACTCAGAAAAGAGGTGCGGCTTGATGGAAATTGGGACCAAAGTCACCTTTAACTTAGCGGGTAACCCCTACACTGGTGAAATTGCGAAGGCCTACACGAACGCCTATTTAATTACCTTCACCAGTACTGATCCAGACATCACGGATAAATATCATGATAAAATTATTATTAGTCAGAAAAAAGTACGACCAGTCTAGGCCTAGGCACCAAAAAACCAGTTAGCATGTTGCGCAACATGCTAACTGGTTTTTTTACATAACTAATGAACTTGATTCACTTACTTAAGCCGCATGGCGAAATCGTAGTAGCGGTAATCCAATTAAGGGGGTCAAAAGACCGGCCAAAATTGCTTCCGGGACCCCGTTTGTCCCAACAATCGTTAATAAATATGGCATTAGCTTGGCAAGATCAACCTGGTAGAAGCCCGCTGCCTGTTGCCGATACAACAGGCCAATTAAGCCTAAAACTAATAACGTGTTCGTTAACGACCCGGCAATACCAGCTAGCGTTAGCCCCAAAGTTGTTTTTTTGTGCCGCCGAAACCAGATAAAGACCCAGCCAGCGACCACCCCAATCAAAATCCGCGGCAACACTGACACCAAAGGATTTGTAAAAACCAATGGCGCTAACGGGCTGGTTGGCGCTACAAAGGCACGAATCCAATCAAGCAAGCCCCAAGCACCGCCAATAATTGCGCCATCGCGTGGGCCCAAAATGACTGCGGCGATAATTACTGTAATATGAATCGTCGTTAAACTTAACCCCATAATCGGAATATACCCGAAAAATGGCACAATATTTTGAATGATAACAATCGCAATTAACACGGCTAATACACTAATATGATAGGCGTTTGATCGTTGCTTCATCTACGCCACCTCCACCCTACTTCACAATTTTTAATCCTTCTAATTATAGCATGGGTGACCAGCAAAAAGCAGTTAAGCTGCCAAGGATAACTTACTCTTTGGCGCGTAAAGCGGCGCGAATCTTTGAATGCCGAAAACTATACGTAAAGTAAATCACGAGGCCAATAGCTAACCAAATACCAAACATTTTCCACGTAAAAGCTTGTAAATTGAGCATTAAATAGAGACACGCTAAGAAAGAGACAATCGGTAACACGGGATAAAAGGGCACTTTAAAGGAACTCTCAATTTGTTGCAACGTTTCATGTCGTCGTAAGAAAATAACCCCGATTGAAACCATTGCAAAAGCAAACAAGGTCCCGATATTGACTAATTCAGCAATCTTATCAAGCGGAATCACCGCCGCAAAGATACTGGCGATTACCCCAAAAATCCACGTGCTCTTAACGGGAACCTTGGTCTTGGGACTCAAGGTTCTAAAAGTTCGTGGTAATAACCCATCGCGACTAATCGCAAACAATAACCGGGTCCCACCATAAAGCATCACGATGAGCACAGTCGTCATCCCAACCACCGCACCTAATGACACGATGCCGGCGGCCCAATTTTGATGAATCACACTTAAAGCGTAGGCCACTGGGTCGCCAACATTTAATTGGGTATAATGAACCACGCCGACCAAGACTGTCGCCATCGCCACGTAGAGAATCGACGCTACGACAAGCGAGCCAATGATGCCAATTGGCATATCATGTTTAGGATTTTTAACTTCTTCAGAAGCCGTTGAAACAGCGTCAAAACCGATATACGCATAAAAGGCTAACGATGCACCTTTGACTAGGCCATGCGCGCCATGCGGCATAAACGGCTGATAATTAGCTGGCCGGACAAAGAAAATTGCCACGCCAATAAAAAGCACGATCACTAAAATCTTAACAATGACCATGATCGAATTAACTCGCGTGGAAGATTGTAACCCGCCCACTAATAATAGTGAAATCGCTAAAACGACCACAAAAGCGATGAGGTTAAAACCAGCATGCTGGACGCCAGCGGTCCCAACGGCAGCCGATAAATAGGTCGGCAAAGCTAGACCAAATCCCCGTAATAAATTTTGAAAATAGGCCGACCAACTAACCGCCACCGAAGATACGGCAAATAAATATTCTGAAATCAGTGACCAGCCTAAAATCCACGCTAAAAATTCACCGAAGACCGTATAAACATACGTATAGGCACTACCGGCTAATGGAATCGTCGACGAAAACTCAGCATAACATAGCGCCGCTAAGGAACAGACTACGGCGGCAATCACAAATGATAGCATTGCGGCGGGACCAGCATACTTCGCCGCAATAATCCCTGGCGTAATAAAAATCCCTGATCCAACAATTGCGCCGACCCCCATCATCGTTAAACTAAAAGCATTTAACGTTTTAGCTAGGCCGCCCTTATTAAAGTTGGCCGGATTAACTGCTTTTTTAACCAATAATCGTTGTGACGCTCGCATTTAGTGTTGCCTCCTAATTAAATTCTTATTAATGTAACGTTGTTCATTTTATTGATTTTCACATGAATAGTCAAGCAAATTCAGTATTATTTCACCTAATCAGCAGTCAAAAGTGGGATAAGTCACGGTTTTAAAGTTTTTAGTCATTATCACTAAATTTTGACATTTCACAAATGGCCATCAAAAAAAGAGCAATCGCCAATTCATAGCGACTGCTCTTTCATTATTTTTTAATGCTAGATAAATTGGATCAAAGACATCAAGATTGGTACCACGATAATGAACAACACGGTACTCGTTGTCACAATGTTAGTGGCATATTCGACATCCCCATGGGCTTCATTAGCTAAGATTGGTAAGACCGCGAGCATTGGTGTTGCGGACTGAACAATCAAAGTTTGTGAGGCCATCGTTGGGAAGCTAGCCCCAAAGTTACCAGCGACCATGATTACCAAAATCATCACGATTGGTGATAAGATGAAGCGACCAATCAAGGCCACAACCGTATCCCGGTCAAAGTGAATGCTCTTCAAGCCAGCGTCGGCTAACACAATCCCAATATAGATTAAGGATAATGGCGTCACTAAGTTACCCACGTAAGTTAAGGTTGAACTAATAAATGAAACCTTTAATACTGGGATGTTTAGTAACAAGAAGACCAAGGCAACCAAGAAACCAACTAGTGGCATTGGAATAACTTTCTTCCAGTCAATCTTATTGTGCGTCTTTTCCTTAGACTTAGTTGGATCATCATTCGAAATCAAGAAGACCCCGAAAGCCCAAGTCGAAACAGTGTTCACAATATAATAAACTAAGAAGTAAGTCATACTATTCTCACCGAACAAGGCAATATTCAATGGTAACCCAATGAAGATTGTATTGGCGTTGACAATCGCATTAATGAAAATCCCTTTGCGTCCGGGTCGAACCCGCATGATTTTAACTAAGGCAAAGGCAATTAGATAGCCAATGATCACCGCTAAGAAGGCATAGGCTAAATACCCCGAAAACGACCCTAACTGACCGCGCGTTAACCGACTAAGAACAGAGACGAAAATTGATGCTGGTAGCGCGATATTCTTAATAAATTTAGAGATATTGCCGGCAAAACTATCTGAGAACCAACCGGTCCGCCGTAAAACATAACCTAAAATCATAATCAGAACAACGACTAGCACACTTTGAATTGAATTCCATAAAACAACCATGAGTTTTTATTCCCACTTCCTACTTTTTTTAATTAATACGCTCTCTTATGCAAACCACGTTAATTAATATTCTGGAACCCACTTCATGTCAGCAACAGCTTGCTTGGCACTCGCAATTGGTTCTTTATTAAGCTTTTGATCAATGACACTTTGCGCCACGACTTCAGCCAATTTTTGTGAAAATGACGTGATTTTTGAAACTGGTGGTAAGACAGCAGCACCAGGCTTGTCAGTATCAACAATACCACCTAAGGCATGGCAAGCTGCTGATAACGTGGCACTGTTCAAGACTTTAGCGGTTGAAGCAATCAACCCAAAGCCTAAACCAGGGTACATTAAGGCGTTATTGCCTTGACCAATTTGGTAAGTTACACCCTTGTATTCAACATCGTCAGCTGGAATCCCAGTGGCAATTAAAGCACGGCCATCAGTCCATTTGATTAAATCTTCAGCCTTAGCTTCAGCTAACTTAGTTGGGTTAGACAATGGGAAGATGATTGGGCGTTCCGTATGTGCAGCCATTTCCTTAATAATACTTTCAGTAAAGGCACCTGGTTGCGTTGACGTCCCAATCATCACTGTTGGATGAACGGCCTTAACAACTGCTTCTAAGTTCGTTAATTCATCCGCATTACTAAATTCACTACGTTGACGCGTGAAATCTTTTTGGGCCGGCGTTAAGTCATCCGTATCGTCAAATAACAAGCCTTGCTTGTCAACGGCATAGAAATGTTGTTTGGCTTCAGCTTCAGTTAACCCAGCTTGCATCAATTCGTCCATGATTTGGTTGGCAATGCCCATGCCGGCCGTTCCTGAACCAAATGATAAGATCTTTTGATCTTTGATACTTTCCTTAGAAATGTTCAAAGCCCCTAAAATCCCAGCTAAAACAACCATCCCAGTCCCTTGAATATCATCATTGAACGTGGCAATTTGGTCCTTGTACTTGTCCAAGATCACTTGGGCATTTGAACGACCAAAGTCTTCCCAATGTAATAATGATTCTGGGAATAATTTTTGTTCAGCTTCAACAAACTTATCAATGACATCGTAATATTGATCGCCATAAACCCGTTTGTGACGATTGCCTAAGTACAATGGATCATCGAGTAATTTTTGATTGTTCGTCCCAGCGTCAATGCTAACCGGCAACACTTGTGATGGGTCAATACCGGCAGCAGCCGTATAAACCATCAACTTACCAACAGCAATATCAACCCCGTTGACACCCCAATCACCCATGCCAAGAATTCCTTCAGCATCGGTCACAACAACCAAGCGAATATCACGGCCACTAGCCGCATTCTTCAAGGTGGCTTCCACATCTTCAGGCGCATCAACTGAAACGAAGGCCGCATTTTGTGGGTCCAAGAATAATTCATTGTATTGTTCGATTGAATCGGCAACCACTGGATCATAAACGATTGGCATAAATTCAACCACATGTTCATCCATTAAATGGAAGAACAACGTCCGGTTTTCGTTAAATAAATTCATTAAGAAAATTCGTTTTTCTAACCGAGTTGCTTTGCTTTGGAATTGCGCATAAGCTTGTGTCGTTTGTTCATCAATGGTTTGAACTTGGCTTGGGAGCGTCCCAGTTAAGCCTAACGATTGCCGTTCTGCCTTCGTAAAGGCAGTCCCTTTATTTAAAAATGGATTGTTTAAAATTGTATCTGCTTGAGTCATATTTAATTCCTCCAATTCGTTATTTCAATTTACAAATAACACTTTAACGTGCTGAACCACTTATAGTCAAATATATGCTATTATATAAATATATTTTATATGGTTCCACAAATCATTGATATAGAGGCTTTCTTTATGAACACAAAAGATTTGGCTTATTTTGACCAATTAATTATTCAAAAAAATTTTTCAAAAGTTGCTGTTTTTTTTGGCGTGACCCAGCCCACCATCACGACCGCAATCAAACGTTTAGAAACTGAATTCAATGCAAAACTGGTCGTTCGTGATCGCGTCCACAACCAAGTTAGTATCACCGCCAGTGGCGAGCAATTGGCTGAACATGCGGCGATCATCTTACGGGAACTCCAAGTGGCACATGAAGAAATCAATAATTTAACCCAACAACAGATTGTTTTAGGGCTGCCCCCAATTATTGAAAATCATTATTTTCCCAAAGTTGCCGCTAAACTCGCCCAAGCTGGCATGTTGGCTAACATCGAAACCGTTGAGGGTGGGTCGATTTCGTTACGGGATGCCGTCCAGAATGGCCGCGTCGATATGACCCTCCTTGGCTCGGTGGAGCCCCTCTCTTACCGCAACCTACTCGCTGAAGAGTTTGATCGCCAACCATTCAGCATTTTTGTTTCAAAACACCACCCGTTAGCGCATCGCAAACGTATTTATTTTAGCGAACTCCGTGATGAAAAATTTGTCTTCTTCAATAGTAACTTTGTCCATAACACGGCTTTTAATAAATTGACTCGGCGTAATCATTTCCGACCTAACATCGTCTTTCGTTCTAATGATACCCACGTCTTAATGAAATTGATTGCTGAAAATGTCGGCATCGGTTTTTTAACCAACGTCGTCGATCATTATCGTGATGATGTTGTCCGCCTTGATTTACTAGATGATGAACAACCCGAATTCATTACAAGTATTGTTTATCGAACCACTCATATCCTGACACCAGTGCAATTAAAGCTGTTAGAAATCCTACATTCAGCCTTAGAATAAACTTAACCCCGACTAGCTGTGTTATAGTAGTGATAAAGCTGATGCCTATTTAGGAGGCGCATAATTTGGATACAGAAACCTTACAAAAATACCTCGAAGACAACTCTCAAGTCGTCGCCATTTTCATGAGCAAGTGTACCGACTTTTTAAATCAGCAAAATCAGGCCCGGTTACCCGCACGTCGTTTTAACGATGCCGAGATTAATCGCCAAGCTGAAAAAATGTTAGTTAGCGTCCTCGAAAACATCCACGACAAAATCGCGCCACACACCCGTGAACAAACCGTCGCAGCTTGGACGCAATTTTTAAGTGAAAATGACGTCCTAGATGACTTAGAATTATCCATGAGTGAATTGTCTTTTGAACAAGAAGACTAAACGCCAAACAGCCGCTACCAGAAGTTATTACTTCTGACAGTGGCTGTTTTTTTGCCGTCACTCTGATTTGGATAGCCCGGTATAAATCTGATTAAGGTTCCATTGCATCATCGTAAAGTAAGTATCCCCCGTCGTCCCCGCGGGCGCTAGCGAATCCGTGAAGATGGTTGCCCGAATCGGCAAACCAGTTTCTTGCGCCAACTTCTGCATGGACTTAGGCGACACCGACGTTTCCACAAAGAGTCCTTTAATCTGGGAGGCTTGAATCTGTTTTAAGACGGTCCGCATTTGGTTAGGCGTCCCTTGCGACTCCGTATTCACTTCCCAGATATATGCCGTGGGCACTTGATACGCCGCAGAAAAGTATTTAAAAGCCCCTTCTGAAGTCACTAACAAGCGTTGTGATGCCGGGATTTGTTTGAATTTAGTTTGCCCCGCTTGATGCAACTTAGTGAGTTTTGCCACATAACGATCGGTACGCCGTTGATAGTAACGGGCATTTTCGGGGTCTTTTTGTTGTAACACCTTGTTCATGTTCTGAACATATTGACTGCCGTTGGCTAAATCAAGCCAAGCATGTGGATCAGGTTCTTGTTGATTCGTAGTGAGCCGTTTGACTTTAACCCCTTGGCTCGCCGCAAAAACATCCGTTTTAAAATTCTTTTTAGACGCCTTAATCAGCTTCTTGAACCAACCGTTACCCCCCGTTTCTAAATTAAGCCCATTATAGAAGATGACATCAGCTTCGGCCGTCGCTGCAATATCAGTAGGACGGGGCTCATATTCATGCGGATCAGTCCCCCGTTTAACGATACTGTAACTTTCGATTTTATCACCACCAACATTTTCAACCATGTCAGCTAAAATCGAATTAGTGCTAACGACCCGGAGTTTACTCGTCGCTGAATTTTTAGTGACAGTTGCCGTTTGACGTTGGTGTAAAAAAGCGGCCATCCCACCGATTAACCCAACCACGGCTAGCAACGTGATTATTTTTAGTTTCATGCCACTGACCGCCGTGGTTTTGGTTGCCGCCATAACCGTGGTAATAGCGCTTGTTTGGGCGAAAAAATAAATGAAATGCCAAAACAACCAGCCGCCACCAATACAATGGCCGGCCCCGAAGCCCAGTTGAGCGTATAACTCAGATAGAGCCCTACGACTGAAGCTCCCGCCCCCACCGTGGCAGCCAAAATCAGCATCGTGACTAATTTATCGGTCCACAGAAAAGCAGTGGCTGCGGGGGTGATTAACATGGCCACGACTAAGATAATCCCGACCGTTTGTAGGGCAGAAACCGTGACCAGCGTTAGGATTAACATCAAGGCATAATGCAAATACCGAACTTTTAAGCCGTACGTACGGGCAAAAGTCGCATCAAATGACGTAATGAGGAGCTCCTTGTAAAAGAAGACAATGAAGACGATTACCAGTCCCAAAACCACGACCGTTGTCATCATATCAGCGTCACTAACCGCTAAAATATTACCGAATAAGATATGATGTAAATTCGTTGCGCTCTCCGCCATCGAAATCAGAATAAATCCCAGCGCATAAAAGGCACTAAAGACAATCCCAATTGACGTATCTGTTTTAATTTTACTGTGCGTCGCAACTAGCCCAATCAGGCCCGCTGCCAAAACGCCAAACACCGAAGCCCCAATCAAGACATTCAACCCAAACATATAAGCGACAGCCACCCCGGGTAAAACCGCATGCGAAATGGCATCTCCCATCATCGACATCCCGCGTAAAATGATAAAACACCCAATCAATCCGGACATCACCCCGACCATGATGGCAGTGATTAAAGCACTTTGTAAAAAATCATACTTGCCTAATGCGGCAATAAACATTGAAATACTAGTCATCATGAAGCCCTCCTGTCGGTGCAAATAAAACCGCCGAAAGATCAGCACTAAACGCCTTTTCAATGTTAGCCGCTTGATAGACCGTTTCAACGGGGCCAAAATCAACAATGCCATGATTCAAAATAACTAAATCATCAAAATAACGTGAAACCTTATTCAAATCATGGTGCACCACAATAATCGTCTTACCTTGGTCACGCCACTGCTTCAAAATCGCCATAATCGCTGTTTCACTTTGTAAATCAATCCCGACAAAAGGTTCATCAAGAATGATCAGCTCTGCCTGTTGTACAATTGCCCGGGCCACAAAGACCCGTTGTAATTGCCCACCAGATAGATTTCCAATTTGGCGTTTAGCAAAAGCCGTTAAGTCCACTTGTGCTAATGCCGCTTGGCTCGCTTGACGCTCAGCCTTACCAGGACTTTTGAATAAGCCTAAACGGCCGTAAGTTCCCGTTAGCACCACTTCAAATACATTGATTGGAAAGGTTAAGTCGAGTTCCTTACGTTGCTCCACATAGGCGACTTTTTGACGTAACTGCTTTAACGGCTGACCATCGACTGTCGCCGTCCCCTGTTTGACTTTGATCAACCCTAACATTGCTTTAATTAAAGTTGACTTTCCCGCACCGTTTGGTCCAATGATTCCAGTAATCTTGCCTGTGTTAAAATTCACGGCAACATCAGTAAAAACTGGTGTGTCATCGTAAGCAACGGTGAGATTCTTAACAACTAACATTAAGTTCCTCCGTTTCATTGCCGGTTACCTTGCATCGTTTCTAATAGTCAGTATAACCGATTGTTAACACGAGTTCAAATAATTGTTAGGTGCGGTTAACTTTTTTCGTAAACGACAATTGTGACTGGCAGCTTGGCGCAACAACACAGCGATAGGCAAATTACAATGAGGAAACTAGAAACATGTTTTATTTTTCCTGAAACTCACTCAAAACAGACCAAAAAAGAAGCTCTCATCCTTGCGGATAAGAGCTTCTAATAGTTCAGAAAATGTTGATAGAACAACGTTTTTTCTAAAAATATTAACGCTTTGAGAATTGTGAAGCTTTACGGGCTTTCTTCAAACCAGGCTTCTTCCGTTCTTTCATTCTAGCGTCACGAGTCAAAAGACCTGCGCGCTTCAAAGGACCGCGGAAATCTGGATCTACTTCGAGCAATGCCCGAGCGATACCATGACGAGTTGCGCCGGCTTGGCCGTGGAAACCGCCACCGTTAACGTTAACTAAAACATCATATTGATCAGTTGTTTCAGTTACCGTAAATGGTTGCAATAGTTCTTTACGAACATCTGCAAATGGAATGTAGTCCTCAACTGATTTGTCATTCATGACAATTTTACCAGAACCTGGTACTAAACGTACGCGGGCTACTGAATCTTTACGACGGCCTGTGCCGCGATATTGTACTTGAGCCAATGTAGTTTCCTCCTTAGATTAAGTTAGTGATATCCAAAACTTCAGGTTTTTGTGCTTGTTGCGTATGTTCTGCACCAGCATAAACATGCAACTTCAAGCCCATTTTGTGACCTAAAGAGTTGTGAGGAAGCATACCTTTAACTGAAGTTTCAATTAACATTTCAGGTTCTTTAGCTAAGAAATCACCAGCAGTTCGTTCCTTTAAACCACCAGCATAAGCAGTATGATGATAATAAATCTTACGTTCTGCTTTCTTTCCTGTTAAAGCAATCTTACTTGCATTAATAACAATTACGTTGTCACCAGTATCCACGTTAGGGGTAAAGGTAGGTTTGTTCTTACCACGTAAAATTGATGCTACGACGGTTGAGAGACGACCTAAAGGTATATCAGTTGCATCAACCACATACCATTTACGATCGATTTCACCTGGTTTAGCCATATATGTTGTACGCACGTTGTGTTCCTCCATTTTCTGTGTTTGACACTCAATAAGATTCCGGGGCTTATCGTGGGGCAAACAATACCAACGATTAGTTTACCTAATTTAGGGGTAGAAGTCAATGCTTAATTAGGTCGTTTTGTAACTCATCTTGATCATAATACACTTTTTTCATATAGAGCCCCGCTGCCGGCGCAGTTCCGCGTGCTTGCGCCCGATCTTTGGCCGCTAATAACTGTGGAATACAGTCAACCGCGCGCCGCCCCTGACCAATTTCCATCAAAACTGCCACCATGATACGTACCTGATTATAGAGAAAGCCACTCCCATAAAATTCAAATTGAATCTCTTGCGTTGTTGGTAGCGCCCACGCGCGTGCCGCGTAGATTTCGCGGACATGGTCGTGCGCTTGCGAGCCAGATGCCACAAAACTAGTAAAATCATGGCGCCCTAATAAATCCGGTAACGCTTGTTGAATGCGAGTAATATCCGCCGTGAATTTAAAATGCCCAGTGTATTGGCGCCGAAAAGGATCAACGAATTCATTTTGATAAGCACGATACCAATAACATTTGCCGACCGTATCGTAGCGTGCATGGAAGTCAGCGGGAACGATTTCAACTTGCTTAATCAGTAAATCCATAGGTAGGAGACTATTTAACCCTCTTCGAACTCCCTCCGGATTAATTTCATTGGGCAGATCAAAATGAATCACTTGTCCCAACGCATGTACTCCGGCATCCGTGCGTCCCGCACCATAAATTGGAATCACTGGCACTGGATTTTTAGCCATTTTATTAACCGCCTTACTAAACACTAACTCGACCGTCCGCTCATGCGGTTGCCGCTGAAAACCAGCGAATTTAGTGCCATCGTAAGCCAGAATTACTTTATATCGCGTTGTCAAAAATTCCCTCCATTTAACTCAAAAAATGCCCAATTGGCTGGCTAACTAGTGGTTAGGCTCTTAAATAAATCAGCACACCCGTTAAAACGATAAAGCTCACAGTCGCCCACGTATCGCGCCGCTGCCACTTCAAAATTCGAAACTTGCTGCGGCCTTCGCCACCTTGATAACCTCGAGCTTCCATAGCCGTCGCTAGATCTTCAGCGCGATTAAAGGAACTCACAAACAAAGGAATCAGTAACGGGACAATGGCACGCATTTGTTGAAAAATATTTCCTTCACCAAAATCAACACCGCGCGCGCGTTGCGCATTCATGATCTTTTCAGTTTCATCCATTAATGTTGGCACAAAGCGCAACGCAATTGATAACATTAACGCCACTTCATAGACCGGAAAATGGACCACTTTTAAAGGCATCAAAATATATTCAATCGCATCTGACAATTCCAACGGCGGTGTTGTTAAGGTTAGCAATGTTGACATAAAGATAATCAACACAAACCGACAGAAAATATAGATCCCATTAACGAGTCCTAATTGACTGATTGTGATAATCCCCCATTTAAAGTACACCTGACCGCCACTCGCACTAAACAAGACTTGTAGCACGACTGTAAACAAGATTAACCAAATCAACGGTTTGACACCATTAATAAAGAAGGACCATTTAACACCCGATAATTTAATAGCAATTAACGTAAAAACAAATAACGCCACATAAGTTGGCCAATTATTCGCAATAAAAATAATACCGATAAAATAAAAACTCAATAACAATTTGGCACGCGGATCCATATGATGAATAACAGAATCACCAGGAATATAACGCCCAAAAATCAATTTATTCATCATGTGCGTCACCAGTCCTAAAGGCCGTGGCCGGTAATTGTTTAACTAAGGCTGCCGCTAACTGATCTTCCGTTAAGGGCTGTGGGTCTAATAACAAGCCTTTAGCCGCCAATTGTTGGGCAAAAGCAGTCGTCTTGGGCAGTCCCAATTGATGAGCCGCTAACCATGCGGGATCTTTAAAAATTTCTCGTGGTGTCCCCGTTTTGGCAATGCGACCTTGATCCATCACAATCACATGATCCGCATAATTAGCCACATCATCCATTTGGTGTGTGACGAGCACAATGGTCAGCTGTTGCTCATGGCGTAACCGGGCAAACATCTCCATCATATCAAAGCGTCCTTGCGGGTCTAACCCGGCTGTCGGTTCATCGAGGACTAATACTTTGGGTGCCATAGCCAGCACACCGGCAATTGCGACTCGGCGCATCTGACCACCGGACAAGTCAAACGGTGACCGTTCCAGCAGGGATTGGTCTAAGCCCACTAAAGTTAACATTTTAGCAGCCGTCGCTAACGCATCCGTTTCACTGGCACCAAAGTTCTGCGGTCCAAACGCAATGTCTTTAGCAACGGTTTCTTCAAATAATTGGCTTTCAGGAAACTGAAAAACAATCCCCACGTGTTGCCGTAACGACTTTAAGTCTTTATTACTCGTGGCAGCTGTAATTACCCGGTCGCCAATCGTTACAGTCCCGTGAGTCGGCTTCAACAAGGCATTGAGATGTTGCAATAATGTTGATTTACCACTCCCGGTATGCCCAATCAATGCCGTATATGAACCGGTCGGAATCGACACATTAATGTCCATCAAGGCTTGCGTTTCGAAGGGGGTGCCCGGTTGGTAGGTAAAATCTACTTGTTTGAAATCAATTGCCATAACCAGTCCGCCATCCCTTTCTCCGTTAAGTATGCCGTGGGCACTTGCACGCCTTGTCGTTTTAACGCGGCCTTTAGTCGTTCAGCATAGGGCATGTCTAAGCCCATTTTTATTAAAGCCGGACCATGCTGGAAAATTTCGGCCGGCGTGCCCTCTTCAACCAGCTGACCATCGTTAACGACCAACACCCGATTGGCATTCGCCGCTTCATCAATATCATGTGTAATTGATAGTACCGTTAAATTCGATTGGGCCTTCATCTGACGAATGGTCTGTAACACATCATACCGGCCGCGAGGGTCTAGCATCGACGTGGCCTCATCCAAGATCAAGATTTGTGGCCGTGCCGCAATCATCCCAGCTAACGCCACCCGCTGCTTTTGCCCACCGGACAAGCGCGCCGGTTCACGGGTCGCAAAGTCGCTCATGCCAACCTGGGCTAACGCGGTTGCCACACGTTCCAACATTTCAGGTCGCGGGACACCTTGATTTTCGAGGCTAAACGCCACATCATCGGCAACCGTGGCACCCACAAATTGATTATCGGGATTCTGGAAAACCATGCCGATCTTTTTTCGAATATCCCAGACGGTTGTTTCAGACAACACTTGCCCGTCAATCGTAATTTTGCCGGCTGCTGGCGCTAATAGGCCATTTAAGTTTTTAGCCAATGTCGACTTACCGGACCCGTTATGTCCGACAATTGCCAGCCATTCACCAGCTGCGACTGAAAACGAAATATCTTTTAACGTTAGGTCATCCGCCGACTGTTGCGGGTAACGATAATCTAAATGTGCAACGTCAATCATCTGACTCACCGTCGTCCCTCATTTCCTTAATTTTATGCCTATTATCATACCATACTGCGCTATTTCAAATCACTTGCTGGTCCGTAATGGTACCCAGTATCACTGAATAACGTAAATTTCTTTTTCAGATTATTCGAAACATAAACTTTTTTATCTTTAGTAATAAAGATAGCGCCAATACCTTGATCTGCTTTACCATTGATATAGGTCATCCCGGCCTTTAACCCTTTGTCAAAAGTCGCGGTCGATAGACCATCCCCATCGGTCGACTTTTTCGAAATAATGGAAACACCCATCAAATTATTTTGAAACGGCGACCCTGTTTTAGGATCCATCAAATGGCTATAAACTTTACCATCTTTTTTAAGGTAGCGTTCATAAATTCCTGAAGTCACAATTGATTTATTTTTAGCAGGCAATGAGCCAATTGACGTCCCCCGAGATTGTTTCGGGTCTTGAATGCCGACGGTCCAGTTCCCAGACTTCGTTTTCTTAGGACTGTTGCCCATCACATAAATATTGCCACCTAAATCAATAATTGCCGTTGAAACGCCGTGATTCAAGAAATACTTTTGCACTTGATCGGTCATATACCCTTTGGCAATCCCGCCTAAGTCCAACTTCATGCCTTTTTCCGTCAGATAAACCGAACGCTTTTGGTCGTTGAGCTTAACCTTAGTATAATCAACTAACTTAACATTAGTCGCAATCTCAGCTTGACTTGGGACGCGAGCATCCGAGAAACCAATTCGCCATAATTGCGTAATCGACCCAATCGCCATATCGAAGGATTCATCCGAATTCTTACTATAATAATAGGCGGCCTTTAAAATTGGATAAACATCCCGGCTGACAACCACCGCATGTTTACCGGCAGCGGCATTAACTTTATCGATTTCTGAGCCTTTCGCATTGGTCGTAACTTCCTTAGCTTCTTTTTTCAATAACTTAAATGCGCCGGCGACCACGTCACTTTTACCCTTATTATAAACCCGTAAGGTCACAACGGTTCCCATCATAAATTGCGTATCTTCGGTTGGCGTTTGCACCACTTTAGTGGGTTTAGGTCGTTGAGCCGCTTTTTTTTGCTGTGCCGTTTTAGTTCCACAAGCAGTTAATGGCACAATTAAGGCCACGACGACAACGAGTTGGAGCCATTTTTTTAATTTCATCGTGTAACTTCCCCTTAACTAATTTCAATCGTTATTATACCAAAGTTTCTAGCCACTGTATGCCATTTTTCTGGGCTAAATTTAAAACAAAAGACCTGAGACAAAGCGCCTCAGGCCTCAAAAAATTGTTATGGCTTATTGATTAGTCAGAGAAGACCATGTTATCAACTGTGATCGCCTTAGTATCGCCATTTTGTGCGGCATTTTGTAATTGTTCCGCATATAAAACGAAGGTATTTGATGATTCAGTTGCACCAGTAACCACGTCAACCTTAGTTGGATCACTATCCTTAACTAAAGCTTTGTTTAAAGCTGGTTCATAAGTCTTAGGATTCGTCTTAGAAATCTTCTTCATTTGCTTGTTATAAGCGGCATCGTCAACTTTTGACTTGCCCTTCTTATTAACTTGGTCGTATTCAGACTTCGTAATCTTGTTATCCTTAACGGTAATAGCAAAGGTTGCCCGGTAGCCGTGTGAATAGTTCTTTTCAGATAGGTTATACGTCCCATCTTTCATCTTAGCACCGTTATTGATTTTAATCGTCGCAGTGTTACCAGCTTGTGCAGCTTGAACTAATTGTTGCGCATAGTTTTGGAAGGATTTTGATGATTCAGTAGCGCCTGAAACAACATCAATTGATGCCACATTCCCCGTTGCTGCTGCGCCTTCTAAAGCCTTGTTCAATTTTGGTTCATAGGTCTTAGGATTAGTCCCAGAAACCTTCTTCATTTGCTTATTGTAAGAAGCATCATCTACTTTAGACTTGCCTTGCTTGTTAACTTGATCATAATCTGACTTTGTCACTTTACCTTTGTTATTAACGGTAATACTGAACTTCGCCCGATAACCATGTGAATAGTTTGTTTCTTCAAGTTTGTAAGTCCCAGCCTTCATCTTGCTACCAGCCGTTAACTTAGCGACCTTAGTCGTTTTAGCTGATGACGAAGATGAACTGCTTTTCTTTGAAGATGACGAACTTGAACTCGATGAGCTGCTCCCACAACCTGCTAATGCTAATGCGGAAATAACAACTACTGATGCACCCGTAACAATTGACTTAAACTTCATAATATCCCACTCCTCAACCTTTTTGTATGAAAATTCACATTAATCTTAACGTGTATTCCCCAAATAGTCAACACAATATTAATAATTTAATGACATTCTAGGCTATTGATAGCGCTAATGGTAACGTTTTTCATTTTCTTCATTAGATTAACAAATCTCCTGCCTAATACAATGTGATTTATTATTCATTCTTCCCAATAATTCATAGACAAACGTTTACATTACTTATATAATTAAAGACGGAATCATTATTTTAATATTATTATTCAAGGGAGTTGTTACGCAATGGCAAAGAAAAATATTGTCGTTGTCGGCGCGGGATTTGCCGGAGTTTACGCGACAAAGAAATTAGCGAAGCATTTTAAAAAGAATGCTGACGTTGAAATCACGTTAATTGACCGGCATTCATACTTCACGTACATGACTGAACTACATGAAGTTGCTACTGAACGAGTTGATCCAGAGCATATTCAATATGATTTGCAACGGTTATTTTCTCGTCGGAAGAATGTCCGCTTAGTTACCGACACGGTTACGGGAATTGATAAAGAAAAGCAAACGGTTACTACTGAAAATGGTAGTTACCAGTACGACCAATTACTCATTAGTTTGGGTGGCGAGTCTAATGACTTTGGGACCCCTGGCGTCAAGGAACACGGTTTCGAATTGTGGTCCTTCGAACAAGCGATGGCACTCCGGTCACACTTAGCAGCGGTGATTCGTCGTGGGGCCGTTGAGTTAGACCCAGCCAAACGCAAAGCCATGTTAACTTTAACCGTCTGTGGTTCTGGGTTTACTGGTTCTGAATTAGTCGGTGAATTAATCGAATATCGAGATGTCTTAGCTCGTGATAATAAGCTTGACCCTAACGAAATTACGTTACAACTCGTTGAAGCTGCGCCAACAATTATCAACATGTTAAATCGAACTCAGGCTGGCAAAGCTGAGAAGTACATGATTAAACATGGTGTTACCATCAAGACAAATTCAATGATTACTGGCGTCTTTGAAGATCACGTGACCTTAAAAGACCAAGCTGATTTACCAACTTATACTTTGATTTGGACTGCTGGTGTGCGCGCCAATGGTGTCGTTGATAAGTTTGGTATCGAAACTGGTCGTGGCGGTCGGCTCGCTGCCAATGAATTCATGCAAGCTAAAGGCTGCAAGAACATCTTCTTAGCTGGTGATTCAACGTTCTACCAAGAACCCGATCAACCACGTCCAGTCCCACAAATTGTTCAAGGGGCTGAAGAAACTGCGGCAACTGCGGTTCAAGGCATCATTAAAAATGTTGATCATTCCGATGTCACCATTAAACCATTTAAAGGGGCCTACCAAGCTTCGGTTGATTCGATTGGTTCGAAGTATGCCGTCGCTCAAGTCCTTGAAAAATGGAACGTTTCTGGCTTCATTGCCGTCCTCTTGAAGCATGCTATCAACTGGATGTACTATGTTCAAATTTTCTCAGGCTATTATTTATTCCAGTACTTTATGCACGAATTCTTCCGGACACGCAACCAACGTAATGTTTTCCGCGGTTGGACGTCACGAGCCGGCAACGTCTTATGGAGTGTGCCATTACGGTTCTTCTACGGGGCAATGTGGCTTTGGGATTGTTGGACTAAAGTTCAAGGGAAAGAATCGTGGTTTGTTGATAAACTCCGACTAACCTCTTTCTCCTGGTTACAGGTTTCTGCAACTAGTGGTGCTAGTGAATCAACTTCTAAAGCCGCCAAAGGGATCTTTAGTTTATCTTATATGTACGGAAAAGATCCCTTGCTCGTCTTTGATAAGATGCCAGCATGGTTTGAATCGGTCACTAAGATCTTTATTCCTAACATGCAGATGGCTTTCTTCTTCCAGAAGTTAATGACTTGCGTTGAAATCGCCGTTGCGTTATGTATCTTCTTCGGCCTCTTCACTTGGTTAGCAAACGGAATCACAATTGGTTTAGTCATCGTTTTCTGTTTATCAGGGATGTTCTACTGGGTCAACTTGTGGATGATTTTCGCTGCCATCGCATTAATGAACGGTTCTGGTCGGACCTTTGGGTTGGATTATTGGGTCGTTCCGTGGTTACAAAAACATCTCGGTCATTGGTGGTACGGCAACGTTCGTTCCCACTATGATGGTGTTAAAACCCGTTAATTGCGGTATAATTAATTAAATCGTTTCCCGATGGTTCAAGGGTAGCTTTTACCTTGAACCATTTTTTATTCAACCTAAAAGGAGGCCAAAGCATGCATCGTTTACGTGCAACCAACCAACTATTAAAACGATATGGCGCAATGTTACGTCCGTTTGATTTCATTATTATTGTATGCTTGCTCATTTTGTCATTTGCACCTTTGGCCGTTTTCTCCTACCAGCAACGGCAACAAGCTATCCAAGCCGCTCAAAGTGCCAAAAAGACGCCACATACCTTAACTGCGGTTGTTTCACATGATGGGCATGTCTTAAAACGGGTTAATTTAACGACATTAGCTAAAACCCAGCACTATACGTATCGTGATCAAGCTGGCCACTATAATCAAATCACATTTAAAGCCAAACGTGTCGCGATTACTAAGGCCAACTGTTCGGATCAAGTTTGTGTCCGCCGGGGCTGGATTCATAAGCCGGGACAGACGATTGTCTGTTTGCCCCATAAGATCTTAATTGAAATCAAGTCTAGTACCGGTCAAGTCAAAGCGGGCGGCAACGGACTGGTTACGGAGTAAAATCTTGAATAATTCATATGAACAATCAAATAAGACACACCGAAACATTTATATTGCCCTTTTAGTGGCCCAGGGCGTCATTATTGGCATTTTAGAGCGCATGATTCCCTTCCCTTTCGCCTTTGCTCCTGGTGCGAAACTGGGGTTAGCGAATCTCATTACCATTGTCGCTATCTTCACGCTATCTTTTCGTGATGTCATTACCTTAACCTGGTTACGCTTAATCTTAACCGCCCTCTTAGGGGGGACGCTATCAACCTTTATCTATAGTTTTGGTGGGGCTTTTCTCAGTTTATTTACTATGTTACTTGTTAAACAACTCGGACCAAAACGGGTTAGTATTATTGGCATTTCTGCCACCGGTGGTGTGATGCACAATGTCGGTCAACTTTTAGTCGCCAGCTTTATCGCCCAGACTTGGACCGTCATGTTGTACCTACCCGTACTATCAATCATTGGCTTAGCGGCCGGTAGTGCACTCGGGATTGCCGCCAATTACCTCTTTACCCATGTGACCAGTCTGAGCTATTTACGTTTTAATCATGAACAACGACCAAGTCAAAAAAAGGAGTAACTTTTCATGCAAGCAACGCAATTACATCCACTTTGGCATGATTATCCAACTTTACAACCAGAGTTACAGCAAGTTATGCAACTAATGGATGCTAATATTAATATTTCCGATACCGCCATTACTAGTGCCATTCTCGAAATGATTCACAGTGGTGGTAAACTCTTGCGGCCAGCCTACTGTCTGTTATTTTCACAATTTAAAACAACCGACCGGCAGCGAATGATTGCCCTCGCAGCGGCGCTAGAAACGTTGCATACAGCGACTTTAATTCATGATGATATCTTAGACGATGCTAAGCTTAGACGCCATCAGGCCAGCATCCAAGAGCAATTCGGTAAAGATGTCGCAGTCTATGCCGGTGATTATCTATTCGTCGTCGTATTTAAAATACTAGCGCAATACTCAAGTAGTTTTAAAAGCATCCAGTTAAATTCCGAAAATATGGAAAAAATTCTAATTGGTGAGGTCCAACAGAAAGATCGCCATTACCGCATTGATATTACGATGGCGCAATATCAAGAACAAATTCAAGGTAAAACAGCTGAGCTCTTCGCATTGAGCTGTTTCCTTGGCGCATACGAATCCGGTCAAAGCGCCCCATTTGCTGCTCGAGCTCGTAAAATCGGCCTAGCCATTGGGATGGCATTTCAAATTCTAGACGATATTCTCGACTATCAAGCCGTTAGTCCGGAAATTGGAAAGCCAATCTTAGAAGATGTGGCCGAGGGTGTCTACACATCGCCACTCATCTTTGCCCTACAAACTGACTACCGAACTGAGTTACTGCCCTTATTACGCCAGCAAGGACAAATTAACGCGACTGACCGTCACCGTGTTCAGACCATTGTTATCGCCGCCGGTGGCATTGAGCAGGCTAAACAATTAGCCACCCGTTACACCAATCAAGCTTTACATTTATTAAATAAACTGCCAAACAATGCAACTCGCACCACTTTAATCCAATTAACGCAGCAACTATTGGATCGACATAATTAACTTAACTAAAAAAAGCGTCTAGATTGAGTTTAAATCCACTCAATCTAGACGCTTTTTCAGTTGACTAGCACCAAAAAAATCACTTAAGACTGCGATATGCCATCTATGTTTAACATAAATAACTTCCGAACTAGACTTAGTTACCAAATTAGGTAACCACCATCATAACGTCCGTCAACCATCAATCTCAGTGATCCGTAAAAAATTTAATTAGTCAACGAGTTCCAAGACAACCATGTGGGCACCATCGCCACGACGAGGCATAGTCTTGTAAATTCGTGTATAACCACCATTGCGGTCAGCATATTGAGGACCTAGGTCACTAAATAGCTTTTGCAAAGCAGTTTGTACAGTTACGTTGTCGTCTTCTTCCTTAACATCAGCAACGATGTCCCGCATAAAGGTAGCGGCTTGACGACGAGCGTGTAAATCGCCCTTCTTAGCTAATGAAATCATCTTATCAGTAGTCGAACGAACTTCCTTAGCGCGAGCTTCAGTAGTTTCGATGCGACCGTTAACGATTAATGAACTAGTCAAATCACGAAGTAAGGCACGACGTTGTGAACTTGTACGTTGTAATTTACGGTAACTCATGAACGGATATCCTCCCTTGTATTAGTCTTCTTTGCGTAATGATAACCCAAGGTCAGCTAACTTAGCTTTAACTTCCTCAAGCGACTTGCGCCCAAGGTTGCGAACCTTCATCATATCAGCTTCAGTTTTGTTAGTTAATTCTTGAACCGTGTTAATACCCGCACGTTTCAAACAATTATATGAACGAACTGAGAGATCTAACTCTTCAATCGTCATTTCTAACATTTTTTCCTTATGCGTTTCTTCTTTCTCAACCATCACATCAGTGTTTTTAGCTTCATCAGTGAGATTTACGAAGATTGAAAGGTGATCAGTCAGGATTTTGGCTGATAGACTAATGGCTTCACTTGGAGTGATTGAACCATTTGTCCAAACGTCTAAGGTTAACTTATCAAAATCATCACGTTGACCAACCCGCGTGTTTTCAACTTGGTAGTTGACACGTTCAATTGGAGAATATAATGAATCAACAGGCAAAACGCCAATTGGCATATCATCTTCACGATGTTTGTTATCCTCAGCGGAAACATAACCACGACCAGTATTAGCAGTCATACGCATATGGAAGTGTGCACCATCTGCAACAGTACAAATTGCTAAATCAGGATTTAAGACTTCTACGTCAGCATCGCCAATGATATCACCAGCGGTAACGTTAGCAGGTCCCTTAACATCGATTTCCAATGCCTTGGTTTCGTCTGATTCTAATTTAAGCGCGATCTTCTTTACATTCAAGATAATTGCCGTAACATCTTCAGTTACGCCTTCTACCGTTGAAAATTCATGAAGAACCCCGTCAATTTGAATACTGGTAACAGCAGCGCCAGGTAAAGAAGAAAGAAGAATCCGACGAAGTGAATTCCCTAAAGTTGTACCATAACCACGTTCAAGTGGTTCTACAACAAACTTACCATAGTTGTCGTTTTCATCAATTTTATGAATGTTAGGTTTTTCAAATTCAATCATTCTTATCTTTTACCCCTTTCAAAACGCGTGGTGTTTAGTAGTTGTGCGCACAAAATGAAGTTTGCCCTCAAAATGAACGTCACAGATTAAACACGACGGCGCTTTGGAGGACGAGAACCATTATGAGGCACTGGCGTAACATCGCGAATTGCACTAACTTCCAAACCAGTAGCTTGTAAAGCACGGATTGCAGCTTCACGACCTGAACCAGGACCTTTAACAGCGACTTCAACAATCTTCATGCCATGTTCCATACATGCCTTAGCAGCAGCTTCGGCAGCCATTTGAGCAGCAAAAGGTGTTGACTTACGACTACCCTTGAAACCTAATGAACCAGCTGATGACCAAGCAATTGCGTTACCTTGCATATCAGTGATCATTACAAGTGTGTTGTTGAACGTTGAATGGATGTGAGCCACACCGGATTCAATGTTCTTTTTTACCCGACGACGACGGGTTGTCTTTCTAGTTGCCATAAAATTCGAAAACCTCCCTTATTATTATTTTTTACGTCCAGCGATGCTAACTTTTTTACCCTTACGAGTACGTGCGTTATTCTTCGTATGTTGACCACGAACGGGTAAACCACGACGATGACGCATCCCACGATATGAGCCGATTTCTTGAAGTAACTTGATGTTCAAGCTAACTTCACGACGTAAGTCACCTTCAGTTTTGTAACCGTCAACGACGGCACGGATCTTATCTTCTTGTTCAGGAGTTAAGTCACGTACACGAACGTCTTCTGAAACCCCAGCTTCAGCTAAGATCTTTTGAGCAGACGTATTACCAATACCGAAAATGTAAGTCAAACCGATGACAATACGCTTGTCACGTGGTAAGTCAATTCCTTCAATACGAGCCATTAATTTTTCACCTCCGACTTATTAGTTAAATTATTTACCTTGGCGTTGCTTATGCTTTGGATTAGCAGAGCAGATAATCATCACACGGCCTTTACGACGAATAACTTTACAGTGTTCGCACATAGGCTTTACAGATGGTCTTACTTTCATGAATATTTACCTCCTATAAGGTACAAAGTGTCGATCCTACTTGAAACGGTAGGTAATCCGACCCTTAGTTAAATCATAAGGTGACATTTCGACTGTTACCTTGTCGCCAGGTAAAATCCGAATGTAATGCATGCGAATCTTACCTGAAACGTGTGCCAAGATTTCAGCGCCGTTTTCAAGTTCAACCTTAAACATTGCGTTGGGCAACGTTTCTTTAATGGTGCCTTGAATTTCGATGACGTCTTCCTTTGCCAAGTAATTGTCCCTCCCTTATTATCTGGTTTCGTGCTGCCACGTTTTTGGTCCGCTTTTCGAACCAGTCATTGTCTAAATAATATTAAAAAATACTAAATCATTCAACGGCTAAACCTGAATAAGTTTATCACAACGGCATTTGAAAAGCAAATGACGCTCCTACTCACGGGACTTACGGTTAAAGGTTATCAAGAATTGCCTTGATATCTCGATAGACATCATCAATGTCGCGATCACCGTCAACATTGACTAGTAATTTTTCTTGACCGTAATAATCAATTAATGGTGTGTTCAATTTAACATTGACATCCAAACGATTTTTTACGGTTGCCGGCTTATCGTCATCTCGCTGATAAAAATCATGACCGCCACAAACATCACAAGTTCCTTCAACTTTAGGCATCTTGTATAACTTGTGGTAAGTTGCGCCACAGGTCCGACAGATGAAACGACCCGAAAGTCGTTCAACTAAAACTGATGGTTCAACATGAATGTTAATGACGCCGTCCAACGGTTTGTCCAAATCTTTAGCGATTTGTGACAAAGCGTGTGCTTGATCAATATTGCGTGGATAACCATCCAGGAGAAAACCATTAGCAGTATCCGCTTCGGCTAACCGATCCTTAACGATGCCATTGGTGACTTCGTCAGGAACCAGATTACCTTGGTCGATATACTTCTTAGCTTCCAAGCCCATCTTGGTTTCATTTTTAATTGCTGCCCGGAAGATATCACCCGTTGAAATATGAGGAATATCAAAATCTTCAAGAATCTTCTGCGCTTGAGTACCCTTACCAGCACCTGGTAGACCCATTAAAATCAGGTTCATTGTTCCCATGTTTTTTCCTCCTATAATGCAAGAATGTGTTGAGTCTCCCCAACACATTCGCTAATTAACGAATGAAACCGACATAGTCGCGCTTCATCATTAACCCTTTAATTTGACGAATAGTTTCAAGGGCAACCCCAACCACGATTAGTAAACTAGTCCCACCTAACCCGATTGATTCATCCAAACCCCAGATATCTGAAGCAAGCAATGGAATCAAGGAAATTAATCCAAGGTAAAGGGCACCAACCGTACTTAACCGCATTAACAATTTAGATACCCAGCCCTGAGTATCTTTACCAGGCCAAACGCCCGGAATATAGCTGCCTTGCTTTTGTAAGTTTTTAGAGAGTTTTTCAGGATTAACCTGAACAAACGCATAGAAAAACGTGAAAAGCACAATTAATACGGTATATAATATCGCACCAGTCGTTGACTGCATATTAAAGATGTTACTCATAACTGTATACCAAGTTTCGTCACCATGGCTGGATTGGAAACCAAGTAAAATTGTCTGTGGCGTTGCGATGAAGGAACTCGCGAAGATAACAGGAATAACCCCGGCAACATTCACCTTTAATGGTAGATAACTACTATCAGGTGCACCAGCTGCACGTCGTGTATATTGAATTGGAATTCGATCATTAGCTTGTTCAACCCACGTTACAAACATAACGATGATGATGACCAAGAGTAACAATCCAACCACAAATAAAATACTCAACCACCACTGACTTTTTGCTACATTGACAAATTGTTCTTGATAAATTTGATAAATCGAAGTTGGTGTACGCGCAATAATCCCAGCAAAGATAATGATAGAAACACCATTACCAATCCCACGATCAGTGATCATATCTCCCATCCAAGTTGTCAACATGGCGCCACCAGTTAAGATGAGCCCAATCGTTAGATAGGTTGACACGCTTGGATTGCTAACTAATTTAAGCGAGCTTAGGGAGTTAAAACCAGCCGTAATACCAATCGATTGAACGAACGCCAAGATGATTGTTAAATATCGCGTCGCTTGATTAAGCTTCCGACGTCCAACTTCACCTTGTTTGCCCCATTCAACAAACTTTGGAACAATGTCCATTTGTAACAATTGAACAATGATTTGTGCCGTAATGTAAGGGGATACCCCCATAGCAAGGATAGAATAATTTGTTAAGCCGCCACCACTGAATGTATTCAACATACTTATCAGTCCAGATGATGCAACCGATTGTAGCGCCTTTGCATTAACCCCTGGAACTGTGATATAAGAGCCAAGACGAAATACAATCAAAACGCCCAACGTGAACAGAATTTTATTCCGAATATCCTTAACTTTCAGAGCGTTCTTCATGGTAGTCAGCAAGTTAAATCACCTCAGTTTTACCGCCAGCAGCTTCGATTGCCTTAACGGCAGTTTCGGAGAACTTGCTTGCCTTAACTGTTAACTTTTTGTTGAGTTTACCATTACCAAGAACTTTAACAGCAGAACTCTTTTTAACCAAGCCAGCTTCCTTTAATGATTCTGGTGTTACTTCAGCACCATCATCAAAACGGTTTAAGCCATCAAGATTAACAACCGCATATTCCTTACGGTTGATGTTAGTAAATCCACGTTTTGGAATCCGACGGTACAATGGCATTTGGCCACCTTCGAACCCTACACGTACTTTACTACGCGCCTTTTGGCCTTTTTGACCACGACCAGAAGTTTTACCTTGGCCACTTGAATCGCCACGACCAATCCGACGACGTGAAAAACGTGAACCTTCACTCGGTGTTAATTCATGTAACTTCATCTAGTAGGCACCTCCTCTTTAAAAATTTTAATTATTTGATTACTTCAACATCAATTAAATGAGCGATGTGGAAGATTGCACCGCGAGTTGCCGCGTCATCAGGTTTTAGAACTGAGCTGTTAACTCGGTTTAAACCAAGTTCCTGAACAATTTTACGTTGCTTAGGAAGACGATGAGCCGCACTGCGCACTAAAGTGATCTTTAATTGAGCCATGTTGTTTGTCCTCCTATTCAGCTAAATGTTCAACTGAAACGCCACGTAAAGCAGCAATTTGTTCTGCTTTCTTCAAGCTCTTTAAGCCTTCAAACGTTGCACGAACAACGTTAACAGGCGTATTTGAGCCGAGACGCTTACTTGTCACATCATCAATACCGGCTAATTCCATAACGGCACGAACGGCGCCACCAGCGGCAACACCGGAACCTTCAACAGCAGGCTTAAGCATAATGCGGCCACCGCCGTAAACACCAAGGGCTGCATGAGGAATGGTTGTACCGACCATTGGTACAGTGATCAAGTTCTTTTTAGCAGCTTCGGAAGCTTTCCGAATGGCTTCAGGAACTTCTTGCGCTTTACCAGTACCGAAACCAACGTGTCCTTTGTGGTCACCAACGATTACCAATGCAGCAAACCGTAGACGACGACCACCTTTAACAACTTTAGTAATCCGGTTAATGGCAACAACATTATCGTCAAGATCTAATTTTGATGGATCAATGAAAGTCATGTGGTATTATTCCTCCTTTGTTAGAATTTAAGTCCGTTTTCACGAGCAGCTTCAGCTAAAACCTGAACCCGGCCGTGATATAAGTAACCGCCACGATCGAAGACAACGTCAGCAATCTTCTTTTCGGCAGCACGTTTTGCAACGACTTCACCAACAGAAGCAGCCTGTTCGGTCTTTGTGTTGCCTGTTACTTCGCTATCTAATGTTGAGGCACTTGCGAGCGTTACACCCTCTACATCATCAATAACTTGAGCGTAGATGTTTTTGTTTGAACGATAAACATTTAAGCGTGGGCGCTCAGCAGTACCAGAAATCTTACCGCGAACACGTGCGTGACGACGTTGGCGGGTCTTATTCTTATCTGGTTTTGTAATCACAATAGTCACCTCTAATATATAGTATGGACAGCACTAGGCTGCATTATTTACCAGTCTTACCTTCCTTACGACGAACATATTCATCGACGTAACGAATCCCTTTACCCTTGTAAGGTTCAGGTGAGCGAACGGCCCGAACTTCGGCAGCAAAATCGCCGACAGCTTGCTTACCAATACCAAGGATATTGATATGCGTGTTGTCAGGAACTTCGATTGTCAAGTTTTCAGGTGTTTCGAATTCAACAGGATGTGAATAACCAACGCTTAATACTAATTTCTTACCTTGCAATTGGGCACGGTAACCAACACCGACCAATTGAAGATTCTTAGCAAAGCCTTTAGTAACCCCTTCAACCATGTTGTTGACATTAGCACGAGTAGTTCCGTGCACTGCCTTCATCTTATAGTCATCAGTTGGGCGAGTGAATTTAACTTCATTGCCTTCAACTGACATTGTGATATCACTGGAAATGTTCCGAGTTAACGTTCCCTTAGGACCCTTAACTGTGACCACTTCACCAGCTTGTGATACCTCTACCCCAGCGGGTAGTTCAATTACTTTATAACCAATACGACTCACTTACTTGCACCTCCCGTCTTAATTATTTATTACCAAACGTAAGCTAAAACTTCGCCGCCAAGCTTCTTAGCGCGAGCTTCTTTATCAGTAATTACGCCTTCTGAAGTTGAAATGATAGCAATACCTAAACCATTTAAAACCTTAGGAACGGCATCAGCTTTAACATATGAACGTAAACCTGGTTTTGAAATACGCTTCAAACCACTAATTACACGTTCGTTGTCTTTACCATACTTCAAGAAGACACGGATAATGCCCTGTTTGTCATCATCCATATATTCAACGTCGCGAACAAAGCCTTCATTCTTTAAAATTTCAGCAATGTTGCGTTTGATTTTTGATGCAGGAACTTCTAATGAGTCGTGACGTACCATGTTAGCGTTACGAATACGAGTCAAGAAATCTGCGATTGGATCAGTCATCATGAAAGTTTAACCTCCTTTAACTTGGGTTCGTTTTTTACCAGCTGGCCTTTTTCATGCCAGGGATTTGACCTTTGTGGGCCAGGTCACGTAAGCAGATACGGCACAAGTGGAATTTACGGTAAACTGAATGTGGACGACCACAACGTTCGCAACGAGTATAGTTTTGAACATTAAACTTTGCGCCACGCTTTTGTTTAGCAATTTGTGATTTTTTAGCCAACTTCGATTAACCCCCTTCGATTATTTAGCAAATGGCATGCCAAATTGAGTTAACAACTCACGTGATTCTTCATCACTATCAGCTGTCGTTACGAGTACAATGTCCAAACCGCGTACACGGTTAACATTATCATAGTTGATTTCTGGGAAGATCAATTGTTCACGGACACCCAATGTGTAGTTACCGCGCCCATCAAATGAACGAGTGCTTACACCATGGAAGTCACGAACACGTGGTAATGATACATTGATCAATTTATCCAAGAAGTCATACATACGTTCACCACGTAAGTCAACTTTGGCACCAATTGCCATACCTTCACGAAGACGGAAACCAGCGATAGATTTCTTTGCACGAGTAACCAAAGGTTTTTGGCCCGCGATCAAAGTCAATTCTTCAACGGCTTCGTCTAAGTTCTTAGCGTTAGTGACTGCATCACCAACACCCATGTTCAAAACAATCTTTGCCAGCTTAGGTACTTGCATTACTGAAGTGTAATTAAACTTGTCAACTAATGCTGGGACGATTTCTTTTTCATATTGAGCTTTTAAACGGTTTTCCATGAAACTTGCTTCCTCCTTTCAGTTAGGCTCTTAGTTTTCTAAAGCGTTGCCGCTCTTTTTTGAGAAACGGACACGCTTACCATCTTCGCGACGGACACCTAAACGGGTAGGTTCGTTGTTTGATGGGTCAAGGAACATAACGTTAGAAGCATCAATTGGTGCTTCGATATCAACGATACCGCCTTGTGGGTTAACATTCGTTGGTTTTTGGTGTTTCTTAATCTTGTTAACACCTTCAACAACGACACGGTTCTTGGCAGAGATAACTTTTTTAATAGTACCTTCTTGACCACGATCCTTACCGCTGATTACACGAACTTTATCACCAGTTTTAATCAACATTAGGTTGCGCACCTCCTTATATTTACGGTGTGTGATTACAGAACTTCTGGGGCTAATGAAACGATACGCATGAAGTCTTTATCACGTAATTCACGAGCGACAGGGCCAAAGATACGAGTACCTTGAGGTGTCTTGTCATCACGGATAATAACTGCAGCATTTTCATCGAATTTGATGTATGAACCATCAGTCCGGTGAACACCAGACTTAGTCCGGACAATAACTGCTTTAACAACATCATGAGCTTTGACAACACCACCGGGTGTTGCTTGTTTGACCGTAGCAACGATAACATCACCGATATTAGCAGTCTTACGACCTGAACCACCTAAAACTTTAATAGTTAGGATTTCACGGGCACCGGAATTGTCAGCAACTTTTAAACGACTTTCTTGTTGGATCACAGTAAGTGTCCTCCCTTCATTTAATATTCTTCAGCTAATAAACTAGATAATAACAGCTTTTTGAACGACGTCAAGTAAGCGGAAACGCTTTGTAGCTGATAGAGGACGAGTTTCCATGATCCGGACGATATCGCCAACATGAGCATCATTATTTTCATCATGTGCTTTGTACTTCTTTGAATAACGAACACGCTTGCCGTAAACAGGATGATTCTTGTATGTTTCACGGACAACAACGATGGTTTTGTCCATCTTATCTGAAACAACGCGTCCTTGGATAACCTTGCGGCTGTTACGAGTATCTTCACTCATTCGTGATTGCCTCCTTTATACTCTACTTGTTTAATTCTTGTTCACGCAACGCAGTTTTGATACGTGCGATATTCTTACGAACTTGTTTTAAACGAGCGGTGTTTTCAAGCTGACCGGTGGCCAATTGAAAACGCAAGTTGAAAAGTTCGTCTTTATAAGACTTTTCTTTTTCGAGCATTTCAGTAGTGGACAATGCTTTAATTTCCTTAGCCTTCATCTGATTCGCCACCTACTTCCTCGCGCTTAATGATCTTAGTTTTTACAGGTAACTTAGTACTTGCTAGGCGTAAAGCTTCGCGAGCAACTTCTTCAGATACGCCACCGACTTCAAACATAACCTTGTTACGTTTTACTGGGGCAACCCAACCTGCAGGAGTACCTTTCCCATTACCCATCCGCACGCCGACACCTTTTTCAGTGTAGGACTTGTGAGGGAAAATCTTAATCCATACTTTACCGCCACGCTTCATGTAACGGTTCATAGCAACACGAGCAGCTTCAATCTGCCGGTTACTAATCCAGTGTGATTCTAGTGTTTGTAAACCATAATCACCGAATGCAACTGATTTACCGCCTTTAGCTTCACCGCGCATTTTACCACGATGAACACGACGGAATTTTACCCGTTTAGGTACTAGCATGTTTATTTTCCTCCTTTATCTGCAGATTTCTTTTCTGGCAAGATTTCGCCACGGTAGATCCATGTCTTAACGCCAAGCTTACCGTACGTTGTACGAGCTTCAACCCATGCGTAATCAATATCCGCACGTAAGGTATGCAATGGAACCGTACCATCTGAGTATGTTTCAACACGTGACATATCAGCACCGTTCAAACGGCCTGCGACTTGTGTCTTAATACCCTTAGCACCGGAACGCATTGTACGTTGCATAGCACCGCGCATTGCACGACGGAAAGCGACACGGCCTTCCAATTGACGTGCAATGCTTTCACCAACTAATTTAGCATCTAAATCAGGTTTCTTGATTTCGATGATGTTGATGTGTACACGTTTACCAGTTAAATTGTTTAATTCTTTACGAAGTGCTTCTACTTCAGAACCACCCTTACCAATAACCATCCCTGGTTTAGCGGTATGGATTGAAATGTTCACGCGATTTGCAGCGCGTTCGATTTCAACGGTGGAGACGGAAGCGTCGGCAAGTCGTTGTTCGATATACTTACGGATGCGTAAATCTTCGTTCAAATAGGTTGCAAAATCTTTTTCAGCGTACCATTTTGCTTCCCAGTCGCGAATGATTCCTACACGTAATCCGGTTGGATTTACTTTTTGACCCACGCGTTATCCCTCCTATTTTTCAGTAACTGTGATCGTAATGTGGCTAGTCCGTTTGTTGATTGGTGAAGCTGAGCCTTTAGCACGAGGACGGAACCGTTTTAGGGTTGCGCCTTCGTTGACGAAAGCTTCACTGACAACTAAATCTTCACGATCTAAGTCAAAGTTATTTTCAGCGTTAGCGACTGCTGATAGTAGTACTTTTTCGACTACTGGTGAGCCACCCCGAGGAGTGAACTTTAAAATTGCTAATGCTTCGGCAACGCTTTTACCTCTGATAAGATCGACAACTAGGCGGACCTTACGAGCGGCGATACGAACAGTTTTTGCAGTTGCGCGTGCAGATGTTACTTGTTCAGCCATTCTTTATATCCTCCTAACTATTACTTCGTTGTCTTATCGTCTGTACCATGACCATGGAATGTCCGTGTAGGTACAAATTCACCTAACTTATGACCAACCATATCATCTTGGACATAAACTGGGACATGCTTACGCCCATCATAAACAGCGATAGTGTAACCAATGAAACTTGGGAAAATTGTTGAACGACGTGACCACGTCTTAATGACGGATTTCTTGTCGGAACCAGACTGTGCATCGATTTTTTTCAATAAATGCGCATCTGCGAAAGGTCCCTTCTTTAAACTACGACCCATCGTGTGACCTCCTCTCGAGAACTACAGTAATTGCGAATTAATGTTTACCTGGACGACGACCACGAACGATAAGCTTGTTTGAACGAGCCTTCTTGTTACGAGTCTTCTTACCAAGGGTTTTCTTACCCCATGGTGACATTGGCGATGGATGACCGATTGGAGCCTTACCTTCACCACCACCATGAGGGTGATCGTTAGGGTTCATTACAGAACCACGAACTGTTGGACGTTTACCTTGCCAACGAGTACGACCGGCCTTACCTGAGTTGATCAATTCATGTTGTTCATTACCAACAGTACCGATAGTTGCACGGCCGGTTAATAGAACTAAACGAACTTCACCAGAAGACAAACGTACGATAGCGTACTTGCCTTCCTTACCAAGTAATTGAGCAGACGCACCAGCTGAACGGGCCATTTGGCCACCCTTACCGGGCTTCAGTTCGATGTTATGGATAACAGTACCAACTGGGATGTTAGTTAATGGTAAAGCATTCCCAACTTTGATGTCAGCTTCAACACCTGATTGAACTTGCATACCAACTTCCAAACCCTTTGGTGCTAAAATATATGATTTTACACCATCAGCATATACCAATAAGGCAATGTTAGCTGTCCGGTTTGGATCATATTCGATTGCTTTAACCGTTGCAGAAACTTCATCTTTAATCCGCTTAAAGTCAACCAAACGGTATTGTTGCTTATGACCACCACCACGATGACGAACAGTAATGTGACCATAACTGTTACGACCAGCCGTATGACTTTGTGAGTCTAATAATGACTTTTCAGGTTTCGTCTTAGTAATTTCGGCGAAATCAGAAGCAGTCATATTACGACGGCCGTTAGTGGTTGGTTTATACTTCTTAATACCCACTATGAGTTACCTCCTAAAATTAGATTTATTGTTGATCGTCGTTGAACAACTTAATTTCGTTTGAGTCAGGAGTTAAGGTAACAATTGCCTTACGACGCTTCTTAGTGTAGCCGGCGTAACGACCTTGACGCTTTAACTTACCTTTAACGTTCATCACGTTAACTTTAACGACTTTGACGTCGAAGATTTCTTCGATAGCCTTTTTAACTTGTGTTTTTGTTGCCTGTACGTTGACATCAAAGGTATAACGCTTGTCATCCAAGTTAGCCATTGATGCTTCAGTAACTACAGGGCGTAAAATTACATCGCGTGCTTCCATTATGCGAGCGCCTCCCCTAATTGATCGAGGGCTTTTTGGGTAACGACTAATTTGTCACTATTAGCAACATCTAGTACGTTAACACCTTTGGCTTTTAGGATCTTAACATTTGGTAAGTTACGACCTGCCAAAGCAGCCTTTTCATTGTCCTCTTCAACCAAAACAAGTGTCTTGGTGTCGACATTGAGGTTATTTAATACGTTAGCAAATTCTTTAGTCTTAGGTGCGTCGAAAGCTAAGCCTTCAACAGCAACTAAGCTATTGTCTAAGACCTTTTGAGAAAGGACAGACTTCAAAGCTAAGCGCATAACCTTCTTTGGTAATTTGTAGCTATATGAACGTGGAGTTGGTCCGAAGACAATCCCACCTTTACGCCATTGTGGCGAACGGATAGAACCTTGACGCGCCCGACCAGTACCCTTTTGACGCCATGGTTTACGACCACCACCGCGACGAGCACTCCGGTTTTTAACGGCGTGAGTTCCTTGACGCAATGATGCTCGTTGCATCAAGATGGCGTCAAAAACAACGTTTTCGTTTGGTTCAACACCAAACACTGCATCGTTTAAAGTAACGTCACCATTTTGCGTACCGTCTTGTTTGTATAATGCTACGCTAGTCATGTATTATGTCCTCCTTTCTTATTTACTTTTTACAGATGTTTTAATGATAACAAATGACTTGTTAACGCCAGGGACATTCCCTTTAATTAATAAGACATTGTTTTCAACATCAGCACGAACGATTTGCAAGTTTTGCATTGTCCGTTGGTGATTACCCATCCGGCCTGGTAATTTCTTACCTTTGAAGACCCGGTTAATAATAGCACCTAATGAACCAGGACGACGATGGTAACGAGACCCATGAGACATAGGACCACGACTTTGACCGTCTTTATGGATATTACCTTGGTAACCATGACCTTTAGTGATACCCGTAACGTCAACGGCGTCACCGACTGCAAAGATATCAGCCTTGACTTCGTCACCTACTGTGTAATCTCCAAGCTCAACATTACGAATTTCACGAATGAAGCGCTTAGGAGCCGTTTTTGCTTTTGCTGCATGACCTTGAGCAGGTTTGTTGCTTAAGACTTCACGCTTATCGTCAACGCCTAATTGAATTGCTTCGTAACCGTCGTTTTCAACAGTTTTAACTTGCAAGACAACGTTGGGTTGAGTTTCGATAACTGTAACTGGGATTAATTCCCCGGCTTCAGTGAAGACTTGCGTCATTCCTACCTTTTTCCCTAAGATTCCTTTAGTGGTCATGAGTACACCTCCAATTAATTGATTTTAGTTTGAATTAAAGCTTGATTTCAATATCTACACCGCTAGGCAAGTCTAATTTCATTAATGAATCGACTGTCTTAGGCGTTGGGTTAACGATATCGATTAATCGCTTGTGAGTCCGCATTTCGAATTGTTCACGTGAGTCCTTAAACTTATGTGGTGAACGTAGAACGGTATAAATAGTCCGTTCAGTTGGTAAGGGAATTGGGCCTGAAATAGTAGCACCAGTTCTCTTTGCCGTTTCGACAATCTTGTCAGCTGACTGATCAAGAATACGGTGTTCGTACGCCTTTAAGCGAATACGAATTTTTTGTTTTGCCATTGTTGTGACCTCCTTCGTCTATTTTGAAAATAAGACTAGCTCCGTGAAAATTACCGCCGCACCCCATGACAATGTAGCCGGGCGTGTCGCAACCTTTCACATCAAAGCTAACTACGGTTACTTGATGTCGGGGTAAACCCCATCTAAATACCAAGCACATTCTATATTAACTGAAAAGCTCTGCAATAGCAAGTGTTTCCACACTTTTTTCA